>CAWFRG010000010.1:0-16000 GCA_963818205.1 uncultured Solirubrobacterales bacterium
CGGCCTCGGGGTTCTCGCCGAACTGCTGGTCGGCGTCGGGCGTCGGGTAGACGAGCGCGAACGTCGTCCGGCCGTCGTCGGAGACGAAGGCCTCATTCCCGGTCGACGTGTAGGAGGCGATCCGGGCCCCCGGAAGCGCCTGTTGGAGCTTGGCGTCTACTTGCTCCAGGTCGGCCTTCACCCCCGGCGAGTCGATCGATTCGCCGTCCGCCAGGGTCGCCACCGGAACCAGGGGCGCGACGTCGCCGGTGCCCCGGTACTGCTCGTTGATCGCGAGGTTGGTCTCCCAGCCCTCCTTCTCTGGGACGGAGAACTCCTGGTCGAGCGCCTCCGACGCGGGCCCCGCGGCCATCACGCCGGCGATCGTGGCGACGATCCAGAAGCTGACGACTGTGCGCTTATGGGCCAGGACCCAGCGGGTGAGCGACGACACGGACTACCTCCTTGATTGCTCTGTAACTACGACGAACCGATGCCGTCAGGTGTGACACCGGCTTGGGGCCGCACGATGGACCGTCGGTGTGCCCCCTTCAATTGGGAATCACCCCAAGCTTTCCCTCGGTCAACCCCGATCTCTGTCATGGGGCGACGGTACGGACGGCCCCGTTCGCCCACAACGCCCCTACGAGGGAACTTGGAGGTCCCCCTCAGGGGGTAGGGGGATCACTCCGGGGTGGGATTCCGGGTCAGGGTGGGCGGAGTACCGTCTTGGCCAATGAAACGCGAGAGGCTGTCCAATTGGTTCATCCGGCATCGCGACCTCGCGGTCGACGTCTTCTGGGCGCTCCTCTCGTTCAAGGTGGCGCTGGTGATGTTCGCCTCCGGCGGCCTCGGCCCGGCGGAGCACGATCAGCGCGGGCTGGACCTGCTCGGGGTCTTCGTCGCTGCCGGGATCTCGTTCCCGCTCCTGGCTCGCCGCCGCGCGCCGGTTCCCGTCTTCCTCGCCGTGATGGCGTCGCTCGTCGCGCTCATGGCGCTCCGCTATCCACCCGACGTCACCATCGGCCCGATCGTCGCCCTGTTCACCCTCGCTCGCGCCTCAGGGCGGGAGGTTCCCGCCAGGCTCGCAATCGGGATCACAGTTGGGGCTTTCCTCGCGGTGGGCGCGGCGCTGAGCGTTGCCTACGACAAGCTCCCCGTTTCCCGAGACGACTTTCATCGGCCTGATCTGGCTGGCGATCTGGTTCGCCGGGCGGAGCGCGCGCCTGAAGGCCGAGCACATCAGCGACCTGGAGGAGCGGGCCGAGCGGGCCGAGCAGATGGCGGAGCGGGAAAGGCGCGCTCGCCGCCGCCGAGGAGCGCACCCGGATCGCGCGCGACCTCCACGATTCGGCCGGCCACGCGATCAACGTGATCCTGGTCGAGGCCGGTGCCGCGCGGCTCCTGCGCGACAGCGATCCCGGCGCGCCGAGCAGGCGCTCGAGACGATCGAGAGGGTGGCGCGCGAGCAGATCGACGAGATCGACCGGCTCGTCAACGCCCTCCGCGAGGGCGACCGGGGCGAGAAGACCCCTCTCGGAGACCCGGAGGTAGCGCTCGGAATGAAACGGGGGAAGGAAGCGGTCGAAGCGCTGTTCGAGCTCCACCGCGCGACCGGGCTCGAACTGGAGGTGTCACGGACGGGCGAGGGGCGAGCGCTGGGGCCATCGGTAGGCAGGGGCATGTTCAGGCTGCTCCAGGAGTCGCTCACCAACGCCGCACGGCACGGCGACGGGAGCGCCGAGGTGGAGTTCAACTTCCGGGACGAAGGCGTCGAGGTCGTTGTCGCCAACCCGGTCGCAGATCAGGCGAGCAACGGCGAGCCCCCGGCGGAGGGACACGGCCTGGCGGGGATGCGCGAGCGCGCCGTCCTCCTCGGGGGGACCTTCGAGGCGACCCAGGTGAACGGCACCTTCCGGGTCCGGGCGGTGCTCCCCTACGACTCGCGCTACCAGACGCCCGCCCACGACCGCGCCGCCAAGGAGTTGATGGGGACCATGAGCGACCTCCGAGACCCGTGACCCGAGGGCCGGTCGGCGTCCTGATCGTCGACGACGACAAGCTGATGCGGGCGGGGCTGCGGGCGGTGCTCTCCAGCGACGAGGGGATCGAGGTCGTCGGGGAGGCCGATGACGGCCGTGCCGCGATCGACAGCGCCCGCCGGCTCCGTCCCGACGTCGTCCTGATGGACGTCCGGATGCCCGAGATGGACGGAATCACCGCCACCCGCGAGGTCCTGGATGCGGCTCCGGACTGCCGGGTGGTGATCGTGACGACGTTCGAGGAGGACGACTACGTCTTCGGCGGGCTCGCGGCGGGGGCGTCAGGATTCCTGCTCAAGCGAACCGGTCCGGAGGAGCTGATCGCGGCGATCCACACGGTCGCCGGGGGCGAGGCGCTGCTCTCGCCGTCGGTGACCCGCCGGGTGATCGAGCGGATGGCGCGGGAGCCGGGGGTCGAGCCCCAGGAGGAGCGGCTCGAGGAGCTCACCGACCGTGAGCGGGAGGTGCTCGAGCTGATCGCCGGTGGTCTCACCAACGCGGAGATCGCCGCCCGGCTTGTGATCGAGGAGTCGACCGTGAAGACCCACGTCAAGCGGGTGCTGATGAAGCTCGACCTCCGCGACCGGGTCCAGGCCGTGATCTTCGCCTACGAGAACGGGGTCGTTCGACCAGGGGTCGGCTAGGCGAGACGTTTAGCCGGGCGCCGGACGCGGCGAGGGGGAGAGGAGGAGAGCCGCCCACGCCACACTGCTTCGGTCACTCGGTGCACACGGCGGCCGCTACGTAGCCTTTGGGGTATGACCTACGTAATCACCGGGAGCTGCATCAAGGACGACTCCTGCATCGAGGTCTGCCCCGTTGACTGCATCCACCCGAGGCCGGGGGACCCCGACTTCGAGGAGGTGGAGCAGCTCTACATCGATCCCGCCGTTTGCATCGACTGCGACGCCTGCGTGGAGGCGTGCCCCGTGGACGCGATCTTCGCCGACTTCGAGGTGCCCGATAAGCACGCGTATGCCCTCGAGTTGAACGCGGAGTTCTTCAGCGAGAAGAGCACCGCCGAGCGCACAGCCGCATGACGGCACGGCCACGAGTGGCAGTCGTCGGCGCGGGGCCCGCCGGAGCATTCGCGGCAGACCGCCTGCGGTGGCAGCGCGGCGACGTGGAGATCGACCTGTTCGAGCGCCTGCCGACGCCCTGGGGCCTGCTGCGCGGCGGCGTCGCACCCGACCACCAGGAGATCAAGCGACTCGACGAGACTTTCGACCGGCAGACGCTCGGGCGCGGCTGCCGCTTCTTCGGCAACGTCGAGGTCGGCGTCGACATCTCGCACTCGGAGCTGATGCGCCACTACTCAGCCGTGATCTACGCGACCGGCGCCCAGACCGACAAGTCGCTTGGGATCCCCGGCGAGGAGCTGGCGGGGAGCTGGGCCGCCACCGAGTTCGTCGCCTGGTACAACGGCCACCCGGACTACCGCGGGCTCGAGTTCGACCTGTCCTCGCGGCGGGCGGTCGTGATCGGCAACGGGAACGTCGCGGCGGACGTCACCCGGATGCTGACCTTGAGCGCCGGCGAGCTGGAGCGAACCGACGTGGCCGACCACGCCCTGGCGGCGCTGCGGGAGAGCCGCATCGAGGAAGTGGTGGTGCTCGGGCGGCGCGGCCCCGCCCAGGTGGCGTTCACGAGCTCGGAGCTGCGGGAGCTCGGACACCTCGACGGGGTCGAGATGCGGGTTGACTCCGAGGAGGTCGAGCTCGACCCGCTGTCTCGAGCGCTGGCTCGCCGAGGAGGGGACCTTCACCGCCCGCAAGAACGTGGAGTTGCTGCGCGAATTCGCCGCAAGGGAGCGGGCTGGCGCACCGCCGGCGGATCGTGCTGCGCTTCCTGCGCTCACCGGTCGAGATCCGCGGGTCGGGGAGGGTCGAGGCGATCGACGTCGGCCGAAACGAGCTCGTGCCAGCGGACGATGGCAAGCTCAGGCCCCGGCCGCTGGACGCCGAGCCGGAGACGATCGAGTGCGGCCTCGTCCTCCGCTCCGTCGGCTATCGGGCGGTCCCGCTGCCCGAGGTGCCGTTCGACGAGCGCAGTTTCGTGCTCCCCAACGAGCGCGGCAGGGTCCGGGGGCCGGACGGACAGCCGCTGCCGGGCGTCTACGCGGTCGGCTGGATCAAGCGCGGACCCACCGGGATCCTGGGCACCAACAAGCGCGACGCCGAGGAGACGGTGCGCTGCCTCGCCGAGGACGTCGCCTCGGGCGCACTCCCGTCGCCGCCGAACCCGGAGCGGGACCAGATCGACGCGCTGCTCGCCAAGCGCAAGCCGGACCTGGTGACCGTCGAGGGCTGGCGCGCGATCGACGCCCATGAAATCGCGCATGGGGCAAGACGAGCGGCGCCCGCGCGTCAAGCTGGCCTCGCACGACGAGCTGCTCGCGGCGGCTCGGGGCGACTGACTAAAGCCCCATCTGCCTGCCGAGGATCTCCTTCATCACCTCGTCGGTGCCGCCGCCGATCGGGCCGAGGCGGGCGTCTCGGTAGGCGCGCTCGACCCCGTACTCGCGCATGTAGCCATAGCCGCCGTGGATCTGGATCGCCTCGTCGGCGATCTCGCAGAGCGCCCGCTGGGTGAACAGCTTCGCCTGGGTGACCTCGCGGGTGGCGTCCTCGCCCGCGGCGAACTTACGCAGGCAGGCATAGGTGAGGTCGCGGGAGGCTTCGATCTTCACCGACATCTCCGCGAACTTGTGGCGGATCGCCTGGAAGCGGCCGATCGGCCGGCCGAAGGCCTCGCGTTCCTTGGCGTAGCGCAGGGTCTCCTCGAACACCCGCTGCATCCCACCGACCGCGCCCAGCGCCATCGTCAGCCGCTCCCACTGGAAGTTGGCCATGATCAGCTTGAAGCCCTCGTTCTCCTCGCCGAGGAGGTGCTCGGCGGGGACCTCGACGTCGGTGAAGGAGAGCTCGCCGGTGTCGGAGGAGTGCCAGCCCATCTTCTCCAGCTTGCCCGTCACCTCGTAGCCGGGCATCTCGCGCTCGAGGACGAGGAAGGAGATCCCGCGGTGGCCGCCCTCCTCGGTGGTCTTCACCGCGCAGACGAGGAAGTCGGCCCGGACCCCGTTGGTGATGAACGTCTTCGCGCCGTTGACGAGGTAGCCGCCGTTCACTCGCTTGGCGAACGTGCTGAGCGAGGCGACGTCGGAGCCCGCTCCCGGCTCGGTGATCCCGAGGGCGCCGACGAGCTCGCCCTTGATCGCCGGGCACCAGCCAGCGCTGCTTCTGCTCCTCGGTGCCGAACTTCCAGATCGGCGGGGTGGCGATCTCGGCGTGGGCGCCGATCCCGGCGGCGACCCCGCCGCTCGCCCCAGAGCGGGAGAGCTCCTCGACCCAGACGGCATCGTGGACGTAGTCGCCGCCCTGGCCGCCGTACTCGGTCGGGTACTTGAGCCCGAGGAAGCCGAGCTCACCGCAGCGGTTGAAGAGCTCGCGCGGGAACTCCCGCGCCTCCTCCCACTCCTCGATGTGGGGCGCCATCTCGGTGGAGACAAAACGCCGCACCGACTCGCGCAGCTCCTCGTGTTCGTCCGTGAACGGAGGGAGCGGCGCCCGCTCACCGGTGTCCTTGATCACGGTCACGAGGGGTGGCTTCCAGTCGTCCATGGTCGTGTAGTCGCGGCCGCCGTGATCGAAGCCGATCAGGTCGCCCCGCGGGTTCTTCTTGTCACCGTGGTGGTACGCGCGCACCTCGGCGATCTTGCCCTCCTCGAGCCGGAACCACTCGGTCCCCCGGTTGAGGCGCTTCTCACCAGAGGCTGGATCGCGCCAGGTCATCGTCCACTCGATCACAACCTCGTCCCCCGACTCGATCCCGTGCTCGAGCCACCATTGGCCGTCCGCGGTCTCGACTCCCCACCTGGCGTTCTCGGCGATCTCGCGGCCGCGGTGCGGTCCCAGCCGCGTGTAGTAGTGGACTGCGTCGTCGGTGAAGTGCTCCGCGACCAGGTCGACGTCGCCGGTGTTGAGCGCCTCGTAGTAGGAGCGGATGCGATCGAGCGCGGACATACGCGGATTCTTACCGGTGGCTGTCGATTTGGGGTTTGGCTGTTCGTCGTTAGGGTGAGAGGCGGCGAATGGCGCCGCTTTCAACCGAGGAGGAAGCGATGAAATACCTGCTCAACTTCATCGTCGGGGAGCGCACCATGGAGGACGCCTCCCCCGAGCAGATGAAGGAGGGGATGGACGCCTGGACCACGTTCGACCGCGAGACGACTGAGGCGGGCGTGCTGATCGCCTGTGAGCCAGTCCAGGACGCCGAGACGACGATCAGGATCGCGGCGGACGGTGAGCGGACCGTCACCGACGGGCCATTCACCGAGTCGAAGGAGCAGCTCGGGGGGTTCTGCCTGCTCGAATGTGCCGACCTCGAGGAGGCGCTCGACTGGGCCAACAAGGTCCCGATCCAGCCTGGCGCCGCGATCGAGGTGCGCCCGATCATGGATCTCTCGCAGTTCGGTTACGAGAGCGCGACCGTGTCCCCGGTGAAGGCCAAGGCAACGGCCTGAGGGCCGAGACAAGGAGGAAGACCATGAAGTATCTGCTCGCCCTGATCTCGGAGGAGGGTGGCCTCGAGGACGCCACCCCCGAGGAGATGAAGGCCGTGATGGACCAGTGGAGCGCCTACAGCAAGGAGGCCGTCGACAATGGCGCCTTCCTCGCCGGTGAGGCCCTTCAACCGAGCGAGACGGTCTCGACCGTCAAGATCGAACAGGGCAAGGAGCCGACGGTCACCGACGGCCCGTTCGCCGAGTCGAAGGAGCAGCTCGGCGGCTTCTACCTGCTCGAGTGCAAGAACCTCGACGAGGCCCTCGAGTACGCGAAGAAGATTCCCTTCCGGAACGGCTTCGTCGAGGTGCGCCCGGTGATGGATTTCTCGGAGGAAGGCTACGAGGATCCGACTGAGGCGGCGAAGGCCACGGCGTCATAGGGACCCCCTCTGATCAGCTCGTCGACCGCCTGTTCCGGCACGAGTCGGGGCGGGCGGTCGCGAGTCTGATCAGGGTCCTCGGCGACTTCGACCTCGCCGAGGAGGCGGTGCAGGAGGCGTTCGTGGTCGCACTCGAGCGCTGGCCGGGCGACGGCGTCCCCGACAACGCGGGCGCCTGGATCACCCGCGTCGCGCGCAACAAGGCGATCGACCGGCTGAGGCGCGAGCGGACTCTGCAGGTCAAGAAGGAGGTGCTGGAGGGCCTCGAGGGGCTGGCGCCGACGTCCGAGGAGCTGGAGGCGGAGGACGAGCCGGAGATGCCCGACGACCGGCTGCGCCTGATCTTCACCTGCTGCCACCCCGCGCTCCGGCCGCAGGCCCGGGTGGCGCTGACACTGCGCACTCTCGGCGGCTTGACCACGGCCGAGATCGCCAGCGCATTCCTCACCTCCGAAGCGACGATGGCCCAGCGGCTGGTGCGGGCCAAGGCCAAGATCCGCGACGCGAAGATCCCGTACGAGGTGCCCTCGGCCGAGCAGCTCCCGGAGCGGCTCACCTCGGTGCTGGCGACCCTCTATCTGATCTTCAACGAGGGCTACTTCGCCTCGAGCGCCGAGGGGCTGATCCGGACCGAACTCGCCAACGAGGCGATCCGTCTCGCTCGGGTGCTGGTCGAGACCCTCCCGGGCGATCTCGAGTCGCGGGCTCTGCTGGCGCTGATGCTGCTCCAGCACTCGCGTAGGGACGCGCGGGTGGACGAGGCGGGGGAGATGGTGCTGCTGGAGGACCAGGACCGCTCGCGCTGGGACAGGGCTCAGATCGAGGAGGGGCTGAGGTTGGTCGAGCCTCTCACCGGAGTGGTCGGCCCCTACGCGATCCAGGCGAGGATCGCCGCGGAGCACGCCCGCGCTCGGCGCGCCAAGGAGACGGATTGGCGCCGGATCGGCCTTCTCTACGCCCAGCTGCGACGGATCCAGCCCTCACCCGTGATCGAGCTCAACCGCGCGATCGCGGTGGCGATGGACGAGGGGCCCGAGGCCGGGTTGGAGCTGATCGACGCGATCGAGGGTCTGGACCGCTACGCGCCCTTCCACGTCAGCCGCGCCGACCTCCTGGGGCGCCTCGGCCGGGGCGACGAGGCCGTGGAGGCCTACCGCCGGGGGCTCGAGCTCAGCACCAACCCGGTTCAGCGCGCCTTCCTCGAGCGGCGGATCGAGGAACTCGGAAAAAACGTCTAGTCGGCGCGTTTCGCTCGTCGTTATCGTGAAAGCGGCGATTGGCGCCGCTCGAACAGGAGGTAGCAATGAGTAGGTTCTTGGTGTCCCTGATCGGCGACGAGTCCTTCATCGAGCAGAGCACGCCTGAGCAGATGGAGGAGATCGTCGCGGAGATGGACAAGTTCAACGACGAGCTGAACAAGGCGGGCGTCTATCTGCAGGGCGAAGGCCTCGGTCCGAGCGCCTCGGCGCGGACGCTCCGCTACGGGAAGGACGGCAAGGCCGTGGTCACCGATGGCCCGTTCGCGGAGTCGAAGGAGCAGATCGCCGGCTTCTGGATCCTCGAGTGCGACAACCTCGACGAGGCGGTCGAGTGGGCCCAGCGCTCACCGGTCCGCGAGGGCGCGATCGAGATCCGGGCGATCCCGGATACGGCGGAGGAGAACATCGAGCTCTACAAGGAGCAGGCGCAGGCCTAGCCTGGGACCCGCAGCGGCCCGGCTTCCAACCGGTCGGGCCCGCTGCGGCCGGCCTAGAGCCCGTACGAGCGCCCGAGCACCTCGAGCATGATCTCGTCGGTGCCGGCTCCGATCCGGTTGAGGCGGGCGTCGCGGTAGGCGCGCTCCACCTCGTACTCCTTCATGTAGCCGTAGCCGCCGTGGATCTGGATGCAGTCGTCGGCGACCTCCTCGATCATTCGGGAGGCGTAAAGCTTCGCCTGGGTGATCTCCCGAACCGGGTACTCGCCATTGGCGAAGCGCCAGGCGGTCGCGTAGACCATCTGCTTCGCGGCTTCGATCTTCACCGACATCTCGGCGAACTTGTGGCGGATCGCCTGGAAGCGGCCGATCGGGCGGCCGAAGGCCTGGCGCTCCTTCGCGTACTCGAGGGTGCGTTCGAAGACGCGCTCGGCGCCCGAGACGCAGCCGATCGCCGCCACCAGGCGCTCGCCCTGGAGCTCCCAGGAGATGTGGTAGAAGCCCTTGCCGACCTCGCCGAGCACGTTCTCCACCGGTACCCGAACGTCCTGGAATGAGAGCTCGCCGGTGTCGGATGCGTGCATGCCCATCTTCTCGAGCTTTCGGGAGACGCTGAAGCCGGGCACCTCGTTGCCTTCGGAGTCGCGGACGTCGACCACGAACAGAGTGATCCCATCGTGGCCTGCGTCCGGGTCCGTTTTCGCCACCAGAACGATGTAGTTGGCGCGGAGGCCGTTGGTGATGAAGGTCTTGGAGCCGTTGATCACGTACTCGTCGCCATCGCGGATTGCGGTGGTTCGGATGCCGGCGACGTCGGAGCCGGCGCCGGGCTCGGTGATCCCCAGGCAGCTGATCAGCTCGCCCTTGATCGAGGGGACCAGGTAGCGCTGCTTCAGGTCCTCGGTGCCGAGTAGGTGGATCGGCGGCGTCGCCATGTCGGTGTGGACCGCGAAGCCCATGTTGAGCCCGCCGCAGCCGCTGTAGCTCATCGCGTCCGCGCGCACCAGCGAGTAGAAATAGTCGCCCCCCTGGCCGCCGTACTCCTCGGGGTAGCAGAGGCCGATGTAGCCGAGGTCGGCGGCCCGCTTCAGGATCGAGTCGGGCCAGAGGTTCTCCTCCCAATCGAACCGGTTCGGGGTGCACTCCTTCAGCACCCACGACTTCATCGACTCGCGCAGCTCCTCGTGCTCGTCGGTGAAGATGAAGTGCTTGCGGTGCGCGCCGTGGTCGGGCTTGATCACGGTGTCGGTTGTGGCGGCCACCGTAGTGGAGTGTAGGACTTCTTACTTCCCACTGCAAGCGGCGCTGATAGGCAGTAGGACGTAGCACTTCCCATTCGTCTCCAGACCCACTAGGCTGGCCAGGATGGCCGATGAGCTCCTCTACGAGGTCCGCGACGGGGTCGCCACCCTGACCCTGAATCGGCCGGAGCAGCGAAACGCGCTCAACGCCGAGTTGCTCTCGGCTCTGGTCGATGGGGTGAAGCGGGCCCGTGACGATCCGGAGGTGCGGGCGGTGGTCCTGACCGGGGCGGGGGAGAAGGTCTTCTGTGCCGGCGCCGACCTCGGCGGCTTTGCCGCCGACGCATCCCTGGTTGAGAAGCACTTCGCCTCCGATCTCTTCCTCGAGTTCTTCAGGCTGATGCCGCGGCTCGGCAAGCCCTCGCTTTGCGCCGCCAACGGGCACGTGCTCGCCGGCGGCATGGGGCTCGCTCTCTCCTGCGATCTGCTGATCGCCAGGGAAGGCGCCCGCTTCGGCACGCCGGAGATAAACGTCGGCGCCTTCCCCTACATGATCATGTCGATCATCTACCGGAACGTCCCGCGCAAGAAGGTGAACGAGATGATGCTGCTCGGCGAGCAGATCTCCGCCGAGGAGGCGGTCACCTACGGGCTCGCAAACAAGGTCGTCCCGGCTGGGGAGTTCGAGGCGGCGGTGAACGAATGGGCGAGCAAGCTGGCGGCGAAGAGCCCGGTGCTGATGCGACTAGGCCACGACGCCATGTATCGCCAGCAGGACATGGCGCTGGACGACGCGCTCGAGTTCCTCCGCTCCCAGCTCTCACTTACCTTTTCGACGGAGGACATCCAGGAGGGCGTCAAGGCGTTCTTCGAGAAGCGAGACCCCGAATGGAAGGGACGCTGATGGACGATCAGGCGGACAGGACCAAGACCGAAGAGCAGGAGGCGAGGGAGGGGCGGCAGAAGGCCGAGGAGCGCGACGCGGTCGGCGACGGGCAGCCCGCGAGTGAGTCTGAGCGCGCTGCCCCCGAAGCCGACGCAGCTCCGGCTGATGCTCCGGAGGCGCCGGGTAGCACCGAGCACGGCACCGAGACCGGGATGAAGCACCTGGTGGAGGATCTTCATCAGCGCCGAGATCAGGCCAAGCTCGGCGGTGGCGAGGAGAAGATCGCGGTCCAGCACGAGCGCGGCAAGCTCACCGCCCGCGAGCGCCTCGACCTGCTCTGCGACCAGGGCAGCTTCGTCGAGCTGGGAATCCACGGTGGGCCTCACTTCTCCCAGCGGGCGATGGAGGGGCGCGATGCTCCCGCCGACGGGGTGATCACCGGCTGGGGCTACGTCGACGGTCGCCCCTGCGCGATCGCCGCCTACGACTTCACTGTGATGGCCGGCTCGATGGGGATGACCGGCGAGCTCAAGGTCACTCGGCTTCGGGAGATGGCGCTGGGAAAGCGGATGCCGATGGTCTGGCTGCTCGACTCTGCGGGCGCCCGGATCCAGGAGGCGACCGGCTCGCTGTTCGCCGGTTCCGGCCACCTCTTCCGCGAGGAGGTGACGATGTCGGGGGTGATCCCGTTGGTCGCGGGGATGCTCGGCCCCTGCGCCGCCGGGACCGCCTACATCCCCGGGCTTGCCGACTTCATCCCGATGGTGGTCGGTCAGGGGGCGATGGCGCTGGCCGGTCCCCACCTGGTCAAGGCGGTCACCGGCGAGGAGATCTCGATGGAGGACCTGGGGGGCGCCAAGGTCCACTGCCGCAAGTCCGGCGTCGGCGACCTCGAGGTCGCCGACGATGCCGAGTGCATCGAGGTGATCAAGCGCTACCTCTCCTTCTTCCCTTCCCACTGCGAGGAGCGGCCGCCGGTGCTCGAACCCAGGGATCCCGAGGATCGGATGTCGGAGCGGCTTCTCGACATCGTTCCCGAGTCGTCGCGGCACCCGTACGACATGTACGAGGTGATCAGGGAGATCGTCGATGACGGCGAGATCCTCGACATCAAGCCGAAGTTCGCCCGCACCCTGATCACCTGCCTCGCCCGCTTCGGCGGCCAGCCGACCGGGATCGTCGCCAACCAGCCCAAGCACCTCGGCGGCATCCTCGAGAACGACTCCGCCGACAAGGCGGCGCGCTTCATCAACCTCTGTGACGCATTCGGCATCCCGCTGCTCTTCCTCCAGGACGTGCCCGGCTTCATGGTCGGCTCCAAGGTCGAGCACGCCGGGATCATCCGCCACGGGGCGAAGATGCTCTACGCGGTCTCCCGGGCGACCGTCCCCAAGGTGACGGTGGTCGTCCGCAAGGCCTACGGCGCCGGCTACTACGTGATGAACGGCAAGGCCTATGAGCCCGACCTGATCGTCGCCTGGCCGACCGCCGAGATCTCCGTGATGGGGCCGGAGGGCGCGGTCAACATCATCGGCCGCTCCGCGATCGAGGCCTCCGACGATCCCGATCGAACCCGGGCCGAGATGCTCGAGAACGTGAAGAAGAACATCGATCCCTACATCGCCGCCAAGAACGCGCTGATCGACGACGTGATCGACCCGCGCGAGACCCGGCCGACGGTGATCCGGGGGCTGCGGATGGCGAAGGACAAGCGGGTCGAGCGGCCCTGGAAGAAGCACGGAGTGATGCCGGTATGAGCCGGTTCGAGGATCCGGTGATCGTCAGCTGCTCGATCTCCGGGGCGATCGCGAACCGCGAGCAGTGCCCGGCGATCCCGTACACCCCGGCGGAGTACGCCGCGGAGGCGCGCCGAGCGGTCGACGAGGGCGCCTCCCAGATCCACATCCACGCGCGGACCCCCGATGGCACCCCCTCGTACGAGATCGAGGACTTCCGGGCGATCACCGAGGCGATCCTGGCCGAGGTCGGCGACGTGATCATCAACTACTCGACCGGGGCGATCGGGGTGCCGATCGAGAAGCGCCTCGAGTACCTGCGCGAGCTGAAGCCAGACGTCGCCGCCCTGAACATGAGCTCGATGAACTACGCCAAGTACTCCCGGAGGCGAAAGGACTTCGTCTTCAAGGCCGTGTTCGAGAACAGCTTCGACACGATCACCGAGTTCCTGACCGGGATGAACGAACTCGGGATCCAGCCCGAGCACGAGTGCTTCGACGCCGGCCACGTCGCCAACCTTGATCCGTTCCTCGACATGGGTCTGCTCGAGCCGCCGCTGCAGATCTCCCTGGTGATGGGGGTGAACGGCGGGATCAGGCCGAACGCTCGGAACGTCGGCTTCATGTCAGAGCAGATCCCCGGCGGGCCCGAGGGCCCGAACAACTGGCAGGTGATCGGCGTCTCCCGCGACCAGTGGAAGCTGCTCGCAGCCTCGCTCAATCTCGGCGGCAACGTCCGCGCCGGGCTCGAGGACAACCTCTATCTGCCGAACGGGGAGATGGCGAAGTCGAACGGCGAGCTGGTCGCGAAGGCGCGGCAGATGGCCGAGGACGTCGGCCGGCGTGCCGCGACGGTGGCGGAGGCGCGCGGGTTGCTCGGGGTTCCCAAGCGCGAGACCGCGAACGCCTAGCGATGGCGGGCCCCCTCTCAGACGTCCGGATTCTCGACCTCACCCGGCTGCTGCCAGGCGGCTTCTGCACCCTGCTCCTCGGCGACCTGGGGGCCGACGTGATCAAGGTCGAGGACACCGGCGCCGGCGACTACGTTCGCTGGGCGCCGCCCTACTACGGGGACGAGGAGCAGACGGCGACCGGCACCCGCTCCGCCTACTTCCTCGCACTCAACCGGAACAAGCGCTCGATCCGCCTCGACCTGAAGCAGGAGGGTGGTCGCCGGGCGCTGCTGAAGCTGGCCGAGGGCGCCGAGGTCCTGGTCGAGAGCTTCCGGCCGGGGGTGCTCGATCGGCTCGGGGTCGGCTACGAGGCGCTGAAGGAGGCGAATCCAGCGCTCGTCTACTGCCCGATGACGGGCTACGGCCAGGACGGTCCCAACCGCGACCGGGCCGGCCACGACATGAACTACCTTGGGCTCAACGGGCTGCTCGGGTTGACCGGCGAGAAGGGCGGGCCGCCGATCCAGCCGGCGGGCCAGATCGCCGACCTCGGCGGCGGCGCGCTGATGGCGGCGCTCGGGATCCTCGCCGCGCTCAACGAGGCGAAGCGCTCCGGCGAGGGCCAGCTGGTCGACGTCTCGATGTACGACGGCGCCCAGTCGTGGCTGGCGATGGTCGCGGCCCGCTACTTCGCCGACGGCAACGTCCCCCACCGGGGAGAGCTCGAGCTCGCCGGGGCGATCATCTGCTATCGCCCGTACGAGGCGAAGGACGGCTGGGTGACCTGCGGTGCCCTCGAGCAGAAATTCTGGGCGGCCTGGTGCCGCGGCGTCGGCCGCGAGGACCTGATCGAGCATCAGTTCGATCCCCCCGGATCCGAGGCACACGCCCAGGCCGTTGAGATCTTCCGCTCGAAGACCCGAGAGGAGTGGCGGGCGTTCAACGACGAGCACGACTGCTGCGTCGAGCCCGTTCTCGACCTGGACGAGGCCATCGGCTCCGAGCAGGCGGAGGCCCGGGAGATGGTGGTGGAGCTCGATCAACCCGGGTTCGGCCCGGTGCGCCAGCTCGGCTTCCCGGTGAAGCTCTCGCGCACCCCGGCCGCGATCGAGAATCCGGCTCCGGCGCTCGGCGAGCACACGGCCGAGCTGCTCGCGGAGGCCGGTTACTCGGCGGCGGAGATTCAGGTGCTGGAGGAGCAGGGCGCGGTCAAGGGGCCCGACGCCGGGCAGAAGGCGGAGGCGTTCCGGGCATGAGCGCCCCGGAGACCAAGAACGAGGAGATGCTGCGGATGGGGGAGCTGGCGGAGGCATCGGGCGTCTCCGCGGCGACGATCAAGCATTACCTCCGCGAGGGCCTGCTGCCCGAGCCGGTCAAGACCTCCCGCAACATGGCCTATTACCCGGCCGAGTTCGCCGAGCGGATCCGCCTGATCAAGCAGCTTCAGGAGGAGCGCTACATGCCGCTGCGGGTGATCAAGGACCTGCTCGAGGAGGACCCGGAGCGCGCCAAGGCCCTGATCGAGCTCGGCGACAAGATGCTGGAGCGGGTGCTGGAGGGGGAGAGCGAGCGGGTCAGCGCCGCCGAGGTCCGCCACCGCTACGGCGTTCCGCAGGAGGCGCTCGACCGCCTCGCCGAGCTCGAGGTGATCACACCCGACGAGAAGGGCTACTCGCCCAGCGACGTGCGGATCGTCGAGGCGATCAGCCGCTTCCGGGCCGGTGGCTACGACGAACGGATCGGCTTCACCGTCTACGACACCCTCCGCTACAAGGGCGCGATGTCCGACCTGGTCAGCGAGGAGGTCGACGTGCTGATGGAGCGGCTCGCCGGCGAGATGGACGGCGACGAGGCGATGCGGCTGATCGAGGCGGGCACCCAGCCGCTCAACGACCTGCTGGCGGCGTTGCACACCAAGGCCCTGGTGGCCGAGCTCGAGCGCCGCCGCGGCTCGGACGGCGAGAAATCGAACGGTTAGCGAGGTGGCCGGCTGGGCGCTTGGCCTGCTGGTCGTCTATCTGGCCTTCGCCTTCGGCGTCCGGGTGGTGGTCGCCCTGCGGACCACGGGGCGGACCGGAATCGCCAGCCTCGGCGGCGCCCCGCCGCTGGAGCTGGTCGGCGGAGGGCTCTTCGTCGCCTCGGTGGCGATGGGATCGCTCAACCCGGTTCTGGTCCTCGCCGACGTGATCGAGCCGATCGAGGATCTCGAGACCGACGCTTTGCGGGCGATCGGGTTCGTCTGTTGCGGCGTCGGGATCGTCGGTACCTTCCTCGCCCAGATGGCGATGGGCGCCTCGTGGCGGATCGGCGTCGACGAGAGCGAGCGCACCGAGCTGGTCACCGGCGGCGTCTTCGCCCTCTGCCGCAACCCGATCTACACCTTCATGGTGGTCGCCTGGGTGGGCTTCGCCCTATTGGTGCCGACCTGGCTCTCGCTCGCCTCGATCCCGGTGGGGATCGTCGCCTTCGAGGTGCAGGTCCGCCTGGTCGAGGAGCCCTTCCTGCTGCGGGCCCACGGTGAGCCCTACCGCGGCTGGGCCTCCCGGGTGGGCCGCTTCCTGCCGGGGTTGGGGCGCCTCACCA
>CAWFRG010000011.1:0-95465 GCA_963818205.1 uncultured Solirubrobacterales bacterium
CCGCTCTGAGAGGACGCGACGAAGAGCTCCGGACGCTCGACCGGCTGCTCGAGGCCGTTCGGGAAGGTGAGAGCAAGGCGCTGGTGGTCCGTGGGGAGCCGGGGGTTGGCGAAGACGGCGCTGCTGGAGTACGCGATCGAGTCGGCGTCGGGGTTTCGGGTTGCGCCCGCTGCCGGTGTGGAGTCGGAGATGGAGCTCGCCTACGCAGCCCTGCAGCAGCTGTGCGCGCCGATGCTTATCGGGTCGACGTCTCCCGGGTCCTCAGCGGGATGCGCTGGGCGTCGCGTTCGGGCTGAGTGCGGGGATGCGCCGGATCGCTATCTGGTCGGGCTGGCGGCGCTCACCTTGCTCTCCGAGGTCGCCGACGAGGGGCCGCTGTTTTGGCGTTGTCGACGATGCGCAGTGGCTCGACAGGGAGTCCGCTCAGGCGCTCGAGTTCGTGTCGCGCCGGCTGTTGGCGGAGTCGGTCGCGATGGTGTTCGGGATCGCGAGCCGAGTGAGGACTTCAGCGGACTGCCGGAGCTACTCGTCGAGGGCCTTGGAAATGCTGAGGCCCGCGAGTTGCTTGGCCTCGGTGATCCGGGGACCACTCGATGAGCGGGTGCGCGAGAGGATCGTGGCAGAGACCCGCGGCAACCCGTTGGCGCTGGTGGAGCTTGCCGCGGGGGTCGGCGCCGGCGGAGGCGGGCGGCTTCGGTTTGCTGGACGCGCCGGCGCTCTCGGGGCGGATTGAGGAGAGCTTTCGGCGGCGGCTGCGACCGCTTCCCGATGAGACCCAGCGGTTACTGCTGGTGGCGGCCGCCGAGCCGGCGGGCGAGAAGCGAAACTACTTTGGCGCGCGGCCGAGCGGCTGGGTATCAGGGCGGAGGCCGTTACCGCCGCCGAGTCCGACGGGTTGCTGGCAGTCGGCGCGCGTGTGAAGTTTCGTCATCCGCTCGTGCGCTCGGCGGTCTATTGGGCGGCGTCCCTTGGCGACCGGCAGAGCGTACCGCGCGCTGGCGGAGGCCACGGACCCTGAGGGTGGGGTCCCGATCGCCGCGCATGGCACCGCGCCCAAGCGGCGCCCGGGCCCGACGAGGACGTTGCTGCGGAGCTCAGTGCTCGGCCGGCCGGGCGCAGGCGCGCGGGGGTCTGGCCTGCGGCGGCCGCCTTCCTGGAACGGGCCGCCGAGTTGACCCTCGATCCGGCCCGCCGGGCAAAGCGTGCGCTGGCTGCAGCGCAGGCCAATACCGGCGGCGCGTAGCGACGCGGCGTTGGGGCTGCTGGCCACCGCGGAGGCGGGGCCTCTCGACGAGCTCGATCGCGCCCGGGTGGACTTGCTGCGCGCGCAGATCGCGTTCGCCTCGAGCCGGGGCCGCGACGCTCCCCCACTGCTGCTCAAGGCCGCCAAGCAGCTCGAGCCGCTCGACCTGAGACTGGCGCGCGAGACCTACCTGGATGCGCTGACGGCGGGGATTCTCGCCCATGGTTTGGCCAGTGGCGGCGGCGCGCGGGAGGTGGCCGAGGCCGCACGTGCGGTGCCCAGGGCGTCGCAGCCCCCGCGCGCGCCCGATCTCCTCCTGGATGGCTGGGGCCTGCTGATCACCGAGGGGTACGCCGCCGGGACGCCGGTGTTGAAGCGGGCGTTGGATGCCTTCCGCAGCGAGTCCGTCTTCAGCGAGGAGGAGATCCGCTGGCTCTGGCTCGCCTGCCACACCGCCTTCGAGCTCTGGGACGACGAGACCTGGCACATCCTCTCCACCCGCCAGGGTCCGAAGCTGGCCCGCGATGCCGGTGCGCTCACCGAACTTCCCATCGCCCTGAACGCGCTCTCTTCGGCGAAGCTGTTCGCGGCGACTTCGCGGCGGCGGCGGCTCTGATCGGAAGAGGCGGTTCGGTTACCAACGCGACCGGGAGCCACCTCGCGCCTGCACGGAGCGGTGTTGTTGTTCCTTCCAGGGGAGGGAAGCCGGGAACTCCCGAGCTGATCGAGGCCAGCATGAAGGAGGTGGTAGGCCGGGCGAGGGACGGACTGACGTCCATTTCAATGGGCGAGCGCGATGCTCTCCCAACGGCCTCGGCCGCTATGAGGACGCGATCGCCGCGGCCCAGCAAGCCACGGGACCGCATGGCCCCACCCGGGCGCTGCCCGAGCTGATCGAGGCGGCCGCCCGGAGCGGGATGGCCGAGCGCGCTGCCGACGCCCTCCAGCGGCTCTCGGACACGACACGTGCCAGTGGCACCGACTGGGGGCTGGGGATGGAGGCGGTCTCGCGAGCACTCCTCAGCGAAGACGCGGCCGCGGAGGGCCTTACCGTGAAGCGCTCGACCGGCTCGGCCGCACCCGGGTCCAGGTGGCGCTCGCCCGCGCCCGCATCGGTGCTCGGTGAGTGGCTGCGCCGCGAGCGCCGGCGGCTGGATGCGCGCGAGCAGCTGCGCACGGCGCACGACATGTTCGCCTCGATGGGCGCCAAGGCGTTCGCCGGCCGCGCCGCCCGGGGCTGCTGGCCACGGGGGAGACGGCCCGAAGACCAGCGTCGAGGCGGACGACCGCTGACCGCGAAGGCGGCCCGGATCGCCCGGATGGCGCGCGACGGAGCATCCAACCAGGAGATCGCCAACCGCTCTTCATCAGCCACAAGACGGTCCAGTACCACCTACACAAGGTCTACTCCAAGCTCGGCATCAGCACCCGCACCCACCTCCACCGGGTGCTCCCTGGGGATTGAAGCGCTAGCCGCGGGCGCAAAGGCCTAGCACCACGACTAGGCCGCTGGCCGATGCGAACGCCGCCCTGGCGCGGCGACACTCTCTCCTGAACCAAACCAATGGGGGCTCACGATGAGCAGTGAAGAGACCATCACGAAGACGCCAGCGGTGACGCCGGACAGCGGCGAGATTGTTCGTCGCTTCATGGAAGACCTGTTCGTCAAGAAGGATCCGGAGGCGGTCGACAACTACTTCGCCGATGAGGTCACCTTCATCGCTGTTGTCCCGCACTCGCCTGAGCTCACCGCCATCGTGCCGTGGTAGGCACCCGTTACACCCCCGCTTTGGTGAAGGAGGTGTACGCGCGCCTCCTGGCCAATTGGAGCTTCTGGCCTTTTACCCCGAGGTGGCGTTCGGTTCCGGCGAGAACGCGGCGCATGTTCGGCAGGTTCCGCTTCCTTTCGAAGATCACGGGCAAGGTGGTGGAAGCGACTGGGCGATCCGCGCCACGGTGCATGACGGGCGCATCACGTATTTCCATTTCTACGAGGACGGCTACACCATCGCCTCCACCTTCCGACGTGGCGGCGCCTCGGGATATCGAAACACCGCGAGCGCCGGCACGTCCATAGCCACGCGCCTGCACCAGCGGCGGTCGGACAGCCTCGTGCTCAGCGTCGGCGCCGATCGGGCAGCGGCAGCCGCGGCAGGAGCCGGCGGCGGGCACGCCAGGCGGAGCCGGCGCGCCCCCGAACTCCCGGGCGATCGGCGCGGCGCGGATCGAGTTCGGCGCCACACAGGGCACAGCCCGCGGCAAAGGCGCTGACGCGCTCGCCGCAATTGGGGCAGACGTTGGGGCCTCGGTTTCGCATCTGTCGCCCTAGCTTGCACCGGGTTGATGAAGGAGTGATTAAAGGCTTGGCACAGCTCCCTTTGAGATACGCTCCTGCTCTGCTCGATGCGTACATCGGCCTGCGGAGATTGAGGATGGAGCCTCTCAACCGGATCCTCATGCGGTTGGCTTCACCCCCTGGGAGCAAATGGCCAAGGCCCCGGTTGCGGGCCAGATCGCCGAGCTCTTCGCCCGCGAGGAGGAAGGACGTGAGCCGCAATGCGACCGCGTGCTGCTGCCCCGGGGCGACGCTCCTGCTGATGGCATGGACGCCGGGGCGCCGAGGGCCGCTGCCGCGGGGTGCGAGCCGCGAGGACATCCAGACTGCGTTCCCCGAGTGGACGCTGATCGACGATGAGGCGATGGACGATGCCCGCGGGCGCGCCTGGATATGTGAGGAGGGCCGGGCCGCGGTTCTACCGGTTGCGGCGCGAGTGACCTGCTCGGTCGCGTCCGCTAGCAGCAATAAAGACCGCCTCCGCATCTCCTCGATGCTGCCCTAGGCGCCGCTACCTCTCAGCCTTCGAGCCTGCCCCAACTCTGGATCAGGGTGAAGGTCGTGCCCCATCTGCCCGGCTCGGCCAATTCGGTCTCGGCCTCGCGGCGCAGCGAGGCGAGCTCGTCCTCGCTCAGCGTCTCAAGCAGCCGCGACTCGAGCGCGACGCTGAACTGAAGCGGCAGACGCAAATAGGGGTGGCCTGGTTTGAGCGCGATGACGTGCGCGTCTATCGCTGGCTCCTCAATACCGATTTCGCGGAGCAGTCCTGGAAGTCCGCGGCCCGCCTCGCCGCCCAGGGCGGCAAAGATCTCGGAGAGCAATCGGATCAGTCGCTCGGCCGCGGGGGCAGGGGGATTGAAGTGCCACGAGCCCAGGTCCCACTCCTCCAGAACCAGTGAGCCACCGGGCCTGACCAACCGCCGGTGCGAGGCCACCTGCTCGCCGCCGCGTCCGAGCGGAGCGATCAGGTAGCGGGCATGGACGAGATCGAAAGATTGCGGCTCCAGCTTGCTCTCGAACAGATCATCGACGACGAGTTCTACGTTGGAGATTCCTTCTGCCTCCAGAAATGAACGAGCGGCATTGAGCAGGCTCTCGTCGATGTCGGTGCCTACGACCTGGCCGGAGGGGCCGACCCACTCGCTGAGGATCCGAAGCCAGCCCAAGGCTCCGCAGCCGACGTCCAGGGCGTGTCGGCCGGATCCGTCGCCGACCTTCGAGAGGAGCTGCCGCCCGGTGGGCTCCCACACGCGCGACTGCAGCCGCAGGCGCTCCAACTCCGAGGGTTGGTTGGCGAGCAGGTAGTTCTCCTGCGACATCGCCCGCAGTATCTCCCCTCCGGGCCTGCGGGGGCAAGGCTATCCCCAGTTGCGCCGCTGAGCCAGCCTCGACGACCTCCTCGATCACGCCGCCTCGCGAAACAAAAAAGCCCCCGCTCTGCAGGCCGCACCGCTACCGGGATTCGAACCCGGGTTTCCGGACTGAGAATCCGGCGTCCTAGTCCCCTAGACGATAGCGGCGTGTCTGCGGGGAATCGGCAGTGTAGCCAAGGGTTCGGCCCTCCGAGCGGCACTCCATCCGGGAGCGCCGGTCGCTGTCGACGGTTCCGTCCGGGGCGGACCAATGCGAACATATGTTCCCTCTATCGACGGACGATGGCCCGAGTGAACTCGAGCACGCTAGATTTGTCGATCCACGCGGGGGTGGTGGAACGGTAGACACGCATGCGCTCAGGAGCGCGTGCCCGAAAGGGCGTGGGGGTTCGATTCCCCCCCCCGCATCCTCGGAGCTCTAGATGCACAGCAGGGCGTCGTCGCTGAAGCTCTGAGGCTTCGAGACGAGGAGGGACTCGGCGCCGTGCGGGTCGCGCGCCGGCTCGGGCTCCCGGTCGGAACCGTCCGCGACTGGCACGCCGGCAAGCTGCCCCGCCACTCGCGCGGACGTCGACCTGGTGAGCCGGTCCCGCCGCCGTGCCCGACCTGCGGCCAGGACGAGCATCAGTTCGCGGATCTCCCATGCGCGTACGTCTACCTCCTCGGGCTCTACCTCGGGGACGGGTCAATCTCGAGCCATCCCCGCGGCGTATACAAGCTGCGCGTCTTCCTCGACAAGAAGTATCCAGAGATCGTCGACGAGTGCGCTCGAGCGATGCGAGCGACGATGCCAGGCAACAGCGTGAAGTCGACGTGCTGACACGTCGAGCAACTGCTGCGAGGTCTACTCCTACTCCACGGTCCTGGCCGTGCCTGTTCCCCCAGCATGGCCTCGGGATGAAGCACACCCGCCGGATCTGGCTGGCGGAGTGGCAGCAGAAACTGGCGGAGCGCTGGCCCGAGGCACTGCTCCGGGGACTGATCCAGTCGGACGGTTGCCGGTTCACGAACACCCGCGGCAAGTCGGAACCTGGTCCGCTCCGCGCTACGCCTTCTCCAACGTCTCCACCGATATCACCAGCATCTTTTGCACCGCCTGCGAGAGGCTCGGGCTCCGCTGGACCGGCGCGTTCCGCGAGGACGAGGGAAGAGCGGTGACGATCTACGTCTCGCGAAAGGCCGACGTGGCGCGGATGGACGAGTTCATCGGGCCGAAACGCTGACCCTCGACCTCCGCTTCAGACTCGGGGATCAGGCTGCGGACTGCTCGACCGGGTTCGAGCGGTCGCCCTCCACCGGCGCGGGGGCTCCGAGGGCGAGGCCCTGGGCCTCGTCGGCGCCAAGCTCCTCCAGCGTCTGGAGGGTCGCGAGGTCCTCGACCCCGGTGGCGACGGTCCGCGAGCCGAACCGGCGGGCCTGCTTCACGATCGCTTCGATCGCGTTGGGGCAGGCGGGGTCGCGGCTCAGGTCTCGAGCGAATTCGCGTTCCAGCTTCAGGTAGTCGACCGGCAGGGTCCTCAACTTCGCCAGTTCGGCCGGTCCAGTCCCGACCTGGTCGACCGCGAGCTCGAAGCCGAGGTCCCTGAGGCTCCAGAGGAAATCCTCGGCGGTCTCATCCTCGACCAGGTCCTCCTCGTTGAGCTCGAAGGTGAGGTTGGCGGGATTGGCCTCGGTCTCGGTCAGTAGCTCCCGAACGTACTCGACGAACCCGGGGCTGATCGAGTGCGATGACAGGTTCGCCGCAACCGCCCTCCCCTCGGCTGCGATTTCAACCGATCGTTCGGCGACCCAGTGGTCGATCTCGATGATCAAGCCGCTGCGGGCCGCCGCATCGATGAACTTGGCGGCCGGCGTCACCCGCTCGCCCTCGACCAGCCGCAGGAGCAGCTCGTGCCGGAGGATCTTCCCGCTGCGCAGATCGACGATCGGCTGCTGATAGAGGGTGAAGCCATCGTTCTGGAGCGCCCGCCGCAACCGCTCGTCCCAGTGCGACTCCGCCTGGTCGTTCCCCCCGGGGACTGTTCCCTGTCTCCGGGACATCGGCAGCAAGCATCGCTCGCATCCGAACGCCCTGCAAGGGGAGGAAATACCCCGCCGAATGGTGGGTAACTACGGACTCGCGGAAGGCCCTAGATCGCGCCCAGGTGGCGCAGGGCGGACCGCGCGGCGTTGTAGCCGTTCATCCCGTGCACGCCGGCGCCGGGAGGGGTGGCCGCCGAGCAGATGTAGATACCCGGGATGCCGGTGCTGTAAGGGTCGAGCGCGAAGCGGGGCCTGAACAGGACCTGCACCGGCGTGTTGGCGCCGGTGATGATGTCGCCGCCGATGTAGTTGGCGTTGTCGGCCGCGAGGTCAGCGGGAGTTCGCACGGAGGTGGCGACGATCCGCTCGCGCAGGCCGGGAGCGAAGCGCTCGATCTGGGCCAGCACCGCCTCGGTCGCGTCGCCGCCGTAGCCGCTGGGGACGTGGGCGTAGGCCCAGACCGGGTGCAGGTCTCCCTTCGAGCGCTCCGGGTCGGCGAGGTACTGCTGGCCGACGAGCAGAAGGGGCGCTCGGGCATCCGGCCGCGGTTGATGTCCCGCTCCGCGGCGACGAGCTCCTCGAACGAGCCGATCACGTGCACGGTCCCCGCCCGGCGGCAGGCCTCGTTGGTCCACGGCACCCCTCCCTCGACCGCCAGGTCCACCTTGAAGGCACCCGGCCCGTGCCGGTAGCGGCGGTAGGCGCGGGCGACGCGGGCGGGAAGGCGCTCGCCGGCGATCTCGGCCACCGCCCGCGGGGCGAGGTCGAAGGCGACGATGTCGGCATCCGGCAGCTCGGCCAGCGAGCGGACCCGGCGACCGGTCTCGATCGTGCCCCCGTGCTCGGTCAGGACCGCGGCGAGGGCGTCGGTGATCGACCGCGAGCCGCCCTTCGCGACGGCCCAGCCGTAGGCGTGGCACGCGGCGATCAGGGCGCAGCCGACCGAGGAGCTCATCGGCCGGTTGAGCGGGCTGAAGGCGTGGGCGGCCACTCCCCCGAACAGGGCACGGGCCTGCGGCGTCTCCCACCTGCGAGCGAGCAGCGTCGCCGGCGCAGCCGCCGGGATGCCCGAAGCGGGCGAGGCGGATCGGGTGCTTCGGCAGGTGCACGATCGGCCGGAGCAGGTCCTCGTTGAGGGCCTTGAAGTGGGCCGAGGAAGCGCCGAAAAGCCGCCGCCAGGAGGCGCCGTCCTCCCCCAGCCCGTCCACCGTCTCCTCGATCGACCTAACCATCACCCCGGCGCTGCCGTCGTCGAGCGGATGGGCGAGGTCGACCTCTGGCCAGCGCCACTCGAGGCCGTGCTTCTCCAGGCCGAGCGAGTTGAGGAAAGGCGACCCGACTGCCATCGGGTGCGTGGCCGAGCAGTGGTCGTGGAGCAGGCCCGGCACCGTCAGCTCGCTGCGTCCGGGTACCTCCCCCGATCGTCTCCTCGGCCTCGAGCACGGTCACCCCGACGCCACTCGCGAGCGAGCGCGACCGCGCAGGCGAGCCCATTCGGCCCCGAGCCGACGACGATCGCGTCGCTCAAGCGACCGAGGCGGGCTCTCGACCGCCCGCCCGACCCCTCGTCACCTCGACCGGGAAGTCGAACGACTCGTCGAGCCAGGGCTGTCGGTTGACCATGTCGGCGACGGCGACCGAGCCCTCCTCGACAAGCCCCGTGGCGGCGTCGTAGATCTTGTAGCGCTGGCGCCCGCGCCCCCGGCGGCGGGCTCGGACTCGAGCGTGATCACCCGCACATCCCCCGGCTCGAAGCCGCAGATCTCGCTGCACGGCATCCAGCAGCTGCTTGCCGTGAAAATGGGCGTCGCCGAAGTTCCAGCCGTTGACGACGTTGGAGATCAGCTCGCCCTCGCGGGCGTCATAGGCGTCGACGTCGTCGACGGCGTGCGGCAGGAGTGCGTTCAGAGCCCGCCCGTGCGAGTGCAACGCGCGGAAGCCGAGCCCCTTGTTGAGCAGGTACTCGGCCATCTCCCGGTCGTAGATGTCGCCGACCTGCTCGACGATGATCCTCGCCGCCTTCGGGACCTCGGTGTCGAGCTTCTCCTCCGCCCCGCTCCCCTTCCGGAACAGCCACTGGGTCGTCGCCCAGTTTCCCGCGTAGTAGCGCATCGAGGGCAGGAACGAGATCTTGTCCGGGCGGATGTTGCCGAGGATCGGCAGCCCCACGCAGAGGATCGCGATCACCGCGATCAGCAGGGGGTCGTCGAGGCTGGAGAGGGGCACGTCGCCGTAGTGCCCGAACAGGAAGAGGATCCCGAAGATCATGAACAGGTTCCACTCCAGCGGCACCGCGAGGGGGAACATCGAGGTGATGTTGAGGTGGAAGAGGATCATCCCGACGATCGCGATCGTCCGGATCGTGTCGTTGTCCACGGTGAGGAGGAGCAGCGGCCAGCCGAACTCCTGCACGGTGCCGAAATGGGCGATCGCGGCGGAGAGCCGCGACGGTCGCATGTCCTCCGGGTAGTCGCGCCACAGCCTCCGCTTGAAGGCGCTGCGAGCGGATCAGGGGCGCGTTGCTGATCATCGTCGAGACGACGAAGGGGAAGTGGCGGTTGAGCTTCGACGCCGCCGCGCCCCACCAGATGAAGACGAAGATGAACTGCCAGGCGACGATCCACTGGTCGATCGGGAAGAGGCCGACGACGAGCATCGTCGCGTAGATCTCGGGACGGGCGCCGAGGAACGAGACCTTGTCGCGGAGGCCGAGGAGGACGAGGAGGCCGAGGAGGACGGCGATGCCCGCGGGCGGGAGCTTCCCGGCCGAGGTGCCGGCCGCGTCGACGCCGGATGCGGCGAGCAGGAAGATCCCCGAGGCGATCACGCCGGCGTAGAGGAGGACGTCGATCGGCGTCCGCCGCGAGCCCTTCGTCAGCGGCACCCTGTCGGGCCACGGCGGCAGGCGGATCGTCCCTGGTCGCAGCCAGTAGAGCGGTCCCCCGATCGGCGGGTTGAAGCGGAAGCTGAGCGGCATCGAGCCCGCCCCGAGCCCGAGGATCTCCCAGAGCAGCGTCCAGGCGGCGAACTTCTGGAAGACGATCGGCTCCGTCCACCAGTCGCCGATGTTCCCGAGCCCGCCGAGGCCGGGCGTCAGCGAGATGACGAAGCAGCGCGCCGACGACGTAGACGACGAGCTTGAAGGCGTAGAGGAGGTAGACGAACTGGGCGAGCCGAACCCGTTCAGACCCCAGTCCTGGACCAGCGGCTTCAGCCGCGTCAGGTGCGGCTTTCGCTTCCACTCCTCGAGCTCGAACGGTGGCGGGGAGGGTGTGAGGAACCCCATGCTCCTCGCGAACCCTAGCCCAGCGGCGTCCCTGGGCGGCCGAGTCTTGCGCCTGGACCCGCCTTCGATGAAGCGCAACTCGCGGCCGCTCGGGACGTTAGATTCGTGAACCCCAATGCAGGGATTGATCCGGACCCGCACATCGAGGACGAGCGGGGCGCTTCTCGTCGCGCTCGCCTGTTTCTGCGTCGCCCTTCTCCTCCGAGGCGGCGAAGCTGCCCATGGTCAGAGCAGCAAGCCGAACGTGATCATGTTCACCACCGACGACCAGACCCTGCGGGACATGATCGCGATGCCGCGGACCACGAACCTGATCGGGGGTCAGGGCACCAACTTCCAGCGCGCTTTCGTCTCCTTCCCGCTCTGCTGCCCCTCGAGGGTCTCGGTGCAGACCGGGCAGTACGCGCACAACCATCGCGTCCTCGGCAACACCCCGCCGTCCGGCGGATACCAGGTCTTCAACGACACCAACGACCTGCCGGTCTGGCTTCAGACCGCCGGCTACCGGACGATCCACATCGGCAAGATGCCGAACGGGTTCCCGGCGCCCAAGGAGGAGACCTACGTGCCGCCCGGCTGGGGCCCCTTCCTCGGCAACGCCAACCCGAACTCGAAGGGCGAGTTCTATGCCTTCCTCGGCCCCGGTTCCACCTATTTCGGCTTCAAGCTCAACGAGAACGGGATCGTCAAGCAATACGACAGCGACGACTACCAGACGGACACCTACGCGGACATCGCCGTCGATCGAATCGACAACCACGTCGCCAGCTTCCCCAACTCCCCCCTCTTCATGCAGGTCCAGTTCTTCGCCCCCCACGACCCCAACCAGCCGGCGGTCCGGCATGCCGGTGCCTTCTCCACCGCGCTCCTTCCAGTCGACAAGAGCTTCAACGAGAAGGACCTCCGGGACAAGCCGGCCTGGGTGAGGCGGATCAACCGCCTGGGAGGCGGCCTGATCTCGAAGATCACCACCCGCTACCGCGGGCGGCTCGAGACCCTGCTGGCCGTCGACGAGGCGATCGAGCGGATCGTCGCCGAGCTGCAGACCGAAGGGCAGCTCGGAAACACCTACCTGATCTTCACCTCGGACAACGGCTTCATGCAGGGCCAGCACCGCCTCCACCAGGGCAAGTTCGTGCCCTATGAGCCCTCGATCCAGGTGCCGCTGCTGATCCGCGGGCCGGGGATCCCGCCGGGCGGGATCTCCAAGGAGCTGGTCTCAAACGTGGACATCACCTCGACGATCCTCGAGATGACCGGGGCGGCGCCGGGGCTGACCCAGGACGGCCGCTCGCTGCTCCCCTTCGCCCGCGATCCGCGGACGAAGACCACCCGCCCGATACTGCTCGAGACCGGCCCGCCGGGGGCGATCGGCGAGATCGCCTCGGCCTCCGGCAAGGGGCGGCGGGCGAAGCTCAGCAAATACGTCAAGAACCTCGACCTCGACCGCAGCGCCCAGATCGCCCGGGTGATCACGGCCCCCCGCTATCGGGCGATCCGCACCGGGCGCTACATGCTGGCCAAGTACGGCGACGGCGGCCGCGAGCTCTACGACCTGCAGAAGGACCGCCTCGAGGTCAACTCGTTCTACGAGAACGGCCGCTATGCGGCGGTGCGGAAGTTCCTGCTCAAGGCGCTCGCCGAGCTCAGTCCCTGCGTGGGTGCCACCTGCAACGTGGAGATCGGCAAGCCGCCGAAGCCGCTGCCGAAGCAGAAGAAGAAGGGGAAGAAGAAGGCTCCATAGTGCGAGTGCTCCGAAGGAGCGACCCGCAGCGGCGGGGATAGGGTCCGGTCCGATGGCCGAGAAGCTGAGTGTCGACGGAGGCGGCGGGGCGGCTCGAGCCCCGCGACACCCTCGGCATCCCGCTCGGTCACCGGGCAGCCCGGCGGTCTCCTGGAGGAGCTCGGCAGGCGCGAGGATTGGGAGGAACTGCGGGTCTACGGGGCGCTGCTGCTGGTCGGCACCGAGCTCTTCAACCACCCGAAGGTGCACTACCTCTCGGGATTCTTCGGCCCGATCGAGCGAGGGCTGCGCGACGCCGGCGCCAACATCAGCTTCGTCCCGGCCGACTTCCGTCGCTTCGCCCCCCTGCTGGAGGAGCAGAGCGCCGCGGGTGATGGCGACCGCGGCCGCCCCGCCGGACGCGGACGGTTGGTGCAGCCTCTCGCTGCACGCCGGCGGCACGGCCACCGAGATGGGGCGGGCCGGCGGATGACCCCGGAGAGGCTGCTGATCGTCGAGGTCTCCAAGCGTTTCCCCCGGACCAGCGGGCTGCTGCCCGACTACCGGCACGCCCTCCACCTCGACGAGATCGATGTCCTGGTCGAGAGCGACAAGGCCCCATTTCCGATCGAGGACCCGCCCTCCGGCGACGCCGAGCGCGCGATCGCCGAACACGCGAGCAGGCTACGTCGACGACGGCGACACCCTGCAGACGGGGATCGGAGCGATCCCCTCCACGATCGCCGGCCTCCTGGCCGAGGGCGACGGCGGCGACTATGGAGTCCACTCGGAGATGTTCACCACGGGGCTGATGCAGCTGCACGAGGCGGGCAAGATCAGCAACCGCAAGGGCCAGTTCGACGGGGTCTCGGTCGCGACCTTCGCCGGCGGCACCGAGGAGCTCTACCGGCTGGCTCGACGGCAACACCGAGGTCGCCTTCCTACCGGTTGAGATCGTCAACTCGCCCGACGTGATCGGCCGCAACCGGGCGATGGTGACGATCAACGGAGCGATCTCGATCGACATCCAGGGCCAGGTCGATCGCCGACACGATCAACGCGAAGCAGTACTCGGGGATCGGCGGGCACGAGGACTTCGTCGCCGGCCCGGCGCTCTCGCTCGAGGCGAAGGCCCTGCTCTGCATGCACTCGACGGCAACGGTTGACGGACAAGCTGGTCTCGCGAATCGTTCCCTGGTTCGATGCCGGGCGCAGTGATCACCACCCCGCGGCATCAGGTCGACGTCATCGTCACCGAACACGGCGCCGCCGAGCTCCAGGGCAAGACGGTGCACCAGCGAGGCGAGGCTCTGGCGTCGATTGCCCACCCCGACTTCCGCGACGAGCTCCTCGCCGCCGCCGAGCGCGCCTCCGGCGGCCGCGCGCCGTTCCCGAGAAGTGACCGAGCAACCGAGACCCTCAGCTCTGGGGCGACTACTACCGCGAGATCTACGCCAAGGGGATGCTCGCCGGCGAGAAGCCGACCCTGCCGATCGCCTGGGCCGAGCTCGAGCGACGGGCCGCGGAGCTACTCGACGACCGCGCGCTCGCCTACGTCTACGGTGGCGCCGGCTGCAGAGGACACGATGCGATCCAACCTCGAGGCCTTCCGCCGCTGGCGGATCGTTCCCAGGGTGCTCCGAGACCTCTCCTCCCGCGACCTCTCGACCGAGCTCCTCGGCACCCAGATGCCGGCGCCGGTGACTGCTGGCGCCGATCGGCGTTCAGACCCTTGTCCACCCCGATGGTGAGCTCGCCTCCGCCCGGGCCGCCGCGGAGCTGGGGCTGCCGCTGATCACCAGCACCGCGTCGGCGACCGCGATGGAGGAGATCGCGGAGGCCGGCGGCTCCTCACCGCGCTGGTACCAGCTCTACTGGACCAACGATGACGAGCTCACCGCGAGCCTGATCGGCCGGGCGGAGAGCTCCGGGTACAGCGCGATCGTGGTCACGGTCGACAACTTCGTGCCCGGCTGGAAGCCGCGTGACCTCGAGCAGGCCTACCTCCCCTTCCTGGAGGGGATCGGGATCGCCCAGTACCTCTCCGACCCGGTCTTCAGGGACGCGCTCGAGAAGCCGCCGGAGGAGGACATGGGGGCCGCGGTCGGCCACTTCATCGGCGTCTTCAGCAACGCCACCCTCACCTGGGACGACCTCGAGTGGCTGCGCGGCCGCACCTCGCTGCCCGTCGTCCTCAAGGGAATCCTCCACCCCGACGATGCCCGCGAGGCGCGCGGAGCGCGGCGCCGACGGGATCGTCGTCTCCAACCACGGCGGACGCCAGATCGACGGGGCGATCGCCTCACTGGCGGCGCTGCCGCCGATCGTCGAGGCGGTCGGGGGCGAGATCGCGGTGCTGCTCGACAGCGGTATCCGCTCCGGAGCCGATGCCTTCAAGGCGTTGGCGCTCGGTGCCGACGCGGTGCTGGTCGGCCGCCCCTATCTCTGGGGACTCGCCCTCGACGGCCAGGCGGGCGTCGAGACCGTCCTCCGCTCCCTCCTCGCCGAGCTCGACCTGACGATGGCGCTGAGTGGCTACACCGCCCTCGACCAGGTGGACGCCGGCGCGCTGCGGCCGGACGGGGCCGCTGGGTGAACCTCAGAGCCCGGCATAGACTTTCGGGCGTGAGCCGAACGCGACTCCTCCTCACCGCTGTGGCGGCGGTCGCCGCTCTCGCCCTCGCAAGCTCCGCAACGGCCGGCGCCGCCACCTTCCACACTCCGCGCTTCTACACATTCGGGGTCAAGGTCGGCTGCGGCGCCCAGCTTCCCGAGCTCGGCGGAATGAGCTGCTTCTCCCAGGCACTCCCGCAGACCGACCTCGACGGCTACGTCGAGCTTCACGGAACCGGCGAGGCGAAGCTCGGGGAGCGCGGCGACTCGCCCTGGCGCCAGGGCAAGCAGAGCAAGCTGCGCAGGGGCGACCGCTGGAGCCGAGCAGGGGTCAGCTGCGTCCGCAAGGGCGTCCTCCGCTGCAAGAACGGCAACGACCATGGCTTCACCCTCACCCCCACCGCCTTCAAGCTCTTCTGAGCCCGGAGTGATCCACACCGGCCCCGAGCCCAGCATCGAGATCCCCGACACGGACGTCACCTCCTTCGTCCTCGGCGAGGCCTCGGAACGCGGGGAACAGGACGCCCTCGTCGACGGGCCATCGGGACGGGCGATCTCCTACGGCAGCCTCGCCGACCGGGTCCGTGGCCTCGCCGCCGGTCTCGCCGCCCGTGGGATCGGCAAGGGCGAGGTCGTGGGGATCTACATGCCGAACCTGCCCGAATACGCGCTCGTCTTCCATGGCGTCTGCTTGGCGGGGGCGGTCAACACCACCGTCAACCCGCTGTACAAGGCCGGCGAGCTCGCCTTCCAGCTTCGCGATTCCGGGGCCCGGATGCTGGTCACCATCCCTCCCTTTCTCGACACCGCACGCGAGGCGGCGGAGGAGGTGGGCGGGATCGAGCTGGTGGTGGTCGGCGAGGCCGAAGGGGCAACGCCGCTCAGGGAGCTGATCGAGGCCGACGCCGAGCCGCCCGAGGTCGGGATCAATCCAGATCGCGATCTCGCCGTTCTCCCCTACTCCAGCGGCACCACCGGGATGCCGAAGGGGGTGATGCTCACCCACCGCAACCTGGTCGCCAACATCAACCAGGCCAATGCCCGGATGGGGCTGCGGCCAGGCGACGTCGTGATCGGCTCCCTCCCCTTCTTCCACATCTTCGGGATGACCGTGATCATGAACATGGGGTTGCGCAACGGGGCGACGATCGTGACGATGCCGCGATTCGAGCTCGAGCAGTTCCTCGACCTGATCGAGGGCCACCGGGCCACCCACCTGTTCATCGTCCCGCCGATCGCCCTGGCGCTCGCCAAGCATCCCGCGGTCGAGGGCCGCGACCTCTCCTCGCTCCGGGTGGTGAACTCGGGCGCCGCGCCGCTCGGCGCGGAGCTCGTGAGCCAGGTGAGCGAGCGAATCGGCTGCGTCGTCATGCAGGGCTACGGCCTCACCGAGACCAGCCCGGTGACCCACTGCAACCCGATCGATCCCGACCTGGTGAAGCCGGGGACGATCGGCCCGCCGCTGCCGGGTACCGAGGTGCGGCTCGTCGACCCCGAGAGCGGCGAGGACGTCGCCGGCGATGATCGCGGGGAGGTCTGGATCCGGGGTCCGCAGGTGATGCGCGGCTACCTCAACAATGCCGAGGCGACCGCCGCCACGATCGACGAGGAGGGCTGGCTGCACACTGGGGACGTCGCCGTCGTCGACGAGGACGGGTACTTCCAAATCGTCGACCGGCTCAAGGAGCTGATCAAGTACAAGGGCTTCCAGGTGGCCCCGGCCGAGCTCGAGGCGCTGCTGATCAGCCACCCGGCGGTCGCCGATGCCGCCGTGATCGGGGTCCCCGACGAAGAGGCCGGCGAGCTCCCCAAGGCCTTCGTCGTCGCGGAGGAGGAGACCACCGACGAGGAGCTGCTCGAATTCGTTGCCGAGCGGGTCTCCCCCCAGAAGCGGGTGCGGCTGATCGAGCGGGTCGAGGAGATCCCGAAGTCGCCCTCCGGCAAGATCCTCCGGCGGGTGCTCGCCGAGCGCGAGCAGACGGCCACCTCCTAGCGCTTCTCGTCCGAACCGGCAGATACGGATATGCCGGATGAGGCAATCCCAACGACACCTGTCGTGGGCGACTCTCTCGGCGATCGTCACGGGCGGGGCGACGTGTTGCTACTGCGGCTCGCGAGACGACCTGGTTGCTCACCACAAGGTTCCGCGGAGGTATGGCGGCCTCGATCTCCTCTCGAACCTCGAGCCGGTGTGCCGACGGTGTCATCCGGGAGTTGAGCAGGAGGCGGTTGCACGCGCCAAGCTCGTCTGGGAGAGGCCGATCTCGCCGGAATCTCCTCGCCGCGCTAGGCGACCCCCTCGCCTCGTTCGCCCCTACTAGCTGGGCGGCTGCTACTCGGCCAAGCCGGCGGCTTCCAGGGCATCTGCCTTGGACTTGAGCCCCAAAGTTGCCCGGACGATCTTTCCGTTCCTGAGCTCGTAGAGGTCGAATTGACGTACGTCAATCGACATGCCGCTTGCCTTCCCACGACCTTGCCAGTGGACGGCCGCGATAACGGCATCGCCCGCGTCGATCAATTCCTCGAATTCGGCACGCAGTTCGTCGAACGCAGCGGTCCATAGCGCCCACGCGTCGCGGATGGAGTCAACTCCCCGAATAACGCCGCCCTGATCGGGTGCATTGGCCAGATCGCGGAGTTCGGCGTCGGGCGCAAAGAACTCAAGGGCAGCATCGACGTCGCGTCTATTGAAGGCCGCGTTGGCGCGCTCGGCGATCTCGACATTCGCCTGCGACATGGGCTGCGAAGTATCCCGCCCCGGTAGCACCACGGCTCACTTCCGAACGAGCCGGTAGAAGCGCTCGTCGAACTTGAAGAGCTTTGCGATCGGGTCCGGCTCGGTGTCCGCGACCTCGACGTCCGTGATCTCCCAGTCGGGAAACGCCGCCTCCACGTCACTCTGGTTGGCCCCATGGGGCAGCGGCCCTCGGCGGCGCGGCGCAAATACGTCGAGCAGTACGGTCGCATCGTCAGCGGCGATCGCGCTGACCTCGCGGCCCATCGCCGCACGCTGTTCAGCGTTGAGGCCGTGGAAGGTCCCGGTGTCCAGAACCAGGCGGAAACCGCCGCCAACATCGGTGCCTCGGAGGTTGGTTACGTCGCCCTGTACCAGCCGCACCTCAAGACCGGCCTCCCGCACCCGCTCGCGCGCCCGCTCCAAGGGTTTCTCGACCAGGTCGATGCCCGTCACCTGCCAGCCACGCTCTGCCAGCTTGACGCCCCAGACGGCGCTTCCGCAGCCGAGGTCAAGCGCACGCCCGTAAGGCGGCTCGCGTCCGCTCTCTTCACGCTCGAACAGCTCCCCGAGCTTGTCTGCGAACGGCGGGTGCTCGGCAAGGTCCTCCCAGGGGTGGAAGCCGAGCCGGTAGAACAACCTGTAAGGAACGCCCATCCTGTCTCCTCGCGGTTATGCGGGTGCCTCCTGCGACATCGTCCGCGCAGTATCTCCTACGAAGGGCACTGCTGCTCCCATGCACAGCGGGGGTCCCGACAGCGGGGCGAAACCCCGCGGCCGATCTTTCGCCAGGTGGATAAACAGACGTCGCGCAGGATCCGTACCCTGTCGGCTCGATTCGTTTGCTCGCTTTGAGCCTCGCGGCGCGCCCCAAGACGGGCGCGCTTCCGTGAATAAGGACAGCTCAGACCCGTCACCACCGCACTGGAGGAGAAGGCAGCCCGATGACCAGAACCCGTACCCAGAATGTCAGCGCCACTCGCTGGAGCCTCAACGGCGAGGCGCTCGGACCCGTCGATCTCACCGAGGCGACCAACGTCAGCTTCGGCAGCAACGTCTTCTCCCCCGCCGTGCAGGCCGAGCGGCTCCCGAAGGAGGTCTTCGAGAAGCTGCAGCTGACCCTGGAGAAGGGCGACGCCCTCGACACCTCGCTCGCCGACGCGGTCGCCGAGGCGATGAAGGAGTGGGCGCTCGAGAAGGGCGCCACCCACTACACGCACGTCTTCCAGCCGCTCACCGGGCTGACCGCGGAGAAGCACGACTCCTTCTTCGAACCGGTCGGCGACGGCACCGCGCTCGCCGAGTTCGCCGGCAAGGAGCTGATCCAGGGCGAGCCCGACGCCTCCTCCTTCCCCACCGGCGGGATCCGCGAGACCTTCGAGGCGCGCGGCTACACCGCCTGGGACCCGACAAGCCCCGCCTTCATCCTCGAGAACCCGAACGGGGCGCTCCTCTGCATCCCCACCGCGTTCGTCTCCTGGACCGGCGAGGCGCTCGACCACAAGATCCCGCTGCTGCGCTCGATGGACGCCCTCTCGGGGGCGGCGATCCGGGCGCTGCGGCTGCTCGGCGAACAAACTGCCGAGCGGGTCTTCACCACCGTCGGCCCCGAGCAGGAGTACTTCCTGATCGATGAGCAGTACTTCTTCGAGCGCCCCGACCTGGTCACCACCGGTCGCACCCTGTTCGGCGCGAAGCCGCCGAAGGGCCATGAGCTCGACGATCACTACTTCGGCTCGATCCCGGAGCGAATCCTCGCCTGCATGCTGGAGACCGAGCGCGAGCTGCAGAAGCTCGGCGTCCCGGTGAAGACCCGCCACAACGAGGTGGCGCCCAACCAGTACGAGATCGCCCCGGTGTTCGAGAACTCGAACGTCGGCTCCGACCACCAGCAGCTGATGATGCAGGTGATGCAGAGCGTGGCCCGCAAGTACGGGCTGGTCTGCCTCCTCCACGAGAAGCCCTTCGCCGGCGTCAACGGCTCGGGGAAGCACAACAACTGGTCGATGAGCACCGACACCGGGAGCAACCTGCTCGACCCGGGCGATACCCCCGCCGAGAACACCAGCTTCCTCTTCTTCTGTGCGGCGGTGATCCAGGCTGTCAACAAGCATCAGGGACTGCTGCGGGCCTCCGTCGCCAACCTCGGCCAGGACCATCGGCTCGGGGCCAACGAGGCGCCGCCGGCGATCCTCTCGATCTTCCTCGGCGCCGAGCTGGAGAAGGTCTTCGAGGCGATCTCGACCGGCGAGGGCGATCCCCACACCCCGGGCTCCTACCTGGAGCTGGGCGCCTCGGTGCTGCCCCCGCTGCCGATGCACGGCGGCGACCGTAACCGGACCTCGCCCTTCGCCTTCACCGGCAACAAGTTCGAGTTCCGGGCGCTTGGCTCGAGCATGTCGCTGGCCTTCCCCAACGCGGTCCTGAACACGATCGTCGCCGAGGCGATCGACGACCTCTCCGACAAGCTCGAGGCCAAGGGCACCGCCGACGCGGCCGCCTCGGTCGCCGAGGTTGTCGGCGAGTCCTACAGCGCCAACAAGGCGATCTGCTTCATGGGCGACAATTACGACGAGGCATGGCACGCTGAGGCCGAGGCCCGCGGGCTGAAGAACCTGCGGACGACTCCCGACGCTCTGCCCGAGATCCTCTCCCGCCCCACGGTCGAGGTGTTCGGCAAGTACAAGGTGCTCTCCGAGCGCGAGCTCTCCTCCCGCTTCGAGGTGTGGACGGAGCAGTACGTGATCGGGGCCAACATCGAGGCGGAGACCGCCGAGGCGATCGGGAAGACGATGATCCTGCCGGCGGCGCTCCGCTACCTGGCGATCGGCGACGACTCCGGGATCTCGGCGGTGACCGAGGAGGTCACGCCGCTGGTCGACGAGCTGATCGTGGCCCTGCGGGAGCTGGACGAGGCCAACAGCTATCCCGAGGACGTCGAGGGGCTGGAACTCGCGATCTACGCGCGCGACAACCAGCTCGCGGCGATGGACAAGGTCCGCGAGGCCGCCGACAAGCTGGAGAAGGTGGTCGCCGACGACCTCTGGCCGCTGCCGAAGTACTCCGAGATCCTGTTCATCAAATAACCCGCCGCGGAGGCGGTCGACGGCTCCGTCGACGAATTACTCGCGCAGGTCGACGAGCGGGGGGAGCCCCAAGCGACGCTAGCTCGGGGCCCGGGCCGAGACGATCCAGGTCGAAGCGGGGGCGAGGACCTCGCCGTCGGGCTGGACGAAGTCGGCCAGCGCCTTCCTCAGGTCGGCCTCTATCTGGGGCCGGACCTGGTCGGCGTTCTCGCCGGAGAGGCGGAGCACCTCGCCGGCGGGGCCGAGGGCGAGGTTGAAGGCGATCGCGTGATCGAGGTCGTGGCCGATCGTGATCGGCAGGTCGGACCGGCGGAACTCGACCTCCTCGAAGCCGGCGCCGAGGAGGATGTCGCTGGTGGTGTCGGCGCTCGCCATCGAGAAGGGGCCGGGCCCACAGGTGGGCTCATCGGAGTCCTCGGGCGCCTCGAGGTATTTCTCCACCACCTTCTCGGCCCGGTAGAGCCACTCGTTGTCCTCGCGCTTCCGCCAGACGACCACGCATAGGCGCCCGCCCGGTACCAGGGCGCGCTGGATGTTGCGCATCGCGACCACCGGGTTGGCGAAGAACATCACCCCCATCCGCGAGAACGCATAGTCGAACTCCTGCTCGAACTCGGTCACCTGAACATCGCCGACCATGAAGCCGATGTTGCTCAGCCCGGCGTCCTTCGCCTCGCGTGAGGCGGTCTCGATGAAGTTCTCGGAGACGTCGATGCCGAGCGCGCTGCCGTTCGGGCGAACCAGCTGCACCAGTCGCTGAGTGGCATCGCCGAAGCCGCAGCCGACGTCGAGGACCCGGTCACCGGGATTCGGCGGGTGGGCGGCGAGCGCCGCCTCGCCGTGGCCGCCGAGCCCGGTCGTGAGCAGGTCGCGGAACGCGACGAAGCGATCGAAGAGCGGGCCATCCCAGGCCCGGTGGGCTTCCTCATTTGATTGCGCCACCGGCTTGGCGCCGGCAGGCCCCGCCTTTTCCATGGCGAAAAGCGTACGGGTTGCGGGCGATTGACCGCAACCGGGGCGCCCGCAGTGCGTTGATTCATTCACCCAAGCGCAACTCGATGAAGCTGAGAAAGACATTGCTCGCCCTGCTCCTGGCCCTGTGCGCGCCGCTGCTTGCGACCGCAGCCCCTGCCTCGGCGGGAACGAAAGCGCCCGGGATCGACGTCTCCCGGTTCCAGGGGACGATCGACTGGCCGACCGTGGCCGGGTCGGGAATTCGCTTTGCCTTCGTCCAGGCGGCCCGCGGCAACGGCACCGACTGCGCCGTGAAGCCCGACCAGTGCGGAGGCGATCCCTTCTACGCAATCAACTACGCCAACGCGAAGGCCGCCGGGATCCGGGTCGGGCCCTACCACCGCGCCTTCGCCACCGGGGCCACCCGGGCAGAGGCGCGCGCCGACGCGATCTCCGAGGCCGACGTCTACCTCGCCACGGTCGGCACCCTCACCCCCGGCGACCTGCTGCCGGTGCTCGACGTCGAGTCGCCCTTCACCGGGCTCACGGCCAACCGCCTGCGCACATGGGTGCGGGTCTGGCTGAAGCGGGTGCGCGCCAGGCTCGGAGTGAAGCCGATGATCTACACGAACGCGACCAGCTGGGGGGCGACCGGCGACACCCGCGAGTTCGCCAAGGCCCGCTATCCGCTCTGGGTCGCCCAGTGGAGCGTCAGCAAGCCGAGCGTCCCGGCGGGCAACTGGGCCGGCCGCGGCTATTCCGTCTGGCAGTACACGAGCTCAGGGAGGGTGCCGGGGATCAGCGGCCGCGTGGATCTCGACCGGCTCGGCGTCGGCCTCGCCAAGATCACGATCCACTAGCTACCAGGTGTCGGTGAAGCGGTGTCCATGCTCGGCCGGAGGGGTGGGCCCGGAGGTGGCCGCGGACAAGGTCGAGGCAATCGCCTTCCGGGTCTCGGCCGGATCGATCACATCGTCGAGCTCGAAGAGCGTCGCGGCGTTGAGCGCCTTGGCGTGCTCGTGCGCCGCGTCGGTGAGCCGGCGGACCCGCTCCTCCCGCTTCGCCTCGTCGGCGATCGCTTCCAGCTCGCGGCGGAATCCCAGCCGCACCGCGCCCTCGAGCCCCATCGGCCCGAGCTCGGCAGTCGGCCAGCCGATCGTCAGCAGCGGCTCATGGAGGCTGCCGCCCGCCATCGCCTGGGCGCCGAGGCCGTAGGCCTTTCGCAGGATCACCGCAACCAGCGGCACCCGCAGCGCCGCGCCGGTGACGAAGAGGCGCGAGCAGTGACGCACCAGCGCGGTCGACTCCGCCTCCGGCCCGACCATCATCCCCGGGGTGTCGATCAGCGAGACGATCGGCAGGCCGAAGGCATCGCATAGCTGCATGAAGCGAGCCGCCTTGTCGGCTCCGTCGCTTGTGATCGCGCCCGCCAGTTGCATCGGGTTGTTCGCGATCACTCCCAGCGGCCTCCCGTCGATCCGGGCGAGAGCGGTGACCATGCCCGGGGCGAAGCTCTCGCGGAGAAAGCTCACCGAGTCCCGGTCGGCGAGGCCGTCGACCACGCTGTGGACGTCATAGGCGCGGCGGCGGCGCTCGGGGATCATCTCGCGTAGCTCGAGCTGGTCGGGCCCCTCACCCGGAAGGTCACCCTGGAAGTAGGAGAGGAGGCGCTTGGCGGCGGCGACCGCCTCCGCTTCGTCGCCGACTACCACGTCGATGACGCCGTTCGGGCCCTGCATGCTGGCCGGCCCGATCGCCTCCGGCGCCACGGTCCCCAGTCCCCCGCCCGCGATCATCGCCGGCCCGCCCATCCCGAGCGAGACATCCTCGGTGGCGATGATCAGGTCGGAGCAGCCGGCGATCACCGCATTGCCGGCAAAGCAGGGGCCGGAGACCACGGCGACCCTCGGGACCAGGCCGGCGAGCCGCGCCCAGAGAGCAAAGGCGCGGGTCTCGAGCGCTGAGACGACGGCATGATCGGTGTCGCCGGGGCGCCCTCCCCCACCCTCGGTGAAGAAGACGGTCGGCAGCCGCATCCGCTCGATCAGCTCGAACAGGCGGTCCTTCTTGCGGTGCCCGATCACCCCCTGGGTGCCCGCGAGCACGGTGTAGTCATAGGAGAGGACCGCGCAGGCGCTTCGCTCGCCGAAATGCTCGCCGTTGATTCGCCCGGTGCCGGCGATCAAGCCGTCCGCCGGGGTGCGCTCGAGCAACTCGGACAGCTCGCGACGCGCCCGCTGGGCGGCGATCGCCAGCCCTCCGTACTCGACGAAGGTGCCAGAGTCGAGGAGGTCATCGAGGTTCTCGCGGGCGGTGCGCCGGCCCGCCTCATGCCGGGCCTCGACCGCCTCGGGGCGCGCCTCGTCCCGGGTCAGGGCCCGCCTCTTCAGGGCCTCGTCGAGGTCATCCCGCATCGGCGAAGCGTCGCACAGGTGTCGCCGGGGACCCGCCCCAAGATCGGCGGCCGGCTTGACCCGCTCTCGACCCGATGCGAACATATGTTCGTGTTACGCGAGGCGGTGATCCTCCACGCCGACGCCGACGCCTTCTTCGCCTCGGTCGAGCAGCGGGACGACCCACGCCTGCTGGGCCGACCGACGATCGTCGGCCCCGGGGTCGTGACCGCGGCGAGCTATGAGGCACGGGCCTACGGGGTGCACGGTGGGATGAGTGGCTGGAGGGCACGCCGGCTCTGCCCCCACGCGACCTTCGTCAGCCCTCGCTTCTCGGCCTACACCGAAGCCAGCAAGGCGCTGTTCGAGATCTTCCGGCAGACCGCGCCAAAGGTCGAGGGGCTCTCGATGGAGGAGGCGTTCCTCGACGTCGTCGGGCTCGAGGCGATCTCGGGGACGCCGCGCGAGATCGCGACCCGGCTGCGGCGCCGCGTTCGCGAGGAGGTCGGCCTGCCGGTCAGCGTCGGGGTGGCGAGAACAAAGGTGCTGGCGAAGATGGCGAGTCGCGCGGCGAAGCCCGATGGCCTCCTGGTGATCGCCCCCTCCGACGAGACTGCCTTCCTGCACCCGCTCGGGGTCGAGAGCCTCTGGGGCGTCGGGCAGGTGACGGCCGAGAAGCTCCACGCCCACGGGATCCACACGGTCGGCGAGCTCGCCCGCCGCAGCGAGGCCGAGCTGGCCTGGTTCCTGGGCCCCGCCGCCGCCCGCCATCTCCACGCGATCTCCCGAAACCGCGACCCGCGCCCGGTCCGCTCCGATCGGCGCCGGGGCTCGTTCGGCTCGCAGTCGGCGCTCGGGAGCTCGCCGAAGTCCGGGGCCGACCTCGACGCCCGGCTCGTCGCCCTGGTCGACCGCGTCACCCGGCGGATGCGCTCCTCGGGCCGTGCCGGCCGCACGGTGACGCTGCGCCTGCGCTTCGGCGACTTCTCCCGCGCCACCCGCTCGCGCACCCTCCCCCACGTCACCGATGGGACCGGGGCGATCCTCGCCGCCGCCCGGAACCTGCTGGGAACGGCTGGGCCGATTATCGAGCGCCGCGGGATCACCCTGATCGGCGTCGCCGTAACCAACCTCGCCGGACGCGGTTACGGCGCCCAGCTCGAGCTGCCGCTGGACAGACCCCTCGACGCGGCCCTCGACGCCGCGATCGACGAGGTTCGCGATCGCTTCGGCCCCGACGCGATCAGGAGAGGTGCTTCGCTCGCCCGCGACCCGGGCCTCTCCCCGTGGCTCCGCCCCGGCGAAGAATCCCCATCCCCCGAGCCCCCAGCCTCCGGAGCGTAGGCGTAAGCTGAGCCCCGGTGAACGACTTCGTCTCCCGAGCCTTCCGCGGCCGCCGGCGGGTCCCGGAGGAACTGGCTGAACGGCTGCCGCCGGGCCAGTACAACGAGACCGGCTTCCCCGTCCTCACCGCCGGACCGACGCCGAAGGTCGCCACCGAGGAGTGGAGCTTCCGGATCGACGGCATGGTCGGCAAGGAGCGCGAGTGGTCCTGGGAGGAGTTCGGGGCGCTCCCCTTCGAGGAGATTCCATGCGACATCCACTGCGTCACCAAGTGGTCGAAGCTCGGCACCACCTTCCGCGGGGTCTCGGTCGATGCTCTGCTGGAGGAGGCCGAGCCGCTCGAGGCCTACGTGATGGCCTACTCGTACGGCGGCTACACGACCAACCACGCGATCGAGGACCTCACCGACGGCAAGGCCTGGGTGGTCACCGAGCACGAGGGCGGGCCGCTCCCGCGTGAGCACGGCGGGCCGGCTCGGCTGCTTGTTCCCCATCTCTACTTCTGGAAAAGCGCGAAATGGGTCGCCGGGCTCCGGGTGATGGACCACGACGAGCCCGGGTTCTGGGAGATGAACGGCTACCACAACCATGGCGATCCCTGGAAGGAGCAGCGCTATTGGACGGACTGATGCCCGCCCAGATGACTCCGGTCGAACAGCGGGCGCCCGGGCGCTGGCAGGTCGGGACCGTCACGTCCATCAAGGAGGAGACGCCGCGAGTCAAATCCTTCCGGATCAAGCTGCCGATGTGGATGCCGCACCTGCCGGGGCAGCACTACGACGTTCGGCTCACGGCCCCCGACGGCTACCGCGCCCAGCGCTCCTACTCGATCGCCTCCTCCCCCCTCGACGAGGGCGAGATCGAGCTGACCATCGACCGGCTCGAGGACGGTGAGGTCTCCCCCTATTTCCACGACGTCGTAGCCGAGGGCGACGAGGTCGAGGTCCGCGGCCCGTTCACCTCGTACTTCGTCTGGCGCGGCGAGCACCCCGTCCTCTTGGTCGGCGGCGGCTCGGGCGTGGTCCCGCTGATGGCGATCCTCCGCCACCGCAGGCGGACGATGCCGGAGCTCCCGATGCGGCTCGTCTACTCGATCCGGAACGCGGACGACGTGATCTACAAGGACGAGCTCGGGGACGACGCCGTTCTCACCTTCACTCGGGAGCCACCCGAGGGCTGGAGCGGCCACACCGGGCGAATCGACGGCGGGCTGGTCGATCACGCCGACCTCGACTCCGGCACCGCCTTCGTCTGCGGCTCGAACGGATTCGTCGAGGCGGCCAGCGATCTCCTGCTCGGTGCGGGGTTCTCCCCCGAGCGGATCAGAACCGAGCGATTCGGGCCGACAGGTTGAACCCGCCGCAGTAGCGGGGCTTTCCATGTGGCCGGGGAGGACTCGAACCTCCGACCGACGGATTATGAGTCGGTCCTGCGGATCCGACGAACATGCAGCAGTACCGCGAAGGCGTCAAGGATCGCGAGCCGGCATCTAGTGCGAGGTATGCCGGCCGGCGATCAGGTCGAGGGCATGCGGCAGGGCCGGCGCAATCGCTTCGCCTGCCTCGGCGATGCTCTTGGGGCTGCCCGGGAAGTTGACGATCAGGGTGCGGTCGCGGATACCGGCGACCGCTCGCGAGAGCATCCAGTGCTTGGTGTGCGGGCGCGACGCCGCCCGCATCGCCTCGGGGATGCCGGGCGCCTCGCGATCGATCACCGCCCTGGTCGCCTCGGGCGTCTGGTCGTTGGGGGTGAACCCGGTTCCCCCGGTCGTCAGGACCAGCTCGCAGCGCTCCTCATCGGCCCAGTGGCGCAGGCGCTCGGCGATCTGCTCCCGGTCATCGGGGATCACCTCGCGGCCGGCGACCTCTGCACCGAGCGCCTCGGCGAACTCCGCCAGCGCGTCCCCGCTCTCGTCCCCGCCCCTGCCCGCCGCCCTGGAGGTCGAGACGGTGAGGACCGCCGCCCGCACGCCGTTAGGCCTCGCTCGCCTCGGCGTCGCCGGCCTCGGGCTCGTCACTGCGCCAGGTGCCGCTGCGGCCGCCCGACTTCTCAAGCAACCTGACGCTCTGGATCGTCACCCCGCGCTCGAGGCCCTTGACCATGTCGTAAACCGTCAGGGCAGCGACCGCACATGCGGTCAACGCCTCCATCTCGACCCCAGTCTGCCCCACCGTTCGGGCCTCTGCGTTGAGAATCACCAGTCCGTCGGCGGCTGAGATCCGCGCCTCGACGTCGACGAAGGTGAGGGGCAGCGGGTGTGCGAGAGGGATCAGCTCTCCGGTGCGCTTGGCCGCCTGGATGCCCGCCAGGCGCGCGGTGCCGATCACGTCGCCCTTTGGGCCGTTGCCGCGCTCGACCGCAGCCGCGGTCCCGGGCAACATCCGCACCCGTGCCTCGGCGATCGCCCTGCGCTCAGTGGTTTCCTTGCCGCCGACGTCCACCATGCGCGCGGACCCTGAGTCGTCCAGGTGAGTGAGCTCGCTCATCTCGCCGACTCCGGAGCCGGCGACGGCGGTGGCGTTCCCTCGACCCAGCGCCCGCGCTCGCCGTCTGCGGTGGCCACGACCTCGCGCTTCCAGATCGGCGCCTCTGCCTTGATCCGGTCTATCGCCTGGCGCGCCCCGGCGAAGGCCTCGGCGCGGTGGGCGGCCGAGACGGCCACGATCACGCTCGACTCGCCCAGCGCGACCGGACCGACGCGGTGCTCGGCGGCCACCGCCTCGAGGCCGTGGCGATCCAGGCAGTCGTGGAGGATCGCCCGGATCCTCTCCTCCGCCATCTCCCGGTAGGCCTCGTATTCGAGGCGGGTGACCTCGCGCGTCGTGCCCTGGAAGCTGACGATCGCGCCGGCGGCGGGGCGGGAGACGAGGCGGGAGAGCCTCTCGAGCGAAAGCGGCTCGTCGGTGACCCGCGCGTGCACGTTCGCCTCTGTGCTTCCGCCGCTGACCGGCGGTACCAGCGCCAGCTCGTCGCCCGGCGCCAACGACGTGTCCGGGTCCGCGTACTCGCGGTTCACGGCCATCCGCACGGGCATCCGATCCAGCAGATCCCTCAACTCGGGGCGCGCGGAGAGCTGTTCGAGCGCCTCGGCGACGGTCGCGCCCTCGTTGAGCTCCATCTCGATCGAGTCCGCGCCGGCGCGTTCGCGAAGGACAGCGAACAGGCGCACGGTGACCGTCATCTGTCCGATCCTAGCCCCAGCCATCTGTCAGGACCTCGAGCTCGACCGTCTCGCCGACCGCTGGCGGGTCCGCATCGGCAGGCACGATGGTGAGAGCGTCTGCGCCGAGCATCGAGGTCAGGACGTGCGAGTCCTGGTTGCCCGTCGGCCGTGCGTGCCAGCCGTCATCACGGAGTTCGAGATGGCAGCGAACCACATGGGCACGTCCCGGCGGCTTCGGAAGATCCTCGTCCAGAATCGCCCGGACCCGGTCCGCCTGGTCGGTCACCCCCGTCATCGCCCTGATAGCGGGGCGAACGAAGAGCAGGAACGTGACCATGGCGGAGACCGGGTTTCCCGGCAGGCCGAAGACAAGCGTGCCCGTGGGCCCCACCCCGAACCAGGTCGGCTTGCCGGGCTTCAGCCCGACCCTCCAAAAGACCTTCTCGACGCCCAGCGAGCTGAGCGCGGCCTTGACGCGATCGTGCTCTCCCACCGAGACCCCGCCACAGATCACAGCGAGCTCTCCCGGCAGCATGCGCTCGATCGCGGCGCGGGTCAGCTCAGGATCGTCACGCACCGTGTCCACTCCGGTGAGCTCGGCGCCTGCGCGAATGGCGAGTGACGGAATCGTGTAGGCGTTCGAGTCTCGAACACCTCCCGGTCGCGGTGGGTCTCCAGGATCTAGCAGCTCATCGCCCGTGGTCAGCACCGCGAGGCGCGGACGGCGCGCGCAGCCGATCTCCTCGACGCCAACGGCCGCGAGCACTCCGAGCTCCGCTGCGCCCAGCCGAGCTCCTCGCCGGAGCACCGTCATCCCGGGCTCGATGTCGTCGCCCGCGTGCCGAACGTTATTCCCTGGCTCGATCTCGACCCCGACCTCGACCATGCCGTTCTGGAGGCTCGTGTCCTCGAGTCGCACGACCGAATCGGCGCCCTCCGGAATCATGGCGCCCGTGGAAATCTCGATCGCCTGCCCCTCGCGAAGGGACGAGCCCGCAGGATGTCCCGCCCGAGACTCATCGATCACGGCTAGGATCGCCGGCGATTTGACGCGGGCGCCGCGGGTGTCCTCCGCGCGCACCGCGAAGCCGTCCATCGACGAGTTGTCGAACCCCGGCACCCCATCGACGCTCTTCACGTCGACCGCGAGGATCCGGCCGAGCGCCTCACGAATGGGCACCAGCTCCGACCCCAGCGGGCGAACCCGCTCGAGCACTGAGCCCCGCGCATCGGCGAGGTCGATCGGCTTGTTCGCGGTCCCTTTCGTCAGCGCGTCCTCACTCGACGCCGAGCATCACGTCGCTCGCTTTGATCACTGCGGTCACCTCTTTCCCCGGCGCGATCCCGAGCTCGCGAACGGCCTCGACCGTCACCGAAGCGACCAGCCTCATGTCCCCGACCTTGAGCTCCACGTTTGCGATCGCCTCCCCCCGTGTGACGTTCGTGACTTCACCCGGAAGCTTGTTTCGTGCGCTTATCTGCAAAGTCTCCTCCTCTCAACTGCGGCTGTTGGCTCATTCGAGGCTAGATCATCCCCCTCCGGGCCCTCCGCGCGCCGCGGGATCAGGGCGCCATGCATATGCAGGCGCGATGCCATACTTCGCGCGCGATGAGTGACCTCAGCCTGGGCGAGGCGGCACGGGCGATCGGCGTCAGCGTCGACACGCTGCGGCGCTGGGACCGGGCGGGCAAGCTCCGCACCACCCGCGACTCCCGGAATCGCCGCCAGGTCCCCCCAGCAGAGGTCGAACGGCTGCGCGGTGCGCCGGCTCGGCATCGCACAAGCGATTCGTTCTCGGCCCGCAACCGCTTTTCCGGCACGATCACCTCCGTGGAGGTCGAGGGCGTGATGGCGCTGGTCGAGGTCGAGGCCGGCCCCCACCGGATCACCGCTGCGATCACCCGCGACGCGGTCGAGGAACTGGGGCTCATGGAGGGGACCAAGGCAACCGCCACGGTCAAGGCCACGTCCGTGATGATCGAGAAGGAAGGCTGAGGCCGGGCTTTCGGCTACATAGGCGGTGCTTATGCAATGATCGCGCCGGATCGTGCGCGTGCAAGCCCGAATGACCCGCTACAGGGCCGTGATCGCCGTGATCGCGGCGTCCGTGGTCGGGACGGTGGGCTGCGGCGACGACGACGGCTCCGACCAAGTGGTCGTCTCTGCGGCGGCATCCCTGGAGACCGCGTTCAACGACTACGTGGACGCGGCGGGGATCGACGCCAAGATGTCGTTCGCTGGGTCGGATGAGCTGGCCGCCCAGATCCGACAGGGCGTCATGCCCGACGTCTACGCCGCCGCCAACACGACGCTGCCCGACGAGCTCTACAAGGACGGGCTGGTCGGGAAGCCGACGGTGTTCGCCACCAATTCGCTTGTCCTGGCGGTCCCCCAAGGGTCGGATATCAATTCGCTCGACGACTTGACCAAGCCCGGCACCTCGATCGTGATCGGTGACGCCCAGGTGCCCGTCGGGTCATACACGCGCGAGGTGCTCGGGAAGCTCCCGGCGGACCAGCGCAACGCGATCTTGGACAACGTCCGCTCGGAGGAACCCGACGTCAGCGGCATCGTCGGGAAGCTGACCCAGGGGGCGGTCGACGCAGGCTTCGTCTACATCACCGACGTCACCGCGAGCAGCGGCCAGCTCAAGGCGATCCAGCTGTCTGCGGACTTGCAGCCGGATGTCGCGTACGGGGCGGCGGTGGTGACGGGCGCCAAGAATCCCGACGGCGCCCGCGACTTCATCGAAGGGTTGCTCAGCGAGGACGGAGCCGCTGCGCTCAGGGAGGCCGGCTTCAAGCCGCCACCGGGTTGATGCGCAGGGCGGCCTTCGGCGCAATCCTTTTCCTCGCGCTGTTCCTCGTACTCGCCTTCCTGACGCTGCCGATCGTCGCGATCTTCGTCGACACCTCGCCCGCGGATCTGCTCAGCAGCCTCGGCGAGCCGAACGCGCGCGACGCGCTCTGGCTGAGCCTGAAGACCTCGCTCGCGGCCCTGGCGATCATCGTGGTCGTCGGCACTCCCGCCGCGTACCTGCTGGCCACACGAGCGTTCCGAGGTCGCTCCATCGTGGTCACCCTCATCGAGCTCCCCCTGGTCCTCCCCCCAGCTGTCGCCGGCATCGCGCTGCTCGCGTCCTTCGGTCCCAAGGGGATCTTTGGCAGCGCCCTGGACGATGCCGGCATCGAGCTCGTGCTGCAGACGGCCGGGGTGATCGTCGCGCTCACCTTCGTCGCGGCACCTTTCTATCTGCGGCAGACGCAGGAGGCGTTCGCGGCGGTCGACCGCAACCTGGTCGACGCCGCGCGCACCTTGGGGGCGAGCGAGGCGAAAGCCTTCATCCGGGTCGCGGTGCCGTGTGCCGGACAGGGCATCACCTCCGGGCTCGCCCTAGCCTGGGGGCGAGCACTGGGCGAGTTCGGGGCGACGCTGATGTTCGCCGGCTCATTTCCGGGAATCACCCAGACCGTGCCGCTTGCGATATTCGCGCAGTTCAGCAGCGACTTCACCTCCGCGCTGGCGCTCTCGGGCGTTCTGGTGCTCGTCTCCGCCGCCCTCCTGCTCTCGGTGAAGCTCCTGGGACGATCCACCGTCTTGGGTGGTGGCCCGGCTTGACGGCGCTGGAGGTCAGCGCCAGCGATCGGCTCCGCGAGATGGAGCTGGATCTCGAGCTGCATGTGGGCGAGGAGGCCTGCGCGGCGATCGTCGGACCCTCCGGAGCCGGCAAGTCCACCGTGCTTCGGATCATCGCCGGGCTGCGGAAACCCGATCCCGGTCGAGTTGTGATGGGGAACGAGGTCTGGCTGGACTCGGGTCGCGGAATCAACCTGCGCCCGGAGGAGCGAGCCTGCGGCTTCATGTTCCAGGACTACGCCCTGTTCCCGCACCTGAGTGCTTGGCGGAACGTCGCGTTCGGGATGACCGGCCACCGTCGGGTGCGCCGCCAACGTGCCCTGGAGCAGCTGCGGCGCTTTGGGGTCGAGAACCTTGCAGACGCACGTCCCGCCACGCTCTCGGGTGGCGAGCGCCAGCGGGTGGCACTGGCCCGCTCCCTCGCCCGCGACCCGAGCGTGCTGCTGCTCGATGAGCCCCTCTCCGCTCTCGACACACACACCCGCGCGCACGCCGGCCGCGAGCTCGTCGCGGCGCTCAGGGACGCGGGAGCCGTCGCGATCGTCGTCACGCACGACTTCTCAGAAGCGGCCATGCTCGCCGATCAGATCTTCGTGATGGACGATGGGCGCATCGTCCAGCACGGCACCGCAGCGGAGCTGTCGGCCCGCCCCGAAAGCGCGTTCGTCGCCGACTTCGCGGGCTCCGTGGTGCTCAATGGCATCGCTCGCGCAGCTCCTGGCGGGCTGACGGAGGTCGAGCTGGATGGAGGCGGCGCCCTGCACAGCACCGACCTGATCAAAGGGCCTGTCGTAGCCCTCGTCTTTCCCTGGGAGATCACCATGGAGCCGGCGGAGACAGCCTCTGAGAGCTCCGCCCTCAACCGGCTCCCGGTCGAGGTCGTTTCGGTGACCGAGATCGGGAATCGGGTCAGGGTCGGTATGTCCGCCCCGCAGCCGTTGGTGGCTGAGGTGACCGCCGAGTCCATACGATCGCTGGGGTTGCGTCCGGGCGTACGAGCGACGGCCACCTGGAAGGCGACCGCGACGCGGCTGGTGCCGCGCTAGCCGCCGATCTGGCTCATCGTCCGGGGCGGCTGGCGGAACCCGGCCTCGTTGACGCGGTGCTTGAGCTCCTTGCGCCAGACGGCGTCCCGGATCACCCGCTCCAGCTCTTCGTCGCTCGCCCCGGAGCGCAGCGGATCGCGCAGATCGGTCTCGTGGATCGAGAACAGGCAGGTCCGGAGCTTGCCGTCTGAGGTGAGGCGGATGCGGTTGCAGTCGGCGCAGAAGGGCTCGGAGACCGGGTTGATGAAGCCGATCTCGCCGCGGCCATCGGCAAACCGGTAGACCCTGGCCGTCGCATGCGGCTCGCGGGGGACCTCCTCGAGCCGGTGCTCGGCCTCGATCAGCTCCCTGATCTCCCGGCCGGTGAGCACCGCGTCGGGCTTCCAATTCCGATCAGCGTCGAGCGGCATGAACTCAATGAAGCGCACCTGATAGTCGCTGGTTCGCGCCAGCTCGCAAAAGCGCAGCACCTCGTCCTCGGTGAAGTCGCGCATGGCGATCGCGTTGACCTTGATCGGGCGCACCTCGGGGAAGGCCGCGATCGCCTCCAGGCCGCGGATCACCTGCGGAAGCGCGTCGCGGCGGGTGATCTTGAAGAAGGCGTCCCGAGCCAGCGAGTCGACCGAGACGTTGAAGCGGTCGACCCCGGCGCGCACCAGCGCCTCGGCGTCGCGCTCCAGCAGGTAGCCGTTGGTGGTGACCGCGATCTCCTCGAGCAGCTCGATCTCCCGGAGCATCGCGACCAGCTTGGGGAACTCCCGGCGCACCAGCGGCTCGCCACCGGTCAGTCGCAGCGTCCTCACGCCCATCTGGGCGAACAGCCCCACCAGCCGCTGCGTCTCCTCGAAGCTGAGGATCTCGGAGCGGTCGAGCCATGGGAGGCCGTCGGCGGGCATGCAGTACTGGCAGCGGAAGTTGCAGCGGTCGACCACCGACACCCGCAGGTCATCGATCATCCGGCCGTGCCCATCGCGGAGCGGCTCGCGTCGCATCACCGTGCGCCCGCTGCTTCCCGCGACTCGTCGGCGGCCGCATCGTGGATCCGGCCCTTGACGGCCATCAGGCGGCCGCCCTGGTGTCCCCGGCGTACGGCGGTGATCTCCCCCATGATCGAGATCGCCGTCTCGGCGGCGGTGAGCGCACCGATATCGAGCCCGATCGGCGCCGCAAGGCGCCCAAGCTCCTCGTCGGTCAGGCCCTGCGCGAGCAGGCGCTCGCGGCGCTTCTCCGGCGCGGCGCTGCCATCGCACCGATGTACTGGGCGTCGGAGCGAAGGGCGATCTTGAGCACCGCATCGTCGAGCTTCGGGTCATGAGTGAGGACGGCGATCGAGGTCGCCCGGTCGATTCCCCCGAGCTGGTCGAGCGCCTTGTCGGGCCACTCGGCGATCACCAGCTCGGCCTCGGGGAAGCGGTCGGCGGTGGCGAATCGCTTGCGAGGGTCGACGACGAACGCGCGCCAACCCGCCATGCGGGCCGCGGCGGCGAGCTGAGCGGCGAAATCGACCGCGCCGAAGATGATCAGGCGAGGCGGCGGCGCCACCGCGTCCACGAACAGGGTCCTGCCGTCGTGCTCGTGCAGCTCGCTGCGCTCGGACCACATCGCCTCGTCCGCCAGCGCCATCGCGGCGGCATCGAGCTCCGGGCTGCCCAGCGTGCCGACAGGCGGGTCGCCCTCGGTCACCAGGAGCTTCCCGCCCACGTTTTCGGGCCCTCGAGCACCGTGACCAGCGCCCCGCGGCCACCCCGGCGGGCGAGCTCCGCGAAGCGTCCCTGCAGGCCCGTGCCCTCGTAGGCCTCCACCCAGATCGAGATCTCGCCGCCGCACGGCAACCCGACGTCCCAGGCGTCCTCGTCGGCGATCCCATAGTGCAGAAGCTGCGGGTCGTCGCCCGCGAGAATGCCCTCGGCGACCTGGACCACCTGCCCCTCGACGCAGCCTCCTGAGACCGCTCCGATCATCTTACCCCCGTCGTTGACAGCCATCTTGGTTCCCAGGGCTGCGGAGCCGACTTCTTCGTGTCGACGACCGTCGCCAGGGCAACCCGGTCGCCACTGGTGAACCAACTCTCGACGGCCTCCATGACGTCCCTCATCTCAGCTCATCTCCCTCCGGCATCCGTGCCCACCAGCCAGTCGAGGCCCTGCTCGACGATCTGATCCTGATCGTCACGATATTTGAGACCGAGCCCAGCGTCCGCTTCGCCTCGGAGGCGTCGAGGTGATCGACTCCGAGCAGCTCGAGGGCCGCTACCCAGTCGATCGTCTCGGCGATCCCCGGAGGCTTCTGCACCTCGCTCTGGCGCAGGCGGCGCACCGCCTCAGCGGCCTCGCTCGCCAGCTCCTCCGCCGTTCCCGGCACGCGCCGGCGAACGATCTCCACCTCGCGCTCGGGGCTCGGGTAGTCGATCCAGTGGTACAGGCAGCGGCGCTTGAGCGCGTCGTGCAGGTCGCGAGTGCGGTTCGACGTCAGGATCACCGCCGGCGGCTGAGTCGCGCGAATCGTGCCGATCTCCGGAATGGTGACGCTGGACTCCGCCAGCAGCTCGAACAGGAAGGCTTCGAAGTCGTCGTCGGCTCGGTCCAGCTCATCCACCAGGAGGATCGCGGGCATCGGCCCCGCGTACTCGAGGGCCCGCAGCAGCGGCCGGGGCGTCAGGAACTCCCTGCCGAACAGCTCGTCCTCGGTGAACTCGGCACCGGTCGCCTCCGTCGACCGGATCCTGAGCAGCTGGCGCGGATAGTTCCACTCATACAGGGCCTCTGAGACGTCGATGCCCTCGTAGCACTGCAGCCTGATCAGCTCGGTGCCAAGCGCCGCGGCCAACGCCTTGGCCGCCTCGGTCTTGCCGACGCCCGCCTCCCCCTCGAGAAGCAGGGGCTGCGGCAATCGCAGCGAGAGGAAGAGCGCCGTGGCGAGCCCGTCGTCGGTCAGGTAGTCGACCTGATCGAGCAGCCCCTTGAGCGACCCGATATCGGGAACCGCCGCACTCAGGGGAGTCTCCTCGCCCGCCCGCACAGGAGCCGTCATGGTGAGCTTCCCGCCTCCGCCAGGATCGCCTCATAGTCCTCGCGCGTATCGACATCGGGCGGGATGGAGCCCGGCACCCGGACCTCGACCACCTGGTCTGCGAGGCGATCCATCAGTTTCCAGACCGCCTTGTCGCCGTCCAACTCGCCCAGCTCGGCGAAGAGCCTCCGGCCAAGGCCAAGGATGTCCGCGCCCGTCGTCGTAGCGACAGACGGCAAGCATCGTGCCGCGCCGCTGCCGCCGATCAGCGCCCGAACCGTCGCCGGCGTCACCCCCGGTTGATCGCCCAGCATCAGCACAAGGAGATCGGATCGCGGGTCCAGGGCACTCAGCCCCGCGGCAATCGACGAGGAGCAACCCTCGCCGTAGTCCGGGTTCTCGACCAAGTCGGTGCCCTCCAGGTCCACCCTGCGCCGCACCTCCGCGGAGCCGCCGCCGAGAGCCACGATCAGCTGGTCGAATCCGCTCGCCCGGGCGGTGTCGAGGGTGTGGCCGAGCAGCGTGCCCGAGCCGTAGGGAAGCAGCTGCTTGGGCTCGCCCAGCCGCCGCGAGCCTCCGGCCGCGAGCACCAGGCCGGTGACGAACCGTTCAGCGGGCTGCGCCACCGGCAACGCCCTCGGCGCTGAAGCTGTCGCGGCAGCCCTCCGAGCAGAAGTAGTAGCGCTCGCCGTCGCGCTCGAGCTGGATGCTCGCCGCGCTGACGGCGACCTCCATGCCGCAGACCGGGTCGAGGCAGCCGTCGATCGGCAACCGACGGTCTGGCGCGCTCGGGGACCGGCGCCGGCGCCGAGGTGTATGCCTCGGCCGCCTCGCCCTATTGTCCTGCGGCGCAATGGGTGCCTCGAGCCGCCCGAAGCGCCTCAGGGCGACGATCTCGGCGAGGATCGCGAGCGCGATCTCCTCGGGTGTCTCGGCTCCGATCTCGAGCCCCGCGGGGGTGTGGAGCTGGGCCCGCAGCTCTTCGGGCAGGTCGAGTGACTGCTTGACGGCATCGCCACGGATCTGCTGGCGACCAGCGCGACGTAGGGAACACCGGACCGCAGGGCCGCTGTGAGGACGCGCTCCTCGTCGTGTCCGTGGGAGGCCACCACGACGGCGGCATCGTCGGCGCGGGGATCGCTGTCCTCGGCCACGCTCAACTCGACCGCGTAGCCCAGCGCCTCGCCAGGTCCGCCAGGGCGACTCCGATCGGGGTCTCGCCGACGATCCTCAAGCTCTCGCGCCGGGAGGTGCGGGTTGAGGAAGATCTCCAGCGCGCCCCCGCTGAGACAGGGATTCTTGACCGTCACGGCTCCCTCGGCCACGGCCGGCTGTCCCTCGGCGCCCCCCGGCAGGATGCGGAGCAGAAGCGGGCTCGCCGGCCTCCATCGCCCGGAGCGAGTAGAGGCGGACCGAGGCCTCCGCGCAGGACCCACCGACGAATCCCTCGATGGTTCCGTCCGGGCGAACGATCGCTGCGTCCCCCGCCCTGACGCTGGTCGGGCTCTGGGCGCGAACGACCGTCGCCTCGACGAAGGGGGCCCCCTCGATCCGTCCTCACGCAATGCCCGGCCGGCTCACGGCCGCTCATCCATCGAGCCAAGGGTACTCCGGAGCCACCTGGCCCCCGGGACTCCGGGCACCGGCCCACGCCTACCCGGGGGTGCGCCGCCTCGATCCTGTACGTGGTCTGGGCGTCGAGCGAGCCCTCGACGCCCTCCGGAAGCTCGAAGCTGCCGAACGTCCTCAGGGCGACCGCCTGGATCCTGACGCCCTCCGGGTCGCCGCCCTCGACAACCAGCGGCCGTTGTCGAAGCGAAGCGCGTCCGGTGAGACCTCGAGCATCGATGCCGCCACCAACCCCGCCTTGTCGCGGAGCTTGCGAGCGGTGATCGCGACATTCTCCTCCACTGCACCGCTCGGGGCGCTGTTGAAGCTGTTTCCCCCTCCGAACCGGTCGGTGTCCTCATGCTTGACCTTGATGTCCTCCGGGCGGGATCCCGAGCTCCTCCGAAGCGATCTCGGCGAGCCTGACCTCTTCTCCCTGGGACCGCTCGCTGAGGCTGAGCACCGCCTTTCCCGTCGGGTGCATACGCAGGAACACCGCTCTGTAGACACCGCCGTCAGCCATGGCGCTCCCGATACTAATGCGCGCCTGATGGCGGCCGTCTCGGCTCCGCAGGATTCATCGCGTGGTCCTGCCGCGCTTGGGGCCGTAACCGCTGGGCATCGGCACAGGCTTCTGCGCCTCGGTTCGCTCGGCGCTCGGCCAGGATGGGTCGGTGCCCTCGACCGCGGGGGCCGACCACACCGCCGTGGACGAGGGGAGATCGCCGGTGGCGATCGCCTCGGCGACCTCATCGAGGGCGTCGAGGCAGTCGCCGCTGACCAAGGCGTCGCAGTGGGGCAGGGCCGCCGCCATCCCGCCGGCGCCAGGCGAGAACCCGGGGGCGGCCGCGCGCGGGTTGACCCAGACGATCCGGTGAGCCAGCCGGGCAAGGCGCTCCATCTCGCGGCCGACCAGCGCGGGATCGGCGCGCTCCCATCCATCCGAGAGGATCACGACGACGGCGCCGCGAGCCATGCCGCGGCGCCCGTACTGGTCGTTGAAGCTCTGCAGCGCCTCTCCGATTCGGGTGCCGCTCGACCAGTCAGGAGGGATGGCGGCTGCCCGTCGGATCGCCGCCTCCGGATTACGCCCGCCGAGCGCGCGCGTGAGACGCGTAAGACGAGTCGCGAAGACGAAGGCCTCGGCCGGGGCGCCGCTGGCAACCGCCGAGGTAAGGAGATGCAGATGGGCTCGGGCGTACGGCTCCATCGAGCCCGAGATGTCGCAGAGCAGGACCAGGCGGCGCGGGCGGGTGCGCCGGCGGCGTCGGGCGAGGGTCATCGGATCGCCGCCGGTATGGAGGCTCGCGCGCAAGGACGGGCGCAGGTCGAGGTGCTCGCCGCGTCTCGCCCGACGTCTCCTCCTCGAGCGGCGCCGGGGGGCGGCCAGCTCGATTGCCGTCATCAGGCGCAGGAGCTGCTCAGCTCGTCGGGCTCGAGCGCCTCGAAGCGCTTCTTCCTCAGGCGCTCCTTCTCGCTGGCCAGCGCCAGGGGCCCTCGACCTCGCGCGCCTTCGTCGTTCCGTCCAGAGCCCCGATGTGGTCCCCCGCATGCCGCCCCGGGCTCGGAACATGTTCCCCGGGCACGGACCGGGCTTTCGGGCTCGGCGGGCGCTCGCTCGGCTGAGAGCCGCTGAGCGTCGGGGAGTGCGGGTCCCCGCGCTCCTCGTCCGGCTCCAGGGCCGGGTCGAAGACCGCGCCGAAGACGCGATCGAACGTCGGCAGCTGGGTCTGCGAGGAGACGAACACCGACCGTGCCGTCCAGTACAGCTCCGTTCGCCTGACCGGGGCGACGATGCGCCAGCGCCCGCGCAAAGCGCGCCGCCCGCTCCGGGGTCGCGGGTACGCCCGCGGCGCGCATCCGCTGGCCGAGCGCCGTCGCCAGGGCCGGGAGGTCGATCCTGTCGAGCTCAACCACGCCCCACGCTCCGGATCAGCCGGCGATCACTGCGGCGGCTCGGCCTTGCCCTGCATCGCCGCCCAGACCCGTGCCGGGCTCAGCGGCATGTCGATGTGGGCGACCCCGTGGCTCTGGTACAGGGCGTCGCAGACGGCGTTGACGATTGCGGGCGGCGAGCCGTTGGTCGCCGACTCCCGACGCCCTTGGCACCGATCGGATGATGCGGACAGGGGGTGACCGTCGCGCCGAGCTCCCAGTCGGGGCACTCGAGCGCGGTCGGGATAAGGTAGTCCATCATCGAGCCGTTCAGGCAGTTGCCCTGATCGTCGAAGCTGATCACCTCCATCAGCGCGATGCCGACGCCCTCCGCCAGGCCGCCCATGGATCTGGCCGTCGACGACCATCGGATTGATCCGCACCCCGCAGTCGTCGACGGCGATGAACCGCCGCAGCTTGACCTCGGCTGTGTCGGGGTCGACGTCCACGACGCAGATGTAGGCGCCACACGGATAGGTGAGGTTGGGAGGGTCGTAGACCGACTGGCCGTCGAGCCCGCCCTCGACCCTCCGGAAGCGGGGCATCCCCATAGGCGGCCTCGGCGATCTCGTTGATGGTCGCGCCCTTCTCGGGATCGCCCTTGACGTACCAGCGGCCCTTCTCCCAGACGAGGTCGTCGGGGGATGTCTCCAGCATTCCGGCCGCGATCAGGCGCGCCTTGTCGCGCACCCTGCGGGCGGCGACGGCGGCGGCGGCGCCCGACACCGGCGTCGAGCGGCTGCCGTAGGTGCCGAGGCCGAAAGGCGTGCGGTCGGTGTCGCCGTGGCGGACCTGGATGTCGTCGGGGGAGATGCCGAGCTCCTCGGCGACGATCTGGGCGAAGGTGGTCTCGTGGGCCTGGCCCTGGGTCTGGCGCTGATGCTGACCACCGCCTTGCCCGAGGCGTGCACCCGGAGGTCGCAGCCGTCGGCCATGCCCTGTCCGAGGACGTCCATGTGCTTCTTCGGTCCCGCGCCGACAACCTCGGTGAAGAAGGAGACTCCGATGCCCATCAGCTCGCCGCGCTCGCGCTTCTCGGCCTGCTCCCTGCGGAGCTCGTCGTAGCCGGCGATCCTCATCGCCTCCCGCATTGTCTTCTCGTACTCCCCGAGTCGTACGTCCAGCCGGTCTTGTTCTCGTAGGGGAACTGCTCGGGGCGGATGAAGCTCTTCATCCGCAGCTCGGTCGGGTCGACGTCCATCTCGAGCGCGAGCTCGCCGACCAGCCGCTCGATCAGGTAGATCGCCTCGGTCACCCGGAAGGAGCAGCGGTAGGCGACCCCGCCCGGCGCCTTGTTGCTGTAGACGGCCTTGACGCTGCAATGCGCCGCCTCGAGGTCGTATGAGCCCGCGAACACGTGGAAGAACCCGGCCGGGAACTTCGAGGGCTGCGCCGTGCTGTCGAAGGCGCCGTGATCGGCGATCACGTCGACTCGCGCGCCCGTGATCTTCCCGTCCTTGGCGCAGATCTGGCCGCTCATCACGTAGTCGCGCGCGAAACCCGTGGACATCAGGTTCTCGGAGCGGTCCTCGACCCACTTGACGGGTCTGCCGGTGACGATCGAGCCGACGATCGCGCAGACATAGCCCGGATAGACGGGGACCTTGTTGCCGAATCCGCCGCCGATGTCGTTGGTCATGATCCGGATCATGTGCTCGGGCAGGCCGGCGACCTGCGCGTAGACGGTCCGGTGGAGGTTCGGCGCCTGGTTGCCGTTGTAGATGTCGAGCTGGCCCGTCTCCGGGTCCATGTCCGCGATCATGCCGCAGGTCTCGAGCGGCGCCGGGTGGCAGCGCGGGTAGATCATGTCGCGGCTGACGACGACGTCGGCCTCGGCGAAGACGCGGTCGCACTCCTCGGCGTCGCCGGCCTCCCATAGCGGGGTCGCGAGGTTGTCGGTCTGATCGGGCTTGTCGTCCCGGATCAGCGGCGCGTCTGGGTCCAAAGCCTTCCGCGCGTTGACGACCGCGGGCAGGGCTCGTACTCGACGTCGATCAGCGGCAGCGCGTCGCGCGCGGAGTAGCGGTCTTCGGCGATCACGAAGGCAACCTCCTGGCCCTGGAACCTGACCTTGTCCCCCGCGAGGACGGCCTGCGAGTCGTAGGAGATCGTCGGCATCCAGGCGAGGCCGAGAGTCTCGAGGTCCTTGGCGGTGATCACCCTGTGCACCTTGGGTGCGCGAGCGCGGCCGAGGTGTCGATCGAGACGATTCGCGCATGCGCGTACGGGCTGCGCAGCACCGCTCCATGGAGCATCTCGGGCAGCACGATGTCGTCGAGGTAGGTCCCCTGGCCCCGGATGAAGCGCGCGTCCTCCTTGCGCTTCATGTTGCCGTAGCCGATCGGGGTCTCTTTCGCCGCGGTCGTCGCCATCGTCATCTCCTTGATTCGGCGCCCTCGTGCTCGGCGGCCCAGCGGATAGCCCTGACGATGTTGGCATACCCGGTACAGCGGCAGATCGCGCCCGAGATCGCGGTTCGGATCTCGGCCTCGGAGGGGTCGGGGTTCTCGTCGAGCAGGGCCCTGGCGGTCATGATCATCCCGGGCGTGCAGAAGCCGCACTGCAGGCCGTGCTCCTGATGGAAGCCCTGCTGGACCGGGTCGAGCTCGCCGTCGACCTCCATCGACTCGATCGTGCGGAGCTCGTGCCCGTCGCAGGTGGCCGCGAGGGTCGTGCAGGACTTCACCGGGCGGCCGTCGAGGAGTACGACGCAGGCGCCGCAGTTGGAGGTGTCGCAGCCCCAGTGCGTCCCGGTCAGGCCGAGCGTGTCCCGCAGGAAGTGGACAAGCAGCAGGGCGGGCTCGATCTCCCGGGTGACCTCCTCGCCGTTGACCTTGACCGTGACTTCCATTCAGCCCTCCTGGTTCAGGGCGCGTTCTGCGGCGCGGCTCAGCGCGCGCTTGGTGAGCTCCCCGGCGAGGTGGCGCTTGTAGTCGACCGGCCCGCGCCCGTCCGCGATCGGAGAGCAGTCCTCGGACGCGAGCTCGCCCGCCTCGGCGAAGAGCTCCTCCGAGGGCTTCTTGCCGCGCAGCAGCTCCTCGGAGCGGGTGGCATGGATCGTGGTCGGCCCCACCGCGCTGAGGGCGACGCCGGCGTCGGAGATCGTGCCGCCGTCCACCCACAGAGCTGCGGACACCGCGACGATCGCCCAGTCGCCGGCCCGCCGCTCCACCTTCTCATGGGCGCTGCCGCCACCGGACCTGAGGGGCAGCCGGATCTCGGTCAGGATCTGGGCGTCCTCGATCGCCGTCATGGTAGGGGCCGACGTGAAAGTCCTCCATCGAGACGACGCGCTCGCCGCCCGAGCCGGCGATGACGACGTTTGCCTTCAGCGCCGAGCAGACGGCCGAGAGGTCCTCCGCGGCGTCTGCCTGCGCCAGCGAGCCGCCGATCGTGCCGCGGTTTCGAACCACTGGATCGGCGATCACCGTCTCGGCCTCGGCGAAGATCGGGAAGTGCCTGGCGAGCAGCTCGGATTCGAGCAGGTCGCGGTGGCGGGTCATCGCCCCGATCCGGATCTCCCCATCCGTCTCGCTGATGTAGGAGAGCTCGTCGAGCTCGTTGATGTCGATCAATCGCTCCGGGTTGGCGAGCCGCAGCTTCATCATCGGCAGCAGGCTGTGGCCGCCGGCCAGGATGCGGGTCTCAGGCCCGTACTTCTCGAGCAGTTCGATCACGTTCTGGACGCTCGTCGCCCGCTCGTACTCAATCGGTCCGGGGGTCTGCAACGGAAATCTCCTCCTCCTCCTGCGCTCCTGCGGCTACCTGGATGAAGCTCTCGACCGCCTACCGCTAATCCATATGACCTTCTCTACTTGCCTCCCACCGCCTTACTCGCCACCCGACGGGCCGGACTTGCCCGCCTCTGCCCCACCATCCTCCGGTGGGGACACCTCAGGTGCGTCGGCCCCGATCGTCGGAGACCTCGGTCGGTACCTCGGCCCACCGGGCTGATCGGTGGTCGGACCGCTTGGGTTGTGGTAGAGCGAGCGCGCCGCCCCGCTGGAGTAAGTCGGGTCTCTGAGCGCGGCACCCGACATCGCCCCCGCGCCGAGAGGGCTCTCACGGCCGAGCCGGGCGAGCTGAACCGCCCCCCTCGTATACACCTCGTCGATGTTCTTCACCTCACCCGTCCTGCCCTGGCGCTCGAGCACGGAGGCGCCGGCACCGGGGAAGACCGACTCGACCAGTCCGGCGGCGTCCTCCTGTCCCGCCTTCTTGTCGAGCAGGCCCTCGAGCAGGTCGGTCCCCGCGGAGAGGTCCTTGTTGATCGCCTCGACGACGCCGTTCACGGGCTCGCTCTTGCCGACGATTCCGCCGACCGCGTCGATCACCGCATCCAGCCCGGTGGTGATCTTCCGAAGCTCGAGGATCACCGCGACGAGATACACGACCAGAGCCAGGATCACGAGGACCGCCGCGAGGAGCGTGAAGATCGCGGCGGGCTCCATCGCCGATCAGGCGTCCTCGAGGATGGTGTCGAGGGAGCCGCCATAGTTGGCGACCACTGCGACGGTCTGACTGACCTGCTCCTGGGTCGTGTTCAGGAGCGCCACGGCGTCGAGGTCCTTCGACGCCGCCTCCGCCACCGGTTGAAGCGCTTCGACGGCTGGCGTGACGGCCTTGGCCGCGCTGAGAACGCCTCGCAAGAGAACCACCACGACAGGCACGATCACGAGAAGCAGAACAGCGTTGCCGATCCACCAGATCGTCATTGCTTCCTCGCGTGCTCTGCAACGATCGCGGCCTTTTGGGCCACGCCGGGCATCAGGCCGATGATCCCTTCGAACTGGGCGTTGATCGCCTCCACCGCGGGGCGCAGCGGGCGCAGGTGCTCTGCCTCGACGGTGGTCAGCGCAGCGCCGAGATCCCCGAGGCCCTCGGCGATCGAGTTGAGCCGCCTGCGGATCTCGATCAGGGCGAGTGCCAGCACGACCACCAGGACCACGGCCTCGGCCACGCTCAACACGATCAGGAGCGTGGTGCTCATTCAGGCTCGCCGTAGCCCTGCGAGAGCGCGTTCATGTAACCGTCCTGTACCACGCCTTCCACGGCAATCTGCTCGAGGACCGGCGCCGTGGCCTCGAGCTGCGGGATGCTCGCTGTGTTCTCAGCGACCTTGCCGGCGGACTCAAGGAGGCCGCCGACGCTCGTCTGAATCCTCCTCAGCAGATTCAGCAGCAGGAGAAGCATGGCCGCAACCACGAGGGCAACGACCAGACCCACAGCCAAGGTCACGTACCAGAGAGTGCGCTCCGAGCCGGCGAGTGCGAGCGGAGCGTCCATCAGTGCCCGACCGCCGCCTTCCGGAGGGCGCGGGCCGAATGGAGGATCCGGACACCGGAGTCGTTGATCTGGGCGATGCCGCCGAGCTCGTCGGTCTGCGAGGCGATCACGTCGACCGCGTCGTTCGCGGTCTTGGCCTGCCCCGCGATCCGGTTGGCGAGGACGAGGATGGTGACGACGATGATCACCGCCACGACCACCACGATGGCCCCAAGCCCCAACCCGATGTACCAGGACGTCGTGTCCGCGCCGATCAGCATTCCGTTGCGTCTCCGCCCGCGGTACCGCCCATGTCGCGAAGATATTACAAGCGGACGCAAGCCTTCCGGGGCTCGCGGACGGTCAGAGCTTCGCGAGGTTCTCCGAGAACTCCTTGATCATCCCCTCGGTCACTGCGGCGATTACGCCCTCCCCCATCTGCGCGGCCTTGCCCGTGACGTTGATCTGGGAGTGAAGAGCCACCTCGGTCCCATCCCCGTTACCCGGTCAGCTGCATGGAGACCTTTGCGTCCGCGTTGCCCTGGCCGCCTGCCTCCTTCGCCTCGGGCGTTCATCACCGCCCGATGGGCGGTGTCGTCCTGTTCGACGATCTCGGCTGGCCCGGAGTAGTTCATCGACATCGACCCGAGCTTGATCTTGACCTCGGCCTTGACGGCCTTGTCGCCGGTCTTCTCGAGGATCGTCGCGCCCGGCACGCATGGCACTACCCGCTCGAGGTCGACCATCGTGCTCCAGACTTCGTCGATCGGCTTCTCCACCGTGAACGAATTGTCGAACTCCATCAGGGCCCTTTCAAAGTCTGACGGTCAAGCCTGCCGCATCGCTCAGGCACGCTCGGGGCACTTATACAGACTCGGATGGCGTTGGTAGGGTCCCGCCGCTGGCGAACCGGAAGTGACACGGACCATGAGCATCCAAGCACCCTGATGTCGATCAAGTCAGGCGCCCACGAGCTGGGACCGGAGAACGCCACGCTTCAAGTCAAGACCGAGCGGCGGGGAGCCGCCGCGATGGCGGGTCACGACCTGCTCATCGACGTCACGTCCTGGGAGGGAACCCTCGACGTTGGCGAGGATCCCGAGCGGTTCAGCCTCGACCTCAGAGCCGACGCGGGCTCCCTGCAGGTGAGGGAGGGCAGCGGTGGAGTGCAGGCGCTGGGCGAGGACGACAAGGTCGAAATCAAGCAGACCATCGAAGACGAGGTGCTGGGGACTGAGGCGATCGAGTTTCACTCCGCCGAGGTCGAGCCCCTGGACGGTGGCCGCCTACGGGTCAATGGCGAGCTCACCATGAACGGCAACACCCACCCGCTTGAGTTCGTCCTCGACGTCAGCCCTGAGGGTCAGGTCTCGGGCCACGCCACCGTCACCCAGTCGGATTGGGGTATCGAGCCGTACTCAGGGCTGTTCGGCACCCTCAAGGTCAGAGACGAGGTCGAGGTGGTGGCCGAAGCGTCCGTCCAGGCGTAAGCTGCGGCCCGGTAACGGGAACCTCTCCAGAGGATTCCAGCGCCACCGCCAGATCCCCGAGGAGCTGGCCGACAGGGGCTTGGCGCGGAACACTGTGGCTCAGGCCCACAACAAAGGAGAAGGCCCGATGGCCACGATCGGCGACGACACCGACCCGCGCCCGGCAGCGGTCACGTTCGCGACGACGGAGCACTTCGTGCTCCAGGGCTCCCGCGCGGCGACGATCGCCGAATCGACCGGCCGCGCGAGCATGTTCCTCGCGGCGGTCTCCGGCGGCCTGGTTGCTTTGGGCCTGGTGGCGACCGCGAGCAGCGTCGGGACGGCGTTCTACGCCTTCGGCCTCGTCCTCCTCCCGACGCTCGCCTTCGTCGGGCTCGTGACCTTCGAGCGGGTGCTGCAATCCGGGGTCGAGGACTACGGATACGCGCGCCGGATCGCCCTGCTGCGCGGGTACTACTTCGATAACGCACCCGAGCTCGCCCCGTATCTCCTGAGCGTCCCAGTCGCGGAGCGGCTCCACGTCCTCGGGCTCGGGGGCGACCGCTGGCAGGGATTTCGGACCGTCGCCGGCATGGTCGGCGTGATCACGGCGGTGCTTGCGGGCGCGACAGCGGGCCTGGCAGCGATCCTCGCCTCCGACCACTCGCTGGCTGCCGCGCTGATCTCGGGCGCTGCGGTAGCGCTCGGCGCGCTGGTCCCGATGATGCGATTCCAGCAGCACGCCTGGGAACGAGCGGCCACGGCGCCGCTGATCGCGGACGAGGACGAAGAACCATCGTGAGCCGGCGAGCGCGGCGGTCGCTCGCCATCAGGGTGTCAGAGCAATGGAAGCCAGGCGATCGGCAGCGTGATCAGCAGGGCCACGAACCCCACGGCGCCATGGACATAGTGTGGCCGCGAGCCGCCGAGGCCCGGGAACCTGCCGTACATCCAGAGCGCCAATCCGAGCTGGACGGCGGCGAGCGCCAGCACGCCCGTCGCCAGCCACGACTTGAGCGGCAGAGTGTCCCTCGGTCGAGCGCAGTCGTCGCCGCCGCCGCCCCGATCGCACTCTGGGACCACCAGGCCGCGACCCTGGAGCGAGCCGTTTCGAGCTTCGTCCCTTAAGCGCCGCCCTCCTCACCTGACTCGGACGGCGGAACCCGGCGCGTCGGTGCCCGGCCCCGCGGCTGCTTCGGCCGCTCGCGCTCCGGCGCCGGCGGGATCGGGACGCTGACCGGGCCATCGGTGGCGATCGTCACTGCACTCCCATGGTGGGTGACGTCGAGCGGATCGCCCTCCACCATCGTGTAGCGCGCCTCCCGATGGTTGATCTCAACCCGGATCTGACGGCCCTTGAATCGGAAGCCGAACGCGAGCCTGGTGATCGCATCCGGCAGCCGGGGGGTCAAGGTGAGCGCGGCCTCGTGGTCGCGGATACCGCCGAAGCCCGCGATCGCGGCCATCAGCGCGCCTCCGAGCGAGGCAAGATGCAACCCGTCGCGGGTGTTGTGATGGATGTCGTTCAGGTCGAGCAGGGCGGCCTCGGCGAAGTAGTCGTAGGCGAGGTCGAGATGCCCGACCTCGGCGGCGACCACCGCCTGCACACTGGCCGAGAGCGAGGAGTCGCGGACGGTGAGGGCCTCGTAGTAGTCGAAGTCACGCGCTTTCTCCTCAGGCGAGAAGGCATCGCCCCTCAAGTAGAGCGCGTGTACCAGGTCGGCCTGCTTCACGACCTGCTTCCGGTAGAGATCGAAGTAGGGGAAGTGCAGCATCAGCGGGTACTCGTCGGGGTTCGTGCCGGCGAAGTCCCAGACCGCGTGCTCGGTGAACTCCTCGGCCTGCGGATGAACCCCGAGCGCCTCGTCGTAGGGGATCATCATCGCCGCTGCCGCGTCGCGCCAGGCCGCCGTCTCCTCCGGATCAACGCCCAGCTCCCGTGCCCGATCCGGCTGGCGCTCGACCGCATCGGCGGCTCCCCTCAGGTTTCGCTCGGCCATCAGGTTCGTGTAGACGTTGTTGTCGGCGATCGCGCTGTACTCGTCCGGCCCGGTGACGCCATCGATCCGAAAGCGTCCCTGGGCGTCGTGGTGACCGAGTGAGCGCCACAGCCGCGCCGTCTCGACGAGGAGCTCGAGTCCGCACTCGCGCTCGAAGTCGTCGTCTTCGGTGATCGCGAGATAGCGGATCACGGCGTTGGCGATGTCGGCGTTGATGTGGAAGGCGGCCGTACCCGCCGGCCAGTACCCGGAGCATTCCTGACCGCGGATCGTTCGCCAGGGGAAGGCCGCTCCCTCAAGCCCGAGCACCTTGGCGCGCTCGCGCGCCAGGTCCAGCGTCGCATGGCGCCAGCGAAGCGCATCCCGAGCCGCCTCCGGAAACGAGTACATGAGCGCCGGCAGGACGAAGGCCTCGGTGTCCCAGAAGGTGTGGCCGTCGTACCCGGTACCGGTCAGCCCCTTCGCCGGGATCGCCCGCTGCTCGGCGCGCGCCCCAGCCTGGAGCAGGTGGAAGTAGGCGAAGCGAACCGCCTGCTGGAGCTCCGGATCGCCCTCGATCTCGACGTCCGCGCCATCCCAGAAGTGATCGAGGAACTCGCGCTGGCCATCGGCCAGGCCCTCCCAGCCCTTGTGGCGGGCGCCGGCGAGCGCCGCCTCGACCTGGTCGCGGATCGAGGGAAGCGAGCGCTGACTCGACCAGCCGTACGCAAGGAACTTGACCATTCTCAGGCGCTGGCCGGGATCGAGCTCCGTGGTGATCGTGACCCTGCCCAGATCCTCGCTGCTCTCCGCACGCCGTCGCGGTCTCGGGCGGCCCGTCGACGACGTGGTCCATCACCGCCGCCATCAGCAGGTCGCTTGTCTTCGTCCGATGCACGAGCGTCACCCGAGCTTCGTGGTCGGTGAAGGACTCGGAGCGGAGCGCGTCGGCCACGGCGGCTCCCGCGCGGGGATCGCCGTCGACTGGGGCGGGCAGCGGCTCGTTCGCGACCAGCTCCGACTGGACGACGAACGAGGCGCCGTCCTCCAGCGGCTCGACCTCATAGAGGATGGCGGCCACCGAGCGATGGACGAGGGAGACGAGCCGCACCGAGGAGAGGCGGATCGCCTGTCCTGCCGGCGAGACCCACTCGACCTCGCGGCGCAGCACCCCCGCACGGAAGTCGAGAACCCGTTCGTGCCGGCGCAGCTCCCCGTAGCGGATGTCGAACGGCTCGTCGTCGACGAGCAGGCGAATGATCTTGCCGTTGGTGACGTTGATCAGCCTCTGCCCGGCCTCCGGATAGCCGTAGCCGCCCTCCGCGTAGGGCAGCTCCCAGGTCTCGTAGAAGCTGTTCAGGTAGGTGCCCGGCAGGCCATGGGGCTCACCCTCCTCGAGGTTCGCCCGCATCCCGATATGGCCGTTCGAGAGGGCGAAGATCGACTCGGTGTTGGCGAGCACCGAGAGGTCGAGCGGGGTCTCCCGAATCGCCCATCCCTCGGGGTGAAAGCAGACGTGCTCGATCATCGCTCCTCCAGCAGCTCCGCGAGATCTCGGACGACGACGGTGGCCCCGTGCTCGCGCAGCGCCTTCGCGTGCCCGACCCGGTCGACGCCGACGACGGAGGCGAAGCCTCCGGCCCGGCCCGCTTCTACCCCGGCGAGCGCGTCCTCGAAGACCGCCGCGGCGTCAGGGGCAACGTCCAGGGCCCGCGCGCCGGCCAGGTACGTGTCCGGTGCCGGCTTTCCCTTCAGGTGCCGGCGCTCTGCGACGACGCCGTCGATCCGGGCCTCGAGCAGCTTCTCGATCCCGGCGGCAACCAGGACGTCGTGGGCGTTGGTGCTCGACGAGACAACCGCCGCGCCGCAGCCCTGCCTCGCGCGCCGCCTCCAGGTACCGGCGCGACCCCTCATAGACCTCCACCCCCTGCTCGTGGATCATCCGCAGGACGATCTCGTTCTTCCGGTTGCCCAGCCCGCATACGGTCTCGGCGCTCGCTGGATCGCTTGGCTCGCCCTCCGGCAGCGTGATCCCTCGCGAGGCGAGAAAGGAGCGCACTCCGTCATAGCGCGGCTTGCCGTCGACGTAGTTTCCATAGTCGTCGGCGGAGTCGAAAGGGACGAAGTCCTCCCCGGTTCTTGCCGCCCTCGCCTCCAGGTACTGATCGAACATCTCCTTCCAGGCGGCGGCATGGACCTTCGCCGTCTCCGTCAGCACCCCGTCGAGATCGAAGAGGCACGCCCGCACGCTTTCCGGGAGACCGAGCACAGCGGAAGCCTACGAGAACGCGCCTAGAGCTCGAGAAGCTCGGCGTAGGTGAAGCTCAGTACTCCGGCTTTCGCGAACGGCAGCTGGTTGATCAGCTCGCGTGCCTCCTGCTCGCTTCGCAACGTCGAGCAGGAACTCGGCGCCGGAGTCGTCGGCGCGCCGGTAGGCGCCCAGGATGAGGCCCCGGTCGCGAAGCTCATGAATCTTCGCCACCTCAGACTCCAGCGAGGGGCCGAGCTTCTCGCGTTCGTTGAAGGTGCCGGTTGCGAGTACGTACATGCGGTGAGTCTCCTTTCATTTTGTGGACGGTCAGCCCCCGGCGCTGCGCTCATCCCGCGCGCTGGGGGTCTGGCGGACGCTCCGCCTTCTCGGTCAGCACTGCGCGGCGCCTCGCGGCCCGCACGGCCGCGGTGAGCGTCTCGATGTCGTAGGCACCCTGGTGGCGCCTCCCGTTGATGAAGAAGCCCGGCGTTCCGGCGACCCCGCTGGTGTCCGCGCTCGCCACATCCTCCGCCACCCGACCCGCGTACTTGCGACGCTGGAGCTCGTCCCAGAAGCGATCGACGTCGAGGCCCAGCTCCTCCGCGTAGCGCCCGAGGTCCTCCGGCGCCAACGCGTCCTGGTGCTGGAGGAGCTGGTCGTTCATCTCCCAGAAGGCGTCCTGGGCCGCCGCCGCCTCCGTCGCCTCCGCCGCCATCTGCGCGTTCGGGTGGACGTCGCTGAGAGGAAGGTGGCGCCAGACGTAGCGGAGGTCGTCGCCGAACGAGACGAGCAACTCGCGAACGACGACCTCCGCCTGTCCGCAGTAGGGGCACTGGTAGTCGCCGTACTCGACCAGCGTCACCGGCGCCTGCTCCGAGCCGCGGATGTGGTCGCGTTCGGGATCGACCTCGTCGGAGAGGTCGAGCAGGTCCTCGGCGGTGCCGGCGATCTGGCGCGCCCTCACCTCGGCGGGCAGGCGTCTGATCACGCGAAAGACGCTCCAGGACAAGAACGACGCCAGGACCGCGGCCGCGAGGACGCCGATCTTCGCCTCCTCGAGCTGCTCCCCGTCGAAGGCGATGCTCGAGATCAGCAGAGAGACGGTGAACCCGACGCCGGCGACGGTCCCCCCTCCGACGATCACCGGCCAGCTCAGCGCCCGGCGGAGGCCGATGAGCCAGGACCGCGAGGCGAGCCAGGACGCAGCAACGATGCCGAGTGGCTTCCCCACCACATAACCGAAGACGATTCCGAGGGTTATCGGTGAGGTGACGGCGTCGCCGAGCAGCTGCCCGTCGACGTGGATGCCGGCGTTTGCGAGCACGAATACCGGCACGATCACGTAGCTCGTCCACGGGTGAAGCCGGTATTGGAGCAGCTCATTCGCGGAGATCGCGGTCGCCACGCTTCGCTGCGCCGAGCGGGCGAGCTCAGGCGTGGGCTGCTCTCGGAAGGACCGGGCCCGCTCCGTCACCCGCTCGAGGTCGCCCCGCGCGGGCGGATACGCCGTCGTCACGAGCCCGACCGCGAGGCCCGCGACAACGGGGTCGATTCCCGACTCGAACAGCGCTATCCACAGAGCAACTCCGAGAACCACGGCGGCTTGCCTGCGCCAGGCGTCCGGCGCGTAGCGGAGCGCCAACAGCGTCAGGAAGATGCCGACGGCCAGCGCCAGCGGAAGCCAGGAGATGTTCTCGGTGTAGACCGTGGCGATCACCACCAGCGCAACCAGGTCATCGACCACCGCGACCGTGAGCAGGCGCAGGCGCAGGCGCGTGCCACCGGGCGCGACCAGCGCCAAGACGCCGAGCGCCAAGGCGGTGTCGGTCGACATCGCTGCTCCCCAGCCGTGCGCTCCTTCACCGCCCGCGTTGAAAGCCAGATAGATCGCGATCGGCACCGTCATCCCGCCGAGCGCCGCGGCGACCGGGATCCCAAGGCGCCGCCGCTCACGGAGCTCTCCTGTGTCGAACTCGCGCTTGGCCTCGAGGCCGAGCACCAGGAAGAAGAACGTCATCAGGCCCTGATTGACCCACTCCCGCAGGTCCAGGGAGATGCTCTCGCTGCCGAGGCTGATCGAGAGGTTCGTCGTCCAGAACGACTCGTACGAGTCCGGCCACGGCGAGTTCGCCCACAGACAGCGCCGCGGCGACCGCGCGCCAGCATGACCACGGCGCCGCCGGTCTCGGCGCTGAGGAAGTCCCGAACCGGGGCCGCCAGGTTCCGCGCCCAGGCGGTCTTGCCCGTAAACGAAGCAGACCGCACCGAGGCCGATCGATCCGATCCGTTGCCCGGCGGCTCCGCTCCCGCTTGCGCGCTCATCGTTCGGCTCAGCCTACGCGCGGTGGAGGTCGAGCTCGATCGCTGCTGGGATCTACTGCGCCAGCGCCGGGCACTGAAGGAGTTCGACCAGACCCGGACGACGCCGAGGCACGCGACGCCGACACTGTCGAGCGCTACGAGCAGTGAGGCAGGCGGCGATGGAGCCGCTCGACGACGCGATCGACCACGTCCGCGGCTCCCCTGCCGCCGATGTGTGACGCAGGCCGCTCCGAGCCCGCCGTAATCTCGGCTAACCGGACCGCCCAAGCTCATAGACCGACGCCAGATCCTCGTCGGCATGGTCCTCGTTCGCCGACAAGAAGCGCTCGAGGACCACGTCCAGCACCGGCATCGCGGCTCGGGAGCTTTGCTCAACCTCGTGCACCAGCTCCAGGTCCTTGAGGGCAAGACGGACCGGGAAGCCGGCCGGATACTCGTGGCGCCGCATCTCCTCCAGCTTCAGAAGACCATACGCCGAGCCAAGCGGCCCGCCGTCAAGGAGCTCGATGAACTGCCGCTGATCCAGCCCCATCGCCTCGCAGAGGTGCATCGACTCCGCCAGTGCGGCGGTCATCGCGATCATCCAGTGATTGGCGGCCATTTTCAGTCGCGAGCCCATCCCGGCCTCGCCGACCCAAAGGACCCGCGAGCCCAGCGCCTCGAAGACCGGCTCGACCGACGCCCGCGCCGAGTCAGGCCCGGACGCCAGAATGGTCAGCTCACCCTCCTCGGCCGGGTGGGTGCTGCCGGAAACGGGCGCGTCGACAAGCGTCACGCCGTGTGCCTCGGCCACCTCTGTGAGCTGATCGGCCTCGGCCGCCCCGACGCTGCTCATCTGCAGCCAGATCGTCGCCTCAGGCCAATCCTCGAGCAACGGTTCAACGACATCGAGAACGATCGGCGCCGTCGGCAGCATCGTGATGACGACGTCCGCGCCGCGCACAACCTCGGTCGGCTCGTCGGCCCGCTTGCCACCCGCTCTTCGATAGCGCTGGCTTGCTCAGGCTTGCGGTCCCACGCGATGACCTCGATGCCCTGATCGAGGAGCCGATGGCCCATGGCCGATCCCATCAGCCCAACCCCGAGCAAACCGACGCGAACCTTCTGCTTGTCGGCGTTGGCGTTCACTCGGCGCCTTCCATCATCTCGCAAGCCGACCTGAGGGGTCAAGCGCTCGACTGCTTACGCGGTCCGGTCTTGTGTCTCAGACCGCCAATGCTTTCTCGAGGTTGTCGAAGCACCCCTCCCAACCGTGGCGGTGACTCTCCACGTCCTCCTTCGTGAGGCCGCTGTCGGTCAAGACGACCGTGGTGGCGTTCCCTCGATCGATGAACTCGAGCTCGATCAGCTGCTTCTTCGACTCGTCGTCCCGATCCCAAAGCCAGGTGAACGAAAGCCGCCGCGGCGGGTCGATCAGCGTGTACTCGCCGCTTCCGCCGTGCTCCGCGCCGACCTCGGGATCGCGCATCGTGATCCTGACGCGGCCGCCGACCCGCAGATCGACCTCGGCGAAAGGGGTCTCCCATTCAGGCTCCGCGTGGAACCAGCGCTTCAAGACCTCGACGCTGGTCCAGGCCTCGAAGACCTCGTCGGCCGGCGCCTCGAACGTGCGCTCGACCCTCAGAACCTCGCGGGCCTCATCCGCCTGACTCATCAGCAGCTCATACTATATAGTTCGCTAAATGGCTAACGGTACTTTCAGGGCCCTCGCCCACCCGGTTCGAAGGGGAATAGTCGAGCGGCTCAGCGACGGGAGCGCGACGGTCGGCGAGGCGACCCGAGACCTGGGTGTGTCGAAGCCGACGATCTCCAGGCACCTGAAGATGCTGGAGGAGGCGGGCGTCGTCGTCCGGGTGATCGACGGCAGGACCCACCGCTTGACGCTCGACCCCACCCCGCTTGGAGAGGCGAGCGAGTGGATCGACCGGCAGCGCGCCCGGTGGGAGGGACTGTTCGACGCGGTCGAGGGGTATCTGGAAGAGCGAAAGGTGAACCGATGACCGCCACGTTCCCTGGCGAGTCAGCGGAGTACCGCGCCGCTCGCGATCGCCTGCTCGCCGAGGAGATCGAGCTCCGACGCGCGATGGAGGCGGTGGCCGCATCGAGGCGGGAGCTGCCGCCGGGTGGCGCCGTTCCGGAGGACTACGTCTTCGAAGGCGAGGGGGCCAACGGTGCACCGACGGAGGTGCGCCTGTCCGATCTGTTCGAGTCCGGGAAGGACTCGCTCGTGATCTACAGCTTCATGTTCCCGCGCGACCCGGAGGACGACCGCCCCGGCCCCACCAGCGGGGAGACGGCGCGGTTGCCGCTCGCCGAGGGGCCGTGCCCATCGTGCGTCGCGCTGCTCGACCAGCTCGACGGCGCCGTTGGCCATGCGACCCAGCAGATCAACTTCGCGGTGATCGCCAAGTCCCCGCTCCCGCGCATCCTCGCCTTCGCGAAGGAGCGCGGCTGGCGGCGGCTGCGCCTGCTCTCGTCGGCCGGCAACACGTACAACCGCGACTACCTCGCCGAGACCCCGGAGGGTGCGCAACGGCCGATGCTCAACGTCTTCCACCGCGACGGCGAGACCATCCGTCACTTCTGGGGATCGGAGCTCTTCTATGCGCCATGGGACCCGGGCCAGGACCCACGGCACGTCGGAACCCTCGAGCCGCTCTGGAACCTGTTCGACCTCACCCGGGAAGGTCGCCCGGCGGACTGGGACGAGCAGCTGAGCTATTCCTGAGCCGTGATCGATGCCACCACACTCCGCCGGACGCGTCAGCTACCCGCGACTGACGGAAACCGGATTGCTTCTGCTCCTCTTGCTCCTCGCCGGGGCCGGATGGGCGGTGACCGTCGGCCGGATGGATGGCATGGACGCCGGCCCGGGGACCGACCTCGGAGGGCTGGACTGGTTCATCGTCGGCTGGGCGGTGATGATGGCCGCGATGATGCTGCCGTCGCTCTTCCCGGCGGCCCTCCTGTACGCGCGGATTCGGAGTGGAGATTCGGATCGCGACCGTACGTCCTCCTTCGGTGCGACGGGCTTGTTCGTAGCCGCGCTACCTGGCCCCTTGGGTGATGGTTGGGGCGCTCGCCTACGCCGTGATCGAGGGCGCTCACTCGCTTGACCTCGCCTTCCTGGCCTGGGATCAGGCGGGGCCGTACGTCGCCGGCGGGGTGATCGTCGGAGCCGCTCTCTACGAGTTCACTTCGGTCAAGCGAGCCTGCCTGCGCCACTGCCGGAACCCCCGGTTCGCCCCCGAGGATCTGCGCGGCGGGCCGATCGGGCCTCTGCGTGCCGGCCTCGTGCACGGCGGCTACTGCGTCGGCTGCTGCTGGGCCTTGATGGCGGCGCTGTTCGCGCTGGGCGTGATGAGCATCGGCTGGATGGTCTTGATCGCCGCCTTGATCGGGATCGAGAAGCTGCTGCCGCGCGGCGCGCTGGCGAGCGCCGCCACTGCCGCCCTCCTCGTCGTCCTCGGGATCGGGGTCGCGACCGCCCCGAGCGACGTGCCCGGCCTCACCGTCCCGGGATCGCCGGCTGCAGAGCGTTCGATGGAGGCGATGGGCATGGATCAGGGCGACGGTGAGATGAGCCCGATGGAGCCCGGGATGTCTGGACAAAGTGACGAGCCCGGAGCACTCGGGGACAAAGGAGGAAATGCGATGACGGAGCAACAGGTGGCGACTCAGGAGGAATGGCAAGCGCGAGCGAGACGAGCTGCTCGAGGAGGAGAAGGAGCTCACCCGCCGCAACGACGAACTCACGACGAAGCGGCGGGACGCTGCCGTGGGTGCAGGTCGAGAAGGAGTACAGCTTCGAGACCGACGAGGGAACGAAGACGCTGGCGGAGCTCTTCGACGGGCGCTCGCAGCTGCTCATCTACCACTTCATGTTCGGCCCCGTCTACGAGGCTGGCTGCACCGTCTGTTCCTCGATCGCGGACAACCTCGAGCCGAATGTGATCCACCTGAAGGCCCGGGACGTGACGATGATGCTCGTCTCCCGGGCGCCGCTCGAGAAGCTCCAGGCGTACAAGGAGCGGATGGGCTGGAACATCGACTGGGCCTCGACGGCCGGCAGCGACTTCAACCGCGACCTCGGCTTCACCCACACCAAAGAGGAGCTGAAGCCGTTCCTGGAGGGCGAGATTCCCCCAACCGTCCAGCAGATGGCGGAGAGGTCCGGAACCGACCCGGCCGGATACGTAGCCGAGAGCCCGGGCCTGAGCGCATACCAGCTCTCGGACGGCGTCGTCTACCGCACCTACGTGACCACGTCGCGCGGACTCGAGCCGACGATGGGTTACTACTTCCTCCTGGACCGCACCCCGGTGGGGCGCGACGAGGGTGGCCCGCGGCCATTCTGGCTCCGGCGCCACGACGAGTACTGAGCATGCGCCGCGGGAACCACCGCCTGACGCCCAGGGGCCGCCCGCGCAAAATGGTCTTAATCAGTCGGGGCGGCCGCTCGGATCGTGTCGTGCCGCGCGCTCGCCGAGCGCGTTCACGATGAACTCGGCGTACCACGGCGCCCACTCCTCGTCGCGCTCTCCCCCGAGCTCCTCCTTCTCGTATTGGCCGTGCGCTGCCTCGGCCTCGCGGAGGAGACGGGTGAGCTCTTCCTTCGTCAGGTCGGTGGGGGCCACCGCGGCGAGTCTACGCCAGCGGGAAGGAGCCATCGACCTACACGAATGATTCCCTTGCGGGAACGACCGACGTCAAGTTTGAGCGGGGCGCGGCGGGGGAGATCGCCGCTTTGCGGGCCTTTCGAGTGGGCCGGGGAGGACTCGAACCTCCGATTCTCCGGATATGAGCTACGCACCAGGCGTAAATCCCAGACGACGAGGCTAAGCTCAGATCCAACCCCGACCGAAGGAGCGGCGCGATGACGGACCACACCGAGACGGCGATCCTCGCTGGAGGGTGCTTCTGGGGCGTGCAGGAGCTCCTGCGCAAGCGTGACGGCGTGATCTCGACGCGGGTCGGGTACACGGGCGGGGACGTTCCCAACGCGACCTACCAGAACCACGAAGGCCACGCCGAGGCCGTGGAGATCGTCTTCGATCCCGAGCGGATCTCTTACCGGGACATCCTCGAGTTCTTCTTCCAGATCCACGACCCGACCACCAAGGACCGGCAGGGCAACGACGTGGGGACCAGCTACCGATCGGAGATCTTCTACACGAGCGACGAGCAGCGCCAGGTCGCCGAGGAGACGATCGCCGACATCGACGCCTCGAGCCTGTGGCCAGGCAAGGTCCTCACCGGAGTGAGCGAGGCCGGCCCGTTCTGGGAGGCCGAGCCGGAGCACCAGGACTACCTGCAGAAGTACCCGGACGGCTACACGTGCCACTTCGTGCGGCCCGACTGGAAGCTGCCGCATCGCGCGAAGACCGCATAGGGATCACCGGAAGCAGGGAGCTCGCGCGGGAGCTTTGGTCAGGCAGATCCAGGACTCTCCTGACTAGCCGAAGGTGAACACGTAGGCCTCAGCCCCAGAGTCGAGAAACGTGATCTCGAAGGTCCGGTCTGAGACGTTTCCGGGCTGACGGACCAGCTGATAGCACCGCGCCTCGGCGACCTTGCCGTTGCCGTCCTCGTCGACATCAACTCCATGGGCGGGGCCCGGGGCCGCCCCATCGATGAGCACCCGGAACCGCACAGGAGCTCCCGAGGCCGATGGGCCGAGGACCAGGTTCAGATCGCGGGCATGAAAGCGAAAGGTGATCCGTCCGCCGGCCTCGTTCATCACGGTGGCCTGTCGGCCCACCGTCCAGTTCCCGGAGAGCGACCACTGATTCAGGTCCAGCGGCGGCGGATCGCCATACGCGCGCGGCCCGTCGGGAAGCACCCCATCGGGGGCGACGAGGTTCTCTGCCCGCGCGTAGCCGACATAGGTCTCCGGGGATTCAAGCGTCTCGAAATCGGCGGAGACCTCCAGGCCATCGGGATCGACGGTGACCGGCTCGCGGTCGACACCGGCCGATCCCGCTTCGGCGAGCAGCTGCTGGATGACGCGCTCGGAGCCCTGGTAGCGGCCCTCACCGAAGTGGTGGTCTCGAAGCCGTCCCTGGGCGTCCGCGACGTAGAGCGCGGGCCAGTAGTTGTTCTCGAAGGCGCGCCAGACCGCGAAGTCGTTGTCCATCGCGATCGGATAGCCGACGCCCATCGCCTCAAGGGCGGGGCGGACCTTCTCGACGTCGTGCTCGAACGGGAACTCCGGTGAATGGGCGCCGATCACGACCAGCCCGTCATCGCGGTATCGCTCGTCCCAGGCGCGGACGTAGGGAAGGGTGCGCAGCCAGTTGACGCAGGAGTAAGTGCAGAACTGGACCAGTACGACCTTCCCGCGGAGCCCGGCCGGGGTCAGCGGCTCGGAGTTGAGCCATGCGGTAGCGCCGCGGAAATCCGGGAGCTCGCCCTCGATCGGGAACTCGGCCGCTGCTTCTCTGCTGTTCCTTCGAGCATTGCTCTCTCCAATCGTCTGGTCGTCGGCCGCGCACTAGCCGACCGCGGCGACAGCCTCCAAGATCACCTCGGTCACGGCCTGAGACTGCGAGATCATGATCACACGACGACGTTCTTCGCCTGCTTCTCGGCATTCGAGATCACCGCGCCGCCGTATGAATGGCCGACGGCGATCACGGGGCCCTGCGTCTCCTCGAGGAAGCCGGTGACGTAGGCGGAGTCGATCGAGACTCCGCGCAGGGGATTCGCCGGAGCCTTCACCTGCACGCCCTTTGCCTGAAGCCGCTCGATCACGATCCGTCGCGCAAAGCGGGAGCGAGGGATACCGACTCCCCCGTCGGGGTCGGCCGACTTTCAGTCGCAGGCCGAGCTGGTGGCGCTCTTGAGGTTGTCCGCAGCCGACACGGTGCTGGCGATCTGCGGCGCGAGCGCAAGCAGCTGCTCGGCCGTCGGCGACGCGGGCAATTCCTTGACCGAGGTCGAGAGGGTCGAGAAGGACGATTCCAAGGCGCTTGTCTCGTCCGGGAAGTCCGCCTTGGCCGAGCTCACGACCGCGTTTGCGTCACTCTGAACCGCATCCACGTCCGTCTGGACGGTAGAGAGGGTGTCGGTCCCCCCGAGGTCGACGCTCTTGAGCTCGTCGACCGAGCTCTGGAGATCGCTCACATTCGAACAGTAGTCCGGCTTGTCGTCGCCGCCACATCCGGCGACCATGAGCGCCCCAGCTGCCAAGGCCACCGAAACGATCAGCGTCATGCGGAAGCTGGCCTTCATCGGGGGGCAACCATAGTCGTTAGCTGCTTTGGACGAAAAGCGGCGGTTCGCTGGATAGCGAAAGCTCGGGGCTCCTGCTCGCACCCCGAGCACCCGCCCCCTTCCCCCCGCCGGGCGTTGGCCACGAAAAGGGAAGGGGGAGGGTCGAACTCCTAGTCCGCCAGTCGCTCCGCAACCGCAGTGTTCATGCGGATCGCGCGGAGGTGGGCAACGCCAGGGCAACTAACCGAAGTTCGGCGCGCAAACACTGGGCGGCGCGCGTCGAGAGAGGCTGGCTGAGTCCTTGCGCTGAGTCCGCCTCTCCGGCGCTAGCGTCAGCGGGCCATGGCGTCGCCGGACCCGCCCGAGACGCGGTACCGGATCACGGTCCGGATCCTGGTAGTCCTTGCCTCGATCCTCGCCTTCCTGGCGATCTTCACCAGCTGGGTGGACCGCCAGGCGCTCGACACCGATCAGTGGGTGGACACCAGCGGCAAGCTGCTCGAGGACAAGGCGATCTCAGACGCAGTCGCCACCTACGCCGTCGACCAGCTCTACGCGAACGTCGACGTGTCCGCGGTCATCAAGCAGCGCCTGCCGCGCGGCACCCAGCAGTTCTCGGCCCCGCTGGCCGCCGGGGTGCGTCAGTTCGCGACGCGGGCGGCCGAGCAGGCCCTCCAGTCCCCCCGCATTCAGCAGGCCTGGAAGGACGCGAACCGAATCGCGCACCGCCAGCTAGTCTCGATCCTGAAGGGCGACAACGAGGTGGTCTCGAGTGAGAACGGCCAGGTGGTGCTCAACCTGCGGCCGCTTGTCCTTCAGCTGGCGGACCGCATCGGGCTGAAGAAGCAGCTCAACCAGAGACTGCCGCCGGACGTCGGGCAGCTGCAGGTAGCCGACTCCAAGGACCTCGACACCGCCCGTACGGTCACCAAAGTGATCGAGGGGCTCGCCTGGCTCTTCATGCTCGGCACCTTGGCCCTCTTCGCGCTGGCGGTATATCTCGCAAAGGGGCGGCGCTGGATGGTGGTGCTCGGCTACGGCCTCGGCCTGATCGCCTCGGGCCTTGCGGCCATCGCGGTGCGCAACGCACTCAAGGGTTCGTTCGTCGACTCGCTCTCCAAGACCGAGGCTGCGAATGAGCCCGCCCGGCACGCCTGGGACATCGGGACCGCCCTGCTCCAGAGCATCGCGACAAGCGTGATCATCTACGGCGTCCTCTTCGTGGTCGCGGCGTTCCTGGCCTCGCCGTCCGGGTACGCGGTCGGGATCCGCCGGGCGCTGGCGCCGACCCTGCGCGATCGACGCGAGCTCGTCTGGTCGATCTTCGGAGCGGCCGCCCTCTTCGTGTTGATCGTGTGGCCGCCGCCGGGAACTCGCCAGCTCGTGCTCGCCCTCCTGCTGATCACGCTGGCCGGGGTCGGTCTGGAGGCGCTGCGCCGGAAGACCCTCGTCGAGTTCCCGGGCGCGAAGCGGGGCGACTGGGTCCGGTCCATGCGCGAGCGCTTCCAGCGCGCGACCACCGAAGCAGGCCGCAGGGTGGGTTTGGCGGCCAGGGGCCTCACCGACGGCGATCGCCATCCGGAGGACGCGAAGCTCGACAGGCTCGAGCGACTCGGAGAGCTCAAGGAGAAGGGCTTGCTGACCGCGACCGAGTTTCGCGAGGAGAAGAAGAAGATCCTCAGCGGCTGACTAGGGCAGCGCGCCCGTGCCGCTGACAAGGCCGGGGTCGGCCTCGTGGGCTGGTTCCGCCGCGGGCTGCATCTGGCCTCGATCCAGCTCGTCCCGATTGTGTCAGTCAGCCCATGTCTTCCCGCGCACCCCCGACGGCGAGTCGCTCGACGAGCCCCTCATCGTCTCGATCAATCTCAGCGAGATCGCGTTTACCTAACTCAGGCTAGAGGGCGGCGAGTCGGTCGTGGACCAGCCGGACCGCCATCGACCCCTCGCCGACCGCAGAGGCGACGCGCTTGATCGATCCGGAACGGACATCGCCGACGGCGAAGATCCCGGGACGGCTGGTCTCCAGGAAATATGGGGGATCGCCGTTGTGCTCCGCGAGAGCCCCGTCCTGGACGTCCCGGCCGGTGAGCAGAAATCCGGCGTCGTCGGTGGCCAGCTGGCCTTCCAGCCACTCGGTGTGGGGCGAAGCGCCGATGAAGACGAACAGCGCCTTGGCGGGGACCGCGCTCCGCTCTCCGGAGCGGGTGTCGGCGATCGTCACCGTCTCCAGCTCGCGCTCGCCGCCGAGCTCGACCACCTCCGAGTGGAGGCAGACCTGGACCAAGTCGTTGCGCTCGATCTGATCGACGAGATACCGCGACATCGACTTCCCGAGATCACCGCCCCGGATCAGGAGCCGGCATTCCGACGCGTGCCGGGACAGGAACATCGCTGCCTGGCCGGCTGAGTTTCCGCCGCCGACGATCAGAACCGGATCGCCGGCGCAGAGCTGCGCCTCCGCCTGGGTGGCGGCGTAGTAGACCCCGCCCATCTCGAACTCGTCGAGCCGCGGCACGTCGAGGCGGCGGTATTGCGCCCCGGTGGCGATCACCACGGTGCGGCCGGTCGCGGCCTCGCCGTTCGAGAGCTCGATCTCATGCCGCCCCGGTTCACTGGCCATCCGGACGGCCGCGGCCGGCACAGCCAGGCGCGCACCGAACTTGAGCGCCTGGACACCGGCACGCTGGGCCAGCTCGCTGCCCGAGACGCCGGCGGGGAAACCGAGGTAGTTCTCGATCCTTGCCGATGTCCCGGCCTGACCGCCGGTGGCGACCGCCTCCACTCCCTGAACGTCGAGCCCCTCTGAAGCGGCATACAGCGCCGCCGCCAGCCCGGCCGGCCCGGCGCCGACGACCACGAGGTCGCAGAGCACCGGGGTCGCGGCCTTCGAGCCCGAGGCCGATCGCCCTCCCCAGCTCCGCATTGGTCGGGTTGCGCAGGATCTCGCCGCCGCTCGCGATCACGACCGGGGTCTGATCGGGCTCGATGGCGAGTCCACCCAGCAGGGCCTCCGCGTCGTCGTCCTCTTCCAGATCGATCCATTGGTGGGGCATGCGGTTGCGGGCAAGGAACTCGCGCAGCCGGCGCGAGTCGGGCGAGAACCGGGAGCCGATCAGCTTGATTCCCGTTTCGGCGTCGATCAGGAACGAGCGCCGGGCCATGAAGGCGCCGAGGATGATGTCGCTCAGGGCCTTGTCCTCGGCGACGATCTCGCGCAGCTTCTCCACGGGGACCTGGATCACCTCTCCGCCGTCGCTGACCACCCCACTCAGATAGAGCCGCTGGCCGGTGAGCATGCTGAGCTCGCCCAGGAAGTGGTGCCGGCCGAAGACGGCAATCACCCTGTTCTCCCTCCCATGTCCCTGAACGATCGCTACCGACCCCGACTCGATGACGAAGAAGTCGGCGCCCTCGTCGCCCTCGGCGAAGAGAACATCACCGTGCGCCACCGTGCGGCTGCGGCCGAGCCCCCGGAATCGCGCCATCTGGCTCCTCGTCGAGGCGAGGGGAGGTGCCATCCTGGTCGGGGGTCGCCGGCAATCCGGCAGCGATCTGGGCGTGCGTTCCACTCACGGCCGGCGCTCGCTCATGACCGCGGGGACGCGCTGGGCGAGCATAGCTTCGAGATCACTCCATCGAGGCTAGCGCCGCTCTGTGAGTCCGGTCCTCGCTAGTTCGGTCCCCGGCTTGTTCGGCCCCGAAACGACGAGCGCCGCACCAGGCGAGGCGCAACGCCAGAGAGATCAAGGAGGTAAGACCTTGATGCCCCCCAACCTACCGATCGGGGCGGTCGTCTCTGCGAGAGCGAGAGGGCCGGGGGTGTTCCCGGGGCACCCGAGAGCGTGCGGTGCGGCCCCGGTAGATCAGTGCTCGCGTGGTGCCCGGGCTGGGCTGCTGTGCCGTGTGCTGGCGATCGAGCTGGTCGCCGTGATCCACGAGGTGACCCATTTTGTTCTCCTTTGCTACAGCGAGGAGCCCGCTGCGATGTCTCTGTGGTGCCTACAGCGACCCTTGCGCCCACAATGGCGAAAAGGATCAGTGCGATCACAGGTCCTGCGGGCGACAGCGCCGCGCCGGTTCGACTACCCGCCGAGGTTTAGCGGCGCCCCCACTGGCCGTGGGAACCGCGGCGTGCCGACATCCGTGCCCGCGAGATCCGCGGCTTGGCCGTCGGCGCCCGCGCGGTAGACGCTGGCAAGCGATCCGCCGGCAGGTCTTCGCGATCGGCCGCGCTTGCCACGTCTGTGGCGGACCCATGGCTCAGAGCTAGCTGACTACCCCTGCCAGTTCACCACCTGGCCTGCTGTGATCACCGGTGGGTTCGGCGCCAGATCCGTGATATTCGCCTTGACCCACTCCGCGGCCAGGGCGTTCGAGTCCTCCTCGTCGGCTTGATCCTCGAAAACGCTGGTCGACAACATGACGCCGTCTCCAGCGTCGACCTCGTAATAGGCGACGAAGCCCCGCTGCTCGCTGATCAACGGAACGAAACCCTCACGTACCCGCTTTGCCACCTCATCAGGATTCTTGACTCCCTCGTAGCGACGCACAGTGGCCCACATGTCTGTTCCTCCTGAGGCTCGATGACTTTCGCGGCGATTCTCTCAGACGGGCAGCCTGTCCTTCAAAGATCGGTCGCGGCGTTTTTGGCGCACGCAGTGGCACAGTGACCGGGAGCACGCTCCCAAAAAAACGTGGCGCCTGGGACGTTCCCAGACGCCACGCCCTACTCCCGCAGCCCGGCGGATTTGAGGGCCATGGCTTCGCTATCGAAGGTACGCCACCGGACGCACTTCCTCTCGCGCCACTCCGCGACCTGCCAGGCATGCCGGTCGATGGTCGCGCCGCTTGCTTTGCCGTGGCCGCGAAGGCGCACCCGCGCAACGGTCACCTCGCCGAGGTCTCGTACGTCCTCGACCTCGGTGCTGAAGTCGGGGGCGATGCCGAACATGTTCTGCCACCAGCTTCGGATACCCGCGTGGCCGCGGAACGGGCCACCGCCTTCCAGGGCCTGGACGAGCGGGCTGTACTCGACCTCGGGGTCGGCAACCGCGAGGAGGGTGTCGAGGTCGCGCCGGTTGACGGCGTCATTCACCCGGTAGACCAACTCGACGTTCTCCTCCGACATCGCCTACTCCGACAGCCCGGCGGCTTCGAGGGCCTCCTCTCGCGTCCAGTACCCCTGAGCCCGCCAGATCTTTCCGCCCTTGAATGTCCAAACGGCCGCCCACTTGATGTCGCCGGGGAGTCGGGTATGCCGCATCCGCACTTGGGTGCGCTGGACACTGAGGACCGTCTGGTCCTCGATCACAGCGATCTCCTCGATCTCGTTGTGGAAATCGGTGAACACCTCCCAAATCTCGTTTGCCCATTGGCGGACTCCATCGTGCCCCCGGAAGGGCCCTCGGAGTGGGAACTCGGGGGGATTTCGAATCTCGACCTCGGGATCCCAAGACTCCAGGTAAAGCTCCATGGGGCTCTGCTCGAGGCCCTCCCAGCAGCGGCGGACGATCTCCACGTTCTCCTCCGACATCGCCTACTCCGACAGCCCGGCGGCTTCGAGGGCTTCAGCGTGGTCCCAGAAGAACTCCAGAAGAACGACCTTGCCCTTGCGGACTGTGACGACGCCGCTGAACTCCAGATTCGCCTCAGGGCCGCGCCCCATGCCATGCCAGATGAATTGCAGAACAACACGGTCGCCAGCGTCGGAGTAGCTGATCGGCTCGAAGGCACTCATGTCGAACGCCTCCCGGAGCTGCGCGAACCAGCGCACGGCCGCCTCCCGACCTACGAAAGGCCCCGGCTCCGGCCAACCCTCCGCGGGGCGCACGATGACTTCGGCGTCGAGCAGCTCGGGGGCGGCATCCATGTCTCCCGTGTTCCAGACTTCCAACATCCGCCGCACCACGTCGACGTTCTCCTCCGACATCGCCTACTCCCGCAGCCCGGCGGCTTCGAGGGCGTCGGCGCGATGGCGGAACAACTCGATCTTCCGCACCTTTCCGTCCCGGATTGTCCAGAGCTGAAAGAAGTGGACCTCGATCGGGACCCCGCTCTCCCGCCCCCGGCCACTTTGGCGGATCAGGGTGACGACACGATCGCCGGGCGCCTCGATGAACTCAAGCGGCTCGGTGGCCAGGTCGACCCACGCGCCTCGCAGTTGCTCCCCGAACTCAATCACCTCCGGGCCCCGAAGATGCTGCGGGAGGTCAGGGTATATCCGCTGATCATGCCAGTGCCACTCGGCCTGCGGATCGTAAAGTTCCGCAAAGGCTTCCCTGGACACCTCGCCCCGCATGAATACGTTCACTGCGTCAATGGCCTTACGCACGACCTCGACGTTCTCCTGCGACATCGCCCGCGCAGTATCTCGCGCCGGGCTTCTACTCCGCCAACGGGTCGGGCACCGCCTGGGCGACGTAGCGGCTGCCATCCGGCCTGATCACGATGCAGCCGATGTAGCCGTCGATGATCGGGGCCAGCGTCCCGACCGCGTGCAGGTCCTCACCGGCATTGGCGAAGTAAGCGCCGTTGCCGCCGTCGATCCCGCCGCCGTTGACGAGCAGCGCCTCATGGCCGTCCTCCAGCGTGATCCACTCGACCGACTGGCGGTCGAGGTCAAGCTCGGGGATGCGCTCTGGCTCTAAAGCCCTGTCTCGGCTGCGGCCGCCTGATCAGCTCGGGGAGCCGCTGTCAGCAGTGCCGCCTGCGGCGGCCGCGCGGTAGACGCTGGCAGGCGATCAGACGCCAGGTGTTCGCCCGCTACGGCCGCACCTGCCACGTCTGCGGGGCACCTGCCGTCGATGTGGACCATCTGCTCCCGATCGCCGACGGTGGAGGCGACGAGAGCTGAGTGAATCTGCGGCCCGCCTGCGCCCGTTGCAATCGCGGTCGGCACTGACTACTGCTTTGCATGGAAAGCAGCACCGCCTGAAGCCGCCCAGCGACGCCGTTGACACCCTGCTCGGCCACGGGTAGGGTCGCCCGCAGCGTGAGGGGAGCAGGGGACCCCACATCCGACTGAGGGACGAAAGGACTACTCGATGGCTACGTACGTGATGACCCATGAAGTGGACGATGTCGACCAGTGGCTGAGCTCGCCGAAGCGTGAAGAGCTATTCGGGCCGATTGGCGTCAGTGTTCGGACCTTCTCGGACCCAAATGGATCCAACAAGACCGCCCTCATCGCTGAGATCCCGGACATGGAGGCGTTCCAGGAGCTCATGAAGAGCGATGCCGCGGCGGATGCCATGAAGCACGACGGTGTCAACCCGGAGACAGTTCTCGTTCTGAGCGAGGGCCAATAGCGGCGTAGCTGCTTTGGACGAAAAGCAGTAGTTCTGCTTTGCATGGAAAGCGGCGGTTCGGGCTTGGGCTGCTGCTTCTCGCGCGAAGGGATAGTCAGGGCGCGAAGCGGCGCCCGGTCATGGAGCGTGCGGCGAGGGGAACAGCACCTCGAGCTGCCGGTAGCACGCCGTCAGCATCCGCTGCTCGTGGCGCCGCAGCCCCACGATCGAGGCGATCGCTACGACGACGCCGATCGCGGCGCTAACTCCCAGCGGCGCGTCGGTGATCGCTCCGACTGCGATCGCGACGGCGCTGCCGCCGACGACGCTGTTGATCACCGTGACCATGCTCGCCGTGGTGAAGAAGATCTGCCAGCGCGAGGGTCGCAGGGCCATGTTGGCGAGCACCCCGCGCGCGTCGTCGTAGCCGCTGAGCAAGAACAGCCGCCGCCTCCTCTCCGGCGATCTCGAGGTAGTAGTGGCGGATCCTGTTGATCGCCCGCCCGTAGAGGAAATCCTCGGCCGCCGACTCCACCAGCCGGAAGTAGGTGAACAATCCGAGTACGTAGAGGGTGGGCAGCGCCGTCAGCGCGAAGACGTTGAACGTGTCGCCGACCTCGGAGATCTGGGCCAGGAAACCGAGGGCGATCAGGGCGCTCGACACGGACATCACGTAGAGCGTCGCCCGCCCGGTGCTCTCGCTGACCGTTTGCGAGCGCGCTCCCTGCAAGGTGAAGTGCTCGGTGGTCAGCGCGGAGAGCAGCTCCTGCCGGTTCGGCTCGTCGGCCACGGGTCCGACCGTAGCCGATCCCGGACGAAGCGGCCTGACCTCGCGATGAACGTCGAGGTCCCGGACATCTCTAACTGGCAGGAGGCCCTTGAGTCTGAGGAGGCGGCGGAGGCGATGAAATACGACGGTGTTCGCTCCCAGACGATCTTGGCACTCGTCGAGGGGTAGTACCGCCACTCTCGCGCAAGGAGGCGCAGACTTGAAAAGCGCCGCTTTGGACGAAAAAGCAGCACTCTGGCGCAGGCCGGTCACCGGCCGTTTTTACGCGGCGCAGTGGCACAGTGAGCCACGCCCGAGCCCCTAAGAAACCGCGACCGCCTACTCCTCAAGACCGGCGGCTTCGAGGGCTTCAGCCCGACTCAGGTAGGTGCCCCACCGGATCGCCCTGTTGTCGCGCCAGTCGACGACTTGCCACGTCGTCTGCTCCATGGGAGCAGAGCTCTCCGCGCCGTGGCCGCGATTGTGCAACCGCGCAACGGTCATGTCTCCGGCCGGACGTATCTCCTCGATCTCGACGGTGAAGTCGGAATAGACGCTGAACAGGTCCTCCCACCATCTTCGTACGCCATCGTGGCCGCTGTACACGGTGCCGCCTTCTAATCTGACAACAGCTGGCGTCAGCTCTACGTCAGGGTCGTTCAGCCCGAGGAACGCATCGAAGTCACGCCGGTTGAAGTCTTCGACCGCTCGGTAGTGCAGCTCGACGTTACCCTCCGACATCGCCTACTCCCGCAGCCCGGCGGCTTCGAGGGCGTCGGGTCGCTCGCGGAACACCCGGCGCCTCGTGACCTCTCTGTTCGCGATCCACACGACGCACCAGACCCGAAGTCCAGGTGCCTCCACGCCGCTCTCCTTGCCGCGGGCGTTGATGACCAGATCGAAGAACACCCGATCATCCGCATCCGATATCTCCTCCACCTCGACATGGATGCTCTCCCATGGCTCAAGCACCTGGTTGAACCAGTCTCGGAGCTCCGCTCTTCCCCGGTAGGTCCGGCTCACCCCCGACCAGAAGATGGCGTCATCCCACTCCACGTCCGAACTGGCGGTGGCGACAAAAGCATCCACATCCTGCCGGTTGAAGGCATCAGCAGCTTCGTACACAAGCTCGACGTTCTCCTCCGACATCGCCTACTCCCGCAGCCCGGCGGCTTCGAGGGCTTCGTTGGGGTCGAGGTAAGTCCGAATCCGAATCGCCCTGCCGTCCTTGTACTCGGCTACGCCGCCCCAGGGCGACTGGGTCTCGGCACCACTTTCCTTGCCACGCGCACGGGTGCGGCCGATCGCGACGAGTCGGTCTCCCAGGTCCCGGATCTCCGAGACCTCGACGTGATTTTCTGCGAACGCGTCGTACAGGTCTCGGAGCATCTCGCGGAGGCCCTCGTGTCCCCGATACACCGTCGCTTCCCCACCAACTAACGCGAGCAGCGCCGGGTGCCACTCCACCTCGGGGTCGAGTTCCTCTAGCAGCGCCTCGACGTCTCTCCGGTTAAACGCGTCAAGCCCGCGCTTAAAAGCCTCGACGTTCTCCTGCGACATCGCCCACGCAGTATCCCGCTCCGGCGTTTTTGCGCGGCGCGGTGGCACAGTGAGCCACGCCACGAGCTCCAAAAGACCGGACCTTCTGGGATAGAGTCGGAGGGACACGAGGTGAGAGGAGCGTCATGGCGACGACAGAGGAACGGAACACGGAGCTGATGCAGACGCTCGACGACGGCTGGAACGCGCAGGACGTAGAGCTGTTCCGTGCCCGCCACAAGCCGGACGTGGTCGTGCGCTGGCCCGGTCAGCCCGAGCCGACCCGCGGGATCGAGGACCACACCACGGAATCGAAGTGGTTTTGGACCGCGTTTCCCGACCAGCACCTCGACAACCACCCCTATCGGATCTTCTTCGCCTCGGGCGACCACACCTGCTCGGTCGCGCGCTTCACCGGCACGATGACGGGTCCGCTGCGCAACTGGAACGGCGACGAGATCCCGCCGACCGGGAAGTCGTTCGAGGTCGACTTCTACACCGTCGCGCAATGGGACGACGGGCAGATCGTCGAGGAGAACCTGATGTACGACCTCGTCCTCTTCATGCAGCAGCTCGGCCTGAGCGGCTGACACACGCCGCCGAAGCGAAGGATTCGTGCTGCGACGGGCTGCCGCCGCAACCGCAAAGCGATTAGGGCCCACCGGGCGCTCGCACCGACACGCCGAGGCCACCATCGGCTGTTCACTGATCCGCCAGCTGTCCGTATGGGCTTGGCGGGCGAGCGTCGCCGCGTTGTCGGGCATCTGCTCGAGACGCTGGCGCCGCCCATCCAGGCGAACGATCATCGGGCTCAGTTGTTTGGAGCCTGCTCCCCCGCTGCCTTGACGGTCGGGTCCTCGGCCAAACCCTTGAGCGTGTAGACGTTGTCCGGTTCGATCCGCCAGACACCGACCAGCCGACTGTTCGGGATCGGCGCGGTCAGATCAACGGCCCCGTCGTACATGCCGGTGAAGGTCGCGTAGCCCTCGATCATCACCACCGGCTCTGAGTCCTCGGTCTCGTTCCACTCCCACGGCTTGACCTCGGCGAGCTTCGGGAACAGCTCGACTACGCGGTCGGTCAGTTCTTCTCGGGTCATGGTTCAGTCCTCGTCGGTTGTGAAGCGGATCAGGTCGTGTTGCGGTTATCACCATCCGATTCTGGCCGGGTGGTCGGCTGTGCCAAGCCATAGCTCGACCCTTATCTGGCATACCAGCAGGACACGCGGTAGGAAGGTGGTGATGCCAGGGACCTCACTCCCTACTGATCTCCCTCAGGCCAGTTGACAATCAGGCTCTGGCCGCCTCAGGTTCCCGGTGTCCGCAAGCCTCGCGCTGCTGCCACTTCAAGACAGACCCGTCCGATCTCGCTCTGTTTCCCTTCCCCGTATGCCGTCAGGCTGGGTCTGCCTGTCGCCACTTTGCGCGAGGGAGTTGTCGGCCGCGGCTACCCGATGGCGGCGCCTCGGGCGATAGACACCGCAGGTGTCTCCCAGGTGTCTAGGTCCTTGCGGACCCATGCGGACCTGTGCGTGGCTGTGCGGGCCTGCGCCGTGACTAGCAGGCGTGGACCTGGTAGTCGGGGCGACTGGATTTGAACCAGCGACCTTTCGGCCCCCAGCCGAGCGGATCGAAGCGTCGAGACTTGCGGGAGCGTCCAGATCGTCAATCAGGTCCGGGTCCCTGGACGATCTGGATCGATTGGACGTCCCAGTCGGTACAAGAGCGGTACTACCAGGTGTAGTAGGGCGGTCCTGCGGGCTACGCCCCTACTACCTATCTCGGTTCGGCCGGTCTCCCCCAACCGGCTCCTGTGGCTGGCATTACCATCCAATCGGGCTGCCACTTGGCCGATTTACCTAGAGGAGCAAGGATGAGCCCCGAGCAGGCCGTCGCGTCGCACCCGAGCGTGGAGGAGCGCACCGAGCGCGGCCGTGCCACCCGCAAGGAGGTCCCGCGCAGCGCTCATGCAGAATGGGCGCCCGCAGCGGACCGCCGAGATCCCGTCGACCTGCTCGAGGAGCAGGCGGCCACCCGAGTTCCGGAGCTGGTTCCCATTCGGTACGGGCGGATGCTCATTTCCCCGTTCACGTTCTACCGCGGGGCGGCCTACCTGATGGCCGCCGACCTCGCCGGTCAGACGCGCACCGACCTCCAGACACAGCTCTGCGGCGACGCCCACCTCTCGAACTTCGGTGGCTTCGCCGCCCCCGATCGGACCCTGGTGTTCGACCTCAACGACTTCGACGAGACCCTCCCCGGCCCGTTCGAGTGGGACCTCAAGCGGCTGGCGGCGAGCTTCGCGATCGCCGGCCGCGATCACGGCTTCGCCAAGAAGGTCCGCACCACCGTCAACCTGGAGGTCGGCCGCTCCTACCGCGAGGCGATGCGCGGACATGCTGCCGAGCGCAACCTCGACAGCTGGTACTCGCGAGTCCAGGTCGCGGAAGTCCTCGCGCAGGTGGCTGAGATCGGCACCAAGCTGCAGCTCAAACGTGCGGAGAAGAACGTCGCCAAGGCGCGGTCGAAAGACAGTCTCAGGGCGTTCGCGAAGCTGACCGAGGTCGTCGACGGCACGGTGAGGATCCGCAACGACCCGCCGGTGATCGTCCCGATCCACGAGCTCGTCGACGCCGAACACCATCGGGCCCTGGACGAAATGCTCCAGACCGTCATCCGCTCCTACCGCGCGACACTGCCAAGCGACCGCCGCCGGCTGCTCGAGCGGTTCCGCTATGTCGATGCCGCCCGCAAGGTCGTCGGGGTGGGCAGCGTGGGAACGCGAGCCTGGGTCATGCTCCTGCTCGGCCGCGACAACGCCGATCCGCTCTTCTTGCAGTTCAAAGAGGCTGAGGCATCGGTGCTCGAGCCGTTCCTGGGGACGAGCGAGTACGAGCAGCACGGCGAACGCGTGGTCGAGGGTCAGCGGCTGATGCAGGCCGCCGGCGACATCCTGCTCGGCTGGGTCCGAACAAGTGACGTCGACGGCGTCGAGCGCGATTACTACGTGCGCCAGCTCTGGGATGCAAAGGGGTCAGCGTTGATCGAAGCGATGGACCCGAACGCCCTCGCCTACTACGCCAGCGTCTGCGGCCGGACCTTGGCTCGCGCCCACGCCCGGGGCGGGGACAGCGTCGCGATCGCCGCCTACCTCGGCGGCCGCGACCGATTCGACCGGGCCCTGGCGCAGTTTGCGGAGGCCTATGCCGACCAGAATGAGCGTGACTACGCGGCGGTCCTCGAAGCCGCCGAGTCGGGCCGGATTACTGCGGAGACCGGGGTCTGATGACCAAGGCCCGGCTGGCGGCGATCCTGGCGATCGGATTGGGTGGGCTGGCACTCGGTGCCGCCGCCTACTCGGTGATCAGCGAGTTCCCGCGCGGACTGATCGTGGCCGCCCTAGCTGATCGGCGCCGCGGTCGCGGCATGGCACGGGCTTATCCGTCGCGGAATCGCGCGGGTCGCCGGGGTGAGCTGCGCGGCCCTGCTGGTGCTGGCGAGCGTGCTGGTCGTCATCCTCGACGGCGGCGTCCTCGAGGCGATCCTCGTCGGGGCGGCGGCGTTCGGCGCCCTCGCCGCAGCCAAGGCCGCCTTCTCACGTCCACGTCCCCCTCCCCGGACGCGGCACCACCGGCGCACCCGGTGCTCTTCTTCAACCCGAAGTCCGGAGGAGGCAAGGCCGAGAGGTTCAAGCTCGCGGACGAAGCGCGAGCGCGCGGGATCGAGCCGGTCGAGCTGACGCGGGGGACTGACCTCGAGCAGCTCGTCCGCGATGCCGTGGCCCGCGGCGCCGACGGGCTGGCGATGGCCGGCGGCGACGGCTCGCAGGCGGTCGTCGCCTCGGTCGCGGCTGAGCTCGACCTGCCGTATGCATGCATCCCCGCCGGGACCCGCAACCACTTCGCGCTCGACCTCGGCGTCGATCGCGACGACGTCGTCGGAGCGCTCGACTCATTCGTCGACGGGGGCGAGCGGCGTGTCGACCTCGCTGAGGTCAACGGCCGGGTGTTCGTCAACAACGTCTCCCTCGGTCTGTACGCGGAGGCGGTCCAGAAGGAGGGTTATCGCGACGCCAAGCTGCGGACGATCCTCGACACCTTGCCCGACGCGCTCGGGCCCGAGGGCAAGGGCATCGACCTGCAATGGACCGGGCCGGGCGGCAGCGAGCACTCGTCTGGGGCGGCGATCCTCGTTTCCAACAACCTCTACCGGCTCGGCAGGGCGGTCGGGTCCGGGACCCGGCCGCACATCGACGATGGCCTGCTCGGAATCACGATCGCCGCCGCGCCCACCGGGCGCGGCGGCGGAAAACGGCAGAGGCCATGGCGTGAGTGGTCGGCCCCCGAGTTCGAGGTCCGCGCCGAGGGGCCGATCGCCGCCGGCATCGACGGCGAGGCGCTCGTTCTGGAGGCTCCCCTCCGCTTCCGCATCCGGCCCTCCGTCCTGCGGGTGCGGATCGCCCGCCAGCATCCCGGCGCCTCACCCTCCGCCTCGGCCCCCGCTCGGATGGTGGACCTGGTCCGTGCATTGGTGCGGCGCGCGGCCGGCCGAGAGACCCCGACATAGGAGAGATATGGACATCATCGAGATCGAACAGAAAGAGATCGTCAGCCGAAAGGAGGTCGCGACCCGGCTGCGCAGGCTGGCCACCATGCTCGCCAAGGACAAGGACCTCAAGTTCGAGCAGGGCGGGATGACGATGAGCGTCCACGTGCCCGACGAGGTGCAGCTCAAAGTCGAGATCGAGGTCGCAACCGATGAACGGGAGCTCGAGATCGAGCTGAAGTGGTGAGCTGACCTAGCCCAGGCGGCTCTCGACCGCGTGGAGCGGTCGCCTCAGCCAGTACGCCTCCCAACAGCGCGCCGACGATCACGTCCCCGGGGAAATGGACGCCGGTGTGGACTCGCGAGTAGCCGACGAGCGCAGCAAGCACGTGCAGCGGGACGGCGGCCGCCGGGGAGACGTGGCCGACGCCGGTCGCGAAGGCAAACGCCGCCGCCGTATGCCCGGACGGGAACGAGCTCGACCTCGGCATCCGGACCTGTCGCGCGGCCGGAACTTCCTGCACCGCGCGATCCGGGCGCCTGCGCCCGCCGAGCGGTTTCAGGATGAGGTTCGCCACGGTCGCGGTCACCGCGACTGAGGCGAGGCCCATCGCGGCGGCACGACGCCCCTTGGTCCCGCCCAGCAGAGCCAGCGCACCCGCCGACGCGATCGAGAGCCGCGAGTAGTTCGCGGCGTCGGAGAGGCGCGCCATGGCCCGGTCCAGCGTGGGGGTCGAGGTGCGGGCAATCGCCGCGTAGACCGCGAGATCGAGTCGCTCGGCCTCGTCAAGCCAGTTGTTCACGTGCGTCCGCCGGTCTTGTGTCGCGTGGGTGACGCTCGAACCAGTCGGCATAACGGGCAGCCAGGGGAGCCGCGGTGAGGCCGTGGGCGAAGACCGACAGCCCGACGGTGAGGTAGATCGCCAGGACGATCAGGTGCTCGTGGGGAAGCTCGGACTCCTCGATCACGATCACCGCGAAGACGATCGAGGCCAGGCCGCGGGGTCCGAACCATCCGAGGAAGCCGAGCGTCGGCATCCGAGCGTGTGAGCCCAGCATCGCGATCGCGACCGGCACGCATTCGTCACGACGGTCAGGCTGAGGACCGCGTAGAGGGCGAGCTCCCAGCTCAGCTCCCCCAGCGCAGGCCCGAGCAGGATCGCCCCGAAGATCACGAAGGTGACCCCGCTGAGCACGCTTCCGACCTCCTCGGTGAGCCGATTCATGTCCTCGGGGTCGCGCTTGATCACGGCCCTGAAGACCAGGCCGGCGACGAAGGCGGCGATGAAGCCCGATCCGTCAAGTGCCACGGCGGTCCCGTAGGCCAGGGCTGCCCCGGCGCCCGGGATCACCTGGCGCCAGCTGCCCTCGATCAGGTCCCTGCGCCCGGCATATACGACGATGGCCCCGATCAGAAGCCCGGCGGCGACCCCTCCGGCGATGCCGTAGCCGACCTCCTCGAGCAGAAGCGTCATTCCGGTTCGTCCTTCGGAGATGTGCGACTCGACGTCCGCGGCCGCGACGGCTGCGAACAGCAGCGGCACGCAGATCCCGTCGTTCAGCCCGCTCTCGATGTTCAACCCCTGGCGAATCCGACTCGGGACCCGCCGGTCGGTGACGACCGCCAGGCCGAGGGCGGCGTCGGTCGGCGCCAGGATGACGCCGAGGATGACCGCTTCCCAGAAGGTCAGCACGTCGAAGATCACCCCCGCGGCAAGCGCTCCGAGGGCGATCGTAAGCGGCAGCCCGATTCCGAGCAGGCGCACCGGCACCGGGAATCCGCGCCGTAGCGCACCGAAGTCGATGCGCGAGGCGTCTGCGAAGAGCACGAGGGCCAGCGTCGCCTCGGCCAGCGCTCGCACGGTCGAGCTGGTGCTCGAGAGGTCGATCCCGTCGACGGACTTCGGGGCCGACCAGGAGCCCGATCGAGACGAACAGGATCACCGGTGTGATTGGCGATCCCGACAGTCGCTTCGAGACGGCGGCGACGGCGATCAGCGCCAGCGCCACGAAGGTCAGAGCCCACTCCATTCAGATCCGCTCGTCCAACGTCGGCTCCCAGACTATTGCCCAGGAAATCGAACGGATTCGGCGAAGCCCCGCACCTCTCCACAGAGGTCAGATCCCACGGGAGTCGTCCGAGGCCCGCAGTAGCGTGATCCGGTGATGGCCCGCGGCCGCTGGCGACGGCAAAGACAAGGCGACGAGCCCAGCCGCGAAAGCGGCGACTACATCGATATCGACCCGCGCTCGCTGACCGACATCTTCGTCGTCCCGCAATGGTTGCGCGACGTCGGCCTGACGGCTTGGCTGCTGGTCGGCGTCGCGGTGTTCCTCGTCGGCCTTGTGTGGCTGCTCGGGCTCACACACGTGATCGTCCTCCCGGTCCTAGCGGCGGGGGTCGTCGCCGCCGTCGCCGGCCCGCTGGTGGGCTGGCTGCAGGGGCACGGGATCCCGCGAGGGCTTGGCGCCGCGCTGCTGATGGTCGGGATCATCCTCGCCGCCATCGGCGTGACGCTGGTGATCGTCGGCGGGATCACTGGCGAGGCCTCCTCCATCGGCTCCCAGCTCACCGACGCCCAGGACAAGATCACCGGCTGGCTCGAGGATCTCGGCGTCGATCCGAGCAAGGCCGCAGACGCGAGGGAGCACGCCGCCTCGGGGACCAGCGACACCGTTTCGGCCCTGCTTGACGGCGTCATCGGCGGCCTCAGCAAGCTCTCGTCGATCGTCTTCTTCCTCGCGATGACCGCCCTCAGCCTCTTCTTCCTGCTCAAGGACGGCCCGACGATCCGCGCCTGGGCCGAGCGGAACATGGGCGTGCCGGATCCGGTCGCGCGGACGATCACCGATCGCGTGCTCGGTTCGCTGCGCGGCTACTTCCTCGGGACCACGATCGTCGCCGCCTTCAACGCGGCCGTCGTCGCTGTGGGTGCCTGGGTGCTCGGGGTGCCGCTGGTCGGCACGATCGCCGCGGTCACCTTCTTCGGCGCCTACATCCCTTACATCGGCGCCTGGGGCGCGGGAGCGTTCGCGGTCCTGATCGCGCTCGGCGGCGGCGGCACAGAGGCTGCCGGTGGGATGATCGTCCTTCAGTTACTCGCCAACAGCGTCCTTCAGCAGCTCGTCCAGCCGCTGGCGATGGGGGCCGCCCTGGGGATCCACCCGCTCGCGGTGCTGATCGTGACGATCGCGGGCGGAGCCATGTTCGGCACGATCGGACTGATCCTCGCTGCGCCGCTGACCTCGGCGGTCGTCAGGATCTCCGCCGATCTCAGCAAGGCCCGGGCCGAGGCGGAGCCGGCGACGCCCGGCGAGCGGGGTCCGCCGCTCGCGACCGGCGAGACCTGAGCAGGCCAGGTCCCTGCGGCGCGGGGCCCTGGGCCGCGAATCACAGGCCGGCCACCTTCATGGATGATCACCTAGGCACCCGCCCACGATGGACCGGCTGACCTACATCGGTCACGCGACCACGCTGCTTCGACTCGACGGCGTTGCGATCCTCACGGATCCGGTGCTGCGCGGCTGGCTGGGACCGCTACGGCGACAAGGCCCCTCACCGGACCCGACCCTGCCCGATACCGCCGACTTGGTGCTGATCTCGCATCTGCACCGCGATCATCTCGATCTGCCGTCGCTGCGGCGGGTTCCTGCGAGCACGCCGGTTGTGACCCCGAGGGGAGCGACCGGGTGGGTGTGCAAAGAGCGGAGCCGAGGACATCCGGCGAGCTCGGAAGCGGCGAGACGATCTCGGTCGGCGATGTCGAGCTGACAGGCGTTCGGGCCGTGCACGACGGATACCGCGACCGTCACCGCGGCGCGGAGATCGAGCCACTCGGCTACCTGATCCGCCGCGGTGGGCGCACCGTGTACTTCGCGGGCGACACCGATCTCTTCCCGGAGATGTCGGAGCTCGGGCCGGTGGACGTGGCGCTGCTGCCGATCTGGGGCTGGGGACCCTCCGTCGGCGCGGGGCATCTGGACCCGGAGCGGGCAGCCCGCGCGCTGGAGATGGTCCGGCCGCGGCTCGCCGTGCCGATCCATTGGGGAACCTTCTACCCCGCCGGGCTCCGGCGTCTGCGGCCCGAGCCGCTGGCGGAGCCACCCGCGAATTCAAGCGGCTTGGCGAACAGGCTGGCCCCCGAGGTCGAGGTCCGGGTTCTCCAGCCGGGCTCCGAGACCAGTCTGGACGTGGAGTGAGCGGCTTCCGCCCGATCAGCGTCGCCTGGTCCGTGGTTCGCTGGCTCGTGCTCTGGGCGCTGATTGCGCTGCTCTTCTGGGCGCTCGCCGCCCTGCTCCCGGGAATCGACGTGCCGAGCTTTGAAGCGAGCCTGCTGACGACGGCCCTGATCGCGCTGCTCAACGCGTTCCTCTGGCCGCTGCTGATCCGCCTGCTGCTCCCGCTGACCGTGATCACCTTCGGCCTCGGGTCGCTTGTCCTCAACGCCGCGATCGTCTCTATCTCGATCAAGGTCATCGACGGCTCGGCCCCGGACTTCTTCGGGCGCCGTGCTGGTGGCCTTAGTCCTCTCCGTGGGCCTGACGGTGCTCGTGCCAGCCCTCAGTATCGACGACGACGCCCGCCAGCTTCGCCTGGTGCGCCGAAGGGCGCGTCGCGTCCCCGAGAGGCACCGAAGTGCCTGGGGTGATCCTGTTCGAGATCGACGGCCTGGCCGAACCGGTGCTGCGGCGGGCCCTCCGTGAAGGACACGCTCCGACGATGACCCGTTGGCTGGGGCGCGGCAGCCATCGGGTCGTGCCCTGGGAATGCGATCTCTCCTCCCAGACCGGCGCCAGCCAGGCGGGGCTCCTGCTTGGGAGCAATGAGGACATGCCGGCGTTTCGCTGGTACGAGAAGGAGAGCGGACGAACGATGGTCTCCAATCACGGTAAGGACGCGGTCGAGTTGGAGCGGCGCCACTCGGACGGGGGCGGTCTGCTTGGCGGCCGGGGGCGCCAGCCGCGGAAACCTGTTCTCCGGGGACGCACCGCACTGCTCCGCGACGATGAGCGTGCTCCGCGACAGGCGGAGATCAAGCGCGCGCGAATACTTCGCGTACTTCGCCGATCCCTACGGATTCACCCGCACGATCGCGCTCTATGTCTGGGACGTGATCCAGGAGTTGCGCGCCGCCCGCCACCAGCGCCGGCGTGGCGAGGAGCACATCGACCGAGGCGGCCTCTATCCGTTCATGAGAGGGGCGATCACGGTGGTGATGCGGGACCTGAACGTCGCGACGCTGCTCGGCGACATCTTCGAGGGTCTCCCGGTGGTCTACTCGACCTTCGTCGGTTACGACGAGGTCGCGCATCACTCCGGCATCGAGCAGCCGGACGCCTTCGCGGTGCTCAAGCAGCACGACGCCCAGCTGGCGCGGCTCGAGAAGGCGATCGAGCAGGCACCCCGCCCCTACCACCTGGTGGTGCTGTCGGACCACGGTCAGAGCCAGGGCCGGCCGTTCCGTCAGCGCTACGGCGTGGACCTCGAGGAGCTGGTGCGCGAAGCGCTCTCGGAGCGGAGACGTCTACGCCCGCCCTCACCGGACGAGGGGTTGACCTCCGTCGGCGGAGCGCTCGACCGACGCTCGTGACGAGGAGACGGCCGGCGGCAGGATGCTCGCCCGGGCGACGCGGGACCGCGTGATCGACGGCGATGTGGTGCTCGGGTCGAACCGCGAGGCGTTGGAGGAGCCGGATCGGGCGGCAGTCGGATCATGAGGCGGTCGTGCTGGCTTCGGGCGGGCTGGGGCTGATCTCCCTGCCCGCAGCGAGATCACCGACTCTCGCTCGAGGAGATCGAGGCGATGCATCCGCGCGCTGATTCCAAGACTGAGGAGCCATCCCGGAATCGGGTTCGTGATGGTGCGGACCGCGAGCGATGGGGCGGTGGTGCTGGGGGCGGAGGGCAGCTCGGCGGCTGCACGACGACCAGGTGACGGGCGAGGACCCGCTGCGCGTCTTCGGCCCCAACGCGGCGGACCACCTGCGACGCACGGACGGCTTCCCGCACTGCCCCGACATCCTGGTCAACTGCATGTACGACCCCGACGCGAACGAGGTGGCACCGTTCGAGGAATTCATGGGCTCACATGGGGGGCTCGGAGGCTGGCAGAGCTGTCCGTTCGTCTTGGTGCCGACCGCGTGGAGCAGCCCGAGGAGCCGATCGTCGGCGTGCCCGCGATGCACGAGACGCTGAGGAGCTGGCTGACCGAGACGGGACTCGCCCTGCGACCGCACGCTTCGGCCTGACTCGGTTAGCCGACGACCTTCGCCTTGGCCCGCTCGAACTCCTCGTCCGAGAGCTTGTTCTCGTCATGAAGCCGGGCGAGCTTGGTGAGCTCGTCCGCGGCCGAGGCGCCGCCGGATGAGCCGGCGCTCTGGCGGATGTAAGCGTCGAGTTGCTTCTGCTGTTCCTGCTGCTGCGCCACGGCGCGCTCACGCATGCCATCGCCACGGGCGATCAGGTAGACCAGCGCCGCCAGAAACGGGACGAAGATCAGGAAGATCGTCCAGGCGGCCTTCCCCCAGCCGGACATCGAGTGATCGCGGAACAGGTCGCCGATGATCACGAAGAGGATCATCAGCCAAGCCGCGAAGAGAAAGACTTCGAGCACGGTCAGCAGCGCCTGACCAAAGGTGAAGTCGGCGAGAACCATTCTGGTTTTCCCTCCTCCCCTCGGGAGTTAGTGCGTGGGACGTCCGTGCCCCATGCGGTAGAGGAGGGGGAGTCTAGTCGGGGCGACTGGATTTGAACCAGCGACCTTTCGGCGCCAGGCCGATGCCGCTTGCATGGAAAGCAGCTATTCGCCCTAGCGCGGGATACTGCGCGGGCGATGTCGGAGGAGAACGTCGAGGTCTTCAAACGCGCGTTTGACGCGATCAACCGCCGAGATGCCGATGCGCTGGTGTCGGAACTCGACCCCGAGGTTGAGTGGCATTCGGCGATTCTGATGGCGATGGGAGGGAAACAGACGGTGTACCAGGGACACGAGGGCGTTCGCGAGTGGCTCCGAGACCTCTACGAGACGCTCTCTGAGTTTCACGCCGACTACCCGGAGATCCGGGACCTTGGCGACCGGACGGTCGCAATCGGCCGCGTCCGCGCGCGTGGCAGGGCAAGCGAGGCCGAGCTCGAATCGCCTCACGGCACTGTGGTCGAGTTCAAGAACGGAAAGGGAGTTCGGATTCGAACCTACCTCGACCCCAAAGAGGCCCTCGAAGCCGCCGGGCTGTCGGAGTAGCCGCTTTGGCGCGGCTTATGACTCGATCGTCTGCGGCGATGCCGGGCGGAGCGACCTGCCCGCTCTCGATATCCCGCGAGAGCTTCTGCTTGGCGGCGAGGCTGCCCTCGTCAAGCACCCGGAGCCGGCGGCGCGGGAGATCGGGTCGCCGCCGCGCCCACGAAGGATGTAGGCAAACGCGACCGCGATCAGCGCTCCGGCAAGCGGCCCCACGACGTAGACCCAGTAGCTCGAGAAATCGCCGCTGACGAGGGCGGGCCCGAACGAGCGGGCCGGGTTCATCGAGACACCGCTGACCGGCGCCGCCCAGAGAGCCGGCGAGCGCGATATAGCCGCCGACGCCGAGAGCCGCTATGGCGCCGACGTTCTGGGCCACCGAGGCGGTGCCCAGGATGACGCTCACCAAGCCAGCCGTGAGCGCGATCTCCATCAGCAGCGCCTGCCAGTTCTCGTAGCCGGGGCCGGGCAGAGTCGCGCCGAGGTGCTGGATATTCCCGAGCACGGCCAGGAGGAAGAGGCAGGCCAAGGTGGCCCCGACGAGCTGGATGATGATGTAGCCGGGCACCCGCTTCCAGGGGAAGTCCCCGCGCAGGGCGAATGCAAGCGACACGGCTGGGTTCAGATGCGCTCCGGAGATCGCACCCATGAAGAGGATGATCGCCATGACCATGAGCCCGGGGGCGACCACAGCGGCCGAGAGGCTGATCTGACCCTGAGCCGACCAGGATCCCGCCACCGGCAGCGACGAGCACCAAGAAGAACGTTCCGAGCAGCTCCGAGAAGAGCCGGCGCCACTCGCGCTTCGGGTCGTCCCATTCCTGCCGCGAGCCGAACTCGAGCTCCAGGCGGTGTCGAACACGCTGCTCCCGCTCAAAGGAGACATCCGTGTCTTCGCGCGTCTCGCCAGGTTCGGCGACCATCGGCCCAAACCGTACCCCGCACCAAGCTAGTCGGGGCGACGAGCAGAGTGGGGTCTGAGCTCGAGCTGGCTAATTCACACCCCGGCACGGCCTTGAGTCAAAGCTCCCGCTTTCGTCTCCGGACAAGATCCGTTACAACGTCCACGAGCTCCTCAACGCTCGACGACCTGCCAACGCGACCGCGAAGGAGGCGGTGGTGACGGAGGAGACCAGCATCGCCAACCTCGGGAAGGTCGACCACATCGTTGTCTTGATGCTCGAGAATCGCTCCTTCGACCACATGCTGGGGTATCTCTCGCTTGAAGGTGGTCGCGGCGATGTCGATGGTCTGCGGGCGGAGTTCGCCAACGAGCATGACGGGCGCTCCTATCCAGTCCACCATCTCGACAGCACGGTGATCGAGGACGATCCCGATCACTCCGCCAGCGCCGTCGACCTCCAGATCGGGGGCGGCAAAATGAACGGCTTCGTCACGAGCTTCGCCGAGACGCTCTCGCGCAACGACGTCCAGGATGCGGATCCCGGTCGCGTGATTGGTTATTACAACGCCGCCGATGTCCCGGTCTACGATCACCTGGCGAGCGAGTTCGCAGTTTGCGATCGCTGGTTCAGCTCTGTTCCCGGGGCGACCTGGCCCAACCGCCTGTACGCGATTTGCGGTCGCGCATCCGGCAGTCGCGATGACCTGCCGCTCCACCTCCCGCCCATGTACAACCAACCCTCGTTCGTGCGACACCTCGACGCCAACGGCATCTCGTGGCGCTGGTACTCGTTCGAGGCGGGGACCCTGCGCTTCGCCGATGGGCACTACAAGCTGGGCCACCACGACAGGTTCGCGTTCTTCAGCAAGACCAACTTGAACTGGAGGACCAGCCTCGAGGTCAGGATCGACGCAAAAGCGGCCAGCTTTCTCGAAGACGCCGCCAATGGTGCGCTGCCGTCAGTCTCATGGATCGACCCGGCCTTCAGCACCTTCAACCCAATCGGCTTTCAGCCCAACGACGACCACCCGCCCGCGGACATCAAGGACGGCCAGGAGCTTGTGCTCGCCGTCTACCACGCGCTCGCAACAAGCCCCCAATGGGAAAAGACGCTCCTCGTCATCTTCTACGACGAACACGGCGGCTTCTTCGATCACGTCGCGCCGCCTGCGGCGCCCGACGACGACCCCGACACGTTCGGACGCTACGGCGTGCGGATACCGGCGCTGATCGTCTCGCCGTGGGTGGAGCCAGGGTCAGTGTCAAAGACGCTCTTCGATCACACGTCGATCAGCAAGACGATTCTTCTGCGCTTCTGCCCCGAGGCCCTCAACGAGCCAAAGCGGCATCAAGGGCTGTTTGCGCGGCTCAGAAGCGCCGGGCACCCCCGCCCCATGGGAACGCGCGTGTCGCAGGCCAATAATCTCGGAGAACTTCTCACACGTACGACGCCACGACCAGCGCCGGACCGGTACGCCCTGATAGAGGACGCCGCGGCGCGCGCGGCCGTGAGAACGGAAGGCGCGCCAATCGAAGGAGGACCCGCTCGCTCGCCGGCCAGCGACGGAGCTCCAGATCCGCGTCGCCGCCGCGACTCGCGAGCTGAGAAGACGAGGGCACCCGGCAGACCGGCCGTAAGTACCCCTCCTCCAAAGCCATGCACGAGAGGCCACATCTCTACGGTGAGCCCCGTTATCCCTCCGCGACGACCTGCTTCACAGCCTGGTCGACAGTGGGATACGCGGCATCAAGAATCGAATCGCCCGGAGCGGCGTGGATGACATCGCGAACCTGACCGACGTTTCGGGCGATCACCACCCGGACGCCATCAGCCTCCAGTTCTCGCGCTACCTGGTCGAGGACCTGGGCCGCCGTCACATCGATGAAGGGGACAGTCTCCGCGTCGATAACGATTGTGTGAACGTCGGGGCGCCTCGCCGTGCCGCGGATCTCACGCGCAACCGGCTCGGCATTGGCGAAGAACAGCCCGCCCTCGATCCTCAGCACTGCGATTCCTTCGACACGCCGGTTGTCCGGATGCCGATCGAGATCCGAGAAGTGACCACTTGGGCCGGGGACTCTCCCGAGCTCTGTCACCGGCGGCCGCGAGGCACGGTAGAGGAGTAGGAGGAGCGAGATCAGTACACCGATGAACAGCCCCGCCAGGGTTCCGAAGATCATCACCCCAAGCATCGCGGCGACCGCCGCAATGAAGTCCGCCCGAGCCGCAAATCCGTAGGCTCGGCCGAGCCGGACGCTGTAGACCCGATAGAAATCGCGTAGCGCCGAGAAGTCGATCAATTCGATCAGGGCGACGATCACTACCGCCGCCAGGGTCGCCACGGGAAGGCTCTCGAAATAGCCCGTGAGGAAGAGCAGGGTGAGCATCGTCAGACCGGCGGCGATCAGCCCGACGAGTTGGGTCCGCCCACCGGCGGCGCTGTTCACCGCCGTCTTAGACAGGCTCCCGTTGACCGCGAACCCACCGGAAATCCCAGCGCCGAGGTTCGCCGCGCCGAGGCCAATCAGCTCACTGTTCGGGTCGATCTCCCGGTTGTCCCGCTGGGCATAGGTCTTAGCGGTCCCCAGGCTTTCCGCAAAACCGACCAGCATCACCCCCAAAGCTGCAGCAGTCAGACCCCCGAAGCGGTCGAGGCTGACATCCGGGACAGCCAGCGAAGGCAGGCCGGGGTCGATGGAGCCCACGATCGCCACCCCGTGGGCGTCGAGGTCGAAGAGCTCAACGGCGGCGACTCCCATGACCACGGCCGCGAGCGACCCTGGGATCGCCGGTGCCACTCGAGGAAGCCCGAACAGCAAGGCGAGCGACCCAGCCCCGACCACGAGCGTGGAGCCATTGGTCTCATCGATGTTGCTCAGAAAGTCCCAGGCCCTCTCGAAGAAGTGGCCGGTGCCGGTTTCGACTCCGAACAGCCTCGGGATCTGGCCGACGATGATTGTCAGCGACAAGCCGACAATGAACCCCTTGAGCACGGGTTCGGAAACAAAGCTCGCCAGAAACCCGAGGCGCAAGAAGCCAGCGATCAAGGCGGCGAGCCCGACGCAGATTGCGAGCGCAGCGGTTGTCGTAACGAACTGCTCCCCGTTGCCCGCAACTGCGTTCCCAACAACCGCAGCCGACAGCGCCGCCGCGGCGGCAGATGGCCCGGTGATCAGTTGCCGCGAACTGCCGAGAGCCGCGTAGAGGACCAACGCCGCCGGCGCCGCATAGAGGCCGACGACGGGTGGGACCCCAGCAATCGTCGCGTAAGCCAGCGCCGAAGGCACGAGTACGGCCCAGACCGTCAGCCCGGCAACCACATCCCCGCGAACCCAGTCGCGCTGGTAATTCCTCAGCGATGGAAACAAGTGGCTCACAGAGCCTTACCGGGCGAAAGGCAACGTACTCTCCAGCCGCTCTGGGGACAAGTACGTCGAATGGGACGCCGAGCTCGAAAAGCGCTGCTTTCGATGCCAAAGCGACAGTCCGCGGCCTGGCGAGGCCCGCGCGATAGGTCGGCGGTCGGGATCCGTGCCTGGCCGTGCGATGGTCTGCGCGATGGTTTTAGTCGCCGAGCGCCGGAATCGCGGACGATCCGCCATTCGCACGGTCGAGCCGAGCGCTGCTGAACTCGGAGCTGTCCAGCAGTTCGCCGGGCTTTCTGAGCGCGCCCGACTGAACTCGCCCAGTGGCCTCGGTTTCGTAGATTGACCGTTGGTCTCGTGCCGCCGACGGCGTGGCCGAACGTCGGTACAAACGGGGAGCCCGGCGGCTGTCGCTTGTCGCGCCAAGGAGGTCACGAGGTCCCGGCCCCGGGCTGAAGCTGTCAGGGTAAGGGTGTCCTGCATACTGGTTTTATGGATGGGGAGATCAATGGTCCATGCGCACCTAGTGAAGATGAGCTCTGCCGGTCATCGAGTGCCCTAGGGGCATTGGCAACTTTGCCGCGCCAGCTCTCGCCGCCACCCCGCCGATCGAGCAGGCCAACGGATCCGGAACTCAGATCTGCACGACCGATTACACCTGGGTCCAGGATGCGACCCGCACCCAGCAGACCCTCCTACACGCGCTCCCGGCAGGCAGTGGCATGATCACCCAGCTGGAGTCCGACACAGATCTCTTCCGACACCCCAACGGGGGCGACCATGCGGCTCAAGGTATCTGCGGAAGACCGGAGCGCCGACACGTCCTTGCTAACCGTCGGCGCACAGCGCCGTCGAGAGCGCTCCGGCGAGCGCGGGCTCAGGGTCTTCGCGACTCGGATCGGCGTGGGACGATGATCTTGCTGGGCCTGGGAGCCGGTAGGCGCCGAAGGCACCGACTGCTCCGCGGTAGAGAGCAGGGCGACGTAGCCGAGCAGCAAGTGCACCCGGGCCTGCCAGACCCGGCGGTCGGAGCCACCTTCACCTCGGCCTTCTCCGAACGAATTCGTGCTCGGCGTCGCAGCAGATCGTCGAGCCCGACGCCGACGAGCGATGCCTACAGCGATGAGACCCCCAGGACGAGTGCATCGGCACCGCCGGCCCCATCAACAGGCTGACCGAACGAGCGCCGCCCTCGGAAGGGCCAAGGGTCAGAACGGCAAGGTGAAATCTCACCGGCGAACGGTCCCCGGCGCCGGGACGCTCGGCGCCGGCTCGGCCTCGGACCGCGCAGCTCGGCGACGGCGGCCAAGGGTTCCGGCGCCAGCTCGGAACGCGTGACCAAGACTGACCTCGAACGCCGACGCAAGGTCCAGCCTTGACGCTGGGGCTGACTAAGGCGGCGAAGCCAAGCTCGCCGACAAGGGCAGCCTCAAGGTCCGAGTCAGGTCGTCTACACGCCGACCGGTGGACCGCCCGGCGCTAAGACCGCGAGAAACCACGATGGAGGCGCTGCCCGATCGCCGGCTGTTCCTGCACGCCGCACCGCGTGGGTCGAGTTGGAATGCCTGTAGTCCCGCCCTCGCCGGTGGTTCCTTCAACCGGCTTGCTCCATCGCGCAAGGCAGCAGCGCTCAAGATGGACCCCAGCGACCGCTCCCTGGGAGCCCGAGAAGGTCACTGGTCCAAATGCAGGTCGGCCCGATTCCGCCGAGGGGCTGCGGCCCTTCTTCCTCGAGCTTCTTCGGCTTAGTACTTCAGCGACTCGGTGCTCGGATCGCCGCCCGTCAGGGTGTAGGTGATCGCGGCGTTTAGCTTGACCTTGCCGGTGTCGTTGAGCTTGCGCTTCTTCTTCCCCTTTCGCCTTGATCAAGCAGCGACGCCGTTCCGGGCGCAACCGCCTTGCTGATCACGGCGAGCCGCGCGGCACTGACGCCCTTGCCGGATCGCTCAGCTGGACCAGGGTTCGGAACGTTCCCGGTGATCGTTGCGGTGCCCCTTTTCTTGTTGCGTATGATCTCTTCCGGAGAGTGAAGGCGTTGAGAGAGCTTTAGACGAAGAGGGCGAAGACTGCGTCGTAGCTCGGGAGAATTGGCTGAGCCACGGCCCTCTCTGCGAGAGGCTGAAGAACTCCTGGCCCGGGCAGGGTTGCCGTCGCGTCATGGAGCCGAACTGAGCGGCCCGGACGGGTGAGGAGAAGGGCGTACTGCTGGCCGGCGCCGACCTCGCAGGCGCCGCGAACATCGCAGCGAGCCTCGAGGCGTTAGATCGGGACTGTCGCATCGCCGATCATGGTGGAGGCAAGAACGCTGTTGGTGGGGGCGCCCGAACCGTCCGCGGCCACGATCTGCATCACCGAGTACTCCATCGGTTCCCGACTTGACGATCTCGATCTCCGCGCGGACCAGGCTGCCGGTTCTCTGGGCCGTGAAGGTCTGGGCGAGCCGCTGATCACCGGCGAACATGTTGAAAACAAAGTTCGGGGATCCAGGGCAGTTTGCCGTCGAGGAGACCCTGTGCGGACGCGGGGCTGTCGCGCCAGAAGGAAAGGCATGCAGGCGCAGAGGAGAGCAACAGCCACCCGTACCTGCGCAAACCCAGGCCCGTCGCCGCAGATCGTATCAGGTCCCGTTGAGCCTCTGGGAGGTACGGCTACGGCACCGTACCGTTCGAGCGCGTCAAGATCGGGTACCGGTCGAGCGACAGTGAAGGCGTTGGGAACTTCGGGCGGTACGGGAGCAGGTGCTACCGCTTCGGCGTGAAGGCGGGAGGCGACCCCACTCCTCAAAGCGGTTTAGCGGCAGGAATGCCGATGGTCAGGGGCAGCAGCGCCAGGCCTGTGGAAATGAGGCAGTACTGGTGGAAGAGCCGGGCACTACTGCTTTGCATGGAAAACGACACTTCACGCATTCGTTCCCGGGGGCGTGCTGAAGACAGGAGAGCCGGGTCTGGCGGGAGGACGGCGCCCCGCTGCGCCGGATGGTGGAGAATCCGGACGATCCAGGCTCCCAAGGTGACGCACCTCAGCTACCGGATCGCAACCACTGACAGGAGTGCCGCATGAGCACGCAGGCCGGTAACAAAGTGAATCTCTCGATGTCCGTGTCCGCCGACGGCTTCGTCGCAGGACCAACCAGGACGAGGACAATCCGCTCGGCGTCGGCGGGATCGAGCTGCACAGGTGGCACATCGATGAGGGCCCCGAGAGGCGGACCCCCCTCAACAAGCAGGTGATGTCGGAGATGATCGACGGGATCGGCGCCTTCATCATGGGGCGGAACATGTCGGCCCGATCCGCGGCGAATGGGGCGACTCGGACTGGAAGGGCTGGTGGGGAGACGATCCGCGGTACCACGCTCCGACCTCGTCCTCACCCACTACGCCCACGATCCGATCGAGATGGAGGGAGGCACGACCTTCCACTTCGTCACCGAAGGGATCGAGTCCGCCTACAGCAGGCGAAGGCGGTCGCCGGAGGCCAGAACATCTCCATCGCCGGCGGCGCCTCATGCGCCCAGCGGCCCTCAAGGCCGGGCTGGTCGACGAGGTCGACCTCCAGGTGTCCCCGGTGATCCTCGGCGCGGGGGAGCGGCTCCTCGACGGCTTCGAGCCGGGAGAGCCGGAGCTCGAGCTGGTGCGCGTGCTCGAGGCTCCCGGCACGATCCACATCCGCTACCAGGTGGTCAAGTAGCACGCTCGTCCCACTCAGGAAACAGCGACGGCGAGTTGAGCCACCCTCTGTACTCGCGTGTGTCCATCGGTTCGGCCCATAGCTGACGGAAGCGACCGATTCCTTGCACTGCCAGATAGGTCAGCGGCAACAGGGTGACCAGCGCAAGTCCGCGCTCGGTAGCGGAGACAGCGGCTTCCATCGAACCGGCGCTTCTCGTCCGGAGCGCTACTCCGACACCCCGGCGGCTTCGAGCGCTTCCTCGCGTGTCCAGTACTCGCGGCCCCGCGCAACCTTCCCGTCTCGGAGCGTGTAGAGGGCGGCGTAGGTCAGATCCGTTTCGACGCCACTCAGCTTGGCGCGGCCGCTGATTCGGATGACAGCGACGACGTTGTCCTCGCCCGCATCGATCAGCTCGACCGGCTCGCTCGTGAAATCGTCGAAGGTCTCTTGCCAGTCCTGCAGGTAGGCGCGGATGGCCTCCTTGCCGTGGATTGGGCCGTGGTCATCGGGTGCGCCCTCTACCGCCCGGTAGTCGATGTCGTCCGCCAAGTACCCGGCCCAGGTATCCAGGTCGCCGCGGTTGAAGGCCTCAGCCGCATCGCGGACGGTCTTTACGGTCTCCTCCGACATCGCCACGCAGTATCTCGCGGCGGAGTACTGCTTTCCATGCGGAGTGTCTCTTTTTAAAGGGGCTGTCTCGCGCCCGGTCGCCTCAGTGCTCCCTTTCGCGAAGGCAGCACCGCGCAGCGCTCCGGGGCCAGGTTCCTTGGGATCAGAGTCTCGCCCGCCTCAGGGTTCCATTCGGGGTTCCAATCTGCACGAAACTGAGCACAACTCAGAGCAACTGAAACCGCATGGGAATGCGGAAAAGCAAGTCCACGACACCCCCGGACACTAGTAGCGCATTCGGCTGGGGGCCGAAAGGTCGCTGGTTCAAATCCAGTCGCCCCGACTAAGCCGAACCCCGCCTTGAGAGCGGGCTTCGGCGTTTCAGGTCCATCGCCACGGTTTGTCCCGGAGGGAAGCTGTTCAGGGCGTTCCCGGTCGATCGGCCCGAGTGCAGTTCAGTCGGTGATTTCCCCGGAGAGCCGGCCTTCGGCCTTGTCGAGGACGCCACGCCAGTCGACGAAGAGGGGTCGGAACGTGTCTTTCAGGATCAGCGCCTCCACTGTCCACTCCTGGCCGAGCTGCTGCATGACCTCATCGAATCTCGCTCGCGAGTCAAGTGTGTTGATCCACCAGACCACCTGAAGAACCGGAGGGGTGGATCCGGAGACGATGCCAAACGTGTCGATCCCCTGCTCCCGCCAAGCCCGGGCGACGCTCTGAAGTTCCCGTTCGAACATCGCGACCAGCTCATCCTCCTCGTCCATCGTTTCCAAGTCTTCCACGTCCAAGTCATGCCGGGGGATCGCGATGCTCGGGGGGCCCGGTGAGGTATCAGCTAGCCCACCAGCCTCAAGAGTCCTAGAAACGGCCTGCTACATTCGTGGCCCGCTGCAATCAGCGGCTCGAGCGAGGAGGCGATTGCCCCCGCAATCCGATTCCGCGACCTTCGAGACCCTGCCTTCCGGGGGCCGAGTGCACGTCCTCGGCGCAGGACCCGTCGGTCTCCTGCTGACCGCATTGCTTCAGTCGATGGAGGGTCTCTCCGTGCGCCTCTATGAGAAGCGTCGCGAGTACACGCGTACCCGGATGGTCCAGCTCGAGTCGTACCTCGTGGCGGATTCAGTCGAGAGCTACCGCACCGACTACATCGATGGAGAGAACATCAAGGCCGTCTTCGATCCACCGGAGCTCGACGAGGGCCTCGCGTTCAGACAGTCCATTCCTTCGGACCTGATGGCACTTCTTCGCGATTGGGAACAGGGGTTCTGCCCGCTCAACGACATCGAGCGTTCCCTCAGCGATCTGATCGATGCGCGCGGGTCGAATTCGGTGCAGCGCACCTCAGCCGTCGTCACGGCGCAGGACGCGATGGCGATGCTCGAGCCGGGAGACATCCTGATCGACTGCACGGGCGGCAGGTCGTGCTTCGAGATCACTTAATGCCCGGCTCCGTCGGAGTTGATGGCGCGAACACGCTCAAGATCCGGCTCGAATACGCCCTCGTCATCACCTTCCTGTACGGCCAGCAATACGACTGCAACGAGTACTGCAAGTACTACAAGAACGTCGAGAACGCGCACTACAAGTTCATTCCAATGGTCCACCGCACACACTACGACGGCAACATCAGCCACGTGACGGGCATCGTCAACATCACTGCCGAGGACTATGAGGCGATGCCGTCCCGATTCGACGGTCAGTGGCTTCGCAGCAACTCCCCCGGCGTGGCCGAGTCGATGGACCGTTTCATCGACAAGGTCAAGCAGGAAACCCATGGCGAGATACTCGGCGACCTGGACGTTGTCCGGATACCCCTGGATCTGTACCGGGCTCGCAGTGCGACCAGCCGGCAGTGGCGTACAGCAGGGCCCGGCGACCACCCGTTCGGCAGTTCGCCGGTGTTCCTGGCCGGCGATTCGGCCATTGGCTCCCCGTACTTTCAGTCGATTTCGCTGGGGTTCAGTGTGCGATGTTCCTGGCGGGACTAATCGCGCAGCGTGACCTGCCACTCAGAGACGTGTTTGATCGCTATGAGCTGTACATGTACAAGCAGTGGCTTCGCGTCTACATGCGCAGCAAGATGATCAAGCACAACAAGGATCTGTTCGAGTGCGTCGATGACCCGTTCGCGCTGCTGGACAAGCTGCATATTTACTAGTGGCCCGTTACGGGCGCGACAGCGCGCCGTGGTACCGCTTTGGTACCGAACGTATCGTCCGATGCGTCCATAGCGTCCTTGAACGTGGACACATGGGACGCGGGGGACGCCTCGGGACACATCGACACCGATTGCCCCTCGGCTGGGGGCCGAAAGGTCGCTGGTTCAAATTCCTCGGCTGGGGGCCGAAAGGTGGCGGTCCAAATCCAGTCGCCCCGACTGAAACCCCTGCTAAGGCAGGGGTTTTGTGTTGCCTGTCGGGGACCAAGCTTGGCGGCGGGGAACAAACGCCCCTCGGCACGCCCGTCACTCGTCCCTAGCCCGGCAGATCCTCGGGCCGCTTCTTGGCGAGTCTGCCCTCGAGCAGTCCCGTGGACTGGCCGACCTCGATCAGGTAGCCGTCGGGGTCCCGCATGTAGCAGCGAATCTCTGCACCGCGATCGATCGGCGGCGTCAGAAACTCGGCCCCTCTCGAGCTCCACTCCTCGTAGCACGCCTGGATGTCGGCTACGCGCAGGTTCATGAAGGTGGAGAGCGTGTTGTCAAACTCGTAGTCGACTACCGAGATGTCCGGCTTGTCGGGGGTGGGGCCACCGCCCGGGTTCATGATCACCCACGAGTTGGAGAGCTTGACCATGCACGGGTTCTCCTCCAGCACAACCTGGCCGCCGAGCACCTCGGAGTAGAAGGCACGGGACCGAGCAACGCTTCGCACAGTGATGAACAGCGTGACGAGGAAGCCCTCGCTCGGCGCGGGCAGGTTTTCGAAGTCGATGTATGGCGTTTGCTTGGTCACGGTTACCTCCTTGCCGAAGCTGCGTCCGGGCTCTGAATTGCGGTGGTCATGACTGCATTGTTCGCCACGGCGAGATGAGCCGTCCTAGTCCGTATCGGAAAGCGGTCTGCCAGCGAGGCGAGAGTTCCCAGGCATGGGTCGCCGTGCCTAGGGATCGGGTCTTAGGCCGCGAATCGCCCGCCGTGTCGCGGTTTGTCGCCGTCTGACGGGAGACTCTGAAAGTCGGGGCGACTGGATTTAAACCAGCGACCTTTCGGTCCCCAGATCAGCGCTTCGAACGCTTGGTACCACGGCTGGTACCACGGCCTCCGCGACGGGGTCCACCGGGGCGATCAAGGTGCCGAAATCCCGTTCCGGAAGCCGGATCTCGCTAGTCGGGGCGACTGGATTTGAACCAGCGACCTTCGGCCCCCAGCCGAATGCGCTACCAGACTGCGCCACGCCCCGATGTATGCGGCGGCTCCGGGGATCCGCCTATGTGGAGGCATCTTCCCACGCGCGGATGCCAAGCGGGCGACGGGGCTCGAACCCGTTCTTTGAGCTTGGAAGGCTCACGTGCAGCCGTTAACACCTCGCCCGCGCGGGGTCGATTATAGGTTCGGCCGAATCATGGGCAGGATGGTTCGCGTCCGCACGGACCGGACGCTACGGTTCCCCGCCTCGCTGTTTCAGGAGCCGAAACTCCCCCCTTGGGGGGTGGTTCTAGCTGCAGGGCAGTCCCCTCACTGCCGATGAATCCCGCTCGACTCGCATGAGCCCACCTTCGACTCAAAGAACGATCAGCCAGCCTCGCCGTCCACTGGTGGTGTCGGTCGCAATCTTGGCCCTGGCCGGCGCCCTCACCCTGGGGCTCGCGACCCGGGACGCCGAGGGCGCCTCGCCGACGAACGTCATCTTCATCCTCACTGACGATCAGACAGCCGGCGAGCTGGCGGTAATGCCGAATACCCAGGCCCTGATCGGCAGCCAGGGGGCGACCTTCCGGAGGGCATATGCCTCCTATCCGCTCTGCTGCCCGTCGCGGGCGACGCTGCTCAGCGGCCAGTACATGCACAACCACGGCATCCGGGGCAACCTCCCGCCGTTTGGCGGCTGGGAGAACTTCAAGCCCCACGAGCCCGACGCGCTGCCGGTCTGGACCAAGGACAGCGGCTACTACAACATCCAGATCGGCAAATACATGAACGGCTATGGGCCGACCGCATCCGACCCCGCACCGGTTCCGGACGGCTGGGACGAGTGGTACGGGAAGGTCTCCGAGGCCTCCGTCTACTTCAACTACAACCTGCTCGAAAAGACCGGGCCGAGCGACGGCCCCGAGGTGAAGTTCTACGGCGGCGGCCCGAGCGACTACCAGACCGACGTCTTGGGGCAGAAGGCCAGGGAATTCATCGACGGCCTCGACGGCTCACAGGAGCCGTTCATGATGAACCTCTGGTTCAACGCCCCCCACGGCCCGTTCGAGCCGGCTCCTCGCCACCTATTCACCCTCGCGGGCACCGGCCTCCCGAAGGTGCCGGGCTTCAACGAGAAGAACATCTCCGACAAGCCAAGGTGGCTGCAGAAGCAGGCCCGCAAAAGGTTCGGCAAGGGCCTGAAGCGGACGATCACCAGCGAGCGGCTCCGGCGAGTGGAGCAGCTGCTCTCGGTCGACGAGGCGGTTCGGAGGCTCTTCGATTCGCTCACCGAGGCGGGGATCCTCGACGACACCTACGTCATCTTCGCCTCCGACAACGGCTTCTTCCGCGGTGAGCACCGAATCGCGGGCGGCAAGTACCTGCCATATGACCCCTCCTCGAAGGTCCCTCTGCTGATCCGGGGGCCGGGGATTCCCGCCGGCACGGTCAGCGATGAGCTCGTCTCGCTTACGGACCTGCCGGAGACGATCGTGGAGATCGCGGGCTCGCCCGACCCCTCGCTCGACGGCCGCTCCCTGCTTCCCTACGCCCAGAACCCGGCGGCGCGCTCGGCCCGCCCGATCCTGCTCGAGGCCGATACGGGCCCCGGTCGCGGCAATGCCGGGCCCGACGCCGCCTCGTCAGCGACCCTCGCGCACACCGCCGTCGCCAAGGCGAGGCTCGCCGGCAGGAAGGGAGTCAAGAACCTCGACCAGGAGAAGGACCCGATCAAGTCGCTGAAATCCGCCGCCAACGGGAACTTCGCCCCCGCCTACAAGGCAATCCGCACCGACCGCTACCTCTACGTCCTCTACGCCAACGGGCAGACCGAGCTCTACGACATGCTCTACGACCCGGCGCAGCTCCGCTCGTTGGCGGCCGACCGGCGGTTCAAGCCGGTGCGCAACTACCTCTTCAATGCGCTCGTCTCGCTCGCCACCTGCGCCGGCGCCGAGCTGCCGCGCCGACCTCCCTCCCGAGCCGCTGCCCCTGAAGCGCAAGCCGGGGGCGAAGAAGCAGGGCGCGAAGCCGAAAGTCGCGGCCCTAGCCCCGGCTACGATCCGAGGCGATGGGGCACTGGCCAAATTGGCTAAGGCACCGGCCTCCAAAGTCGGCGATTCCAGGTTCGAGTCCTGGGTGCCCCGCTTCGACGACCGCTGACCTGGGCCCGTTCCCTAGCCCTGG
>CAWFRG010000012.1:0-34085 GCA_963818205.1 uncultured Solirubrobacterales bacterium
TGATGGGGCAGCTTGCCCGCGTGCCAGTCGCGGACGGTTCCGACCGGGAGCCCCAGCCGGCGCGCGACCCGAACGGCGCCCAGCCCCTCCTCCTCCCGAAGCCTCAGGGCCTCAGCGACCGTCGCTCTACTGTGCATCTGGAGCCTCTGAGGATGCGGGAGGGGGGAATCGAACCCCCACGCGCTTTCGCGCCACCGGTTCTGAGCCGATGCTGTCTACCTGGTTCCAGCACTCCCGCTGGCCCGAGGGAATCTAGCGGCTGCAACTCGGGACCAACGCCCCTCGAGAGATCGAACATATGTTCGAAGATCGGGTTCCGCCCCAGACGGAATCGTTGAAGGACCGGCGGGCCCTTCCGGATAGAGCGCAGCGGCCGAAGGGCTGAAATTCCTTGGCTACACTGCCGATTCCCTGCAGACACGCCGCTATCGTCTAGGGGACTAGGACGCCGGATTCTCAGTCCGGAAACCCGGGTTCGAATCCCGGTAGCGGTGCCTCGGAATCCCTCGCATTAGCGGGGGATTCGCCGTTCTAGGGGCGCTCGTGCGCCAGTCCGTGCGCCATCGAGCACCCGGCGCGGACCTGTGGGCGGGTTAGGCTAGCCGCGTGAACTGGGGCCGCGTTCGGCGAGAGGGATGGGAAGCGTTCCGCGAAGCTCTCGACCCGCGCGACTACTGGGCGGACACTCCGGGCTGCAAACGCAGTACCGAGTCTATCCGGGGTTCGGGCCGCTGAGCGCGCGGCTCGCCATGTAGTTGATCTAGCGCGGTTTCGCGTCTCTACCCGTGGGCGACGACCTCACCTGCCGTGATCTCGGGCGGGTTCGGCATCAGCTCGGCGAGGTTCTCGGCATCCCATTCGCCCTCTCGCTTGTTCGACTCCTCGGCGCCGGACTGGTCCTCGTACACGCTCATCGAGATCATCACGCCGCCACCCGCGTCCGCGAAGTGGTAGGCAACGAGCCCCGGGACGTCCTTGATCAGCGGCACGAAGCCCTCGGCGGTGCGACGCCCCGCCTCGGGGGGATCCGTGACGCCCTCGTACCGTCTCACCGATGCGTACATTTGTCTCCTTCCCTGTACCAGGTCGAGTACCAGGAGGGGCTATCGTCGCATGGAGGGGGCGTGGTGGGCGCCTCTTATCTTCGTGCCGGTGGGGCTGGTGATCCTGACCGTCGTTGCGGCGGTCGGAGGCTTCCTCGTCTCGTGGGCGCTGACTGAGTTCGGGATCGTCGATCTGATCCGGTACGACAACGTGGACTTTTTTGTTTCGCGAGGGGGGCGTGATCGAGGAGGTCGTCGAGGCTGGCTCAGCGGCGCAACTGGGGATAGCCTTGCCCCCGCAGGCCCGGAGGGGAGATACTGCGGGCGATGTCGCAGGAGAACTACCTGCTCGCCAACCAACCCTCGGAGGTGGAGCGCCTGCAGCTGCAGTCGCGCGTCTGGGAGCCCACCGGGCGGCAGCTCCTCTCGAAGGTCGGCGACGGATCCGGCCGACACGCCCTGGACGTCGGCTGCGGAGCCATGGGCTGGCTTCGGATCCTCAGCGAGTGGGTCGGCCCCTCCGGCCAGATCGTAGGCACCGACATAGACGAGAGCCTGCTCGATGCCGCTGGTTCATTTCTGGAGGCAGAAGGAATCTCCAACGTAGAACTCGTCGTCGATGATTTGTTCGAGAGCAAGCTGGAGCCGCAATCTTTTGATCTCGTCCATGCCCGCTACCAGATCGCTCCGCTCGGACGCGGCCGTGAGCAGGTGGCCTCGCACCGGCGGTTGGTCAGGCCCGGTGGCTCACTGGTTCTGGAGGAGTGGGACCTGGGCTCGTGGCACTTCAATCCCCCTGCCCCCGCGGCCGAGCGACTGATCCGATTGCTCTCCGAGATCTTTGCCGCCCTGGGCGGCGAGGCGGGCCGCGGACTTCCGGGACTGCTCCGCGAAATCGGTATTGAGGAGCCAGCGATAGACGCGCACGTCATCGCGCTCAAACCAGGCCACCCCTATTTGCGTCTGCCGCTTCAGTTCAGCCTCGCGCTCGAGTCGCGGCTGCTTGAGACACTGAGCGAGGACGAGCTCGCCTCGCTACGCCGCGAGGCCGAGACCGAATTGGCCGAGCCGGGCAGATGGGGCACGACCTTCACCCTGATCCAGAGTTGGGGCAGGCTCGAAGGCTGAGAGATGGCGGCGCCTAGGGCGGCGTGATCCAGTTGATGACCGGCGGCCGTCTTTATCGCTGCTTACGCGCAGGCGAAAGCCGAGCAGCTCACTCGCGCCGCAACCGGTAGAACCGCGGCCCGGCCCTCCTCACACATCCAGCGGTTGCCTCGCGACCTTCGTCCTTGCGCTGCCCGTCCGTCAGCTCGTCGTGGAAGCAGCCGAAGTCGAGGAGGAGCTGGAACCCGTTGCCGACCTCGGGAACGTCGAGCTCGGTCACGTCTCCCTCGAGCAGCTGCACCGCGACTCCGAGGAGCAGGAGCGTTATCTCAAAGGGAGCTGTGCCAAGCCTTTAATCACTCCTTCATCAACCCGGTGCAAGCTAGGGCGACAGATGCGAAACCGTGGCCCCAACGTCTGCCCCAATTGCGGCGAGCGCGTCAGCGCCTTTGCCGCGGGCTGTGCCCTGTGTGGCGCCGAACTCGATCCCCGCCGCGCCGATCGCCCGGGAGTTCGGGGGCGTGCCGGCTCCGCCTGGCGTGCCCGCCGCCGGCTCCTGCCGCGGTTGCCGCTGCCCGATTGGCGCCGACGCTAAGGCCCGAGGCGCTGTCCGAGCCTCCTTTGGTGCTGGGTTGGTTCGCCCCCCAGCTAGGCCGACCCGGCCTTCAGGCGCTGAACGGGTCTTCGAGCCGACGATCGGGGCCGGAGGGATACGACTCGATCAGCGTGCGGCCGAGGGCGTTGACGGGACGCTGAGGCCTGGGACGCAGCGGTCTCTGGAGGGCGCGGGTCGTGCTCGACCTTTTGCTCGGGCTCCCACCGGTCAATCCCGATCCTGGATCGCAGCAACGCCGGCACCTCAGCCCGGGCTGATGCGGAAGCGGCCTTCGGCCACCCGCTCGACCCGAGTGCCGAGTTTCGCGCAGGTGCTGTGCAGCCGCACCGCGATCCACTCGGCGTCCGCGTCCCGCGCCAAGCCCGTGTAGCAGAACTCCAGTTTCAGCCCCACCAGCTCCAGCTCCTCGGTCCCGGCGCCCGGCCGCCAGATAGCGAGCACCCCGAGATCGTTGCGCAGCACCGGATCGATGCGATAGTCATCGAGAGCGTCCCCGAGGTCGAAGAGCACCGATCCTCCCTCGTTCCATTCGATCCCATGGAACAGGTGCGCCGAGTGGCCGGCGACGAGGCTCGCGCCCGCATCCTGGAGAGCGGCGGCCGCCCGGCGTTGCCAGGGTCGGGGCGTGGCGCTCATGTTTGGGCCCCAGTGGGGGAAGAAGATCGTCAGCTCGCAGCGCTCGCTCAGCCCCGCCAGCTCGTCGAGGAGCCAGTCCGGGACACCACGTTCAAGGTCGGCGTGAGCGATTCCATACCTCCCGGGGCCCGCCGCGTACTCACGTGGATGGTCCGAGACGCAGAGGAGCCCGACTCGCTGCCCACCCGCCTCGACCACGACGGGACGGCGCGCCGCCTCCGCACCCCGCCCTGCCCCCGCCGTGGCGACTCCGCCGTCCGCCAGCAGCCCGAGCGTGTCGGCAAGCGCCTCCTCCTCGCAGTCGAGAGCGTGGTTGTTTGCGAGCGAGACAGCGCGCACGTCGATCGCCTGGAGCGCCGCAACCGCCGAAGGGGGGGCGCGGAAGAAGAACTGCTTGCCGGGAATGCGGCGGGTGCGCTCCCCGCGGTTGGAAACGCAGCACTCGAGGTTGCAGATCATCAGATCCAGGGAGGCGCAGAGCGAGCGCACCTCCTCGCTCCACAACTCCGCCCCTGGTTCTTCCCGCAGGTTGTCCCCGACGGAGCGGCCCAGCATCACGTCGCCTAGGAGGCCGATCGCGGGCATGCCGGGGATTGTGCCCCCATAACGAAGGCTCGGGCCCACGAATCACATGTTCGGTAACGCGTGTGGCGGAGCCGTAGAGTGGCTAGGGGTAGCGTCAAGCGGTGAGGAGGAGACATGTCCAAGGAAGGCATCGAAGCGGTCAGGAGCTACCTCAACGAACAGGGGGCCGACTACGAGCTGGTCGAGCACGAGGAACGCTTCACGGCCGCCTCTGAGGCTCAGGCCGCGGGAGTCGAGCCAGGAGACGCCGCGAAGGACCTGATCCTGCGCGATGCCGAGAGCTACGTGATGGCCGTTATCCCAGCTTCTCAGCGGTTGGACCTGGGAAAGGCTCGCGAGCTGTCGGAAGCGGGCAAGTCGCTGCGACTAGCCACCGAGGAGGAGATCGGCCGGGACTTCGAGCGGTTCGAGGTGGGCGCGATTCCACCGTTCGGGCCTCTGCACGGGGTCCCGCAAATCGTCGACCGGCGTCTGCTCGAGCACGACCGTGTGCTCTGCAGCGCCGGGGATCACGCCCACGGCGTACTAGTCGAACCCAGCGAGATGGTCCGGTTTACCAAAGCCCGCGTGGGCGACCTCTGTGAGGAGTAACGGGCGCTTCCGAAGCGGTGAGGCCAAGGACCCGTAGTCCCCGAGCCATAGCGGTCGGTGAGCCACTCTCCGACCGCCCGGATCGGGACACTGGTCCCATGAAGCAACCGGTGCGAGAAGGAGGTCGCGAGTTGGTCAAGGTCGCCCGGGCGGACACCCCGACGCACGCGCGCCTCCGCAATCGCCTCACGTTTCTCATCGTCGCGACGGTGGTGGTGGACGCCGTCGCCACGGTGCTCATCTTCTTCTTCGAGCGACACGCGGACCGCACGGAGATCACGACGATCGGGGACTCCCTGTTCTGGACCAGCACCCAGCTCCTGACCGTCTCGTCCCAGCTGCCGAACCCGATCTCGACGCCCGCCCGCGTGCTCGACATCTTCCTGCAGGGATACGCGATTTCGATCGTCGCGTTCCTCGCCGGATCCTTCGCCGCCTTCTTCCACCGCCGGGGCATGGAGCTCGACCCGCCCGACTCGCTACGGGGTGCGCAGGACCGCAGCTGACCCATGCGTCTGAGCCCCGATCAAGCGTCGGGGAAGCGCCTTTCCGGGAGTACGCTCATCGGATGAGGGAGTGGGGAAGCAGGCTGACCCTTCGGATGATCACCCGAGGTTGTTCGCGGTGAGCAGCCGCTCGGCGAGGTCCCTGAAAGCGGGGTCGTCATCAACAACGAGGACAGAGATCGCCATGTCACGATCGTCCCACTCGCGACCGCCCGCCGAGGTAGGGAAAACCCGAGACGCGGCGGAAGGTAGGGACCCCCCTACCGCGGTAGTCGGGTCGAGGCGAGCGAGGCCTCGGGCCGCGTTTCTTTGGCGATTCTCGCGATCACCAACCACCGCGAGCGCCATCACCCCCGCGCCGAGCCCCGGCGACCGGCAGGGACGCCCCCGGTGGCGGCGAAAGCACCCGGTTAAGGGCCGATTAACGGCTCTTTGTGCGACGAATTACAGCCCGTGGCCGCGGGGTGCTCGGATAGGATCGCTCGGGGAAGGAGAGAGGAGCTGTCGCGAAGGTCTCGGGAAGGGAAGCTCTGAAGCCTGACGCAGCCCCGGGTCAGCGGGGCGGAGCGGGTCAATGACGCCGCCGGAGGAAGCCGCCTCTCCGCGGCGGGCTCGCCCGCGCACGGTTGTCGGCCGCAGCCCGGTCGGCCGCCTCGCCGCCCTGGGCGCCCTGATCATCATCGTGATCACCGTCGGCTACCTGCTGTTCGCGAGCGGCGACGGCGGCAACAACTACAAGCTCGTCTTCGAGACCGGCGGCCAGCTCGTGAGGGGGAACCAGGTCCTGATCGGCGGCCAGCCGGTGGGCACGATCGACGACGTCAAGCTCACCGACAACGCCCAGGCGGAGGTCGCGGTCACCGTCGATCGCCAGCTGCACGAGGGCACCTCAGCGGTGATCCGCTCCACCTCGCTCTCGGGGATCGCCAACCGCTACGTCTCGATCACCCCGGGGCCCGACAACGCCCCGGAGCTCGGCGACGGCAGCATCATCACCCAGGTCGACACGACCGCGCCGGTCGACCTCGATCAGCTCTTCAACACCCTGCGGGAGCCTGAGCGCAAGGCGCTCCAGGACATCATCCAGGGCTCCGCGGTGGTCTACGGCGGCCCCGACTACGAGAAGGGCATCCTCAACGGGGCCGAGGACGCCAACGAGACCTACAAGTACCTGAGCCCCTCGCTGGTCGCCACCGACCGGCTGCTGCAGGAGATCGGCCGCGACGAGCGGGTTCTCACCGAATTCCTGGTCAACGGCGCCAGCGTGGTCACCGCGGTCGGCGAGCGCCGCGATGACCTCTCCGGGCTGGTCTCCAACCGCAACCAGGCGCTCGGCGCGATCGCCTGCCAGAACCGGGCCCTCGACCGCTCCCTGGTCGCCCTGCCCCCGGCGCTTCGCCAGGCCAACACCACCTTCTTCAACCTCCGCGCCGCCCTCGACGACCTCGACCCGCTGGTCAACACCTCGAAGACGGCGACCAAGGACCTCGCGCCCTTCCTGCGGCAGCTGAGCCGGTGGTGAAGAAGTCCGTACCCGTGTTCCGTGACCTTCGGCGAGCCGTCGACCGCAGGGGCAAGTCGAACGACCTCGCCGATGCCGCCGGGGACCTGGCGCCGCTCGAATCCCGAGCGAGCGGCGCCATCCCGGCGGCTGTCGCCGCGATGCAGGCGGGCGACGACGAGCTCCAGTTCCTCCGCGCCGTATGCGCCTGACATCGCCAGCACGCTCGGCGGGCTGGCCAGGTCGCCGGGTACTACGACGCCAACGGCCACTACGCCCGTGTCGCGCCCGGCCGGGCTCGGGATCTTCGGCTACACCGGCGGCGCGGCGCCCAACCTCGAGCCGATCCCCATCGACCAGATCTTCGCCGACTACGGACCCTTCGGCACCGCCAACAACCAGGTCTTCCGCCGCTGCCCCGGCGGGGCCACCCAGCCGATCGACCGGCTCCAACCCGTTCGTCGACCCGCCCTTCCTCGGGCCCGCCGCCGGCGCTCCCGCGACGCCCGGCGACTGCGACGCGACCGACGTGCCGCCCGGACCATGAGACGGATCCTCGCCATAGCGGCGGGCCTGCTCGCCGACGGGCCTCCTGATCGCCCTCCCGGGGGCCACCGGCGCCGGCAGCGGCGGCACCTACGAGGTGCGCGGCATCTTCGACAACGGCGCCTTCATCGTCAAGGGCGAGGAGGTGCGGGTGGCCGGGCGCGACCGTCGGGAACCGTCGAGTCGGTCGACGTCTCCGGCGACGACGAGATCGTCAGCCTCGAGGGAGGCGGGCACCCGGAGCCCGGCAAGGCGGTGGTCGTCCTCAACATCGAGGACAGGGCTTCAAGGACTTCCGCGAGGACGCCAGCTGCCTCATCCGGCCCGCAGTCGCTGATCGGCGAGAGGTACGTCGACTGCACCCCGACCCAGCCGCGCGCCCCGGGCGAGCCGGCACCGCCCGAGCTGGAGCGAGATCCCCGACGGCGAGCCTGGCGCCGGCGAGCGCCTGCTGCCGCTCGAGAACAACGGCACCACCGTCGACCTCGACCTGGTCCAGAACATCCAGCGCGTTTCCTACCGCGACCGCTTCCGCCTGATCATCAACGACCTCGGCGCGGCCCTCGCCGCGCGCGGCGATGACCTCGGCGAGGTGATCGACCGCGCCAACCCGGCCCTCCGCCAGACCGACCGCGTCCTCAACGATCCTCGCCCAGCAGAACCGCCAGCTCGCCAGCCTGGCGAGCAACGGCGACCGCGTCGCTCGAGCCGCTGGCGCGAAACCGGACCAACGTCACCGGTTTCTTCCGCAACGCCGCGATCGCGGGCGAGGCGACCGCCGAGCGCGGCGCCGACCTGGAGGCCGGCCTGCAGAAGTTCCCCGAGACCCTCCGCCAGGTCCGCCTGACGATGACCGAGCTGAAGGAGTTCGCCGATCAGGGAACGCCATTGTTCGCCGACCTGAAGGCCTCGGGCGCCAACATCAGCAAGGCGACCCAGGAGCTCGCCCCCTTCGCCCGGGCGGCACTCCCGGCCTTCACTAGCCTCGGCGACGCGGCCCAGGCCGCCGGCCCGAAGCTCGCCGCCTCCGACCCGCTGCTGACGGAGCTGGCGGCCACCGCTCGGCCGCCGTCCCGGCCTCGGCAACGAGCCTCTCCGCACCTTCGACACCTTCGTCAGGACCAAGGGCTTCGAGTATCTGGTGGACTTCATCTACTACACGACGACCGCCACCAACGCCTTCGACACCTTCGGCCACTTCCTGCGCATCAACGTCCAGGTCACCAACTGCAACGACGTCTCCTACTTCCGTGAACCAGGGCTGCGAGGCCTTCTTCCAGAACAGCGGCGCGGACCGCTGGGAAGAAGAAGAAGACGAAGAAGAAGAGGGCAAGGAGCGCCGCAGCCTTCCGAGGGGCGCCAGCTCCGCAGCCGCCCGCCCGGCTCGAGCTGCCGCCGCTCGAAGAGCTCGATCTCCGCCGCTCGGCCGACGACCGGACTCCGGGGAGCGGGGAGCCGGGCCCCGAGCCGGATGCGGGAACCTGCCCCGGACCGAGCCGACCGGCGTCGGTTCGCAGGGAGCCAGCGCGCAGCTCCTGCCGCGCGGCGGGCGGCCGCAGTGACCGCCTCATGTCCATGAAGCAGGCGCGGAGCTTCCTCCGCTACCTCCTCGGGAGTGGGACATGAGGGGCGGCGGCCGCGTCGGCACCCTGGCGGCCAGCCCGACCCTGGTCGGCGCGGTGACCGTGCTCGTCGTCGATGGTCGCTGTCTTCCTCGCCTACAACGCGAACCAGGGCCTGCCCTTCGTCCCCACCTACAAGCTCTCGGCCGAGCTGCCCAACGCCAACGCGCTGGTGCCCGGCAACGAGGTGCGGATCGGCGGCTCCGCGTCGGCGCAGATCAAGCGAGATCGCGCCGATCCAGAACGCCGAGACCGGCGCGGTCGAGCGCCAAGGTCGACATGGAGCTGAACAAGACGTCGAGCCGCTGCCCGAGCGACTCGACGGTGATCGTCCGCGCCCGCTCGGCGCTCGGGCCTCAAGTACCTGGAGATCCAGCGCGGCGACTCCGAGCCAGGGCTTCGCCGCGGGGAGACGATCCCGCTCTCGGCGGCCCGGCCCGAGCCGGTCGAGATCGACGAGGTCTTCAACATGTTCGACGAGCCGACCCGGGCCGCGATCCAGACCAACCTGCTCGAGTTCGGCAACGCGCTCGCCGGCCGCGGTGTCAGGCCTCAACGCCGCGATCGGCGAGCTGCTGCCGCTGGTCGAGCGGCTGGAGCCGGTGATGCGCGAACCTCGCCTCGCCCGAGCACCGGGCTCGCCGGCTTCGTCGCGGGCGCTCTCGGCGACCGCCGCCGAGGCCGCGCCGGTCGCCGAGGTCGCAGGGCCAGCTGTTCGTCGACCTCGAGACCACCTTCGGCGCCTTCGCCGACGTGGCCCGGCCGTTCATCCAGGAGACGATCTCCAAGGCGCCCGGAGACCGAGGACACCGCGATCGACGACCCTGCCGCGGATCCGGCCCTTCCTCGCCAACACCGCGGGCCTCTTCAGCGAGCTGCGGCCGGGCTTCGCGGCGCTCCGGCCGCCGGTCTCCAACGACGCTCGCGCAGGCGGTCGTCGCTCGGCATCAAGGCGCTGCTGCTCGCGCCCGCCTTCAACGCCCAGCTCGACCCGACCGCCGCAGTCCCTGCTCGACCTCAACAACGACCCGGTCGTCCGCAAGGGCATCGCGACCTCGACCGACTTCAGCAACGTGCTCTCGACCCGCCGCTCGCCTTCATCGACACCCGCCCAGTCGGTCTGCAACTACGCCACGCTCGCTGTTCCGGAACTTCGCCAGCATGCGTCTCGCTTCGGCGACGGGCTCGGCGACCTACCAGCGCGTCGATCGTCCTCGGCGCGAGCCGGAGGGCCCCGAACAGCGAGGTCGGCCCCAGCTCCGCGCCCGCGAACGGCGGCGGCGATAACCCGAGCCAACTTCCTCCACTACAACCCCTACCCGAACACCGCCTCGCCCGGGCAGGCGCGCGAGTGCGAGGCCGGCAACGAGGGCTACACCGCCGGGCAGGTGGCGATCGGGAACGTGCCCGGCAACCAGGGGACCCAGACCGCGGCCAGATCCAGGCGCAGACCCGAAGGCCAAGAAGAAGAAGGGGAAGGGGAAGTGACGCCGAAGCGCCGCAGCCCAAGGCAAGCGACTACGACGAGCGGATCTACCGCAAGGGCCACCCGCCGCACCGGATGCGCAACGCGCTGATCCTGATCGCGCTGCTGATCGCGGGCACCTACCTCGCGCTTCACCAAGGCGCTGCCCGTTCACAGCTCCGGGTACGAGCTGCACGCCGATCTTCGACAACTCCGCCAACATCCGCAAGGACTCGCCGGTGCGGATCGCCGGCGTCAACGTCGGCAAGGTGACCGAGCGACGAGCAGCGTCGGCGACGTCGCCGAGGTCACCTTCACCGTCAACGACGCCGGGCGGCCGATCCACGACGACGCCCAGGTCCAGATCCGGCCGCGGATCTTCCTCGAGGGCAACTTCTTCCTCGACGTGAGGCCGGGCAGCCCGAGCGCCCCCGAGCTGCGAGAGCGGCGGCACGATCCCGATCACCCACACCTCGACCGCGGTCCAGCTCGACGAGATGCTGACCGCGCTGCAGGCACCCGACCGCGAGAACCTGCAGCAGCTGCTCGCGGGCTACGGCACCGCGCTCAACCACGAGCCGACCGCGGCCGAGGACGACGCCAGGATCCCGACGTCCAGGGCGAGACCGCCGCCGAGGCGATCAACGACTCCTTCGACTACGGCGGCGACGGCGGCCGCGACAGCGCCATCGTCACCGAGGCCCTGCTCGGGGACCCAGCCGCACGACCTCTCGCAGCCTGATCGCCGCGCCAGGCCGACCTCTTCGGCGCCTGCCGCGGCCGCGAGCAGCAGCTCCAGGGCCTGGTCACCAACTTCAACACCATCGACCGGCGCCTTCGCCGCCGAGTCGGACAACCTCGGCCGACGCTCGGTGCAGCGGCTGGCGCCGACCCTCGAGCGGGCCACGCCGGCGCTGCTGCACATCGACAGACGCTGCCGTTCCTGCGCACCTGCGCCAGCGACATCGAGCCCGGGATCGCCGAGCTGCCGGCGACGATCGCCGCCTCGCGTCCGTGGCTGACCCAGGCAAACAGCGCTGCTCAGGCCCGACGAGCTCGGCTTCATCGCCGACGAACTGCGCCGCGCCGGCCGCTGGCGCGGGCTCCGCCGCCGCCCAGGGCAAGGGCCTGTTCAGCAGATCGAGCCTGCTCAGCCACTGCGTCAACAACGTCGTCCTGATCCCGACCGGGGACGTGGTCATCGACGACAGCGGCCCCGGCTTCGACTTCTCCACCGGCGTCCCCAACTTCAACGAGTTCCTCTACGCCGCCGCCCAGCTCGCCGGCGAGCTGCAGAACTTCGACGGCAACGGGCCCTACCTGCGCGCCTCCAGCGGGCGGCGGCCCGGTGACCGTGACCGAGCGCCCAGCCCGGAGCGGGGGCTCGATCAACGAGCATGTTCGTACAGCCACGCGCCCGTCGCGCCGATCGGCACCCAGCCCGCTGATCGGGACCGAAGCCGCCGTTCAACACCGACTTCGCCTGCCACAACAACCCCGTCCCCGACCTCAACGGCCCCGCCGCCGCGGTGGGCGCCCCCGAGCCCCGGCGGAGCTCCCATGAGGCGCGCGCGCTCAGAGAGCACTCTGCGCGACGTCGCCGCGATCCTCGCTCTCTGTCCTGGCCGGGGTCTTCGCCGGGTACGTGATCCTCGTCAACCAGCGGGCCAGCCTGCCCGAGTGGCTGCCGGTGCTCGGCGCCGACCGCTTCGAGCTCAAGGCGGAGTTCTCGTCGGCGCAGGCGGTCACCCCGGGCCAGGGTCAGTCGGTAGACATCGCCGGGATCCAGATCGGCGACATCACCGGGGTCGAGCTCGAGGACGGCCACGCCGTGGTGACGATGGAGGTCGACAACGAGTACGGCGCATCTGATCAACGAGGACGCCTCGCTGCTGCTGCGGCCGAAGACCGGGCCTCAACGACATGGTGATCGAGGTCGATCCCGGGACCGCGGACGAGGACATCGAGGAAGGCTCGACGGTCCCGCTGGCCTCGACCCAGCCGAACGTCAATCCCGACGAGATCCTCGCCGCGCTCGACGCCGACACCCGGGCTTCCTCAAGCTGCTGCTCGCCGGCGGCGCCGAGGCGCTCGATCCCGGCAGCGCCGCGGCGAGCAAGCTCTCGGCAACGCGCTGCGCCGCCTCGAGCCCTTCGCCCGCGACATCTCCCGGATCAACGGCGCCCTCGCCGTCCGCCGGGAGAACATCCGCAACGCGATCCACAACTTCCGGCTGATCAGCCGAGGAGCTGGCCGACAAGGACCAGGACGTGACGGCCTTCGTCGATTCCTCCAACGCCGCGCTTCAGTCATTCGCCACCAGGAGTCCTCGATCCGGGCTGCCCTGCGTGAGCTGCCCGGCGACCCTGCGGCGAGACCGAGGGCGCGCTGGACAGCGCCGACCGCTTGGCGCTGAACGCGACCCCGGCGCTGCGCGACCTGATCCCGGGCGCCCGGGCGCTGAAGCCCGCGCTGCAGGCGCTCAGCCCCTCTTCCGGCAGACCACGGCGCCGATCCGCGACCAGATCCGGCCCTTCACGAAGCAGGTGGCGAGCCCCGTACACCACATCCGCGAGGCCTCGGTGGGGCTCGGCCGGGCCACGCCCCAGCTGCGCACCGGCTTCACCCGGCTCAACCAGGGCCTCAACGGGCTCACCTACGACCCGCCGGGTGCCGAGCAGAGCTTCGCTCTTCTACATCCCCTGGCTCAACCACAACGTCAACAACCTGGCGTTGCTCCAGGACGCCCACGGCCCGCTCCCGCGCGGCCACGTTGTTGTTCACCTGCAACACCGCCGAACCTGGCTGAGAGCACCGTCTTCTCGACCCATCCGTTCCTGCTGGCGCTGGGTCGAGCTGTCAGGCGTTCCCGACCCAGGCCGAGATCGGCGAGATCGGGGGCTGCTGATGGCGACGCGCGCCCCCACCATCGGCCAGATCGCCGTCGCCGTTGCCTTCGCCTTCTCCTGCTTCGGCGTTGCTGCTCTTCCTCTGGAGCACCTTCGGCGGCCCGATCCCGCTTCAAGCCGGAGGGGTACCGGGTCAAGGTCCCCTTCCAGGAGGCGACGCAGCTCGCGGTCGAGTCCGACGTCCGCATCTCCAACGTCTCGGTCGGCAAGGTGAAGGAGATCGAACTCGCCGACGAGGGCCCGAACCGCGACCTCGCGGTCGCCACGATCGAGATCGACAACCGGTACGCGCCGATCCCGGAGAACACCCGGGCGCAGCTGCGCGCAGAAGACCCTGCTCGGCGAGACCTATGTCGAGCTCACCCCGGGAGACGGCGACGGCTCCAAGGTCCCCGAGGGAGGCTCGCTGCCGCGCGCCCAGGTCACACCGTCCGTGCAGCTGGACGAGATCTTCCGCACCTTCGACACCAGGACCCGGCTCGCCTTCCAGACCTGGATGCAGCAGGCTGCGGTGGCGACGACAGGCCGGGGAGCCGACCTCTCGGCGGCGATCGCCAACCTCGAGCCGTTCGCCGCCGATGCCAACCGGGTGCTGCGGGTGCTCGACACCCAGGAGAACGCCGTCAAGGCCCTGGTCAACAACACCGGGGTCGTCTTCGAGGCGCTCAGCGAGCGCCAGGGCCAGCTCCGGGGCCTGATCCAGAACGCCGGCACGGTCTTCGCCACCACCGCCCGCCGCAACCAGGACCTGCGCGAGACCTTCCGGGCGCTGCCGACCTTCCTGGACGAGTCCCGCCTCACCCTCAACCGCCTCGACAGCTTCGCCGCCAACGCCAACCCGCTGATCACCCAGCTCCATCCGGGGGCGCGCGAGCTGAGCAAGGTCTTGCGCCAGCTGGCGCGAGCGACCCCGGACTACCGAGCCTTCTTCGTCGGGCTGCGCAAGCTCGAGAAGCGCTCACTCACCGGCCTTCCCGCCCTCCGCCGGCTGCTCGACGACGACCTGCCACCGCTGCTCGCCCAGGTCCAGCCCTTCACCCAGCAGCTCGGCCCGCTGGTCGAGACCCTCGGTCGCTACCGGCGCGAGGTCACGGGGGCGCTCGCCAACGCCGCCGCGGCCTCCAACGCGGTCGGTTCTGGAGGGGAGACCGGCGGCTCGGCCACCCATTACCTCCGCACCGCGGCGCCCCTGTACCCCGAGGGGCTCGCCGTCTTCCCCAACCAGCGGCTGGCCGTGAACCGCACCAGCGCATATCCGGCGCCGGGCAGCGCCCTGGAGGTCGGCGGCGGGCTGCAGAGCTTCGAGACTCGGGACTGCACCAGCCCGCCGGGGGCGGTAGCCAGCCTCGATCCGAACACCCCCACCGACCCCGACTTCGCCGAACGCATCACCCTGAGCACGCCGCAGCAGATCTTCGACACGATCAAGCTTTTCGCGTTCAACAACGCGCTCAGCACCGCCGGCGTCGCAGCGCCCCCCTGCGTCAAGCAGGGGCCACAGCCCTCGATCGGCCAGGTGCCCGAGCTGACCGACTACCTCAACGTCTACCGGTTCGCGCCGTAGCGGCGCGCCCCGGGCTCGAAGTCGGATCGAGGGCCGCCTACCCACAACTGGGTGACTTCTCTCGCGCCCGGAATCTCGCACAACAACACCCAATTCCCCGTGTTAGTTTCAATGACAGGACAGCAATGCAAGGGGCCGACGGCTCCCTTTGAGGGTTGCGCGCCCAAGCCAGAGGAGGAAGAGGAGTGGTATGCAAATGCGGAAATACCTGATCGGGGTGATCGCTGGCCTGGTCGGCGCCGTGGCCTTCTCGAGCGTCGCCTCAGCGGACGTCACCAACCTGACCATCCAGACAAGTAACACGCCCTCGAAGGCCCCCAAGAAGAGGTTCGTGGGCGGGTCGAACTTCTTCCAAAGCTCGGACACGCACGCGGGCGACTTGCCCTGCCCGCTGGGAACGGCTGGGAGCCCGACGTGTCGTGCCTTCCCGCCCTCGACGCTGAGCACGATCGACTTCACGAAGAACGCCAAGTTCATTCCGGGCAATATCCCGGACTGCAACCTGGCGCTGCTCTCGGGCAAGAGCACCGCCCAGGCCAGGGCGGCCTGCCCCCAGTCGCTCGTCTCAACGGGAAGCAACGTCCAGTTGTTCTCCGACGGCCGGACCCTGAACGGCACGGTCTCGGGGTTCAACGGGGCCCCCTCGGGCGGTAGTCCGTCGCTGTACCTGCACGTCGAGTTCCCGGGCGTCGCCACCAAGCCGATCCTGCAGGGCACCATTCGGGGCAACACAATTTCGTTCATTGTCCCGCCGGTCCCGGGCTCGGTGATCGAGAGCATCAACAACACGATCCCCAAGAAGGTCAGCGGAAAGAAGAAGAACGCGAAGACGGGCAAGGTGGAGAAGACGTTCTACTTCAACGCCAGGTGCAACCTGAAGAGGTACACGGTAACCGAGTCCACCACATACGCGAACGGCAAGGTGCTGACGGCTAGCATCCCCGAAACGTGCAAGCAGACGAAGTAAGACTCTTCTGCTTCTGAAGTTCCGAGAGGGGCGGCCGAGAGGCCGCCCCTCTCATTTAGAGCTCAGCGGCGACATACGGCCGGTGGTCAAGGGAAGTCCGGTGAAAGACCGGCGCGGTCCCGCCACTGTGACCGGGTAGAGGCGCCGCATTCATGCCACTGGAGAGCCGCCGGCTCTCTGGGAAGGCGCGGCAGTCGAGGCCCGGAAGCCAGGAGACCTGTCCCCGGCCAGCCAAGACGACCCTCGAGGAAAGGGGTGGCTCAGACATGAATGGAACTATCAGGCGCCCGAAGGGCGCTCTCTTCGCGCTTGCCGCGACCATGCTTCTCGCCGTCGGCAAGCGAGGCTGCGGCACAGACCGTTCCCTCCGACCTGCGCGTGGTCGCGTCCGACGGCCAGGAGCTCGCCGACGTCCGCCAGTACGTGGGCAAGACCGTGGTTCCGACCAGTGCGAACGCCGACTGCTTCGGGCCGGGCAATCAAGGCTCGGGCAACAAGGTGACCCAGGTCGGCCCCGACGCGCTCAGCGTCGTCGTCGAGGCCTCGGCGGCCAAGGACCGGCTCCGGCCGTTGCTGCTCACCGACGCCTTCCTCGACGACGGCTTCGGGCTCGGCGTCTGCGCGATCGGGGGGTACGTGGCTCCGCCGAGTGGCTTCTGGTACCTGAAGATCAACCACAAGAACCCGAACCTCGGCGGCTCGCTGGTCACCGTCGGGCCGGGGACCGAGACGCTCTGGTACCTGATCTCGAGCTCCACATTTCCGGAGCCGCCCCCGAGCGAGCTGGTGCTGAGCGCGCCCGCCCGGACCACGCCAGGGGTCCCGGTGAGAGTCGCGGTGCTGGCCTATGCCGATGACGGAATCGCGTCACCCGCCACCGGGGCGGTCGTCGAGGGCGGTAGCGTTCCGGCGACGGTCGATGCGAGCGGCGGCGCCACGGTCAGCTTTCCTCAGCCGGGCGTGCCGGTGCTGAGGGCGACCCGCGGCGGCAACATCCCGAGCCAGTCCCTCGGGGTCTGTGTCGCAACCCAGCTCACACAATGCCCGCCCGTTCGAGGTCGGGAGATCCTCGGCACCGACGGTCCCGACAACATCGTCGGCACCCTCGGCACGGACCAGGTCCGGCCCCGCGCCGGGAACGACAACATCAAATCGCGTGGTGGGGGCGACCTGATCGTCTCCCGCGGCGGTGGAGCGGACAAGGTCAAGTGCGGCGGGGGCAAGGACGTGGTCGAGGCCGACAAGAAGGACTGGATCGGAAAGAGCTGCGAGAAGGTCAAGGGGGGGAGAAAGGCCGGGAAGAAGGGCAAGAGGAAGTGAGACCGGCCCCCGGCACGGCGGTCGCGGTGGCGCTCTGCGCCGCGGCCGCCGGCTGCGGGGTCGGGCCAGGCGAGGACGCCGGCGAGGTCGAGCTGACCGTGAGTCGCGACTTCGGCTCCGAGGTTCTGGTCGACGAGCGGGACTCGATCTCCGAGTCCGACACCGTCCTCCGCCTCCTTGACGGAAGCGCCGAGGTCGAGACCCGGTACGGCGGCGGCTTCGTCCAGTCGATCGACGGCATCTCCGGCGGGCGCGCGGACGGCCGCGCCCGCGACTGGTTCTTCTATGTGAACGGGATCGAGTCGCCGGTTGGAGCCGCCGAGTACGAGCTCGGCGACGGCGACCGGGTCTGGTGGGACTACCACGACTGGACCTCGGCGATGCGGGTGCCGGCTGTGGTCGGCTCCTGGCCCGAACCGTTCGTGCATGGGTTCGACGGGGATCGGTATCGCACTGCGGTCTTTTGCCCCCGCGCCGGCGAGCTCTGCTTGCCGATCGCCGAACGCCTCGAGAATGCGGGTGCGGAGATCTTTGAGAGGACTAGTGATTTTGTGCCGTCGAGTGAGACGGAGGCGCCGCCCGCCGGGGGTGAGATCACCGTGCTCGTCGGGACCTGGGCGCAAATCCGGAGCGACCCCGATGCACGCCTGCTCGCCGAGGGCCCCGAGCGCAGCGGTGTGTTCGCCCGCTTCAGCGGCGCCCGCCGCGCCCTTCTCACTCTTCTGAATCAACGCGCCGAGGTCGCCGGGAGCCTCGGGCGCGGCGCGGGGCTGGTGGCTGCGCTCCGGCCCGACGACGGCCCGCCGACCTGGGTGGTGACCGGGACCGATCATGCTGGGGTGGAGGCCGCGGTCGCCCTGCTCGGGGAGGGTCTCAGCAACCACTTCGCGGTGGCAACAGACGGCGGAGGCGAGCCGATCGGGGTGCCGGTGCCGTGAGGCCGGCGCTCGCCTACTTCCCTGGCAGCAGCCCGCTTCACCGGGCCTCGCCCGGAGCCTCGATCGCCTTCCTCGGCAGCCTCGCCGCGGTCGCCTTCGTCTTCTCCAGCCCCCTGATCCTGCTTTCGGTCGGCCTCGCAGCGGCGATCGCCGGGTTCGCCGCGGGCGCCCGGCGGGCTGTGCTCGCCTCGCTGCGCCTCGCGCTGCCCCTGCTGGTGCTGATGACGGCGATCAACGTGCTCGTCTCCCACCGCGGCGAGACGGTGCTGCTGCGGGGCTGGCAGCTGCCGGTGCTCGGCAACACCGACGTCACCCTCGAGTCGCTCGCCGCGGGTGGGACGATCGGGCTCCGGGTGCTGGTGGTGATTCTTCCCTTCGCGGTCTACTCGGCCTGCGTCGATCCCGACCGCGTCCTGCGAGCGATCCGACCACTGGCGCGACACTCGGCGCTCACCGCCGTGCTGGTCTCGCGGCTGGTGCCGCTGGCTGCCGCGGACGCCTCGCGACTGCGGGAGGCCGCGGCGCTGCGAGGCCCGGGTGCAGAGCCGGTCGGGCGAGCGGCGCTCGCCCGGCGGCTGGTCGAAGGCTCCCTCGACCGGGCGATCGACTTGGCCGCCACCCTGGAGCTGCGCGGCCACTCCCTGCCGGGGAGGACGCAGCCCCGGCGAGAGCGCTCCCGCGACACCGCGCCGCTGCTGTCGGTGGCGGCGCTGATCGTGACCGCGGCGGTGGCCGCGAGGCTGGCGGGCGGCGGCGGCTTCGAGACCTTTCCCGAGATCGAGCTCGCCAGTGACCCGGCGACCCTGTCGCTCTGCGCGGCCCTCCCGGCCCTCGCCTCGCTTCCCTTCCTGCTCCGCTGGTTCGAGCGGGTTCGCCCGTCGCGAGCCGAGGTCTCGATCGCCCCGGCGAAGGTGCCCGGTGGCTGAGCCGGCCTTCAGCTCCGAGGGGCTCACCTACCGCTACCCGGAGGCCCCCGCCAGCGCCCTGCGGGGGGTGTCGCTGACCGTGGAGCCGGGCGAGTTCGTCCTTCTCTGCGGGCGCTCGGGCTCGGGCAAGTCCACCCTGCTGAGGGCCGGATGCGGCCTCGTCCCGCACTTCCACGGGGGCGCGATCAGCGGCGAGCTCGAGGTGGCCGGAATGGATGTCCGCTCGCACGGCCCCGCCGAGCTCGCCACCGCCGTCGGGCTGGTGGCCCAGGAGCCCGAGTCGCAGGTGGTCAGCGCGACCGTCCGCGCCGAGCTGGAGCTGCCGCTGGAGTTGCGGGGGATGGAGCCGGGCGCGCGCTCGCGCGCCGTGGAGGAGGTGGCGCTCGCACTCGGGATCGACGAGCTGCTCGAGCGCACCACCGACACCCTCTCCGGCGGGGAGCTTCAGCGGGTTGCCCTGGCCGCGGCGCTGGCGACCCGGCCCCGTCTGGTCCTCCTCGACGAGCCGACCTCCCAGCTCGACCCGGTGGCGGGCGACGAGCTGATCTCTCTGCTGAGGCGCCTGAACGAGGAGTGGGGGGTGAGCGTGGTCCTCGGCGAGCACCGCCTCGAGCGCTGCTTGCCGGCGGCCGACCGGGTGGTCGCCCTCGACGCCGGCGCGGTCGCCTTCGACGGCGCGCCCCGCGCCTTCCTCGAGTGGGCCCTGGACGCCGATCCGGCCCTCGCCACCCCCGCCGCTCGCCTCTTTCGTGGCGCCGGCCTCCCGGTCGCGGTCAGCGTCCGGGAGGCGAGGCGCACCCTCGCCGAGCGGGGCCTGGGGTCAGGTCTTGCAATCGAACATCGAGGTGTCGTAACGCAAGACCTGACCCCGAGGGGTCGCCGTCGCCGGCGCGGCGGGGCGCTGTCCGTGCGTGATCTCCGGGTCGAGCTGGGGTCAGACGACGAGAGGGTGGAGGCCCTGCGAGGGATCGACCTCGACCTGGAGCCGGGCGAGCGGGTCGCCCTGATGGGGCGCAACGGCGCCGGAAAGAGCACTCTGCTGCGGGCCGCGGCTGGTCTGGTGGAGCCCCGCCGGGGCCGGCTCGAGGCGCCGGATGGCGTCGCCCTGCTCCCCCAGCGCCCCGGCGATCTCCTCGTGCGGGAGACGGTGGGCGAGGAGCTCTCCTCAGAGGGCGGGCGCGAAGCCCTGCGCCTGTTCGGCCTGGAGGGAATGGCCGGCGCCGACCCGCGTGACCTCTCGGGCGGGGAACGCCAGCGTCTCGCCCTGGCGATCGTCGTCGCCGGCCGGGGGCCGGGAGGCGGGAGGCCACCGGGCGCGGTGCTCCTCGATGAGCCGACCAGGGGGATGGACCGGGCCCGCAAGGGCGAGCTCACCGAGCTCACCGGCGAGCTCGCCGGGGCAGGGGCGGCGGTGCTGATCGCCACCCACGACGTCGAGTTCGCCGCCACCTTCGCTGAGAGGGTGGTTCTGATGGGCCGCGGCGAGATCGTCGCGGACGGCCCGATCGGCGAGCTGCTGGCGAGCGGCTGGTACTTCTCCACCGAAGTCGCCCGGATCCTCGACGGGCTCGCAATCACTCCCGAGGAGGGGCTCCGCATAACAGGCCGCTCCTCGGGTTCGCCTGCGGAGCGCCCTCGCATTTAAATGAGCTGGCAGGCCGCGATCCTCCTGATTCTCGCCGCGACCCTGCTCGGCGGGGGCGTCTGGTACGAGCGCTCGCGGCCGCCGTCGCAGGTCGTGGCGCTGGTCGCGGCGCTGGCGGCGCTTGCGGTCGCCGGACGGATCGCCCTCTCGCCGATCCCCAACGTGGTCCCGACCACCGACATCGTCCTCCTCTCCGGCTATGCGCTCGGCGGGGCCCCGGGCTTCGCGGTCGGTGCCCTGGCGGGGCTGGTCTCGAACTTCTGGCTCGGCCAGGGGCCGTGGACCCCGTGGCAGATGGCCGGCTGGGGGATGACCGGGCTCCTCGGCGCCGTCCTCGCCGCCGCCACTGGCCGGAGGGTCGGGCGGATCGGCCTCGCGGCCTGGTGCGCCGGGGCAGGCTTCGCCTATGGCGCCCTCCTCGACTTCTCCCTGATGGTCACCTACGGCGGCGAGCAGTCGCTCGACCGATTCCTCGCCCTCTCGGCACGGGGGATCCCCTTCAACATCGCCCACGCCGCCGGCAACGCGGCCCTCGCCCTGGTCGCGGGGCCGGCGATCGTCCGGATGCTGATGCGCTACCGGCGGCGGTTCGAGTTCGCCTGGGGCGACCCTACGGGGGGCCCGCACGGCGCCCGCCGTCGCAGGGTGGTGCCGGGTGCGGCCTGCCTGCTCGGCGCCTTGCTGATCGCAGCCCCGCTTCTTCTCGGTGACTCGAAGGCGCGGGGTGCAGGGTCGCGCTCCCCGGTCGCATGGCTCACAGCCGCCCAGAACCCGGACGGGGGCTTTGGGATCGCCCCGGGCACACCGTCGAGCCCGGTGATGACCGGCTGGGCATGCCTCGGCCTCGAGGCGAGCGGGCGGAACCCGCTCGATCTGCGCCGCCACGGCCAGACGCCGATTTCCTACCTCCGCCGGACGGCCGGCGAGATCCGCAGTGTCGGTGACCTGGAGCGCACCGCCCTCGTCCTGGCGGGCGCGGGCCTCGACCCCCGCAAGTTCGGGCGGGACCTTGTGGCCCGCCTGCGCAACCATCGCCTCGGCGACGGCTCCTGGCCCGGGCAGGTGAATCCGACCGCGTTCGGGATCCTTGCTCTCTCGGCCTCCGGGAGCCGCGGCGGTCTGGCGCGCTCCGCAGCCTGGCTTCGCTCCGCGCAGAACGCCGACGGCGGCTGGGGCTTCGCTCGGGGGGCCGCCAGTGACCCCGACAGCACCGGCGCCGCGCTACAGGCGCTCGCCGCGGCAGGCGGCAGCGCCGAGGCGATCGCCGACGGCGTTGGCTGGCTGCGGCGAAGCCAGGCCCAGGGTGGCGGATTCGCGGTCGCCGGTGGCACCCCGAACGCGCAGTCGACCGCCTGGGCGGTGCAGGGTCTGGTCGCGGGCGGGGTCTCGCCGGCGGCGGTGCGAAACGGCGGCTCACCGCTCGACTACCTCGCTTCGGTCCGGGCCCCCGACGGCCACTACCGGTATTCCGCCACCAGCGACCAGACCCCGGTCTGGGTCACCGGTCAGGCCCTCGCCGCTGCTCGCGGCAAGGCCTTCCCCCTGGCACCGGTTGCCAAGCGGCGGGCCGCCGGCGAGGGCTCGGCGGGCGCTCCAGCCGGGGCGAGCGGTGGAGCCGAGGCAAGGGGAGCTGGGGCGAGCGGAGCAGCCGCACCGGCCGCCCCGAGCGCAAAGCCCGGAAAGGCCCAGCCCGGCCCAACAGGGATCCCAGCCGACCCGAAGAGCGAATCGGCGTCGAGCCCGGTGCCGCTCGCTCCCGCATCGACGAGCGCGGACTCGGACGACGGCACCGATCTGCTCGTCTACGTTCTGGTCGGGGCGGGCGCGGTCGCGCTTGGCGCCGCGACCTGGGGCGGCTGGGTCCGCTACCGCCGCCGCCTGCCTGACCCCGACTAGCCCTGGCCCGGTCCGGCGGTGGTCTAGGTTTCGACCATGGAGGTCGAGGAGGCGATCCGGACTCGCCGCACCCACAAGGCCTACCGGCCCGGGCCGGTCGATCGCGCCCTGCTCGAGGAGCTGCTCGATCTCGCCCGCTGGGCGCCCAACCACAACCTCACCAACCCCTGGCGTTTTCGCGTGGTCGGGCCCGCCGCGCTCGAGGGCCTGAAGGAGGCGGCGGGGCCCGAGGCCGCCGCGAAGCTCGACCGCGCCCCCACCCTGGTGGTCTGTTCCTGCGCGCTCGGCGACGACCCGGTCCAGAACGAGGAGGACCTGCACGCGGCGGCCTGCGCCGCCTACATCGTCCTGCTCGCCGCCCACGGGCGGGGGCTGGCGGGGTACTGGCGCACCCCCGACGTCCTCCGTACCCCGGAGGGCCGGGCCGCGGTCGGGATCCCGGACGGCGAGCGCTTCGTCGGCCTGATCCACCTCGGCCACCCGATCCAGGAGCAGCGGACGCCCGAACGCGCCCCCGCCGATCAGGTCGTGGAGTTCCTGGAGTGATCTCTCGCGAGCGGGCGCTGGTAGCCCTCGAGCAGGAGAGCTTCGACGTCGTCGTGATCGGCGGCGGGGTGACCGGCGCCGGGGTCGCCCTCGACGCCGCCTCCCGCGGCTACTCGGTGGCCCTGGTGGAGCGCCAGGACTTCGCAACCGGCACCTCGAGCCGCTCCTCGAAGATGATCCACGGCGGCCTCCGTTACCTGCGGAACTTCGACCTCGGCCTCGTCCGCGAGGCGCTGCTGGAGCGCCAGCTGCTGGTCCGGCTGGCGCCTCACCTGGTGTATCCGACCCCGTTCCTGGTCCCGGCGCTGGGCGACGATCGCCGCGACGTCGCCATCGGCATCGGCCTCAACATGTACGACGTAATGGCGACCTCGCGAGTCGGGCGAGGCCGCAGCCTGAGATCGGAGCATGGGGAGGAGGCCGACTACTGGGCGCCCGACCGCCACCGGACGATCTCCGGGGAGGAGGCCGCCGAGCTGATCCCCGCGCTCGCCCCCAGCGAGCCCGGCTCGGCCTACCTCTTCTACGACTGCCAGACCGATGACGCGCGGCTGGTGCTGACGATCCTGGGGGAGGCCGAGCGCTTTGGCGCCGTGGTCGTCAATGGGGCGGAGGTAAGCGGGGTGATCGACGAGGGCGGCCGCGCCGCCGGGGTGGTCTGCCGTGAGGTGGAGACTGGGGAGAGCTTCGAGGTCCAGGCCGCCAACGTCGTCAACGCGACCGGCGTCTGGGCCGATCGGATCCGCCCCCATGAGCTCCTCACCGAGGAGGAGATCCCCCGGATCCGCCCCAGTCGCGGCACCCACGTGACCCTCTCTACGGACGATCTCGAGATCGGCACCGCCGCCTGCATCGTTCCTGCGGGCGAGGACCGCACCATTTTCGCCCTGCCCTGGTACGGCCGGGTGCTGGTTGGCACCACCGACAACGACTACGAGGGCGAGATCGACCACGTGCCGCCCTCCGGTGACGACGTCACCTATCTGCTCGAATCCTTGAACGACTACTTCGAGCTCGAGCTCGGCCCCGATCAGCTGACCGGTGCCTACGCCGGGGTGCGGCCCCTGGTCTCGACCGGGGACCCGAAGAAGTCGGTCGACATCTCGCGCCGGGCGGAGCTCTATGAGACCTCCTCCGGGATGCTGACGATCACCGGCGGCAAGCTCACCACCTGGCGGCGGATGGCCGAGCAGGTGGTGGACCGGATCGTCGAGCGGGAGGGCCGCGAGGCCGAGTCGCGCACCGATGACATCCCCCTGGGGATGCCGGCGCGCGACGAGGACCTGAAGACCGACGTCAATCTGCCCGAGGGCGCAACAGAGCAGCTCGCCTTCCGCTACGGCCACGCCGCCCGCCAGGTGCTCGACCTCTGCGAGCAGCGCCCCGAGCTCGCCGCTCCGATCGTCGCGGGCCGCCCCGACCTGCTCGCCGAGGTGGTGATCGCGGCGCGCCACGAGCAGGCCCTCTCGGTCGCCGACGTGCTCCTCCGCCGCACCCGCCTCGGCCTGCTCGCCGCGCCGCAGCTGCGAGGTGCCGACTCGGTGGCGGCGGTGGCCGAGACGCTCGGGGCCGAGCTCGGCTGGTCGAAGAAGAGGGTGTCCGAGGAGGGGGAGGCTTGGGTCGAGGCGGCGGCCAGCGAAGGTCTGGATCCCGCCGCTGCATTGCCCTGAGCGCTCAAGGGTGGCGCCCCCGCGGGCGGCTACTGCCAGCTGGGGCGATCTGGCAGCATCCCGCGCTCGATGGCACTGAGCGACCTTCACCTGGCCGACCTCCACGAGCGGGCGCGCGAGCTCGAGGTGCCCCGCTACCGAATGCTGACTCGCGACGAGCTGATCGAGGCGATCGAGGAGGCCGGGGGCGGGGATACCCAGGGCGAAACGGCTGGCCCGTCACCTGATGAAACGGCTGGCTCCACAGGTGGCCCCCTCGCAGCTGCGGAGCCCGCTCGCTCCCGTCGGGCAACCGAGGAGCAGCCTCGCGAGGGCCGCCGTCGGGAACGGCGCCCGCCCCCTGAACCCACCGACGAGGTCGAGACCGAGGAGGTGACCGGGGTCCTCGACCGAATGCCGCAGGGCTATGGGTTCCTGCGGCTCAGTGGTCTCCACTCGGCCGAGGGCGACGTCTACGTCTCGGCGTCCCAGATCCGCCGCTGCGAGCTGCGCCCCGGCGACGAGGTCAGCGGGCCGGCGAGGGAGCCGCGCCGGGGGGAGAACCACCGGGCGCTGGTCCGGGTCGCCTCGGTCAACGGGCAGGAGCCCGAGGGGGAGCGCTCCGAGTTCGAGGACCTCACCCCGGTGCAGCCACACCGGCGGCTGCTCACGGACGGCGCAGTGGCCGATCCTCTTGTCCGCGCCGTCGACCTGCTGGCGCCGCTCGCCCTCGGCGAGCGAATCCTCGTCCTGGCCGAGCCACGCTCCGGTCGCACCACGTTGCTTCGGGCTCTCGCCCGCGCCTTCATGAAACGGGTCGCTCCTCGGCCTCGCCTCGGAGCGCCCTCGCATCCCGGCGCCCGCCTCCTCATCCTCCTCGTTGACGAGCGTCCCGAGGAGGTCACCGAATGGGAGCGCGCTCTGCCCGAGGCCGAGGTGATCGGCGCGCCCGCGGACACCGAACCCCGCGATCAGGTTCGCGCCGCCGAGCTGGCGATCGGCCACGCGAAGCGTCGCGCCGAGGCCGGAGACGACGTGGTCGTGATCATCGACTCGCTCTCCCGCCTGGCGCTCGGCTACCGCGACACCTCCCGGGTGAAGCGCATATTCGGCGCCGGCCGCGAGCTCGAGGGGGAGGACAGCGGCTCGCTGACGGTGATCGCCACCGTGCTCGAGGACGACGAGAAGGGGCCGGAGGTGCGATCGGCCCTGGAGACGACCGAGAACGTCCTGATCCGGCTCGACGCCGATCTGGCGTCGCAGGGGATCGTCCCTTCGCTGCGGGTGCACGAGACCCGCGCCTCGGGGGAGGAGCAGCTACGCGACGACGAGGAGATGGCCGAGGCTCGAGCATTGCGGGCCGAGCTCGACGAGTTGGACCCGGTCGAGGCGGCGCGGGTGCTCGCCGAGCGGGTCGGTGCCTGATCGGGCGGGCGCGCTACCTGCCGGGACGATCCGGATGGTTGTCCGGAGGTCGCGCGCCCTAGACAGGATGGCCGAAATGTCCAAGACAACCGCTGCTCTTTCGCGCAGGCTGGCTGAGTGAGCGTCGATCTTCCCGCCGCCCGGGCCTTCATGGCCGGCCACGCCCGTTTGCTTGACCGCCGTCGCTTCCAGCGCCTGGAAGATGGCGATCCGAGCGCCGTTCTGGCAGCACTCAACGCCTACCGCAATCCGGACGGCGGCTACGGCTGGGGCCTCGAGCCGGACCTCCGTGCCCCCGAGAGCCAACCAGGGGCCGCGCTGCACGCGTTCGAGGCGTTCGAGGACAGCATCCCCGTCACCGCTAAGGAGGCGATCGATCTCTGCGACTGGCTGTCGTCGGTTTCCCTACCCGATGGCGGACTCCCGTTCGCACTCCCGGTCGCCGACCCCGCCGCCTGCGCGCCGTTCTGGGCGGAGGCCGACCCGACGACCTCATCGCTGCAGATCACGGCCTATGTCGCCGGAGCGGCCCACCGTGTCGCGTCCCATGATCCAGCCGTCGCCGGGCATCCCTGGCTCGCCGGTGCGACTCGGTACTGCCTTGAGGCGAGTGAGGCGATCGGCGACGACCCCTTCGCGCTCGCGCTGAACGCCGCGCTCCAGTTCCTCGACGCCGCCCACGACACCCACCCCGAGGCCGCCGCCCTGATCGAGCGACTCGGCAAACTCATCCCAGCCGACGGGCTGCTGCGGGTCGAGGGGGGCGCCGAGGATGAGGCGATCCGGCCGCTCGACATCGCCCCCTTCCCTGACCGTCCGGTGCGGGCCCTGTTCAGCTCGGAGGTGATCTCCAGCGAGCTGGAGCGCCTCGCCGAAGGGCAGGAGGACGACGGCGGCTGGACGGTGGACTTCAGGAGCTACTCGCCGGCGGCCGCCCTCGAGTGGCGCGGCTACGCGACCGTGCGAGCCGTGTCGATCCTCCGGCGGAACTCCGTGATCTAGGCCCGGTCGCGGCCGGCGTAGGCGACGCCGGACCAGGACGGCTCGGCGGAGAGCTCGATCAGCTCCGAGTCGCGGTCGGGCTGCACGTAGCCAAAGGTCTGGTTCGACTCGTCGAAGACGATGTCGAGCTCGCCCTCCTTCACCCGCTGGTCGAGCCAGGCGCCGCGGAAGACGAGGCGCCGCAGCCAGTGCACCAGGCTCTTGTTGGACGGGCCGACGAGGTCGTCCCAGTTCTCGTTGACGTGCTCGCCGAGGCGCGAGCAGGGCTCGCGGATCTCGCCGTTCACCGCCAGCTCCAGCAGGTCCTCGAGCTCGTGCTCGTCGAGGCCCTGGTGGACGAAGTCGAGCTTCACCGCCGCCTGCTCGACCCGCTGGGCGAAGTCGCGCTCGTTGAACGAGAAGCGGAGCTCGCCGTACTCGAGCACGTAGTCGGCGCCCGATTCGTAGTTGCCTCTTCGCGTGGTCTCGTCTTGCACTTTGGGTTCCTCTCCCGCCCCGTACTGCCCAAGCCTTGTCGGGCGGAAGCGGTGAGCGAATCTTTACGCATGAGCGATGCTGGTCGCCAGTGATCCCCGGGGGCTGAACGTCCATTTGCAGCAAAAGGGATCCCGCGGGGGACGTCGACGGTTTGCTAGCGAAACTCGCATCCGGCGAGGTGATCGTTGACCAGGCCGGCAGCCTGCATCGTCGCGTAGGCGGTGGTCGGCCCGACGAAGACGAATCCGCGGCGCTTCAGCTCCTTCGCCATCGCCTTTGACCCGGCGGTGGTCGATTCGAGGTCGGAGCCGGAGCGCGGCGCCGGCCGCGAGTCGGGGTCGGGGGCGAATGACCAGAGCAGCGCATCCAAGGTCTCGCCGTCGGCGTGCAAGGCCGCGGTCGCCTGAGCGTTGGTGATCGCCGCCTCGATCTTCTTCCGGTTTCGGACGATCCCGGCGTCGCCGAGCAGCCTCGCCACCTCGTCGTCGCCGTACTCCGCCACCCGCTCGACCTCGAAGCCGTCGAACGCCCGCCGGAAGTTCTCTCGCTTGCGGAGGATCGTCAGCCACGAGAGTCCCGACTGGAACGCCTCCAGGGTGAGTCGCTCATAGAGGGCGACGTCGCCGTGAAGTGGGCGGCCCCACTCGTCGTCGTGGTACGGGAGAAGGTCGTCGGAGCCCAGTGACCACCAGCAGCGCGGGCGGCCGTCGGGACCCTCCTCGACCCCCATCTCTCGCTCGCTCACGGCTGGTAGGGCGGGGCCTCTCCCCAGCCCCACTTCGGCACCGGGGCCTCGGCGGGCACTTCGGCGCCCGGCTGGGAGTTGTGGAGGGCGATTCGCGTTCCCCACTCGACGTAGGCGATGAACGCCGAGCGAAACTCCGGGTCATCGGGGAGCTTGGCGTCGTCGGCGGCCTCGCTCATCAGGGTGACGAAGCGGAGCCGCTGCTCGGGGGTGATCCCGAGGTCGCGGTGCTTGCCAATCATCCGCGGGTAGCCGCCCAGCTGTTCGGTGTAGTCGGCGGGCCCGCCGAAGACCTCGCACCACCAGAGGATCACGTGGTCGCGGTGCTCGCGGCTGACCCCGCCGGGGAACAGAGGCGAGATCAGCTCGTCGGACTCGACCCGGTCGTAGAAGGCCTCGATCAGGCGCGCGAACGCCTCGCGTCCGCCCGCCCACTCGTACAGGGTCGGTGTCTCCGGCTCGGCCATTTGCCGAACTTAGCGGGTGAGTTCCGTCGACTGGGGGCTGCCCCCGAGGTCCGCGGTCGCTGGGGATCCGGCTGGATCGATTGCGCTCCGGGTAACCCTCCCGGGGGCGAGTGCGCGTAAGGGGGTGCATCAGAGGGCAGTGGAGAGATTTCGCGAGATGCCACGGGCGTCCGTGCTCGGCTTCAACGTCCCGGTCGCCACGACCCGCCGAGCTCGCCTGCTCGGCCTGGCCTTCCTCGATCGTGTCGAGGCCGGCGAAGGACTGCTGATCCCCCGCTGCCGCAGCGTCCACACCTTCGGGATGCGCTTCGCGCTCGATCTCGTCTTCCTCGCGGCGGACGGGCGGGTGGTGGAGCTCCGCCGGGCGGTGCCGCCCGCGGCGGTTGGTCCGCTGCCGGGCAGCCGACTCCGTGCTGGAGCTACCTGCGCCTGCTCAGCTGTTCTCCCGGCGCTCCCGCAATGCGCGACGAGGAGCACTGACCTTTCTCGCCCCCACACGCCCCTAATGCGCGAAACACCGAGCACTGGGAGTCAGCAGTGCCCCTAATCGCGCATTGCGCCGTGAAGTCAACACCGCACTTCCGCTCTTCGTCCATACCGGTCGTCTGCGCCACCACGATTAGCGCTCTCGCTCTCTAGTGACAACGAGCCTCTCTCAGCCCCCACTCCGGGCGGATGCGAACCTCCCCGTAAAGCGCGCGTCGCTCCGGCTATCGGGTCCGGATCGTGACTGAGTTGGAGGGAGCCGACACCCCGGTCGCGTTGTACGAGCGGGCGCGGTACCGGTAGGAGGTCCTGCTCGCGAGTCCCGTGTCCGTAAACGCGGTGACGTTCGCGCCTGTCGTGCCGACAACCACGAAGCTCGTGCAGCCCTTGCCCGTGCACCGCTCGATCCGGACCCCGGTCTCGTTCGCCGAGTTGTCCGTCCACGTCAGGTCGATCCGGCTGGAAGAGACGGCCGACCCCGCGAGGCGCGTCGGCGCGGCCGGCGCCGTGCCCCCGCCACCCCCGCCCTCCGAGGTGTCGATCGCGAACAGGAACGAGTACGGGTTCGGCGAACTGCCGTCGCCGGCCACGTCAACCACGACGTAGGCCGTCCTCCCATCGGCGGCGAACGCGGGCGCGAGCTCGGCACCAGCTGCCCGTACGGCTCGAAGCCGGGCTCGTCCGGCAGGTCGACGCGCCACAGGGGAACCCCGCTCGTGCCGACGGCCAGGAAGAATCCCGGCTGCCCGTACGTGACCCGGCCGCCCATGAACACCGGGCCGTTCGTGGGACTGACGACGGGCTCGAACAGGATCCCCGGGTCGACGTAGCGCCAGCGGACCCCCCCGTCGGGGTTCAGCGCGAGCAGAGTGGAGAGGTTCCGCACCGTATAGGCGACGTTGTCCGGCCCGACGTCGGGGTCCTCCTCCGTGTTCCCGGGGAACTCGTAGAAGTCCCACAGCCGCGCACCCGCCGGGCTGAAGGCCGAGAGCGAGAGCCCCTGGCCCACGGGGAACGTCCGCACGACCACGTTGCCGTTGGGGCCGACGGCGGCTGCACGGGAGAGGCCAGCGCGGAAGCCTCGAAGCGGAGGTTCCCGTTCAGGTCGTAGGCGAAGAGTGTCGGGCTGGTTCTCAGGCTGCGCATGTCGAAGCCGAAGTACAGCTGGGAAGCGCCGAAGGCGATCTCCTCACCGAGCGCGCCGTGCTCGGCGGACTCCCCGGTTGCGAAGCGCGTCTGGCCGGCGGGGTGAGGGAGAACAGGCCGATCCCGCCCAGGCGGCTCACGGCGTAGACGTTTCCGTCGGGTCCCACGTTCGGCCCGGCGAGGATCAGGCCCCCGGTGTCGTCGAACACCCACCGCAGCGCGCCATCCGGGTTGACCGCGAAGATCGCGCCGGCGTTGCCGCTCCCCGAGGGGGACGGGACCAACCCCGCCACGTAGACGGTGCCGTCGGCGCCGACCGAAACGGGGCCGGGAGCGCCGCCGCCGAGCCCGGCCTGGAACACCCAACGCTGCGTGCCGTCCGGATTGACGGCGTAGAGCTTCCCCCCGGTCACGTTCACGTAGACGGTCCCGTCGGCGCCTATCGCGGCGTTCTGCAAGGAGTAGTCGCCATCCAGCCTGAACCGCCACTTCACCCGACCGGGCTCCGAAGGAACGGCGGCCGGGGCAATGGCCGCGCGAGGCCCATTGCCGGGAGACGCCGAAGCGCTGGTCGCCCAGAGCACCGTCACGAAAATCGCGGCGAGGGCAGCCCCCGCGGAGGCGAGGCGGAGCCCGCGTCGAAACCCCGCCCCAGCGAGGATCGCCGACACGACGCCACAGCCGCGGACGAGATGGCGCACAGCAAGCTCCGTCATTTCAGTCACTCGAGCCCTTTGCGAAGCGGGACCAACCACCAGAGTCTAAAGCGGTCCCGTTCTACGGACACCGAGTGCCCCCGCTGTCGAACGGATGCGGGCGCCCCCGCCGGCACCCTGGCAGCTTTCGCAACGGACGAAGAGCGGCAGCGATGGCACTCGCTGAGCTGACGCCACCTCCAGCGTGAACCGGTCGCACACAGCCCGCGGCGGCGATGAGCTCTCGCCGCTGCATTGGTGGAAAAGCAGAAGTTCAGGCGCCGCCGCTCCTATCCGTAGACAGCGACGACGATCGATAAGAATCGCGCGCGGGGGAGAGTCTTCGCGGCTCGTGGCCTTAAGAGTCGGTGCTCCCCGAGACTGAAGAGCTGGCGACGGTGCTGGTCTGCGAAGACGACGATCCGACTCGCGAGCTCCTCTGCGACCACCTGACCGCGGATCGCTTCCGGGCGCTGCCGGCCCCAAGCGCCTCGGACGCGCTGCGGCTCTGCGGATACAACCACCCCGACCTGATGGTGCTGGACCTCGGTTTGCCCGACGCCGGCGGGATCGACGTGCTGCGCCAGATTCGCGCCGCAAACGGAGCCGCGGAGCGCTTCGACCCCGAGCTCCCGGTGATCGTCCTATCCGGCCGCAGCAGCGAGGCGGATCGGCTGCGCGGCTTCGAGGCAGGCGCCGACGACTACCTCGCAAGCCGTTCCACTACCCGGAGCTGCTCGCCCGGGTGACCGCGGTGCTGCGCCGGCGGGTCGGCCGCCGCCGCGGCCCGATCCGGGTCGGGGAGCTGGTGATCGACCCGGTGACCAGACGGGTCCGGGTAGGGGAGCGGGAGGTCGAGCTCGCCAACAAGGAGTTCGTCCTTCTGCGGACGCTCGCATCCGAGCCGCACCGGGTCTTCACCAAGGAGGAGTTGCTCCGCGACGTCTGGGGCTTCCGGTCGATGGGGCGCACCCGCACGCTCGACTCCCACGCCAGCCGGCTGCGGCGCAAGCTCGACCCCGACGGCGTCCGCTACGTCTTCAACTGCTGGGGCGTCGGCTACCGGCTGATCGAGGGATGATCGCCCGCAGGCACAGACGGCGGCTGAATCAAGCGATCCACGAGCTGCGCCGCCCGCTGCAGGCGCTCTCCCTGATCGAGGACGGCGCCGGGCCACCGCCCGGGTCGCCGCCGGCGGCCCGGCGCCGGGGGCTGCTCGAGCTGCGTTTCCTCAGCCGTCGACGATCTCGATCGGACCATCAACGGCGGGAGCAGCAGCGGGCGGTGCGCCGCTTCTGCTGCCGGGAGCTGGTCCTTGCCTCGCTGGAGCGCTGGCGGCCCGCCGCGGCAGGCGCCGGCGGCTTCAAGGTCTTCTGGGACGCCGGCCCGGCACTGGTCGAGGGCGATCCGGTGGGGATGGCGCAGGCCTTCGACAACCTGATCGCCAACGCGCTCGAGCACGGTGGTCCGCCGCTGGTGATCACCGGCGCAACGGTCGCCGGGCAGCTTCGGGTGACGGTCGCAAATGGCCGCGCAAAGGCCGAGGGGCCGGGGCGCAGCGCCGCCGATCCCCGTCACGGCCACGGTATCTCGGTGATCTCTGAGGTCGCCTCCGCCCACCATGGACGCTTCGCTCTTTGCCGCACTGGCGGCGGCTGCGTCGCGGCGCTGGAGCTGCCGCTGGCCGACCCGCGGTACGCCCGCGCGGCGTGAGCCGCCGCGCCCGGGCGCTCGGCTTCCTCGGGGCGGCGCTCGCCTGCGCGATCCTCGCCGCGACCCTGGCGGGCCGCTACCGCTCTCGGTCGCCGCCCAGTACGGTGCCCTGCGGCCGGTTCTCGTCGCCTCCGCCGAGCTCCCCGCGGGACGACCGATCGGTCCTGCGGAGGCGCGCGGCGCGCTCGAGGTCCGCCGGGTGCCGGCGGCGTTCGCGCCCGCCCGGTGCACTCAGCCACCCGCGGGAGGCCCTCGGCCAGGCGCCTGCCGGGCCGATCCCCGCGGGTTCCTACGTGATCGGCGCCCAGCTCGCCGTGCCCGCTACCGAGCCACCTAGCGCGCCCGGGGTGGGGCGGGGGCGCCAGCCGGTGCAGCTGGCGGTGACCGGCGCCGAGGCGCTTCTGGTCGGTGGCTCCGCGCCGGAGGGGAGCCGGGTCGACGTGGTGGTTTCCCGGCAAGGTGGCCTGGGCAACCCGGCCGCACCTACGTCGCCGCCTCGGGGGCGCGGCTGCTGGCGCTGGCTCAGCCGAGCGGCCCGGGCGAGGGATGGTCGGCGACCCTCGCCCTGACCCGAGACGAGGCCCTCGATCTGATCGGGGCCGAGAGCGCCGCCCAGCAGATCCGGCTGCTGCCCCGCCCCTGATCCCTAGGCGACCGGGGCCTCCCGCACCTGGGTAAGCCTGATCGCGTTGCCGGAGGGGTCGCGGAACCCGGAGCTCACGGAGGCGCCTGAGGAGCGGCCCTACGGAATCTCACGCGCCGCCTGGAGCGGGCGCCGGCCTTCCTCGGGCGCACTTAAGCCGCGAGTTTCGCCGTGCGTTCGGCGAGCCGCCGCGGCATGGGCCATGTCATCGACGTCCAGGGGCTCGGAGTAGCGCGCATCGGCGAGGTCCTTGGCCCGCACTAGATGCCGGGTGGGGGGAACGAAGGCCATGGGTGCGGTAACCGGGCCGGCCACCTAGCCGTCCTCACCCAGCGCCGACTCGAAGGCGGCCTGCGCCTCGTTCCCGCGGACGGCGAAGACGACTCGCTCCAGCCCACTTCCGCCGTCGAGGTGTCGGCGGACCTCCTCCATCTCGATCCGCGCCGCCTTGTCGAGCGGGAATCCACCGACCCCGGTCCCGAAGGCGACCAGGGCAAGGCTGCGGGCGCCGAGCTCGTCAGCCTTCGCCAGGGTGCTCGCGGTCGCCCGGCGGATGATCTCGTCCGAGGTCGGGCCGCCCAGCTCCATCGTCGCGGCATGGATCACCCAGCGGCAAGGCATCTCACCGGCCGTCGTCTCGACGGCGTCGCCGAGGGCGATCGGGGCCGCCCGGTCGCTCTCTGCCTGCACCTCGGGCCCTCCCGCGCG
>CAWFRG010000013.1:0-366820 GCA_963818205.1 uncultured Solirubrobacterales bacterium
CTGGAGCTCGCCTACGGAAGCGCGGTCGAGTATCCGGGGATCAGCGGCCACGACGAGCTGGGGCTGAACAGCGACGGGATCTTCGGGATCACCGCGCCCCGACTGGACAGCGCCGGCGAGCTCCTGTTCGCCAGCCGCGGGCTGCTCACCCTCACCCCGATCGTCGTGATGGCGGTCGGTCGGGGTGGTGCTGATGCGCCGCCGCGGGCCACCGGGCGGAGGCGAACACGATCGCCGCAATCGCGATCGCCTACTTCATCTACAACTCGGGCTACTGGCTGCCGATGGGCGGCGGCACGCCCGGGCCCCGCTTCCTGATCCCGGCGCTGCCCTTCCTCGCGGTCGGCCTCGCCTTCGCCTACCGGCGGCTGCCGGCGCTCACCCTCGGCCTCGCGATCCCCTCGGCGGTGACGATGGCTGCGGCGTACTTCACCTATCCGCTGCTCGGCACCCAGGGCGCCGGGGTCTGGGGCGACTGGCTGCTCGACGGCCACCTGGAGCAGACGGTGTTGACCGCCTTCGGGGTGACCAACGTCTTCCTCGCCGCCGCCCCGGTGGTGGCGGCGATGGCGACGGCGGTGGTGCTGGCGTGGCGCGCGACCCCGAACCTCGCAATCGGCGACCTCCGGATTCCCGCCGCCGCCCTGGCGGTGTGGGCGGCGGTCTCCGTGGTCGGGCCGACGATCGCCGACAGCCCCCACACGCCGCTGAACGGCGACGACCTCTCCCTGCTCTGGCTGGTGATCGCCGCGGCGGCGATCTCGCTCCTGGCGCTCGGCTTCCTCCGTCGCCGCGAGCTCGATCAGTCGGCGCCGGCCGAGGCGGTGGCGCCGGAGCCGTCGCTCGGCCCCGAGCCCGCACTGGGCGAGCGCAGCTCGTAGAGCGATCAGCCCGCCGGCAAGCTCGCGCCGGCTCAGCGGCAAGCCCTCGATCGGGGCGGAAGCGGCGAATGCCTGCGGGGTGCCGGCGGCGCGGTCGGTGTGGAGGACGACGCTGCGGACGCCGATTTCCCGCAGCCGCTCGACCGTGGCGGCGTCGGGGAAGCCGGCCATCTCCTCGATCAGGTCCTCGATCAGGTCGGGATTGGTGCTGGCGCGGCCGTTGACGATCTTCGGGAATCCGTCAGTGGACCAGAGCAGGTAGCGGCGGTTGTCCTCGGGGCGCTCGGCCGGGAGATGGAGCTGCGGAGCCGGCACCGCCGCGGTCGATGCCGGCGGGTACGGGGCCGGGGGCTGGTCCTGGTCGTCGAGCGGATCGAACGGCAGGCCGCGGCCCTCGACCACGATCGCCAGCACCAGGACGGCGGCAGCCGCGGCCAAGGTGCGCGCTCCCAGGCCATGTCGCCCGAGCGCCCCTCAGCGCCGACTCGGCGCCCGCGGCGGCGAGCAGGGCGAGGCCGAGCGACGAGAAGGTGACGAGGCGGCCGGGGGTGCGGATCGCGTCCCAGCCAGGCAAAAGGTCGTAGAGCACCCGGTAGGGCCAGAGCAGGCCGCCCTCCTCCCGGAAGCCGAGCGCCAGAACCGAGATCGCAAGAACCGCAGCGCCGAGACCGATCCGGAGGCGGCGGTCGAAGCTCGCCGACCAGAGCCCGGCGATCGCCAGGCCGAGGATCAGCAGGCCCGGAAACAGGGTCTTCTCCGGGACGTACTCGAGGTCGTCGCGGATCGAGGAGGTGGCCTCGCCCCAGACGAAGTTCTCGTCGGGCGCGGTGAGGAAAACCGTGGTCGGGCCGGAGAAGGCGGCGACTGTCGAGGGCGAGCGCTTCGCCTCGGGGTTCTCGTCGGCGACGCGGAAGTAGGGGCGGGCAATCAGCCCGGCGACCACGACGAAGAAGACGAGCCCGGCGGCCCCCGCCACCAGCAGGCGGCGGTCGAGCGGCGGCCGACCGCGTCGCCACCAGACGACGACGGCAGCCACTACCCCGCCCGCGAGCAGGTAGGCGAGCGGCAGACCGAGGGCGAAGCCGAGCGAGAGCTGCCAGCCGGCGACCAGCCAGGCGACGAACAGCCACCACGGTTTTCGCAGCCGCACCCCGCGTACCCCGAGCGCCAGGCAGAGCGGGATCCCGCCAGACGAGATCACCTGCAGGTGCCCGTCCTGCTCGAGCCGGAAGGGGGCGAAGGCGTAGGCGGCGCCCGCCACCGCCGCTCCCGCCGGGCCGAGCCCCAGCTCCCGCGCCAGCAGATAGGCGCCGAGGAAGGCGAGCGCGTAGGCGAATAGGAAGAGGAGGTCGTAGCGAACCACGGCGTCGTGCGGCCCCGAGCCAATCAACCCGGCGGGGGCGTAGCCGATCAGGGCGTCCCCGTAGGCGAGCGAGTCCTCGACCGGCCAGAACTGGTTCGCCTGAAAGAAGTGGAGCGGCTGGTGGGCGAGGGCATGTCCGCCCCAGGCCGCCTGCCAGGCCTGAACCAGCGGGTCGCCCAGGTCCTTGGGGATATCGGTCCTCAGGTTGAGGATCAGCGGCCAGTTCATCACCACCGAGAGCAGGCAGGCGCCCACCGCGACCAGGAGCAGCTCGCGCAGTCTCAGCTCTCGTCGGCCGCCCATGAGGCGGGCATCCTCGCAGGGGCAGGTCTAGGATCAGGTCATGGTCACTGCCCTGATCGTGATCGGGGTGATTCTCTTCCTGGCGTTCGACGCCTACATCCTCGCCCGGGTGTTGGGGCCAGGAGGAGCGCCGGCAACTATGGTGGCTTCGCCCTCCCCGGCGAGATCACCGTCACCGTGCCCGCCGGCAAGTTGAAGATCTCCTACCAGGAGTCCTACAAGGCGAGCGGCACCGCGGACACAATCGACTTCGGCGTCCCTGGCGACCTCGAGGTGAGAGTGACCTCGGCGGATGGCCAGGCAATGGAGATCAAGGGACCGGGCTTCCGCGGGATGGGCTCCTCGCTCGACACCGGCAGCAACTGGAGCCGCGCACTGGTCGGCACGGTGGAGATCAGCGCCCCCGGCTCCTACACCGTCACCGCCGGCCCCGCGCTCCCGGACGCGGTCGAGCCGCAAATCCTGGTCGGCAAGTAGCCCGCGTCAAACGGGCGGCGTCAAGGCTTGTCGGGCCGGTCGGGGTAGAGCTCGTCGATCGTGATCAGCGGCCGGTAGTGGGTCCCCTCGGCGGCGGCCTCGATCGCCTCGCCGCCGCCCGCCAGCCGGTCGACGACCGAGACCACGCCGGCGATCTGCAGTCCCTCCTCGAGGATCCTCTCGATCGCCTTGACGGTGGAGCCGCCGGTGGTGACCACGTCCTCGACCACAAGGCAGCGACTGCCGGTCTCCAGCAGCGGGCCCTCGATCCAGCGCTGGAGCCCGTGCTCCTTGCGCTCCTTGCGGACGAAGAAGGCGACCAGGTCCTCGCCGGCCTGCGCCCCGATCGCCGCGGTGGCGAGGGGATCGGCGCCCATCGTCATCCCGCCGACGGCGGCCGCGGCGCGCCAGCCGGCCTCGGCGGCGAGCAGCTCGCCGACCGCCCGGAAACCTCGCGGCCGCAGCAGCGCCCGTTTCGCGTCGACGTAGTACTCGGCGGTCTCGCCGCTGGTCAGGGTGACCTCGCCGATCACCAAGGCGTGCTCGCGGAGCTCCTCGAGCAGCGTCGCGCGCGCTTCATCCAGGTCGGCGGCCATCGCGGACGCATCCTATGGATCAGCAGGCCGCGAAAACCGAGCGGAGCCGGGACGCGGCCTACGCCTACATGTAGGTGTGCATCGGGTCGCCCAGATCGATCCAGTTGTAGATGAACCGACTGAACTGGATCGGGTTCCGAACGCAGCCGTGGCTCGCCCGGCCGTTCGGGACGGAGCTGTAGCCGTGGGTCGCGTAGCCGCCGATGAAATAGACCGAGTAGTACATGCGCTTGCCGTTGTAGCCCGGCTGCTTCAAGTAGAAGCGGTAGTTGCCGAGCACCGTGGGTGTGCCGCCGGTCCCGGTGGAGACATGGAAGGTGTGCACCGGAGTGTCGCCCTCGACCAGCGCCATCACCTGCTTCGAGATGTCGACCTCGACGTGGCGGCCGTCGTCGAAACGGGGCCGGAAGGCGCCCTTGCCCTGGAGCAGGGCGCGGAAGATCGAGGGCGCATAGGCCTCGCTCCAGCCCATCCCGTTGACCTTGCGGAAAGCCTTGATCGCGAGGTGGGTCCCGCTCGTCACCCGGGGGCCGTTGGTGCCGGTGTGGAAGCCCTGGGCCTGCAGTGAGCGGTTGAAGAGCTTGGCGATCGGCCCTTTGCCGAGGTGCTTGGGGACGGCGACGCGGAAGGTCTGCGGCGCCGAGCGCTTGCCTCCGGCGCTGGCGGTGACCGAGTAAGCACAGCAGGCGTTGATGAAGAAGGGGACGGCGAAGCTCCCGTTGGCCTTCGGGGTGACCTTCTTGCTGACGACCTTGCGGCCGCTGGCGGTGACCTCGAGCGTCACCTGCTCGCCCGGGGCGAAGCCGGGCACCTGGCCGCTGGCGGTGATCTTGTCTGTGACCCCGGGCCGCTTCGGGCCATCGAGCGCCAGGCTCGGCGGGCCGCTGGCGGCGGTGGCCGACGTCGCCGTGATCGCGAGCAACATGCCCGCAATCGCGGCAAGCAGCGCAAACCCTCTCCCGGTCCCTAGATTCACGACCGCGGGATTGTGCCTGACTGAGGGGGATCCTGCACCATCAAGCGAGCAGCTTCACGCGAAGCGCCCGAACCGGAACGGTGAAGAGGGCGGCGCTGACCACCAGCAGCCATCCCGTGTGGATCGCGATCTGGAGTGCCTCGGGCCCGGTCGCAAGCCCCCGGGTGATCTCGACCAGGTGGTAGAGCGGGGTGATCCAGGCAACGACCTCGACCCAGCCGGGCAGCTGGTTGAAGGGGAAGAAGATCCCCGAGAAGAGGAACATCGGGGTGATCCCGAGGGTGAAGAAGTAGCTGTAGAGATCGATCTTCGGGATCAGCGCGGTGAAGGTGTAACCGATCACCGAGAAGCAGAGGCCGCCGAGGAGGACGAAGGGCGGGATCAGGATCGCCCACGGCGAGGAGATCAGCCCGAAGATCGAGACGACGACGAGGACGACGACGCCGTAGACCGTCGCCCGGCTCGAGCTCCAGGCGAGATCGCCGGCGACCAGGTCCTGGACCTCGACCGGGGTCGAGAGGACGTTGTCGTAGAGGCGCAGCTCGTTCATCCGGAAGTAGACGTTGTAGGTCGTCTCGAAGGCCGCCGACCACATCGCCGCGGAGGCGATCAGCCCCGGGGCGATGAAGTCCTTGTAGGGGATCCCGTTGATCGAGGCGATGTAGGTGCCGAGGCCGAACCCCATCGCCAGCAGGTAGAAGAACGGATCGAGAAAGGTCGGCAGCAGCGCCCCCCGCCAGAGCTTCGAGAAGACCGTGGCGTTGCGGAGCCAGACCGCCGCCGCGAACCGCGGCGCCGGGACCAGATCGCGCAGAGGGAGGCGCGGTCCGAGCCCCGCAAAGCCTGGTTCTTTCAGCATCGCCACCTCCTACTCCCGCAGGGAGCGGCCGGTGAGCCGGAGGAAGACATCCTCGAGGGTGGCGCGGCGGACCATCGCCGAGTCGGTGGGGAAGCGGTCGTGGTCGAGCGAGCGCAGCAGCTCCTCGGCGTCGTCGGCGTAAAGGGTGAGGGCGCCGTCGTGGAGCTCGTGCTCGTCGGCCCGCCGCCCAAGCGAGGCGAGCAGTTGCTCGGCATCGACGCCGTCGCCCAGGTCGAGCTCCAGCGCCTCGCGCCCGGCGTGCTCGCGCACGAGCGCGGGCGGATCCCCCTCGGCGACGATCTTGCCCTCGTCCATGATCAGGAGACGATCGCAGAGCCGTTCCGCCTCCTCCATGTAATGGGTGGTGAGCAGCACGGTGACGCCGCGGCGGCGCAGCCGCTCCAGCGATCCCCAGACCGCCAGCCGCGCCTGAGGGTCGAGGCCGGTGGTCGGCTCGTCGAGGACGACCAGCTCCGGGTCGTTCATCAGCGCCCGGGAGACCAGCAGGCGCCGTTTCATCCCACCGGAGAGCGCGTTGACGCGGTCGTCGTCGCGCTCCTCGAGGAGAGCGAACTTGAGCAGCTCGTCGGCCCGCGGCTCGGCCTCCTCCGGGTCGAGGCCGAAGTACCGCCCCTGCATGGTGAGGTTCTCGCGCACAGTGAGGTCGCCGTCGAGGTTGGTCTCCTGAGGGACGACGCCGATCCGCGACTTGATCCGCCGTCGCTCCCGGGTCGCGTCCATGCCGAGCACCTGGAGCTCGCCGCCGTCGATCGTCGCCAGCCCGTAGATCATCTTCATCGTCGTCGTCTTCCCGGCGCCATTCGGGCCGAGGAAGCCAAAGCAGACGCCCGGCTCGACCTCGAAGTCGATCTCCGCCACCGCGACTCTGTCGCCGTAGCTCTTCCGCAGCCCTCGCGCCCGCACCGCGGGCCCGGGCGAGCGTCCGTTGACCGCCAGCCGCGGCGGTCATGAGACGACCAGCAGCGCCAGGCTGTTGTTGACCACGTGCGCCGTCACGCAGGGCCAGAGCGAGCCGGTCCGGTTGTAGAGCCAGCAAAGGGCGACCCCGAGTCCCGCCAGCGGAACCACGGCGGTGAGGCCGGTGGGGGCGTGGACAATCCCGAAGATCAGGCCGACGGCCACCGCCGAGGGCCACAGCGGCCAGCGCGAGCGGAGGCCGGCGAAGACGAAGCCGCGGAAGAAGAGCTCCTCGGTGACCGGCGCCACCAACGCGATCAACAGCACCGCGGAGACCGCGATCAGGATGTTCGGGTCCCCCACCCCGAGCTGCCCGCCGATGTCCTCCTGCTCGGGCTGGAGGACCAGCGAGGCGAAGATCGCCGCGCCGATGTAGTAGACAAGCAGCGTCAGAAGGGCAAGGCCGAAGTCCTTGGGCACCGCCCGGCGCAGGCCGAGCCGCTCCAGGGCCGGCCGGACCGGTTGAAAGCGCCACTCCGTGGCGACCCCGATCGCGACGAAGAGCAGGGAGAGCTCGAACAAGCCTTGGGCGGCGAGCAACGCGCCGTCGCTGCTCAGGTCCGGGTCGAAGGGGAGCACGAGAACCGGGCTGAACAGGGCGAGGGCGAACCCTGCCAGCATCAGCCAGATGGTCTGGCTGAGCGTCCAGGGAACGGGGCGCAGCGCGCGGCCCGGCTCGGAAGGCGCGGGGGCGGGCGGCTGCGGTTGGGGAGCGACAGGGGCCGCGGCGCCGGCGATCGCGGCGGGACGGCCGGCGTGGATCGTCTTCGGGGCCTTGCGCAGCACGACCGTGTTCGCCGCCTTGTCGCCGAGGCGCTGCTTGCGCCCATCTGTCGCGATCATCACCCAGCCGATCAGGAAGAAGTCGACCAGGCGGAACAGGTTGCGGATGCTCGCCTGGCCGAAGGTCAGCCTGGGCGACCGATCGATCGCCCGTACCTCGATCCCGACCGCGTTCTTGCCGATCGTCTGCCCCCAGCGCCATTCACAGACGGAGAAGTAGTTGAACCAGAGGGAGAAGTAGAGAACGATCGCGACCATCGCGGCCCCGGAGCTCCAGAGGTCCGCTGCTGCGACCACAAAGACGTAGATCCAGAGATAGAAGAGCAACCAGGTGAGGTTGTCGATCAGCGCCGCCAGCAGGCGGCGCGGCAGGGTCGCGTACTCGATTGCCTCGCTCCCGTTCATCTCAGAGATGCTCCTCGATCTCGGACAGGGAGGAGATGTCGCCGTCGTCGCCTTCGCGATCGAGCAGCAGCGCCCGGATCCCCGCCGCCCGCGCCCCGACCACGTCCTCCTCCCGGGTGTCGCCGACGTGCAGCGCCTCGGCGGGCTCGCAGCCGACCAGCTCGAGGGCGGAAACGAAGATCGCGGGATCCGGCTTGGGCGCGCCGGCCTCCGCCGAGGAGACCGCGCCGTCGAGCAGCGCGGCGAGGCCGCAGCGCTCCAGCACCGTGCCGAGAGAGCAGTCCCAGTTGGAGACCGCCGCGAGCCGCAGGCCACGCCCCCGTAGAGCGGTGAGCGCGGGGACGGCGTCGGGGTAGGGCGTCATCCTCACCGACTCCACCAGCTGATCGACGCTGACATCGACCGCGAGCTCGCGCGAGAGCACCCTGGCGCTGCGCTCGCGAAGGTCGGCGAGCGAGGCGGCGTCGCGTCCCTCGTGGGCGTGCTCGCGGTAGTAGCCCATCTCGACCCGGACCGCGGCGACCAGGCGCTCGTCGCTGACGTTCGCTGGGATCCGCTCCCTGAGCGATACCCAGGGGGGCTCGAGCTCGACCAGGGTGCCGAGTGCGTCGAGGAACACGGCGCGGGTCATCCCGAAATACTGCCCCACCGAGTGTTTCTGCTCGCGGACAGCTTCTGGACCGATCACGGCGACGAGATCTCGGCCGCGATCACCCTGGCGCTTGCGATCGTCCTCGCGCTGCTCGTCGATCACTTTCTGATCGGGCGGGCCGAGCGAGCCGCGGAGAGGCTCGACACCGGCCAGTTCTCGCGCGAGGCGCGAACGCGGCTGCGGCTGATCCGCCGCCTGGTCTTCGTGGTGATCATCTCCGTCGGCCTCGCTCTGGCGCTCAGCCAGTTCACCTCGATCAAGAACTTCGCCGCCGGGGTGCTCGCCTCGACCGCGGTGCTCGGGATCATCATCGGCTTCGCCGGCCGTCAGGTGATCGCCAACCTGGTCGGAGGGGTGCTGATGACGTTCACCCAGCCGATCCGGATCGGCGACCTGGTCAGGATCGGCGACGAGGTCGAGGGAAGGGTGGTCGACATCGCCCTCACCTACACCAAGATCGACAGCGGCGACGGGCGGCTGACCGTGGTCCCAAACGAGAAGGTGACCACCGAGGTGGTGGTCAACCAGTCGGCGGGCAACCGCAAGGCGCCGGTGACGATCGAGGCCTGGCTTCGCCCCGACGCCGACCTGGGGGCAGCCAGGCGCGCCCTGGAGGCGACCGAGGTGACCTCGATTCAGGTGGCCGAGCTCGGCCTCGAAGGCACCAGGCTGGAGCTGAAGGCGGCGATGGAAGAGGGCCGCGACCGTGCCAGCCGGGAGGCGGAGCTGCGCGAGCACACGCAAAACTCGCTGCGTGAGGCCGGGCAACTTAAGCGGGCCCAAGCCTCCCCTGAGTACCCTTAGCCACCTATGAGCGCCCGCTCCCGCCGGCGGCATCGACGCACGAGCCGCAAGAGAAATCCCTTCCTGCTCACGCTGTTGATCTGCGGCGCGATAGCCGCTCTTGGATTGATGACCTTCGGCCTCTGGGTGATCAGCGTCGCCGCCGAGGCGCCCCCGATCGAGGACCTGCACCCGATCGAACAGGGCGAGAACTCGGTCGTCTTCGCCGCCGACGGCTCCCGCCTCGGCTACATCCAGTCCGACGAGGCGCGGACCCCGGTCGCCCTCGACAAGATCCCCCAGTACCTCCAGCAAGCGACCGTTGCGATCGAGGACGAGCGCTTCTACGACCACCACGGCGTCGACCTCGAGGGCGTCGCCCGCGCCGCGGTCGAGAACCTCGAGCGCCGGCGAGATCAAGCAGGGCGGCTCGACGATCACGATGCAGCTCGCCCGCAACCTCTTCATCGACGACCCGGAGCGCGACCTCGAGCGCAAGATCAAGGAGGCGAAGATCGCCGAGGAGATCGAGGACGCCCACTCGAAGGAGTGGATCCTCGAGAAGTACCTGAACTCCGCCTCCTACGGAACCGTCCACGGCCGCACCGCGGTCGGCGTCGAGGCCGCCTCGCGGATCTACTTCATCGAAGCCGGTGAGCAAGCTCGACCTCGCCGAGTCGGCGATCCTCGCCGGGCTGCCTCAGGCTCCCTCCCAGTACAACCCGCTCCAGAACCCGCGCTCGGCGCTCGACCGCCGCAACGAGGTGATCGACGAGCTGGCCAAGCAGGGCTACATCTCCGACGATGCGGCGGATCTGGCCAAGGCCGAGCCTCTCGGCCTCGATCCCGGAAACCGCTACAGCACCATCCGCGAGCCCTACTTCTTCGACTACGTCGAGCAGCAGCTGATCGAGAAGTACGGCGTCAACACCGTCCGCCAGGGCGGCCTCGAGGTCCACACGACGATCGACCCGAAACTCCAAGAGGCCGGGCGGGCGGCGATCGAGGGCCAGCTTCCCTACTCCACCGACCCCTCCGTCGGCGGTGGTCTCGATCGACCCGAAGACGGGCTACATGAGGGCGATGGCGTCGAGCGGCTCATATCAGGACGCCCAGTTCAACCTCGCCGCCCAGGGGCACCGCCAGCCCGGCTCGGCCTTCAAGACCTTCGCCCTGACCACCGCGATCCGGCGAGGGATCGACCCTGACTCGACCTACTACACCTCGAAGCCGCTCAACCTCGACCTGCCCGAGTGGGGCCACTGGGAGGTCGCCACCTACGGCGAGTGCTACAGCGGCACGATCAGCCTCCACGAGGCGACTCTGCACTCCGACAACACCGTCTTCGCCCAGCTCGCCCTCGACCTCGGCCCGGAATCGTCGCCGACACCGCCCACGACATGGGGATCGAGACCGACCTCGACGGGATCCCGGCGGAGACCCTCGGCGGCCTCCGGATCGGCGTCTCGCCGCTGGAGATGGCAGACGCCTACGCGACCCTCGCCGCCGGCGGCATCCACAGCAAGCCGATCGCGATCAAGAAGGTGGTCTTCCCCGACGGCAACGTCGACGAGCTGGGGGAGCCTGACCGCCACCGGGTCTTCTCCGACGGGGTCGCCTATGAGGTCACCCAGATCCTCGAGGACAACGTCGACGCGGGAACAGGCACCGCCGCCCAGACCGGCTGCACCTACATCGCCGGGAAGACCGGCACCACCGACGACTTCAACGACGCGATGTTCATCGGCTACACGCCCTACATGGCGACGGCCGTCTGGGTCGGCTACCCGGACGCCCTGCAATCGATGTCCTCGGTCCACGGGATCTCCGTCGCCGGCGGCACCTTCCCGGCGCAGATCTGGCACGACTACAGCGAGGTCGCCCTGGAGGGCCACTGCCAGCCGTTCCCCGAGCCCAACGACCCGGTCGAGTGGATCCCCTTCCATGGCTCGTACACCTCGGACAGCTCGAGCAGCTACTGCGAGGACTCCTACTCGGTCGGGTCAGGCGCCTCGGAGGGCTCTTACAGCTGCGGCAGTAGCAGCAGCAGCAGCTACAGCTACGGCGGCAGTACCTACGAGGACGCCAGCATTAACGATGGCGCCTACGCGCCCGGCCGCGGCCAGACGCTGCCGCCGAAGCCGGAGCCGAAGCCCGCCCCGGCTCCAGCGCCGGCGCCGCCGCCGGTCGAACCGCCGCCCAGCGGCGGCACCGGCCTCTGAGCCGGGCGGGGCCCGCGCACCGGGTCGGCGTCCCTAGCCCGCCAGCTGTCGAGACTCCCGCCCTCGATCACTTCACCCGGCTCTTCGGGACGCCGACGCGCTTCGCGATCAGCCTGCGCAGCGCCTCGTTCGCCTTTCCGTCGACCGGCGGCGCCTTCACCCGGACCTGGAGGAGGCCCTCGCGGCGGCCGCCGATCTCGTCGCGACCCGCGCGCGGCGTCAGCCTCACCTCTAGTTTGATCTCCGCCTTGGCCACGAACCTCATCATCCCGTGACCAGGGAAGCCAGGGGGATCGCGGCGGTCTGCGTCTGCGCTCTGCACCTGGCGCTGCTTGCTCCGACGGTTGGCTCCTGGTCGTCGATTCTCGAGCGCGACTTCGGCCCGGAAGCCGAGGCGATCGAGCATGGCGACCGTCCCTACGACGACCAGGAGCTCGAGTACCCGCCGCTCTCGATCCCCCTGATCGTCGGCCCGGCCTTGATCGGCGATGGGATCGACGACTACATCGAGGCCTTCGAGTGGGAGATGATCGCCTTCGACCTCGCGATCGTCCTGCTGCTCGCGCTCGCCCTGCCCGGAGATCAGCGGCGGGTGCTGGGGGCGCTCGGCGTCTACACGGTCGGGATCGTCGCCCTCTCCGGGATCGTCCTCGCCGACTCGATCATCGACGAGGCGCCGCTGGCGCTGGCGCGCTTCGACCTCGTCCCCGCACTGCTGGTGCTGGCCGCGGTGCTCGCGCGCGGCCGCGGCCGCTCCGCCGGCTGGTCGGCGCTGCTCGCCACGGGGGCGGCGGTGAAGGCCTTCCCGCTGCTGCTCTTCCCGGCGCTGCTGCGAGGCGAGCGCCACCGGCGCCGGGTCGCGGTCGCTGGGGCGATCCCCCTGCTGGTGGCGCTGGCGGTGGTGGTCGCCTGGGGCGATCACTTCGCCTCCGCGATCACCTACCAGACCGACCGCGCCCTCCAGGTGGAGACGATCGCCGCCACCCCGTTCGTCGTCTCCAACATGGTTGGTGCAGAGGTCCACAGCGACTTCACCAACGGCAGCTGGAACGTCGTCGCGACCGGCGCCGACCTCGCCCGGGCGGTGTCGCTGGCGGTGATGGTCTGCCTCTACCTGGTGGTGCTCCTCGCCGGCTGGCTACGGCGGGTCGATTGGCTCCCGTGGGCGACCGCGCTGCTCGCGGCGATCGTCGTCCTCTACCCCGTCCTCTCACCCCAGTTCTTGCTCTGGCTGCTGCCGCTCTCGGCCGCCGCCTACGGCCTCGGGCGGGAAAACCTCGTCCTGCTCGCGGCGCTCGTCCTCACCGAGCTCGCGCTTCGACACTACGACGACGCGATCGGCGACCTGCACGCCGACTTCGTCTGGCGGATCGCCGGGCGCAACCTGCTGCTCCTCGTCTACCTGGTCCTGGTCTGCGCGCCGATCGTCCGCGGCGTGGACTGGGAGTCGGCCTTAGATTGGAGGACATGGCGCGCGGCGAGTTCGACCTGATCGCGGCGATCACCGAGCGGCTGCCGGCGACCGGGCCCCGGGTCCGGGTGGGAAGCGGCGACGACGCCGCGGTGATCGAGCCCGGAGACGGCGCGGCGGCGGTCACCGTCGACGCGATCGTCGAGGGGGTCCACTTCACGCTGCCGGAGTTCCCGCCCGAGGCGGTCGGGCGGAAGGGGCTGGCGGCGACGCTCTCCGACTTGGCTGCGATGGCCGCGACGGCGGGCGAGGCCTACGTCGTTCTCGGCGCCCCGATCGAGGCCGAGGACGAGACGCTGCTGGCGATCGCGGACGGGATCGCCGCGGTCGCTGCCCGCGAGGGAGTCTCGGTCGCCGGCGGCGACCTGGTCGCCGCCCCCCAGATCTTCCTCGCGGCGACCGCGGTCGGCTACGAGCACGGCGCGCCCCTGCTGACGCGCGCCGGTGCGCGAGCGGGCGACCTGGTGGCGATCACCGGCGAGCTCGGCGGAGCGGCCGCCGCACTCGAGCTGCTCAGCGGCACCAAAGCGGAGGGAATCTCGCCGGAGCGGCGCGATGCCCTCCTCGCCCGCCAGCTCGACCCCCGCCCGCGGCTGGCGGCTGGCAGGGCACTGGCCGAGGCGGGGGCGACCTCGATGATCGATCTCAGCGACGGCCTCGGGGCCGACGCCGGTCACATCGCCACGGCGAGCCGCCGCCGGATCGAGATCGAGCTCGACCGAGTCCCACTCGCCGAGGGGGTGGCCGAGGTCGACCGCCGCGGCGGGGCGGTGGAGCTGGCGGCCCTCGGCGGCGAGGACTTCGAGCTGCTCGCCACCCTGCCTCCCGAGCGGCTGGACGAGGCCCGGTCGGCGGTCGGCGCGGGCGGGCTCGAGCTGACCGAGATCGGCTACGTCACCGACGGTGAGGGCGTCAGCCTCCGCCTGCCCGGCGGCGGCGAGCTCGAGCCGGTCGGCTTCGACCAAAGGCGAGGGTCGCGCTCGGGCTCGGCGGGTTCGGGCTCCGGCTCGTCCGGCTCCGGCTGAGCGTCCTCCTCCTCCGGCTCCTCGGCCGCTTCCGGCGGCGGCGAAGGCTCGCCATCCCCGCGGCGCACCTCGATCGTCATCTCCGGCGAGGCCGGCGAGGGGCCGCGGCCGGCGGTGGCGATGATCGCCAGCGCCGCTCCGGCGATAACGCAGACGAGCAGGGCGGGCAGGTCGCCGATCTGGTCACCGCTGAACATCAGCAAGAGGTCTTTGAAGACGCCGAGACCGACGCCGAACCGGCCGGCCAGATCGGCGATCGCGAGCAGCACCGGGATCAGCCCGACCAGGATCCATGCGGTCGGGGCCAGGCGCCCAGCCCCGGTGCGGGCGGCGGCCGGCACCCAGGCCTGGAGCCCGAGGCTCACCAGCAGCCCCAGATAGGGGTTGTCGAGCCAGATCCCCAGCCCCGCGAGAGCGGCGACGAGCAGCGCCGCCGGGCGCGCGGTCGCCGCCGCGCCCTGGGCCGGCGGGCGGAGCGGCCGCAGGAACCAGGCGGCGGCACCGAGAGCCACCACGGCCGCCAGCACCGACAGCGATCCCACCACCCCGAGCGACTCCGTCGCCGGGTCGAAGGGGAAGGCGGGGCTGGGCAACAGCCCGACCACGATCAGCGCGTCCGTCACCACCAGCGCCGCGACGAAGGGGAGGACGCGGATACCGACCCAGATCAGCCCCCGGACCGCCTCGGCGGGGCTCCGGGCCGAGGCCGAGAGCCCGACCGCGGCGGTCGCCGCCACCGGCAGCAGCAGGGCGAGCGCCAGGAGCGACAGGGTCCAGCCGGGAAGCAGGTTGCCGGCGAGGCCGATGTAGGCGCTGGGGCCGTGCTCGAGGGCGCCCGGCGCCGCGTCGAGGGTCAGCACCAGGGAGAGCGAGGCGCGTCCGAAGCGATCGAGGGTATCGGGGTCGAGGTTGGCCGGTTCATCGTCCGCGGCCGCCGGCGGCAACTCGCCCGAGGAGGAGATCCGGATCGCATCCAGGCCCCCCTCGATCAACGGCCCCTGCTCGCCGATTGCGGCCGGTAGCGCCAGCCGGAAGAGATCGTCGAGGGGGCCCTCGTCGCCGGGCGGCATCCCGGTCTCCTCGGAGATCGTCCGCTTGGTGGTCTCGGCCAGCTGGCTGGCGGTGCTCTGGGGACCGATGGACCAGGGGATCACCAGCGGCGGCTCCGGGTCCGGCGAGGCCGGCTGACTGAGGACGATCGCCCCGTCGAGCAGGTCCGCACCGGTGTAGTCGCGGACGAAGCGGCGCGCCCCGAGGGCGCCGAGCCCGCAGCCGTCGGTGGAGACGAAGACCAGCGTCTTGCTGTGGGTGGAGCCGGAGAAGGCGTTGGCGATCTCCAGCAGCGCTGCGGTCGACGCGATGGTGGTGGCTGCGCCGCTGCCCTGGGCCGCATCGCGGCAGGCGATCAGGGCAACCTGGCGATTGGACTGTCCCGGGAGCACCCCGATCAGGTTGCGCAGCTCGACGTCATCGCCGTCGAAGGAGCCCTCGAAGCGCTGCTCGGAGAGGGTGAGCCCGCCGATTGCCGAGAAGCGCGCCTTGACCAGCTCGCCCAGCTGCTCATCGGCATCGGAGCCGGGGCGGGGGTCGGCGGCCGATCTCCCCAGCTCCTCCGCAAGCGAGCTCGCCGCCTCTCCATCGAAGGCGTCGGGAGGAAGCCCCTGTTGGAGGGGCGGCGGCACCTCCTGCAGCGAGAACATCCCCACCAGGACGACGATGGGAATCGGCAGCAGGGCTGCTCTCCAGAGGCGCAGATCGATCATGAGATGAGTGACGCCACGGCGCTGTGCGCCTGGGGCGGGCGTGGCCGAGCAGATCGGTGGACGCAGGGCGAAGCGCTTGCTGCAGCAAGCGCGAGCCCGAGGACGCCGAGATGCGACGGCCAGGCCGTCATCCAGGCGTGCATGGTCGTGGGTACTCATCTGGCTGGACGAGTCATTGATTGCGAGCAGGCATTTCGGTTTAACCCGCCTTCTAACCTTCAAGCATGGCGCGTGGACAGGCGCGGATTCTGCTCGTCGACGACGAGCAGGCAGTCCAGACCCTTCTCACCTACCCGCTTCGCAAGGAGGGCTACGAGGTAGTCGCGGCGGTCGACGGCCAGGAGGCCCTCGACCGCTTCGCCGAGCAGCGCTTCGACCTGGTCGTCCTCGACATCATGCTGCCGAAGCTCGACGGGATCGAGGTCTGCAGGCGGATGCGGACGCGCAGCCAGGTGCCGATCATCATGCTCACCGCCAAGGGGGACGAGATCGACAAGGTCGTCGGCCTCGAGATGGGCGCCGACGACTACATCACCAAGCCGTTCTCGGTTCGCGAGTTCCGAAGCCGGGTGAAGGCGGCGCTGCGCCGCGGCGGCATGGCCGCGGGGGGTCCGGTCGGCGAGGAGCCGATCAGGGCGGGCGAGCTCCAGATCGATCCCGAGCGCCGCACCTCCGAGGTACGGGGAGAGCCGGTGGAGCTGACCTACGTCGAGTTCGAGATCCTCTCGGCGCTCGCCAGCTCCCCGGGCCGCGTCTTCAGCCGGGAGATGCTGCTCGAGCACGTCTGGGGCGACTCGACCTACCGCGATCCACGCACGGTCGACGTCCACATTCGCCACCTGAGAGAGAAGCTCGAGCGCGACGCCAAGCATCCCGAGTACCTGTTCACCGTGCGGGGGGTCGGCTACCGGTTCCGGGACGCTGACCGCGATTGAGATTCGACACCCTCCGAAACCGACTGGTCCTGCTGATCTTCGCGATCACCGCGGCGGCGATCGGCTTCATCTACCTCTACGTCGTCCCCCAGCTCGAATCCAGCCTCACCGCGGAGAAGCTGCGCCGGCTCGAGCGGCTCGGCGACGAGCAGGGGCCGCGGCTGGCCCGCGCCCTCCAGAGTGGCGCCCCCGAGGAGCAGGTGCGAGAGCTGGTGCGGAGCATCGGGCAGGCGACCGAGAGCCGGGTGACCCTGCTCGCGGTTCGGGACGAAAGCGGCACCCCGGTGCCCGCCTTCGTGATCGCCGACTCCCAGGGTGAGTCGACCGCGATCCAGAGCGACTACCTCTCCGCCGACGCCGCCGCCGCTGAGGGCCAGGTCACCTCCGGGGTGGAGACGGTGGCGGGAAACCGAGTCGGCACCTCGTCGGTGCCGATCGAGGCAGCCGGCCAGACGGAGTGGGTCGCGGTGCTCTCCAGCCCCCTGGCCGAGGTGGACGACAACGTCGCCCTGATTCGCCGCCAGATCCTGATCGCAGGGGCGATCGCTCTGGTCGGAGCCTCGCTGGCCGGGTTCTGGGCCGCTGGAGCCGCCTCTCGGCGGCTGCGGCGGCTGCGCCAGGCGGCCGAGCAGGTCGCCGAGGGCGACTTCGGCGGGACGATCCCGATCGATTCCTCGGACGAGCTCGGGCAGCTCGCTCGCACCTTCAACGAGATGCAGAGACACCTCGCCCGTCTCGACCGCGCCCGGAAGGAGTTCATCGCCAACGCCTCGCACGAGCTGCGGACCCCGATCTTCTCGCTGGGCGGCTTCGTCGAGCTGCTCGAGACAGAGAACCCGAGCGCCGCCGAGCGCCGGGCCTTCGTCGCCGAGATGCGGGGGCAGATCGAGCGCCTCCAAAAACTGACCGCCAACCTGCTCGACCTCTCGAAATTGGACGCCGACGTGATGGAGCTCCAGCGCGAGCGGGTCGATCTGAAGGAGCTGGCCCGCGACATCGCCGCCGAGTTCAGGCCCGCGGCCAAACACCATCAGTCCCAGCTCGAGGTGAGGGGACGGGGCCAGGCGATCGCCCTCGCCGACCCCGATCGGGTCGCGCAGATCATCCGTATCCTCCTCGACAATGCGCTTACTCACACCCCCGAGGGCACGAAGGTGAACGTCACCGCCGTGCGCGGCGCGAGCGCCGCCGAGCTGATCGTCGGCGACGACGGCAAGGGGCTCGACGCCCGTGCCCTCGATCGGGTCTTCGACCGCTTCTACAGCGGCGACACCGCTACCGGCTCCGGCCTCGGTCTGGCGATCGCCCAGGAACTCGCCGACCGGATGGGTGGATCGCTCGAGGCCGTCTCCCAGCGCGGCTACACGGCCTTCACCCTCTTCCTGCCCCTGGCGCGGGACCGCCGCCCGCAGCGCCAGCCGGCAGAGGCGGCGGCGTGAGCCGCCGCCGTAGATTCGGGTTGGCGGCGTGAGCCGCCGCCGCTAGATTCGGGTTGGCGGCATGAGACCGGCTCCAATGCTCGCCGCCGCCTCGCTGATGGCGGCGCTCGTCTCGGGTTGCGGCGGCGGCGGCGATGACGACAAAGAGTCCGGGCAGGCTTCGACCTCGACCAGCACGACCGAGGCGGTGGTCGCGCCGAGCGGCGGCGACTTCAGCCCGGCGGAGATCTACCAGCGGGACGCCCCTGGGGTGGTCACGGTGCTCTCGATCTTCGGCGGCGGCTCGACCGCCGACGTCGGCGCGGCGGCGGGCCAGGGCTCGGGCTTCGTGATCTCGGACGGCGGCGAGATCCTCACCAACGCCCATGTGGTCACCACCGGCGGCGAGAACAACGGCGGCGGCAACCCGAAGCCCGCCGGCCAGGTCTACGTCGAGTTCAGCGACCGCAACCGGGTTTCGGCCGAGATCGTCGGCTTCGACCCCGACGCCGACATCGCCCTGATCAAGGTCGATCCCGGGGGTCTCAACCTGCACCCGATCGGGCTCTCCGAGCGCGACGAGTTCGCGGTCGGCGAGCCGGTGGCGGCGATCGGCAGCCCCTTCGGCGAGGAGCAGTCGCTCTCGATCGGGATCATCTCCGCCACCGACCGCTCGATCAACTCGCTCACCCAGTTCACGGTCGACAACGCGATCCAGACCGATGCCTCGATCAATCCCGGCAACTCGGGCGGGCCGCTGATCGACGCCGAGGGCAAGGTGATCGGGATCAACCAGCAGATCGAGAGCTCCTCCGGCACCAACTCGGGGGTCGGCTTCGCGATCCCGGTGACCGCGATCCGCTACTCGCTCGACCAGCTCCGCGAGAGCGGCAAGGTCGAGTACGCCTATCTCGGTGTCACCACCCAGGCGATCTGGCCCCAGCTCGCCGACGAGCTCAACCTCGGTACCGATACCGGCGCCCTGGTCTCCGAGGTGGTCCCGGGTGGTCCCGCCGACGACGCGGGGATCGAGGGGGCTACCGGGCAGGAGACCTTCCAGGGGGCCCGGATCAGGACCGGCGGGGACGTGATCATCGCGGTCAACGGGCAGCGACTGAAGGCCGAGAGCGATCTCGCCGAGCTGATCTCGCGGCAGCGCCCGGGGCAGACGGTGACCCTCCTGATCCTCCGCGACGGAGATGAGCAGGAGATCGACGTCGAGCTCGAGCCGCGGCCCGAGCGCGTAGCTCGATAGGGCGCGCGACCTTGGAGCTGACGTGGCGTTCGAGCCCGCCAGGTAGCGTGATGCGAGGGCGCGCGCCAGCGCGACCCGTTTAGTGGCGAAGCCGTCAATCACCAAACTCTGCGTCGACCTCGCGGCCGCCCTCCGCGAGGAGGTGCTGCCTCAGCTCGGCGCCCACGACGGCCGCGTCCACGCCGGCGAGGCCGAGGGGGGAGACGTCACCTTCGCGATCGACGAGCGCGCCGAGGCGCGGATGGAGGCCTTTCTCGCCGAGCGCGCTCCCGAGGTGGCCTTCTACTCGGAGGACAGGGGGATGGTCTCCGCCGCGGGCGATCGCGCCGAGTGGGTCCTGGTCGTCGACCCGATCGATGGCACCAGGCCCGCCCTGGCGGGGTTCGAGTCCTGCTGCGTCTCGGTCGCCGCCGCCCGCCTCGACTCGGAGCCGACGATGGGCGACGTCCGGGTCGGCGTGGTGAGCGAGCTGAAGGGCGGCGCGACCTTCGTCGCCGAGCGCGGCGCCGGCCTCGAGCCGGCCGCCCGCCTCTCCGGAAACCGCTCCCTCGAGCGGATGTTCTGGACCTACGGGCTGCGCGGGCGCCCGGCGCTGGCGTTGATGGAGGTGCTGGCGGAGCTGGTCGACGCCTCATCGGTGGGCGGCGCCAGCTTCGAGCTCGGCTCCGCCACCTACGACATGACCCGGGTCGCCACCGGCCAGCTGGACGCCTACATCGAGCCCGGCCCGCGGATCGTCGACGACGTCCCGGGGATGCGCGAGGAGTTCGAGCGGGTGGGCGGCGGCGCGATCCTCAACAACTCGCCCTACGACCTGGCGGCGGCGGCGCTCTGCCTGGAGGAGGCCGGCGCCGTCGTCACCGACGCCTACGGGCGGGACCTGGCGGGGCGGCCCCTGCTCGGGGCGACCCACGAGTTCCAGATCTCGTGCGTCTGCGCTGCCAACGCAGGAGCTTCACACAGCGATCTGCACGGCGGTGGATCACGGCATCGAGCGGCTGACCGCGCGCTCCCGGTAGGTTTCGGCGCTTGAACGGACGATCCGTGGTGGGGGCACCGTGCTCCAGGAAGTAGCGCTGGGCAACAAGTCGCTGGCCGACTACACGCACCTGGCCGGGCGCGGCGTGGTCCAGGAGATCCGCGCGCTCGCCGAGGGGCTGAACGGCAAGCGGGTCCTGCACGTCAGCGCCACCGCCTTCGGCGGCGGGGTCTCGGAGATCCTCTACTCGCTCGTGCCGCTGATGCGGGACGTCGGCCTGGATGTCTCCTGGCAGGTGATCATGGGCCGGGAGGAGTTCTTCAACGCCACCAAGCTCCTCCACAACTCGCTCCAGGGCGATCCGAAGTCGCTCACCTCGAGCGATTGGGAGCTGTTCGACCAGTACAACGAGATGAACGCCCGGAGCCTGGACGGCGAGTGGGACGTGATCATCATCCACGACCCGCAACCGGTCGGTATCCGCCACTACGCGCCGGACCACGGCCAGCACTGGGTGTGGCGGTGCCACATCGACCTCTCCGAGCCGAATCCCGATCCGATCGAGCGGCTGCTGCCCGCTGATCTCGGAGTACGACGCCACCGTCTGGCACATGGAGCAGTACGTGCCCGACGGGCTCGACGGGCACGGCGGCGTCCGGATCGTCCCCCCCGCGATCGACCCGCTGTCGCCGAAGAACATGGCGCTCTCGCCCGACGACGCCTCCTACGTCTGCGACCAGTTCGGGATCGACGTCGACCGCCCGCTGATCTGCCAGGTCTCGCGCTTCGACCCCTGGAAGGACCCGATCGGGGTGATCGACGCCTACAGGATCGTGACCAAGGAGCTGCCGGAGGTGCAGCTCGCCCTGGTCGGCTCGATGGCGACCGACGACCCGGAGGGCTGGGAGTTCTTCCAGCGCACCTACGAGTACGCGGGCGGCGACCCCGACATCAAGATCCTCAACAACCTCAACAACGTCGGGGCAATCGAGGTGAACGCCTTCCAGTCGCAGTCGGACGTGGTGATCCAGAAGTCGATCCGCGAGGGCTTCGGGCTGACGGTGACCGAAGCGCTCTGGAAGGGAAGGCCGACGATCGGCGGCAACGTCGGCGGGATTCCGCTCCAGATCGTCGACGGCCAGGACGGCTACCTGGTCTCGACCCCGGAGGAGGCGGCGAGGCGCTCGATCGAGATCCTCTCCGACCCCGAGCTGGGCCGGCGCCTGGGTCGTGCCGGGAAGGAGCGCACCCGCGAGCGCTTCCTCACCCCGCGCCTGCTGCTCGACTGGCTGCGGATCTTCACCGCACTCGAGAGCTGAGCTAGCGATCCGCGCACGCTGACCCGGTCACCCTGGCTACACGAGTGGTCGCGTGCCCGATGACCGCCCCCTGACGATCGTCTCCAACCGCGGCCCGGCCGAGTTCGCCCGCGACGCGACCGACGTGCGATTCGCCCGGCGCGGCGGTGGCGGGCTGGTGACCGCGCTCTCCGGCCTGGTCTCGCATCGCAAGGCCCTCTGGATCGCCTCGGCGATGACCGAGGAGGACGTCGTCGTCGCCAGGGAGGCGGGGGGCGAGCCGGTGACGATCGAGCTCGACGGGATCTCCTACGAGACGATCATGGTCGCCTCGAGGCCCGAGGCCTACGACCGCTTCTACAACATGATCGCCAACCCGATCCTCTGGTTCATCCAGCACTACCTCTGGGACCTCTCGAACGCGCCGGACATCCGCCGGGAGGAGGTCGAGGCCTGGCGCAACGGCTACAAGGTCGTCAACGCCGACATCGCCGAGGCCACCGTGAAGGCGATCGACGGCCAGGAGGAACCGGTGGTGATGCTCCACGACTACCACCTCTACACCTGCCCCGGGCTGATCCGGGAGGCGCGGCCCGACGCCTTCCTCCACTACTTCGTCCACATCCCCTGGTCGCAGCCGGATTCCTGGCGGATCCTCCCGAACCGCTGGCGCGAGGAGATCTACCGGAGCATGCTCGCCAACGACATCATCGGCTTCCACACCACCGCCTACTGCCGCAACTTCCTCCAGTGCTGCCGGGAGCTGATGGAGCTCGAGGTCGACTACGAGCGCAATGCGGTCCTCCACGAGGGCCGCGAGACCTGGGTGCGCGCCTATCCGCTGTCGATCGACACCCGCCGGCTCTACCGGGCCGCGGAGTCCGAGGAGGTGGCCGTGTACGAGGAGGAGCTGCTGCGCCGCCGCCGCGACTACCTGATCATCCGGGTGGACCGCGCCGACCTCTCCAAGAACGTCCTGCGGGGCTTCTCGGCGTTCGACACCTTCCTCGAGCAGTACCCGGAGTTCCGCGAGAAGGTCACCTTCATCGCCCATCTGCAGCCCTCCCGCCTGGACGTTCCCGAGTACGCCGAGTACATGGAGCGGATCGAGGCGCTGGTCGCGGTCGTCAACCACCGCCACGGGACCACCGACTGGATGCCGATCGACCTGCGCATCTACGAGAACTTCCCCGAGGCGGTGGCCCGCTACAAGCACTTCGACCTGCTGATCGTCAACTCGCTGTTCGACGGGATGAACCTGGTCGCAAAGGAGGCGCCGGCGCTCAACACCCGCGAACGGCGTCGTGATGCTCTCCGAGAACACCGGCGCCCACGAGGAGCTCGGCGACTGCACCCTCTCGGTCAACCCGTTCGACATCCAGGAGCAGGCCGACACGATCCACCGGGCGCTGACGATGGAGCCGGAGGAGAGGCGGCTCCGCGCGGAGCGCCTCAAGGAGATCATCACCGCGCGCGACCCGGGCGACTGGGTCGACGAGCAGATGGCCGACATCCGGCGAAGTCGCCGAGCGGGTCGGCGCTAAACGGCCGGGCGGCTAGCGCATTGCGAGTCTCGGAATCCGCGAGACTCGACGCCGCGGTCGAGAGGCGCTAGCGCTCGAAGCCGAATCGGGACGAGGTGGGCGCGACCGGATAGACGTAGACCGGCGCACTCAGCGCGGGGGTCGGGACCGGCGGGGAATCCGGACGGCCGTCGATCGCGGCGCGAGCGGCGGCGGCCGGCGCTGCCGGCTCGACCGGGCCTCATCGCTCGCACGCTTCGTCGGCCTTGACTCGCTTCGCGCTGTCGCGGCGGCTCGAGCCGGTGGCTGGCGGAGCCGGCGGCGAATCGGCAAGCGCAGGCGCGGAGCCGGCGCAAGGCCGACGTCCGCGGGCAGCGGCGGCGGCTCGCTGCCTCCGAGCAGGGCGGGGAGCACCGCGATCGCAGCCAGCGCCGCCGCCGCGATCGCCGCCGCCCTCCCGGCACTCGACCACCTGAATCCGCCATCCCGACACGCATTCCTGAGCCGCCAAATCGGCCCTTCTCTCCCCTCGGCCCTATAGTTCCACGCCGCGATGAACCGTCACTACGAACTGGTGCTGATGCTCGACCCCGAGGCCGCGGACAGCGACCGCGACCGGGTCGCCGACGAGGTCCGCAAGCAGATCGAGTCGGACGGCACCCTCGACCGCGCCGACTCCTGGGGGATGCGGAAGCTCGCCTACGAGATCCGCCAGCGGAACGAGGCCGACTACCGCTACTACCGCTTCCAGGGCGAGCCCGCCCTGCTCGAGCGCCTCGACCACAGCCTGAAGATCTCCGACGGCACCCTGCGCTTCCGGATCTTCAAGGTGGATCCCGAGACGACCACCAACCCCCCGCCCGCGGCCGAGCGCCCCGCCGAGATCAGCTCTGATCGCATTGATCGCGACGAGCGCCGCGAGCGCCGCCCCCGCCGCGACCGCCCGATCGCGAGGGAGCGGCGACCCGCCCGCGATCGCCTGGGCGGCAGCTCTAGGAGCGACGTCCTGCGCTAGGCGATCGCGCAGTTTCCGGCGTTTCTCCCTGCCCGGGGGAAGAGAACCGCCGACCGGCCGCTTAAGATCGAAGTTCGGAATCGAAAGAAGGGAGCTGACACTTGGCCGGCGTCGAACATCAACGTCGGTGGTGATCACCGGGAATCTCACGCGCGACCCCGAGCTGCGCTCGACCCCGAGCGGGACGTCGGTCTGCAAGCTGCGCGTGGCCGTCAACAGCCGCCGCAAGGACGGCGCCAGCGGCGAGTGGGTCGACAAGCCCAACTACTTCGACGTCACCGTCTGGGGCGCGCAGGGCGAGAACTGCGCCAACTACCTCTCCAAGGGCCGCCCGGTCGCGGTCGAGGGGCGCCTCGACTGGCGCGAGTGGGAGGCCCAGGACGGGACGAAGCGCCAGGCGGTCGAGATCATCGCCAACAGCGTCCAGTTCCTCGGCTCGCGCGGCGACAATCCCGCGGCGGCGGTGGCAACGGCTTCCAGCCGAGCTCCGATGTTCCGGCCGACACCTCGGACTTCGAGGGCGAGAAGGTCAGCGCCGGCAAGCTCCGACGACGACATCCCCTTCTAGGGCCGATCCCCAACCGGTAGACGAGCCCCGCTTCGGCGGGGCTTTGTCGTCTGTACCATTCGCGCCCGATGGCAAGACAGCAGAGACCAATCAGGCCCGGTGGTGGCGGGGGCGGCGGCGGTCGCAGGCGCCGCGGCCTCAGCGATCGCGGGCGGCCGCGCAAGTACACCACGCCTCAAGGTCGACCACATCGACTACAAGGACCTGACCCTGCTGCACCGCTTCATCTCCGACCGCGGCAAGACCCGCTCCCGACGGGTCACCGGCCTCTCCCGCAAGCACCAGGAGCAGCTTGCCCTGGCGGTGAAGCGAGCACGCGAGCTGGCGCTGCTCCCCTACGTCGGCGAGCGCTAGGCCGATGGCCCAGGCGGTGCTGCTGAAGGACGTCGAGGGACTCGGCGAGGCCGGCGACGCGATCGAGGTCAAGCCCGGCTACCTCCGCAACTACCTGGTCCCGCGGAAGCTCGCGCAGCCGGCGACCGACGCCTCTCTCGAGGAGGCCCGGCGCCGACGCGAGCGGGCCGCGGCGGCCGAGGAGAAGGCCGCCGAGCGGGCCGACGAGACCGCCGGCCTGCTCTCGAAGACCGTCTTGACGATCAACCACCGGGCCGGGGAGGACGGAAAGCTCTTCGGCTCGGTCACCTCGGCCGAGATCGCCGACGCGATCCAGGCCGCCCGCGGGCTGAAGGTGGACCGGAAGAAGATCCGCCTCGAGGAGCCGATCCGCGAGACCGGGACCTTCATGGTCGAGGTCGAGGTCGGCGGCGGGACCATCGCGAAGGTGAAGACGATCGTCGCCGAGGCGAAGTAGCGCCGCCGAAAAAGAAAGTTCGGAAATCCGGCGAACCCGGCTGCAGACGTTCAACCGGGTGTGATTATTGGAGATTCGCCCAGACGGTGCTTCCGCCTCGGGGGAGATCACACTCCGTTGGGCCCTTACGAATAGGGCAGGTCTGGGCCAGCCGGCCGGCGACGCCCTGCGCGAGAGAGGAAAGTGGCAGCCACGGACAAGACGAGCATCGTTCCCCCGCAGAACCTCGAGGCGGAGGAGTCGGTGCTCGGGGCGATGATGGTCTCCGAGGCGACGATCGAGCCGGTCATCCTCGATATTCACCTGCAGGCCGAGGACTTCTACCGGGACCGCCACCGGACGATCTTCGAGGCGATCATCCGCCTCAACGAGGCCGCCAGCCCGGTCGACGCCCTCACCGTCTCCGAAGCCCTCTCCCAGCACGGCAACCTCGAGGCGGTCGGCGGCCGCGACGTGGTCGCCAGCCTCGCGGCGAAGGTGCCGGCGCCCGGCAGCGCCCGCCACTACGCCCAGATCGTCAAGCAGAACGCGCTCATGCGGCGCCTCGACGCCGCCGCCAAGCGGATCCAGCAGTCGGTCGCCGAGCGCGACGGCGAGCCCACCGAGATGGTCGAGCAGGCCGAGCGGCTGCTCTTCCAGGTCGCCCACCAGGAGCGCGCCGCCGACTTCCGCGAGCTCAGCGAGATCCTCCACGAGGAGATCGACAAGCTCGAGGCGCTCTCCAAGGGCACCACCGACGCGACCGGGACCCTGTCCGGCTTCCGGCAACTCGACGCAGATCACCGGCGGCTTCCAGTCGGGCAACCTGATCGTGATCGCGGCGAGGCCGGCGATGGGAAAATCGCTCGATCGTCTGCAACATCGCCGAGAACGTGGCGCTGAAGCAGAAGAGGCCGGTGGCGCTGTTCTCGCTGGAGATGTCGGAGATGGAGCTCGCCCACCGCTTCATCGCCTCCCAGGCGCGGATCTCAGGGCGACAAGCTCCGCAAGGGCAAGGTCGCGAGCCGGACTGGCCGAAGGTGGTGAAGGCCTGCAACCCGCTCGAGTCGGCGCCGCTCTGGATCGACGACTCCTCCGACCTCGGGATGCTCGAGCTGCGGGCGAAGGCGCGCCGCCTGCACGCCCAGGAGAAGGGGCGCGGCAGCGACGGGCTCGGGATGGTGATCGTCGACTACCTGCAGCTGATGCGCTCCGACGACCCCCGGGCCAACCGGGTCGAGCAGGTGGCCCAGTTCAGCCGCGGCCTGAAGATCCTGGCCGCGCGAGCTCGAGGTCCCGGTGATCGGGATCTCCCAGCTCTCCCGCGCCCCCGAGCAGCGCCCCGACAAGCGGCCGATCCTCTCCGACCTGCGCGAATCCGGCGCGATCGAGCAGGACGCCGACCTGGTCGGCTTCCTCTACCGCGACGAGTACTACAACGCGGAGTCCGAGGAGCCGGGGGTGGCGGAGCTGATCATCGCCAAGCACCGCAACGGGCCGATCGGGACGGTCGAAGCTCGTCTTCCTCGCCCACTACCCGAAGTTCGCCGACCTGGCGCCCGCGAGGAGCAGCCGGTCGAGCAGGCCGCCGGCGAGGGCCCGCCGATCGACCGGCTTCGCCGAGGAGGGCTGAGTTGAGCCCGCCCGCGCCGCGACGCCGGCGACCGAGCTCCCTGCCCGCTCGGCGTCTGCGACGGCTCCGGCTGGATCCTCGGGCCCGAGGACGTCGCGCGCCCCTGCGAGTGCCGCGAGCGGGTCGTCGCCCGGGCCCGGCTGGCGCGGGGTCGCCTCGGTGATCCCGGCGAAGTACCGCGGCGTCTCCTTCGATCGCCCGCCGGTCACCCAGATCAACGAGATCGTCGTCCGCCGGGTGCGGGAGTTCACCGACCGGATCGACGAGAACCTCGACGCGGGGCGGGGACTGTGGTTCTTCGGCGGCGCCGGGACCGGCAAGACGACCCTGGCGATGCTGGTCTCGCGGCTGGCGCTCGAGGCGGGGCGCTCGGTGGCGATCTACTCGCTGCCGAAGCTGCTGGCCCGGATCCGGCGCACCTACGACGCCGAGGCCGGCGAGCAGTCCTACATCGAGTTCTTCGAGCGGCTCACCGCCGTCGACCTGCTCCACATCGACGACCTCGGCGCCGAGAAGCCGCACCGAGTGGGTGATCGAGCAGCTCTACGCGCTGGTCAACGAGCGCTACGAGTCCCAGCGGTCGCTGGTCGTGACCACCAACCTCGACCAGACGGAGCTCGAGGAGCAGATCGGCGAGCGCGTCGTCTCCCGGCTGGTCGAGATGTGCGGCGATCCGCTGCCGCTCTTCGACGACGACCGGCGCCTGCCGGGTCTCCGCCGAAGTCGCCGGCTCGCTCGGCGAGAGCTCGGCAGGCGGTGGCACCACAGGGGCGCCGGGCTGGGCCCGCTGGACCACTAGGCCGCCGGCCCGCCCGAGGGCGCCCGTTCCTCATAATCCCCTGGTCATGCCCGGAATAGTCATAGTCGGCGCCCAGTGGGGCGATGAGGGCAAGGGAAAGGTCACCGACCTGCTCGCGGAGCGGGCCGACCTGGTGATCCGCTTTCAGGGCGGCAACAACGCCGGCCACACGATCATCCGCGACGGCGACGTCTTCAAGTTCCACCTGATCCCCTCGGGGATCCTCTATCCGGGCAAGACCTGCGCGATCGGCAACGGCGTCGTGATCGACCCCGGCGTGCTCACCGGCGAGATCGAGGACCTCCGCCACCGCGGCGTCGACGTCAGCGGCCTGCGGATCTCCGCCAACGCCCACCTGATCATGCCCTACCACGTGAAGCTCGACACGGCCGGCGAGCTGAAGCTGGGCAAGCTCGAGATCGGCACCACCCGGCGCGGGATCGGCCCCTGCTACGCGGACAAGGCGGCGCGGCTCGGCATCCGGGTCCAGGACCTGCTCGACGAGAAGATCCTGCGCAAGAAGATCATGGCCGCGATGGAGCCGAAGCAGCAGATGCTCCGGCCCTTCGCCAAGGACCCCGAGCTCGACCTGCACACGATGACCGAGACCTACGTCACCTACGGCCACCGGCTCGAGCCGCACATCGCCGACACCGCGAAGCTCTGCTGGGAGGCGCTCGACCGCGACCGGACCGTGCTCTTCGAGGGCGCCCAGGGCACGATGCTCGACCTCGACCACGGCACCTATCCCTTCGTCACCTCCTCCAACCCGGTCGCGGGCGCCGCCTGCATCGGCGCCGGAGTCGGGCCCCGGCGACATCGACGAGGTCTGGGGGATCGCCAAGGCCTACGCGACCCGGGTCGGCGCGGGGCCGTTCCCGACCGAGCTCTCCGACGAGATCGGCGAGCGGCTCCGCGAGCGCGGCGGCGAGGTCGGCACCACCACCGGGCGCCCGCGCCGCACCGGCTGGCTCGACCTGGTGGCGCTGCGCTACGCGGTGCGCCTCAACACGGATGACGGCCCTGGCGGTGACCAAGCTCGACGTCCTCGCCGGCATCGACCCGCTCCGCCTCTGCGTCCGCTACCGCCATCCCGAGGGCGCGGTCTTCGACGAGTTCCCCTACCACCAGTCGATCATCCACACCGTCGAGCCCGAGTACGAGGAGCTGCCCGGCTTCGAGGCCGAGATCGGCGACTGCCGCCGCGAGGAGGACCTCCCGCAGGAGGCGCGCGACTACCTCGCCGCGATCAGCGATCACCTCGGCGTCCCGATCCGGCTGGTCGGCGTCGGCCCCGGCCGCGACCAGGTGATCTGGATGGGCAAGGAGGCCGAGCCGCGCCTCCGCGCGGCGGCCTAAGCGAGCGCCCCGGTACTGGCGATGCCGTGCTCGACGTGGGGGATCAGGCCCTCCTCCTCCCCCTTCTCCTCGCCGCGGCGGAAGACTCGGAGGGCGAGGATCGAGGCCGCGAGGGTGGCGGTGACGCCGAGGCTCACCTGGACACTGAGCACTCCCTCGCGGGTCCAGTAGACGTCGCGCGAGGTCGAGCAGCAGCGCCGCCTCGTCCAGGGTCAGTCCGACTCCGACCCCGAAGGGGACCGCGGCGGCGGCCTCGACCGCATCGTCCCTGGTGGTCATTCCGGCGATCGCCGATGCGAAGGCGAGCACGATCCCGGGGACGAAGTGATGGATGTGGCGGCCGCCGACATTGACCTCCCTGAACGGCCACCAGCCGCGGCGCATCCCCCAGGTCGAGAGCCGCGCGAATGCGAAGGCGCCGAGGAAACCCTGGAGCATGTTGAAGAGCACCGTCTCGTGGTGGGGGGTGGCACGGAGGCCGCGCCGGGCGACCGCGATCGTGTCCCGCGTCGCCAGCTCCGCCACGTCGACGAAGCCCTCGGGCGTATCCGCCTCGCCGCTCTCGCGGCGACGCCTCGCCAGCCGCAGCACCTCGCCGGTCAGCAGGGCGCCGAGGGAGCCCAGCGCGACCACCGCCAGTGCGACCGTGGTCCGCTCGGCGCGGAGCGCACCCGCCCGACCGCGGCGGTTGAAGAGCTTTCGCCCCATCTACAGTCGGACCAGGTTGGCCGCCTCGGTGTCGCGGATCACGCCGCGGAAGTCGAGCACCAGGGGCGCCTCGGCGACGACCTTGTCGTAGTCGACCTCCGGGTGGGCGGTGACCACGCAGGCGAGGTCGCAGCGACTGAGCTCCTCGCCCAGGTCTCCAGAGCGAAGCTCGAACTCGGGGAGCTCAGCCACGTAGGGGTCGTGGTAGCAGACCTCCGCCCCCAGCTCGTGCGCCAGCCGCACCATCTTCAGCGCCGGCGACTCGCGGATATCGGCGACCGCGGGCTTGTAGGCGACCCCGAGGAGGAGGATCCGGGAGCCCTTCATCGGCTTGCGGGCATCATTCAGCGCCCGCTCCATCTTCTCGACGCAGAAGCGGGGCTGGTTCTGGTTGATCTTTCCGGCCAACTCGATGAACTCGGTGTAGAAGTCGTGCTCGCGCGCCTTGTAGGCGAGGTAGAAGGGGTCGACCGGGAGGCAGTGCCCGCCCATGCCGGGACCGGGGTCGAAGCGCATGAAGCCGAAGGGCTTGGTGGCGGCCGCGTCGACGACCTCCCAGATGTCGATCCCCATCCGGTCGCAGAGCATCGCCAACTCGTTGACCAGCGCGATGTTGACCGAGCGGAAGATGTTCTCGAGCAGCTTTGCCAGCTCCGCTGCCTCGGGGCCGGAGACGGCGACGACCTCGTCGCAGATCTCCCCGTAGGTGGCCCGGGCGCGGTCGGTGCAGGCGTCGGTGAGGCCGCCGACGATCTTCGGGGTGGTGCGGATGGTCCAGTCGGTACGCCCGGGGTCGATCCGCTCGGGCGAGAAGGCCAGGTGGAAGTCCCGCCCCGCCGCAAGGCCCGACTCCTCGAGGATCGGGCGGAGCTGGTCCCGGGTGGTGCCCGGATAGGTGGTGGACTCGAGCGAGACCAGCTGCCCCGCCTGCAACACCCCCGAGAGCGAGGTGGCGGCGTCGATCAGATGGGTGAGGTCGGGCTCCCGCGACTTGGTCAGCGGCGTCGGCACGCAGACCAGCACCGCCTCGCAGGGAACGAGGTCCGCGTAGCGAGAGGTCGGCTGGATCAGCTCCGAGACCTTGGCGAGGACCTCCGAGGGGACGTCCTCGATGTAGCTGCGCCCCTCACGCAGGGCCTCGATCTTGCGGGGGTCGACGTCGAGGCCGACGACCTCGTGTCCCTCCTCCGCGAAAGCGAGGGCAAGCGGCAGCCCGACGTAACCCACCCCGATGACTCCGACGTTCACCGGGCGGAGTCTAGAAGCTCACACACGCGCGCTCGGGCGCCCCGATGCGCCCCGGGGGTTCGTTTCGGCTTCCGCAAGATCGGCAAGAAAATTCGGCATATGGAGCCAAAATCGCCGACCCGGTCAATAGTGTTCGGGCCGTGTACCTGCTGCTCGCCCCCGTCAACGCAGGTGTCAGCGCCGCTCGCCATCTGGCCTGGTACATCCGCTACCACGCCGCCAGCCAGCAGCGGCACGGCCGCTAGCCCGTGGGGATCATCAGCTGGATCCTGCTGGGGCTGCTCGCGGGCACGATCGCCCGGGCGATCATCCCGGGGCGCACCGAGCCCGGTGGCTGCATCGGCACCACCGCGATCGGCATCCTCGGCGCCCTGATCGGCGGCTTCATCGCCACCGCCCTCGACATCGGCGAGATCGACGAGTTCTTCGACCTCGGCACCTGGCTGATCGCGATCGGCGGCTCCGTCCTCCTCCTGCTCCTGATCCGCGCCTTCTCGCGCTAGCCGCGCGGACGGCGGAGGAGAGTCGATGGGCCGTGCAGGGATCGAACCTGCGACCTTGAGATTAAGAGTCGGAGTCTGCGCTTGCGGCGATTTGCGGCTGCTCGGGTGTTTCGCACGCCTCCTCTTGGGCGTTCAGGCCGTTCCCGGCCGAGGCCTGCTCAGTCGTGCTGACTCTCGTGTAGCCAATCATCCTGGTTCCTGGATCCATGCTGATTTCGCTCCGCCGTGTACGCAAGCCCTCGCTTGCGTGTGTGGGGGACGCTTAGAGGGTGCCGAGACGCGACCTCAGGTGGGCACCTACTAGTTGGGTAAGGACGTTGGACAGGGTTCCGACGTGTCTACTCCGAACCTCGGCAGAGAGGGGGCCTCAGGATGGACCCGAGAGCAGCCCAGGCACGGGCCCCCCTAAACCGGGCGTTCGAGCGCCGCTTCGGCGAGCAGGTGCCAGTTCACTCGGCGTTTAGCCGATGCAACAGAGGCAAGAGTCGCTCGACCTCGAGGCTCAGAGAGGGAACGATGCTGAGGCGCGCAGCCACAATCCTCCCGGGGCCAGGAGCGGCGAAGGTGGAAGGCGGGCTTCTCCCAACGGCTGTCCCAACCCTCGGTCCGAGGAGCCGACGCGGACGCCGCCATCCCCGGCATGCGGGGGCACCTGGAAGGGTGCTCCGCCTGCGCGGAGGATCACGAGAGCCTGCGCGCCCTGCTCATTGAGCAGTCCGGCTCGAGCCCCTGACCCGGTGAAACAATGCGCCGGTGAAAATCGGAGGCGCCTGGCGGCAGGCCCTGCGAAGTGGAGACGGGCGCCTACTCGTGGCGGCCTTCGCTGCCGTCACCGTCGCCGAATGGATGATCGCCGCCTCGTTTGCCGTCTACCTGCTCGAGGTGGGCGGCCAGGCGGCAGTCGGGCTGCTCGCGGTCCTATACCTACCGACGGCGATCGCCGGTCCCATCCTCGGCACCCTCAGCGAGCACCGACCACCCGAACGTATCCTGCCGGTGACGGCGCTGAGCAGGGCGATCGTGGTTGGGGCGGCCGCGGCCGCGCTCGCTGCCGGATGGCCTCTTGGCGCGGTGGCAGCCATTCTCGCTGTCGATGCTGCGGTGGCCGCCGCCTATCGGCCCGCGCAGGCTGCCGTTCTCCCCTTCATGGCTCGGTCACCCGACGAGCTCGGGGCCATCGCCGGCGTACTCTCGACGACCCGGACCGTCTTGCAGGCCGCCGGCTTGGTGCTCGGCGGTCTGCTGATCGCGACGAACTCGCTCTCGGCGGTATTCGCCGGCGCCACGGCGTTGTTCGCGTTCGCGGCGTTGCTGACCGGGGCCCTGGGCGTCCGAACGGAGGTGATCGCCCGCAGGCCCGGAGGCCCCTCCCCGCCGGGGGCGGGTGGCGGGGACGGGGTGCTCGCCGCCGCCCGCCAGGGCCTCAGGGCGTTCGCCGCGATTGCCGGGCACGCGGATTCAAGGCTGGTGATCGAGCTGGCGGGAATCCGCACGGCGGTTCGTGGCGCGTGGCTCGGACTCGCGGTTCTCGCCGCGGAGGGCTTCCTTCACATGGGCACGTCGGGATTCGGAGAGCTCGCGGCGGCGGCCTTTGTCGGCGCCCTGATCGCGGTGCCGGCAGCCTCGCTGCTCGTCGGGAGCCCGCGACTGGCGACCGCTCTCGGCGCGAGCCTCGCGGTGGTCGGGCTGACGCTGGTCGGCGTCGCTGCGCTGGCGACGCCGGCGGCCGCGCTCGTATTGCTCGTTGTATGGGGTGTCGGAATGGCGCTGGCGGACCTCTCCGCCACAGCCGTTCTGCCGCGGGTAGCGGACGCCCGCCGGCTAGGCCAGATGACCGCCGTGACCGAGTCCCTGAAGCAGGGAGCTGAGGGCTGTGGAACGCTACTGGTGCCTGTCCTCGCGGCCGCGTTAGGCGCCCGGGGCGCCATCGCCGCCGCCGGCGCCGCCACGGCTCTCGCCGCGCTGGCAGCCTGGAGGAAACTCTCGCGGGTCGACTCGACGGCAGGCCGCCGAGTCGCGCGCATCGAGCTGATCCGACGAGTTCCACTGCTAGCAGCGCTACGGGTGGTCGAGCTGGAGACGGTGGCTGCGGCCCTGAAGCCAAGACGAATCGCTCCCGAGCAGGAGGTCATTCGTGAAGGCGATCGAGACGCCCGAACCTTCTACGTGATCGAGTCGGGAACGGCCGAGGTACTCGCCGGGGGACATCTCCTCCGCACTCTCGGCTCCGGCGCATCGTTCGGCGAGATCGCGCTCCTTCACGGCATCCAGCGCACGGCGACCGTCCGGGCTCGAACCGCACTCGGGCTCCTGGAGCTCGATCGGTCCCAGTTCGTCTGGGCGCTCACCGGTAGCGAGCACTCCGGGCTGGTCCGTCGACCACCGTCCCCCGACACCGATCTGGCAAGTGGGTCCCTCCGCGATGCGCTCCAGGGCGTGCCCTGGATCGCCCGCCTCGGCTCGACGGTGGTCCGGCAGCTCGCCGATCGCGCTCGCCGCGGTGAGCTTGCGGCGGGAGAGACTCTCTGGGAGCAGGGCGCCCCTGGAGACACGATGGGGATCGTCCTTGCGGGAGAGGTCACCGTCGAGCTGAGCGGGAATGTGGAGGGGAGGGTTGGGCCTGGGGGGTGGATCGGCGAAGTTGCGCTCCTTCACGACGTGCCCCGGACCGCGACGGTCCGGGCCATCACCCCCGTCATCCTCTGCGAGGTCAGGCGCGCCGACGTGCTGGAGGCCCTCGAGCTGGAGGGCCATCCCCCGGCCCGGATCCTCGAGCAGCTGGCGTGACCCGCCGCCTACATGCCGGAAGTGGCGAGGGCCAGAATCGAACTGCCGACACCACGATTTCCAGTCAAGACCCGACACGCTCTAATGGCCGCCGCCCTCGACTTTCGTCGCGAGCGCCTATGAACTCGTGGGGTCGCCGAGCGAGGGCGGGCCGGTGGACTTGAGCGCCGCGATGGGCCCAGGTCGGGTCCCCAAGCGACTTGTTCCGGACGCTGTCACCGGGGTAATCCCAAGCGAATAGTCGCTTTTCGTCCAAAGCGACTACGCCGGAGTGAAGTCGTATCGCGAGGCGATTTCGCCGATCTGCTCCTGTGTAGGGCTGCCCCCTGCAAGCAGCGCGGCCAGATCTCGCATGTAGCTCTCCCAACCGCCGGGAGTATTGAAGTTCAAGAAGCGAACCGGCCGATCGCTCGGATTGCTGAGTGTGTGGACGACTCCTGGCGGAACGCACGCGAAGCTCCCTGCTCCCAGCTCAACCGTCTGATCACCGAGACGGATCGTCAATGTGCCATCGAGCACGTAGATCATGTCGTGGAGACGCTCGTGCGTGTGCGGCGGCGGGCCGGGGAAGCCGGGTGCTGCCTCTACCTCTCCCAGATAGAACGACCCGGCGGTGTCGTTGCTCGTTGCCTTGATGGTGACTGCGCTCGGACCGCCGATGTGCTCGCCTTCACCGGGTCTGTGGATGATCGCGCCGCCCATGCCTGCTCCTTTCGTGAGTTCCCATCGCCGCGCGGCAGTATCTCGCAGCGCACCGCTGCTTTCCATGCAAAGCAGAACTACTGCTTTTCGTCCAAAGCAGTAATCACCACCCTCTGATTCGTCGGGTCGTTCGATGAGCTTGCGTTCTTGAATACCGCGCCCGGCTACGACGAGGAGCTGCGCAACTCGGTGTTCTTCGAGCGTGGTCTGCACGCGACGTCCATCTGCGGCGCGGTCGGCGCCGCGGTGGCCGTGGCGATGCTGCAGGGGCAGGACGAGGCGGGGATCGCCTCCGCCGCCGGCATCGCGGCCAGCATGGGCGCCGGCCTGCTGGAGGCCAACCGCACCGGCGGGACCGTCAAGCGGGTCCACTGCGGCTGGGCCGCGCGCTGCGGCGTGGCAGGGGCCGACCTGGTCCGCCACGGGCTCACCGGCCCGCCGACCGCGCTGGAGGGCCGCTTCGGGTTCCTGCAGGCGTTCTGCGGCGACCGCGCCCACCCGGACGCCGTCGTCCGCGGCCTGGGCACGGACTGGGAGCTGCCGCGCGTGGTCTTCAAGCCGTACCCGTGCAACCACTTCACCCACGCGGGCGTGGACGCCGCCCTGCGGCTGCGCGCCCAGGGGCTCGCCCCCGCCGACGTCACAGCGATCGAGCTGGGCGTCGCCAAGCCCGTCCTGCGCACGATCGCCGAGCCACCCGAGGCCAAGGCACGGCCGGCCTCCGGGTACCACGCGGCGTTCAGCGGCCCCTACACGGTCGCCGCGGCGCTGCTCGGCGGCGGCCTCGGCGTGTCCCACGAGGACTTCACCGACGCCGCCGCCCGTGACCCCCGCCGCCTCGCCCTGGCCGCCCTGGTGCGCTGCGTCGAGGACGAGCGCTGCAGCGCGTCGTTCCCGCACGCCTTCCCCGCCGTCCTGCGCGTGACCACCCGCACGGGCGAGGAACTCGAGGCCCGCGTCGAGGTCAACCGCGGCGGCCCCGGCAACCCCCTGTCCGACGAGGAGCTGGCGAGGAAGTTCCACGACAACGCCGTGAGGTCCCTCCCGGAGGAGCGCGCGGCCGAGATCGCGGCCCGAACGCTCGCCCTTCCTGACGCTCAGAGCGTCGAGGATCTCACCGCGCTGCTGACCTCGGCGGGGGAGCGCTGAGGTCGAGACAGTTACCGCTCCCGGACTGCGTAGGTCAGGTGGGTCACCCGCTGCGTCGGCTCCGCGCGGACCGGCTCCAGGGCCACGCGGCCCGCGTCCACGCCCTCGAACAGGCGGATTCCGGAGCCGAACAGCACGGGTGAGAGCGCGATCGAGAACTCGTCGATCAGGCCGGCGTTCACGTACTCCAGGATCGTTGCGCCGCCGCCCGCGATGCGGACGTCCCGGTCGCCGGCGGCCTCGCGGGCCTGGTCGAGCGCGGGCTCGATGCCGTCGTTGACGAAGTGGAAGGTGGTCCCGCCCGGCCGCTCCCAGGGGTCACGCTTCTCGTGCGTCACGACGAAGACCGGCGTGTGGAACGGCGCCTCCTCCGGCCACGCCTGCTCGCCGGGGTCGAACATGCGCTTGCCCATCACGCTCGCGCCGGTGCGCTCGAACGTCTCCCGCACGATGTCGTTGTCGCGCCCTTCCTCGCCGCCCTCGCCGAGCTTCAGGTTCTCCCGGAAGAACCGCTGCGGGAATATCCACTGCTGCAGTTCCATCCACTGCGCCATCCAGCGCTGCACATCCGGGTCGTGGCCGCTGCCGTCGTCCATTCCCATTGCATCCATCGCCCGGATCGCCTCGTCCATGCGCTCCTCGGGCGCGATGAACCCGTCCAGCGACATCGTCACGCTGAAGAACACCTTCCCGGCCATCAGTCCTCAACTCCCTTCCGAACGATCTCGGTGACGTAGGCAGCCAGGTTGCTCAGGGTCTGCTGGCCGCCCTCGATCGCGTGGTACTTCTCGACCGCCTCGTCGCGCAGCTCCTTGGTGGGGAACACCGTGCGCATCTCGATCCGGGTCGCCGCGCCGTCGGGCGCGAACGTCAAGACCGACTCGAAGGCGTTCGGGTCGCCGCGGGACTCACCGTGCAGCAGCGCGATCCGCTCCGGCGGGGCGATCTCGGTCCAGGAGATCCACTCCTGGTAGTCCGTCCCGTCCGGTCCGTGCATCACGAAGTCCCACTCCCCGCCGACGCGGAACTCGAACGCCCGCGTGGTGGTGGTGAACCCCTCCGGTCCCCACCACCGCGACAGGTGCCGCACCTCGGTGAACGCCTCGAACACCAGCTCCCGTGGGGCACTGATGACCCGGGAGATCACGATCTCGCGGTCGGCCGTCGCGGACTGCGCCGGCGCTCCTCGTCCCGTCGCGCTCATCAGCTACTCCTCCTGCCTTGCCTGCTTGAGGTCCTGCACGTACTCGTCCAGCCGGTCGAAGCTCTCGTTCCAGAACCGCTCGAACCCGCCGGTCCACTCGTGAACCGGTCGCAGCCCGCGGGCGTCAAGGCCGTACAGGCGTTGCTTGCCTGCCTTGCGGTCCCGCACCAGTCCGACCTCCCGGAGCACCCGCAGGTGTTTGGACGCCCCCGGCTGGGTCATCCCCAGCTCCTGGGCCAACTCGGTCACCGGCCCCTCACCCGCCCGCAGCAGCACCAGGATCTCCCGGCGCTGCGGCTCGGCGATCGCGTTGAAGACGTCCGACGTCGTCGCTGCTCGTGCCATGGCGCAATCATATTCCGATATCGGCATATGTCAAGCCGGGAGGAATCAGGCGGGTCTTGTCAGATATCTATACCTACTGGCGGCGCTAACACCGCCTACCCCCCCGGCCCAAGAAACGTTGCCCAATCCGTTGCCCCCGGGCCTTCTGAATGTCGCAAGGGACTCTCGCGACCAAGAAAAAATCCCGCGTTAGCCGGGCTTTTCTCCAAGTGGGCCGTGCAGGGATCGAACCTGCGACCTTGAGATTAAGAGTCTCCTGCTCTACCAGCTGAGCTAACGGCCCTGTGACGCGCTGAGCGCGAGCTGAGAATTATAGGAAGGGGCTACTGACCACTGAGGCCGCCGCCGCCGAGACTCTCGAGCGGATTGGCACCCGTGGCCCCGCCGGTCGCCTCAGTGGTTTGCTGCTGCTCCTTCTGGAGCTGGGCGATCGCCTCGCTTAGTTGCTCACCCTGCTTCTTGGTCTGCTTCAGCTGCTGTTCGATCGCGGCCTTCTCGTTTGGAGCCGCCGTCTGGACTGCCTGGGCGGACGCCTGGTCGCCGCCGGCGATGTCGCCGGCGCGATAGAGGAAGAAGGCGAGATTCGCGTACGCCTGCCCAGCCGGCTGGGCCTGGGCGAGGATCCGCTGTGCCTCGGCCGCGTCGGTCCAGCTGGTCACCGCGTCGTTGGCGCGATCGAGCGCCTCGGTGCCAGATGTGGACGCGACCGCCTGTGAGAAGGAAGCGTCGGCCAGCACCGAGAAGGTCTGGACCGCGATCGATGAGACCCCGGTCGCCGGCTGTGCCCCGCTCTTCTGGGTCTGCTTCAGGTAACGGTCCCAGGCGTCGGCGCTCTCGGCGAGCTGCTGCTCACCCTCCTCGGTCAGGGACTGGGCGCCGGTGTCCTGGTCGACCTCGATCTGATTGCTGCCGGCCTGGTAATGGAGCTGCACCAGCTCGGCGAGCGTGGCCGTGTCCCGGGGGTTCTGCTCGAGCCTCGCCTCCGCATCGCTGATCTGGTCCTCGAAGGGGTTGCCGCCGCCCCCACCGCCCCCACCGCCGGCGTCGCTAAGCAGACCGCCGCCGGAGCCGCCGATGCCGAAGAAGATCAGCCCGCCGCCCAAGAGGACGGCGAGGCCGGCGTAGACCACCCTGATCAGGTTGCGGCGGCCGGGACTGCGGAGGTCGAAAAGCATCGGAGGCGGAAGCCTAGATCAAGGAGCGCAAGGTGGCCTTAAGCGGGCCCGCTCGGCGGGGGCTCGGTGACGTTCAGCTCGGCCTCGGCTGAGCGCTCCACCGGCCGGCCAAAGATCCGCGCCATGATCACGCTCCCCTCAAACAGCACGATCAGGGGCACCATTGAGATCAGCATCGTCACCGGGTCGGTACCGGGCAGGAGCATCGCCACCACCGCGATCACGAGGATCGCGTAGCGGCGGTTCTTTGCAAGCTGGTCGGGAGTGACGATCCCGAGGCGGGTGACGGCGAGCACCCCGACCGGGACCTGGAAGAGGACCCCGACCGCGCCCAGGGTGATCGCGAAGAAGCTGTAGTAGTCGCGGGCGCGAACCTCGATATTGAACTCGTCGGTATTGAAGTTGAGGAGGAAGTTGACGGCCGCCGGGAAGATGACGAAGTAGGCGAAGACGACGCCGGCAATGAATAGGACCGGCACCATCAACAGGAACGGACGGATCACCCGCTTCTCGCGCTGGGTGAGCGCCGGGAGGATGAACGCGTAGCTCTGGTAGAGGATCAGCGGAAGGGTCAGCACCAGGGCGGCGTAGGCCGAGATCGTGATCGTGGTCATGAACGGCTCGGATACGCCGAAGGTGATCGGCTCGCGGCCATCGGGTAGCGAGCGGTTGGCGATGTCGAGCAGCAGGTGGTTCTGCCAGAAGCAGAGACCGAAGACGACCGTCAGCGCGGCCAGGCAGATGACGATTCGGGTGCGGAGCTCGTCGAGATGCTCAACGAGCGTCAGCCGATCCTCAAAATCGACCGGCCCCAGCCGGGCCATGGCTGGCTCCTAGGCCTTGTTCTCGGTGACGACCTCGCCCTCGACGGATTCCGCGGGCTCGTTTGCTTCGGGCTTCTTCGCCTCGACCTGGCTGGTCTCGAGCTCGCGGCGCTTCTCCTCGGGATCGTCCTTGTCCTTGTCTCCCGAGAGCGAGCCCTTGAATTCGCGGATTCCGCGCCCCATCGACTGGCCGAGCTCGGGCAGGCGCTTCGGCCCGAAGATGATCAGCACGATGATGAGAACGACGGCTATTTCAAGCGGTCCGATATTCGGCATCCCGGCAGATGTTAGCGGTGCGCGGGAGATCCGAGGGTAGGGCAAGCCCGATTGATGCGGGAGATCGAGCGCGCGACAACGCAAACGATCAATGGCGGTCGAAGTTGAGGTAGAAGCGGCTGGCGGTGGGCTCCGCCTGCCCCTGATACTTGCTGCCCGCCTCGCGCGCTCCGTAGGGGTTCTCGACCGGACCGTCCATGCGCATGAAGGAGATCTGGCCGATCGGCATTCCCTCATAGATCGTGATCGGCAGGGTGGCGAGGTTTGAGAGCTCCAGGGTGAGATTGCCGGCGAAGCCGGGATCGACGAAGCCGGCGGTGGAGTGGATCACCAGCCCCAGGCGCCCGAGCGAGCTCTTCCCCTCGAGCCGGGCGACGAGGTCGTCGGGGAGCTCGACCCGCTCGAGGGTCTGGCCGAGCACGAACTCACCGGGATGGAGGACGAAGGGCTCGCCGTCCTTGACCGTTACCAGCTCGGTCAGCTCCTCCATCGGGTTGCGCACGTCGATGTAGGGGTAGCGCGAGTTGTTGAACACGCGGAAGCTACGGTCCACCCGCATGTCGACGCTCGAGGGCTGGACCAGCGTCTCGTCGTAGGGGTCGAAGATCAGCCTCCCTGAGGCGATCTCCTCTTTGATTGTTCGGTCGCTCAGAACCACCGAAACCAGTCTAGGTCGTGCCCCCGATCAAACCCAAGTTTTCGTCTAAGGAATTCCCGGTCATTCCGATAGGTGACCCACGATGCCCCTCTGTAGGCAACCGGCGGCGCCAGAGGCGCCGCCGGTCCCTTTTCCGCTCGCTACGAGTAGCGCTCGACGACGCCGTCGGCGATCAGCGAGAGGAGCTGGCGCTCCTCGGCCGAGAAGGCGTCGGCGTCGAGGAGGCGCTTGGCGCGCTCGATCCCCGCGCGGGCCCGCCCCCGCACCTCGTCGAGCGCCCCGCTGGCGGCGATCCTGTCGCAGAGAGCCTCGGCGTCCGGCGGCTCGATCCCCCGTAGCTCGACCGACCTCGATCTCGGGGTCGCGGCCGCCGAGCGAGGATCAGCGGCAGGGTGACGGTGCCGTCGAGGAGGTCGGTGCCACGCGCCTTCCCGGTCCGCTCGGGCGGCCCGCTGACGTCGAGGACGTCGTCGAGCAGTTGAAAGGCGAGGCCGATCTCGCGCCCGAAGCCGGCCAGCTCCTCCGTTCCGGGGGCGCCCGAGGCAAGCCGACCCGCCCGGCAGGCCGCCTCGAAGAGGCGTGCGGTCTTCAACGAGCAGCGCCACATGTAGCGCTCCTCGTCGATCGTGGTGTCGTAGGCGTCGGCGCGCTGGGTGAGCTCCCCGAGCGCCAGCGCGACCGAGGCCGAGCTGAGCTCGGCGACCTCTCCCCCGCCGTCCTTTTCCGCGAGCTCGGCGAAGGCGCGCGAGAGGAGCAGGTCGCCGACCCCGAGCGCTCGGTCGCGCCCGGCGCGAGCGACGACCGTCGGCCGGCCGCGCCGGACCGGGGCGCCGTCGAGGACGTCGTCGTGGACCAGGGTCGCCATGTGGATCAGCTCGATCGCGACCGCCGCGCGCACCGCCTTCGCCGCCGCCGTGTTGCCGGCCGCGATCAGAACGAGAAGCGGGCGCAGGCGCTTGCCCCCGGCGGAGAGCGTTGCCTCCGCCTCGCCCCCGAGCACCATGCCGTGACCGACGGCGACCTCCGCCAGACGGTCCTCGACCTCGGCCATCCGCTCGGGCAGCCAGGCGCTGGCGGCGTCCATGACCGCGGTCACCGGGGGCGGGACGGCCGAGCGGGTCACGGGCTCCGGATGCCGCTGTGGATCGCGATGATCCCGCCGGCCAGCAGCAACCAGCGGATCTCGGCAAAGCCGGCCCGGTCGATCATCGCCGCCAGCGCCTCGGGCTCGGGGAAGCTGCGAACTGACTCGGGCAGGTAGCTGTAGGCGTCCTGGTCGCCGGCGACTGCGCCGAGGACCGGGACCAAGCGGTCGAACCAGAGCGAGTAGAAGGTCGAGAGCGGCTCGCGCTGGGGACGGGTGATTTCGAGGATCGCCAGGCGGCCACCCGGGCGCAGCACCCGGGCCATCTCTCCCAGCCCCTTCTCGAGGTCGGCGAGGTTGCGGGCGCCGAAGCCGACCGTGACGGCGTCGAAGCCCGCGTCGCCGTAGGGGAGATCGAGGGCATCGGCCCAGCCAAACTCCACCGCCAGGCCCTCCTCGCCGCTCTTCTGCCGGGCCAGCTGCAGCATCGGCTCGGAGAAGTCGCAGCCGACCACCCGTCCGTCCGGGCCGATCCGGCGGCGCAGCGCCAGGGTGAGGTCGCCGGTGCCGCAGCAGACGTCGAGCGCGTCCGATCCGGGGCCGACCTCGGCGCGGTCGACCGCCCGCTCGCGCCACCCCTGATGAAGGCCGACCGTCATCGCTGAGTTCATCAGGTCGTAGACGCCGGCGATCCGGTCGAACATCCCGCGCACCTGGGTCGCGAACTCCTCGGAGTCGCGCTCGGGCCGCTCGGTCTCCGCTGCGCTGCTCATCGGCCCGAGATTAGGGATATCGAGGCGCTAGTTGAGGGAGGCGAGGAAGGCGGTGAGCTCCTCGAACTTCTTCGGCGGCAGGTTCTGGTAGGAGGGCATCACGCCCGGCCCCACCTCGAGCGACCGGGCAATCGCCTCGCGCGGGAGCCGGTTGCCGATCTCGGTCAGCTCTGGCCCGGGGCCGTCGTTGCCGTTCTCACCGATCTTGTGGCAGGCGAGGCAGCCCGACTGGGCCGCCACATGCTTTCCGGGCTCGACATCGGCGGCAACCTTGAGGTCGATCTCGGTCGGCGTCCCCGCCGAGGCGCCGAGGAAGGTCAGGTAGGCCATCGCGATGATCGTCAGGATCCCCGCCGTGGTCGCGATCGGCCGCCGCTCGGGCCGCCGCTCGGGGTTCCGGTCGTAGAACGGAAGGAGGAGGAGGAGGACCATCGCGAGAGTGGGAATGCCGACGGTGGCGATCGGCACCAGCCACGGCGGCTTCAGCACCCGCAGGACCTCGAAGAGGAAGAAGAAGTACCACTCCGGGCGGGGCACGTAGGTGGTCGTGGTCGGGTCGACCTTCGGACCTTGCTCGGCGCCGAGGACGATCGACAGCGCGGCGATCACCAGGACCACGATCAGCGCCATCACCGAGTCCTTGAGCACCGCATAGGGGAAGAACGGCTTCCCCTTCTTCTTCAGCGACTCGTAGCCCTGGAGGTACCGCTCCTTTTCCGCTCTGTTCATCCGACCTCGGTCCTGCGCAGGGACTTGGGCTTCTCACCCTTGAGCCAGGGCGGGGCGGTGGTGCCGAGCTTCACCACCAGGTAGAGATGGGCGCCGATCAGGGCGATGATCAGCCCCGGCACCAGCAGCATGTGGATCGCGTAGAAGCGCTGGATCGTCGTCCCCCCGACCTCGGGCCCGGCGCGTAAGAAGTCGGCCAGGTAGGGGCCGACCACCGGGCCGGTGGCGGTGATGTTGTTGGCGACCACGGTCGCCCAGTAGGAGCGCTGGTCGAAGGGCAGCAGGTAGCCGGTCAGCCCCATGATCAAGACGAGGATCAGCAGGGTCACGCCGATCACCCAGTTGAGCTCGCGGGGGTACTTGTAGGCGCCGAAGAAGAAGACCCGCCCCATGTGGAGGAAGATCACGACGATCATCACCGTGGCGCCCCACTTGTGCATCCCGCGGACGAACTCGCCCAGGAAGACGTCGTTGGTGAGGTGGGTGATCGACTCGTAGCCCTCGGTCGGGGAGGGCGTGTAGTACATCGCCAGGAAGACCCCGGTCACCGCCTGGAGGGTGAAGGCGAAGAGGGTGGCGGAGCCCAGCGTGTAGAACCAGTTGGTGCCCTTCGGCACCTTGCGGAAGAGCACAAAGGTGAGAAAGCCGCCGGCGCCGGTCCGCTCCTCGACCCAGCCGACGACGTCCTCGCCCGCCTCCTTGGTGGCGTCGGCCGGGCCGCCCCCGTTGCCGCCGGGGCCGTTTCCGCGCTCGCCAGGCTTTTGGGGACGGCGGAACTGTCTGGGCAGGGGAAGCTTCGGCATCTCTACGGTGGCGGCGGCACCGAGGGCCGCGGCGGGTAGAGGACGTTCCAGATTCCCCCGGTGAACTCACCCGGATCGCGGGCACGGACCGGGTCGAGCTGAGACGTGACGCTGAAGCGGGGTCCGAGCTCGACCTGGCCGTTGGTGACCCGGGTCTGGAAGCGATCGAGCGGGCGCACCGGGGGGCCGCCGATGCGTTCGCCGAGGAAGCCGTAGACGCCGCCGTGACAGGGGCAGATGAAGTTGCCGGCGGCTGGGACGAATTGCACCGGGCAGCCGAGGTGCGCGCAGCGGGTGGAGATCGCGATGTACTCGTCGGGGCTCTCGGGCGGATACTTGGACTGGCCCTGGGTGATCTCGGGATTCCCCCTGCGCACGTAGGCGGTCGTCTTCCCGGCCTCGCCGATCCCCGGGACCACGGTGATCACCACCGGGCGATAGCTGTCCGGGCTGAAGGTGTCCGCCGCGCCGACCGCCTCCCAGCGCTCCTCCTCCTCCTCGAACAGCGGCGCGACAGCGAACCCGACCGCCGGCAGCACGATCACCGCCCCGGCGAGCCCGCCGGCTGCGACGACGCCTGTGGCGAACACGCCCCGGCGAGTCATCGTCTCGCCCTCGAAGTAGCCCGGGGGCTGCGGCTTCTCCAGCCGCCTCGGTGCCCGCTGCTTGTCGTTCTCCTGGTCAGCCACGGTCCGAGAGGTGCTCGGCGGCGAAGCCTATCGCCTCGGATGCGCGCGCCAGATCGTCTTGAATCCCCGCCCCGAGAGCCATCTCGGAGGCGGCGGAGGCGAGCAATTCCGTCGCTCCGTCGCCGCCATTCCGGAGCGCCTCCTTGGCCCTCTCGTGCGCCTCGCTACCGCCGGTGCCGACCGCGGTCGCGGAGGCGAGCCAGAGAGCCTTGGCCGTGGGCGGCTGCTCGCCGCCACCGCCTTCAGCGTGGAGCTGGGCGGAGAGGCTGATCAGGTCCGCCAGCTCGCGCACCGCCTCCATGTCGCCGTGGGCCGCCAGCGCGCTCGAGCCCGAGGGCATAGAGAAAGTCACCGGCCAGCAGCCGCAGGTCGGGATCGGCGGCATCGATCAGCCGCGAGCTCCCGTAGTGGAGCAGATAGCCCTCGCGGATCGCCTCAACCAGCAGCAGGTAGTCGTCCCGGGCGCCGGCGGCGCGGGGGCCGGCGGCGGCGAGGGCCCCGAGCACGGGCCGCTCCTGCGGATCGCGGACCAGCGAGGAGATCAGCGTCTCCTCCGCGCGGAGGAGCGCCGCTAGGGAGCTGAGGGAGGCTTGTGAAGCGAGCATCCGGGCGAGGTTAACCGGGAAGAGCCTCTTCGAACGCCTCGGAGGCCGCTTTCAGAGTCTGCCCGATCGAGTCGGCGTCATGCGCCACAGACGGGAACCAGGCCTCGAACTGAGAGGGCGGCGGATAGACGCCTCGGTCGAGCAGGGCGCGGCAGAAGCGGGCGTAGGCTTCCGTGTCGCAGGCCGAGGCGCCGGCGAAGTCAGTCACGGGCTCGGCGCTGAAGAAGACGGTGAGCAGGCCGGGGACGGAGGCGACCTGAACGGCGCGCTCGGCGGCAGCTCGGCGCAGCCCCGAGGCGAGCTCCTCGGTGATCTCCGCGAGGCGCCCGTATGCGGCGGGATCGAGCTGGGCGAGGGTCGCCAGCCCGGCGGCGACCGCGATCGGGTTTCCGGAGAGGGTGCCCGCCTGGTAGACGTCGCCCGCCGGCGCCACGCGCTCCATCAGCTCGCGGGGACCGCCGTAGGCCGCCGCTGGGACCCCGCCTCCCAGCACCTTGCCCATGATCGTCAGATCGGCGCTCACCCCGAGCAGCTCCTGGGCGCCGCCGGCGGCGACCCGGAAGCCGCTGATCACCTCGTCGAGGACGAGCAAGGTGCCGCTGGAGTCGGCGGCCTCCCGGAGGAAGGCGAGGAAGCCGTCCCCGGGGGGAACAACACCCATGTTCGCCGGGATCGGCTCAGCGAGGATCGCGGCGAAGCTGTGCTCGCCGATCGCCCGCTCGAGGGCGGCGGGATCGTTCCAGGGCACAACCACGGTGCTCGCCGCCTGAGATTCGGGCACACCTGGGCTGGCGGGAAGCCCGGCGGTAGCCATCCCCGAGCCGGCCTCGACCAGGAGCCCGTCGAGGTGGCCGTGGTAGGCGCCGGCGAACTTGAGGATCGGCTCGCGGCCGGTGGCGGCGCGGGCGAGCCGGATCGCGCTCATCGCCGCCTCGGTCCCGGAGTTGACCATCCGGATCATCTCCACCGAGTCGAAGCGCTCGACCACCCGCTCGGCCAACTCGACCTCTCCCTCTGTCGGGGCACCGAAGCTGGTCCCGGAGGCGGCGGCCTTCGTCACCGCCTCGACCACAGCCGGGTGAGCGTGCCCGAGGATCAGCGGCCCCCAGGAGCAGACCCAGTCGACGTAGCGGTTGCCGTCCACGTCCCAGACCTCCGCGCGCTCGCCGCGCTCGATGAAGATCGGGTCCCGGCCGATCGAGCCCATCGCCCGGACCGGCGAGTTCACCCCGCCCGGGAGCACCTCGAGGGCCTCGCGGTACAGCTCCTCGGACCGGCCTATGTGTTCTCCGCCTCCCAGGCGGCGTAGTCGTCGGTGAAGTAGTGGAGGCGGACCTTCTTGAACTCGGTGGACGAGTAGAGGACCGCGCGATCCGGCCCGTGCAGCTCGTGCTCCTCGGCGATCCCGTCGAGGATCGCGTCGCACTCCTCCTTCGAGCGGCCGTGGGCCATCGTGAAGACGCTGTAGGGCCAGTCCTCGTAGGTGGGCCGCTGGTAGCAGTGGGAGATGCCGCGAACGGCAGCCATCCGCCCGCCGACCTCCGGGATCCGCTCTTCGCGGACTCGCCAGACCCCCATCCCGTTCGCGGAGAAACCGGCGCGGCGGTGGTAGAGGATCGCCGCCACTCGGCGGAGGAGCTTCCGGTCAACCATCCCCCGCAGGTGCTCGAGGAAGTCGCCGGTGCTCATCCCGACCTCGGCGGCGGCGTCGTCGTAAGGACGGGAGGTGACCCCCATCGGACCTTGCAGAGCCCGGATCACCGCGATGTCGCGATCGTCGTAGGGCTGGCGCTCGAGCTCGCGGGGCGGCGCCGCCTCGGCGGCGGCGGCGAGCTCCTCGGTGCCGCCCTCCATCTCCAGGTTCATGTTGATCTTGAACAGGATCAGGGTGGGCAGCTGGCGGATCGAGGTGGCCCCGGTGAGCCGCTGGAGCACCTCGAGGGTCCCTTCGAGCCCCAGCTCGGAGTCCGGCGGGGTGGCGATCGTGAACCAGAGGTTGAACTCGTGGGTGCGGAGGTAGTTGTGGGAGACGCCGGGATGGGAGTTGATGATCTTCGCGGCCCGGTGGGGGTTCTCGGAATCGACCCTGGCGGCGACCAGCATCGAGCTGTAGCCGAGAGCGCGGGTGTCGAAGATCGGGGTGATCTCGCGGATGATCCGCTCGTCCAGGAGCCGCTGGGTCCGGGACTTCACCTCGTCGAGGTCGAGCTCTGCCTCGGCGGCGATCAGCCCGAACGGCTCCGCCTCGAGCGGAAAGCTCGACTGGAGCAGGTTCATCAGCCGCCTGTCGGTCGCGTCGAGCGGGACCGCCGCGCCTCCGGCTCGCGAGCGGAGCTTGGGCTGGGCCTGGGCGGTTGTGATCCCGTCCGCGGGATGGTTCAACGCCGGGCCGCCTCCTCGGCGAGCCAGGCGGCGGCGTCCTTGGCGTAGTAGGTGACAATGATGTCGGCGCCGGCGCGGCGGATCGCGGTCAGCGACTCCATTGCCGCGGCACGCTCGTCGATCCAGCCGTTGGCCGCGGCCGCCTTCAGCATCGAGTACTCGCCGGATACGTGGTAAGCGGCAACGGGAGCGCCGGTCGCGTCCTTCACTCGCCGGACCACGTCGAGGTAGGGCAGCGCCGGCTTAACCATGAGGACGTCGGCACCCTCCTCCAGGTCGAGCTGGGCCTCGCGAACCGCCTCGTCGGCGTTCGCAGGGTCCATCTGGTAGCCGCGCCGGTCACCGAACTCGGGGGTCGAGCCGGCGGCCTCGCGGAATGGCCCGTAGAAGGCGGATGCGTACTTGGCGCTGTAGGCGACGATCGGGGTAGCGGAGTGGCCCTCCTCGTCGAGCTGGGCTCGGATCGCCCCGACGCGGCCGTCCATCATGTCGCTGGGGGCGACAGCGTCGGCACCGGCGGCGGCGTGGGAGATCGCGGTCTTCGCCAGCAGCTCGATGGTGACGTCGTTGTCCACCTCGCCGTCGACGATCACCCCGCAATGGCCCTGCGACGTGTACTCGCACAGGCAGACGTCGGTGATCACGACGATCTCGGGGTGGGCCTCCTTCAGCGCCCGGACGGCCATCTGGATCACGCCTTCGTCGTCGTAGGCCTCGCTGGCCGATTCGTCCTTCGTCGCCGGAATCCCGAAGAGGAGCACGGCACGGACGCCGACCGCGGCGAGCTCGGTCGCCTCGGCGACCAGCTCGGAGATGGAGAGGCGCTCGACCCCGGGCATCGACTCGACCTCCTCGCGAACGCCCTCGCCCGCGGTGACGAACAGCGGCTGGACCAGATGCTCGGCCGAGAGCTGGGTCTCGCGGACCAATTCGCGCAGCGGCTTCGTCCGGCGCAGGCGGCGGAGTCTTGTTGCCGGAAAACTCACCTGTCTGATTCTACGGGCGGTTCACGTTGCCGCTGGGCGGGCGGGTCCTGTTATGCGAGGGGGCTCCGCAGGCGGAGCCGAGGAGCCACCCGTTTGATGAGGGTCCCCAATCCTGCGGGCGCGGATGCGTCCTCGGATGGGGGCCCCCCGGGGCGCCACCCGCCCGAGAAGCGGCTAGGCAAAGCGGCGTAGGGCCAGCCGGGCGATCAACAGGTAGGCGGCCGCAAGCAGGGCCAGGTGGATCAGCGGTGGGGCGAGGTCGGGGCCGCCTGAGGAGAGGGCTGCCGAGAGGGCGTCGAGCGAGGGGCGGAAGGGAAAGGCGCCGGTGACGATTCGGATGCCGTCGAAGACGGTCTCGCTGACCGTTCCCGAGGGGACCAGGGAGAGGAAGGCGATCGGCAGCGCCAGGGCGAAGGCGAGCAGGGCGCTCGCCCGGACCTCGCGGGCGGCGACCCCGATCGCCGAGCCCATCGCCGCGAAGCCCGCCCCGGAAAGAAGGATTGCGAGCAGGAAGAGGTGCGCCCGCTCCCACTGCAGGGAGACGAACAGCTCGAGCACCCCGAGGAGGACGACCGCCACCACCAGCGAGGCGAGCGTCCCAAGCCCGATCTTCTCCACCAAGAGCGCCGTGCGACCGATCAGCCCTCGGGTGAGCCGGGTGAAGGTGTTCTCCTCCCGCTCCAGGGCGAGGGAGCCGGCGACCAGGAGCACGGTGACGAACATCAGGGTGACCGCGATCGCGACGGCGATCGCGAAGGTGTCGAGCGGCGGCACATCGCCGCTGACGACCTGCTTGTCGACCGCGATCGGCTCGGCCACCGAGGAGAGCAGCGGATCGGCGAAGGCGAGGTTGCGGCGGGCGAGGTCAGAGAACCGGATCACCTGCTCGACCGCTTGGCGCTCCGCCCCCGGCGGGAGCTGGGCCTGGACCGACCGAAGGATGCTCTCGGCGTTCTGCAGCCCGAGCACCTGGATCGTCTGGCCCAGCACCGGCAGGTTGAACTCGCCGCCCGATATCAGGATGTCGAGATAGCGGAGGAGCTCCTTGGAGATCCGATCGGAGAGGATCAGGTTCGCCTCGGTGAGCAGCGCTTGGATCCTGTCATCGACAAGCCGCGCCTTCACCGGGTCGTCCTCGTTGACGTAGACCTCGACGTCCGCGGACTCGAGCCCCGTACCGCTCAGCTGCGCCTGGAGCTTGTCGATGAAGTCCGCTGGCACGATCAGCGCAGCCAGCACCTGGCCGTCGCGCACCTTGTTCAGGGCGTCGTCGCGGCTCGATGCCCTGACGCAGTCGACCCGGTCGCAGAGCTCGCGGAAGGCGTCCTCCTGGTTGAAGGCACCGCCGCCGATCCCCAGCGACTCGTCGGAGGGGATCTGATTGAGGAAGGCGACGCTGGGCTTCTCCGGCCCACGGGAGATCGCGAAGCCGATCAACACCGCGAGCACGATCGGATAGATCACCAGCAGCGCGGTAAGCAGGGGCGAGCGCCGCAGGATCTGAAGGTCCTTCAGCAGCAGCCAGCGCATCAGCCGGGGTCGCGCATCAGTGCCCGCGCTTGTTCAGGAACTTGACGAAATCGGCCTCGGGGTCGGTGGCGCCCCGAGCGCCGGCCGCGCGGCGCATCGCCGCGAAGGTGCCGTCGAAGAGCGCCTCGCCGTCGGCGAGGACGAGCAGCCGGTCGCCGTAATGGCTCGCCTCCTCGATCTGGTGGGTCGAATAGATCACCGCCGTGCCGGACGCAGAAAGCCCGGCGACGAACTCCCAGAGCCTGATCCGCTGCCCGGGGTCGAGGCCGGCGCTGGGCTCGTCGAGCAGCAGGACCCGGGGCTGAGCGAGGAGGCCGATCGCGATGTTGATCCGCTGCTGGTTGCCGCCGGAGAGGGTCGAGACCTGATCGTCGCGGCGATCGGCGAGGCCTGTCTGATCGAGCATCGCCTCCACGATCGCCTCGGGGTCGCCGGTGCCCTCGAGTCGGGCGAAGAGCCGGAGGTTCTCGGCCACGGTCAGCCGGCGGTAGAGCGCCGCCTGCTGCGGCACCCAGCCGACCTCGCCGTCGGCGACCGAGACTCGGCCGGAGTCGGGCGGGTTGATCCCGGCGAGGATCGCCAGGAGGGTTGTCTTGCCGGCGCCGTTGGGGCCGACCACCGCCAGGAGCTCGCCCTTGGCGGCCTCGAAGCTGACCTCGCGAAGGGCGAGGCGCTCGCCATAGCTCTTGGAGAGGTCCTGCACCTCGAGCACGGGCTTGCCTGAGCGCCCTCGCCGGGTGCGCGCCTCACTCATCGCGGAAAAGCTAGTGGTTCCGCTCACGAGTACGCTGCGGCCCGGATGCGCGTCCTCTTCATCGGCGACGTCGTCGGCAAGCCCGGGCGCGAGGGCCTCGCGGCGACCATGCCCGCGCTCCGGGAGGCGCACAAGCCGGAGCTGGTGATCGTCAACGCCGAGAACGCCGCCGGAGGCGTCGGGATCACCGAGGAGACCGCCAAGGAGATCTTCGCCATGGGCGCCGACGCGATCACCCTCGGCAACCACGCCTACCGCCATCGGGAGGTCTACCCCTATCTCGAGGCCGAGGCGCGGGTCGTCCGGCCCGCCAACTTCCCCGACTCGAACCCGGGCCGCGGCCTCACGATCGTCGACGCCGCCGGGATGAAGGTCGCGGTCCTCAACCTCAGCGGCTCCCTCCACCTCCAGGTCGAGGTATCTCCCTTCCCGGCCGCCGACCGGATCCTGGAGGAGCTCAGCGGGCGGGCCGACGCGGTGATCGTCGACTTCCACGCCGAGCTGACCAGCGAGAAGGTGGCGATGGGATGGCACCTCGACGGCCGCGCCGCGGCGATGCTCGGCACCCACACCCACGTCCCGACCGCCGACGCGCGGGTGCTTCCCGGCGGCACCGCCTACATCACCGACGTCGGGATGACCGGCTCCCGGGCGGGGATCATCGGGGTCCGTCGCGAGCAGGCGCTGGAGGCGTTCCGGACCCAGATGCCGATCCGCTTCGAGACCGCGGAAGAGGACGTCTGGGTGATGGGCGCCCTAGTCGACGTCGGCGACGACGGGCACGCCAGGTCGATCGAGCAGATCATTGTGCCCGCAGAGCGCTAGGCGCGCGGATCCTGTCACGGCGGTGCCCCCCACATCCTCTGGGCGCGGATGCGTCCTCGGACTAGGGGCCCCCGCCGTGCCACCCGCGCGAGCTACCGCGCGGCGGACACCGAGTTGCGAGCGAGGAGGGCGACAAAGAGGAAAGGCAGGAACCAGGGGAGGTAGAGGTAGAACCAGTGGTCGACGGTGAGCTGGAGGGCGATCAGCACCGCCGCCCCTAGCGCCGCGACAGTCACCGGGTCGCGCCGGCGGGGGACGAAGGCGACCAGGAGGGCGAGCCCGACCGCCGCCGCCTTGACCGCGGTGTGCAGCCACTCCAGCGAGGGCACCTGGCCCCAGATGCTGAAGGGGGAGTCGCGGCCGGCCTGGTTTCCGATCGTCCGGTCCCAGAAGGTCGCTAGGCCCGGGTCCAGGAGGGTTTGCGCCATCGCCAGTCCAATCGTGATCGCGAACGCCACGGCGAACGGCGCCACAACGCGGGCGAATCGGGCCACGGGTCCTGTTATGCGAGGGGGCTCCGTAGGGGAAGCCGAGGAGCCACCCGTTTGATCAGGGTCCCCCATCCTGCGGGCGCGGATGCGTCCTCGGATGGGGCCCCCCGCGCGCGCCACGCGTGGCAGGTTCGTCTCGGTTGACAGTGGCGCCGCCATCCGGGGCGGTGCCACCCGCGGCAGCTGGGTTGGCGTCCTTCGACGTCGCTCCGTACGTGGCAAACAGCGGTGCCAGTGCGAACGGGGCGAACTTGGTCAGCGAAGCCAGAGCGAGCATGATTCCTCGAGCAGGTGGTGAGGAGATCACCAGGAGGGTGAGGACGAGGAGAAGGGAGACGAGGGCGTCGTTGGTGTTCGACTCGAGGGCGAAGGCCGTATAGGGGCACGCGGCCCAGGCGAAGCAGAGGAGGATGCCGAGCGTTCTCCCCGCCTCCCCGGGCCGCAGCCGGCGCCCGAGCATGAAGAGGCCGGCCAGGGTGCCGAGATCGAAGAAGATCGCCGCCGCATGGGCGGCGGGGAGGTCGTCCCAGCTTCCGCTCCAGGTGAACAGCTGCTCGAAGGGGACGTAGGCGTAATAGCTGACGGGCCCGTAGGTGTCGCCGGAACGGTTGTCCTGGGGGAAGCTTCCATAGAGGGCCTCGCCGTCGGCGATCTTGTCGGCGCCGATCACCCCGGAGTAGCCGACGTCGATCACGTTCGAGTCGGCGACGTTGAGCCCGACCCGAACGCCGACGAGGAAGAGGGTGATGACCGCAAGCCAGAGTGCCGGAGCGGTCGGGCGGAGGCCCGCTCCGCCGCGAAAGCCGAGCCAGAGCGCCCGCCCCAGCAGGTAGAGCAACGGCGGATAGGCGAGCGGCACCGAGACCCCGATCTCGCCCCGGTTGAAGAAGTAGTGGGAGACCCCGAAGCCGGCGACGATCACCAGCAGGTCGAGGTGGGCGACGCGGAACGGACGGCGCCAATCGAGCAGTCCAAGCACGAAGATCGCGCAAAGCGGCAGCCAGACGTAGGGGGCGTTGAGCTTGCGGCCGAAGGCCCCGGCATAGCCGCGGGCCATCCTCCAGGCGACCTGGTAGCCGGTCCACGATTCCTCCACCGCGCCGCTCTGGTCATCGACCACCACCTGGACCAGCTCCTCATCGTCTCTGTAGAAGCCGACCTCCCAGTCGCCCGTGTCGTCGTTGCGGGTGGCCGAGGGGCGCAGGCCCGGATGGTCGCGCAGGGACTCCAGGTACTTCTCGTCCTTCTCGGCGATCCCGATCGCGGCCTGGCGGGAGATCGGGGAAGGCTCCTGGGCGGCGGCGCCCCGCGGCGAGGTCAGGCTGAGGATGGTGAAGGCCGCGGCGGCGAGGGCTGCCGCCAACATCAGTCGCGACTGCTGGCGGCCGCCCCTCAAGCGAAAAACGGGTCGCTCCTCGGCTTCGCCTGCGGAGCGCCCTCGCATCTACGGGCTTCGCCCTGCGCTCCTGAGTACAGCGGCCTGGCAGCCGCTAGGCGAAGGTCCACAGCTTGTTGCCGATGAAGTTGAACGGCATCGCGAAGGCCACCGCGATCGCCTGCGCCGCCAGCTCGGGGAACTCCACGACCTCGATCAGCACCTGGAGAGCCACGAGGTTGATCCCCAGCGCCAGCACGCTGACGGTGAAGAAGCGGGCGGCCTGGAAGCCCGCGTGCTCACCCTTGGCGTGATCGAAGGTCCAATGGCGGTTCCAGAGAAAATTGTTGGTGACCGCGACACCGAACGCGGTGATTGCTGCGGGAATGTGGTGGACGTCGAAGACACCGGTGCAGAAGCCGAACACCGCCAGGTTGACGAAATAGCCGATCGCGCCGACCACCCCGAACTGGACCAGCTGGATCCAGTTCTCGGACTTCTTTGTCCCACGGCCGATCCGCTTCGCTGTCGCCACCGGGCTCACGGTCCGCCCCTTCTACCCCGAATTCCAAAATGATCGAGGATCACCGGCGCAAGGTCGCGGAGCGCCCACTGCGGATGCTCAGCCGGCTTCTTCGGCCCGCAGCCGACGAACAGCAGCGGTCCGAGCGAATCCCCGCGGCCGAGTGAGCCGTGGCTGCCGCCGCCGGTGTGGCTGACGCCGCCCCAGTCGACGCATTCGTAGCCGTCGGCCGCCGAGATCAGGACGTCGCCGGCGTGGGGCGAGGTCAGCGCCGACCACATGCGCGAGAGGCCGTCGGGGTACTCCTCGGCCTCGAAGCGGCCCCGGGTGATGTCGGCCGCCAGCGCCTCGGGCTCGCCCTCCACCATCCAGCCGGCGCCGCGGACGTCGCGCAGCTGGACCGCCGGGGCGGAAGCGGAGCTCGAAGCCGTTTCGCTCGACCACGGCGCGCACCTCGCCGTCGGCGGAGAGCCCGACCCCGGGGCGGGTAAGCGGGGCTCCGTCGGGCCCGGCGAGCCAGGCGACCAGGTCCACCGCGTCCATCTCGCGCAGCCGGAGACGGACCCGTTCGTGGGTGGGGGCATGGCCCGAGCCGGTGTCGAGGAGGTAGACGGCGCCTGCCCGCGAGGTCGGGCTGACCGCGATCTCGGCGTCCTCGGGGCGGTCGGAGTTCGGCTGCAGCACCCGCCAGTCCTCCCCCAGCTCCTCCGCCAGGTCGAGTCCATGCTCGACCGGCGTCTGGGCGTGATCGGAGGTGAGGACGACCGCGTGCCGCTCGAGGAAAGCATCGAGGCCACCGCCTGCTTCGATGATCCGGGCGAGGCTCAGATCCGCCTTGGCGATCGAGTCGACCTGGGCGTCAGGCCCGAAGCGATGCGAGTGGAAGTCGTTGTCAGGAAGGCTGAAGAGGAGGAAGTCGTAGGCACCGTCGTGGACCAGCTCCTCGGTGACACAGGCCGAGTACTCGTCGCGGGTTCCGGGCCGGGTGAAATTGGGCCCACAGCCGGTCGAGCGGCTGGCGTAGAGGTCGCCGTAGAAGAACTCGTCCGGAGCCCAGACGGCGTGCCGGAAGTTGGCGGCGGCAGCGGCCATGCGGACCAGACCCTCGAGGCTGAGCTTGTGCCGGCGCCGGCCGCGGTAGATCAGGAAGGGAGTGGTGGCGGTGCGGATCCCGGCGTCACCGAGGCGTTCGAACAGGGTCTCCGCCTCCCAGCTGAGGTGGTCGAGGTTCATGTTGTAGACGAGGTCGTACATCGCCCGGAATAGGCCGAACGTCCGGGTGGCCTCGAAGGAGGAGCCGTACTCGATGTAGCGGCGCTCGACCCGGTGGAACCAGTTCATCCCGATCACCCAGTGCCCCGCGGGTCCTGTACCGGTCATCATCTCCGAGGAGGCAACGGGGGTCACCGAGGGGAAGCTGGAGACGCAGTCCTCGACCAGCCGGCCTCGCTCCAGGAGGGCGGCGAAGGTAGGTGCCCGGTCCTCCGCGACCGCCCGAAGGAACATCGCCGGATGCATTGCGTCGACGACCACGAGGACGAGCTTCTTGGCCATACGCGTTCTAACGGAGCACCCGCAGCCCCTCGTGCTTGCGCTCCTCCCGCCGCCGACGGGAGAACGCGAGCCAGGCGAGGGCCAGCAGTACCACCAGGGAGAAGGGCGGAGCGATAAGGCTGACCGCGGCCACCACGACCGCGGAGACGACGACGATCGCCGTCACCCCGGCCGGCGCTTGCGCGCCGGAGTCCCCGGGTGAGCCGCGCTGGCGACGGGCGGCACCGGCGGCGACGTCGCGGCTGACCGTGGCCGCGAGGCCGGCCCCGAGCAGGCCGACCGGAAGCGCCGGCCAGAGCGCCTCGTCCTCGCCGTTGAGCGCCGCGCCGCAGGCGATGATCCCGAGCGGCGCCGCCCCCGCCACCACCCCCCAGGTGGGCATGATCGGCGGCACGACCGCCCCGATGATCAGCCCGGCGGCGATCGCCAGCCCGAGGCCCTGGCAGATGGCGAGTGCGTCCACGGTCGGGCGGGGAGGCTACAGAGCAGACGCCCACCCCGCGGTTCTCGTTTCGGCAACACTTAGCCGGCGATGGCGGATCCCGGCGAGAGAGCGAAGCGGGCGGGCGAGGAGCGCTCGGCGCCGGCGCGCCGGCGCGCCCACACGACCTCCCGCGACCTGGAGCGCTACGCGGATCTGTTCGCCCGGCGCACCCAGGTGATGCGCTCCTCGGCGATGCGCGATCTGATGGCGATCACCGCCCGCCCCGAGGTGATCTCGCTGGCCGGCGGGCTCCCCGACACCTCCTCCTTCCCGCCCGAGAGCTTCGCGGCTCAGATGACCCGGATCGCCCACGAGTCCTCGGCCGAGGCCCTCCAGTACGGGCCGACCGAGGGCTTCGAGGAGACCAAGGCCTGCATCGTCTCGGTGATGGAGGCCGAGGGGATGTCGCCGGACCCGGACGACCTGATCGTGACCTCCGGCGGCCAGCAGGCGATCGACCTGATCACGAAGACCCTGGTCGACCCCGGCGACCCGGTGATCTGCGAGGCCCCCACCTATCCGGGCGCGGTACCGACCTTCTCCAGCTACGAGGCCGACGTGATCCAGATCACCACCGACGACGACGGCATGCGGATCGATGAGCTCACCGAGGTGCTCGCCCGGCTCGCCCGGGAAGGGCGCAGGCCGAAGTTCATCTACTCGGTGCCGAGCTTCCAGAACCCGGCCGGGGTCACCCTCTCGGGGGAGCGGCGCCGGCGCCTGGTCGAGCTCGCCCGCGAGCACGAGGTGCTGGTCTGCGAGGACAACCCCTACGGCCTGCTCCGCTATCGACGGCGAGCCCCAGCCGACGCTCTACAGCCTCGACGGCGGCGACTATGTGATCTACCTCGGCACCCTCTCCAAGATCCTCTCGCCGGGGATCAGGATCGGCTGGGTGGTCGCCCCGCCGCCGGTGCTGGAGAAGATCGGCCTCGGCAAGCAGGCCGCCGACCTCTGCACCTCGACCCTGACCCAGTACTTCGTCCGCGAGTACTTCGCCGAGGGACGCTGGCGCGAGTACGTGGACGACCTGATCGAGATCTACCGCTCCCGGCGCGATGTGATGCTGGAGGCGCTCGAGCGCCACTTCCCGCCGCAGGCCGAATGGACCCGGCCCGGAGGCGGGCTGTTCGTCTGGGCGACGCTCCCCGACTACATCGACACCACCGACCTGCTGGCAAAGGCGCTGCGCGAGAACGTCGCCTTCGTCCCCGGCCGGGCCGCCTACGTGGACGGCCGCGGCGCCGCCTCGATGCGGCTCAACTTCTCCGGATCGGGCGAGGACGAGCTCCGCGAGGGCATCCGGCGGATCGGCCGAGTCGTCTCCGAGCAGGTCGAGCTGTACGAGACGATCACCGGCGAGCACCAGCACGACCCTTCCGCGGGCCCGGCCGGCCCCGGAGCCGAAGGCGAGGAGCCGGCCGCTGAGGTCCTGCCGATGAGACGGCGCAAGAAGGGCCCGTGAAGGTCGCGGTGCTGAAGGGGGGCAGTTCGCTGGAGCGCGGGGTCTCGCTGCGCTCCGCTGCTCGGGTCGAGGACGCCCTCGCCGCGCTTGGCCACGAGGTGGTCTCGATCGACGCCGGCCCCAGGCTCGTTGCCGAGCTCCGAAGCGAGCGCCCCGACGTCGCCTTCATCGCCCTCCACGGCCCGGGCGGCGAGGACGGGACCGTGCAGGAGCTGCTCGAGATCCTCGGCATTCCCTACACCGGACCGGGGGTCGCCGCCTGCGCCCTCTGCATGGACAAGGTCGCCGCCAAGCACGAGATCCGCTCCGCCGGCCTTCCCACTCCCGACTGGTTCGCGTTCAACGACACCGCCTTCCGAGAGCTCGGCGCCGCCGACACCCTGGAGGAGATCGAGGAGCGGCTCGGCTTCCCGCTGGTGGTGAAGCCCGCGAGCCAGGGGTCCTCGCTTGGGGTCGAGTTCGCCTCGGCGAAGGACGAGGTCCCCGAGGCGCTGGTCGCCGCGTTCAGCTACGACGACCGGGTGCTGCTGGAGCGCTACGTCAAGGGCCGCGAGCTGGCCGTGAGCGTCCTCGGCACCGAAGCGCTGCCGGTGGTCGAGGCGATCCCGCGCGAGGAGGACTTCTTCAACTTCGAGGCGCGCTACGAGATCGGCCGCACCGAATACGTCTGCCCCGCAGACCTCGGCGCCGGCGAGACGACAGCGGTCCGGGAGCTGGCGGCGAGGACCTATGAGGTCCTCGGCTGCAGCGGCTTCGCTCGGGTCGACCTGATGCTCGGCGAGCATGGCCCCGAGGTGCTCGAGGTGAACGCGATCCCCGGCCTCACCGACACCAGCCTCTTCCCGATGGCGGCGGAGGCCGCCGGGATCGATTTCGAGCGAGCTCGTCGCCCGGATCATCGAGCTCGCCCTGGAGCGCCACAAGGGCGCCGCCACACCTGCGTAAGGCGGCATCAGGCGGGCGCGCTACCTGAAGGGTTCAGGCGATCCGGCAGTTCGGGCGCCGCGCGCCCTACTCGTCGCCCTTGGCGAAGTCCTCCGGGGTGACGTTGTCGAGGAAGTCCTTGAACTTGTCGACGACCTCCTCGGTGTCCTCGACCTCGTGCTCGAACTCGATCGCCGACTCCTCGATCACGTCGTCGGCGGCGAAGATCGGCGCCGAGCAGCGGACGGCGAGGGCCAGTGCGTCGGAGGGGCGCGAGTCGATCTCCATCTCCGAGCCGTTCATCGAGATCGTGATCGAGGCGTAGAAGGTGTTGTCGCGAAGCTCGGTGACCGAGACCCGGTCGCACTTCGCCTCCATCTGGTCGAGTACGTCCGAAAGCAGATCGTGGGTCATCGGCCGCGGGGTCGAAGCCCCCTGCAGCTTCATCAGGATCGCCGCCGCCTCGGGGTGGCCGATCCAGATCGGGAGGAACTTGTTCCCGTCGACGGTCTTCAGCAAGACGATCGGCTGCTTGCCGACCATGTCGAAGCTGACGCCGTAGATCGTCATCCGCTGCAAGAAAGAACTCCCTCGAGGTCGGGGGACGAGCCATTATAGGACCGCCCATCGCGCGTCCCGAGGGCCTGCCCTGAGACAATCGACGCGATGTCGCTTTGCCGCCAGCAGGCCTTCATCGACGCGCCGCCGGAGGTCGTTTGGAATCTGCTCAGCGACATCGACCGCCACGCCGAGTGGTGGCCCGGGTTCGTCGAGGTCGAGTGCGACGGGTTGGAGACCGGCTGCGAGTACCGCCAGGTGGTCACGGACCCGTTCGGCAAGGACACCGCGGAGACCTTCCGGGTGGAGCAGATGGAGGACTGCGACGAGCTCTCGATCCATTGCCTCGACACCGGCACCTTCGTCCGCTTCGTGCTCACCGAGGCCCAGGGCGGCACCTTCGTCGACGGGGAGGCCGGGATGGAGCCCCCGAGCGTCAAGCATCGCGTCTGGGACATGGTCGCCGGCAAGCGCTGGTACCGGGACTGGCTGGCGAAGTCCCTCGACTCGCTGGGAGCGATCGCTGCCCGGGAGCGGAAGCCGGCGGCCTGAGCCGCATCCTCGGCCAGGCGGATGGGCGATCCTGGACTCGAACCAGGGACCTCGTCCTTATCAGAGACGCGCTCTAACCAACTGAGCTAATCGCCCGGGGCTGGCGATTCTAGCTCTCGGCGCGGGAGCGATCTAGCGGCGCCGAAGCCGGCGCGCGAGTGCCTCGAGCTCGTCGAGGTCGTCGAAGTGGAGCTCCGCCTTCAACCCCTCCCCCGCTCGGCGCACCCGGACGTCGGCGCCGAGCGCCGAGCCGAGGGCGTCCTCGGCGTCGGCGAGGGCGGCCCGCTCCTCGGCGCTGATCCTCCCCCCGGCGCCGGCTTTCCGCTTGCGCTTGGCCCCGTCGCGGGTGCGGCGCTCGGTGTCGCGCACCGACCAGCCATCGGCGGCGGCGCGCTTGGCGAACTTCGCCCGTGCGTCCTGGTCGTCGAGCTGAAGGATCGCTCGCCCGTGACCCTCGCTGAGGTCGCCCCGCTCGAGCAGCTTCAGGACCGGGTCGGGAAGGTCGAGCAGCCGGATCAGGTTGGAGATCGAGGCGCGGCTACGGCCAACCCGCCGGGCCAGCTCCTCCTTCGAGATGCCGAGGTCGTCGACCAGGGCGGCGCAGGCGCGCGCCTCCTCCACCGGGTTGAGGTCCTCGCGGACCATGTTCTCGATCAGCGCGGCCTGGAGCCGCTCGTCCTCCGGCGAGCTCCGGATCACCGCGGGCACCCGATCGAGCCCGGCCTTCTGGGCCGCGCGCCAGCGCCGTTCGCCGGCAACCAGCTCGTAGCGGCCATCCTCGAGGGGGCGCACGATCAGCGGCTGGAGGAGCCCGGCCGAGGCGATCGAGCCCGCCAGGGCCTCGAGCGCGTTGGCGTCGAAGCTGCCCCGGGGCTGTTCGGGGTTGGGCTCGATCTCCTCAACCGGGAGCTCGCGCAGCTCGGGGCCCCCGGCGGAGCTCTCCGGCAGGATCGCCGCCAGCCCCCTCCCCATCCCCCGCTTACGCTCGCAGCCATCGGCGGCCACCTCCTCCGCGAGTTGCCGGTAGGCGCGCGAGCCGGACGAGTCCGGATCGTGCTCGGAGACCGGCACCCCGTAGCTCGGCGCCTCCGCCACCCGGACGCTGCGGGGGACGACCGTCTTGAACACCCGAGCCGGAAGGTGCTCTCGCAGCTCCCGCTCGACGTCCTTGGCGAGCCGGGTGCGGTCGTCGTGCATGGTGATCACCACGCCCGCCAGGTCGAGGCCCGGGTTGAGCTCGCGCCGCACCAGCTTCAGGGTGTCGAGGAACTGGACAAGGCCCTCGAGCGCCAGGTACTCGGCCTGCACCGGGACGATCACCTTGTCGGCCGCGACCAGGGCGTTGACCGCCACGGGGCCAAGCGACGGAGGGCAGTCGAGCAGCGTGTAGGCGAAGCGCTCGCGAACCGGGCCGAGCCCCTCGCGGAGGCGCATCTCGTAGCCTCCGGTGCGAGGCAGCTCAACCGACGCACCGGCGAGGTCGAGGTGGGCGGGAACCAGCCAAAGGTTGTCCGGGCCGGCCGGCCTCGCGGCCTCGGCGACCGAGACCTCGCCCAGGAGGCAGTCGTAGGACGAGGGGTGCTGATCCTTTGCGAGGCCAAGGGCAACCGTTGCGTTGCACTGCGCATCGAGGTCGACGATCAGGGTCTGGCGGCCGTCACGGGCGACGCAGGCGCCCATGTTGACGGCGGTGGTCGTCTTGCCGACCCCGCCTTTCTGATTAGCGATCGCGTAGACGGTGCCCATCGGGTCGCCGGTCAGTCCCTGATTTGTTCGTGAGCGGTCATTCGGAGCCGAACGGTCGCTTTGCCGCCATTCCGGGACGGCGAGGGAGATCGTCGGGCGTGGGGCCATTCTTACGAACGAGGTGGATGTGTCGGTCGCGACTGCCCGGGTAGGGGGTCACCGCCCGCACCTCGACCGGCTCGATCGCCAGCCGCGCCGAAGCCCGGGCCAGCTCGGCCTCCTCATCCGGGTCGCGGCGGCCCTTCCAGGCGAGCAGGTGACCGCCATCGCGGAGCAGGGGAGAGGCGAGCTCGGCGACGGTGGGGAGTCGGCCGACCGCCCGGGCGGTGACCGCCTCGTAGGCCTCCCGCCCGTCCCCGGCCGCCCAGGTCTCGGCGCGGATGCAGACCACCTCGGCGTTCTCGAGGCCGAGCCGCTCGATCGCCCGCCGGAGGAAGGCGCACTTTCGCGAGACCGACTCGATCAGATCGACCCGCGCCTCCGGCAGCGCCGCCGCCAACACCAGGCCGGGAAGGCCTGCGCCGCTCCCGAGGTCGGCGATCCGCCCGGCGTCCCGGAGCTGATCGAAGCCGAGGCCGCTGAGCGAATCGGCGACGTGGACCTGGCGGGCGCGCTCGGCGCTGCGGGGGGAGACCGGCGCGTCGCCCTCCATCAGCAGCTCGACCAGCGCCTCCAGGGCGGGCACCGCCTCGGCCGGCGGCTCCGTCAATCGCTAACCCTCTATCAGCGGGGCGATCACCACGTAGCGGTTCGGCTCGTCGCCCTCGCTGTAGGTCTCGACCTCGGGGCGATCGCGGAGGTACTCGTGGACGACCCGGCGCTCGTTCGGACCCATCGGCTCGAGCTCGATCGGCTCGCGGTCGCGGATCGCGTCCTCGGTGGCGACGTCCGCCCGGCGTCGGAGGGCCTCGCCCTGGCGGCGGCGATAGCCGGCCGCGTCGACGGTGACCCGCTTGCGATCCTGGCGCCCCTGGAAGGCAGCCTGGTAGCAGAGCAGCTGCACCGCATCGATCGTCTGGCCGTGGCGGCCGATCAGCAGACCGACCTCCTCGCCATCGACCTCGGCGCTGATCTCCTCGTCGCCCTCCTCGACAGAGACACCCGCCTCGAGCTCGAGCTCCTCGACGATCCGCTCGAGGATCACCCGCACCCGCTCAGCCGGCTCCTCGGGCAGCGCAGCGGCTGCACCCTCTCCTCCATCGTTGGCCACGGCGCCAGTCTAGGACGCCTAGCGCCTTCGCTTCCGCTTCCGCGGAGGCGGCGGAGGCGGACGCGACGCCTTGACCTCCTCCGGCGTCGGCTGCGGCGGCGGCGGGAAGAACAGCCGCACGACTCCCTGCTGGCCCATCGTCCAGACGTTGGTCGCCACCCAGTAAACGAGCAGCCCCGCGGGGAAGCCGATCATGATCGGGGTGAAGATGATCGGCAGCCCCATCGTGATCAGCCGCTGCTGGGTGCTGGCCGAGCGGCCGCCGGTCATGATCAGGCCCGCGATCACCGAGGTGCCGATGTAGAGGATCAGCAGAATGATCAGCGCGCTGCCGGTGGCCTTCTCGGTGATGTCGTTGATGAACAGCCACGACTCTTCCCCGGCCACCCGGACCTCGTCCTGAAACTCGTCGCCCTGGAGCAGGTAGAAAAGGGTGATGAAGACGGGCAGCTGAAGGAGCAGCGGGAAGCACGAGGCCAGCGGGTTGACCCCGTGCTCCTGGAAGAGCTGCATCTGCTCGCGCTGCATCCGCTGGCGGTCGTCCTTGTACTTCTCCTGGATCTCCTTCAGCAGCGGCTGGATCGCGCTCATCTCGCGCATCGATCGAATCTGCCTCAAGGAGAGCGGCAGGATCGCGGCTCGGACAAGGAAGGTGAGAAGGACGATCGCCGTCCCGTAGACGAACCCCATGTCGTGCAGGAAGGTGAGGACGGAGTTCGCGACATCGATCAGCGGCTGGAGGATGTTGGCGGGGATCATCTCTGCATCCTCTACTAGACGCGGGTCCCGCCGGATCCACCGGCGCGTGGAAGGGCCGGTCGCTCGTGGCGGTGGGGCCGGGGGCCACGGAAGAGGCGGCGATCCTCGAGCTCGTCGATGCCGCCGCCGCTGAGCGGGTTGCAGCGGAGCAACCGCCAGCCGGCGACGATCGAGCCGCGCACCGGGCCCAGCTCACGGATCGCCTGGGCGGAGTAGGCCGAACAGGTCGGGTAGTACTTGCAGCGCTGCGGGAAGGCGGGGGAGATCCAGCGCTGATAGGCGCTGATCAAGGCAAGCATCAGCCCCGATAAGGGCCGTTTCACGACAAACGCTCCTCCGCCGAGGCCGTGACCAGCTCCGCGAGAGACTCGCGGATGGCGTCGCCACCCTCCCTCTCCAGCAGGCCCTCCACCCCAGGCCTGGCGACGATCACGTAATCGTGCCCCTCCGGGAGCTCGCCTGCGAGCTGCCAGAAGCCCTCTCGGACCGCTCGCTTCACCTTGTTCCGCTGCACAGCCCGCCCGATCTTCCGGCCCACCGAGATTCCCAGCCTCGCATCGCCCCCCGGTTCCTCGTCGCGTCGGGCGAACGAATAGAGGACGAGGAACCGGTTGCCGCGAGAGACCCCGTCGCGGTAGACACGATCGAAGTCGCCGCTGCGCGAGAGGCGGCGGCGGCGCGGCCCATCTGGGCGCTCAGCGTCCCCCATCAGGGGGTCAGGCGCTTGCGGCCCTTCTGCCGCCGGCGCCTCAGGATTGCCCGCCCCGAGCGAGTACGGCTGCGTGCTCGGAACCCGTGGGTCCGAGCCCGCTTGCGCTTCTTCGGCTGGTAGGTCCGCTTCATTCGGGAGCCAGTGATCGAGGGGGCGGGAAGGGACGGCAGTATAGGGCGTGGCGCCGACTCCCCCGCGAGGCTGGGGGCCGGGCGGTGACGAGATTTTCACCGCGCTTTGCACGGAGCCGCGGACCCACCCCCTTCCACCCCTCAGGGCCGGAACTATGATCGCCCGCTCCGTCCCGGTCCCCGCGGCCGAGCTGCCAAAGGAGGAAGAAGTTCCGAGGCCCACCCCCGATGCTGCTCATGTCCTGGGCTCCACCTGGCGCCAGGCACAGGAGGAGCTCCGGGCCTCGGTCTCCGACTCCACCTACCAGCTCTGGTTCGAGCAGCTCCGCCCTGTCTCCAACCGGGGCCCGATTCTCTTCCTCACCGGCCCCCGCCACGTCCTCCGCTGGGTCGGCAGGCGCTATCCGGAGCTCCTCCGCGCCGCGATCCGCAAGGGGGGCTCGGGGTTACGGGAGTTCGAGCTAGTCACCTCTGAGGACGCCCTCGCCCAGTCGAGTCCGCAGAGCTCTTCCGAGGCCGTGGCCCGCGTCGCCCTCAATTCCGCCTACACCTTCGAGCGCTTCGTCATCGGCCCCGGCAGCCAGTTTGCCCACGCCGCCGCCCTGGCGGTGGCCGAGGCCCCCGGGGAGGCCTACAACCCCCTCTTTATCCATGGTCCCCCCGGACTGGGCAAGACCCATCTGCTGGGGGCGATCGCCAACTACCTCCACCACCACAATCCCGAGCTGACCGTCCACTACACGACGGCCGAGTGCTTCACCAACGAGTTCGTCGCCTCCCTCCAGGGGACCGGGATCGAGGAGTTCAAGCGGCACTACCGTGGCGCCAACGTCCTCCTGATCGACGACGTCCAGTTCCTCCAGGGCAAGGCACGAACCGCCGACGAGTTCTTCCACACCTTCAACGCCCTCTATGAGGCCGGGGCGCAGCTCGTCCTCACCGCCGACCGCCTCCCCGGCGAGCTCAGCGCCCTCGCGGAACGCCTCCGCGACCGCTTCGAATGGGGCCTGACGGTCGCGCTCGAGCCTCCCGACCTCCCCACGCGCCTCGTCTTCCTCGGCAACCTCGCCCAGGAGCGAAGCGAACAGGTTGCTCCGGAGGCCCTCCGCGCGATCGCCTCACGGGCGATCTCCAACCTCCGCCTCCTCGAAGGGGCCCTGACCCGGATTCTCGCCCTCGCCTCGCTGACCTCCTCCCCGATCACTCCCGAGGTTGTCGACCGCGCCCTTCCCGCTGCCGGCGCACCCGCTCCCGCCGCGAAGCCCGAGATTGCTCAAATCCAGAAGACCGTCGCCACTCGGTTCGACGTCCCGATCGAGCGCCTCCTCTCACCGAGCCGTATCGCCCCAATCGCCCGTGCGCGCCAACTCGCCATGTACCTCAGCCGCGAGCTCACCGATCTCTCCCTTCCTGAGATCGCTGCCGCTTTTAACCGCAGAGACCACACCACGGTCATGCACGCGATCCGCAAGGTCGAGGCTCGCGCCCTGGAGGATGCCGCCCTCGCCCGCACGATTGAGCAGCTCAGCTCGGACCTTGCCGCTCCGAGAATCGATCGTGACCGAACCGATTGAAAGAATCGCTTCTCCGGTTGCCCTTTCTCCACATGTCCACGTTTTCCACAGCCCTTACTACTCCTAGGTCAACTCATCGCCAATGAAGATCACCGCGACAAGACAGGCATTGCTCGACGCCCTCCTGGTTGTCTCTCGTGCAGTGTCCGCCCGGGCCGCGCTCCAGGCCTTGTCGGGCATCTTGATCACCGCGGAAGAGACCACCCGGCTCCGGGCGACAGACATGGAGCTTGGCTTGGACGTTGGCCTCGAGGCCGAGATCGAAAGCTCAGGCGCTGTTGTCCTCCCCGGTCGCCTTCTGGTCGAGGTGGTGCGGTCACTTCCCGACGGTCCGGTGACGATGGCGCTGCGAGAAGCAGAGCGCGACGTCGAGATCACCGCCGGCTCGTCCCGCTTCCACCTCCGCACCCTTCCCGCGGACGATTTCCCTCGTTTCCCCGAGCCCGAAGGTGATCCGATCGAGCTTCCCGCCCTGGCGCTACAGGAGACGATCAACCGCGTCGCCCGGGCGGCCTCTCGGGACGAGGCACGCCCGGTCCTCACCGGCGTCCTGGTGACCACCGAGGGGGATCAGCTGACAATGGTCGCGACCGACTCGTATCGCCTCGCCGTCAAGAGGACGAAGCTCGAGGCCCCTGTGGACAACGGGCTCGAGGCCAATGTCCCCGCCCGAGCTCTGCGGGAGCTGGCGCGGCTGATCGACGCCGCCGGCGATCAGTCGCTGCGCGTCTGGCTCACTCGCAACCAGGCGCTGTTTCGGGTTGGAACGGTCTCGCTCAGCTCCCGCCTGATCGATGGTCAGTTCCCGAACCATCGCCAGCTGCTGCCCGAGTCCTACGAGCATGAGGTGAAACTGCCGCGGGCGGAGCTGCTCGAGGTCACCCGACGGGTCTCCCAGCTCGCCCAGCGGAACGCGGCGCTCCGGCTCTCCTTCTCCGAGGGGGAGCTGGTGGTCTCGGCCGAGACCCCCGACCTCGGCGACGCCCGCGAGGGCCTCCCGGCCCCCTACAGCGGCGAGCTGCTCGAGATCGGCTTCAACCCCGAGTTCGTCCGCGACGGCCTGGAGAGCATCGACGCCGACGAGGTGGTGCTGAAGCTGATCTCGCCCTTGCGGCCGGGCCTGCTCGAACCTGCGGGAGCGGATGACTTCAGCTACCTGGTGATGCCGATCCGCCTCAACGTTTGATGAACGAGACCACGACCATGCACAGCGCCGTGGTCTCGCTCGATGCGTAGGAACGTGTGCGCGATGGTGAGCGCGGTCGAGTCCCGGGGCTTTCGCAACCTCGCCGATGCCCGCACCGAGCTCCGGCCCGGGATCGTCGTTGTCCATGGCCCGAACGGAGCCGGTAAGACCAATCTGCTCGAGGCGATCTGCTTCGGCCTGGTCGCCCACTCATTTCGCGCCGGGAACGATCGCGATCTGATCCGCTTCGGCGAGGACTCCGCCAGGGTCGAGCTGGGGATCTCGGGCCACGACGGCACCGACCTTCTCGCCGCGATCGATCGAGCCGGCGAGCGCCGGCACCGGCTCGACGGGCGTCCGCTGAGCGGCGCTCCGGGTGAGCGCCCGCTGCTCAGCGTCTTCCACCCGGACCGCCTCCAGCTGATCAAGGGGGCGCCCGCCCACCGCCGCGCCCACCTCGACCGGCTCTGCGCGGCCCTCTGGCCCGCCCGCTCCGACCTCCGCGCTCGCTTCGGCCGGACCCTGGCCCAGCGCAACGCCCTGGTTGCGCGTTTTCGGGCGGGGCTCGCGAGCGCTGATTCGCTCGCCAGCTGGGACTCGCGGCTGGCGAGCGAGGCCGAGCCCCTGATGGAGGCGCGGGGGGAGGCGGTTGCTGCGCTCGAGCGCCCCTTCGCCAAGCACGCCGAGGAGCTCGGACTGCCTGCGGTCGAAGTCGCCTACCGGGCCCGGGCAGAGGGCGGCCGCGAGGCGCTGCTCGCGGAGCTCGAGGGCCGCCGGGCAGCCGATTTGGGCCGCGCCTACACCTCTTATGGCCCCCAGCTCGACGAGGTCGAGCTCCGGATCGGTGGCCGCACCCTGCGGCGCTTCGGCTCCCAGGGCCAGCAGCGGGTGGCGTTGCTGGCGCTGCTCTTCGCCGAGCGCGCCGCGCTTCTTGCTGCCGGCCGCCCGGCGCCGCTGATGCTCCTCGACGACGTGATGAGCGAGCTCGACCCCGAACACCGGGAGCTGCTCGTCGACACCCTCGCGGATTCGGGCCAGGCCCTGATCACCGCGACCGAGCCCGGTCACGTGCCCGGGAGCGAAGTCGCGATGCGGATCGCGATGAGGGAGGGAGCGATGGCGGCCCTGAGGGTGGCCGCCAGGCCTCGCGGCGATGGTCCCCCGAGTCCGTGGCGTCGCCGGGTAGCGAGGCCGCCAGGCGTCGCGGCGATGGTCCCCCCGAGTCCGTGGCGTCGCCGGGTAGCGAGGCCGCCTGATGGGGGGGAGATGCTGATGGCCCGGAGCCGGCGCACCCCCCGGCCGCTCGGCGAGGCGCTCCGCGGCGCGATCGAGTCGGTGGAGCCCTCGACCCCGCTGGCCGCCGTGCAGAGCGCCTGGGCGGAGGCCGTCGGCGAGCGGATCGCGGCAGCCGCCAGCCCGATCTCGGAGCGCGAGGGGACGGTCACGATTGCCTGCGAGTCGGCCACCTGGGCCGAGGAGCTGGACCTCCTGGAGGGCCAGATCGTGGCCAAACTGCGTTCGAAATTGCCCCCGGAGATGCCTTTCGAGCGCCTTCGTTTTCAAGTCGGCGAACTTCCCCGCTAGGTTTCCAATCTATGCGTGATTTGCAGGGCTTTTATGCGCCCTGTCAGAGGGTTCCGCGGGCTCCGACTGGTAGACTATGTGTACTGAAGCGAGACCTCGGCCGGGCTTGCACGAAGGACTACGCGCCAAGCTGACAGGTCGGGGTTTTCGATGATTTGACGAAAGGAACTTAGTGGCGAAGACCCCTGAGCGGGCGGCGTCAAAGAAGAAGTCGGCGCCCACAAAGACCGTCGCCGGATCAAAGGGATCCAACAACTCCAAGCCCTCGAGAAGGCGCGCGCCGGCGAAGCGCGCCGGCGGCTCGGGCTACAGCGCCAAGGACATCACCGTCCTCGAGGGCCTCGAAGCCGTCCGCAAGCGGCCGGGAATGTACATCGGCACAACCGGCGCCAGGGGGCTTCACCACCTGGTCTACGAGGTTGTGGACAACTCGGTGGACGAAGCGATCGCCGGGCACGCGAGCAAGGTCACCGTGACCCTGCATCCGGACAACAGCGTCACCGTGGTCGACGACGGCCGCGGGATCCCGGTCGAGAAGCACCCGAAGCTGCGGAAGCCCGCGGCCGAGGTCGTGCTCACCACCCTTCACGCCGGAGGCAAGTTCGGCGACGGCGGCGGCTACAAGGTCTCGGGCGGGCTCCACGGGGTCGGCGTCTCGGTGGTCAACGCCCTCTCCGAGAACCTGCACCTGGAGGTCTGGCGGGACGGCAACGTCTGGGAGCAGAACTACGAGCGGGGCAAGCCCGTCACCAAGTTCAAGAAGGGGCGGGCGGTGAAGAGCACCGGGACCACCATCACCTTCACCCCGGACATGGAGGTCTTCGGCGACGAGATCGGGCTCGACTTCGAGACGCTCGCCGAGCGCCTGCGCGAGACCGCCTTCCTCACCCGCGGGCTCAAGGTGGAACTGATAGACGAGCGGGGCGCGGGCGAGAAGGTCGAATTCCAATACAAGGGCGGGATCGCCGACTTCGTCAGGTACCTGAACGAGTCGAAGGATCCGCTCCACCGCAAGATCGCCTACTTCGAGGGGGAGACGAAGGAGGGCCAGGTGGAGGTGGCGATGCAGTGGAACTCCTCATATCAGGAGGCCACCTTCAGCTTCGCCAACAACATCAACACCCACGAGGGCGGTACCCATCTCTCCGGCTTCAAGTCGGCGCTCACCCGGACGCTCAATGCGATCGCCCGGAGCAAGGGCCTGTTGAAGGAGAAGGACGAGAACCTGAGCGGCGAGGACGTTCGCGAGGGGCTGACGGCGGTGGTCTCGGTGAAGCTCGCCGACCCGCAGTTCGAGGGACAGACCAAGACCAAGCTCGGCAATCCCCCGATCGAGGGGCTGGTGAAGGAGGTCGTCAACCGAAAGCTCGGTGAGTTCCTCGAGGAGAACCCCGCGGACGCGCGCCGAATCCTCGTCAAGGCCGTCGACGCCGCCCGAGCGCGCGACGCCGCCCGCAAGGCGCGCGACCTCACCCGGCGCAAGTCAGCGCTCGAGAACTCGACCCTGCCTGGGAAGCTCGCCGACTGCTCGGTCAAGGACCCAGCGCTCGCCGAGCTGTTCATCGTCGAGGGCGACTCGGCCGGCGGCTCGGCGAAGCAGGGACGCGACCGCAACACCCAGGCGGTGCTGCCGCTGCGCGGCAAGATCATCAACGTCGAGAAGAGTCGGATCGACAAGGTCCTGGCCAACAACGAGATCCAGGCGCTGATCACCGCGATCGGCACCGGGGTCCACGACGAGTTCAAGCTCGAGGAGGCCCGGTACCACAAGGTCGTGCTGATGACCGACGCCGACGTCGATGGCGCCCACATCCGCACCCTGGTGCTCACCTTCCTCTTCCGACAGATGCCGGAGTTGATCGAGGCCGGCTACGTCTACATCGCGAAGCCGCCGCTGTACAAGCTCAAGCACGGTAGTCGTGAGGTCTGGATCGAGCGCGAGGCGGAGCTCGAGGAGCTGCTGCTGCGGGACAAGCTCGCCGAGTTCCAGGTGATGGACGCTGACGGCAAGCAGCGCAAGCTCAGCAAGCGCCGCTGGCAGGACGTCACCCGTCACTACAAGGCGTTCGAGGGTTGGCTCTCGACCCTGCGAGCGGAGTTCGGCCACGAGGTGATCGACTTCATCGCCGAGTCACATCTGCTCGAGTCGCAGGCGAAGACGATGGCCGCGGCGGCGAAGCTGTTCCGGGGCAAGGACCCCAAGGACCGGGCGTACGAGACCAAGCTGGTCGACTCCAGCACCGCCAGCCTGCTCGTCAAGGGGACGCACCGGCGCAGCGGCCTTGCCCGCGAGCACCGGATGCCGAAGAAGCTGTTCGAGTCCAACGCCTACCGCGAGCTGATCGAAGCCCACGCGAAGCTGACCGCCCAGGTGGGGCAGCCGCCGTTCGTCGTCGTCCTCGGGGAGAAGGAGGCGGAGGCCGACTCGTTCGGTGAGCTCCGCCGCAAGGTGCTCGAGCTGGCGCGCGAGGGGGTGCAGCTCCAGCGCTTCAAGGGCCTCGGCGAGATGAACCCCGAGCAGCTCCGGGAGACGACCATGGACCCGGGCAGCCGCACGCTCCAGCAGGTCGAGATTGATGTCGCCGCGGAGCTCAACACCGAGCAAATCTTCTCCGACCTGATGGGCGACAAGGTGGAGCCCCGCAAGGACTTCATCGAACGCCACGCCCGCGATGTGAGGTTCCTCGATGTCTAAGCCGGCTCCCAGCGACGGCGACCCGGCTCTGGAGGCCCTGACCGGCAGCATCGAGCCGCGCGAGCTCGAGAAGGAGATGCGCTCCTCCTATCTCGAATACGCGATGAGCGTGATCGTCGGCCGGGCGCTGCCCGACGTCCGCGACGGGCTCAAGCCCGTGCACCGTCGCGTCCTCTACGCGATGCACGACCTCGGCCTGCAGCCGAACCGCCCCTACCGCAAATGCGCCTTCATCGTCGGCGAGGTGATGGGTAAGTACCACCCCCACGGCGACTCGGCGATCTACGACACCCTTGTGCGGATGGCGCAGGAGTTCTCCCTGCGCTACCCGCTGGTCGACGGCCAGGGCAACTTCGGCTCGATCGACGACGACCCCGCCGCTGCGATGCGATACACGGAAGCCCGGCTGGGGCCGCTGGCGACCCAGATGCTGCGGGACATCGATGCCGACACGGTCGACTTCGGGCCGAACTACGACGAGCGCACCCGGGAGCCGCTGCTTCTCCCGTCGCGCTTCCCGAACCTGCTGGTCAACGGCGCCGCAGGGATCGCGGTCGGAATGGCGACCAACATCCCGCCCCACAACCTGCGCGAGGTGGCCGGCGCCGTCAACGCTTTCATCGACGACCCCGAGATCGACCTCAAGGGCCTGATGAAGCACGTCAAGGGCCCGGACTTCCCGGGGGGCGGCACGATCATGGGCCGCGAGGGGATCCGCGACGCCTACGCCTCCGGCCGCGGCTCGATCCGCGTCCGCGCCAAGGCCCACGTCGAGCCGATCAAGGGTGGCAAGGAGGCGATCATCGTCAGCGAGCTGCCGTTCCAGGTGAAGAAGGGTGGCGAGGGCGGCCTGATCACCAAGATCGCCGACCTCGTCCGCGAGAAGAAGATCACCGGGATCTCGGATCTGCGCGACGAATCCGACCGCTCCGGAATGCGGATCGTGATCGAGCTGAAGCGCTCGGGCGACCCCGCCAAGGTGGTGCTCAACCAGCTCTACAAGCGCACCGCGATGCAGCAGAGCTTTGGGATCAACATGGTGGCGTTGGTCGACGGGGTGCCACGGACCCTGAGCCTGCTGGAGGCGATCCGCCACTACGTCGTCCACCAGCGCGAGGTCGTCACCAGGCGCACCCAGTACGAGCTCTCCCGCGCCGAGGCCCGGGCCCACATCCTCGAGGGCCTCCTGGTCGCGCTCGACAAGCTGGACGCGGTGATCAAGCTGATCCGCGGCTCCAAGGATCCCGACACCGCCCGCGACGGTCTGATCGAGAAGTTCAAGCTCAGCCGCGCCCAGGCCCAGGCGATCCTCGACATGCGGCTGCAGCGCCTGACCGCGCTCGAGGCGGACAAGATCAAGGCGGAGCACGGGGAGCTGGTCAAGCAGATCAAGGAGCTGCGCGCGATCCTCGCCGACGAGTCGAGGGTGCTGGCGCTGGTCAAGGACGAGCTCGCCGAGATCGCCGAGCGCTACGGCGACGACCGGCGAACCGAGATCGCCGCCGCCGAGGGCGAGGTCGACATCGAGGACATGATCGCCGACCAGCAGATGGTGATCTCGTTGACCGCCTCGGGGTACGCGAAGCGCGTTCCTCTCGCCACCTATCGCCAGCAGCGCCGGGGTGGCCGCGGGGTGATGGGGATGAACCTGAAGGAGGGCGACTACATCGAGCACCTCCACATCTGCTCCACCCACGACTACCTGCTCTTCTTCACCAACCGAGGGAAGGTCTACCGGCTCAAGGTCTACGAGCTGCCGGAGGGCTCGCGGACGGCGAAGGGGCGGGCGCTGGTCAATGTCCTGCCCCTCAAGGACGGGGAGCGAGTGATGGCGGTGAAGCCGACCCGCGACTTCAGCGAGGGCAAGTTCGTCGTCTTCGGAACCAAGAACGGGATGATCAAGAAGACCGAGTTCAAGCAGTACGACACCCCGATGCGGGCCGACGGGATCATCGCGATCAAGATCCGCAAGGGCGACGAGCTGGTCCAGGTCCGCCTCACCTCGGGCAAGGACGACATCATCATGGTCTCGGCCTCAGGTCACGCGGCGCGGTTCAAGGAGAAGGCCGTCCGCGCGATGGGCCGTGACACCTCCGGCGTCCGGGGAATGAACGTCTCGGAGAAGGGGAACAGGGTCCTGGCGGTCGACGTCGCCCGGGACGAAGACGATCTCTTCGTCCTCACCGAGAACGGGTACGGAAAGCGCACCCGGATGGCCGAGTACCCGGTGAAGGGCCGCGGCACCAAGGGCGTGCTGACCGTGAAGCTGACGACGAAGAAGGGGATGCTCGCCGGCGCCCTCGTTGTTCGCGCGCACCAGGAGCTGATCTTCATCTCCCAGAACGGGATGGTCCAGCGGACCAGTGTCTCCGGGATCTCTCGGATGGGGCGCCCGACTCAGGGCGTCAGAGTGATGAACCTGAAGTCAGGCGACCGAGTGAGCGCGGTTGCGCTGGTGGTCGAGTCCGCGGCCGGCGAAGGCAACGGCTCGGCCCCGGTGGAGGAGGCGATCGAGGGCGAGGCGACCAGCACAAATTCGGCCGCCACAAAGATCGCGGCCGGATCTACCACCGATGGTGCTGGCAGCGACGGAACGGCGACCGACGGCGTGAAGACAACGCCGAAGCCGAAGCCGAAGCGCGGCTCCAGCACCAAGTCGGCCGCCACAAAGATCTCCGCCGGATCGAAGGCCGCGCCGAAGCCGAGGCCGAAGGCGGCTGCAAAGGCTCCAGCGAAGGCGAGGACGGCCAGGGCCAAGACAGCAGGGACAAAACGCGCTGCGGGGTCGACTCCGAAGCGGCGCACGCCGAAGCCGAATCCCGCCCTCGCCTCGAGCCGGAAGCGCGCCAAGAAGCGCAAGTAGCCGACGGCTAGACGGTTAGGAGGTAGGGCTCCCAGGTCGCCGGCGTTCGCGGCGCGGCGATCCGGATGAACACGGTGGGCCCGGGCGGTCTTGGATTCTTTTTCGGATGCATCCGCACCTCCCGTGGCAATCGGTTGCCCTTCTTCCGGTTGCAGGGAGCGCAGGAGGCGACGATGTTCTCCCAGACCGAGTCGCCGCCGCGGCTGCGAGGGATCACGTGGTCAACGGTGAGGCTGGGCTTGTTGGTCCCGCAGTACTGGCAGGTCCATCCGTCGCGGGCGAGCACCGCCTTGCGGGTGATCCGGCGGCGGTGGATGTCGCGTGGCACCCGGACAAATCTGATCAGGCGGATCACCTCGGGACGGTCGAGGCACATCGTCTCCGATCGCAGCACCCCGTCGCCCTCCTCGAGCACCTCGGCCTTCTCCTTCAGGATCAAGACGAGGGCCCGCCGCACCGTGCAGACGTTGAGCGGCTCGTAGGAGGCGTTGAGGACCAGGACCCGGCCTCTGGTCAGCCGGCGGGCCCTGGCCGCCGCTACCTCGGCATCGGCATCACCCTCACCATCGACGGCCACGTGGCCGTTCGAAGACCCCCGGCCGTTCACCGGCACGGTTTGCTCGCGCGCGGCAGCCCCTCTATCCATCCCGCGCGATTCTAGCCAAACGGCTATTTGGTCCCTGGCACTCCAGTGGCGCTCGCGACCGGATAACTGCCAAGGATCCGGACCGACTCCGCCTTTCCGCGCAGCTCCTCGATCGCAGCGGCGACCTCCGCCTGCTCGCCGGACCCCTCGAGATCACAGAAGAACATGTAACGGCCCAGCCCTCGCCGCAGCGGCCGCGACTCGATCCGGGTCAGGTTCACGCCCCGCACGGAGAACGCTTGTAGTGCATCGACCAGGGCGCCGGGGCGGTCGTCGCCGAGCTCTGCAAAGACCAGCGAGGTGCGCCAGGGTTCGTCACCCTCCGCCCTGGTCCCGGCGGGGGCGACCCAGACGAAGCGGGTGACGTTGTCGGGCTCGTCCTCGATTCCGTCGCGAAGCACGGCGGCCCCGTAGAGACTCGCCGCCGAGGCGGCGCCGAGCGCCGCCCAGTTGCCCTCGTGCTCGCTCACCCGGCGGACCGCGTCGGCGGTGCTCGCGGCCGCCCGGACCTCGGCCGCCGGGAGGTGCTCGCGGATGAAGCGGGCGCACTGGGCGCTCGCCTGGGGGTGGGAGAGGACCACCTCGATTCGATCCAGTGGGATCTGCTCGCGGGCGATCAGGCAGTGGCGGATCGGCAGGTCATGCTCGCCGACGATCGTCACCTCCTGCGCGTCGAAGGCGAGGGTATCGAGGGTGGCGCTGACCGCCCCCTCGATCGAGTTCTCGAAGGGGACCAGAGCGCGGTCCGCCTCGCCGGACTGCACAGCGATGATCGCGTCGTAGACCGAGGGCTTCGGCTGCGCCTCCACTTCCTCGCCGCCGATCGCCTCGCGGAGGGCGTCCTCGGTGAAGGTGCCCGGGGGGCCGAGGTAGGCGACCCTCATTTAGCGCCCCGTCCGGAAAGCTCTCGCCGAAAATGACGGCCCCAGATCGTGCATGTTGCGTCCTCTCGCGAACCTTCCCGGGCGGGGCGCTGCGCTGCGGGAGAGCCACTAACCCGGGGCCGAGCCGAAGATGACCGTGTAGGTGGCCTGGTTGTTGTCGGAGACCGCCTCGCCGGCCACCGGCTCCACCACGACCTCAACCGTGGTCTCGGTGCCGGCCTGGGGGAGGGCCTGGATCGGCACCTTCACCGTTCCAGACTCGCCCGCGCTGAGATCGATCGTGTCCTGGAGTTCGGAGCCGTTGATCGTCACCACCACCGTGATCCCGGCCTCGTCGGACTCGCCCTGGTTCTGGACCTGGACGTCGATCTCGCGGGAGTCGTCGGGGACCGTGGTGGGGGAATCGGCGCTCAGGGTGGTGTCGCCGATCGAGGTCTGGAGGAGGCCGAGCCCATGGGTGCCGCCGGCGGCGTCGCTGGCGGTGAGCCCGCCGAAGACCTCAGCGATCCGCGTCTGATCGAGCCACTCGAGCGCGTCATCCGGCATGAAGTTGCCGGCGGGCAGGTCCTGCGCCTCCACCTGCTCGTCCTGGAGTACGTCCTCGATCTCGGGCACCGCGACCTGGGACCAGAGGATGTCGCTGGCGTAGAGGCTCCCGATCTTGTCCTGGATCGCCTGGATCGCATCGGCGGTCTCGGCCCGGGCGGCGGCTGCGCCGACGCTCTGGGAGATCGTGTCGAGCGCATCCCGCCGCAGCCGCAGCGAGAGGACCGCGGCGCTCTGGGGATCGTCCATCTGCCCCGGGACCCCGATATTCTGTGCGCGGTCGTAGAGCGACTCCGAGGCGCCGCGGAGGCTGCTGATCCGGTTCTGCAAGGTGATCGGGCTGTTGTCGGGGCTCTCGACCGTGTCGAAGAAGTCCTCGCCGCGCTGTTCGGACTCCTGCATGATCGTTCCGATGTCCTGGGTGTAGTTGCGGAGCCCGCGATCGGAGCGCGCCTCGAGGCAGCCGCGAAACCCGATCACGAGCAGAATCAGGAAGCCGACGCCGACCCCGACCGCGATCAGCCGTCGGAGCAGGTACTGCTGGCGGCGCCGCTCCGGTCCGGTGAACTCCCGCCTGGGACGTTCGGGTCCCTCCGGCGCGGCAACCCGCTGCTCTTCCTCGTCGAGGAATGCCACAAGGGCGGAAGTCTAGGCTGCGCGGCGTACGCACTCCCGTGCGGCCGGGATGCGAGGGCGCTCCGCAGGCGAAGTCGAGGAGCGATCCGTTTGATCAGGGGTGGGCGGCCTGGCGAAGGAAAGGCACCCTTCCCGTGGAACGAGAACGAGCGATGGTGGGCGAGCGCATCCTGGATAGGTTCCTGATCGAGGAGACGATCGGCAGCGGTGGCTTCGGCACCGTCTACCGGGCCTGGGACGAGCGTCTCCAGCGCTCGGTCGCGGTCAAGGTGATCGACCGGGACCACGGTGCACCCCGGGTCACCCGGGAGGCGCAGGCGGTCGCGCGGCTCGCCCACCGCAACATCGCCACCCTCTACGAGCTCGCCACGGACGGCGAGCGGGCCTTCCTCGTATCCGAGCTGATCGACGGCGAGACGGTGCGGGCCCTGGGCCGGCGGGGAGAACTCTCCGACCGGCTCGTTTGCGAGCTGGGCGCCGGCGCCGCCGCTGCCCTCGCTCATGCCCACCGCAACGGCGTCGTCCACCGTGACGTGAAGCCGGAGAACATCCTGGTGGCCGCCCGGGGCGAGGCGAAGCTGGTCGACTTCGGGATCGCCCGGATCACCGGAGAGAAGACCCTGACCGCCAGCGGTGACGTCGTCGGGACCCTCGCCTACATGGCCCCCGAGCAGGCCGACGGGCTGCGGCCCGGGCCCGCCGCCGACGTCTACTCGCTCGCGATCACCCTGTACGAATGCTTCTGCGGCGAGCATCCACTGATGCACGAGGGCCCGGCGGCGACGGCGCGGGCAATCGGGGAGCCGCTGATCCCGCTGGGCGATGTGCGCCCCGATCTGCCCCCGGCGCTGACGGAGACGATCGACGCCGCCCTCGACCCCGATCCGGAGCTTCGGCCGCTGGCCTCCGAGCTGGAGGCGGGGCTGAGCGTCCACGTCCGGGAGCTGACCGGCGGACGGCTGCCCCCGGTGCTGCGGCCCTCCGACGAAGCCGAGCGCCCGCGCCTCCGGCGCTCGCCGCCAGCGCGGATCCTCACCGCGCTGGGCGTCGGCGGCCTCGCCCTTGCCGCGCTGATCGCCGCTGGCGCACCCGCTCCGGTGATGCTCGCCGCCCCGCTCGTGGGGGTCCTGGCGCTGGTCCGGCCACAGCCCGCGCTCGGCATCGGCCTCGGGGTGACGGTCGCCTGGCTTCTGCTCGGAGCCGGGGAGCCCGGCTCGGCGCTGCTCGCGATCGTCCTCGTCCTCCCCCTGCTCGCCCCGGTGATCGCTTCGGGGGCGGCTCCGCTCCCGGGCCTCGCCCCGTCTCTGGGGCTTCTCGGGCTCGCTCCCGTCTACCCGGCGCTCGCCGGGCTCACCCGGGGAGCGGCCGGCCGAGCCCTCCTGGGAGGGATCGGGTATCTCTGGCTGGCTGCCTGGGAGGGAATCTCGGACCGCACCCTCCTGCTCGGCGCCGAGATCGCCGCGCCCGCCGGCTGGCAGGAGTCCATCGGCCTCGCCTTCAGCGACGTGGTCGTTCCGCTCTTTGGCTGGTCGGTGATCGGACCGGCCGCGGTCTGGGCGCTCGCCGCGTTCGCGCTCCCCCTGCTGGTCCGGGGCCGAGCCCCGGTCCTTGACGGCGTCGGGGCGCTGATCTGGGCCGCCGGCCTGATTTCGGCGCACCGCCTGGTCGCGGGCCCCAGCGGCGACCCGCCGGGGCTGTTGTTCGCGGCGCTGCTCGCGGCCGTGGTCGCGGCGCTGGTCGCCAGGCGCCTGCCGGTCTCGGCTCCCGAGCGGCCCGCCGTTGACCACCCGCCGGGCGCGACCGCGAGCGCCTGGACCCACGCGGTGGCATGCGCCTAGGATTTCGCCCGGCGCCTAACGGCGCGCCCGCCAACCCGACCTGAGGAGCCTGCGATCAGCGTTCTGCGCAACCTGGAAGCCCGGATAGAGGGACTTGTCGAGGGCGTCTTCAGCCGCGCTTTCAGCTCCGGCGTGCAGCCGGTCGAGATCGCCCGCAAGCTCGCCAAGGAGATGGACGCCCACAAGACCGCCTCGGTGCAGCGCGTCTACGTCCCCAACGAGTACACGGTCTGGCTCGCCTCCGACGACTACGCGCGCTTCAAGGACTACGAGAGCTCGCTCACCCAGGAGCTCAGCGGGCACCTGCTCGAGCATGCTCGTCATCACAACTACGACCTGCTCACCCGTCCGGTGGTCGGCCTCGATCAGGACGAGCGCCTGCGGCTCGGGGAATTCGGGATTCAGACCCGGCTGGTGCGGCCGCCGCAGCGGCAGGGCGCCGAGCCGACCCAGGGCGAGCAGGGGCACACGATGGTCTACTCGGCGACACAGGCCGAGAAGGCCCGATCGAAGCGCCGGCCTCAGCAGGCCTACGCGGAGACCCGGGCGATCGTCGCCGTCGATGACCGGCGCTACGTCCTCGACGGGCCAACGGCGAGCATCGGGCGCTCCAAGGACGCCGACTGCGTCATCGACGACCCCAACATCTCCCGCCGGCACGCCGAGCTGCGGCGCTCGGGTGTCGGCGACTGGCAGATCGTCGATCTCGGCTCGACCAACGGCGTCAAGGTCAACGGGCGCCGTGTCTCCTCGGCTCGACTCTCACCCGGCGACGAAGTCACCCTGGGGACAACCGTCTTCAGCTTCGATATCGAGCAGTGAATGACCTCGAGCCGCTGGCGGTGGCGCTCAAGTTCGGCTTCCTCGCGCTCCTCTACCTCTTCCTCCTCTGGATCACCCGGATGGCGCTGCGCGACCTTCGGGGCACCGCCTCGCCCGGGATCGAGACCGGCTACCACGAGGTCGCCGGCGGGCCCGAGCCGGCCTCCACCGAAGCCTTCCTGGTGGTGGAGGAAGGCGGCGGCCTGAAAAAAGGCGAGCACTTCGATCTCTTCGGCGGCGTCTCCCTGGGGCGCTCCCCCGATGCCGACATCCGCCTCGACGACCGCTATGCGTCCGGCATCCACGCGCGCGTCTTCAGCCGCTCGGGCACCTACGTGGTCGAAGACATGAACTCCACCAACGGCACCCTGCTCAACTCGCAGGAGCTTTACGGCGAAGCCGACCTCCAGCCGGGCGACTCGATAAGGATCGGGGACACCGAGTTCCGCTTCGAGGTCTCGTGATCCGGGGAACCAGGGATAGACCTTGCTGACGGTCGCCGAGCAGGCATACAAGACGGACACCGGGCGCCAGCGCCACGCCAACGAGGACTCGTACTTCGCCCAGGCGCCGGTATTCGCGGTCGCCGACGGCATGGGCGGCGCTCAGGCCGGCGAGGTCGCCTCGAGGATCGCCGCAGGGGCGTTCGAGAAGGGAGTCGACGAGGGGGCCTCGGCGGAGGGACAGCTTGAGGAGATCGCTCAGGGCGCCAACCGGGAGATCCACGATCTCGCCCAGAAGGACTCCTCCCGGGCCGGGATGGGCACCACCCTGACCGCGGCGCTGGTCCACGACGACGAGGTGGCGCTGGGACACGTCGGCGACAGCCGTGCCTACGTCCTCCGCGACGGGAAGCTGAAGCGCCTGACCAAGGACCACTCGCTGGTCGAGGAGCTCCGCCGGCAGGGCCGGCTGACCGATGAGCAGGCGGAGGAGCATCCGCAGCGCTCGATCATCACCCGCGCCCTCGGCCCGGAGCCCGAGGTCAACGTGGACACGATGACCTACCCGGCCAAGGACGGCGACATCTTCCTGCTCTGCAGCGACGGCCTCACCACGATGGTCACCGACGAGGCGATCCAGAAGATCATGCTCGAGGCCCGCAGCCTGCGGAGCGCCGTCAACAAGCTGGTCGACGCCGCCAACGGCATGGGCGGCCGCGACAACATCACCGCGGTCGCCTTCCGGGTCGCCGAGGCGGGCGAGGAGACCGACGAGGGGGCGACCCTGATCTCCCGCACCGCCGATCAGGCCGGCCTCACCGCCGAGCGGGCCCGGGCGGCGGCCGACCGGCTTCGCGGACACGGCCCGATGCCGGCTACGCAGCGGCGCCGGCGCGGGATCAAGATCGCCGCGATCGTCGCCGCGGTGCTGATCGTGATCGGCGGTTCGGTGCTGCTGGTCCGGCAGGTCTACTTCCTCGGCACCGACGACAGCGGCCGGGTAGCGGTCTATCGGGGGCTTCCCTACGAGCTGCCTTTGGGGATCAATCTCTACTCGGAGCAGGAGGTGATCGGCGTCCAGGCCTCGACCCTCTCGCCCGAGCGCCAGGACGTGGTCACCGAGCACGAGCTGCGCTCGAAGGACGACGCGTTCGACATCGCCAACGACATCGAGCAGCGCGAGGGCGCGGTACCGGTGACGCCGGCTCCGGCCCCCGCACCGGCCGCGCCGGCGAAGGGCAAGAAGCAGGCCGCGCCGGCCAAGAAGAAGACCCAGCCTTGAGCGCCCGCACCCGCGAGCTCTTTGCGCTGATACCCGTCGCCCTGCTGGTCACGGCGGGATTCACCGCGATCCTGATCGTCAACTCCGACGAGATCGGCAACCTCAGCGTCCTCTACGGCGCCTATTTCCTCGCCCTCTGCGTCGCCACCCATTTCATCATCCGGGCTCGGCTTCCCGACGCCGACCCCTTCATCTTTCCCCTGGTGGCGCTGCTGGCCGCCTTCGGCGTGGTCATGCTCTACCGCCTCGACGAGGGACTGGCCCGCGACCAGGCCAACTGGTTCGTACTCGGGCTTGCCCTCTTTTCGCTGACGATCATCTTCCTCCGCGACTACGAGGCGCTGGAGCGCTATCGCTACGTGATCGCGCTTGCCGGAATCGGCCTCCTGATCCTTCCGCGCGTGCCCGGCCTCGGCGAGCAGATCAACGGCGCCTACCTCGGCGTCGACCTCGGGCCGCTCTCCTTCCAGCCCACCGAGCTGGCGAAGATCTGCATCGTCGTCTTCCTCGCCAGCTACCTGAACGAGCGCCGTGAGGTGCTGGTGGTCGGGGCGCGCAACATCGCCGGCGTCGTCGTGCCGCCGCTGAAGCACCTCGGGCCGCTGCTGGTGGTCTGGGGCGCGGCGATGTTCATGCTCATCTTCATCCGCGACCTGGGCAGCTCGCTGATGTTCTTCGGCGCCTTCCTTGCCGTGATCTACGTGGCCACCGCCCGGATCTCCTTCGTGATCATCGGCCTGGCCATGTTCGTGCTCGGCTCCTGGTTCGTCGCCAGCACCGTCGGTCATGTCGAGGAGCGCTTCGACATCTGGCTCGATCCCTTCCACAACGCCGGCGACACCGGCTACCAGGTCGCCCAATCGCTCTTCGCCCAGGCCGACGGCGGGCTCTCCGGCCGCGGCCTCGGCGAGTCGTTGGTCCAGCTCCCAGGGATCGACAGCGAGTGCCGCGCCGACTTCCCGAACTGCGGGGCGATCCTGCCGGCGCCCCACACGGACTTCATCTACGCGGTGATCGTCGACGAGCTCGGCCTTCTCGGCGGCGGCGCGGTGGTCCTGATCTACGCGCTGATCGCCGAGCGCGGCTTCAAGACCGCGATCCTCGCCGAGGACGGCTTCTCGAAGCTGCTCGCCACCGGGCTGACGGCGATTCTCGCCCTCCAGGCGTTCGTGATCATCGGCGGCGTCACCCGGGTGATCCCGCTGACCGGCGTCACCCTGCCCTTCATCAGCTACGGCGGCAGCTCGATCATCGCCAACTTCGTCCTCCTCGCCCTGCTCCTGCTGATCTCGGACAAGTCGCGCCGCAGGGTGCGGCTCGAGGGTGAGGTCTGGGAGGAGGCGGCGTGAACACCCAGATCGTCAAGCTCTTCGGCTTCATCCTCGTCCTCTACGCGCTGCTCTTCGGTTTCACCTCCTACTGGTCGGTGTTCGACGCCGACAGCCTCGAGGCCAACACCGCCAACAAGCGCCCCCTGCTGGAGGAGCAGCAGATCGACCGCGGCGACATCCTCGCCAGCGACGGCAGCGTGATCGCGCGCTCCAATCCGGTGGGCAAGGGCAACGATCGGACCTTCGTCCGCGAATACCCCGAAGGCGACCTCTACGGCAACCCGATCGGCTACAGCTTCGTCCAGACCGGCCGGGTCGGCTTCGAGCTCTCCCACAACGACGAGCTGGTCGGCAACAAGACCGAGTTCCTCTCGATCCTCGACGAGCTTCAGGGGCATGCGCAGGAGGGCGACACAGTCCAGTCATCGCTCGACCCCGACGCGCAGCGGACCGCGGTCGAGGCGCTGGAGGGACAGCGCGGCTCGGTGGTCGCGATCGTGCCCTCGACCGGGGAGGTCCGGGCAATGGTCAGCGTCCCCGGGTACGACCCGAACCAGGTGGAGAACCCGCAGGCGTTCCAGCGGCTCAATCAGGACCCCGACGCTCCCCTCTTCAACCGCGCCACCCAGGCCGGCTACCAGCCCGGTTCGACGATGAAGGTGGTGACCGCGACCGCGGCGCTCGACAGCGGCGAGTTCAGCCCCGACGACACTGTCAGCGGGAGGTCCCCGAAGGAGATCTCCGGGGTCCCGCTGCAAAACGCCGGGGGCGAGCAGTTTGGCGACATCACCCTGACCGAGGCGCTGACCAACTCCGTCAACACGGTTTGGGCGGAGGTCGGCGAGGAGCTCGGCAAGGACACGATGTACAAGTACATGGATCGCTTCGGCTTCAACGAGAAGCCGAGGCTCGACTACCCGAGCTTCCAGCTCGCCACCAGCGGCGTCTTCGAGGGGAACAAGCTGCTCACGGCCGACGACTCGATCGACATCGGCCGGGTCGCGATCGGACAGGAGAGGCTGCAACGTGACCCCGCTGCAGATGGCTGAGGTGGCGGCCGCCGTCGCCAACGACGGGGAGCTGATGGAGCCGCGGCTGTGGTCAAAGGTAATCGACACCGACGGCCGCGAGCAGAACCTCGACCCCGACCGCCAGAGCCGGGTGATGAGCGAGGACACCGCCAACACCCTGACCGAGATGATGACCGACGTCGTCAACGAGGGAACGGGTGGAGCAGCGGCGCTGGCCAGCGATCAGGTCGCCGGCAAGACGGGTACCGCGGAGATCGACATCCAGCGGGGGATCAACCAGGCCTGGTTCATCGGCTTCGCCCCCGCCGACGATCCGCAGATCGCGGTCGCCGCGACGGTGGAGCGGACGACCGGGTTCGGCGGTGAGGTGGCGGCGCCGATCGCCCAGCAGGTGATGGAGGTTCTCCTCGGCAAGCGGGAATCAGCGCTGATGGCCGCGGCTCGCAAGGGCACGGTCGTCGACCAGCGCTACCAGCTGAAGGAGAAGATCGGCAGCGGCGGGATGGCCGACGTCTGGCTGGCCGCCGACAGGGATCTCGACCGCGACGTCGCGGTGAAGATCCTCCACGACCGCTTCGCCCAGGACAAGGAGTTCGTCGAGCGCTTCCGACGCGAGGCCCAGTCCGCCGCCGGCCTCCAGCACCCCAACGTGGTCAGCATCTACGACCGCGGCGAGTTCGGCGACACCTACTTCATCGCGATGGAGTACGTCGACGGCCCCCAGCTGAAGGACCTGGTCAAGGGCGGGATGAGCACCAAGGAAGCGATCGACTTCACCCGCCAGATCCTCAACGCCGCCCGCTTCGCCCACCGCAAGGGGATCGTCCACCGCGACCTGAAGCCGCAGAACGTGCTGATCGACGACGAGGGCCGCGCCCGGGTCGCCGACTTCGGGATCGCTCGCGGCGAGAGCTCCGACATCACTGCCACCGGCTCGGTGATGGGGACCGCCCAGTACCTCTCTCCGGAGCAGGCGCAGGGCAAGCCGACCACCCCCCGCTCGGACATCTACTCGATCGGGGTGATCCTCTACGAGGCGCTCACCGGCCGCGTCCCCTTCCAGGGTGACAGCGCCGTCGCCGTCGCCCTCAAACAGGTCTCCGAGACCCCGCGCCGGCCGAGCGCGATCAACCCGGACGTCCCGCCGGCGCTGGACGCGGTGGTGATGCGCGCCCTGGCGAAGGATCCCGAGGCGCGGTTCAGGGACGCAGACGCGTTCCTGAAGGCCCTCGACGCGGCCGAGAGGGCCCCGGATCAGCCCCGCCCCGAGGACACCGCCGCCTTCGCCGCGGTCTCGCCCGAAGGCGAGCAGACCGACCTCCGCGAGCCAGAGCCGGAGGGGTACGAGGACTACGAGGAGCGGCGCGGCCGCGGCCGCGGCCGCTGGATCCTGATCGCCCTGCTGGTGGCGGCGGTCGCGGGGCTGGTCGCCTTCGCCCTCACCCGGCCCGACCAGGTCGCGGTGCCCAACGTGATCAGCCAGGAGGTCGGCACCGCCACCCAGCTGCTCGAGGACAGGGGGTTCGACGCCGACATCAAGCCGGTGCCGAGCGCCGCTCCCCGCGACACGGTCATCGAGCAAGACCCGATCCCGGGCGAGAAGGTCGACGAGGGCTCGACCGTGGTCCTGACGATCAGCGCCGGCCCCGCATCGGTGGCAATCCCCGACGTCCAGGGGCTCTCCGAGGCCGACGCCACCAAGCGCCTCCAGGACGTCGGGCTGCTGGTCGACCCGGAGTTCAACTTCTCCGACACGATTCCGGAGGGTCGCGTGATCGGCACCGATCCTGGTCCGGGGATCAGGGTCGACACCGGCCAGACCGTGAAGCTGATCGTCTCCCGGGGCTCGAACAAGGTCGAGGTGCCCTCGGTGATCGGGCTCCAGGACGACCAGGCGCTGGCCCGGCTGCAGAGCGCCGATCTCGCGGGGACGGTGATCCAGCGCGACTCCGACGAGCCCGCCGGCAAGGTGGTCGCCCAGAGCCCGACCGCGGGGACGCTGGTGAAGGCCGGCTCACCGGTGACGATCTTCGTCTCCAGCGGTGCGATCTCGGTGCCCAACGTGCTCGGCCAGGATCGCGCCAGGGCCGTGACTGCGCTGAAGCGCGCGGGCTTCGTGGTGGCGATCAACGAGCAGCCGACCACCGACGTGGCGCAGAGCAACCGGGTCCTCAACCAGTTCCCGCCCGCGGGGTCGCGCGCCCAGCGCGGCGACACGGTGACGCTCTCGGTCGGCGTCGTGGAACCGACGACTCCCTGATGAAGATCGCGGTCCTCCGCGGCGGGCGCTCGAGCGAGCACGAGATCTCGCTGCAGTCCGGGAGCTCGGTCGCCGCGGGCCTGCGGGAGGCGGGCCACGAGGTGATCGAGGTGACGATCGAGCGCGACGGCCGCTGGCTGGTTGCAGGGGAGGAGCTCAGCTTGGTCCCCGCCCAGGGCCTGCTCGGCGCTGACGCCGCCTTCCCCGTCCTGCACGGGCCGGGGGGCGAGGACGGCAGCGTCCAGGGCCTGCTCGAGTGCCTGGATGTCCCCTACGTCGGCTCTGACGTCGAGTCCTCGGCGCTCTGCCTCGACAAGCTGGTCTTCAAGCGGCTGCTGGGCGCCACCGGGATCCCACAGGTGGATTTCTGCGAGGCGGGCGAGGACGGCTGGCGGGAGCGGGCCGCTTCCTTCGGCGAGCCTGTCTGGGTGAAGCCAGCCCGGCTCGGCTCCAGCGTCGGGATCGCGCCCGCCTCCGGGCCGGACGAGCTGGAGCGCGCAGTCGAGGATGCCCGGCGGCACGATCCCAAGGTGATCGTCGAGGCGCCGGCGCCCGGCAAGGAGGTCGAGTGCTCGCTGCTCGGCAACGCCGACCCGGAAGTGTCGCCGCCGGGCGAGATCGTCATCCGGGCGTCCGATTGGTACGACTACGAGGCGAAATACGCCGAGGGCGGGATGGAGCTACGGATTCCCGCCGAGATCTCCGAATCCGCAACGCAGCGATTGCGGGACCTGGCGCGCTCGGTGTTCACTCTCTGTGGCTGCAGCGGCCTGGCGCGCTGCGACTTCTTCGTCGATGGCGAGACGGTCCTGGTCAACGAGCTCAACACGATTCCCGGCTTCACCGAGACCAGCGTCTACGGCAAGCTCTGGGAGGCGGAGGGGATCTCCTATTCCGAGCTCTGCGACCGCCTCGTCCAGCTGGCGCTTGAGCGGTATGAAACAGCCCGCTCGTACGAGTTCTGAGTCAGGTCGGGGCGCAACCCAGGATAAACGGATCGCTCCTCCGCTTCGCCTGCGGAGCCGCCCTCGCATCCAGACGCGATTGTCGTGCGTCGCCATCTAGCTCAGCAGGCCGTCGCTGATCTCCATCTTGAACTCCCCGGTCTCGTCGCGGACCGGCTTCGTGATCCAGATCAGGAACGACTCCGCCGGCTCACGGGGCAGGGGGACGGTCTGCTTTGTTGATCCATCGCTGATCCTGGCCACCGGTGTGCCCCAGCCGGAGAGATCGTCCGGCGGCGCCCGCTCCGTCTGGTAGATCTCGGCCTCCCAGCCGGAGACCGGGCTGCGGATCTCCATCGACTTGGCGGTGACGGTTTCGCCGGCGTCGATCGCCAGTCCGACGCCGTTCTTGAAGCCGCCGAAGTCCTCGGTCACGTAGTGCTCGGTCTCCCACGAGGTTCCGGTGGGGTTGCCGTCGATCGCGAGGTTCTGGCTCTCCGTCTCGCTGCCATCGCCATCGGGGTCGAACTCGCTCGCTCCGTTGGACGGCAGCTTGATCTCGGTGGCGCCGTCGGTCCCCTCTTCGCCGAGGTTGTTCAGCTCGCTGCCGCCGAAGATCAACGCCGCGGCGATCAAGGCAACCCCGACCACGCCCATCGCGATCCCTGAGACCGGCACGCGGCGGCGGGCGAGCTTGCGCTGAGAGGGAGGGACGGAGTCGAGCACGCTGGTGGCCTCTCCGCTGGTGCCGCCACGACGCGCCGCCTCGACCTCGAGGGTGGCTTCGAGGTCGCGGACCATCTCCGCCACCGAGCCGTAACGGTCGCGGGGGTCCTTGGTGGTCGCCCGGTCGATCACCAGCGCCAGGGCGGCGGAGACGTCGGGCCGCTTCACCTGGACGTCCGGCATCGGCTCATTGACGTGCTTCATCGCCACCCCGACCTGGGTCTCGGCCTCGAAGGGGACGTCCCCGGTGAGCATCTCGTAGAGGACGACGCCGAGCGAGTAAACGTCGGAGCGCTCGTCGACGTCCTCGCCCATCGCCTGCTCGGGGGAGACGTAGTCCGTCGTTCCAAGTACCCGCCCGGTGGCGGTCAGCCCCTTCGACTCCATCGAGCGGGCGATCCCGAAGTCGGTCACCTTCGCCCTGCCGTCGGTGTCGATGAGGACGTTCTGCGGCTTCACGTCGCGGTGAACGAGCTTGCGGGCATGCGCCGCGGTAAGGCCGCGGCCGATCTCGATCGCGTAAGCGACTGCCTCGTCCACCGCCAGGCCATCCTCGGCCTCGATCCGGTGCTTCAGCGTCTCGCCCTCGATGTACTCGAAGACGATGTAGGGGCGCCCCTGGTCCTCGCCGGCGTCGATCACTCCGACCAGGTTCGGGTGGGAGAGCCGCGCCGCGGCCCGCGCCTCTCGCCGGAAGCGCTCGAGCTGGGCGGCGTCGTCGGAGATCTCCTGGTGCAGCAGCTTCAGCGCCACCGGCCGGTCGAGCACCTCGTCCTGCGCGAGGTACACGGTCGACATGCCGCCGGAGCCGAGCTTCGACTCGAGCCGGTAGCGACCCGAGAGAACGGTGACGCTCACCAACGCACCCTCTTTCGGGAGATTTGACATCTCTCGCTATTTTCGAACGGACGTCTCAATCGTCTGAGAGCTTTCACCCCAATCATGCCTGCACAGGTCCGGTTCTACTCCGATCCCGCTTGCGGTTGGTCGTGGGCTGCCGAGCCTGCGCTGCGCCGGCTGCTCTGGGAGTTCGAGGGTGAGCTCGAGTTCGTCTGGGTGATGGGCGGCCTCGCGCGCCGCTATGGCCGCGGCTACCGCGACGATGAGGGACGGATCGGCGAGGGGCCCGACTGCTTCGCCGACCTGATCTCGCACTGGCTCGACGTCGCCGCGGCGAGCGAGATGCCGATGGACCCGCGGATCTGGACCGAGGCCCCGCTGAGCTCGACCTACCCGGCCTGCCAGGCGGTGAAGGCTGCCGCGGAGCAGGGATGGGAGGCCTGCTACCGCTACCTGCGCCGGCTCCGCGAGGGGATCATGTTCGAGCGCCGGAAGCTCGACCACCCGGAGGCGCTGCTGGCGGCGGCCGGGCCGGCGCGCCTCGACCGCCGCCGGTTCGAGATCGACCTCTTCTCGGAGGCGATCACCGAGGCCTTCGCCGCCGACCTCGACGAGGTCCGCAACCCGCTGCCGGAGGCGCGGGAGGCAGGCGCGGTGCGCCGCACGGAGGGGAAGGAGCGGATCGGCTTCCCATCGGCGCTCTTCATCGGCGAGGACGGGTCCCGGCATGGCGTCTGGGGGGTGGCGCGCTCATTTCCCGCTCTCCGTGAGGCCGCGCTCGCCGCGGGGGCAAAGCCGGTGAACGAGGGCGAGCTTCAGCCGCTGGATGCGATTCGCCGCTTTGGCCGTTGCGCCACCCGCGAGCTCGAGGTTCTCTGCGACCGGGCTCGTCCAGTGGTGGAGGCGGAGCTCTGGACCCTGGCGCGCGACTGGAAGCTGAAGCCGGTGGCGGCGCTCACCGGGACCCTCTGGGAACCGGCCTAGAGTCCGGCCGCATGCGGATCCTGCTCGTCACCCAGATGTGGCCCAGCGAGGCGAACCCCGACCTCGGCAGCTTCCTGGTGCCGCTCACCCTGGAGCTCGAGCATCTGGGTCACGAGGTCGAGGTCGCCTCGATCAGCCGCCGGGGCGGACCGCCGACCAAGTACGCCCGGCTCACCGCCGAGGCGAGGGCGGCCGCCCGGCGCACCGATCCCGACGTCGTCTTTGCCCACTTCCTCTTTCCGGCCGGCGCCGCCGGGGCGGTGGCGGCAAGGGCCGCTGGGGCGCCGCTGGTGGTGATGGCCCATGGCCAGGACGTCGCCAACCTGGGCCGGATTCCCGGGGTCACCCGGGCCACCCGCTGGGTGCTGGGGCGCGCCGCCGGCGTGATCGCCAACTCGCGCTGGCTCGCGGATCGGCTCACCGAGAAGATCCCGGCGGCGGCGGAGAAGATCGAGGTGGCCGACTGCGGGGTCGACCTCGAGGCGTTTTCGCCCCAGCCCGCCGAGCCGGCCCGCCGCCAGCTCGACTGGGACGGCGAGGGCCCAGCCCTCCTCTGCGTCGGCTCCCTGATCGAGCGCAAGAACGTCGTCCGCCTCGCGGACGCCTTCGAGCGTCTCGGCCGTGGCCGCCTCGCCTTCGTCGGCGACGGGCCCCTGCGAGGCGAGCTCGAGGGCCGTGCCGGGGTCCGGATTATTGGCCGCATCCCTCAGGCGGAGGTTCCGCGCTGGATCGCCGCCTGCGACGTCCTCTGCCAGCCCTCGCTGGTCGAGCCCTTCGGCCAGGCGGCCCTGGAGGGGATGGCGATGGAGCGAAGCGTCCTCGCCACCGCCGTCGGCGGCCCGCCCGAGTTCGTCCCCCCGAGGCCGGGGTGCTGGTCGACCCCACCGACACCGGCGGGATCGCGGCGGCGCTGGAGCTGGCGACGACGCTGCCGTCGCCGAACCCGGCCGCGCGGGCCGCCGCCGCCGAGCACGAGGTCGGCCGCCAGGCGGTCCGGATGGCCGCGGTGCTCGAGCGGGCCGTCACTGAGCAGAGCTAGCCGCTAGCCGGCCCTCTCTGCACCACCGATGAGAATTGCGGCACGAGAGTCATACGGACCACGAAAGAATGAGGCGCCAACCGAGGAGGACCGTGATGAGGAAGCTGATCTACTCATGAGCGTGTCGCTCGACGGGTTCATCGCTGGGCCTGACGGAGACATCGACTGGTCGCCGCCGGACGAGGAGCTGCATCGGTTCCATAACGAGCACCAGCGGGAGACGGGTGCGGATCTCTATGGACGGCGGCTCTACGAGGTGATGCGCTACTGGGAGACGGCCGAAGAGCAACCGTCGGCCCCGGACTATGAGCTCGAGTTCGCCCGCGCCTGGAAGGAGACGCCGAAGATCGTCTTCTCGAAACCCTCGAGCAGGTCGAGGGCAATGCCCGGCTGGTCAGGGACAACGCCGCCGAAGAGGTCGCCAGGCTGAAGGAGGAACCGGGAGGGGACCTGGCCGTCGGCGGCGCCGGCCTGGCCTCCACCTTCATCAAGCTCGGCCTCGTCGACGAGTACCGGCTCTTCGTCAGTCCGGTCGTATTGGGCGGGGGCACGCCCTACTTCCCGGCCCTGGACGAGAGGATCAACCTGGAGCTGGTCGAGACCCGGACGTTCGGCTCTCGCGTCGTTTACCTGCGCTACCGGCGCCTGTAAGCCCGCAGGGCTCGACTTCGGTCGTGGCGGTTGAGCCCGAGCGCCCCCGATGCCTAGGTGAAATGAAGCCCCGTGGCGGCGGTCGCGCGGCCGATCCGCTTCGCATTCGGGTAGTGGCCGCCGAGCAGCTCCAGCGCCGCGGCCTCGTCGTCGGCGGCGACCAGGACGCAGAAGCCGCAGCCGAGGTTGAAGACCTCGCGCATCTCCTCGTCGGTGACCTCGCCCATCTCTTGGATCAGCTCGAAGATCGGCGGTACCGGCAGCGGGTCGTCGATCTCGAAGCCGGCCTCGGTCTCCAGCCGCAGCAGGTTGCCAAGTCCGCCCGAGGTGATGTGGGCGAGCCCGCGAATCTCGACCGGCGAGCGGAGCAGCTCGAGCACCGGCTTAACGTAGATCTCGGTCGGCTCGAGGAGCACCTCGCCCAGAGGGCCGGCCGAGTCGCTCGTCGTCCATTGGGATCTCTGCTGAGTGCCGAGCGCGCGAGGGTGTAGCCGTTCGAATGGAGCCCGGAGGAGGGTAGGCCGATCACCGGGTCGCCGGGCTCGATCGCGGACCCGGTGACCAGCGAGTCGAGGGCGACCATCCCGAAGCAGGCGCCGGCGAGGTCGAGGCCGTTGACGATCGCGCCGAGCTGGGCGAGCTCCCCACCGACGATCTCGATCGCCGCCAGCTCGGCCCCGCGCGCCAGCCCCTCGCCGATCTGGGCGGCGACCGCCCGGTCGGCTCGGTCGACGGCGAGATAGTCGAGCATCGCCAGCGGCTCGGCGCCGACGCAGATCACGTCGTTGACGTTCATCGCCACGCAGTCGATGCCGACGGTGTCCCAGCGCCCGAGCTGCTCGGCGACCAGCAGCTTCGTGCCGACCCCGTCGGTGGTCAGGGCGATTCCGGTCCGGTCGTCGATCCGGACGACGTTCGCGTAGTGGCCGCTGGCGAGGACCTGGCGGCTCGGGGCCCCTGGCCTGGCGGCAAGCGCCTCGACCAGCGCCGCGACCGAGGCGTCGGCCTCGTCCTGGCTCACTCCCGCTCGCGCGTAGGCGTCGCCCGTCATCCCCCCATCGATCCCCGGCTGCGCCCCCCGGGTGCCGCCGCCCCGGGTGCCCTTCGCTGGGCGCGAGGGGCCGCCGTTGGCCCCGGTTTCCGCGGCCGCCGACCGCGCTGAGGCCGGCGCCAAGGGCCCGGCGCCGTCTCCGTCCAGCTGAAGCTGGATGAGGTCTGGGCGGCGGCGCCGACCCCGGCGCTCGCGGAGAAGGCGGGCGAGGACGAGCGCCGCGAGCCCGGCGCGATAGGCCGCGTACGGGGCGAGCGAGCTGTCGCGCTCGACCACCCGGATCAGGGCCTGGGAGGCGAGGGTCGAGGCGAAGGAGGCGGCGGTGCCGGCGAGAAAGGCGGGGCGTTGCTCGGCGGGCAGCCCCCGCCCCCTCAGCCGGGATCCCTTGAGCAACGCGGCGGCGAGGATCACCGGCAGGGCGACGGTCCGCGAGAGCAGGTTGGCATGCTCGCGGTTGAAGCCGCGCCAGCGGGCGACGGTCAAGGTGGCGCCGTTGCGCGAGACTCCAGGAGCGAGCGCCGCCGCCTGGGCGAGGCCAAGGGCGAGGCCGTCGACGGGGTCCGGCCCGGCCACCGTCGCGGCTCTGCGGCCGCCGGTCGGCGATCGCCATCGCCGCCGCCCCGATCAACAGCCCGAGCGCGGTCGGCAGCGGCCCACCCAGCTGGCGCTCGATCGGCCGCTCGAAGGCGACTCCGCAGGCGGCAGGGGTTACGAAGGAGAGGCCGAGGACGGCGGCCTTGCGCCGGTCGAAGGTGCGGAGCTCCTCGGCGATCACCCGCCGCTGGCCGACCAGCAAGGCGGCGGCGGCACCGGCGTGCAGGGCCACCTCGAAGGTCTTTCGCAGCTCAGGGTCCTGGCTATCCCACTCCCAGCCAGCGAGCCAGGGGATCAGGGTGAGGTGGGCGGAGCTCGACACAGGCAGCAGTTCGGCCGGGCCCTGGACCGCGCCCAGCACCGCCGCCCGCGAGGGTCGTATTGCCACTCCCTCAGGCCTCGGTGGCGGGCTTGGCCTCGCCGCGCGCGTCCGCTCTGGCGGCGCTGCTTTCGGCGTCGCCCGGCCCCGATCCGCGGCGCCAGCGAATCAGCGCCCAGACGCCGAGGCCAATCAGGCCGAGCGACGACGACGTAGTCGAAGTAGTGCAGCCTGTCCTTCCATTCCTCCCAGTTGGCGCCGACCTGCTGGCCGATGAAGCCCAGCATCAGCACCCAGGGAATGCAGCCCGCCGCCGTATAGGCGGTGAAGCGCCAGAACGGCATATGGGCGGCGCCGGCCGGCGTCGAGATGAAGGTACGGACGATCGGCAGCATCCGGGTGAAGAAGACGGTGACCCCGCCGTAGCGGTCGAACCACCCCTCGACCCGGGCCATCTGCTTCTGGCTGACGTGGAAGACGTGGTGGCGCTCGAGCAACTCCTCGCGGCCGTAATAGCCGATCGCGTAGCCGGCCCAGGAGCCGACCACGTTGCCGAGCACTCCCGCGGCGGTGATCCCCAGCAGGGTGAGGTCGCCGTCATCGACCTTGAACCCGGCGAACAGCATCGTCGCCTCGCTCGGCACCGGGATGTTGGCGCTCTCGACCAGCATCAGGAGGAAGATCCCGGCGTAGCCGATCTCACCGATTACGTCGACGCAGAATTCGACCAGGGGATCAACGATGAAGTCGGTCATGAGCCGCAGGGACGGTAGCGAGATGCATACCCGCATGCGCCCGAATGGGCTCTTTGCCGGTCCGTCCGGCTCGCACTAGACTCGCTTCGTCGTGGACCGGCTAAAGCACCCCGTCTACCGGCAACGGCTGTGGCAGTTGGGCGCCGACGCCGTCCTCATCGCCCTCGCCTACTACCTCTCCTGGAGGCTGCGCTTCCTCGAGACCGAGGGCGGCGTGCCCGCGAAGTACCGAGAGATGCTCGGGGTAACGATCGGCTTCGTCGTCGTCGGGAAGCTGATCGTTTTCGCCGCATTCGGGCTCTACGAGAAATGGTGGCGCTACTTCCGGCTCCCCGACTTCGTCGATGTGGTGCGGGCCTCGACTGTCTCGACCCTGATCCTGCTGATCAGCCTCTACTTGCTGAGGCCGTTCGACGACGCGATCCCGCGCTCTGTCCTGGTCACTGATTTCCTGCTCAGCACCTTCCTGGTCGGTGGTGCCCGCTTGCTTGTGCGGATGGTGATCGAGCGCCCCGACCGTAAGACCGTCGAGAAGGCCCGGCAGGTGCTGGTGGTGGGCGCGGGGTCCGGCGGCCAGATGGTGGTCCGCGAGCTTCAGCTCAACCCCAATCTCGGCTCGCGCGCGATCGGCTTTCTCGACGACGACGCTCGGAAGCGGGGGATGCGCCTGCACGGGATCAAGGTCCTGGGCACCACGGCGGAGATCGCGCAGATCCTCGATGAGCGCAAGCCCGACGAGGTGGTGATCGCGATCCCATCGGCCCCGGGCGAGCTCCGTGGGCGCGTCGTCGCCGCCTGCAGGGAGCGCGACGTCAACGTCCGCACCCTGCCGACGGTGTTCGAGCTGCTCCGGGGCGGCGTCCAGCTGACCAAGCAGCTGCGCGAGGTTCAGGTCGAGGACGTGCTCGGCCGCGAGCCGGTGTTGATGGAGCTCGACCGGGTTGGCGCCTATCTCCAGGACAAGACCGTCCTGATCACCGGGGCGGGCGGCTCGATCGGCTCGGAGCTGACCCGCCAGATCGCCCGGGTGCGCCCGAAGCTGCTGGTGATGCTCGACCACGCCGAGGACAACCTCTTCCGGATCGACCGGGAGATGATCGAGGAGCGGCACTTCACCCGGGTCGAGTCGGTGCTCGCCGACTGCAAGGAGCCCGACCGGATGCTGGAGGTGATGCAGCGCTTCAACCCGGATGTCGTCTTCCACGCCGCCGCCTACAAGCACGTCCCGCTGATGGAGTCGAACCCGCTCGAGGCGGTCCGCAACAACGCGATCGCCACCAGGGTGACCGCCGAGACGGCCGCCGCCTCCGGCTGTGAGCGCTTCGTCCTCGTCTCCACCGACAAGGCGGTCCACCCGCGCACCGTGATGGGGGCCTCGAAGGCGATGGCGGAGTGGATCATCGAGGCGGCCCGCCACAGGCATCCGCAGTCGCGCTTCATCACTGTCCGCTTTGGCAACGTGCTCGCATCCTCGGGCAGCGTGGTGCCGATCTTCAGGGGCCAGATCGAGCGCGGCGGGCCGGTGACGGTGACCGACCCGGAGATGACCCGGTACTTCATGACGATTCCGGAGGCGGTCCAGCTGGTGATCCGGGCCGGCGACCTCGGCGCCGGGACCGGGGAGGTCTTCGTGCTGGAGATGGGCGAGCCGGTGAAGATCCTCGACCTCGCCCACAACATGATCCGGCTGGCCGGCTACGAGCCCGAGGTGGACATCGCGGTCGAGGTGATCGGTCCGAGGCCGGGGGAGAAGCTGCACGAGGAGCTCTTCAACTCCGACGAACGCCAGCAGCCGACCGCTTCGGAGAAGATCGTCCGGGCGGTGCGGCGGATGCCCCTCGACCCCGAGTGGGTGGCCGGTGCGATCGCCAGGTTGGAGCAGCTTGTGCGCGAGGGCGACGAGGCGAATCTCGCCGAGCAGACGGTCGGTCTGGTCAGCGAGCGCCGCGAGGCGGCTCTCCGGATAGACGCCTGAGCGCTTCGAGCTCGGCCCCCGTTTAACATCCCGCGCCGTCCCATGGATCTACTCCGGGAAGCAGGCTCTTACGCGGGCCTGGCCGCGTTCTTGGGCTTGGCCGTGCTGATCCTCTTGTATTTCGCGCAGGCGCGGGACGTGCGCCGCCTGCGTGAGAACGCCAGCTTCCTGGTCGAGGGGAACGAGGTGCCGGCGGACGCCTCCCCCGAGGAGGCCGCCGCGGCCGTTGCCGCCAGGAAGCCCGAGGAAGCCGCGGCGGCGGCAGCGGCCGCGGCGCCCAACGACCGCGAGGCCTTCCGCCGGGCGGAGCTTGCCCGGCAGGCGGCGGAGCGCCGGAAGCGCTTCGAGCAGCGCCGCCAGGGCCCGTCGCGGCCCTCCCTCGCCGGGAGCGGAAACGGCGGCAGGCCGAGCTGGCTCCGGGAGACGCCCTCGATCGCGGTGATCGCGGTTGGCGCGCTGCTCCTCCTGGCGGGGATCGGCTTCGGCGCGACCCGGTTGCTCGGCGGCGATGAGGAGACCGCCCCGAAGACCAAGAACGGCCCCGCCGCAGTGGGGCAGGCCAAGGTCGCGGTGCTCAACAGCACCGCCCAGGGCGGGCTTGCGGCTGAGTTCGCCGGCCTCCTGAAGCCCGGTGGCTACCAGACCAGCCCCGTGACCAACACCGAGACCCCCTACGACACCAGCGTGGTGATGTTCGACCAGATGGATCCAAACGCTCAGCGGGCGGCTCAGCAGGTCGCCGCCGACGTCGGAATTCAGGACATCCAGCCGATGAGCACGGAGATCCGGAGCATCTCCGAGGGGGCGACGGTGGCCGTGATCCTCGGGGAGGACCAGGCGAGCGGCGCCAGCTCGTCCGGGACTACCACCGACACCTCGGGAACCTGACCCGACCGAGACCCAGCCCCGCGATCATCGCCGCAGCGGTGGTCGCGGTGCTCGTCGCGGGGACGGTGGTGGCGATGGTGCTCACCCAGAAGGCCCGCGAACGGGGCCCGGTCGCCTTCAACGTCAAGCTGAAGACGAAGCCCGGGCGCTACCGGCCTTGTTTCCGCCTCTCCGAGTCCGACAGGGTCGACGTCGCGATCGTCGACGCCAACGGAAGGGTGGTGGTGATGCTCGCCGACGACCAGCCGCTCGAGGGCGACGACGCCTCGCACTGCTTCGACTGGGACGGCCGCGACAGCAGCGGCAATTTCCCGCCGCCGGGCCGGTATCGCCTCCAGCTCACCCTCAGGGATGCGGACCGGGTCGCGACCTCGGGTGAGCGGCTCAGCATCGGGCCCGGCGGGCCGCCCTCATGAGCGAGACGCTCGAGGTCGCGGGGGGCATCGCTGCCGCCGCCGCGGTGGGCATGGCCCTGCTCGCCGGCGACCGGAGGGTGCGGGCGGCCGGGATGCTCGTGGCACTCGCGCTCGCGCTCGCGCTGATGGCGGGAGAGGGATGGGACGAGCTCGCCTCGATTCGCGATACCCCGGCGACCTTCGCCGCTGCGATCGCCGCCGCCGGGGTGGCGCTCGCCGCCTTTGCCGCGATCCTGCTGCGCTGGCCGTTGCTGCTGCCGCTCCTGGTGGTCGCGGCTTTGCCCTTCCGAGTCCCGATCGGGGTGGGGGGCGGCGAGGACGTCAACCTGCTGGTGCCGCTCTACGTGGTGCTGGGCGGCGGCGTACTTGCCGAGGCGATCGCGGCGCTGCGCTCGGCGGAGGCTTCGCCGGCCCGTTGTCCGCGCCCGCTGGCGCTGGCCCTGCTGGCGGCGGTCGGCCTCTACGCCGTTCAGGCCTCCTACTCCAACGACGTCGGCTTCGCCGCCCGCAACATCGGCTTCTTCCTGATCCCGTTCGCGGTGATGTTCGCGCTCCTGGTCGAGGTCCGCTGGACCCCGCGGCTGCTCGCCTTCACCTTCGCCGTCGTCCTCGGCGAGGCACTCCTCTTCGCCCTTGTCGGGATCGGCCAGCACATCGCCGGAGAGATCTTCTGGAACGACGCTCTGGAGATGTCGAACGACTTCCACTTCTACCTCCGGGTCAACTCGCTCTTCTGGGACCCGAACATCTATGGGCGATACCTGGCAATGGCGATCGTGATCTCGCTCGGGGTCCTCGTCTGGCTCCGGGACCAGCGCCGGGCGCTGGCCCTCGCCGCCGCGATCGCCGTGATCTTCGCGGGGCTTTGCGTTGCTTTCTCCCAGTCGAGTTTCATCTCCCTGCTCTTCGGGATCGCCGTGCTGACAGCACTCCGCTGGAGCTTCCTGTGGACCGCGATCGCCGCTCCCCTGGTCGCCGCCGTGGCGGTCGCCGGACTGCTCGTGATCGGGGGCGGAAGCGACTCCGACGAGTCGGTGGGAATCAAGACCGAGGGGCGCACGACCCTGATCAGGGGCGGGATCGATCTCGCCGAAGACCGTCCCCTCTACGGCTACGGGTCGGCTTCGTTCTCCGAGGCCTTCGCCGAGGCGGAGGACGTGAAGAAGGGTGAGAACACGATGTCCCACAACGAGCCGGTGACGGTCGCGGCCGAGCAGGGGGCGATCGGTTTGCTCGTCTACCTGGCGCTGCTCGCGGTCGCCATCTGGACGCTCCTCTCCGGAATGCGAGGGATCGCCCCGGGCTTCGGCGCGAGCGCCGATCCCGAGGCGGGCATGCGGGAATTCGTCGCGGCGCGGATCGCGATCGCCGCCGCCTTCGGCGCCCTGCTCGTCCACACGATCGGCTACGCGGGCTATCTCACAGACCCCCTCACCTGGGCCCTGCTGGCTGCCGGGGCGGCGCTCGCGGTGCAGATGGGGGTCGCGCCGTCTCTGTCGTCCCGCCCGGCGAAGATGCGAGGGCGCTCCGGTCATTCGAGGGCGCTCCGTCAGGAGCGACCCGTTTGATCTTGGAGGAGCGACCCGTTTCGTCTTGGTCATGACCGGCTACCTCCGGCGCCTGGCGACCACCGGCGCGGCGTACACCGCCTCGAGTGTGATCTCGAAGCTGATCGCGGTCGCTCTGCTGCCGCTCTACACCCGCTACCTGAGCCCGGCGGACTACGGCGCGGCCGAGGTGCTGCTCACCGGGGTGATCGCCGCCAGCATCGTCATCCGCCTCGGGGTGATCGAAGCGCTGCTCCGCTTCTACTACCAGGCCGACGAGGTGCCCGAGCGGGTGGTGAAGACGGCCTTCGCCTCTCTCTTCTGGACGGCGACCGCCGGCCTGGTGATCGCGCTGCCCTTCGCCGGACCGCTCTCCGAGGCGCTGCTCGGCCACTCCGACCCCGGGCTTCTGCGGATCGCGATCGTCGGCCTCTGGGTCTTCACGATGTTCGAGTTCCTCCTCACCCTCTTTCGCCTCGACGAGCGGGCGAAGGCGTTCCTCTACTTCACCGTCGCCAACGTCCTGGTGACGATCCCGGCGACGGTCTGGTTCGTCGTCGTTCAGGAGGAGGGCGCCGAGGGCCTCCTCCTCGGCCAGTACGGGACGGGCGCGGTATTCCTCGCCGGGCTCCTGGTGGCGCAGAGGCGGCGGCTTTCGCTGGTCCCCGACATGCCGCTGCTGCGGAGGATGGCCCGCTTCGGGCTGCCGACGATGCCGGCCGAGCTCTCGCTCTACTCGCTCAACTTCATCGACCGCCTGCTGCTGGTGCGGCTGGTCGGGCTCGCCGACGCGGGCCTCTACAGCCTCTCGGTCAAGTTCGCCCAGGCGGTCAACGTGCTGGTGAAGGGATTTCAGCTCGCCTGGCCGCCGCTCGCCTATTCGATCGAGGACGACGACGAGGCGCGCCGCGCTTACGCGGTGATCGTCACCTGGTTCGTCGCCGTCTGCACCTTCTTCGTCGCCGGGATGTGGCTGTTCTCCCGCTGGATCGTCCGCGCCCTGGCGGCGCCAGAGTTCTTCCAGTCCTACGAGGCGATCGGGTTGGTCTCCACCGGGGTGATGCTCTACGCGCTCTATCTGGTCTTGGTGGTGGTCCTCGGCCGCACCGGTCGCACCGAGTTCAACTTCCCGGCGACCGCAGCGGGGACGGTGGCCAACATCGGCCTCAACCTCGCCTTGGTGCCCTCGCTCGGGATCGTCGGCGCCGGGGTCTCCCTGGTCGGCTCCTACGCGGTGGTCCTGGTGCTGATGTACGTGTTCACCCAGCGGCTCTTCCGGGTTGACTACGAGTGGCTGCGCCTCGGCCAGGTGGTCGGCCTGGCGGCGGTGCTGGTGACGGCGGGCGAGCTGCTGTTGCCCACCGACGGGATCGGCGGGCTCGCCGCCCGCACAGCGGTCTGGCTCGCCTATCCGGCGGGCCTCGTGGTGACCGGCTTCCTCAGCGACGAGGAGCGCCGGGCGGCCGCCGCCAACCTCTCACCGTCAGCGATCGCTGCTGCCTACCGGCGGTTGCGCGAGCGCCCGCCGGAGCCGGAGCCGGAGCCGGACTCACCGCCGCTGCGCACCCTCCCCGGCCCCCGCCTCAGCCGGGAGGCTCTCGAGGCCGAGCAGCGCGACGAGGACGCGATCAGGTAGCGACCGCTCAGGCTTCGGCTGTGCGCTTCAGGTTCTCGAGCCAGTCGCGCAGCGAGTTGTCGAGGGCGCTCTGCAACGTCTCAACCTGGTTGTCGACGGGCTCCCCCTCCCAGGACTCCTCGGTGTAGACGAGCACTCCGTCGTCTTGCGCGCTGAGGGTCCAGACATGGACGGCGACGATCCCCCGGGCGGGTCCGCCCCAGACGATTCGATGCGGAGCGTCGACTTCCTCAACCGTCGAGGTGATGTCCAGGCCGGCCGTCTGCCAGTGAAAGACCGAGCCGACCGCAAGCGGACCGTCGGTCTGCACGCCGTCGACGTCGGGTTGCCAGGAGGGCCAGTTGGCCACGTCGGTCTGGATCTCCCAGATCCTCTCGATTGGGGCGTCGATGAGAATCTCGTCGCGGGTGATCACCGGCGCGTCGCTGTTGATCTCCATGGCGTTTTCCTCCGTTGGCGTTCTGCCCTTGCCCAGTATCCAGCAGGTGGGCCGCGAGTGGACTGGCGTGCGCCTTAGGCGCGGGCGCGGTTGAAGGACTCCGCCGCCTCGCGGATGCCCTCGCCGCGGCCGGGGAGCAGGGCCTGGCGGAAGTGGGTCCAGTATCGGCGGGGGGAATGGCCTGGCAGGACCAGGGCGCCGATCGCCCTGACGAGGTAAGGGAAGGCGAGCAGGGGCCGGAGGAGGAATGCGGTGAGCGTGCCCTTGTGCTTGCGGAGGTAGCGGTCGCGGTTGCGGTGGTACTCGACGATCCGGCGCTCGGCGCCCGCCTCGTCGGAGGCCATCTGGTCGCGGTGCACCGCCTGGGCACCGGGGACGAAGAGGATCTCCCAGCCGGCGTCGCGGAGGCGCTTGCAGAAGTCGGTCTCGTCCGAGTAGACGAAGAAGTCGGGGTCGAGCCAATCAACCTGCTCCGCCGCCTGCCGGCGGACGAGCATCGCGCTCGACTGCACCCAGCCCACCTCGCGGGTCACATCGCCGCTGCTCTCCACGGTCAGCTGGCGGTGGAGGAAGAGCGCCCCCGCCACGGCGGTGCCGACTCCGGGAAGCCGCCAGGCGCAGGCCTGCGGGGTACCGTCGGACGCAAGCAGCCGGGCGCCCGCGACTGCAGACCGAGGATCGGCCTCGAGCGCTTCGAGCAACCTCTCGGTTGCGCCTGGGCGAAGCTCTGTGTCCTCGTTCAGCAGCAGGCAGTAGTCGGCCGCGAGCCTCCTGCAGGAGGCGGCTGTCGTTTGCCGCCTTGCCCCTCCGGCGGTCGAGCTCGATCAGCCGCGCCTCGCTGTCCCGGTCGCGCACCGCTGCGGCCGAGCCGTCCTCGGAGGCGTTGTCGAGCACCAGCACCTCGGTCTCGATCCCGGCCGGGCGATCCCGGTCGATCGCATCGAGGCAGGCGAGCAGCAGCTCGCGCCCGTTGGTGTTGACCACGCAGTAGGAGAGCAGCACGGCGAGAATGCTCCCCCATGCGCGTCCAGCTCGTCGATCCCGCGGCCTACACGCCGCCCTACGACCACGCCCTTGCCGGCGCCCTCGCGCGAGCCGGCGCCCAGGTGGAGCTGGTCACGAGCCACTTCCCGTACGGCCCGGTTCCGCGGCAACCTCAAACGGGTGGCCCCTCCGACACCCTCTGGCGGAGCGCCCTCGCATTCAGGGGGGCCCCCTCGCACCTATGAGGTCAGCGAGCGCTTCTACCGCCAGGCCTCAGGAACGCGGATCGGCCACCGCGCGCCGGCGGGTGCTGCGCGCAGCGGAGCATCTGCCGGACATGCTCCGCTACCGCCGCCACGCCGAGGCCGCCGACATCGTCCATTTCATGTGGCTGCCGATCCCCTCGCTCGATCGGCGCCTCCTGCCCCCGAAGCGCCCGCGGGTCTTCACGATGCACTGGCGGCTCCCCGAGAAGGGCAGCCGGATCGGCCGCACCTTGACCAGGCTGCTGGCGGAGATGGACGCCGTGATCGTCCATTCCGAGCACGGCGCCCGCCGCCTGGCCGCCGACTTCGAGGTCAGCCCCGAGCGCATCGAGGTGATCCCCCACGGCGCCTTCGACTACCTCACCCGTCAGGCCCGACGAGGTGGAGCTGCCCGAGGAGCTGCGGCAGGTCGAGGGCCCGGTGATCCTCGCCTTCGGCCTCGTCCGCCCCTACAAGGGCACCGACGTCCTGCTCGAGGCCTTCGCGAGCGTACGGGGAGCCGAGCTCTGGATCGTCGGGATGCCGCGGATGCCGATGGAGCAACTGCGCGAGCTTGCGGCTCGTGCTCCGGGCACGGTCCGCTTTGTCGACCGGTTCGTCACCGACCCGGAGATCCCCGCGTTCATGCGCCGGGCGGACATCGTCGCGCTCCCCTACCGGAACATCGAGCAGTCGGGAGTCCTCTACACGGCGCTTGCGTTCGGCCGGCCCCTGGTGCTCTCCGCCGTCGGCGGCTTTCCCGAGGTCGCCGAGCTGGGCGCGGCGACGCTCGCCCCGCCCGGGAACCCCGATGCGCTCGCCCGGGTGCTCCAAGGCCTGCTCGACGATCCCGCCGAGCGCGAGCGGCTCGCCGCGGGCGCCCTGGAGGCGGCCCGGGGCACGTACTCGTGGGACGAGATCGGCCGCAAGACCGTCGCCCTCTACCAACGGCTTCTGCCCCGATAATCCCCTGCTGTGGCGCTCGAGATCGTCTTCTGGGCGGCCGTCGGCCTGATCGTCTACGCCCACCTCGGCTATCCACTCCTCCTCTGGGGGCTGGTGAGGCTGTTCGGCGAGGACGAGTCGGCGTCGGAGTGGCGCCGGGAGTTGCCGCGGGTGACGCTGATCGTGCCCGCCTACGACGAGCAGGCGGTGATCGAGCGGCGGGTCGACAACGCGCTCGAGCTCGACTACCCGCGGGAGCGCTTGCAGCTGATCGTCGCCTCCGACGGCTCCTCCGACCGCACCGCGGAATTGGCCCGCGCGGCCGGCGCCGACCGGGTGCTGGAGCTGCCGCGGGGCGGCAAGGTGGCGGCGCTGGACGCCGCCGTCCGGGAGGCCGAGGGGCAGATCCTCGCCTTCTCCGACGCCAACGCCCTCTGGCGCCCCGATTCGCTCCGCCGGCTGCTCGACCGCCTCGCCGACGAGCGGGTGGGCTACGTCTGCGGCCAGGTTCGCTTCCTCGGTGGCGAGGGCGGAAACCAGGAGGGCCTCTACTGGCGCTACGAGATGGCCGTGCGCGGGCTCGAGTCCAGCCTCGCCGGGGTGACCGCGGGCAATGGGGCGATCTACGCGGTCCGCCGCGAGGCCTACCTCGAGCTCGACCCGAGCCGGGGTCAGGACATCTCCTTTCCCTTCGAGTTGACCAAGCGCGGCTGGCGCGCGGTCTACGAGCCCGGCGCCCTTGCCGAAGAGCGGATGGCGCCGACGGTGGAGGGCGAATTCCGCCGCAAGCGCCGGATGATGTGGGGGCTCTGGGACGTGATGTTGAAGTGGGGGATGCTCGACCCGCGCGGCTACGGGCTCGGCTATGCCTTCGAGATCGGCTCCCACCGGCTGCTCCGCTACCTGACGCCGTGGCTGCACCTGGTCGCTCTGGGCGCCAACCTCGCCCTGCTCGGCGAGGGTGGGCTCTACACCGTGACCCTGGTGCTGCAGCTGGCATTGCTGGCGGCGGCCGCTCTCGGCCGCTACCTGCCGCTGCTCCCCTTCCGAGTCGCGTACTACTACGTCACCGTGACCGCCTCGATCGCCGTCGGCCTCTGGGATCGCCTTCGGGCCCGGGCGGTGCCGATCGGCTGGGAGAAGGTCGAGGGCACCAGATGAGAGATCGGGGGCGGCAGAGCGCCGATCGACGCGAAGAGCCCCTCGGGCGCGATCAACAGCGGCTCGAGATCCCCGAGCCGGTCGTTCGCCCTAGGAAGGGGCTGCCGCGCGCGGCTGATCTGGCGATCGCAGCCCTCGGCCTGCTGCTCACCTTCCCGCTGCTGCTTGTGATCGCGATCGCGATCCGGCTCGAGTCGCGGGGACCCGTCCTCTACCGGCAGCGGCGGGTCGGCAAAGACGGGGCGATCTTCGAGCTGTTCAAGCTCCGGACGATGCGGGAGGGCGCCGATCCGGTTGGCGTCGGGACCGCGGTTACCGCCGACGACCCACGAGTGACCCGAGTCGGGCGGTGGCTCCGGCGGTTCTCACTCGATGAGCTGCCGAACCTGATCAATGTCCTCCGCGGCGAAATGCGGATCGTCGGACCGCGGGCGACCCTCCCGGCACAGGTCGAGCTCTACACGCCTCGCCAGCTCCGTCGCCTCGACCTGCGGCCCGGGGTAACGGGCTGGGCCCAGATCCACGGCCGGGCCGGGATCTCCTGGGAGGAGCGGATCGAGCTCGACGTCTGGTACGTCGAGCATCGCTCCCTCGCCCTCGACCTCCGGATCCTCGCCCGCACGCCGCGGGTGCTGTTTGGCGGCGTCGGTGGATCCGCCCCCGATCCCTATGCCGGCTCCGCCGCCCGACTCGCCGCTGCGCCAGGCGGCCGAGCGCGAGCAGGCGGCCGAGCGCGACTGACCTACTAGATTGGCTCCGGGGTCCGGTGCTTGCTAAGCGCTGGACGCTCAGAAAGCCATGGCACGCGGAATTTCCCTTCGACAGTTCACGCCCGAGGACGCGGACGCCGTCCACCGCTGGTTCAACAGCCCGGCGGCGACCGCCAACCTGCTCGAGCACCGCGACGAGTTCAGGGAGGAGGACGCGCTCCGCTGGGTCGAGCGGGCGATTGAGCAAGCCGGCGACCCCGACTCAGAGGATCGCAAGTGGGCGATCGAGGTCGAGGGGATCGAGGAGCCGGTCGGCTATACGGCCCTTTACGGCCTCCGCCGCCAGACCGCGCCCGAGCTCGGCGCGATCGTCGGCGATGACCGGGTGCGGGGGATGGGAGTCGGCCGCGAGGCCGAGCGGCTCACCAACCTGAAGGCCTTCGAGGAGTTCGGAGCCCACAAGGTCTACGGGCGAATCCCTGCCACCAACGAGGCGGCGAAGAAGGCGGTCATCTACAACGGCTGGAAGCAGGAGGGCGTGCTCCGCAACCACGTCCGCCATGGCGAGGAGCTGATCGACGTCGAGCTCTGGGGCGGCTTTCGGGAGGACCTCCCCGAGCCCCCCGAGGACTGACGCGCCCGGATGTCCGCCCGCGCGAGCCTGATCGAGGACGGCGGCTCGGCGGCCTCCGATCCCGACCACTTCTTCCGGGCGCCCGGGTTCCTCGAGGCCGAGGGAGTAACCCACTCCCTGTCGATCGAGACGGGCGCCGGCGAGCTCCGGCTGCCGCTGATCGTCAGGGAGATAGAGGGAAGCGATCGCCTGGACGCGATCTCTCCCTACGGCTACCCCGGAGCCAGCGGGGTGGGCGACGCCCCACCCGACCCCGCGGTGATCGACTGGGAGGAGACCGGGCTCGTCAGCCTCTTCCTCCGGGACCGGATCGGTGAGCCTCCGTCGCTCGCCAAAGGAACGGTGCGCTCCGAGGTTCAGCTGGTCGAGGGCGAGAGCGGCATCCGCAAGCGCCTTCGCGAGCAGATCCGCAGCAACGAACGACGCGGCTGGCTGGTCGAGTCGCGCCGGGGGACCGAGGTCCACGCCGCCGCCCTGGAGGGCTTCGAGGCCGCCTACGCCGAGACGATGGCCCGGACCGGGGCCGGCGCGCGCTACCTCTTCTCCACCGAGTACTTCCGGACGATCCTCGGCAGCGGCCAGGCGTGGCTGCTGCTGGCAAGCCGCGAGCGAGGATCGGCGACCGCGGGAGCGATCGCGGCCGCCAGCGATGGACTGCTGCACTACTACCTCGGCGGCACCGCCGATGAGGCGCTCGAGGACTCGCCGATGAAGAACCTGTTCGCGGCGATGATCGCGCTCGCCGGCGAGCTTGGCCTGCCGCTCAACCTGGGCGGCGGGGTGAGTCCGGGCGACTCGCTCGAGTCGTTCAAGCGCGGGTTCGCCACCGCCACCGCACCCTTCCGGACCCACGAGGTGATCTGCGACCCGGCCGCCTACGAGGAGCTCAGCGCGGGGGTGGAGGCCAACGGGTTCTTCCCCGCCTACCGCGCTCCCCGATAAGAGCGGGCCGCTACCTGCACGGCCCTACCGCGAGAACGTTCGTAGGTCGCGCGCCCCGGCGCCGCCCGTGGCGCGCTTCTTCTTCTTGCCCTTCTTCCGGGGCTTGAGGTGCCGCTTGATCCGCTTCTGGACCGCGGTGCGGATCGCCGGGATCTGGGGGTCGATCGTCCCCGGGCAGGTGGTGAGGCCGAGAGTCAGATGGCCGACGATCCGCGGCACCGTGACCACCGCCCCGGCTGGGTAGCGGCTCTGGGAGCCGCCGGCCGAGGTCAGCTGGACCGTCCCGGTGACGGGATAAGCCCGGACGGGAAATGCCCGGATCGCCGCCATCCTCCAGGCGAGGTACTGAATGATCGAGCGGGTGGCCTCCGGGGTGATCAGCTCGGTGGTGTGGTCGCCGATCGACGCGATCGAGGTCGTTACCGAATTGAAGCCCTGCGCCTGGGCGCCAACGATCGGCTTCTTCAGCCCGCCGGCGCGGCCCTCGTACAGGGTCCCGAAGCGGTCGACGAGGGCGTTGTAGCCGATGTCGTTCCAGCCGTTGCCATAGACGTGGAAGCGGCAGATGCCGAGCACGATCCCCGGGGCTTCCTCGGGCGTGTAGTCGTTCGCGTTGACCGTGTGGTGAATGACCGCCGCGGCTGCGCCGCCGAGCTCGGGCGCCCCGCGCGGCGGGCAGCCCCCAGCGGGGTTGTCCGCTCCCCAGAGGGCGCGGGGGGTGATCGGGGGCTTCGGCGCGATCGCCTGGGCTACTGGGGTCGAGGCGACCGCGATGAAGGCCTCGTTGATCGACTGGCGCGCGGTCGTGAGCAGCCGGTCCAGCGGTCCCCCTGAGGTGCCCGAGACGTTGACAAAGTGGAGCTCGCCATCGGGCTTGAACGGGGCGCGCACCTGAGCCTCGTCGGCGCCATCTACATAGATCGGGGTTGCGTCCTCCTGGGGGACCCAGTCGCTCCATTCGCCGCCGTTGTCGCGGACACGGATCTCGATCTCGCGCGTTTCCTTCGCCACCCCGACCAGGTCGAAGCGGTGCGGGGCGCTGACCGGCGGCGAGATCCAGCGGGGGGCGGGCTCTCCCTCCTCCTTCGCCCCTGCGCGAAGCTCGGCCGTCTGCGCGATCCGCTTGGCGGCGGGCAGCGAGCTCTCGAAGTCGACCGCCCCCGGCATGTAGGGCCGGAGCGAGAGCGCCGGCGCCGCCACCCAGGCGAGCAGGCCGAGCATCGCCAGGCAGACCGCAGCGATCAGCTTTCCAGGCATCGTTCTCCCGGAACACGCGTCATCCCCTTGTGTTTCTCTTGACGGGTGCCGATCTCCTCGCAGGGCGCCTAACTGCATGCGCAAAATCACCTTGCTCACAGCCACGCTCGCGTTCGCCGTCCTCGTCGCCTCCTCGGCGAGCGCTCAGAGCGTCCAGCTGGTGCCGTTCGGCGGTCAGTCCTACAGCTCTCCCTTCCACGTAGCCAGCCCTCCTGGCGACGCTAGCCGCGTCTTCGTCGTCGAGGGGACGGGATCCATCCGCCTGGTCAAGGACGGGGTCACCCAGGGCGCCGCCTTCCTCGACATCAACACGAGCGTGCTCGACCAGAGCGAGGGGGGCTGTGAATGCGGGATGTTCTCGATCGCGTTCGCCCCCGACTACGCCAGTAGCGGGCTCTTCTACGTCTTCTACACCCGCGACGTCAGCCCCGGCCTCCACTACCTACGGATCGAGGAGTTCAGGCGCTCGGCCTCCAACCCCGACCTCGCCGATCAGGGGAGCCGCCGGATCGTGCTCGAGATTCCCCACCTCAGCGCCGACAACCACAACGGTGGCCAGCTCCAGTTCGGCCCCGACAAGCTCCTCTACATCGCCACCGGAGACGGGGGGAACACCCCGGGCAATGGCCAGAGCCTCGGCACCCAGCTCGGGAAGCTTCTGAGGATCGATCCTCGCGGGTCGGCGCCATTCAGCTACTCGGTGCCTGCAGACAACCCGTTCAGGGATGGCGCGGACGGGAACGCCGAGGAGATCTACTCATCCGGGCTGCGCAATCCCTACCGCTTCTCGTTCGACCGCTCGACTGGCGATCTGACGATCGGCGATGTCGGCGGCGGCGCCTGGGAGGAGATCGACTTCCTTCCCGAAGGAGGCGGGCGGGGCGCCAACTTCGGCTGGAACTGTTTCGAGGGCACCCACGTGAACGCGGGATGCCCCGCCCCGAACCACACCCCGCCGGTGCTCGAGTATCCGAACGGCGGCTCGGGTGCGGCCGTCAGCGGCGGCTACGTGATCCGGGACAGCGCCCTCCCCAGCCTCCGGGGCCGGTACATCTACGCGGACACGTTCAACGCCCTGGGTGGGCAGATCCGCACCGCTGTTCTGGGGCCCGGGGCGGCGAGCGGCGACGGGCCCCTCGGGCTCACCGCCAGTGGGGTGTCGTCTTTCGGCCAGGACGCCTGCGGCCACATCTACGTCGCAACTCTCGGCGGCTCGGTCTCCCGGCTCCAGCCGACAAGCGGCGCCTTCCCCTGCAAGACCGCTCCCGAGCTCACGGTGGAGACGAAGCCCGCGCGCCGGGTCGCCGAAAAGGGTGCGGTCGTGATCAAGGCGCTCTGCGACGAGGACTGCGACCTCAGCGCCCGCGCCTCGATCGTGCTCAAGCGCGGCGGCCAGGCCTCGAGCGCGAAGCGAGGGCGCAAGGGCCGCCTCCTCCAGGCGCTGCCGGTGAGCGCGCGGCTCCCGCTCGGCAAGAAGGCGAAGTTGAAGCTCGACCTCTCCAAGAAGCGGATCAAGCGACTTCGCAAGGCGCTCGCCGGCGGGCGGAAGGCGCTGGCCAAAATCGAAGTCTCGGCGACGGGGGGCGGCGGCGGCACCGCCACCGTCAAGCGCACGGTGAAGCAGCGCTACAACTAACCGAGGTTGACCGGGATCTGCTGCTCGGGGCCGTTGCCCCGGTAGGTGTCGCGGAAGTTCCTGATCACGTCGAGGTCGATCGGGTTGTAGTTGGGGCAGCCGATCAGCTGCGTCCAGGCGGTGACCGCGACCGCGTAGGGCATGTTCGGGTCGGGGATCAGGATCATCCCGGCCGGGTCCTCGTCGAAGACACCCTTCAGCGCCAGTTGATCCTCCTCGGGGAGATCCGGGTTGTAGTGGATCTCGACCCGCCCGTGCTCCAGCGAGTGGACGAAGTTGCGGACGTTCGGCGAGGTGGAGGTGTCGTCGCTGAACGGGGTCAGGTAGGCGCCATCGGCGATCGGGGTGGGGTTGTGGCTCCCCGACGTCGGCGGGTTGGACTTGTAGGTGAAGGGTGTCGTGTCGGGGATGTGGGCGTTGCCTTCGTCGAGCTGGTTGAGCTTCAGCTCGCATCCGGCCTCTTGCGCCGACTCCCGCAGGTCGCCGAACTGAATCTCCGGCGGCGGCGTGCCCTCCCGGCAGTCGAGCTCCAGACCCTCGGTCGAACCGCTCTGGCTCTGAACATGGGCGTTATCGGGGTTGTCGCAGTTGGCGCTCGCCTCGACCCCGCCGTTTCCACCTCCGCTGCTGGCAAGCACCACAACGAGGCCGGCGAGCACAGCGGCGCCGAGAAGGCCGGCGACGAAGTAGCCGGCGATCAGCCGCCGCCTCGCCTGGGACTTCTCGCGAGATTCGGCAGCAAGCCGCTCCGCCCGAAGGCGCTCCTTGTCCTCTCTTCTACTCGACATCGGGGCGGTGAATCTAGCGGAGCTCCCTCAAAGCAGCCTTAGCCGCCTCGCCGCGCCCGGACTGCTCCCAGACCTCGTCGAGGAAGCGGGCAAGCTCATCGTCCAGCCGGTTGGGAGAGATCCGCCACTCGAGGATCGAGCTTGCCTCGATCAGCTTCGCGTTCGGCAGCTCCTCGACGAGCATGCCGGAGTCCGAGAAGGGGTGGAGCGGGTCGGCGTGGTGTCCGATCACCATCGTCGGCTGGCGCATCTTCACCCGGAGGCCATGATGGGGCGCGCCCGAGCCCAGGAAGAGGCCCTCGATGATCGCCGCCGAGGGCGCCGGGTCCTGGCGCATCCAGTCGAGGCCGATGTCGATCAGGAAGTTCGTTCGGGGAATGCGTCTGGTGAGCGAGGCGACCCCTCGCAGCAGCGGCTCGCCGAAGCGCAGACCGAGCAGGATCGGGGTGAAGATCACCGCTGCCGCGAGCAGGGCGTTGTCGAGCACCGGCATCTCGAGCATCATTCCCTCCACCCGCTCAGGGAAGAGGTGCGCCGTCTCCAGAGTGGTGTTGGCCCCAAGCGAGGTGCCGCCGATCACCGCCCGCTCGAGCTCCAGGTGGTCGAGCAGCCCGACGACCTGCTGGGCGAAGAAGGTCATCGAGTAGCTCGCCATCTCCGGGGGCCGGTCCGAGCGCCCGTGCCCGAGCAGGTCGATCGTCAGCACCCGGTTACCTCGCGCCGCCATCTCCGGCGCCAGCCGGTCGAACATGCGGCGGTTCATCAGCAGCCCGTGGATCAGTACCAGCGGGCGGTCGCCCTCCCCGTGGTCGTCGTAGCTGATCCGGTGGCCTTCGTGGAAGAACTCAGGCATCGGCGCAGCCTACGGTGAGCCGATCGCGGCGGTCTCGCCCGGGGCACGCTCCCAGGGCCGCGCTGCGCGCAGCGACGCGAGGATCGCCCGGGTCGCCGGCCACTTGTTGAGAGCGTAGAAGTGGATCCCCGGAGCGCCGCCGGCGAGCAGCTCGGCGCACTGCTGCGCCGCGTAGGCGACGCCGAGCTCGAACTCCGCCCGCTCGTCTCCGTCGAGGGCCTCCATCGCCGCGGCAAGTTCGGGTGGGATCTTCGCGTCGCAGAGCTCGCAGATGCGGGCGATCTGCTTGTAGCCGGTCATCGGCATCACCCCGGCGATGATCGGCACCTCGATCCCGGCCGCCCGGGCGGCGGGGACGAAGTCGAAGTAGCTCCGGTTGTCGAAGAAGAGCTGGGTGATCAGGAAGCTGGCGCCGTTGTCGACCTTCGTCTTCAGGTAGGCGATGTCGGCATCGAGGCTTGGCGGCCTCGGGGTGGACCTCCGGGAAGCAGGCGCCGCCGATCGCGACCTGCGGTTGGGTCTCCGAGATCAGGCGCGGTGAGCTCGGCGGCGCTGCCGAGGCCGCCCTCGGGCTGGACGAAGTCGGGCTGCCCGCGAGGCGGATCGCCGCGGAGCGCGAGGATGTTCTCGATCCCGGCGTCGGCGGTCCGGTCGACGATCTCGCGGAGACTCTCGGTCGTCTCCCCGACGCAGCTGAGGTGGGCCATCGCCTCGACCCCGTACTCGTCGCGGATTGCCCGGGTCGTCTCCAGGGTTCCCTCGCGGGTGGCGCCGCCGGCGCCGTAGGTGACCGAGAAGTAGGCCGGCTCCAGCTCGCGCAGCACCTCGACGGTCTCGAACAGGGTCGCGCGGCCCTCCTCGGTCTTCGGAGGGAAGAACTCGACCGAGAAGCACGGCCGGGTGGTCGTGAGGATCTCGTCGATCCGCATTGCCGGGGGATGGTAGAGCGGCGCCCACCCCGCCGATGCAACCTCCGATCGATACTTTGGCCCTGCAAATGGCGGAGGCCGAGCGCACCCTCTCCAAGCGCGAGCTGAACCGGGCGCTGCTCGCCCGACAGATGCTGCTCGAGCGCGCCTCGCTCAGCCTGCCACGGGCGGTCGAGCGGATGGGGCTGTTGCAGGCTCAGTACGCCCCCGCGATCTACATAGGGCTCTGGACCCGGCTCGAGGGCATGCGGCGGGAGCAGGTGACGAAGGCGCTGGAGCGCCGCGCGCTGGTCCAGGGAACGATGATGCGGGCGACGATCCACGTCGCCTCGAGGCGGGACTACTGGCCGGTCGTGCTCGGGGTGCGCCGGGCCCGCCGGGAGTCCTGGCTTCCGCGCCGCGAGTACACCGCCAAGCAGATGGCCGCGTATGCCCGCCGGCTCCGCAAGAGGCTGGCGGCGGGACCGATGAGCCGCAAGGAGATCGACGAGTTCCTCGGCGAGGGCAGCGTCGTAACCAACGGGGTCAACATGTGGCTGGACCTGATCCGAATCCCACCGTCGGGGACCTGGGAGCGCCGCCGCGCCGACCTATACGCGGCCGCCGAGGACTGGCTCGGACCTCCTGCGGCAACCGCGGAGGAGGGGGTCGAGCTGCTGATCCGCCGCTACTTGGGCGCCTTCGGGCCGGCCCCAGCGGCGGATCTTGCGAACTGGGCGGGACTGCCGCTGAAGCAGGTGGTCTCCGCGCTCGGGCGCATGCGACTGCGGCGGTTTCGGGACGAGAGTGGCAACGAGCTCATCGATCTACCCCGGGCGCCGCTCCCCGATCCGGAGACGCCGGCGCCGGTCCGCTTCCTCCCGGTCTGGGACGCGATTCTCCTCGCTCACGCCCGGCGCTGCGAGGTCCTCCCTGAGGAGCACCGCTCGAAGCTCTTCAACCCGAAGACCCCGCAGTCCCAGAACAGCTTCTTGGTCGACGGCGGGGTCGCGGGGACATGGCACCACGAGAAAGGCAAGATCTTGATCGAGCCGTTCGAGAAGCTCGACGGTGCCGTGCGCAGGGAGCTCGACCAGGAGGCCGACCGGCTCGCGGAGCTATACCTGGGCAGCAGCGAGATCGCCGAATCGACCCGGCAGGTGGTGCGCCGCGCCGAGCCCGACTCCTAAATTGCCGACATGGGAAACGTCGAGCTGATCCTGATCTTGCTCTTTGTCAGCGTCGCCGGGCTGAACGCGCTGGCTCATTGGCTCTCGGTTCCCTATCCGATCCTCCTGGTGCTCGGCGGCCTCGCCCTCGGGTTCGTCCCGGGAGTACCGGAGGTCGAGTTGGACCCGGACCTGGTCCTGATCCTCTTCCTGCCGCCGCTTCTCTACTCGGCCGCCTTCTTCACCGATCTCCGCTCGCTTCGCGACAACGTCCGTCCGCTGTCGCTGACCGCGATCGGCCTGGTGCTGCTGACAACGGTGATCGTCGCGGTGATCGGCCACGAGCTGATCGGGATGACCTGGGCGGTCGCCTTCGCGCTCGGCGCGATCGTCTCGCCCACCGACCCGGTGGCGGCGACAGCGGTCATGCGCAGGGTCGGCGCGCCGAGGCGGGTCGTCAACTTCGTGGAGGGGGAGAGCCTCTTCAACGACGCCTCCGCCCTGGTCGCCTACCGGGTGGCGGTCGCCGCGGCCGTCGGCGGCAGCTTCTCGCTGCTGGATGCGAGCCTCGAGTTCGTCGGCGCCGTCGCGGGCGGGGTGGCGATCGGGTTGGCCGTTGGCTACGTCGTCGCCGCGATCCGGCGCCGGCTCGAGGATCCGACCACCGAGATCACGATCTCGTTGTTCACCGGCTACGCCGCCTACCTGCCGGCGGAGGAGCTCGGCCTTTCGGGGGTGCTGGCCGCCGTGACCGCCGGGATCTACCTCGGCTGGCGGTCTTCCGAGCTGATCAGCCCCACGACTCGGCTCCAGGCCTTCGGAACCTGGGAGGTACTCGGCTTCCTCGTCAACGCGGTCCTCTTCATGCTGATCGGCCTCCAGCTGCCGGTGATCGTCGATGGCCTCGCCGGCCGACCCTGGCTGGAGCCGGTTGGCTACGCGGCGCTGGTGGCGGCCGCGGTGATCTCGGCCCGCTTCCTCTGGGTGTTCACCGTTCCCTACTTGATCAGGGCCCTCGACCGTCGCCCGCAGCAGCGTCTCAGGCGGGTCGGGGCGAGGGAGCGGATCGTGGTCGCGCTGGTCGGGGATGCGCGGCGCCGTCTCCCTGGCCGCCGCCCTCGCTCTGCCCCTGGAGACCGACGCGGGAACGCCCCTGCCCGACCGCAGTCTTGTCCTCTTCATCACCTTCGCGGTGATCCTGGTGACGGTGGTCGGGCAGGGCCTCACCCTGCCGGCGCTGATCCGGCGGCTCGGAGTCGGGGGGGACGACGACGACGAGGGCACCGAGGAGCTGCGGGCGAGGCTGACGGCCGCCAAGGCGGCGATCGACAGCCTCGACCAGCTCGAGGAGGAGGACTGGACCCGCGACGAAACGATCGAGCGCGTCCGAGCCCTCTATGAGTTTCGGAAGCGCCGCTTCGCCGCCCAGGCAGGGAAGATCGAGGACGAGGGGATCGAGGACCGCTCGCTCACCTACCAGCGGATGATGCATGTCGTCTTTGGCGCCCAGCGCCAGGCGCTGGTCGGTCTCCGCAACCAGGGAGAGATCTCCAGCGAGGTGATGCGCAGGATCGAGCGCGAGCTCGACCTCGAGGAGTCCCGGCTCGAGGTCTAGGAGGAGAGCAGCTTCTCGAACTGGTCGAAGAAGGCGCCCCAGCCCTGTTCCGTCCGCTTGTACTGCTGCGGGTCCATGTAGCCGGCTTGATTCAGGGTCACCTCGGTTTTGTCGCCGAGGTCGTCGAAGGTGACGGTGACCACCTCGACCATCGGATCGTCACGGTCCTCGACGTTTTCGAACGTCATCACCAGTCGCTCCGGCTCCGCCACCTCGCGATAGCTGCCGGCGAAAGGAAGCTCGGCGCCGGTGTCCTGATTCACCTGGGTCGCCTCCCACTCGCCCCCCGGCCTGACATCCATCGAGACCGTGGACGGCGGTGTCTTGAAGGGAGGGTGGCCGAACCACTGCGCGAACTGCTCCGCCTCGGTGAAGGCCCTCCAGACGAGCTCGCGCGGCGCGTCGAAGACGCGCGTGATCGTCAGCTGACGCCCTCCTTCACCCGGAGGCCCGGGCGGGTCGGTCACTCGGTCGTTCCTTTCTGAACCTGTCGGAGATGGTCTTCGAGGCGGTCGAAGCTACCTTCCCACAGAAGCCGGTAATCCTCCAGCCATTCGGCGGCTTCGCCGAGCGGCCGCGGCTGGAGCCGGCAGGGCCGGTACTGCGCCGTGCGGCCGCGAATGATCAGCCCGGCGCCCTCCAGCACCTTCAGGTGTCTGGATACCGCCGGGAGGCTGATCGCGAAGGGCTCGGCGAGCTCGGTCACGGTCGCCTCCCCGTCGGCAAGCCGGGCGAGGATCGCCCGGCGGGTCGGGTCGGCGAGGGCGCCGAAGGTGGTGTCGAGCTGCTCGGGAGTCACTGGTGTGGTATGTATTTAGCCAACTGGTTAAATATATCGAGCAAACAGGAGGGAAAAAATGGGAAGGATCGTCGTAACCGAGTTCGTCTCACTGGACGGGGTGATGCAGGCCCCGGGTGGCGAGGACTTCAAGTACCCGGGCTGGAGCTTCGAGTTCGACCGCGGTGACGAGGGCAACAAGTTCAAGCTCGACGAGGCGCTCGACTCCGAGGCGCTGCTGATCGGGCGGGTGACCTACGAGAGCTTCGCCGGCGCCTGGCCGACGCGGGACGGCGAGTTCGCCGACAAGTTCAACAGCATGCCCAAGTACGTCGTCTCCTCGACTCTCAAGGACCCCGAGTGGAACAACACGACGGTGCTCGGACGGCGACGTGCTCAAGGAGGTCTCGGAGCTGAAGCAGCGGCTGGACGGCGACATCTACGTCCACGGAAGCCGCCAGCTCGTGCAGACGCTGATCGAGAACGACCTGGTCGACGAGATCCACCTGATGGTCTTCCCGGTCGTCCTCGGCACCGGCGATCGCGTCTTCGGCGAGACCAGCGACAAGAAGACGATGAAGCTGATCGAGTCGAAGCCGGTCGGGCCGGAGGGCGTTCTCGTCCTCACCTACCAGCCGAAGTAAGCGGAAGCGAGCCTGGCGGCGCTCCAGCGGCGCCGCCGGGCCCGCTACTGGTCGGCCGCCGGAGGCGTCTCTCCCTTCGGCGCGTAGCGGTGGTGGATCGCAAGGGCGTTGCCGTCCGGGTCCTTGAAGTGGGCCTGGTAGCAGACGCCGCTGTCGATCGTGTCGCCGATGAACTCGACGCCGCGGGACTCGAGCTCGGCACGCGCAGCCTCGAAATCCTCGACATGCATCTCGATCGGCAGGCTGTGGGGCTGGAACTCGAGGCCGAACGCGTCCGGCTGCATCACCGCGATCGTCAGCGTCCCGGTCTCGAACTCGCCCGCCGGCATGTTCCCCCACTGCTTGGAGAACGGCAGGCCGAGGACCTCGCCGTAGAACTTCGCTGCGGCTTCGTAGTCCTTGGTGGGCACGGTGACGAAGTCGACGCCGGTGATGATCGAAGTCTGTGTGGTCATGCCGCCTCCTTGCTCGTCGGGATGGTCGGTTGGGCTGGAGCATGAACGAGGCGCCGCCGAGCTGCAGCGGCGCCTCGCTTCGGTCACTCAGCTCTTGCGCTTCAACTTGCGCCAGACCCCCCGCCCTGTTGTTGGCGATGATCTGCTTGAACATCGCGATCAGCGCGGGAGACGTTGATGGATTCGCCCTGGCGGATCGCCACGGTGCGAGCGGTTTCGGTTCTCGTGACCCCCGGTGATGATGTTCTCCGGGTCAGGAGACGATGGCCCCGTCATAGAGGAAGACGTTGACGTGGTCCTTCGCCGCGAGCAGCGCGCGAGACGTTGCCTTCGAGGACGAAGTAGGGGCGCGTCCCTGTACTTGATCGTCTCGGTCACCTCTCGATCGGCCTCGTGGACCAGGTCCCGGACCTCACGGCAGGTGACTTGCTGCCATTCCGGCAGGGCGTCGATGTACGCATCACGCGTGGGTCATGTGGCATCACTGCGTGGGTCAATGCGGTACTCCGTGCGTCACGGCTGCCTCAGGCGCGCCGAGGCGCCCGAGTAGCGCAGCGAGCCGGGCGTCGTCAGCGACTCCCCGGTCTCCAGCAGCGTCTTCAGGCCGGAGAGGATCATCGGCCAGCCGCCGTAGATCTCGTCGCTGGCGCCCTCGCGCAGCTGGTCGTGGACGACGGTGAGCCGGCACGAGTCGTCTCCGACCGGCTCGATCTCCCAGGTCACCCTTGAGGTTCCCTCGGCCTTGACGTCGTCGCTCCAGAGCGCGTTGAAGCTCTGGACGAGCCGGCGCGGCGGATCGACCTCCAGGTTCTCGCCCTCGGCGATGTCGATCACCCCGGGGACCGAGGCCTTGTACTCGGAGCCGGCGGTCCACTCGGACTCGGTGCCCGACTCCGAAGCTGTACTTCGCCCTGGTCTCGGTGTCGGTGATCGCCTCCCAGAGGCGCTCGGGCGTCGTCTTGATGTAGATCTCGAACACTGCCGCGGTGTCATCGGGACTGAGCGTGAGCCCGCCCTCGGGCACTCTCTTCATCGGTTTCCTCCTCGAGTTCGTTCTTCAGGCCGCTGAGCCTTGCGGCCCAGGGCTCGGCGTACTTGCTCACCCAGCGGTCGTGGACGAGCCGGATCGGGACGGGGTTCAGGAAATGGAGCTTCTCGCGCCCGCGCTTTCGCGTCGTGACGAGATTCGCTTCCTCAAGCACCCGCAGGTGCTTCATCACGCCGAAGCGCGTCATCGGCAGCCGGCTCTCGAGCGCGCTCAGCGTCTGCCCGTCCTGCTCGAAGAGCTTGTCGAGCAGCTTCCGTCGCGTCGGGTCGGCGAGTGCCCTGAAGACCGCGTCCATGGCCGGCGATTATAGGTGACTATATGGTCACATGTCAACCAAGAGCTGGCACACGATCGAGGAGGGCGCTCAGCGCTTCATCGCCTCGAGGTCGACCTCGATCGGCTGGACGATCCGCCAGAGGTTGCCGGAGGGGTCGCGGACGGTCGCGTCGATCCCGTAGAAGCGCTCCTCGGGCTGCGTCGCGAGCTCGACGCCGCGGTCCTCGAGCTCCTTGCAGGTCTTCCGGCAGTCCTCGGTCCGGAAGATGCCGGGGCCCATCGCTCCCTTGGCGACGAGCTCGAGGAGCTGCTTGGCGGTGTGCGTCGTCAAGGCCGGGCGGCCCCGGCTTGCTGAGGATCAGGTTGACGTCGGGCTGGCCGGGGGGCCCGACGGTGAGCCAGCGATAGCCCGGGGGCGCCGCGACCGTCGCTCTGCCCGAGCTCGTCAAGGGTCACGTCCTGGCGCACCTCGAACCCGAGCTTCTCGGTGTAGAACGCCTTCGCCTCTTCCTGGTCGTGGACCCAGACACCGACATGTGAGACTGCGTCGAGCATTTGGTCTTCCCTTCTCTCGGATCGAATGGTCGGCGGCGACACTAGTTCCCGCCCGGCGCGGTGTCTTCTCGAAACGCGCCAACAGCGGGCCGGCGGGCCCAGGCCATCGCGAAGCAGAGGGGGATCCGGTCTGCGGCCGAAGGACCATTGTTCGCTCGCCGATAGGCGGTCGGGGAGAGGCCCACGTGGCGGCGGAAGGTGGTGGTGAACGAGCCGACGCTGTTAAAGCCGACCGCGAGGCAGACCTCCGCGACCTGGAGGTCGGTGGTGCGGAGGAGATGCCGGGCGCGCTCGAGCCGGCGGGTCAGCAGGTACTGGTAGGGCGTCTCCCCGAAGGTGCGCCGGAACTCCCGGCTGAAGTGGCGCGGCGAGACGTGCGCCGCCCGGGCGAGCGCCTCGAGATCGAGCGGCTCGGTGTAGCGGCTGTCGACGATGTCGCGGGCGCGGAGCAGATGGCGGGCGAGGGGATAGGAGGCCACCCCCGGATGATGCCGGGCCCGGCCCTACAAGAGGCCTCAGCTCCCGCCGTCGGTCTCGAGGATCGTGCTCAGCGCCGTCGAGACGACCAGCGTGTCGAGCGCAGCCATCAAGGCGCCGACCCCGGTCAGCGCCAGGACCCAGGTTCTCGCTCGGCTCGATTGGGCTGCTTGCTCGGTCATCGGTCTCCCTTTGGGGGTCGGCGGCATCCGTTACGAATAGAGACCCGGGATTCCCCGGAATCCATCGCTACGGACGGATCTCGGCCGGGAGCCCGAAGTAGGGAAGGACGTCCGGGAGCAGGAAGGCGGTCATCTCGCCGACCCGCGAGCCGTCGAGGGTGAGGACGACGACGTGGTGCGCGACGTGAGCACCGCCCTCCTCGTCGAGGAGGTAGTGACCGAAGGCAAGCTGTCCGTTCGCGCGAGTGGGGACGATGCGCCAACTCTGCCCGCCTGCGAGCGGCCGGCGGGCGAGGAAGGTCGAGACTGCCTCCCGGCCCCGGAACCAGGTCGCGATCGGCGGCATCGCGAGCGTGGCGTCGTCGGCCAGCATCGCGGCGACCGCCTCGACGTCGTTGCGCTCCCAGGCGTCGACGTAGCCGTCGACAATCTCGCGGAGACCCTCGTCGCCGAGCGACCGCAGCGTCTCCTGTTGGCTCTGCTCCGGGAGGCGCTCCTCGACCGCCTTGTGGGCGCGTTGGAGGGCGCTGTAGACCGCCGCGGGCGTGGTCTCGAGCGCCTCGGCGACCTCGCCGGCGGAGAAGCCGAGGACCTCGCGGAGGATCAGCACCGCCCGCTGCCGCGCCGGCAGATGCTGGAGGGCGGCGACGAACGCGAGCTCGACGCTCTCGCGCTGCTCGTAGCGCCCCTCGGGCGCCGCAAACCCGTCCTCCATTGCAAGCCTCTCATCGGGGTACGGCTCCACCCAGACCGACTCGACCAGGGGCTCGTCAAGGGCGTCGTGAGGGTCGGCGGCCGGCCCGTAGTCGATCGGAAGCACCCGCTTCGGCCGGCGCTCGATCAGGTTGAGGCAAGTGTTGGTCGCGATTCGGTAGAGCCAGGAGCGGAGCGAGCTTCTGCCCTCAAACTTGGGCAGCCCGCGCCAGGCTCGAAGGAGCGCGTCCTGGAGGGCGTCCTCGGCGTCTTGAACCGAGCCGAGCATTCGGTAGCAGTGAGCGTGAAGCTCGGAGCGGTAGGGCTCGACGAGGCCGCCGAAGGCCTCCTCGTCGCCGCGCCGGGCCGCATCGAGCAATCCCTGCTCCCGAGCGATAGGAGTTGTGGAGCCGGAATTCATCCTCTGACCAGGTTAAGACCGCTCCAGCGGCCCAAATCCATCGCTCGGGCGATTGATTTCTGGCGCGGGGCGGGTCAATAGGGAAGAACGTGATCCCCCCGGCCTCGACCCCGATAGTTCACCTCGAGCTCCACACCGGCGATCAAGCCCGCGCATCGGCCTTCTACTCGCGCCTCTGCGGCTGGCGGCAGGAGCGAATCGAGACCGGATACGGTTCGTACCTCGCGCTCGAGCTCGGGGGAGGACTCGGCGGAGGCGTCGTCGAGTGCGGCACCGAGAGTCCGTTGTGGGTGCCTTACATCGAGGTCCCGGAGATTGCGGCGGTCACCGACCGGGCCCGTCGGCTGGGCGCCTCGGTCCTGCTCGAGCCCAGGGAAGGCCCCGCCGGGTGGCGCAGCGTCGTCAGCGCTCCCGCCGCCGGCGAGATCGCCCTCTGGCAGCCGAAGGCGTTGCTCTCCTCGAGGTGGAGCTAGCGGGACTCGAACCCGCGACCTCCTGGGTGCGATCCAGGCGCTCTCCCAACTGAGCTATAGCCCCATGGACGTATGTCTTCGGCGCGGACCGGATAATCCCAGGCCGCGCCTGGGGCAAGGATACGCTGTCCGTCCGGTGAGCTTCGGACGACGCCTCGCCCTCTTCTTTGTGTTGATTGTGCTCGTCCCCGCGCTGGCGCTGGTGGTGGTGCTGCTGGCCGTGAGCGAGGACTCCCGGCGCGGGAAGGCGGACGCGCAGCTGGCCGCCAGCGTCGACACCGCCTTCGCCCTCTACCAGGAGCGGGTCGCCGGCGCCGATGCCGCCGCGCGCCAACTCGCCCGCGACCCGCAGCTCTCCACGGCCTTGAACGACCTCGACCGTGCTCCCCTGGAGGCCTTCGCCCAGAGCGCCGTTCGGCGCCCCGACGTCACCGCCGTCGATGTTGATGCGGTCGACGGTATCCCGATGGCGGTGGCCGGCGCAGACGATGCCTTCGCCTTCACGGAGCTGGCGTTGCGGCAGGGTGGCCGGCAAGTCGGCACGCTCAAGGTCTCCTCCACCCTCGCCGCGGACTACACCGCCGAGCTGCACCGGCTGACCGACCGCGAGGCGGTGGCGAGCCGGGAGGGAATCCCGCTGAGCTCGACCGTCACCCCGCCCGCCGAGCCGATCGAGGCGGGCGAGACCCGCGACCTGACGCTCGGTCAGAACGAATTTCGCGCCCGCCTCCTGGCCCTCAACAGCGTCGACGACGAGACGGTGCTGGTGGCCGGGCCGCCCAAGGTCGGTGGCTTCCTCGGGATCGGCTGGCCGACGGGGTTGCTGCTGATCGGCTTTCTACTGCTCGCGGCGTTCTTCGCCTATGGGCTCGCCCGGGCCCTGACCGGCCACTACACGCGGGTAGCCGCGGAGGCTGTCACCGACCCGCTCACCGGACTCTGGAACCGGAGGCGCATGTCCGAGGCCCTTGTCCGCGAGGTCGACCGGGCGATCCGCTTCGACCGCCAACTCTCGCTGGTGATCTTTGATGTCGACGACTTCAAGGCGATCAATGACACTGAGGGGCACCCGCAGGGAGACGCGGTGCTCAGGAAGGTCGCCGACGTCGTCCGCGAGCGCATCCGCTCGATCGACGTCGCCGCCCGCTATGGCGGGGATGAGATCGCTCTGATCCTGTTCGAGACCGATTTCGAAGGCGCCGCGACGCTGGCCGAGCGGCTCCGCACCGGGGTCAGGGAGGCGGACATTCGGTCGCGAGGCGGCGAAGCAATGCAGGTGACGATCAGCGTCGGCATCGCCACCCTGCCGGATTCGGCCGGCGACGCCGACTCGTTCGTCGACGCTGCCGACCGGGCGTTGATACGGGCAAAGCGTGCGGGCAAGGACCAGATCCGGTCCGCTCCCGGGCGCAACGTTGGCGACGGCCGGAAGGCTCCCCCAGGGGAGCATGGACCCGGCGGGCGCGAGCGCCGGGCCGCCTCATAATCCCGTTTCCACGCCCAAGACTGCGGAAAATGGTCGGCCCGGTGCATGGATAGGTCCCCCCTCCGGTATCACATTGAGGCCACAGCGTTTAGCCTTTTGCAGGTCAAAGCGCCGTAGGAGCAGCATGGGAATACTCGACGACGCCATTCGTGAGCACATTGACCTGAAGCGCAAGCACGGGGCGCGCGACTCCGAGATCTCTGAGATCGAGGACGAGGCACTGGGCTCGGGCGAGCGGCCCGACCCCTTTGCCGCCGGCGAGCTCTTCGGAGGGGTTTCCTCGCCCGGTGCGTCCGCGCCGGACCTGCCCGAGCCGGAGATGGGTCCGCCAACTCCACCTCCGGACGGCCCGGCGACCTCGCCTCCAAACGGCATTGCGGAACCGCCAGCGGAGGAGCCGACCGCGCTGGTCGAGCCCCCGGCCGCGCCCCCCGAGCCTCCCACCGCCGCGCCCCCCGAGCCTCCCACCGCCGCTCCCCCGAGCCGTCTTTCCCCGAGCCCCCGCCCGCCGAGCCGTCACCGCCCGAGCGCCCCTCCGCTCCCGGGCCGCCCGCCGAGTCCGAGTCGCTCGAAGACCTGATGGCGGAGGAGGAGGAGTCCGGTCCCGCCGAGAGCTCTGACATCGCGGTGCCGCCACCCCCGCCCCCAGAGACTGAGTCCGCCCGCCCCGAGCCTCCTACGCCCCTTCCGCCCGCCGCGACCGAGGGACAGCGCGGCAGGGCTCGGGGGCGGGCCGACGTGCCGACCCAGGAGCACATCCCGCCCCGCGAGGAGACCGGCGACGCGGCCCCGGTGCCGGGCGAGCCGGAGCCTCCCGAGGAGGGCGCCCCGCAGCTCTATGACTTCGAGACCGATCCCGGCCTGCTCGAGAGCGAGGCCGCCGACCTGGGCGCCCCTCCGGCGCCGCCCGAGGAGAGCGACGATTTCGAGGCGCTTGGCCCGGTCGATGAGGCCGAGGAGGGCGAGGATCGCTACGGCGAGGAGGAGGAGCCCTACGGCGAGCAACGGGGCGGGACCACCGACTCCGAGGAGGTCGAAGCGGTGGAGGAGGATTACGAGACCGAGGTTCGGCCTGCCGCTCCTCCGCCGGGGGACGAGGAAGAGCGATATCGGACCGAGGTCCGGCCCGCCGATTCCGAGGAAGATGAGGAGGACGAGGACGACCTCCTCTCCGAGTCACCCGAGTTCCTCGACAAGGACGACGACGAGAGCCTCTGGTTCGAGAAGGGCCCCCCGAAGGACTTCGACTTCGAGGACGAGGACGAGAGGTAGAAGCGCCTGCCGCCGAAGAACGCCCGCCACAAGCACGTCTGCCTGGGCGCGTTCGCCGACAAGACGGTCTTTCCTCTACTAGACGTAGCCGCGCATGCGCGAGGCCTCCACCACCCGCTCGATCCCGACCAGGTAGGCGCTCTCCCGCAGTGAGATCCGCTCCTCCGTCGCCCTCGCGGCGACGTCTCGGTAGGCCTTGCGGATGACCCCCCCGAGCTTGTCGTTGAACTCCCGCTCGTCCCACTGGAAGTGCTGGAGGTTCTGGACCCACTCGAAGTAGGAACCGATCACGCCGCCCGCGTTCGCCATCACGTCGGGGATCACCTGGATGCCCTTCTCCATCAGGATCTCGTCCGCGGCGGGCGTGGTGGGGCTGTTGGCGCCCTCGACGACCAACTTGCAGTCGATCCGGTCGGCGTTGCCCTCGTGGATCATCCCTCCGAGCGCGGCCGGGATCAGCACGTCGCAGGGGATTGCGAGGAGGTCATCGGGGCTGATCAGCTCGGCGCCCGGGAACTCGGTGAGCTTGCCCCCCGCCTCGAAGATGTGCCTGCTGAGCTCCACCGCGTCGATCCCCTTGTCGTTTCGGATCGCCCCGGTGGCGTCGGAGGCGCCCACCATCGTGGCGCCGAGCTGCTGCATGATTCGCGCGGCCCAGGAGCCGACGTTGCCGTAGCCCTGCACGGTGAAGGTGGTCTCAGCCGGGCCCAGCCCGATCTGGGGGGCGGCCTCGCGGAACATGTAGACGCAGCCCCGGCCGGTGGCCTGCTCCCGGCCATATGAGCCGCCGAGGGCGATCGGCTTGCCGGTGCAGATCGCCGGCGTGTGGCCGTGCAGCTTCCCGTACTCGTCCATCATCCAGGCCATCACCTGGGCGTCGGTGTTGACGTCGGGCGCGGGGATGTCGCGGGTCGGTCCGAGGATCTTCTCGATCTTGGCGAGGAAAGAGCGCGCGATCGCCTGTACCTCGGAGCGCTCCAGCTCGTGCGCTGGGCAGTTGACGCCGCCCTTGGCCCCGCCGAAGGGAATGTTGGCGACCGCCGTCTTCCAGGTCATCAGCGAGGCGAGCGCCCGGACCTCGTCGATGTCGACCTCGGGGTGGAAGCGGATCCCGCCCTTGTAGGGGCCACGGGCGCCGTTGTGCTGGATCCGATAGCCGGAGAAGACGTGGATCTGGCCGTCGGAGAGCTTCACCGGGATCTGCACGGTGACCTCGCGGTACGAGGTCCAGAAGACGGTGCGGAGGTCGTCGGGGAGCTGGAGGCGCTCCACCGCCCGGTCGAAGTAGAAGCGGACGATGTCGAGGTTCGATATCTCGGCGCCTTCGCGCGTCTTCGCCTTCGTCGCCATCAGCTCCTCCTAGCGCCGCATCGGTGCGCGGCCAGTTTCTCACACGCCGCCGGGCCCGGCCTACACTTGGGCCCCTGGGGCCATAGCTCAGTTGGGAGAGCGCCTGCCCTGCAAGCAGGAGGTCGCCGGTTCGAGCCCGGCTGGCTCCATTCCTACCTGCCTCGCATGAGGGCTTGCGTAGTCCTCCGCGTAGCGAACTCCCTGCCGCTGATTGTTCCCAGTTGGAACGAGCCTCAGGGTCAGCAGGTCGCGACCACTGCCGAGCTCGCGCGCCGACACGTAGTAGCAACGGTCGCTGGTTTTGTCGTAGACCGCTATCCACTCGATCATCCGGGCCGTGTAGTGCTTAATCCGCTTGACCTTCCCGTTGGTCAGTGAGTTCGAGCGGCAACGTACGTAGACCACCCGACCGTCCGACTCCGTGAACTTGCAACTCGGCAGGCTGAGATTCAACCTTGGCGACGAAGCCGGCGGCGAGCAGCTGTGGGCACCTGGCGGAGCGGGTCGGGCGAGTCGAGGAGGACGACGCCGAGGTGGCGGCCGCCAAGGCGCGCGGTCGTCACGTAGCAGCGGCCGGCGGCGTCGGTGAAGCCGGTCTTCAGTCCGGTGACCCGGGCGGCGGGCAGCCCCCGCAAGCCCGTGGTCGAGGAAGTAGTGATTGTTGGCCAGATGCAGGATCCCGCCCTTGATCGGGAAGGCCGGCGTCGCCGAGGTGGTTCTGGCGATCCGGGCGATCCTGGGCTCGGCGAGGTCCGCGCGGGCCAACGCCGCGAGGTCCGCGGCGCAGGAGTGGTTGTCGCGGTCCTTGAGCCCGTTCGGGGTCGAGAAGTGGGTGCAGCCGAGGCCCATCAGCCGCGCCTGGCGGTTCATCCGGGCGACGAACCGGGGGACGGAGCCGGCGTCGTGCTCGGCGAGAGCGACGGCCGCGTCGTTGGCGGAGATCATGATCAGCGCCTGCAGCAGGGCCTCCAGCGGGCACCGACTTGCCCTGGGGGAGGAGCCCGGTGGCCGAGCCCGCGGTGTGAGCGGCGTTGCGGCTGATCGGCACCCGCTCGCCCGGCGGGTGGGCCTCGCTGATCAGGAGGGCGGTCATCATCTTCGTCAGGCTGGCGATCGGATGAAGCGCCCGCGCGCGGCGCTGCCAGAGCACCTCGCCGCTGTCGACGTCGAAGAGAACCCCCGCGGCCGGCCACGTCTTCATCCGCACCCGCACCGGCAGCGGTGGTGACGGGGGCTGGAGGGCGAACTCGCCCAGCGCCGCGGCAGCCTTCCCCGGGGAGGCTGACGGGCTCGCGCGGCTCCCGAGGGCGTCAGCGTCCGGCGCAAGCCCCGGGGCGGGGAGCCTCTCGCCGCCGCCGGGGTCGGGACCACCGCCTGCGGCGGGATCCGGGCTTGTCCCCAGGTCCGAGTCGGATGACGCCGACGTAGCAGCCGGGATCTCATCGGCTCCGTCCCGTTCGGGCCACATCGCCACCCCCACCGCGGCCGTCGCCGCAAAGGCGACGAGCAGGGCGACGATCGCGAGCAGCCGCCTACTCATCGCCGGGAGGGGGATTGCGGATCGCGCCGATCAGGCCGGAGGCGATCATTCCCACGATCACCAGCGAGATCACCGTGAAGATGTCGAAGCCCGAGTCGACCGCCACCGAGATCGTGATCGCCGCGAAGAACGCGCAAAAGGCCAGTCCGAAGCCGAGGATCGCGGTCCGGGTGGTCGGGCCCAAGGTCACCGACTCATCTCAGTAGACGGGGAGCCGGGGCTCGGGCTCGCGTCGCCTGTTCGCGAACAGCTTGATCGCCGCCAGCCCGAAGAGGAAGCCGCCGACGTGGGCGAAGTAGGCGACCCCGCCGCTGCCACCGACGTCGACCGCGACCTCGCCGAGCGCCGGGATGAACTGGAGCACGAACCAGATACCCAGTAGGACCAGCGCCGGGATCTCGACCAGGGTGACGAAGAAGACGATGAAGATCAGGGTGATCACCCTGGCGGCTGGAAATAAGAGCGCGTAGCCGCCGAGCACCCCGGCGACGGCCCCACTGGCGCCGATCGTCGGTGCGGTCGAGCTTGGATCAAGGGCGGCCTGAGAATAGAGCGCGATCACGCCCGCCAGCAGGTAGAAGGCCACGAATTTCACCCTGCCCATCGAGTCCTCGATGTTGTTGCCGAAGACCCAGAGGAAGAGCATGTTCCCGGCGATGTGGAGGAGTCCGCCGTGCATGAACATCGAGGTGAACACGGTCACCCACCACGGCGCCTGGTTGAGCGGGATCGGCTGGTTGGCCGGGTCCTGCCGGCCCCGCTCCTCGGCCTGGGCGAATTCCGCGGTGCCCGGGCAGACCACCCCCGCCTCGCCCTGGGCATTGACCGCGCCGATCGCGCAGTCGCCGCGCTCTCGCCGGGATGGGTGATCCGGTAGGGCTGCGCCCCGTACTCGAGCGAGCTCTGGTCGATCGACTTCACCCCGAGCTGGCTCAGCTCTGGGCTGGTGGGATAGGTCCACTGCCAGATGAAGAAGGCGACGTTGATGACGATGATCGCCACCGTGATCACCGGGAAGCGCGCCGTCGGGATGTTGTCCTTGAGCGGCAGCAAGTGGCGGGGAAGCCTAGTGGCGACCCCGCCGAGGCGACCGGGTTGGGAGAATTGGTCTATGCAGGCCATGGCCCGAACCGCCGATCCCTGGCGGGACACCGACATCGTCGACGAGCATGCCGCTCGCTTCGCTCAGGGCACCACCGGAGTCGTCGCCCTGCTCGGGGTGATCTTCGGCTGGCCGCTCGCCTGGGCCCTGATGTCAGCCCAGCTTCTGATCGGGGTCACCCTCGGGCGTCGGTTCTGCCTTCCGTGTCTCGCCTACTACGTCTTCATTCAGCCCAGATTCGGCGAGGGCCCGCTCGAGGACTCGCGGCCCCCGCGGCTGGCGAACATGATCGGAACCGCCTTTCTTGGATTGGCGGCCGGGCTCTGGTGGCTGGGGGCGGAGCCGGCGGGCACCGCGCTCGCGGCGCTCGTCGCCTTCCTTGCGCTGCTCTCGGCGAGCACGGGATTCTGCGTCGGCTGTGAGATCTACCGGCTGAGCGCCCGGCTCCGGGGCATCTCGCCGCGAAATCACGACCGCATTGATCCCGTCGATCTGAACGGGTTCCGGGGCACCGATGCCTACGTCGAGTTCACCCACCCTCTCTGCGCGGACTGCCGGGAGTGGGAGCGGCGGCTCGCAGCCGAGTCCGAGCCGCTGCTGAAGCTGGACGTCCGCGAGCGCCCCGAGCTCGCCCGCAAGTACGGGATCGCCGTCGTCCCGACCGTGTTCAGGGTCGGCTCGGACGGTGCCGTGCTGAAGCGGCTCGCTCCCTAGGCGGCGGGATCTCGTACCGCTTCGCCGGCAGGGTCGCCGATCGCGGCGGCGGCAGCGCGTTCGGGCCCGAGGCGGCGACCGCGCCGCCGCTGGTCCAGCGCACCGGCAGCGCCGGGTTCTGGAGCAGCAGGTCCCAGGTGGGGACGTCGATGTTCCCCGTCTGGGTCAGTCCCTTGGCGGCCTGGAAGGAGTAGACGGCGCTCTGGGTGGGCGCCTGGAAGTAGCCGGTGATCGGGGTCGAGTAGCCGCCGCCGGCGAGCAGCTGCTGCGCCCAGGCGACCAGGTCCCCCTTCGAGCCGAGGCGGAGGAAGGGATAGCTGTTGTAGGGCGCGTAGCCGGTGGGGGCCGCGACCGGCGCTCCCACCGCCTTCCACTGGCGCCTGCCGGCGCTCTGCCACGACCACCAGCTCACCCCCTCCATCCCGTGGGCGAGCGCGAGCGAGCGGAAGCGGCGGATCGCCTTCGGCTTCGGGTTCAGGTAGACCTGGCCGAGCGGCAGGATCGGCCGGCCGTAGGCACGGTTGAAGACGTAGGTGTGGGTGAAGGCGGTGTCGACGCTGGTCCCGATCGTCTTCCAGTAGAGCTGCGGGACGTTGTACTGGGCGCCGCCGGGGCCGAGGAAGACCGAGTAGGGAAAGGCGGGGTGATAGTCGACGTAGGGGAAGGAGGCGAGGGCAATCGGATAGTCGGGACCGACCCGGGTGCGAAGCGACGCTGATGTAGGTGGAGGCCTGCGGGTAGCGCCCCTCGTAGTGACCCTCGGCGTCGATCACCAGGCAATCGGCGCCGCGGGCGACCGCGGCCGCTCCGACGCTCGCCTCCCTGGCGGCGGAGCGGCCGTAGACGAACTGCCAGGCGCAGACGTTGATGCCCCTCGCCTTCAGCGCCGAGACCAGCGAGGAGGAGAACTGGCCCCAGTACTTCTTCCCGTCCCCGGACTTGATCAGCACCGTCTCGATCCCGCGCGCGTGCGCCCTGGCGGCGATCCGGCCGACCTTGCCGCCCGCCGAGCGGCTCACGTACCAGATCCACATCCCGTCGCCCGCGAGCGGGTTCTTCGCCTGCTCCGGCACGGGCTGCGCCTCCTGCGCGGCCACGTTCCCGCCCAGCGGCCCCGCGACCAGCAGCATCGCTACCGCCGAAGCGGCGAGGCAGCCGAGGACGGTTCTGTGCCTCTGAAGTCGCACGATTCCGAGCCTACGCAGGCATAAACACGCCTCTGCACCCAAAGGTGCACCTCACGGGCCGCTTGGCGCGCGGGTCCTGACGCCGCGGTGCCCCCCATCCTGCGGGCAGGGAGCTGTCCTCGGATGGGGCCCCCCGCGGCGCCACCCGCGCGAGGAGCGGCTCGGTACTACAGAGAAGCAGCCTGCGGGAGCTGTTCGTCCGCGTGGTAGGAGGAGCGGACGAGGGGGCCAGAGGCGACCGACTCGAAGCCGAGCTCGTAGGCGGCCTTCTCCAGCGCCTCGAACTCCTCGGGGTGCCAGTAGCGGGCCACCGGCAGGTGGTTCTCGGTCGGGCGCAGATACTGGCCCACGGTCAGTACCTGCACCTGGTGCTCGCGGAGGATGCCGAAGGCCTCGACCATCTCGTCGAACTCCTCACCGAGGCCGACCATCAGGCCGGACTTGGTGACCACCTCTGCGCCGGCCATCTCCTTGGCCATCCGCAGCACCCGGGCCGAGCGCATGAACTCGGAGCCCCGGCGGGCGATCGGGTAGAGGCGCGGGACCGTCTCCACGTTGTGGTTGAAGACATCGGGCAGCTCCGCGACCACCTTTGCCAGCGGCATCTCCTGGCCCCGGAAGTCGGGGGTCAGGACCTCGACCTTGCAGCCCGGCGCCAGCTTGCGAATCGAGCGGATCACGCCGACGAAGGCGCCGGCGCCGTAGTCGGGAAGATCGTCGCGGTCGACCGAGGTGATCACCGCGTGCCGGAGGCCCATCCGCTTCACCTGGTTGGCGACCCGGAGCGGCTCCAGCGGGTCGTTCCAGGTCGGCTTGCCGGTCTGCACGTTGCAAAAGCCGCAGCGCCGCGTGCAGACGTCGCCGAGGATCATGAAGGTGGCCGTGCCTCGCTCCCAGCACTCGCCGACATTGGGGCAGTTGGCCTCCTCGCAGACCGTGTGAAGGTTGGCCTCGGAGATCGTCTGCTTCAGCCGGCGGTAGTTCGGTCCGCCCGGGGCGGGGACCTTCAGCCACGGTGGCTTGCGCTCGCGGAAGCCAACCTTGCCATCGCCATCCGCCGCCCGACCGCCGGGCTTCGCCCGCGAACGGGTGACATGAAGTCGCTCGTCGAGGGTCTCTGACTCTGCCGCCATCTCGCTCCTACCGTATCGAGGCCGCCGCGACGGCTTCCGTCGCGAGCCAGGGCGGCGCCGCCATTGCCTCTGCGTCCGGGACCCGCTCGGCAAGCTCGCCGGCGGGGATCTCAACCCCGCGGCGCTCGTAGATCTCAGCGAACCGGGCGGTGACGGCGTCCATGAAGGTCGCCATCTCCTGCTGGCTGCGAAGCTCACGGCAAATCGAGGTCATCCGGCAACCGTCGATCCCACAGGGGACGATCCACTCGAAGGGCTGGAGGTCGTTGTTGACGTTGATCGCGAAGCCATGGGTGGTGACGCCCCGGTTGACGTGCACCCCGATCGAGCCGATCTTCCGGACATCGCCTCGCGTCACCTTCTCCGCCGCGGCCCCGGAGGCAGCTTGGTCATTTGAAAGCGGTGCCCAGACGCCGGTCAGGCCCTCAATCGTCCCCGCCTCGATGCCGAGATCGCCGAGCGAGGAGATCATCACCCGCTCCATTCGCCGGATGTATTCGTGGACGTCTCCGCCGTACGGCTTCAGGTCGACGATCGGGTAGCCGACCAGCTGGCCGGGGCCGTGGTAGGTAACCAGCCCGCCGCGATCGGTCTCGGTCACCTCGATCGCCCTGCATCCGGTACCAGTCCTCGCCCATCGGCAGCTCCGCCGGATCGGACCGGCGACCCTTGGTGTAGACGGGCGGATGCTCGAGCAGCAGCAGGACGTCGGGGATCTCGCCGGCCTGCCGCGCCCGCTCGAGCGCCTTCTGCGCCTCGCGGGCCTCGTCGTAAGGCACCTGACCGACGCGAACGCACCAGACCTCGTCCATGCCCACAGTGTCCCACGCGCCGGCACCCTGCTCAGGGGCCACCCGACCTTGCGGCCGACGGTACGGCGAGCCGGCGGTGGCCACCGGCTATGTGCGGGTTCGCACGGAGCCCCGCCGGCGAAATCTGGTTCAATGCCAGGGTCAACGCCGGAGGATCGTCTTCCGGAGCGACAAGGGGATGGAGGGGAACCTGGTGGTGGAGAAGGAGCGCCGCAAAGGCAACCGCAGTCATCGCAAGGCGGGAATGGCTGCCACGCTCTTCTGCGCGCTCGTGGCCGCCTCAGTGGCGACCACATCCCTTGCGGCTGTAGATACTTTCAAGCTGGGCGGGGACGCGACGCTAGTTCATCCGGGCAACGCCTCGCCGACGGGAGCTGAGGCGACGACGACTGGTCCAGATGCCTTCGGCAGCGTTGACTTCGCGATCCCGGCGGGATTGACGCTTGGCCAGCTGACCAACCTGTCTACCGATTTCAAGTTCGTCGTCGGAAGCTGCTTGGTCTGGCTCTCCCCGGTTTACGGTCAACGTTACGAACGGGACGATCAGTGGCAGCATCTTCTTCTACCTCGGTCCCCCTCCCAGCTACACCGGATGCGCCTCGGGTGCCTACGCGAACTCGGGCAACTTGGCTGCTCCGACCAGCCTCGTCGATGCCGCCCACCTCGGTGGATCGTTCAACGAACCCTTCTCGAATGTCCAGGCTGACTTCGGCGACTACACCGTTACGGGCGTGCACCTCGACGTGGACGGCGCGGGCGGCGGGAACCAGACTGTCGATTTCGATAACACAGAGGTCAACGAGCAGTTGGTGACCTACGAGCCGCCGCCGCCCCAGCCGCCGCCGCCAGCTGAGAAGCTCGTCCCGCTGCACGGAGTCCAGCTGCTGGCCGCACCGGTCGACGGCACCGTCAAGGTGAAGGCAGCCCGGTCAGACGGCCTTCAACGTGCTCACCGAGCTGAGCCTGATTCCCGTCGGGTCGACGATCGATACGCGAGGCAGCCGGGTGCGGCTGACTGCCGCCACCGGGGCCCTCGGCGAGAACGCCGCAGACACGCCCATCGACTTCTACCTCGGACTGTTCAAGATCACCCAGAAGCCCGGCATCAACGCCCGGGCCACGGCGAAGCTGGTCGAGAAGCTTGCTTGCGGAAAGAAGAAGAAGGGCGCCAAGAAAGCGGACGCCAGCGCCGGCGGCGAGGGCCCGACCGCGGTTGCCGCCCGCAAGCGGCGCCGCGGCCTCTGGGGCAGCGGCAGCGGCGGCTACCGGACCGCCGGCCGCGGCAGCACCGGAAGCGTCGTCGGCACCACCTGGCTGACGAAGGACACCTGCAAGGGGACCAAGATCAAGGTCACCGAGGGCCGCGGCGTCCGGGTCTTCGACAAGCAGAAGAAGAAGAAGATCTTCCTCGGGCCCGGCGAGACGTACTTCGCCGCCCTCGAGACTAGTTGGCGCAGATAACAATCGTCTTCTGGGTCTCCCACCTGGTGGGGGACTTCCTCCTGCAGACCGACTGGCAGGCGGCCCACAAGTACGGCGGTCTCGGGCGGGACCCAAGGTCGCGGTTCGCCCTCTTCTCCCACGTCATCGTCTACACCCTGTGCTTCGTCCCGGCCCTGATCTGGGTGGGTGCCGACACCGGCGCCGTGGCGGCCGTCGCGCTGGGAGCGGTGATCTTCCTGCCGCACCTGGTGATCGACGATGGGCGCCTGCTCAATGCCTACATGCTGCGCGTCAAGCGCACTGCCGCCCCGCCCCCGGCCGGACTCACCGCCTCGGTCGACCAGAGCCTCCACCTGATCTGTCTCTGGGCGACCGCGCTCCTGGCCGTCTTGTGGCTCTGATCGGGGCACCCTAATCTTGGGGAAGGCCGCTTTTCGGGATATCTTCCGAGCCGGCCTTGGTCGCCAATACGGCCAATAGCTGACCCGACCGGGATGGTCGAACTTCGTTTGGGGAGGAGGCCGAATGTCCTCGAGTAGCACAGCGGCGTTCCTGCGAGGGGTATCGGTACTGTCGAATCTCGACGACGAGCTGCTGGGCCGGCTCGCCTCCGAGATGGACGAGGTCAGGGTGCGGGCCGGTGAATGGCTCGTGCGCGAGGGCGACGTCGCGGAGAGCCTCTTCCTGATCCGTTCGGGCAGGCTGGAGGTCGTGGCCGAGGGACCGCCCGAGACCTTGATCAGGGTGTTGCGGCGCGGCGAGGTTCTCGGGGAGCTGGCTCTGTTGACGGACGAGGTGCGCTCGGCTTCGATCCGGGCCCGGCGCGACAGCGAGTTGCTGAAGCTGGGCCGCAACCAGTTCGAGGGGCTGATTCAGCGATGCACCGGGCTTCGCTCTCGGCCTGACGCGAGCGATGGGAGCGCAGCTCGCCGCGAGCCGGACGCCCGCCACCGCACACCAACCCTCGCGGACGATCGCGGCCCTGCCGCTGGACGAGGGCGCCCCAGTCGCCGAGGCCGCGGAGCTGCTCGCAACCGCGCTGCGCCGACACGGAAGCGTTGCCAAGCTCGCGCCCGACCCCGGCCGGACGTCCTCGGCGGAGATGACCTCGCTGCTGGAGCGCGCCGAGTCTGAGAACGACCGGGTGGTCCTGGTCGGGGAGGCCGCGGCGCCCGGGGAGGAGTGGACGGACTTCTGCGTGCGCGAGGCCGACGCCGTCTTCGCGCTCAGCCTGGGCGCGCCCAGCCGGGCCTGGGTCGATCGGCCCGACGCCCTGCTTGGCTGCGAGCTGGCGGTCCTCGCCCCAGCCGTCTCGGAGGAGGTCCTCGCCGCCCTGCGCCCGCGGGAGGTGCAGGTCGTCCCCGAGGGCTCCGACCTGCAACCGAGCGTCGATCTCACGCGCACGGCGCCTGGTGGGAAAGGCGATCGGGATCGTCTTCTCCGGTGGCGGCGCCCGCGCCCTCGCCCACCTTGGAGTGATGGAGGAGCTGCTTGCCGCGGGCGTCGCCATCGATCGCATCGGTGGGGTCAGCCTCGGATCGCTTGTCGGCGCCTGCTTCGCCGCCGGCCACCCGCCGGAGGAGCTCTCGGAGGCGTTCCGGAAAGGCATCGAGGTCAACCCGACCGGGGACTACACGCTGCCGCTGTTCTCGCTGATCCGCGGCCACCGCATCCGCGAGCTGCTACGAGGGTTCTTCGCCGATCAGCGGATCGAGGAGCTGAGGACCCGCTACTTCTGCCTCAGCTGCGATCTGATCAGGCGCGAGCCGGTCGTGCACCGTACGGGGCCGCTGCCGGACGCGGTGCTGGCCAGCCTCTCGATCCCGGGCGTCTTCCCACCGATCTCGACCCCGGACGGCCGGCTGCTGGTAGACGGAGGCGTGCTCGACAACCTCCCCGTGGGGATCATGGCGCGGCCGGGCGAGGGGCCGGTGATCGCCGTCGACGTGACCGGCCGGATGGGCGATTTCAGGAAGCCGGTGCGGCCGGGCATCGCGCGCCTGGGCAGGCCAATCCGGCGCTACCTGACCGGGAGCGAGGCCGAGCTGCCCCGCTTCGGCGAGACCGTGGTGAGAACGGTGACCGTCGGCAGCACCGACACTGTCGAGGCAGCGCGGCGTCACGCCGACCTCGTGATCCAGCCGGACCTCGAGGGGGTTGGACTGCTCGACTGGCGCCAGCTCGAGCTGGTGAAGGAGGCGGGCCGGGCGGCGACGCGCCGCCTGCTCGAGGATGCTCCCGGCTGGCTCACCGGCGTCGAGCGCGCCCGACGGCGCGGATACGGCCACAGCCCGCACCGGGGCGGGCGCGGCGGATCAGCCGGAGCGGGGGTCTCCCGATAGCCGCGACGGATGCCATCGGCGGCGGCGCCTGGCGCGGCGGCGCGCGCCGTCGCCGACCACCGTGCTCGCCGTCTCCTCGCTTGGCGTCTTCATGGCGTTCGTCGACGCAACGATCGTCAACATCGCCTTCCCCGACATCGCCGAGTCCTTCCCGGACACGAGCATCTCCTCGCTCACCTGGGTCCTCAACGCCTACAACATCGTCTTCGCGGCGTTCCTGGTCGCCGCCGGCCGGATCGCCGACCTCCTCGGCCGGCGGCGGATCTTCCTCGTCGGGCTCGTCATCTTCACTTTCGCCTCCGTGCTCTGCGCGGTCGCGCCCTCCGCGAACGCCCTGATCGGGTTCCGGCTGCTGCAGGCGCTGGGGGCGGCATTCGTGGTGCCCGCCTCGCTGGGCCTCGTGCTCCAGGCCTTTCCGGTCGAGCGCCGGGCGCACGCGGTGGCGCTGCTCTCCGCGGTTGCGGCGCTGGCCGCCGGCGTCGGCCCCTCGCTGGGAGGGCTGCTGGTTGCCGCCGACAGCTGGCGCCTGGTCTTCCTGGTCAACCTGCCGGTCGGGATCGTCGCCTACGTGCTCTCCCGCCGCCACCTGGTCGAGAGCCGCGAGCCCGGTCGGCGGCAGATGCCGGACCTGCTCGGGGCCATGATCTTCGCGGTGGCGATCGCCGCGCTGGTGCTGGCGGTCGTCAAGGGCGAGGAATGGGGTTGGGATAGCCCGCGGATCCTGGGCGCGTTCGCCGTCGCGCTGGCCCTCGGCGCGATCTTCGTTCAGAGGTCGACTTCGCACCGGTCCCCGATGGTCGACCCGGCGCTGCTGCGGATCCGCACCTTTTCGGTTGCGAATTCGATGACCGTGCTCGCGGCTGCCGGCTTCTTCGGTTACACCCTGATCAACGTCCTCTTCCTCACCCAGGTCTGGCAGTACTCGGTGCTCGAGGCGGGCCTGGCGATAACGCCCGGGCCGGTCGTCGCGACCGTGATCGCGGGCCCCAGCAGCAAGGTTGCCGAGCGCATCGGGCATCGCTGGGTGCTCGTCGCCGGCGGCCTGATCTGGGGCCTGGGGCTTATCTGGTTCATCGAGAGGGCGGCGCTTGAGCCTGACTTCCTCGGCGTCTGGCTTCCCGGGATGATCATCCTCGGAATCGGGGCCGGGATCCTCTTCCCCAACCTGAGCGCGACGGCCGTCGCCTCCGTTCCCGGCGAGGCCTTCGCCACCGCGACCGGGATCAACTCCGTGCTTCGCCAGGTGGGTGCCGCGCTCGGCGTGGCGGCCGTGATCGCGATCCTCGGCACCCCCAATCCGCTCGACCCTTCTGCGGTGGAAAGCGCCTTCGACAACGCCTGGACGTTCTCCGCCATCTGCCTGCTGCTGGCGGGAATCGGCTGTGTCGGCGTCAGCCGCCTTCGCAGCGAGGATGACGTCAGGCAGTCTCCCTCGCTCGGCTCTGCCGCCCGCCTGATTCTCGGCAGAGAAGGCCCCGCTCGGGAGGCCGCTCCCATCGCGCCAGCGCCGATCCGCCGGAGGTTCGTTCCCGAGAAGCCGCCCGAGCCGCGACCGGAATCCGCCGCCGACTTCCTTGCGCGTGCGCCGATCTTCGCCGACCTGCCGAGGGAGATGCGGGAGAAGATCGCCGGGAGCGCCAGCGAGCTGCACGTGCCGGCCGGGGAATGGCTCTTCCGCGAGGGCGACGAGGGAGACGCCCTCTATGTGATCCGCGCCGGCCGGCTCGAGGTGGTCGCGGGTGACGGAGACGGCTCTGTGATGCGGGTGCTCGGTCGCGGAGCGGCGCTGGGCGAGCTGGCGCTGCTCACCTCGTCGCCCCGTTCGGCCTCGGCCCGTGCGGCGCGCGACACCGATCTGATCGCGATCGATCGCGAGGACTTCCAGCAGTTGCTCGAGGAAGCGCCCGAGGTAGCGCTGGCGTTGACCCGGACGTTGGGCGCCCAGCTCCGAGACAGTGTCGGGGTGATTCCCCAGGCACGCGGGTCTGCCGGTGACCATCGCCCTCGTCCCCCTCGATCAGCGGGTGCCGCTCACCGAGCTGGGCAGGCACCTGGCCGACGCGCTTGGCCGCTGGGCGCGCGTGGATCTGCTTGGCCCGGAGGCTGCCCCGCCGAGCGGTCAGGAGCCGGTGACGGTCTTCGCGCCCCTCCTCGACCGGGCCGAGGCGACCAATGATCAGGTCGTGCTGGTCGCCGGCCCCACCTCCGCCGCGGATCCCTGGACCCAGTTCTGCCTGCAACAGGCCGATCGCATCCTCGCCGTCGGCAGCGGTGGCAAGCCGCCGCCTGCCGAGCGGCGGCGCCCCGAGCTCCAGGGATGCGATCTGGTGGCGTGGGACGTCGCCGAGGGATCGGGCGCGCTCTCGGCCTGGGCGGAGGCCCTAGATCCGATTGAGACCCACGCGGTCCGGGCGGAGAGCGGCGATGCCGACGTAGAGCGCATCGCCCGCCGCCTGGCTGGCCAATCCCTCGGGATCGTCCTCTCGGGCGGGGGCGCCAGGGCCTTCTCGCACATCGGCGTGCTCGAGGAGCTCGAGGCAAGCGGGCTGGAGATCGACCGGGTCGCCGGGGTGAGCATGGGGGCGTTCATCGGCGGGATGTTCGCGATGGGCATGACCGCGGACGAGATCGACGCTCGCTGCTACGACGAATGGATCCGGCGGCGCCCCCTGGGCGACTACACGCTGCCTCGATATTCACTGATTCGCGGCGACCGCGCCAAGGCAATGTTGCGGAGGACCTTCGGAGCGGTCTCGATCGAGGAGCTCCGCCGCGGCTTCATCAGCGGCGCGGCCGAGCTCCGCAGCGGCGAGCTCGTCGTCCATCGCTGGGGGCAGCTCTGGGACGCGGTGGGCACGAGCTTCGCGATTCCGGTAATCGGCGCCCGCACAGGTGCGCGGCCGGCGGATCCTGGTTGACGGCTCGCTGGTCGACAACCTGCCGGTCGCCGAGATGGCCTCCCTGGGCGAGGGCCCGATCATCGCCGTGGACGTGAAGGCCACCGTGGAGCGGCGCCGGCCGTCCTGCCCGGCAGCGGGCGACGGGGGAGGACGGCGACGCCCTCGGAAGGGGAGCTTCGTACCCCGAGCCTGGGCGAGACGCTGGCGCGCGTCCTGCTCCTGGGGAGCTCGAACACCTCGGAGAGCGCCCGCCGCCACGCCGACTGGATCATCACTCCCCGCGCGGAGGGCGTCGGCCTACTCGAGTTCCATCAGCTGGACCAGGCTCGGGAGGCGGGAAGGGCCGCGGCGCGCGAGGCGCTCGAGAACGCCCCGGCGAGCATCCTCGTCTGACGCTTTATCCGCTCGTCTGACGCGGCGGCGATCAGGTGCCGTTAGGCCTGAGCCGCCTTCGGCTGCTCGCGCTGGGGCGGCGCTTGGTACTGGGTGCTCGGGAGCGACCAGATCTTGATCGTGCCCCTGCGCCCGCGCACGTCGAACTCGCCCACCTGCTCCAGCCCCTCCGGCTCAGTCCTGCAGCGCCTCGCGAGTGGAGTCCGAGATGTAGAGCTGCCAGGGCGTGCCCTTGGTCATTCCCTCGATGCGGGCCGCGGTGTTGGTGGTGTCGCCGATCGCGGTGTAATCGAGGCGCTGGCGGGAGCCGACGTTGCCGACCATCACCGGCCCGCTGTTGAGGCCGATGCCGATCTGGAACTCCTCCGCGACGCCCCGCTCTCGCATCCACTCGTTGAACCGCGGCAGCCTCTCCGCCAGCATCTCCTGGGCAGACGCGAGGGCGCGGTCGGCGTGGTCGGGGTATTCGATCGGGGCGCCGTAGACGGCCATGATCCCGTCACCGATGAAGGAGATCAGGGTGCCGCCGTGACCCATCACCGCCTCGGTCATCTCCTCGTGGTAGCGGTTGAGGATCTCGAGCACCTCGGCCGGATCGCGCGTCTCGGAGAAGGTGGTGAAGCCGCGGATGTCGCTGAAGAGGACGGTGAGGACCATGCGGCGACCGCCCAGGCGCAGGTCCTCGTCGGTCCGCGCCAGCACCTCGCCCACCACCTGCTCGGGGACGAACCGAGCGAACGTGTCACGCACCCGCTGGCGCTCGAAGGCCTCGAGCAGGTAGTTGACGCCGAGCGAGCCGACGATCCCGATTCCCAGGGCGAGGAGCGGATAGACGATCGGCCAGATGTGGCCGTCGTTGAAGGCGAGCTGGGCGGCGATCAGGTAGAGGGCGCCGACGCCCAGCGCCAGGGCGAGGGCGCGAAGGTTGGGCAGCCGGTAGCTCGCCGCCGGGGCGACCAAGCCCAGCAAGGTGATCAGGATGAGGTCCAGGCCGAGCGGGACAGACTGGAGCGGGAACCCGCTCGAGGGCCGTGGCGATCCCGTTCGCCCCAGTCTCGGGGCCCGACATCGGAGCGTCCCCGCCGGCGGTCGAGGTCTTGGTGATGTCCTTGAGGCTCGGATCGGAGGCGCCGACGACCACGATCTTGTCCTTGAAGAACGCCGGATCGACATCGCCGTTGAGGACATGGGAAAACGACTCTGAGGGGTAGGTTCCGGCAGGCCCGGCGAAGTCGATCCAGGCGCGCTCCCCGCCAAGATCGCCCTCGTCTATCTGCCCGCCCTCGGCGACCTCGGCGGTGACGAACGGAAACGTCTTCATGCCGCCCACTGACAGCGGCAGGCGGCGCCGGACGCCATCGGAGTCTTCTCCGATCTGGGTGTTGCCCGCCCGAGCGCCGATCTGGTCGAGGATCTGCTGACCGCCGAAAACCCCGCTCTCGCCGAGCGCGTTGGGCTGCGAGTCGGCGAGCACCACACGGTCCGGTCCCGCTTGGGCGACTGAGGTGATCAGGGCGTTGTCCTCCCGTGCCTCGGTTCGCTCCCGGAACTCGACGTCGTAGGCGATTGCCTTCGCCCCCGCGGCATCGAGCGTGTCGATCACCTGGCCGTGGAGGGAGCGCGGATACGGGAATCGGACGTTGAGCTCGTTCGAGGTGACGTCGTCGATCAGCACCAGGACGATGTCGTCGCGCGGCTCCTCATCACCGCGGATCGAAAAACGGCTGTCCACCGAGCCCAGCTCGGTCTCGTGCATGACCCCGGTGGCGTAGAAGAGAACACCGATCGCCACGGCGGCAACGCCGACGGCGGCCAGCAGCAGCCGCCGGGTCCGGTTGCCACCTCCGAGCACGATCACCCGTCCGTTTCCAGGTCCGCGAGCGGGATCACGAAAGCCCCGCCTCGCGCCTGGCGCTGTCCCGGTCGCGGAAGGCGGAGACCGTCGCCGCCCTGCCGTCCTCGATCTTCCAGACGTGGCCGAACTCGCCGCTCAGGGGCATGCGGCTGAGCCGGCCCCGCGCGTGGATGATGCCGAGCACGACCACCCTGCCGCCGGCTGCATCGATGAACTCGTCGGCGTCGTAGCGGAACTCACTGAAGTCCTGCTCCAGCGCCTGGCTGAACTCCGCCAGGCCCTCGACTCCCTCGACCACCCGCTCGCCGAGCTCGGGCGAGAGGCGGGATTGGAACCCGGAGGAGACGAGGCCGGCCAGCTCCCCGAAGCCGGCACGGCGGCTGCCGACCCCGACCCAGTCGAAGCCGTAGATCCGCCGAACCAGCTCGACCTCTCCTTCTCCCACGGCCGCAGTATCCCTCAGGCGTCGGCCCCCGTGGCGGGGGCTCCCTCGGTTCCAGGCGGCCAGAACGGCCACTCCTCGAAGTGGATGCAGCGCCCATCCGGCGTCGAGGCGCACGATCCAGAGGTCGCGGTACAGCTTCTCCTTCGGTGGCCCGTAGCGGACCTCGACCCTGACCACGGCGGTGTCCGCTTCGACGGCGACGACCTCGCTGTTCATCGCGAAAGACTCGTCGGGGCCGAGGCGCTCCGACTCCCACATCGAGGCGATCGCCGCGAGCCCGCGATGCGGCCCCTCGAACGGGGAGGTGGAGTAGGTGGCGTCCTCGCTGAAGAGCTCGGAGAGCGGGCCGGCCCCATCGGTTCGCCAGGCCCGCTCGTAGTCGGTCACCCACTGGCGGATCTGGGCGCGGCTCACCGTCGCCCGCGTCCCTTCGGCCCGGCGGCGCACCGCCGAGAGGATCCGGCGCACAACCAGGAGGTGGCCGCGGCTGCCGATCACGAGCGCTCGATAGACGCGTCCCTTCATCCCTGGGAACTCCGCCCTCGTTTCGGCGCGAAGCCGTGCGCGCCCGGTGCCGAGCTCGTCGAGGCGGAAGACGAGCGCGTAGCGGGAGAAGCGATGCTCTCCGAGGAGGGCGAGGACCGAGGGCCGGATCGAGCGCGAGACGATGAAGCCGGGCAGGGTCGAGCCGATCACGGTGGGCTCACCGCGGGCCTCGGTGAAGGCATCGCCGAGCAGCTTTGAGAATCGGGCCGACCGCCGGGTGTTGAGGATCCGTGGCAGGGTCGCCGCCAGCGCCTCCCAGACCTGATCGGCGTCGGCGGCGATCTCGACGCCGTGCTCGTCCACCGGCGGCAAGGAGTCGACCGGGACCTCGATCGCCCGCTGGCCGGTGGGTGTGTCCATGACCGGAGTCAGAGCGCGAGCGCGATCGGTTCCTCTAGCAGCGCTCGGACGCGCCTGAGGAAGACGGCTCCGTCGGCGCCGTAGAGAATTCGGTGGTCGCAAGCGAGGGTGACTCCCATCATTTGGCGGGCCTCGATCGAGCCATCGTCGGTGACCACCGGCTTCGCCTTCAGCTCGCCGACCGAGAGGATCCCGGCCTGCGGGGTGTTGATCACCGCGTGGAAGTTGGAGATCCCGTACATGCCCAGGTTCGAGACCGTGAAGGTTGCGCCGGAGAGCTCGGGTGGGGTGATCGACCCATCGCGGACACGGGAGGCGAGCGCCTTGGTCTCTGCCGAGATCTGGCGCAGGCCCTTGAGATCGGCGTCGAAGACCGTGGGAACGATCAGCGCATCGGGAGCGGCGACGGCGACGCCGACGTTGACGCGGGAGTAGAACTCGAAGTGTCCGTCCCGATAGGCCGCGTTCGCCCGCGGGTGCTCGCGGAGCCCGAGGGCGCACGCCTTGACGACCATGTCATTGAAGGTCGGCACGACCTCCCCCTCCGCGGCCATCTCCTTCAGGCGCTTGCGCCCTTCGAACGCCGCGCTCATGTCGACCTCGGCCTGGAGGTAGAAGTGCGGCGCCGTCGCCTTCGACTCCGCCATCCGCCTGGCGATCGTCTGCTGGACCTTGGTCGGCTCGACCACCTCGACCTGCCCCTTTGCGGTCTCGGGCTTCTCCCGCACGCCGGGAGTGGGGCCTGCCGGCGCGGCGGCCGGCGGTGCGGCCGGTGGCGCCGCGGCGGGCGGGGCTGCGGCGGATGGGGCTCCGGCCTGAGTTACCGCGGGCTCCCCGCGCTCGGCCGCCCGCTCGACGTCCGCCTTGACGATCCGCCCCCCCGGCCCCGAGCCGCTCAGCGCCTGGAGATCGAGACCCTTCTCGCGCGCGATCCGCCGCGCAATCGGCGACGCCTTCACTTTCCCGTCCCCCTCGGCCTGCGAGGTGGACGGCGCCGGGGAGGGAGTCGCCGCAGCCACAGGGGAGGTGGGGGGCGCTGACTCAGCGCGCTCCCGCCGTTCGATCGCCGGCTCAGCTGCGGCTGGGGTCCCACCGTCGGATTCGTCGCCGGCCCCGCGCGCTGAGGCGGTGCCCCCCGACTCCCCCGTCCCTGCACCGTCACCTCCAACCTCGGCCGCCTCGCCGACCCGCGCGATCGCCTCGCCGATCGGCAGCGTGTCTCCCTCCTGAGCGACGATCTCGACCAGCGTCCCGGCGCTGTCGGCCTCGTAGACCATGTTCGCCTTGTCGGTCTCGATCTCGACCAGCTCGTCCCCGACCGAGACCTCGTCGCCGACTGACTTCAACCACTTGAGGATCGTCCCCTCCTCCATCGAGTCGGAGAGGCGGGGCATCACAACATCCGCCATCAGAGACTCCCCTCCAGGGTGGCGAGCGCCGCGCTGACTACGTGCTCGGCGTGGGGGATCGCCGCCTGCTCGAGGCGCTTCGAGTAGGGCATGTGGACGTCTGCCCCGGTCACCCGCTGCACCGGGGCGTCGAGGTGGTCGAAGGCCTGCTCGGTGATCAGCGCCGCGAGGTTTGCTCCCACGCCGCCATGCGGCCAGCCCTCCTCGACGATCACCGCCCGGTTGGTCTTCCGAACAGACTCGAGGATCGTGTCGAGGTCGAGCGGCCGCAGCGTCCGGGGGTCGATCACCTCGGCATCGGCGCCATGCTCGTTGGCGAGCGTCTTCGCCGCCTCCTCCGCGGTCTCGGCCATCCGCAGGATTCCGATGATCGTGACGTCCGACCCCTCACGGCGCACCGCTGCCTTGCCGAACTCGAGGATCTCGCCGTTCTCGGGAACCTCTCCGCGGGAGCCGTAGAGGCTCTCGTGCTCGATGAAGATCACCGGGTTGTCGTCCCGGATCGCCGCCTTCAGCAGTCCCTTGGCGTCCGCCGGCGTCGAGGGGCAGGCGACGAGCAGGCCCGGGATCTGCAGGTACATCGCTTCGAGGCTGTGGGAGTGGGTTGGACCGAGTTGGTGGCCGCCGCCGCCGGGCATCCGAATCACCAACGGCACCCGCACCTGCCCCCCGAACATGTAGGGGATCGCGGCCGCGTGGTTGACGATCTGGTCCATCGCCAGCAGCGAGAAGTTGACGGTCATCAGCTCGACGATCGGCCGAAGGCCGGCCATCGCCGCGCCGACGCCGGTGCCGACGATCGTGTTCTCCGAGATCGGGGTGTCGCGCACCCGCTTCTCCCCGAACTCGTCGAGCAGGCCCTCGGTCACCTTGAATGCCCCCTGGAAGACGCCGACGTCCTCTCCCATCACGAAGACGGCCTCGTCGTTGCGCATCTCCTCAGCCATCGCGTCGCGCAGCGCCTCTCGCATCCGCACCGTCGCCATCAGCCGCCCTCCACCTGATCGAGCGCCTCGCCCTCGTTCGGCTCGCCGCCGACCCGCTTGGGCGCCGGGCCGGGACCAGCGTAAGCAGCGCCGCGCTCGGCAAGCTCCTGGGCACGCTCGCCCGCCTCGCGCTCCTCCTCACCGGGGTGGGGGTCGGGGGAGCGCTCGTCCACCGCGTACCAGCCGGGCACCTGCTCGCCGACCACGTAGAGGTGGTCGTAGAGCGATTCGAGTGGTGGCTCTGGAGAGGCGTCGGCGAACTCGACCGCCGCCAGTACCTCGGCCTCGGCCTGCTCGCGGATCTTCTCGACCTCCGCCTCGGAGATCACCTTCTCGTCGACCAGTCGCGCCGCGAAGGTCTCCACCGGGTCCTTCCGCTGCCATTCCTCGACCTCTTCCTTCTCGCGGTAGACCTCGGGGTCGGCGGCCGAGTGGCCCCGGAAGCGGTAGGTGAAGGCCTCGACCAGGGTCGGGGTCCGCTCTTCACGCGCCAGCCGGATGTGCTCGGCGACCGTCTCGCGAACCGCGAGCACGTCCATTCCGTCGACCCGCACGCCGGAGACCCCGAAGCCCTCGGCCTTGCGCGAGAGATCGGTGACCGCCGAGTGGCGTTCGACCGAGGTGCCCATGCCGTAGAGGTTGTTCTCGACCAGGAAGACGATCGGCAGGGACCAGAGCGCCGCCAGGTTCATCGTCTCGCCGAAGTTGCCGGTGTTGGAGGCGCCGTCGCCGAACATGCAGACGGTGACGTCGTCGGTGCCGCGGTAGTCGGAGGCGAGGCCGAGGCCGGCGGCGAGCGGCAGGTTGCCACCGACGATCCCGTAGCCGCCCATGAACCGCCGCTCGGCGTCGAAGATGTGCATCGAGCCGCCTCGCCCGCCCGAGGTCCCGTCGACGCGGCCGAACAGCTCCGCCATCACCCGCTTCGGGTCCGTGCCTCGGGCGATCGCGTGCCCGTGGGTCCGGTAGGTGCCGATCAGATAGTCGCTCTCCTCCATCACCGAGGTGGTGCCGACGATCGTCGCCTCCTCGCCGATCGCCAGGTGGAGAAAGCCGCCGGCCTTCGCCCGCTGGTATTGGCGCCCCGCCTCCTCCTCGAAGCGCCTGATCAGGGCCATCGTCGTCAGCAGCTCGACGGAGGTCTTCTTCGCCGGGAGCTTCAGCTTCTTGCCGGCCGGCGCCACGCCGTCCCGGCTCGCCGCAGCGTCCTTGGAAGCGCCCCGCTTGGCGCTTCGCTGCTTTTTTTGTCCGTCGGCCGTCTTGCTCTGCGCCACCTGCGTCAGCCTACTCCGGGGCAGGCTCCCGCTCAGCGAGGTTCCCCCCGCCTGGGGGCCAAGCCGATCCGGCCTCTGCCTGCCTCGATCAACGTACGGAGGCCGCCTGCGCCGCCTCGATCAATTACGGAGGCGGCTTTCGCCGCCTCGATCAACTACGGAGGCGGCTTTCGCCGCCTCCTCGAGGCGGTCGTCGCCCCAGAAGAGCTGTCCGCCCACCGAGACCGTGGGGATGCCCTCGACCCCCAGCTCGATCGCCTCGTCGGTAGCCCGCTTCAGCTCCTCCTTCACCGATTTCGTCTCGATCCCCTTCAGCACTGCGTTGGGATGGAGCTCGCAGGCGGCGGCCGCCAAGAGCACGTTGTCGACCTCGTCCAGGCGTCTCCCCGCCGCGAAGGCCTGCCGGAAGGCGGCGAGGCTGAAGGAGACGACCCGGCCCGATTCCTTCGCATAGACGGCGGCTCGGATCGGGATCAGGCTGTAGCTCTCTCGGGGCCAGCCCTCGGCGTAACGGATTTCGGGCATTCCCCTCGCCGCGGCCCGGCGCCGAATCTCCTCCAGATCATCCGGATTCGGCCCATCGGGCTGCATCGACCACGGGGTCTTGCCGATCGCCTGGACCACGTGTCCGAAGGAGATCGGCTGCCACTCGGGCTGCTCCGCGCCCGCCTCCGCGAAGACTCCGCTGATCCGCTCCGCCGCCAGGTACGAGTAGGGCGAGCTGAAGTCGTAGTAGAAGATCGCCGCAGCTGCTCCGGTTCAGTCAGCGGTGATCACGCCTCGAGGCGAGCTGCTCATCCTGATGACAGTAGACGGGTCGCGCAGGCGCGCGCCTCGGATCACGCCTGCGTGCGGCCTCGCTCTAACCGTGGATCGCCCAGCCGTCCACGGCCCGTGCGGCGTCGAGCACCGCCTCGGACATGGTCGGGTGGGGATGGACGATCCGGGCCAGCTCCGGATAGCCACCCTCCAGCTCAATCACGTCGACGAACTCGCTGATCATGTCGCAGGCGATATTCCCGACGATGTGGGCTCCAAGGATCTCCCCGTACTCCGGATCGCCGACGATCTTCACCAGACCCGCTCGGTCGTCGTAGACGACGGACGCCCCGGCGCCGCCCAGCTTGAACTTGCCCACCTTGATCTGGCGGCCCGTCTCCTTCGCCTCCTCCTCGGTCATGCCGACGCTCGCCACCTGCGGGTGGCAGAAGGTGGCACCGGGCACCAGCTCGACCTTGACGGGCTGGGTCGGCGCGCCGGCCGCCGTCTCGACCGCGACCACCCCCTCTTCCATCGCTTTGTGCGCCAGGGCCGGCCCGCGGACGAGGTCGCCGACCGCATAGATGCCCTCGGCGGAAGTCCGCTGGTACTCGTCCACCTCGATCAGACCGCGCTCGCCCGTCTTCACGCCTGCGGCATCGAGGTTGAGGGGATCGATGTCGGGGCGGCGCCCACCCGCAATCGCCAGGTAGTCGGCCTTGATCTCCTTGTCGCCCGCCTTCACCTTGACCCCCGTCTTCTGCTCGGTGACGCCTTCGACCTTGGTGCCCAGCAACAGCTCCATGCCGTCCTTCTTGAACTGGCGCTCGACCACCCGCGCCATGTCCTTGTCCTCCAGCGGCAGCAGCTGATCGAGCATCTCGACCAGCGTCACCTCCACCCCCATCCGGGCGTAGCCGGAGGCGATCTCGGCATCCGGAGGCGCCGGCGCCGGCGACGACCAGCGTCTTGGGCATCTTCTCGAGCGACCAGGCGTCCCAGGTGTCGATCACCCGCTCGGAGAAGTCGATTCCGGGAATTGAAAGCGCGACCGAGCCGGTGGCGAGCACGATCGCCTTCGCCTCGTGCGTCGTCGGAGCCGACCTTGACCTTGCCACCGCCGGCCAGCGATGCCTCTCCCTTGAGGAAGTCGACCTTGTTCTTGTTCCAGAGGAACTCGACGCCCTCCTCGAGCGTCTTCGAGACCCTGGCGCGGCGGGTCTGGACGGCGGGCCAGTCGATCGCCACGCCGCTCGCCTTGACCCCCAGGTCGGAGCCCTCCTCCTGCATCTGGGCGAAGACCTCGGCCGTGTGGAGGACCGTCTTGGCCGGGATGCAGGCGTAGTTGAGGCAGCGGCCGCCCGCCTTGTCGCGCTCGACCACAGCCGTCTTCTGACCGAGCTGGGCGGCGCGGATCGCCGCCACATAGCCACCGGGACCGCCTCCGATCACGATCACGTCGTAAGCCGCCATCCCGCGCGACTCTATCGACCGGGGGGTTCGGGCATCTGGATCCTGGCCATTGCCCGGATCAGGAAGTAGAAGAGCGCCCCCGAGCCGAGCAGGAGCGCGGTGGTGGCGAGCGCCTGGAGGATGGTGGCGACCTGGACGAGCCCGAGGGCGCTCGCGAGCATCGTCAGGACGAGGACCATCTGGAAGCCGAGCACCGCCCAGTAGCGGGCGCGGTACATCCCCCAAGCCATCAGCCAGAGGACTGCGGCGAAGAAGATGATCGGCAGCGGCTCGGGGTCGCGGCCGCCGACCTCGACCCCGGCTGCGGCGAGCACCGCCGAGACGGTGAAGACGATTGCCAGCAGCGCCGAGACGATCGCGCCCGCCGTCACCGCAGCCGGGCGCTCGCCCTCCGCAAGCGGTTTCAGCTGCGCCCTGCGCCTCCGCGTTTCGCTCCTCCGAGCGCCGCGCCATCCGCTCCTCGAAGCTCTCGGCCACGCCACTGGTGGCGCCGCCGCCGTTGGCAGGGCCGGTAGCGCCGCCGCCGTTGGCGGGCTCGCTGACCGGCTCCGGGGCCCGCCCCGCGGCGCGGCGCTTTCGCTTCCGGCGCTCTTCGCGCTTGCGCTCGCGGCTTCCCATCAGCCCTCTACTTCGCCGCTTCCAGCGCGTCGACCAGTGCCCGCGCTGCTGCCCGCGGGGTCGCCGGCATCCTTGATCGCCCGCACCACGCAGATCCGGCGCGCTCCCGCTCCGACCGCCTCGGCGACGTTCTCGGTGTCGATCCCGCCGATCGCGAACCAGGGCACGGTCGCGATCTCGAGCGGCCTCGCCGACCAGCTCGAGGCCGGTCGCCGGCCGCCCCTCCTTGGTCGGCGTCTCCCAGATCGGCCCGACGCTGATGTAGTCGACTGGCTGCTCGGCCGCCGCCTCTATCTGTTCGCGCGAGTGGGTGGAGAGACCGATGATCGCCTCGGGGCCGAGGATCTGGCGGGCCTCGGCGGGGGTGATGTCCTCCTGGCCAACATGGACGCCGTCGGCGAGCAGCTCCGCGGCGAGGTGCGGATCGTCGTTGACGATGAAGAGTGCGCCGTAGGTGTCGGCAAGGCGCCGAAAGGTCTGGCCGGAGCGCTCGACCGCGTTCCTCGGGCTCTCGCGGTCGCGCAGCTCGACCATTCCCACCCCTCCAGTGAGGGCCGCCCGCAGCAGCGGCTCGGGGTCCTGGCCGAGCGGGCGGGCATCGCAGACGAAGTAGAGGCGCGCCCAGTCGAGCCGCTGGCGCCGCAGCGGGCCGATCCCCTCCGGAGGCGCGGGACGCGTCGGGTCGAGATTGCGTCGCTCACCGCGGCCAAGCCTAGATCACGTGCATCACCGGGGTACGATGAGTGGAGATACGGGAGCCCACCAGGGCTGAGAGGGCGGCTGAAGCGCCGCCGACCGTCGGAACCTGATCCGGGTAATGCCGGCGCAGGGAGGTTGGAGCGCATCGGCCGTCCACACGAAACGGGTTGCTCCTCGGCTTCGCCTGCGGAGCACCCTCGCATAGCGGCGATGACAGCAACGAACGAGAACTCATATGACGCCCTGATCGTCGGAGCCGGCGTGATCGGCCTCGCCTGCGCCTGGCGGGCGGCCCGGGCGGGCGCCCGCGTCTGCGTGCTCGAGCGCGAGTACCCGGCGGCGGGCGCCACCGGGGTCGCCGCCGGGATGCTGGCGCCGGTCGGCGAGGCCTCCTGGGGGGAGGAGACCCTGCTCTCGCTCAACCTCGATTCTCTGCGCCGTTGGCCGGATTTCGCGAGCGAGCTGGAGGCCGATGCCGGCGAGCAGGTCGGTTACGCCGAATGCGGCGCGCTCCACGTCGCCCTCGACCGGGACGAGGCCGAGGCGCTTCGCCGCAGGCACGACCTCCACCGGCGCCTCGGGCTCGCGTCCGAATGGCTGCGCGGCAGCGACTGCCGCCGGGTGGAGCCGGGCCTGGCGACAGCCGTCCGTGGCGGCGTTCACGCCCGCGATGAGGCCGCGGTCGATCCCCGCAGGCTCGCCGGCGGCCCTGCTCGCCGCCCTCGAGCGGCGCGGCGTCCCGGTCGAGGCGGGCGCCGAGGTGGTCGCGGCGGAGCGGGATTCCGGGTCCTGGCGCCTGACCACCGCCGACGGGCGCCAGCTTGCCGCCCCGATCGTGGTGATCGCCTCCGGAGCGTGGTCGGCCGCCGACTGGCTTCCGGTCGAGGCGCGGTTGCCCGTGCGACCGGTGAAGGGGGAGATCCTCACCCTCAGGGGCGCTCCCGATGAGCCCGTCTGCGCGGGGATCGTCGCCGGAGAGCGCGTCTACGTCGTCCCTCGCGGGGACGGGCGCCTGATCGTCGGTGCCACGGTCGAGGAGGCCGGGTTCGATGCCACGGTGACGGCGGGGGGAGTCCACGAGCTCCTCCGCGAGGCCTACCGGTTGCTGCCCGAGATCGCCGAGCTGGAGCTTGCCGAGACAGGCGCCGGAGTCCGCCCCGGCACCCCCGACAACGCCCCCCTGATCGGCCGCGCCGCGCGAGGGGCTGATCGCCGCCACCGGCCACTTCCGCAACGGGATCCTCCAGGCACCGGTGACCGCCGACTCAGTGGCCGCGCTGCTCGACGGTAAGGAGCCCCCGCACGATCTCGATCCCTTCTCACCGCTGCGCTTCATCTCCAAGACGGCGGTTGCGGAGGAGGTCCGATGACCGTTGAGCTCAACGGGCGCCCGGTGGAGCTCCCCGACGGAGCCACGGTCGCCGCCATGGTCGAGCTCTCCGGAGCGGCCCCCGAGGGTCGCGGCGTCGCGGTCGCCGTCGACGGCGACGTCGTTCCCCGGAGCGAGTGGGGCGCAACCACTCTCGCCGAGGGCCAGAGCGTCGAGGTGTTGGCGGCGATCCAGGGTGGCGCCGCGGATGGATTCGAGCTGGGCGGGCGCAGCTGGGGCTCTCGCCTGATCGTCGGCAGCGGCGGCTTCCGCTCTCTGGAGCAGATGGAGCAGGCCCTGATTGCCTCGGGGACCGAGATCGTCACCGTCGCCCTGCGCCGGGTGGACACCGAGATGGAGGGGTCGGTGCTCGACCTGATCCGCCGCCTGGGGCTGTTCGCTCTTCCCAATACGGCGGGCTGCTACACGGCCCGCGACGCCGTCCGCACCGCGCGCCTCGCCCGGGAGGCCTTCGAGACCGACTGGGTGAAGCTCGAGGTGATCGGCGACGACCGGACTCTGTTTCCCGATGCGGTCGAGCTGGTGGCGGCGGCCGAGACCCTCGTCGACGAGGGGTTCACGGTGCTCCCCTACACCAACGACGACCCGATCCTCGCCCGCCGGCTCGAGGAGGTCGGCTGCGCTGCGGTGATGCCGCTCGGCTCGCCGATCGGCTCCGGGATGGGAATCCGCAACCCCTACAACGTGCAGATCATCGCCGAGCGCTCCGGGGTGCCGGTGATCCTCGACGCCGGGATCGGCACCGCCTCCGACGCCGCCCTGGCGATGGAGCTGGGCTGCGACGGGGTGCTCTTGGCGAGCTCGGTTTCCCGGGCTGAGGACCCCGCCGGGATGGCGACGGCGATGCGCGCTGCGGTCGAGGCCGGCTACGCGGCGCGGCTTGCCGGCCGGATCCCGCGCCGGCTGCACGCCGAGGCCTCGACCCCGGTGGAGGGCACCCCGGATCTCAGCTAGTGCGGCTTCTACTCGTCGGTGTGGCGGCCGCCGCGCCGGCCGGTGACGTTGTCGACCGCCTCTCCGACCGCCCCGAGCATCCAGAAGGCCCCGTGCGCCGCGCGTCCGAGCAGGGAGGAGTCGAGGGGCGCTGCCGCGCGCTCGGGCGAGTCCCCGAGCGACGCCGCGGCTACCCGTACGGCCTCGACCTCGGGCCGAATCGATGCTTCCCATTCGTGGCAGAAGGAGGCGAGCTCCTGGTCGCCGCGGGAGGCCGCGAGGGCGCCGAGCTGCCCGAGCAGCGTCGCGACGTGCTCGATATCCAGGACGGCGACCCGCATCACCATCCCGGTGTCGGCGGAGCGGTCCGTGATCACGCTGCGAAGGTCGCCCATTCGCGCCCCCAGGCCCAATGCCATCGGCCCTCCGTACAGCCCATAGCGCTCGGTCTCGGTCGGCAGCGCGACGAGCAGCTTCTCGACACGGTCCCGGCCCCGGTCGAGCACCTCGGCGTACGGGGTTCCCTCGAGAGCCGAGATCAAGCGCTTCCAGCGGTTGACGAGCTGCCGCGAGGAGACGTAGAGCTCGCGGTACGCGCGGTGCTCAGCCGGGTGGAGCCGGCTTCGATCGTCGCCCATGCGCGGAGTATCCCCTGAGGCGTCAGCTGCCGTCGAGGCGCTGGCGCACCTTGCGCAGGTCGTCGACCACCATCCGCATCGCATCGTCGCGATCCTTGTCGGTGGCGCGCAGGACGGCGGAGGGGTGCAGGGTTGCGGTGGTCAGCCGGCCGAGCTCCGAGGTGACGAAGCGGCCGTGGTCCTTCATCACCCGGTACTTCGGGCCCATCACGGCCTTCACCGCGGTCGCCCCGAGGCAGACCAGCACCTCGGGATCGACGATCTCGATCTCGCTCTCGACCCACGGCGCGCAGGCCTTGATCTCCTCTGCCTTCGGGGTCTGGTGGATTCGGCGCTTGCCTCGCGGGGTCCACTTGAAGTGCTTGACCACGTTGGTGACGTAGGCGTCGCCACGATCGATCTCGGCCTCCTCCAGCGCCTGGTCGAGGATCCGGCCGGCGGGCCCGACGAAAGGCCTCCCCTCGAGGTCCTCCCGGTCGCCCGGCTGCTCGCCGACGAGCATCACCCGCGCTCGCTTCATCCCCTCCCCGAAGACGGTCTGGGTGGCGTTCTCCCAGAGGGGACACGCCCGGCAATCGGCGGCGGCCTCGCGGAGCGACTTCAGGGTCGGTCGCTGTGGGATCAGGTCGATCGCGGAACTGGATCCCTCGCCGGTCAGCGGCAGCTGCCTCACGGTTGACTCCTACCCTTCGTTACACGAGTACAGTCGGGCCGACCACTATGGGAACATATGTTCGATGCGCTGGGATGACCAAAAGGTGGAGAGAGAACGGGGAAGAAGCCTCCCCGGTCTTGACGTCGAGCGCGTCCGCACCTTCGACGCGCCCGAGGCCCTCGGGATCAACTTCCACGAGGTTCGGGCGAAGTCGGCGCTGAACAAGGTCCCGGGCAGCTACCTCCCGTTCAACTACACGGTCAACGCCTTCAGGGGCTGCTCCCATGCGTGCACATACTGCGCTCGTCTGGGGAAACGCCGGTCCTCATGGCCGATGGTCGAGCGAGACCTCATCGCAGACCTCCGGATTGGGCGACAGATCTACGGCACCGTCCGCGGTGGCGCACTACCGGCGCTACGTCGATGACCGAGGTGCTGGCCCACTGGCAGACCCTCAAGGACGCGTTACCGCGTGACGCTCGAGGACGGGACCGAACTGATCGCGAGTGGTGACCACCGGTTTCTGGACGAGCCGTGGCCAAGTGGAAGCACGTGACGGGTGCAGAGCAGGGAGGAGCCCGGCGCCCCCACCTGACCCTCAATGACGAGTTGGTCGGCGTCGGGCCAACTCGCCTCGGTCGCCTGACGACTCGCCGGAATATCGACGGCGGATATCTCTGCGGGATGATCCGAGGGGACGGCCAATCTCGGCTCGTACTCAGTATGCCCAGCCGGGGCGCCGGCATGGCGACCATTCATCGTTTCCGGCTCGCGCTGGCCGACTTCGAAGCGCTGCGCAGGACGCCGAATACCTCGCTGACGTCGAAATCCAGACCGATGGAGTTTCTCTTTCATGCTGCCGTCGGCAACCAGCGCGAGATCCACGCGATCCGCACGTCGGCGAAGGGTCGCGTGAGACGCAATTCGGGAGGCTGATCAGCCTGGCCAAGCGATTGCTCGACGCAACGACTGGTGCAAGGGATTCCTTGGCAGGGATCTTCGACGCCGAGGGCAGTTTCGACAGCGGCGGCGGATAGCCAACACGCGATCGCTCAGTGCTAATCGACTGGATCACGTAGTGCTTTCGCAGCTCGACTTCCACTACGTCGTTGAGCAAACGGAGAAGCCCAACGGCCTCACGTACGTCCGGTTCGATGGTGGATTGAAGAGCAGGACTCCGGTTCTGCCAGACGGTTGATCCCGGCGATCAGCAGGAAGCGCTCGATCGAGGGGATCGCGCTCAAGTAGGACTGCGAAGTTGGGGTTGTAATCGATCGAGCCGCTGGGGAAGTCGGTCCGCATGTTCGACATCACAACCGGGACAGGCGATTTCATCGCCAACGGAGTCGTCAGCCATAACTGCTTCGCCCGGCAGAGCCACACCTATCTGGACCTGAATGCGGGGCGGGACTTCGAGCGCGAGATCGTGGTCAAGGTCAACGTGCCGGAGCTGCTCCGGGCGGAGCTCAGCAAGCCGAGCTGGAAGAGGGAGCTGGTCGCCTTCGGCACCAACACCGACCCCTATCAGTGGGCCGAGGGGCGCTACAGGCTGATGCCGCCGATGCTGGAGGCGCTTCGCGACACCGAGACCCCGGCCTCGGTCCTCAGCAAGTCGCCCCTGCCGTTACGCGATCTCGACCTCTACCTGGAGCTGGCAGAGGTCGCGGACGTGAGCGTCAACTTCTCCGTGCCGACACTGGACGAGAAGGCGTGGCGGGCGACGGAGCCGCACACACCCCACCCGCGGAAGCGGCTCGAGGCCGTGGCGAAGTTCAACGAGGCTGGGATCCCCTCCGGGGTCCTGGTGGCACCGCTGATGCCGGGGATCAACGACGACCCGGAGCAGGTCGAGGAGATCGTCGGGATCGCCGAGGAGGCGGGCGCCACCTTCGTCAATGGGATCGGGCTCCACCTGCGGCCGGGGGTCAAGGAGGTCTTCATGTCCTGGCTCTCTGCCGCCCGCCCCGACCTGGTCCCACACTACGAGCGGCTCTACGCGCGAGGTGCCTACCTGCGCGGCGAGGAGGGAAAGCGGCTCGGAGGCCTCGTGCGCGCGCCCAACCGCTCGCCGGACTCCCGCTACAGCCGGCGCGAGCGGCTCAAGGCCAAGCGCGAGGCGAAGCGCGAGGAGCTCGAGCCTCGAGTCGAGCAGACAAGCCTTTTCTGAGCCCTCAATCCCGGGCGGACGCGGTGGGGCGGCCCGGCGCCCCGCACACAAGAGCTTTCTCTACCACTCGGGTGGGAAATGCCCTAACCGGATCAGGATTCCCACCTTTTCAAGTCGCAAGGTGGGGATCTCTGCTAGCGTGCCGCCCGAATTGTCCAGTAAACAAATCAGGAAAGACCAAAAGGAAGAAGATGATCAAGGAGAAAAAGAACCGCCTGCCGCGCGTCGCGGCACGGCTGGGGATCGCGGGGATCGCCCTGGCGGCGACGCTCGGGATCGCGGCTTGCGGCGACGACGACGAGCGGTGGGACGGTGGCGGAGGTGGCGGCGGAAAGATCGACCTGGTCGCCTACTCGACCCCGCAGCAAGCGTTCGAGGAGGGAATCATTCCCGCCTTCCAGGACACCTCTGGGGGCGAGGGCGTCGAGTTCTCGACCTCGTTCGGGTCCTCCGGTGATCAGCGGCGCGCCATAGAGGCGGGTCAGGCGGCGGATTTCGTCGACCTCTCGCTCGAGCCCGACATGGCCGCATTGGTCGAGGCCGGCAAGGTCCCCGCAGACTGGAACGCGGGTCAATACAAGGGAATCATCACCGACTCGGTCGTGACCCTTTCGGTGCGACCCGGCAACCCGAAGAACATCCAGACCTGGGAGGACCTGGTTACGGGGGATGTGGAGATCATCACTCCGAACCCGGCGACCTCCGGCGGCGCCAAGTGGAACATCATGGCCGCCTACGGCTCCCAGATCAAGCAGGGCAAGTCCGAGCAGGAAGCGCTGGACTTCGTCGCGAAGATCTTCGAGAACACCTCCGTTCTCGACGACAGCGCCCGCGACTCCCTCCAGACGTTCGCCAGCGGCAAGGGTGACGTCCTGATCGGCTACGAGAACGAGGCCCTCCAGGCTCAGGACGAGGGGATCGACCTCGAGTTCGTCATTCCCGATCCGACGATCCTGATCGAGAACCCCGCCGCGGTCACCACCGAGGCGCAGGACCCGGAGGCGGCGCAGGCGCTGCTCGACTTCATCCTCACCGATGAGGGCCAGCAGATCTTCGCCGACTACCACTACCGGCCAGTTGTCCCATCGGTCCTCGAGCAGAACAGGGACGCGTTCCCCGAGGTCCCGGGCCAGTTCACGATCGCCGACTTCGGCGGTTGGGCCAAGGCCGACGATGAGTTCTTCAACGACGAGACGGGCAAGGTCACGGAGATCCTCCGTCAGCAGGGGGCACCGCTCGAGTAGAGGAACTACGAGCACCTGAGATGACACCTCCGCCCGCAGACACAGCGGTAGCGACCCCGCCGAAGGTGGGCTTCCGAGCCCCCTTCGGCGGGGAGGTGCTCACCCGCGGGATCGTGCTCACCTGGCTGAGCCTGATCGTGTTGATCCCGCTCGCGGCGGTCGTGCTGCGCTCGACCGACGATGGCTTGAACGCGTTCTGGAACGCGATCTCGGAGCCCGAGGCAGTCGCCGCGATCAGGTTGACCGTGATCACGTCGCTGATCATCGTCGCGATCAACGCGGTGATGGGAACGCTGATCGCCTGGGTGATGGTGCGCGACGACTTCCGCGGCAAGCGCCTGGTCAACTCGGTGATCGACCTGCCGTTCGCGCTGCCGACGATCGTCGCCGGCCTCACGCTGCTCGCCCTCTACGGGCAGGACTCGCCGGTCGGCATCAACGTCACCTACACGAGGATCGCGGTGGGCCTGGCGCTGCTGTTCGTGACCCTGCCCTTCGTGATCCGGGCGGTGCAGCCGGTGCTTCACGAGCTCGACGAGGAGATGGAGGAGGCCGCCGCGTCGCTCGGCGCCACCAACACCCGGATCTTCCGCAGCATCATCCTCCCCAACCTGACCCCGGCGATCGTCGCCGGCTGCGCCTTGGCCTTCGCCAGGGCGATCGGCGAGTTCGGCTCGCTGGTGTTGATCACGGGCAACATCCCGTTCGACACCCAGGTCGCCTCCGTCTACATCTTCGGCCGGATCGAGAGCGACAACACCACGGCCGCCGCCGCGGTCTCGGTGCTGCTCCTCGTGATCGCGGTGCTCGTCCTCTTCGCCCTCAACCTGTTCGTCCGCTGGAGGAGCCGCCATGAGCGCGCCTAACCCACTCGCCCGCTACGGCATGCGCGGCCTGGCGCTCGCCTACCTGGCCGCGATCCTGGTGATCCCGCTGGGGATGATCTTCTTCCGGACCTTCGAGGACGGCCTCCAGGCACCGCTCGACGCGATCACCAGTTCGGATGGCATCCACGCCTTCTGGATGACGATCGTCTGCGTCGGCATCGCGGTGCCGCTGAACACGGTGTTCGGCGTGCTCTGCGCCCTGATGCTCGTCCGCCAGAAGTTCCGGGGCAAGGGGCTGATCAACTCGGTCATCGATCTGCCCTTCGCCGTCTCCCCGGTCGTCATCGGGCTCTCCCTGTTTCTGATCTACGGGGAGGACGGCCTGTTCGGCGGCCCGCTCGCGGACGCGGGGATACAGATCATCTTCTCGACGCCCGGCCTGGTGCTCGCCACCGTCTTCGTCTCGCTTCCCTTCGTGGTCCGCGAGGTGATGCCGGTGCTCCAGGAGATCGGCACCGACCAGGAGCAGGCCGCCCAGACGCTCGGCGCGTCGCCATGGCAGACCTTCTGGCGGGTCACCCTTCCCTCGATTCGCTGGGGCGTCACCTACGGCGTCGTCCTGGCGACCGCCCGCGCGCTCGGCGAGTTCGGGGCCGTCAGCGTCGTCTCCGGAAAGATCTCGGGACAGACGGAGACCCTGCCGCTCTTCGTCGAGAACGAGTACACGAACTTCAACCTCGCGGGTGCCTATGCCGCGGCGATCGTGCTCGCGATCCTCGCCCTCACGGTGCTCTTCAGCATGAACTACCTTCAGCGGCGGTCTCGAAAGAGCGAGGCCGGCGATGGCGACACGGATGCGACGCCAGGGACTGGCGTGCTCGTTCCACATCCGATCGAAAAGGAGGCCTGACATGGCCATTGAGGTCAAAGGCGTGACCAAGCGCTTCGGAGACTTCGTCGCCCTCGATGAGGTCTCGATCAAGGTGCCGGACGGAGGCCTGACCGCGCTGCTCGGCCCGAGCGGCAGCGGCAAGTCGACCCTGCTCCGGGTGATCGCCGGGCTCGAGCAGCCCGACGAGGGCCAGGTGCTGATCGAGGGCGAGGACAACACCGGGACGCGCGTGCAGGACCGAAACGTCGGCTTCGTCTTCCAGCACTACGCCGCCTTCAAGCACATGACCGTGTTCGACAACATCGCCTTCGGCCTCAAGATCCGGGGCAAGGGCAATGGCGCGATCCGCGAGCGAGTCAAGCAGCTGATCGACCTCGTCCACCTCACAGGGTTCGATCGGCGTTTCCCCAATCAGCTCTCCGGCGGCCAGCGCCAGCGGATGGCCCTGGCGAGGGCACTCGCCGTGGAGCCCCGGGTGCTCCTCCTCGACGAGCCGTTCGGCGCCCTCGATGCCAAGGTGCGCGAGGAGCTGCGCACCTGGCTGCGCCGCCTCCACGATGAGGTCCACGTGACGACGATCTTCGTCACCCACGACCAGGAGGAGGCGATGGACGTTGCCGAGCAGATCATCGTCATGAATGACGGCGGGGTCGAGCAGGCGGGAGAGCCGCGTGACCTCTACGAGAATCCGGCGTCGGAGTTCGTGATGGCCTTCGTCGGGCCGGCCCACCGCCTCGGCGAGGCCTGGGTTCGTCCGCACGACGTCGAGATCCGCCACGAGCCGAACGGGCAGACGATCGAGGCGCTGATCGACCGGGTCGTCCATCTCGGCTTCGAGGTCGAGGGTGGAGCTCACCCTCGAGGGAGGTGAGCACTTCTCGGTGCAGCTCACCCGGGATCAGGTCGAGGAGCTGGAGCTGGCCGAGGGGCAGATCGTCTTCGTCAGGCCTCGCGCCAGCCGGACCTTCAGCACCGGCGCAGCCGCGCCCGAGCCCGAACTGGAGACGGCCTAGGACGGGTACGGATCGAGAGGAGCTGAGCGAGCCGGCAGGCCACCACCGGGTCGCGTCGCCGAGGACGACGGCTAACGCTGACTCCAGGCTTCCGCCGGCTCGCTCAGCTCCCTCACCTCGGCGGGCAGCTTGCCACTGACCACGTCGGCGAGGGTCACCTCGTCCATGATCGCGCGGAGGTTGGCCCGCACCGCGATCCAGACCTTCTGCAGCGGCTCCGCCTCGCCCCTGTACTCGAGGCTTTCGGGGCCCTGGCCGCGAACCGTCGCCAGCGGCCCCTCGACGGCACGGACGATCTCAGCGAGCACGATCTCGTCCGCCGGCTTCGCGAGCCAGTAGCCGCCCTGCGCCCCGCGCCGGCTGGCGACGATCCCGACGTGATTGAGCTCGCCGAGGATGTTCTCGAGGAACTTGAGCGGGATGTCCTGCGCGTCGGCGATCGCCTCGCCCTTGACCGGCTGATCGCCGCCGGCGGCCAGCTCGACCGCCGCCCGAACCGCGTAGTCGACCTTTGGCCGAGATCCTCATCCCGGCCATCGCCCCGGCGAGCGAGCTGTCATTGCGCTCGCCGACACCTGAGACTCCGAAAATCGGCGCCCGATCTACGTCACCCGGGTCTAGACGCGCAGACTTTTAATCTCGTGAGACATCCGGGTTCGAGTCCCGGAGGGCGCACTTTCAGTCCGGTTCGCTAGCGAACATATGTTCGCTATGAGGGGCGGGGAAGGAGCTGAAAGGAACCCAAGCGCTCCCGTTCCGCTTCTGAAGAACCGTGGCCGTCCTCCGGATCCGAATCGGACGCGTCCGGTCTCGATCAAGCCGCTGCCGCCGACATGGACTGACGGAGTTCGCGCAGTACAGCGCGGGTCCCAGGGCGCGGCTACCGCTGGTCATGCAAACGGTGCGTTGGAGAAGCGGTAACACGGCGCAAGCAGAGGTTGAAACGAATCCTCGTCGAGGAGGCGGGAGGCTGCTGCGCCGTATGCGGATACGACCGCTGCATCATCAATCTCGCCTTTCATCACGTTGATCCGGCGCAGAAGTCATTCGGGATCAACATGGGGAAGGGGAAGTCCATTGCGACCTTCCGGGAGGAGGCGAAGAAGTGCGTCCTCGTCTGCGCCAACTGCCACGGAGAGATCGAGGCGGGCTTGATCAAGAGCCCGCCGGCCGGTGCTAAGTTCGCCACCGCAGGAGGGCGCGGGCGGCCGAAGTCCGCCGCAGTTGCTCGCTATGCGCGCGCCTGAACGACCCGCCTGGCGAGGCGGACGGGGGCGGCCTCCTGGCCGCCCCCGTCGCCAGGATCCCTGTGTGTCGGCAGTCACGCGCCTGACTCCCCCAGATCGGCGATGCCGGCCCTTCTCCCCGGGATCTCTCCCCGTTCCTCCCTGGTTCCCCCCTAAGTCGGGGTTCTCTCTCCTCCATGGCGCGATCCCATCAGGCCGGAGCCGCCGAGTATGTGTCGCGGGTCACCCAGTGACCAGCCTCACGAAAGGGCTCGGAGCGCTAGTGCCGGAAGTGGCGGCGCTTCGTGAAGACCATCGCGACACCTGCGGCGTCGCAGGCCTCGATCACCTCGGCGTCGCGAACGGAGCCGCCCGGCTGGATCACCGCGGTGGCGCCGACGTCGATTGCGGCCTGGGGCCCGTCGGCGAAGGGGAAGAAGGCATCGGAGGCAATCACCGAGCCGGCCAGGAGCGTCTCGGCGTCCGGGCCCCTTGCCTCCTTCGCCTTCTCGATCGCGAGCCGTACCGAGTCGACCCGGCTCATCTGGCCGGCGCCGATCCCCAGGGTGGCGCCGTCGCGGGCGAGGACGATCGCGTTCGAGCGCACGTGGCGGACCACCCGCCAGGCGAACAGCAGGTCCTCCCACTGCTCCTCGGCCGGCTGGGTCTTGGTCGGCACCTCCATCAGCTCCCGCGGCTCCGGGGTGCCGTCGGCGTCCTGGACCAGGATCCCGCCCCGGACCCGCTTGATGTCGGGCTCGATCTGGTGCTCGCGTCGCTCGGTGTCCTCGAGGATCCGGATCGCCTCCTTCTGCTGGAGGACCTCGAGCGCCCCCTCCTCATATCCGGGCGCGATAAGGACCTCGATGAACTGCTGGTGTAGCCGCTCGGCCAGTGTCCTGTCCACCGGGCGGTTGAGCGCGACCACGCCCCCGAACGCCGACATCGGATCGCAGGCGAAGGCCGCCTCGTAGGCAGCGCCAATCGACTCGCCCTCGGCGACCCCGCAGGGATTGTTGTGCTTGACGATCACGCAGCCGTCGCCCTCGAGATCGGAGAGCAGGCTGCGGGCCGAGTTCAGGTCGAGGACGTTGTTGAAGGAGAGCGGGCGGCCGTGCAGCTTGGCGACGCGAGAGAGCACGTGCGAGCGCGCGCGGGGCTCCACATAGAGGGCCGCTCGCTGGTGCGGGTTCTCGCCATAGGAGAGGTCGAGCTCCTTCTCCCAGGCGGTCACCCAGTAGGTGGGCAGCACCTCGTAGCGGCGACCGAACCAGCGGCTGATCGCCGCGTCATAGCGGGCGGTGTAGGCGAACGCCTCGTTGGCGAGCCAGTGGCGGGTGGCCGCCGAGAGCTCGCCGGTCTCCTCGAGCTCGCTGAGCACCGCGTCGTAGCTCTCCGGCCTCACCACCACGGCGACGTAGCGGTGGTTCTTGGCCGCGGCGCGAATCATCGTCGGGCCACCGACGTCGATGTTCTCGATCGCCTCCTCCTCGGGCACGTCGATGCGGGCGACGGTGCGCTCGAACGGGTAGAGGTTGACGCAGACCAGGTCGATCTGCTCGATCTCCCGCTCGCGCAGGGTGGCCGCGTGCTCGGGGTTGTCGCGGATCGCCAGCAACGCCGCGTGCAGGCTCGGATGGAGCGTCTTCACCCGCCCATCGAGGATCTCCGGGAAGCCGGTCAGGTCCTCGACCCCCCTCACCTCGATTCCTGCCTCGTCCAGGACAGATTGAGTGCCTCCGGTGGAGACGATCTCCACCCCGAGCTTCGCGAGGCCGGCGGCGAAGTCGGCGACGCCGGTCTTGTCGGCGACGGAGATCAGCGCCCGGCGGACGGGCAGCGACTCGCCAGCCGGCTCCGGAGCGATCTCTGAGGATGGGCTGGTCGACACCGTGGGCCGAGTCTAAGTCCGGCGCTCGCCAGACGACGAGCCGGTCATCCTTCGGGGGAGTCGATCTGGACGAGGCGCGGATTCTCGCCGTCGACCCGCACCCGCCCCGCGGCGATCAGCCGGATCGCCTCCGGCAGAAGCGTGTGTTCCGTCGCGTGGATCAGCTCCTCGGTCTCCTCCCAGTCGCGACTGGGAGGGATCTCCACCGGCCGCTGGAAGATGATCGGGCCCGAGTCGACGCCCTCGTCGACGAAATGGACGGTGACACCGGTGATCTTCGAACCGTGATCGAGCGCCTGCTGGACCGCCTCCAGCCCGCGGAACGCGGGCAACAGCGCCGGGTGCACATTGATGATCCGGTTCCGGAACCGCTTCACGAACTGGGGCGAGAGCAGCTGCATGTACCCCGCCAGGACCACGAGGTCCACCTCCCGCTGCTCCAGCCAGTCGCCGATCGCCCGGTCGCGCTGCTCACGGTCCTCGTAGTCCGAGGAGGGAAAGGCGGCGGTCTCGACGCCGGCCCGCACTGCCCGCTCCAGGGCCTGCGCCTCGGGCTTGTCCGAGATCACCCCAACCACCTCGATCCCGTCGGAGCCGTGGAGCTGGTCGAGGATCGCCTGCAGGTTGGTGCCGCCCCCTGAGGCGAGCACCGCGATGCGGAATGAGCTCATCCGCGCATCCTGTCGTATCCCGCGGCGACCCTTGATTCAGCGCGAGGCGGGAACGACGGCGATGTCCTCGAGGGCGAACTTGCCGTTCGCGTCCTCGGGATCCCCGAGCGGGTAGTCGCCGGTGAAGCAGGCGTCGCAGTGGCGCTCGCGCGGGGTGCCGACCGCCTCGTAGACGGCCTCGATCGAGAGGTAGGCGAGCGAATCGGCCCCGAGCTCGGCGGCGATCTCCTCCACGGTGCGCTCGTGGGCGACCATCTCCTCCCGGGTAGACATGTCGATGCCGTAGTGGCAGGGATGACGGATCGGCGGCGAGGAGATCCGCAGGTGAACCTCCTTCGCGCCCGCGTCCTTGAGCATCGCGACGATCTGGCGGGTGGTGTTGCCGCGGACGATCGAGTCGTCGACGACCACCACCCGCTTGCCGGCGACGATCTCGGGCAGCGGGTTGAACTTCATCCGCAGGCCGTGCTTCCGCAGCTCCTGGCCGGGCTGGATGAAGGTTCGCTGCACGTAGCGGTTCTTGATCAGTCCGTCGTCCTTCGGCAGTCCCGAGGCCCGGGCGAAACCGTTGGCCGCCGGGTTGCCGGAGTCGGGCACGGTGATCACGAGGTCGGCGTCGACCGGCGCCTCCTCCCAGAGCAGCTCGCCCATCCGCCCGCGCACGCCCTGCAGCACCCGGCCCTCGAGCTTCGTGTCGGGCCTGGAGAAGTAGATGTGCTCGAACACGCACATCGCCTTGCGCTCGCCCTCGATCACCGGCTTCATCGCCAGTCCGTCATCGGTGAGCGCGACCATTTCACCGGGCTGGACCTCGCGGATCAACTGGGCGCCGATGATGTCGAAGGCGCAGCTCTCGGAGGCGACAACGAAGCACTCGGGCAGGCCGTCGCTGGGCTTGATCTTGCCGAGCGCGAGCGGCCGGACGCCGTGCGGATCGCGGAAGGCGACCACCGCGTGCTTGGTCATCACCACCGTCGAGTAGGCGCCCTCGAGCCGCGGCATCACCTCGGCGACCGCGTCCTCGATCCACTCGTTCCCCTCGCCGGCGCGGCTGGAGAGGAGGGCGGCGATGATCTCCGAGTCGGAGGTGCCGCGAAGCTTCAGCCCCTGCTCGGTGAGCTCGTTGTAGAGCTCGACCGCGTTGGTCAGGTTGCCGTTGTGGGCGAGGGCGAGCTCCCGGCCGTCGTCGCGCCAGACCGGCTGGGCGTTCTCCCAGGCGCCGCCGCCGGTGGTCGAGTAGCGAACGTGGCCGATCGCCATGTCGCCCTCGAGCGCCCGGAGCTTCTGCTCGTCGAAGACCTGCGAGACCAGGCCCAGCTCCCGCATCGTGGTGATGTGACCGCCCTCGCAGGTCGCGATTCCGGCCGATTCCTGACCCCGGTGCTGGAGCGCGTAGAGGCCGAAGTAGGCGAGACGGGCGACCTCGCGGCCGGGCGCGTACACGCCGAAGACCCCGCACTCATCGCGCGGGCCATCGCGATCGGGATGCTCGAACCGCGGCTCGGTCAAGGCTTGGAGAGGTGTCTCAACCTCTGGAGATCGGATACGCAAGCAGGAACTCAGCTCGCCCGATCAGGGTAGCAGCGGGCCCGGCCCGCCTCCCCGCCTCGGATGTCCCAAAATGCGGGCCTTTTCCCGAGATCCGAGGGGGCGGCCGAGCCTCGCCCGACCGCCCCGCTCTCCATCACTCGCCGCGGCTCCCACGGTCGGATCCGGTCGCGACGGCAACCCGGGCGGGCACGTAGCGCCCGAGCAGCGGGATCAGCGTCACCGCCGCGCCGAGGGCGGCGATCGCGAGCGAGACCAGGATCCCCGGTTGGAACCCATCGAGGAGGGCCGCGGAGCTGCCCGCAGCGGCGGTCGATCCGGAAGTCCCGGCCTCGATCACCGCGGTGGCGACGGCCAGGCCGACCGCCCCGCCGAGCTGGAATGAGGTGTAGACGAGCCCGGAGGCGAGTCCCTGTTCCTCGTCGGCGACGTCGCCGGTCGCCGCCATGGTGAGCGGCCCGAAGGCGAGCGTGAACCCGATCCCGGAGAGGATGAAGGTCGGCAGCATCGCCGACAGGTAGCCGGAGTCGGCGCCGATGTTCCAGAACAGGAGGTAGGCGAGCCCGAGGCTCGTCAACCCGGCGCCGATCGGCAGCGCGGTCCCGACGCGATTGACCAGCCGGCCGATCTGCGGGCGAACCGAACGCGACGATCAGCCCGGCCGGCAGGAAGGCGAGCGCCATCTCGATCGGCGACCAGCCCCTCAGGTTCTGCATGTAGAGGGTGCCGATGAACTGGAACCCGAACCAGCTTCCAAGCAGCGCCATCGCGCCGTAGTTCGCACGGCGCAGCGCCGCCGAGCGGAGGATCCCGAGACGGACAAGCGGGTTCTCGCTGCGCTGTTCGATCAGGACGAACGCGGTGAGCAGCATCCCGACCGCCGTGAACGAAAGCAGCGTCTGCGTCGCTCCCCAGCCGACGTCTGGCGCCTCGACGATCGTGTAGACGAGACCGAGCATCGCCGCGGCGAGGGTCGCCGTGCCGCTGAAGTCGAAGCTGCTGCGGCTCAGGGTTGCGTTCGGCTCATCCTTGTCGAGGTAGCGGGGCAGCAGGAGCAGGATCGCCAAAGCGATCGGGACGGGCATGAAGAACGTGTACCGCCAGCCCAGCTCGGTCAGGGCGCCGCCGAAGACGAGGCCCAGCGACCAGCCGCTCGCCCCGACCGCCGCGTAGATGCTCAGCGCCTTGTTCCGCGCGGGCCCCTCCGCGAACGTCGTCGTGATGATGGAGAGCACGGCCGGCGCCGTGAACGCGGCCGCCGCTCCCTTGATGAACCTGGTCGCGATCAGCGTGGACCCGTCGCTGGCGAGGCCGCCGACGAAGGAGGCGACCAGGAAGACCGCGAGCCCGCCGAGCAGGACCCGCCGGCGGCCGAGCAGATCGGCAGCTCGTCCGCCCAGCAGCAGGAGGCCGCCGTAGCCGAGGATGTAGGCGCTCACCACCCACTGGAGCGAGCTCGGCTCGAGGCCCAGTTCGCTGCCGATGCTCGGCAGGGCGACGCCGACCATCGAGACGTCGAGCCCGTCGAGGAAGAGGACGCCGCAGACGAGGGCGAGCAACCACCAGGCGCGGGCGTCGAAGCTGGTCTTCAGTGACTGTGCTGACTCCTGCTGCATACGGGCCTCCCCGTCAGTGATCAGTTGAAGGCGGATAGTATATGCATACGCATGCAATGTGTCAACACTAAATGCGTATGCAACTATTGCTATAATTTCCGCCGCGCTTGAAGGCGTTTCCTAGAAAACGCGAGAGGCGCGAAAAACGTGAGGAGAGAGGCCAGATGTCGTCCGTAGAGGCCGCGGTTAGCAAGAACGACCACCTTCTGAATCAGTGGAGTGAACTCGAGTCGGCGCATGCCCGCGTCAGGGAGGCCCTCGAGCGCGCCTTGGAGCGCGAGCACCGTCTCTCGCTGAGCGAGTACGAAGTGCTCCGCCGCCTCGCCGAGGACGCCCAAGGGGCATCGCCGGATCCAGGAGCTGGCCGACGAGGTCCACCTCAGCCAGAGCGCTCTCTCCGCGCCTGGTCGAGCTGGCTCGAAGAGGCCGGCTACGTCACCCGCGCGACCTGCGACTACGACCGCCGCGGGAATCTGCGCCTGCGTCACCGACGCCGGTCGCAAGGCCCAGAAGGAGGCCGATCCCACGCACCGCGCCGTCGCTCGCCGAGACCCTGGGCGAGCGCGCCGCCGCCCCAGCCTCCTAGCCTCCGGCCCGCCGCCAGGGGCCCTGGCCGGCTCTACTTCTTCTTCCGCTGCTTGATCAGCTTGATCTTTACCGGCTGAGAGTTGCGCACGCCAGCGACGCCCGCCGGGAGGAAGGTGACGAAGGCCTTCACCTTCGCCTTGCCCTTCTTCTTCAGCTTCTTCGCCGTCTTCCCCTTCGGCTTCACCGCCAGCTTGAACGAGAGGCCGCGGTGATGGTCAGCCCGATCTGCTTCACCTTCGCGGTCGCGGCGACGTCCTCGGTCCCGGCTGTTGGCGATCCGCGACCTGGCCCGGGCCCGGGACCTTGGCGTTGATGATCGCCGTCCCCTTCTTCTTCTTGCGGGTGATCGAGTTGATCGTGATCTTGTTCGAGGGGGCGGCGGCGAGGAGGAACGGGGGACCCGACGCCGGGGATCAGGCTCGGGTTCGGGCTGCTGCCGTTGATGTTGGCGCGCCCGATGGCGCCAGACCCGAACGAGGGGCTTGGATTGCTCCAGAAGACGTATTGAGGATTGACCGCCGGACGACGGCGTGAAGACCGGATGCTCGAGTGGCGTTGGGGATGAAGTTGGCGTCGGCCACGCCGCCGCCCACCGGCACGCGCCCGACGCTGCCGTTGACGGCCGATCGCGGCGGCCCAGTAGAGGAAGCTGGGGTCCACCGCGATGCCGCAGCCGGCGCTCCCACTCGGCAGGGTTATGAAGTTCGGTTCGGGGCTGCCGCCGGAGACCGGCGCCCGACCGATCCTGAAAGCGCTGTTGTCCAGCCAGTAGACGAAGCTCTGGTCGGCCGCGATTCCGCAGACGCCGGCGCTGGTGCTGATGAAGTTGGAGACCGGATTGCTGCCGTCGGCGTTGGCGTGCCCGATCGTGTCATTCAGCCCGGTGTTGTTGACCAGAAGATCCCTGAATTGACGGTGACGGCGACACCCTGCGGGTTGCTGACCGCCAGTGGTGATGAAGTTCGGGTTGACGCCGCTGCCGTCGAGGTTCGCGCGGCCGATTCGGTCTGGCGTTGCCATCGGCCCAGTAGATGAACTTGGAGTCAACCGCAACGCCGTGGGGCTCGTTGAGCCCGGTGATGAAGTTGTTGTTCAGGCCGGTGCCGTTGATCTTGGCCCGGCCGATGCTGGAGCCCGGGCTCTCGTTCGTCCAGTAGACGAAGTTGCCGTTCGCGTCCTTGACGAGCAGGAGCAGCAGGATCACCGCGGTCAGCAGCGCGACGATCACAGCCAGCCCCCAGCCTCCGATCGGCAGCGGTCCGGACCAAAAATGTCCGTGACCTCGATTTGGACGCTCGACGTGGGGCACCTACAGAGTCTTATTACCCCTGGAGCGCCAGGTCAAGCGAGCGCCAGGCGGCCTCGGCGTCGCTCAGCGGCACCGAGACGTCGCGCCTCGGCCGCCGAGATCTCCAGCCGCTCGCCCCCCGCTTGCCCCAGCCTGAGCACATCCACCCCGGTGCTCGCCGCGCGCTCGCTGAGCGCGTCGAGCTCCGCGGCCGCGGCTGCGAGCAGGAACCCCCCAGGCCCCTCGCCGAACAGGGCCGTCTCGCCCGAGCAGCCGCGCAGCTCGATCAGCGGATCGAGGTCGAGCCGGGCCCCGACGCCGCCGGCGATCGCCATCTCGGCCAGGGCGCAGGCGAGGCCGCCGTCGCTGATGTCGTGGGCAGCCCTCGCGGCGCCGTCTCGAACCAGCTCGCGAACCAGCGCCAGCGCCCGCGCGATGGGCTCGATCGCGTTCTCGGGAAGCCCCATCCCGAGCTCTCCGCGCAGCTTCGCCAGCTCCGAGCCTGCGAGCGAGGGCGCAAAGGGGCCGACGAGCGCGATCTCGTCGCCCTCTCGCAGATCCAAGCCGACCGCGAGCTCCGCGGCGGGCAGCTCGCCGACCATGCCGACGATCGGGGTCGGGTAGATCGGGCCCTCCTCGGTCTCGTTGTAGAGGGAGACGTTGCCGCCGACCACCGGGATCCCGAGCTCCGCGCAGGCGTCCGCAAGCCCCGAGACCGCCCGGTCGAGCTGCCAGGCGACGTGCGGCTTCTCGGGGTTGCCGAAGTTGAGGCAGTTGGTGAGGCCGAGGGGCTCGGCGCCGACGCAGGCGAGGTTCTGCGCGCACTCGAGCACCGCCTCGACCGCGCCGACGTAGGGCTCGCAGGCCACCCGGCGGCCATTGCCGTCGATCGAGACCGCGATCGCCCCGCCGGACTCCGGGACCATCAGCACCGCCGCGTCGGCGGTCTCGGGCCGCCTCGCGGTCCGCGATCCGACCACCGAGTCGTACTGCTCGAAGGCCCAGCGCGCCGAGGCGACGTTCGGGGAGCCGAGCAGGGCAACCATGATCGCGGAGGGATCGCCGGGATCGGCCGAGCGCCCCGCCGTCCGGGCCACGCGCTCGGGAAGCGTCGAACGGTTCCCGTAGATCCAGTCCCGCGGCTCGGCCGGCTCGAGGTCATAGAGCGGGCACCCATCCACCAGCGCCGCGACGGGCACGTCGGCGACTTCTCTCGTGCCGTCCACGACCCGCAGGCGCCCGTCGTCGGTGACCTCGCCGATCGCCGCGACCCCCGTCTGCCAGCGCTCGCAGGCCGCAACCACCTGCTCGAGCTTCCCCGGCTCGACCACCGCCAGCATCCGCTCCTGGGACTCGGAGATCATCACCTCGAATGGCTCCAGGTCCGGCTCTCGCAGCGGCACCCGGCTGACGTCGATCTCGATCCCGACGCCGCCCTTGGACGCCATCTCGCCCGCCGAGGAGGTGAGGCCGGCGGCGCCGAGGTCCTGAAGCGAGACCAGCAGCTCGCGCTGGAGCAGCTCCAGGCAGCACTCGAGCAGCTTCGATTCCTCGAACGGATCGCCGATCTGGACGCTCGGGCGCTTCGCGTCGTCGCCCGCCTCGAGCTCGGCGGAGGCGAGCACCGAGGCGCCGCCGATCCCGTCGCGGCCGGTCGAGGCGCCGATCAGGACGACGAGGTTGCCGGGCCCGGCGGCCGCCGAGCGCACCATCTCCTCGGTCTTCGCCAGCCCCACGCACATCGCGTTGATCAGGCAGTTGTGCTCGTACGGCGGCTCGAAGCCGAGTTCGCCGCCGACGGTGGGCACCCCGATCGAGTTGCCGTAGTGGCCGATCCCGGCCACCGCCCCCTCGAGCAGGTAGCGGGAGCGCTCCGAGTCCAGCTCGCCGAAGCGGAGCGAGTCGAGGATCGCGATCGGGCGGGCGCCGATCGCGAAGACGTCGCGGAGGATCCCGCCGACTCCGGTCGCGGCGCCCTGGAAGGGCTCGACCGCGCTCGGGTGGTTGTGCGACTCGACCTTGAATGCGACCGCGTAGCCGTCGCCGATATCGACCGCCCCGGCGTTCTCGCCCGGTCCCATCAGCACCCGCTCGCCCTCGGTGGGGAGGCGGCCGAGCAGCTTGCGCGAGTGCTTGTAGGCGCAGTGCTCCGACCAGAGCAGGGAGAACATCGCCAGCTCGGTGTCGTTCGGCTCCCGCCCGAGCAGCTCAGTGATCCGCGCGTACTCGTCGTCGGTGAGGCCGAGCTCCCGGTGCCTTGACTCGGCGACGGGGCTCACGCGTGCGCGGGCTGGGCGGCGATCGCCTTGAACAGGGCGAGGCCGTCGTCGGACCCGGTGAGCGGATCGACCGCGTGCTCGGGGTGAGGCATCAGGCCGAGCACGTTGCCGGCCTCGTTGGTGACCCCGGCGATCTCCCGCATCGACCCGTTCGGGTTGTGGCCCGGGGCGTAGCGGAAGGCGACCTGGCCGGCGGCCTCGATCGCGTCCAGGTCCTCCTCCGGCGCGAAGTAGCGGCCGGTCATGTGCTTGACGGGGACCGAGAGTCGCGCCCCCGGCTCGAGCTCGCGGCTGAAGAGCGAATCCGACTCCTCGGGGATCACCTCGACCTGGCGGCAGACGAAGCGAAGGCCCTCGTTCGGCAGCAGGGCGCCGGGCAGCAGGCCCGCCTCGCAGAGGACCTGAAAGCCGTTGCAGATGCCGAGCACCGGCCCGCCGTTCTCGGCGAAGGCGGCGACCGCCTCCATCGCCGGCGAGAAGCGCGCGATCGCGCCGGCGCGCAGGTAGTCGCCGTAGGAGAAGCCGCCGGGGATCGACGATTCCGTCGAGGCCCGAGAGGTCCGTCTCCTCGTGCCAGACCAGCCGCCCCTCGCCGACCCGCTCGCAGGCGGCGAGCGCATCGCGCTCGTCACACGAGCCCGGGAACTGGAGGACGCCGATCACTTGCCGTTGGTGACGATCTCGAAGTCCTCGATCAGGGGATTGGCGAGGAGCTTCTCGCAGAGGGCCGGGAGCGAATCGGGGTCGTCGGTCTCCAGCTCGACCAGCCGTCCCACCCGAACCTCGTGCACCCCCTCGAAGCCCAGTGCGGGCAGGGCCCGCTCGACCGCCTTGCCCTGCGGGTCGAGGATCCCCTCCTTCGGCCTGATCAGCACCTTCGCCTTCACGAGGTGAGCGTAGCGTCAGTCCAGGCGGCGGCCCGTGATCCGCTCGTAGGCCTCGATGTACTTGGCGCGGGTGTTCTCCACCACCTCGGGCGGGAGCTCCGGCGGCGGCGGCGTGTGGTCCCAGCCCGACTGATCGAGCCAGTCGCGCACGTACTGCTTGTCGAAGGAATTCTGGGCGCGGCCGGGCTCGTAGTCGTCGGCGGGCCAGAAGCGCGACGAGTCAGGGGTCAGGACCTCGTCGCCGAGGACGATCTCGGCCCCCGGCGAGCGAGCCGAACTCGAACTTGGTGTCGGCGACGATGATCCCGCGCTCGGCCGCGTGGTCGGCGGCCCACCGGTAGACCTCGATCGAAGCCCGGCGGAGCTCCTCCATCAGGGGGCGGTCGCCGATGATCTCGGCGGCGCGGTCGAAGTCGATGTTCTCGTCGTGCTCGCCGAGCTCGGCCTTGGTCGCCGGGGTGAAGATCGGCTCGGGCAGCTTCTCGGACTCCTGCATCCCCGCGGGCAACTCGATCCCGCAGATCGCGCCCGTCTCCCGGTACTCGCGCCACCCAGACCCCGAGAGATATCCCCTGACCACGCACTCGACCGGGTACATCTCGAGCTTCCGGACCCGCATCCCGCGGCCCTTTGCCTCCGGCGGCACCTCCTCGGAGATGAAGTGGTTGGGGCAGATGCCCTCTGTCTGCTCGAACCAGAAGATCGACATCTGGGTGAGCACCCGCCCCTTGTCGGGGATCGGGTTGGGCATGATCACGTCGTAGGCCGAGATCCGGTCCGAGGCCACCATCAGCAGGTCGCCGTCGAGCTCGTAGATCTCGCGGACCTTGCCCGAGGAGTGCAGCTTGAGATCGGCGAGGGCGCTTGTCATCCCGCCCGCCGATGCTAACAACGGCCTCCGGCGCCGCCGGGAGCGCGCGGGTGTCCCGTTTGCGCTGTTTGCGGAGTAGATTCGAGACGATGGCGCTTCCGCCGGGCCCCCGCGCTCCCAACGGCGGTCCAGACGGTCGGCTGCGTCGCCCGCCCGGTCCCTTTCATGGAGAGGTGCCGGAGGCGTTACGGCGATACCTTCACGCGTCAAGCTTCCCGGCGTCGGCGACACGGTCTTCATCTCGGATCCGGGCTCGATCAAGGCCCTGTTCGGGGCCGATCGCGAGAACACGGTCGCGTCTGGCCGCAACGTGGTCCTTGCGCCGCTACTGGGCGAGCGCTCACTGCTTCTGCTCAGCGGTCCCGAGCATCTGGCCCGTCGCAAACTGATGCTGCCCCCGTTCCACGGGGAGCGGATGCGCGCCTACGAGCGGTGATGGAGGAGGCGACCGAGCGCGAGATCTCCAGCTGGCCGCTGGGGCGCGAGTTCCCGATCCACCCGAGCATGCAGCGAATCACCCTCGAGGTGATCATGCGCGCCGTCTTCGGGGTCACGGGCGATCGCCAGCGAGCGACTGCGAGGGCTGCGCCTCTGCGATCCTCGCGGCGACCCGATCACCGCTGGCGATCGGGTTGACGCTCCCGGTGGCCCGCGAGCTCGGCGATTTCGCCGTGTCGGCCGGGCGGTCGTCGAGACGGACGAGATGCTCGCGGCTGAGATCGCTGAGCGGCATGCGGACCCGGACTCGAGCGAGCGGGAGGACATCCTGTCGCTGCTGGTCGGCGGCCCGGGACGAGGACGGCGAGGGGATGAGCGACGCCGAGCTGCGCGACCAGCTGCTGACCCTGCTGATGGCCGGCCACGAGACGACGGCGACGGCCCTCGCCTGGGCGTTCGATCTGCTCTTCCGCCACCCTGATGCCCTCGTGCGGCTCCAGGCGGAGATCGAGAGGGTGAGGACGACTACCTCAACGCGGTGATCGAGGAATCGCTTCGACTGCGCCCGGTGGTGCCTTTCGTCGGGCGTGACCTGCAGGAGCCGATGACCGTTGCGGGCTATGAGCTGCCCGCAGGCGATCACCGTGATGCCATCGATCTACCTGGCCCACACGAACCCGGCGACCTTCCCGCACCCCTATGCCTTCCGCCCCGAGCGCTTCCTCACTCAGCCGCCGGAGACCTACAGCTGGATCCCGTTCGGCGGTGGCACCCGCCGTTGCATCGGTGCCGCCTTTGCTCAGGTCGAGATGCGGGTTGTGCTCCGCACGGTGCTCCGCACCGTCGAGTTGCGTGCTGCGAGCGACGCTCCCGAGGAAATCGTGCGCCGCAACGTCACCCTCTCGCCTCGGCAGGGGACGCCCGCGGTGGTCGAGCGGCGGCGGGAGCGGGACAGCCCGCCAAGCGGTCGCGGCTGCCGGCGGCAGCTAGCCTCCGCCGACCTCGGGTTGGGTCTCGGGATGGGCGTGGGCCCAGTCGACGATCTCGCCGGAGCCGACGATCGCCCTCCCCTCGTCGAGGAGCAGCACCGGAAGATTGATCTGGCCGGTCATCGCCTCGATCTCGGCGCGGCCTCTGCGGCGCTCCCCCCAGGTCCAGGCGACGAGTCGGTAACCGGGCAGCGGGCGAATCTCGTACTCGTAGCCGGCCTGGTCGAGCGCCTTCGCCGCCCGTCCGCAGGGGTGGCCGACCGAGCCCGCTGCCTTCTCCAGCCCGCAGGTGTAGAGGATCACGCGCTGAGACTACTCAGCGAGATGGTCCAGCCGCGCGATCACCTCGGGCACGTGCTCCAGGTAAGCGTCGTAGTTGAAGACGGCGTCGAGGTCGAGCTCGGGGGCGGCTTCGGCGATCAGCTCGCGAAAGTCGATTCCCTGGTCCCAGGCGCGCTGGGCACTCTCCTGGACCACCCTGTAGGCCTCGTCGCGGCTCCTTCCCTGCTCGACCAGCGCCGTCAGCGCCCGCTGGCTGAATAGCGCCCCGTGGGTGAGCTCGAGGTTCGCCCGCATCCTCATCGTGTCGACCGTCATCCCCTCGACCAGACGGAGGCCGAGGTGCTGCATGTAGTCGAAGCCGATGGTCGCGTCGGGGAGGATGATCCGCTCGGCGCCGGAGTGCGAGATGTCGCGCTCGTGCCAGAGCGCGATGTTCTCGATGCCCGCCTGCGCGTAGCCGCGCAGGACCCGCGCCAGCCCGCAGATCCGCTCCGCCAGGATCGGGTTGCGCTTGTGGGGCATCGCCGATGAGCCCTTCTGGCCGGCGCCGAACGGCTCCTCCACCTCGCGCACCTCGGTTCGCTGGAGGTTGCGGATCTCGGTGGCGAACCGCTCCAGCCCGGCGCCGGCGATCGCGATCCGCGCGAGCAGCACCGCGTGCCGGTCACGTGGGACGACCTGGGTGGAGGCGTCCTCGCGGGCTAGCCCGAGCGACTCCATCACCCGCGCCTCGACCGAAGGCGGCACGGAGGCGTAGCTGCCGACCGCGCCGGAGAGCTTGCCGACGGCGAGCTGCTCGAAGGCCTCCCGGAGCCTCGCCAGGTTGCGGTCGGCCTCGAAGGCGAAGCTCGCCAGGCGGAGGCCGAAGGTGGTGGGCTCGGCGTGGACGCCGTGGGTGCGCCCGACGCAGAGTGTGTCGGCGTACTCGCGGGCGCGCTTGACCAGCGCGTCGCGATAGGCGCGGGCGCCTTCGACGAGGATGGCGCCGGCCTCGGAGAGCTGCAGGGCGAGGGCCGTATCGAGCACGTCGGAGGAGGTGAGCCCGTAGTGCAGCCACCGCCCCGCGTCGCCGATCGACCCCGCGACGACGTCGACGAAAGCGGCGACGTCGTGGCCGGTGGTGCGCTCGCGCTCCTGGACGGCCTCCACGGTGAAGGAGGCCTTCTCGTGGCACTCCCTGGCGGCTTCGGCCGGAACCACGCCCTCGGCCGCCCAGGCGTCGGTGGCGGCCAGCTCCACCTGCAGCCAGGCCTCCATCCGGCGCTGGTCGGTCCAGACCGCGCCGATCTCCTCGCGCGTGTAGCGGGGAATCACGGGCTAAGTCTGACGGGGAGCACGACTGCGCCCCTCATGGCGTTGATGATCCGTACGGCCAGCAATCCTGCGTTTTTTGCCCCGTCGATCGCCACGCAGCCGACCGGGACGCCGGGTGGCATCTGCGCGGCGGAGAGCAGCGCGTCCAGCCCGCCGAGGTTCTTGCCCGAGATCGGCACCCCGATCACCGGCAGGTCGGTGTGGGCGGCGGCGAACCCGGGCAGGGCGGCCGACATTCCGGCGCCGGCGATGATCACCCTCAGCCCCCGCATCCGGGCGTTGGTGCAGTAGTCGCGGGTCGCGTCAGGCTCGCGGTGGGCGCTCAGCACCCGCACCTCATAGGCAATCCCGTGATCGTGGAGGGCCTCGCCGGCGGGCTGCAGCTTGGGCTTGTCGTTCTTGGAGCCCATGATGATCCCCACAAGCGGCGCGTCGACCTCGATCTCGTCGAACGCCTCCTCGACCTGCGGCATCGTCGCCGGCGCTGCCTCGCCGTCAGCCATCAGCTCCTCCGATCGTGGTCACCAGTGCTTTTTCGGCGATGTCCGTGCGCATCTGCCTGCCGTTGAAGCTGATTCGCTCAGCGGCATCGTAGGCCCGCCGTCGGGCGTCAGCGGCGCTCGGCCCGAGGCCGGTGACGTTGAGGACGCGCCCTCCGGCGGTGACGATCTCGTCGTCGCGCCATGCGGTCCCCGCGTGGGTGATCTCGACTCCCTCGATCGCCGCCGCCTCATCCAGGCCAGCGATCACATCCCCCTTCGACGACGATGCCGGATAGCCGGCCGAGGCGAGGACCACGGTCACGGCCCAGTCCTCGTCGAACTCGGCCCGGACCCCGGTGAGGCCACCGTCCTCGCGCGAGGCGAGGCAGAGCTCGAGGAGATCGGAGCGCAGCCGTGGCAGCACCGCCTGGGTCTCGGGATCGCCGAAGCGGCAGTTGTACTCGAGCACCCGGGGGCCATCGGCGGTCATCATCAACCCCGCATAGAGCACCCCGCGGTAGGGAGTGCCGCGATTGGCCATCGCCTCGACGATCGGGCGGTGGACGACGTCGGCGAGCCGCTCGACCTCGCCATCGTCGAACCCCGGCACCGGCGAGTAGCTCCCCATCCCGCCGGTGTTGGGGCCGGTGTCGCCGTCGCCGATCCGCTTGTAATCCTGCGCCGGGGCGAGCGGCAGGACGTTGTCGCCGTCGCAGAGCGCCAGCAGCGAGAGCTCCTCCCCCTCGAGGAACTCCTCCAGGATCACCTCGGTCTCACCGAAGCGGCGCTCGGTGAAGAAGACCTCAACCGCCTCGCGCGCCTCGGACTCCGAGGCGGAGATGATCACGCCCTTGCCCGCCGCCAGCCCGTCGGCCTTGAGCACCGCCGGGTAGGAGGCGCGAGAGATTTGCCCCAGCGCCTCCTCGTGGCTGCGGAGCACCGTGTGCGAGGCGGTCGGAACCCCCGCCTCCTCCATCAGCTCCTTGGCGAACAGCTTCGAGCCCTCGATCTCGGCCGCCGCGGCACTCGGCCCGAAGGCGGCGATGCCCTCGTCCTCGAGTGCGTCGACGAGCCCGGCGACCAGCGGCGCCTCGGGACCGACGACGACGAGTCCGACGCCCTCGTCGCGTGCCGCCGCGACCAGCTCAGAGATCTCCTCCGCGCCGATCTCGAGGCAGCGCGCGTCGGCGGCGATCCCGGCGTTGCCGGGCGCGCACAGCACCTCCGGTGCCTGCCCCGAGCGGGCGAGCGCGCGAACGATCGCGTGCTCGCGACCTCCGCCGCCGACGACCAGAACCCTCAAAGAGCCTTCGCCAGTTCCTCGGACGGGAGCGCGGCCAGCGTCTGGCTGCTCATCGTCCCCCGCGAGCCGAGCTCCACGGAGACCTTTGCCATCGTCTGGGTGTCGGGTGCCTCAACCACGGTGATGAAGTCGTACTGGCCGAGCGTCGCCCACTGCTCCTTGACCTTGACGCCGAGCTGCTCGACCTCCTTGTTCACCTCCTGGACGCGAGAGGGGTTGTTCTTCAGCGTCTGAACCCCCTCGGCGGTCAGGTTCGTGAGCATGATGTAGTCGGGCATGGGTATCACCTCTCCTTTGTGTTCGAGCTACCTCTGATCCTCCTTTCTTTCATTTTCCCCGCCCGCGTGCAATCCGGCGCGCCCGTCCGCGGAAACGGAGATGATCGACGGATGGAAGGTCACCCGATCTTCGCTCGGCTCTACGACCGGATCACCGCCGGTATCGAGCGCTCCGGCCTCGCCGAGATGCGCCGGGAGCTGCTCGCCGAGGCGTCTGGCCGCACCCTGGAGCTGGGGGCGGGAACCGGCCACAACCTCCCCTTCTACACCGACCGGGTCAGCGAGCTGGTCCTGAGCGAGCCAGACCCGCACATGGCGAGGCGGCTGCGCGAACGGCTCGACAGCGAGCCGCCGGCCCCGGCGCGGGTGGAGGTGATCGAGGTCCCGGCCGAGGACCTGCCCTTCGACGACGGCAGCTTCGACACCGTGGTTGCCACCCTGGTCCTTTGCACGGTCGAGGACCCGCGGCGGGCGCTGGCGGAGGCGCGGCGGGTCCTCGTGGAGGGCGGGGCGCTCCTCTTCATCGAACACGTGCGGAGCGAGAACCGGCGTCTGGCCTGGTGGCAGGACCGGCTCGAACGGCCGTGGGGCTTCTTCGTCGGCGGCTGTCATCCCAACCGTCCCACCGAGCAGACCCTGGCCGACGCCGGGCTCTGGATCGAGCGCCTCGACCGCGACCGGCTCCCGGCGGCGCCGCGGCTGGCCAGACCGCTGATCCGGGGCCTCGCGCGCCGGCCCGACTGAGCTCCCGACCGAGCTCCTACTCGTCCTCGGTGAGGTCGGTGGCGGTGCCCTCCTGCCAGGGGCGGATCCCCTCCCGGTCCGCCCAGGTCGGCCCCCGCTTCGCGACCTCCTCGGTGTAGGCGGCCATCGCCCGCTTCGAGGGCTCGGTGCCGGCGGCCGCCATGAACCACTTGCGCTCCACCGCCAGGCCCCGGCCCAGCCGCGAGCTGGCCCCGTCGTAGACAGCGCGCTTCAGGGAGCGAATCGACTGCGGCGAGCGCCGCGCCAGCCGCCGCCCGGTCTCCGTCGCCTCGGCTCGGAGCCGCTCGGGGGCGATCAGGCGATGGACGAGCCCGACCTCGGCTGCGTCGCGGGGCGAGAGGGTCCTCCCCTCGAGCATCATCTCCAGCGCCCGGCCGGTGCCCAGCACCCGGGAGAGCTTCTGAGTCCCTCCGGCGCCCGGATTGAAGCCGACCGTCATCTCGGGGAGGCCGATCGAGATCTCCGCGTCGGCCATGTAGCGGACGTCGCAGGCGAGGGCGAGCTCGCATCCACCGCCGGTGGCGGGGCCGTTGATCGCTGCGATGAAGACCTTGTCCATCCTGTTCATCCGGCGGAAGACGTCGTGGAGCCGATAGAGCTCGAAGAGGCCGCGAAGCGGCGAGCGCTCGGCAACGGTGCGGAGGCCGGGGGTGCGGCGGATCGGGGCGGCGATCCGCAGCATCGCTCCGGTCAGCCAGGGCGGGGCGGCGACCCCGACCCGCTCGATGCTGGCGAGTATCTCTCCGACGTCGTAATGGCTGACGAAGAGCTCGGGCGGCCTGCCGGTGAAGATCACCGAGCCGACGCTGCGGTCGCGCGGAGCGAGCGGGTGAGCCGGTCGAGCTCGCGGACCATCTCCGCGGTCATGAAGTTGTGCGGCGGGTGGTCGATCAGGACCGTGAGCACCCGTCCGTCGCGCTCGGTGGCGAGCGTCTGCATCGCGGGTGAGCCTAGTCGGCTTCGCCATCAGACGGGCGCCCTACCTGCCGGGTCCACCGCGCGGCGGTGCCGTCGCCGGGCGCCCTAGGAATCGAAGCCGACGTGGATGTGGTCGCAGTGGTCGGCGGCAGCCCAGGCCGGGCCGGGCCCGTCGGCGTCGAAGCAATAGATCAGCTCGGTCGGCCGCTGGCCCTCGGGCAGAGAGGTGAGCGCCCGGGTCATCGTCCCGCATGGACCGTCTACGTCGGTGACCGTGCAGGGGACGCCGTCGATCGCCGCGATGTCCATCGCCCGGCCGAAGTAGTGGTTGGAGACGTTGCCGCTAGAGGTGTACTGGCTGTGGTCGGAGCGCAGGGACGAGATCCGGATTGTGTGGTCCTGGCTGATCGCCGCGATCAGCACGAGGATCCGCGGGTCGATCACACCCTGCTGGATGTCCAGCAACTCGAGTGAGTTGGAGAGCTCGACGTTCTCCCAGTTGATCGGCGCGCTGGTAGGCCCGGGGAGGGCGACCGAGTAGGCGACGGTGCGGACCCGGCACTTGCCGGCCATCTGCTCGGCCTCCTCGATCACCTCGTCGACGTACCAGGAAGCGTGGTTGTGCTGGAAGAGCCCCGCGCGGAGGTCGCCGCTCGCCCAGATCATCCGCGCCAGGGTCGCCGCGGAGTCGCCCGGGCTCTCCCGCTTCACCTTGCCGTCCCCGTCTCCGTCAACCGCGAACCGCTGCCAGTTCTCCTCCTCGATCCCGAGCGGGCCGCGCACCCGCATCTGCTCGGGGCTCATCCCCCGGCCGTAGTCCGACTCGAGCCGGGCCGCCGCAGCCAGCGCCCAGACGCCGTCCTCGCCGAGCTCGTAACGCCCGGCGGCGATCTGGAAGGCGCCCAGGTACCCCTCGGGAATCGCGTCGCGGCGCCTGCTCCGAGGGCGTGCAGACCAGCTCCTGGCGCTTCGGGATCAGCGAGAGGCCGCCGATCATGCCGTTGCCGATCCCGCTGAAGCAGGCAGCACGGGCGATCACATCCGCGACGTACCAGTCGGCGTGGTTGTAAGCGAATACCGCGCCTTCCGGGTCCTCGGGCATTCCGGACGCGCTCAGGTAGCGGGCGGCGGCGAAGATCGCGTCATCAGGGTCATCCGGGTCCTTGTGGCCGTCGCCGTCGGCGTCGACCCCGTACGCGTCCCAGGTCGAGGGCATGAACTGCATCCATCCCATCGCGCCCGCCGAGGACGGCCCGAGATTCTGGCCGAAGCCGGTCTCGATCTCGTTGATCGCCGCCAGGATCGAGACCCCCGCGGGGCCGAGACCGTACTGCTCCGAGGCTCGCTGATAGATCGGGATCAGGGTCACGGGGACCACGATCGGCCCACAGGCCGTCGGGACGATCGGCGCCGGCACGGCAGTGGTGCCGCCATTCTTCGGCTTCTCAGCCCCCTCCTCGCCCTTCTCGCCACCCTTGTCCCGGCCAGGGCGGTTCTGACCGCCCTTTGACGGCTTCCTCGCGGGCTTCGACTTTGGCTTCGGCTTCGGGACGGGGTCGACCACCTCGGGAGGAGGAGCTGGGTCTGGGTCGGCGGCGGCTCCGGCGGCGTCGTGACCTCCGGCGGCGGCGGTTCCGGCGGCGGCGGTTCCGGCAGCGTCTGCGCCCCGGCGCCCTGAGCGGCGATTGCGGCGCCGACCACCGTCGCCGCGATCGCGCTTCGCAACCTCCCCATCAGCCAAGCACTCCGGAGACCCGCCAGCCGTCCTTGGTGTGCTGCAAGGTCAGCCGCACCTCGCTGATCGTCCTCAGGCGGACGATCGAGACGCTCGCGGTGATCTGCTCAGGAGTGCGGTCGGCGAGAACGACGTTGAGCACCTTCGCCTTCGGCACCTCGGTCCCGGCGGGGAGGCGAGGAGGCTCCTCGCTCAGCGACTTGGCCAGTGGCGGAGTGGCGGTGGCGGCGAAGCCGGCGGCCGTGCGCTCGTCGAGCTTGCCGACCTCGTAGCGGACGAAGGAATCGGCGAACTGCCAGGCGACCTTGGCGGGCGGCGCCGAGGGCACCACCGCCGGTGCCGCCGCCGCCACCTTGACGTCACCGACCTCGAAGTCAGGCGTGGTCCCCTGAAGCGACCGGCACGGAGGCCCCGGCCGACGCTGTGGCGGCGGCGAGGCTCGGTGCCGGATTCGGCTGACCGGGATCGTTATCCGCGGCGACGATCGCGCCGGCGGCGCCGGCGGTGAGCGCGGCGGCGACAGCAGCTGTGGCGATCCCGGCGCGGGCGGCGGTGCCGCGCTCGCGGATCGCGTCGGCGAGCGGCCAGGCCAGCTTGGTCTCGATCAGGCGCTGGAGCGGGGCGGTCGAGCGCTGGGCGCGGTCGAGCGCCCGCTCGCGCTGCGTCCGAGCCTCGCCACAGCAGCTTCTCCTCCAGACCCCAGGCTGCCTCGCGCAGGGTCCAGGCTGCATCCTCGGCTGAAACTCTGATCTTCACTCTCGTCTATTCGTTCGCCCAGGCAGGTCGCTTTAGCCGTGGACGTCCCGATTACCGGGAGTACTTAGGTCCGGATCAGGCGGGCAGCCTACCTGCAGGGACGAGCCGCCCGCAGCCTGAGGCGTCGCGCGCCCATCAGGCGCGCCCTACCTGCAGGGCTGCGCACCGCCCGTACGCGTCGAGGTCGGGCGCCCTAGGCGGCGGCGGTAGCCGGCTCGGCCGGCTTCTCGGGCTTCGCCTTCTCGAAGACGAGTTCCCCGTCGACCGCGTCCACCTTGACGGTGTCGCCCTCGGAGAACTCGCCCTGGAGCAGCTTCAGCGCCAGCACGTCGACCAGTTTCTTTTGGATCACCCGCTTCAGCGGGCGGGCGCCGTAGGTCGGATCGAAGCCGAGGTCGCCGAGCAGCTCCCGTGCCTTGTCGGTGAGCTCGATCTCGAGCCCCTTCTCCCGCACCCGCGCCGCGAGCTGGTCGACCTGGAGGTCGACGATCTTCGCCAGGTCCTCCTTGGAGAGGCGGTGGAAGATGACCACGTCGTCGACCCGGTTGAGGAACTCGGGCGGGAAGGTCTGGGTGAGCACCTCCTGAACCTGCTCGCGCGCCTTCTCCTCGACCTCCTCGGCGGCGATGAACTGGGAGCCGACGTTCGAGGTCATGATCAGGACCGCGTTCTTGAAGTCGACGGTGCGGCCCTGGCCGTCGGTGAGGCGGCCGTCATCCATGATCTGGAGAAGGATGTTGAAGACGTCCTGGTGGGCCTTCTCGATCTCGTCGAGGAGGATCACCGAGTAGGGGCGCCGCCGGATCGCCTCGGTCAGCTGGCCGCCCTCCTCGTAGCCGACGTAGCCGGGCGGAGCGCCGATCAGCCGGGCGACGGCGTGCCTCTCCATGTACTCGGTCATGTCGATCCGGATCATCGCCTGCTCCGAGTCGAACATGAACTCGGCGAGGGCGCGGGCGAGCTCGGTCTTGCCGACGCCGGTCGGGCCGAGGAAGAGGAAGCTGCCGATCGGTCGATTGGGGTCGGACAGCCCGGCTCGCGAGCGCCGCAGCGCCCCCGCTACAGCCTCGACCGCCTCGTCCTGGCCGATCACCCGGTCGTGCAACCGCTCCTCCATCTGGATCAGCTTCTCGACCTCGCCCTCCATCAGGCGGGAGACAGGGATCCCGGTCCACTTCGAGACGACCTCGGCGACGTCTTCCTCGGTGACCTCCTCGGTCAGCATCGAGCCGCCCTCGCGGTGGAGCTCTGCCAGCTTCGCCTCCTGCTCCTGCACGGTCTTCTCCAGCTCGGGGATCCGCCCGTAGCGAAGCTCGGCGGCGCGCTCGAGGTCAGCGTCGCGCTCGGCGCGCTCCGCCTCCCGGGCCGCCTCCTCGAGCTCGGCCTTCGCCGCCTTGATCTCCTCGATCGCGCCCTTCTCGTTCTGCCAGCGCGCCTTCATCTCGCTGGAGCGCTCGCGCAGCTCCGCCAGCTCGGCCTCGATCGCCTCCCGCCGCTGCTTCGAAGTCTCGTCCTTCTCCTTCTTCAGGGCCTCGCGCTCGATCTCGAGCTGCTGGATCCGGCGCTCGACCTCGTCGATCTCGACGGGCATCGAGTCGATCTCGATCTTCAGCCGCGAGGCTGCCTCGTCGATCAGGTCGATCGCCTTGTCGGGGAGGAAGCGGTCGGCGATGTAGCGGGCGGACAGGGTGGCGGCGGCGATGATCGCCGCGTCGGTGATCCGGACGCCGTGGTGGACCTCGTAGCGCTCCTTCAATCCGCGCAGGATCGCGATCGTGTCCTCGACGCTCGGCTCGCCGACGAAGACGGGCTGGAACCGCCGCTCCAGGGCGGCGTCCTTTTCGATGTGCTTGCGGTACTCGTCGAGGGTGGTGGCGCCGACCGCCCGGAGCTCGCCCCGCGCGAGCATCGGCTTCAAGAGGTTTGAGGCGTCGACCGCGCCCTCGGCGGCGCCGGCGCCGACGATCGTGTGGAGCTCGTCCATGAACAGGACGATCTGGCCCTCGGCCGCCTGGATCTCCTTCAGCACCGCCTTCAGACGCTCCTCGAACTCGCCGCGGTACTTGGAACCGGCGAGCAGCGCGCCGATATCGAGCGCGATCACCCGGCGGTCGCGGAGCGACTCGGGGATGTCCCCGGAGACGATCCGCTGGGCGAGACCCTCGACGATCGCGGTCTTGCCGACGCCGGGGTCGCCGATCAGCACCGGGTTGTTCTTGGTCCGCCGGGAGAGGACCTGGATAACCCGGCGGATCTCCTCGTCGCGGCCGATCACCGGATCGAGCTTTCCGCTCTCCGCCTCGGCGGTCAGGTCGCGGCCGTACTTCTCAAGGGCGCCGAAGGTGTCCTCGGGGTTGGGGGATGTGACCCGGTGCGGCCCGCGGACCTCGGAGATCGCGCTGACCAGGGCCGCCCGGTCCGGAAGCAGCTCCGAGACACCGGACTTCTTCTCGGCGAGCGCGAGCAGCAGGTGCTCGGTGGAGATGTATTCGTCCGAGAGACCCGTCGCTTCCTTCTCGGCCTGCTGGATGACCCAGACGAACTCCTTCGAGGGGCGGATGTCGGGGACGGTGTTGCCGCTCAGCTGCGGCAGCTTCTCGATCGCCTCGCGCGCCCTTGCGCGGACTCCCTCGGCGTCCTCCCCGAGGCGCTGGAGCACCGGCACCACCACGCCCTCCTCCTGCTCGAGCAGGGCGGCGAGCAGGTGCGCCGGGGCGACCTCGGGGTTGGAACGCTCGGAGGCGAGCCGCTGAGCGGCCGCCACGGCCTCCTGAGACTTGATCGTGAATCGGTCCTGCTGCATGCGATCATCCTAGCGGTTTAGCAGGCAAAAATCAAGAAATCTGCGTCGAACCCACTCAGATATACCCCTCAGGCGGAGCCGTGACCGCACCCGGAGCGCTGAGTGCATCAACAGCATAGGATCCCGTCAGGCACGGGGTCAAGGATGGCTGGGTGAACATGGCAGAGACGAACCTAGAGATCTTCAGGCGGATGCTCGCGGCCTTCAACGAGAGGGGGCTGGAGGGCGCGGTGGAGTTCTTCGACGAGGACGTCGAGGTCTATGACCCGGATCTGCCCGAAGGGACGAAGATCAGGGGACACAAGGCCGTTCTCCGCACCTTCGGCGAGATGGTGGATGCCTTCGAAGAGATGAAGGTCGAGGACTTCGAGGTGATCCCGGCAGGCGACCGGGTGGTTGCCCTGATTCACACTGCCGCGCACGGACAGGGCCGCTTCGGCGATGTGAACTTCGAGCAGCGCGATGCACACGTGATGACCTTCCGCGACGGCAAGATCACCTATTGGCGGCTTTACATGGACCAGGCCGAGGCCCTGGCGGACGCCGGCCTCGACCCCTCCCTCGCCTGGCACCGGCGCCGGCCCCGCGAGCAGGCGCCGTAGTGTTCCCGCGATGCGAAGCCGACGCTCGCTCGCTCTCGCCGTCATCGTCGCGGCGGCGATCCCGCCGCTGACCGCGGCCGCGTCGCGGGACTCGGCTCCACCCCGAGACTCAACCGGCAGCCATCCGGAGGCGGCCTGGCCTCGGGTCACCTATCCGAGCTCCGCCGCCGTCCGGGAGGCGCAGCGCTTCGCCGCTCGCTGGGGCGACGTCTCCTTTGCGGTGATCGATGCCGGCGGGGGGCTGCGTGGCTACGAGGCCGACCGCCCGTACAGCTCGGCCAGCGCCTCCAAGGCGCTCCTCCTCGCCGCCGAGCTCCGGAGCCTGAAGGAGGCGGGCGAGCCGCTCGACTCGGGCACCAGGGCCCTGCTCGAGGCGATGATCACCTATTCCGACAACGACGCCGGCGGCGGCGTCTACGCCCGGGTCGGCGACGCCGGCGTCGAGGAGGTCGCCGAGCGGGCCGGGATGCGCGACTTCGAGGTCGACCCGGGCTTCTGGGGCGGGGCTCAGATCGCCGCCGGCGACATGGCGCGCTTCTACTACCGGCTCGAGCGCAACCTGGTCGGCCGCTACCGCGACTACGGGATGACGCTGCTCGCCAACATCACCGCTACCCAGCGGTGGGGAATCCCCGCTGCCGCCGGGAGTGGCTGGCGGGTCTGGTTCAAGGGAGGCTGGCGGCCGAGCGGCCAGGAGGGCACCACCGGAGCCGGTCACCCATCAGGCCGCCCTGTTGGTCCACCGGAGCGGTCAGCGCCTTGGCCTCGCGGTGCTCAGCAACGAGGCGCCGGGCGAGGGGGGCGGCTTCTCGGCGATCGAGGGAATCACCGAGCGGCTGCTCGCCAAGCCACCGCGCTACGGTCGCTGGTCCGCGCCCTAGGTGGAGCGGGGGCGCCGGATCCGAATCCGGGTCGAGCTCCCGCCCTTCGGCGGGCCAAGATTCTCGGGCTCGTAGGCCCCGTAGGGGACCAGCTCGCCACCCAGCGACTTGCGGAGCCGCTCGAGCTCCTCGCTCATCTCCTTCTCCATCTCGGCTGCCTGCTTTCGCATCCGGGCGATGTCGGACCGCATCCTCTCGACCCGCTGCTCGAGCTCGAGCACGGTCTCCACCCCGGCGAGGTTGAGGCCCTCCTCGGTCGTCATCCGCTGGATCCGACGGAGCAGCTCAACGTCCGCCTGCGAGTAGAGGCGGGTGTTCTTGGGCGAGCGCTTCGGCGTGATCAGACCGCGCGCCTCGTACATCCGCAGGGTCTGCGGGTGCATCTCGGCGAGCTCCGCGGCGACCGAGATCATGAACACGCCGCGCTCGTCGTCGATCACCGCTTCCGCCCGGATCTTGGGCGCGGCGCCGGGGCGCTTGGGCTGTCGCTTAGCCATCGGCCCTCACTTTCCCGCCTGCCTCGGACCGAGCCGCCCGACCGAGCAGCGAGGCCCTCGGGTCGTGGCCGTTGAACGCCTCGCCGAGCTTCTCGACCGCCTCGCGCTGCTCCTCGGTGAGCTCCTTCGGGACGTCGATCTGGATCCGGTAGTAGATGTCGCCGCGGGGCCCGCCCTTCGGCTTCGGCGGCCCCTCGCCGCGAAGGCGCTGGGTCGAGCCATGCCTGGTTCCTGGCGGGATCCGGATCCGCTTGGTGCCGTCAAGGGTGGGCACCTCGATCGTCGCGCCCTGGATCGCCTCGCTGACGCTCACCGGCAGATCGACCTCGAGGTTGCCGTCCGGGCGCTGGCGGAAGACGGGCGATGGCGTCACCCTCGTGGTGACGTAGAGATCGCCTCGGGGGCCGCCGCGGAAGCCGGCCTCTCCCTTTCCGGCGAGCCGGATCCGGCTGCCGTCGTGGACGCCGGCCGGGATGTTCACCCGGTAGCGCTTGGTCTCCTCGGTGACCCCGGTCCCTCGGCAGGTCGGGCAGGGGTCCTCGATCACGGTGCCCTGGCCGCCGCACTCGGGGCAGGGCTGTGAGATCGAGAAGAAGCCCTGGCTCTCGCTGTCGATCCCACGGCCCTCGCAGCGGGGGCAGACCTTCGGCGAGGTGCCCGGGCTGGCCCCGCTGCCGTTGCAGGTGGGGCAGGGGCCGGTGGTCGGGACGGCGACCGTGATCTGGGCGCCGTGCATCGCCTGCTCGAACGAGAGCTGGACCTCGGTCTCGAGGTCGCGGCCTCGCTGGCCGGGCGGTCCCTGCTCGCGGCCGCCGCGGAAGAACGTGGAGAAGATGTCACCGAGGTCCGAGGCGAAGCCCCCGCCGGGGAACCCACCGCCCGGGAAGCCCCGCGCCCCCGCTCCACCGAGGCCCCCGAACACTCCGCCGGCGTCGTACTGCTTGCGCTTCTCGGGATCGGAGAGCGCGTCGTATGCCTGCTGGATCTCCTTGAAGCTTCTCCTCCGCCGCGGGGTCGTCCGGGTTGCGGTCGGGATGCCACTTGCGGGCGAGCTCCCGGTAAGCCTTCTTGATCTCGTCCTGGGAGGCCGAGCGGGAGACCCCGAGCACCTCGTAGAAGTCGCGCGGCGCGGCCATCAGTCGCTCACCACCACCCGCGCCGGCCGCAGCACCTGGCCGTTCAGTCTGTAGCCCTTCTCGACGGTCTCGACGACGACCCCGGCGCCGGTCCCCTCCTCGGCCCGGGTCGAGAGGGCCTCGTGGAGCTCGGGGTCGAAGCGCTCCCCGACAGGGTCATAGGCCTCGACCCCCGCGTCCTTGAGCTTCTCCCGCAGCTCCTCGAGGACGAGGGCGACGCCCCTGGCGAGCGCCTCCTGAGCGGAGACGTCCTCGCTCGGGGCGTCCGCCGCCTGCAGGGCGCGCTCCAGATTGTCGATCGCCGGCAGCAGATCGCGGGCGAGCTCGGCCTTGCCGCGAGCCCGGGCCTCCGCGGCCTCCTTCGCCACTCGCTTGCGGTAGTTCTCGAAGTCCGCCCGGGTGCGCTGCGCCAGCTCGAGGTACTCGTCGCGCTCGCGCTTCACCTCACCGAGCTCGTCGAGGTCCTCGGCGACCTGGGCGCCGGCCTCATCGGCCTGGCGCTCGACCTCCTCGTTACCGGACTCCGGGTCCGCCCCTTCTCTGTCATCGGCCCGCCCCCTAGGAGGTCTTCTCGTCGTCGACGACCTCCGCGTCCACGACCTCCTCGTCGCCGGCGCCATTGGTGGAAGCGCCGTCGCCGGAGGCCGCCTGCTCCTCGGCCGCGGAAGCGTAGATCTGCTCGGAGACCTTCTGGAAGGCCGCCTGGAGGGCGTCGCTCTTCGAGCGGATCTCGGCCGCGTCGTCGGAGCCGAGCGAGTCCCGCACGTCCTTGATCGCCGCCTCGATCTCCTCCTTGGCGCTCGAGTCGACCTTGTCGCCCAGCTCGTCGAGCTGCTTCTCGGCCTGGTAGGCGGCGTTCTCGGCGACGTTGCGGGCCTCGGCCAGCTCGCGCTGGCGCCGGTCCTCGTCGGCGTGCGCTTCGGCGTCCTGGATCATCTGCTCGACCTCGGACTCGTCGAGGCCGGAGCCGCCCTTGATCTCGATCTTCTGCTCCTTGCCGGTGCCAAGGTCCTTGGCCGAGACGTGGAGGATCCCGTTCGCGTCGATGTCGAAGGTGACCTCGATCTGGGGGATGCCTCGCGGCGCCGGCGGAATGCCGGTGAGCTGGAACTTGCCCAGGCTCTTGTTCCCCGAGGCCATCTCGCGCTCGCCCTGGAGCACGTGGACCTCGACCGAGGGCTGGTTGTCCTCGGCAGTCGAGAAGATCTCCGACTTCTTGGTCGGGATCGTCGTGTTGCGCTCGATCAGCTTCGTCATCACGCCGCCCTTCGTCTCGATGCCGAGGGTGAGCGGGGTGACGTCGAGCAGGAGCACGTCCTTGACGTCGCCGGCGAGCACCCCGGCCTGGATCGCGGCGCCGATCGCGACGACCTCGTCCGGGTTGACGCCCTGGTGCGGGTCCTTGCCGGTCAGCTCCTTGACCTTCTCCTGCACGGCGGGCATCCGGGTCATGCCGCCGACCAGGATCACGTGGTCGACATCGCCGCCGGCGTCCGAGAGGGCCTGCTTCACCGGCCCGACCACGCGGTCGAGCAGGTCAGAGGTGAGCTCGCTCAACTTCGCCCTGTTCAGCTTCATCTCCAGGTGCTTCGGCTCGCCCTCGACCGCGGTGATGAAGGGCAGGCTGATCTGGGTCTCCTGGGTGGCGGAGAGCTCGATCTTCGCCTTCTCGGCCGCCTCGTAGAGGCGCTGCAGGGCGCGCTTGTCCTGCGAGAGGTCGACACCCTGGTCCTTCTTGAACTCGGCCACGATCCAGTCGACGATCTTGGCGTCCCAGTTGTCGCCGCCGAGGTGGTTGTCACCCGAGGTTGCCTTGACTTCGAAGACGCCGTCGCCGATCTCGAGGATCGAGACGTCGAAGGTGCCGCCGCCGAGGTCGAAGACGAGGATCCGCTCGTCCGAGGCCTCCTTGTCGAGGCCGTAGGCGAGCGCGGCCGCGGTCGGCTCGTTGATGATCCGCTTGACCTCGAGGCCGGCGATCTTGCCGGCGTCCTTGGTCGCCTGGCGCTGGTCGTCGTTGAAGTACGCGGGGACGGTGATCACAGCGCTGTCGACCGTGTCGCCGAGCTTCGCCTCGGCGTCGGCCTTCAGCTTCTGCAGGATCATCGCCGAGATCTCGGGCGGCGAGTACTGCTTGCCGCCGACGTCGATCGCGGACGTCGCCGTTCGGGCCGGCGACCACCTTGTAGGGGACGATGGTCTCCTCCTCCTTGACCTCGGCCTCCTTGCGGCCCATGAAGCGCTTGATCGAGAAGATCGTGTTCTCGGGGTTCATCACCGCCTGCCGCTTGGCGACGGTGCCGACCAGGCGCTCGCCGGAGTCGGTGAAGGCGACCACGGAAGGGGTGGTGCGGCCGCCCTCGGCGTTCTCGAGCACGGTCGGCTCTCCGCCCTCCATCACGGCGACGCACGAGTTGGTCGTGCCCAGGTCGATGCCGATCGTCTTTGCCACTTTCAGTCCTCCAAGCTTTCGTTGATGTACTTGTGTCGATGTATTTGTAGCCTGCCTAAGAAATCTAAGTGAGAGTGTGGTAGATCGCTGCGTGAGCTGTAAACAATCGCCGCCGACCGTGCACGAAAGAGAGAGGCCGGGGCGCTGGGCCCCGGCCTCTCGGATGCTGCAGTGCTGTCCGGGCTGCTCTACTTCTTCTTCTTCTTGCCGCCCGGGATGTTCAGCCGGCTGAGAACTCCGGCGTGGTCGGAGGCCCAGAGCCCGCACCCTGCTCGTCCAGCACGCGCCACGCTGGCGGCTGTGATGCTCGGGCTGTTCGTGAGGATGTGGTCGATCCGATTGTCGTTGGCGTGTTGCTCAGGTTGTTGAGCAGTCCTGAAGGCCGTGCGCCAGTGGTGTGACCAAGGTCGCCGCAATCCACTCAGGTTCCTGAACCCGGCGGCCACCATCCTGTTGAGGCGATGTTCGAATCGTCATCGCCGTTCGGCAGGTTCGCCGGCTGCGACCGACGGATCGGAGTTCAGATCGCCGACCAGGACCGTCGTTGGGCTGGCCGTCGCCGGACCACCCGCGGCGACCAGCTCGCGAGCCTGATCCTCGCGGAACGTGCCGATGCTCTCCGACTCGAGGTGCGTGTTCACGAGGTGGAACTTCTTCCCTCGCACGTTGACATCGGCCGAGACCCAGCCTCGCGTGAACGCAGACCGCCGCCGCGCCGCCGAAGAGCGGCAGCGGTCAGCGTGTCCGCGGGGCTGTAGTTGCACCTGGTCACGTTCGACGTCTTCACCCCGGCGCCCTTACGCGCCGATGATCACGTCGCGCATCGTCAGCCGCGCGTCGCCGTCGATTCCGTGGATCACACAGGTGGGCGTGTTGCCTCCCACCGGATTGGTGTCGCCGAGGTCGCTACCGGCGCAGTCCGACGTACCCACCGGGTCTGGGTTGAAAGAAGGCACCAGCGGATTGCAGTTAGGCGGTGGAACCTCCGGCGTTGAACGATCTCCGTTGTAATCGAGGTTCGCAGCGGCGGGTCCGGGACCAGGATCACGGGCGGAAACGCCGGTGTCGTCATAGCCGGCCGCAGCGGCGGCCAGGGTGTCGCCGCGGGCGCACCCGTGCAAGGGGGCGGGAAGCCCGGTCCGGTTCCGCCGATTCCATCCGGTCCTGGGTCGTTGTCGAAATCGCCGAACTGCTCGAGGTCGGCCTCCTGCTGGACACCCACCAGGGTGTAGCCCCGGTAGCACTTGTCGCCCTTGAGGCCCTTCTTCTTGCACTGCCTTCTTGGTCTTGGCCTTCTGGTTGAGCGCCTCAAGCAGGGTGTCGATGTAGTCGATCAGGGGCACGGTGGCGAAGGTGCCTACTGGCGGGCCACCACCGTCGGTCGGGACCTCGAGCCGCCACAGTGCGGCCTCCTGAAGCCCGACCAGGTCGACCTTGTTCTTCTTGATCTCGTTGGCGATCGTCTCCGCCCGGACGTTGAAATCGTTCGCCTCGACGTCCTTGAGGCCGAAGCCGACCTCATTGGCGAAGTTGTCCGGAGCCGCCGCCGTGGTGGCGTTCGGCCCGGGCTGTCCTGCGTTCGCCGCTGCGACCAGTGGGTTCAGGTCGGTCCCCAGATAGAGATTCTGGGTCATGACCTTGACCAGGTCCTTTTTCTTCTTCCCCTTCTTGGCGTCGGCGACGCCCGGCATCAGGCACAGGCTCAGGGCAGCGATCAGCCCAAAGAGCCCGGCCCACCGCAGGCGTGCCCCCGCGCCGGAAGTGCGTAGGTAACTCAATGCCACTCCTTTCGTGCGGGGCGGCCGGGCTCTCGTTGCCTGACCGGGCTCACGCCTTGGGACCCCGTCTCCTCTCTGCCCCTGATGAATAACGCTATTTGAAACGAAGTTGCGCGGAAACCGCAAGGAGCCGCACTAGTCGGTACGGGGAACTACGGAGCCGGAAATGGGTAAAGGACCGTGCGTCCGAAGCTACTGGCCCGCGACCTGGGAGACGAAATCGGCGACCGTCTCCGCCTGTGAGCCGCTGAGAATTCCCTTCGGCATCCGCCCGCCGACGCCGTTCTCGATCGCGGCCAGCACCCGCGGCTTGATCGTCGCGGGATCGGGCGGCGTTGGGCTCGGCGGGGCGAGCAGGTCGTCGAGGTTGGGGCCGACGACTCCGTCGGTGCCGGCCTTGGCCAGGGTGTGGCAGGCGCCGCAGTTGGTGACGAAGAGGTCCTTTCCCTCGTCGAGGCTCGCCGGCACGCTTTCCGGTGAGGCCTCGCTGCTGCCCTCGCGGCTGATCGCCCAGGCGGGGATCAGCACCGCGAACGCGAGGACGACGATCCCGAAGATGACGAAGGTGCTGCGCTTCATCGCTGGCGCGGAACCATATAGCCGGACACCGCGCCGCTCCGATACGCGGGGCACATCCGGCGGAGCGCGCACTCTGTGCACCGGGGGCGTGGCCGGCAGATCGCCCGGCCGTGGCGGATCAGGTTGAGGTGCAGCTCGTAGGCATCCTCGGGGGGCGTGATCGCCAGCATCTCGTCGTGGGCCTCCTCGGAGGAGGCGCGGGGGCGGAACAGGCCCAGACGCCCACCCACCCGGTGGACGTGGGTGTCGACCGGGATCTCGGGCCGTCCGAGGGCGAAGATCATCACGCAGGCGGCGGTCTTGCGCCCGACCCCGGGCAGGGCGGTGAGGAAGTCGAGCGCCTCTTCCCTGGGCGCGGTCGCGAGCCAGTCGAGGTCGGGATGCTCGCCGAGCTGCTCGAGGACGTGCTGGATCCGGGGTGCCTTGGTGGCGCTCAGCCCGCCCGGGCGGAGCGCCTCCTCCAGCTCGGCCGGCGGAGCGTCGCGGACCTGCTCCCAGGTCGGGAACCGGTCGCGCATCCGGGCGTAGGCGACGTCGCGGTTTCGGTCGTTGGTGTTCTGGGAGAGGATCGTCCGCACCAGCTCGGCGATCGGGTGGCCGTGGGGCTTCCAAACCGGCCGGCCGTAGAGATCGCGCAGGCGGTCGCGGATCGCCACCACCCGCCGGCGGGAGGGCCGGCGCCAAGAGGGATCGCGCTTCGGGATCCGCCTTCGAGCCTCCCTGAGCCCGGTCTCGCGGCCCCGCGCGGCGACGCGCCGCGAGCGCGCGTCCGGGATCGAGATCGCCCTGTTGCTCGGCAGCGGCAAGGTCCCGAGGATATTGTCGGCCGATCCCGCTCGCCGGCCGTGCCGAGGCGCTGCTGAACAGCGGCTGGTCGAGCTGCCGGAAGCGGGCCCGGCCTCGGGATCGGCCCGACGATCGAGCGAGTCGTCACCTTCCTGGAACCGACCCTGCCCTGAGCGGCCCCGTGTGCTCCATCTCACCCGCACTTGTTGTCGACCGGTGAAATACAATCCCTGGTTCGTGCGTGCACTGGTCGGAAAGATCGGGGCCTGGCTGCCCAATGGCTATGGGGACGCGGGACGGCAGCTGGGGCTGTTCGTGCTGGCCGACCTCTGTTACGAGACCGTGCGCGGCGTCGCCGAGGGGCAGCGCGCCGAGGCCTTCGCCAACGGGGCATGGATCATCGACATCGAGAGGGCGACGGGGACGCTGTTCGAGCCCGACCTCCAGAGCGCCCTGATCGGCCAGCGCTGGATCATCGACCTGGCCAACTTCGCCTACATGAACACCCACTTCATCATCACCACCGCCTTCCTGGTCTGGCTCTACCTGTACCGGAACCAGAGCTTCTATTTCGTCCGGAACATGTTCATGGTGGCGATGGCGCTGGCGCTCGTCGGCTATGCCTTCGTCCCAACCGCGCCGCCGCGGTTGTTCCCGCAGGAGGGGTTCGTCGACACGATCACGGCGATGGCCCAGGTGAACCACGACTCGGCGCTGGTCAAGATCTTCGTCAACCCTTACGCCGCGATACCGAGCATGCACATAGCCTTCGCCTTGATGATCGGGGTCTCAGGAGCGCTGATCTCGCGGCACGCGGTGACCCGCGCCTTCTGGTGCGTCTATCCGGTGTTCGTCTTCTTCGTCGTCGTGGTCACCGCGAATCACTTCTGGATTGATGCCGCGGCCGGGGGGCTGGTCGCCGGCTTGGCGGCGCTCACCGCGCGGCAGGTCCTGGCCCGCGCCCGGCCGGCCGTCTGGTCCTGGCGGCCAGCCACCGCTTGAGCTCGACACGCTCGGCGTTGCGCCGCTACGCCGAGCCGGCCGTGGTGGCGGTGATCCTTGGCGGGGTCTACCTGGTCGTCCAGCCCTCGAGCGCCGATCACGCCGCCCAGGTCTTTCGCTCCGGGCTCTTCGAGAACGAGGGGCTCTCCACCTGGAACAACCTCTGGTTCGGTGGCCACCACCTTCCCGGCTACGGCCTGCTCTTTCCGCCGCTCGCATCGTTGCTCGGGGCGCGCCTGGTCGGTTTCCTGGCGACCCTCGCCGCTTCCCTGCTGTTCGCGGCGATCGCCTATCGCCGCTGGGGTGACCGCGCGCGGCTGGGCGTGATCTGGTTCGCCGCCGGCGCTTCGATCAGCCTCTACACCGGCCGCCTCACCTTCGCGCTGGGGGTGCCGATCGCGCTGGCGGCGGTGTTCGCGGCGCAGCGCGGCCATCGGCTGGCGGCGATCGGCTTCGCCGCCCTCTGCCCGCTGGCGAGCCCGGTCGCGGCCCTCTTCCTCGCCTGTGGAGCGGTGGGGTACTCGATTGCCGAGCGCCGCCGCCAGGGGCTCGAGATCGCCGCGGCCGCCGCGGTGACGGCGTTGGCGATCAGCCTGGCGTTCCCGGAGGGCGGAACCGAGCCCTTCGACTTCTCGAGCTTCCAGCCGGCGATCCTGGTGGCGGCCGCCGTGTTCCTGGCGCTGCCCCGGGAGGAGAGGCTGCTCCGCTACAGCGTCGCCGTCTACGCCGCAGTGCTTGCCGCCGCTTTCCTGATCAACAGCCCGATGGGTGGCAACGCCACCCGAATGGGCGCGCTCCTGCTCGGCCCCGCCCTCGCCTTCGGCCTCTGGCGGCGGCAGCGCTTCGCCCTCGCCCTCCTGGTTCCGGTGCTCGTCTACTGGCAGTGGTCGCCGGTGGTCCGCGACCTCGAGGACGTCCACGCCCAGCCCTCGGTCGAGGCCGGCTACTACGCCCCGGTGCGCGACTTCCTCCGGGGGACCCCAAACCGCAACGCCTACCGGGTCGAGGTGCTTCCCGCCGAGCACCACTGGGAGTCGGCATACGTCCCGCGCGGGATCTACATCGCCCGCGGCTGGGAGCGGCAGCTCGACCGGAAGCTCAACCCCATCTTCTACGAGGACCAGCTGACCTTCGACGAGTACCGAGACTGGCTCGACGACCTCGGGGTCGGGTTCGTCGCCGTTCCCGACGCGCCCCTCGACTACGCGGCCGAGTCCGAGGTGTGGCTGATCGCCCGCGAGCCCCCCTACCTGGAGCAGGCCTTCACCAGCGCCGACTGGACCGTCTACCGGGTGCGGGATCCGGCCCCCCTGGCGGTCGGCGCCGGCGACCTGGTGAAGCTGACCCCCGAGGGCTTCGTGGTCGACGCGGACGCTCCCGGTACCGTGCTGGTCAGAGTGCACTGGACGCCGTACTGGTCGATCGAGCAGGGGACCGGCTGCGTGGAGCAGTCTGCCGGCGGCTACACCATCCTCGACGTCACCGAGCCGGGCCGCTTCCGGGTCGGCGTCGACTTCTCCCCGATTCGGGCGCTTGATCGCGGTCCTCGCTGCGCCGATCGGCCGATGGCGACGATCGGGCTGGAGCGGACGGCCGCCTTCCTGAAGCAGGCGGGCCTGCTCCCGGAGAGCAGGCCTTGAGCCTCTCCCAGCTGCGCCAGCGGTTTCTGCCCCGCGGCCCGGTCGACCTGGTCGTGCAGCTCGCTGTGATCGCGGCGGCCTACTACGCGTGGCGCTACGCGCGTGGGGCGGTCGACGGGAGCATGACTGCCTCATTCGCCCATGCCCGCGACCTTGTCGACGTGGAGCGCGCCCTCGGCGCCCTGATCGAGCCCAGCGTCCAGGACTGGGCGGTGAGCACTGGCTGGCCGGCGGAGGTGGCCCGCTGGGGATACGCCAACCTCCACTTCAAGGGCAGCTGCCTCGCGCTGGCGGTGATCTTCTTCGGGTGGCGCGGCAGCTACGGCTTCGTCCGCAACGTGGTGCTGGCGGCGATGGCGATCTCGCTCGCCGGCTACGCCCTCTATCCGACCGCCCCTCCGCGGTTCCTGCCTGAGCTCGGGCTCGATCCCTCGAGCGCGGTCACCGGCAACCAGCCGCTCCTCTCGTCCCCCGGCGACCCACTCTTCAACCCGTTCGCGGCGGTCCCCTCGATGCACGTCGGCCTCTCGCTGATTTTCTCCTGGTCGCTCGCGCTACTGGTCCGGCCCCGCGCGCTGAAGGTGCTGCTCTTCGGATATCCCTTGCTGATGACCTACGTGGTCGTGGCCAGCGGCAACCATTTCTGGCTTGACGCCGTGTTCGGCGCCTTCACCGCCGCCGCGGCCGCCGCGGTGGGGGTGGTTCTCGGCCGCCTTCGCCCGGAGTGGGCGTTCTCGCCGGCGGGGAAGCGGCTGCACGTCGGCCGTCCCGAGCCTCCCGAGCCGGAGCCGGAGGCCGCAGTCGCGTGAGGGTGGGCGCCCGATGAACGGCCGCCCCGCCGTCGAGCTCTCAGCCGTCGTTCGCAACCGTCTGATCGAGTCCCGGCTCACCCCCAACGCGATCTCGCTGGTGGGGCTGGTCGGCAACCTCGCCGCGGCGGTTCTGATCTGGCAGGGCTACTACACCCTCGGCGGCGTCGCGTTCATCATCGGCTCGGTCATGGACACCCTCGACGGCCGCTACGCGCGGGCGTCGGGCAAGGGGACCCTCTTCGGCGCCTTCCTCGATTCCACCCTCGACCGGCTCGAGGAGGGGATCGTGCTCACCGCCGTCGCCTACCGCTTCGCTGAGGCCGGCGACGGGTTCGCCGCCGCGATGTGCGTGGTGGTCGTGCTCGGATCGCTGCTGGTCTCCTACACCCGCGCCCGGGCGGAGGCGCTGGGCGTCGAGTGCACGGTCGGGGTGGCAACCAGGCCCGTGCGGGTGGTGATACTTTCGATCGGCCTCGTCTTCGCCAAGGGCGCCGGCGTCTTCGACTTTGAGCTTCTCGCCCCGGCGATCTATGCGATGGCGGCTCTTACTGCGTTCACGGTCGTGCAGCGGGTCTGGCACGTACGCAACGCGCTTAGGGCGGGCCAAGCCGGGGTAACGGCGCCAGTGAGCCCCACCGAAGAGACCGCCGACGTGTAACCCGGTGTGGGCGCAAGTGTGGTTTCAACGCCAGCGGTTCGCATGAAGGAGGATTTCCAGGCTGATGAGCACTGTCGACGGTAAAGCGGATGGGGCCCGCCGCAACGGGGCCCGTGACGACAAGGTCCGGGTCGCAGTCGTCGGGGTCGGCAACTGCGCGAGCTCCTTCGTGCAGGGGGTCCAGTTCTACAAGGACGCCGACCCCGCCGAGCAGGTGCCGGGTCTCATGCATGTGGATCTCGGTGGCTACCACGTGCGCGACATCGAGTTCACCGCTGCCTTCGACATCGACGCCGACAAGGTCGGCAAGGACCTCTCCGAGGCGATCTTCGCCGGTCAGAACAACACGCTGAAGTTCTCCCAGGTGCCGAAGCTCGGGGTCAAGGTTCATCGCGGGATGACCCACGACGGCCTCGGCAAGTACCTGAAGGAGAAGATCACCAAGGCGCCGGGGCAGACCGCCGACATCGTCGGGATCCTCCAGGACACGCAGACGGACGTACTCGTCTGCTACCTGCCGGTCGGCTCCGAGCAGGCGACCAAGTGGTACGTCGAGCAGGCGCTCGCGGCCGGGGTCGGCTTCGTCAACTGCCTGCCGGTGTTCATCGCCCGCGAGGACTACTGGGACCGGCGCTTCACCGAGGCCGGCCTGCCGATCATCGGCGACGACATCAAGTCGCAGGTCGGGGCGACGATCGTCCACCGCCAGCTCGCCCGCCTCTTCGCCGAACGCGGTGTGCGCATCGAGCGCACCAGCCAGCTCAACGTGGGCGGCAACATGGACTTCTACAACATGCTCGAACGCGAGCGGCTCGAGTCGAAGAAGATCTCAAAGACAAACGCGGTCACCTCGATCATGGACCACGAGCTGCCGGCGGACGACGTCTACATCGGCCCCTCCGACTACGTCCCCTGGCTCACCGACCGCAAGTGGGCGCACATCCGGGTCGAGGGCAAGTCCTTCGGTGACGTCCCGCTCAACCTCGAGCTCAAGCTCGAGGTCTGGGACTCGCCGAACTCGGCGGGGATCGTGATCGACGCAGTCCGGATCGTGAAGCTGGCGCTCAATCACGGGATCACCGGGCAGCTCGACGGGCCCTCGAGCTACCTGATGAAGTCGCCGCACAACCAGCGCCCCGACTCCCTCGCCCGCGAGCAGACCGAGGAGTTCATCGCCAAGTACGCCCGCCAGCGGGGGGTCCCCGCCAAGGCGGGCAAGAAGTCGAAAACGAGGACGAAGGCCAAGGCGAAGTAGGGGAGATCGACGGCCGCACCCTCCGGGGTCGGGTCTTGCATTCCGAGATGTCGTATCGCAAGACCTGACCCCCATATCCTGCGCTGGTGGCCGCCGACTCCCTTGCGATCGCCCAGGTGAGCCCGCATCCCTGGGGCTCGCGGAACGAGATCAACGAGTTCGTCGCCCGCACCTCCGAAGAGCTGACGCGGCGGGGGCATCGCCTCCTGATCGTCGCCCCCTCGGAGTCGCGGACGGCGATCCGCGATTCGCGCCAGGCGATCCGCGAGGCGGCTGAGAATCCGCGCTCGCTCTTCTCAGGGCGGGAACCGCGGGTCCTGGCGATCGGCGGCACGATCCCCCTCCCCAGCGGCCCCCGGCGGCGGCCGGCGCCGATTCCCGTTGACGTCAGCAGAACCCTGGAGCAGCTCCTCGGGTCGGCGCCCCTCGACCTGGTCCACGTCCACGAGCCCTTTGCCCCCAGTCCCGGCTCGGCGGCGCTACGCCACTCGCAATCGCTCAACGTCGCCAGCTTTCACGAGCCGGCCGAGCGGGTGCTCTCGACCCAGGTGGCGCGGATGGTGGTCGAGGTCTTCTTCGGGCGGATCGACGCCCGAATCGCGAGCAACGAGGCGACCGGCGAGCTGCTGGAACGCTTCTTCCCGGGCGCCTACGAGCTGATCCGTCCCGGGGCCGATGTCGCCAAGCCGGCCCTGCCGGCGCCGCCGGAGGGGCGGATCCGGATCGTCCATTGCGCCCTGGAGGAGCGCGGGGCGCTGCGCCTTCTGCTCCGGGCCCTGCGCAAGCTTCCCGAAGAGCTCGACTGGGAGGGGGTGATCTGGTTCGAGGGCCCGACCGATCCCCTCGCCCGCGTGAGTCGGCGGCTGCGCGAGCGGCTGAGCGTTGTTCGGCCGGCCGATGGGGAGCCGGCGGAGTTCATCGTCGGTGCCGACGTCGTCTGCCTCGCCTCCGGCGGGGTACGGATGGCGCCTGCCCTGATCCGCAAGGCGCTCGCGGCCGGCGCCGTCCCGATCGTCTCCGACCTCGAGCTCTACGGCGAGCTGGTCGGCGACGGCGAGCGGGGGCTGCTCTTCCCGATCGGTGACGTGCAGACGCTGGCGGCCCAACTCGATCGCCTCTGCTCGGATCGTTCGCTGCGCGAGCAGCTCCGGAGCAGGGGCCGCGAGGGCGGCGAGGGCCGAAGCTGGGCGGCGGTCACCGACGATCTCGAGCGCGTCTACCGGCAGCTGGTCGCGAGGCGGCACGACTCCGCGGGCGACAGCGAGGTGCGGGCGCGGCTCGCCGGGCGTCCCTACACCCACTGCGACCTGCACATGCACACCGACCACTCCCCCGACTGCGCGACCCCGGTCGAGGTCCTCCTGGAGACCGCCAAGGAGCGCGGCCTCGGCGCGATCGCGATCACCGATCACAACGAGATCTCCGGGGCGCTCGAGGCGCGCGAGGCCGCGAAGCGAATCGGGGGGATCAAGGTGATCGTCGCCGAGGAGGTGAAGACGGCCTCCGAGGGGGAGGTGATCGGCCTCTTCCTCGAGGAGAAGATCGAGCGCGGCATGTCGATGGCCGAGACGATCGCCGAGATCCGCCGGCAGGGCGGGTTGGTCTACGTCCCGCATCCGTTCGACCGCTTCCACTCCGTCCCCGACTACGAGCACCTGCTGAAGATCGTCGAGGAGATCGACATCCTCGAGGTCTTCAACCCGAGGATCGCCCTCTCGGCCTTCAACGAGGAGGCGGTGCGCTTCGCCCGCAAGTACTCGATCGTCCCCGGGGCCGGCTCCGACAGCCACGTCGCCCAGGGGCTGGGCAGCGTCAAGATCAGGCTCCGTGATTTCGAGGGCCCGGAGGAGTTCCTCGAGTCGATGCGCCAGGCGGACATCGTTCGCAAGCACAAGAACCTGATCTACGTTCAGGCGCTGAAGTTCCTGCAGACGAGCGGCGGCCGGGGCGGCCGTTCGCTGGCGCGCTCGGGCAAGAGTTGATGCAGCCGCAAGGGGCCGAGCCCGGTCCGAAGAAGAGGCAGGGCGCCGTGTCATCTACGACGGACGACGAGATCCGCGAGAAATATCTCGAGCGCGCGATCCGCGAGCTCAACGACCTGGGCAGGGAGCTATCCGCCTGCCGGGACTGCCCCCGCGGCAGCGTGATGCCCGTGCAGGGCTCCGGTCATCCGCAGGCCGACATCCTCATGCTCAAGCACGCTGCTACCTCGGCCGAGATCGAGGAGGGAGTGGCCTTCTACGGCCGCGCCGGCAACGCGTTGATGAAGAGCTTCAAGCGGCTCGCGATCGATCCGATCGTCGTCTTCGGCACCCTCTGCGTCAAGTGCCCCTTGACCGATCCGAGCCACGCGTCGCAGGAGTGCGTCGCCAGGATCGCCGAGGAGATCGCGATCGTCCAGCCCCGGATCGTCGTGATCATGGGCACCGACGCCCTCGAGATCCTCAATGACCTCGAGCTGCCTCTGGCCGCCGAGATCGAGCCTCGTGAGCGGCGAGATCCAGAGCCTCACCCCGACCATCGATGCGCTCTTTGTTCCGGACATCGACGAGTCGCTCGATGAGGAGAAGGCGAAGCAGCGCTTCTGGTCGGCCTTCCGAGTGCTCGGCTCCTGGTACGACCAGGTGCCGCCCTACTAGGTCGCGCTTAGCCGCAGTAGGCGAAGGCGTTGAGGGTCACCGCCGGGTTGGTGCCCGAGTGGAGGCCCGAGACGAGCCAGCCGTTGTCGACCAGGCGGGACATCGATCGTTCGCTGCTGCGGTTGTGAGCGCCACCTCCGCGGACTAGACTCGCGCCCATGGGTCTGATGAATGCGTTCAAGTCGATGCGGATGAAGGACCCCGTGGACGTGATCGCGCAGGTGGTGCGGATCCTCGGGCAGTAGCGATGGAGCTCGAGGAACGCACGATCGAGCAGCTCCCCGATCGGTGCGAGAACTGCGGCGCGAAGCTCACCGACGCGGAGAAGCGGACCGCTCTCACCGAGGGGCCTCCCGGCGGGGCCGTTCTCTGCACGATCTGCGCCGCTGAAGTCGTCCCCGTAGCGGACGAAGAGGACGAGGCCGGCGCGGCCTAGGGTCCGCGGCGCCCGCGCTCCCGCACGGTCGGACCCTGCGGGTAGCGGGGCCCGGCCTGATTCTCAGACGCCGGGGGCGGCGGCCTCGGCCAGGTTTTCCATCGCCTCGATCGTGCCGCTGCTGAGGGCGCGGACGACCACCGTGTCGAGCGCTCGGTAGCGGCTCAGCCCCGACTGGGCCTCTCCGGGCTCCTGTGCGGCGACGCCGACGCTGCCCACGGGCGCGTCGAGGCGGGAAAAGTGATTCCGGTAGCCCTCGTGGAGGTCGCGATAGAAGGATTCCTCCTTCGCGAGCCGCTCGGCGGCGTCTAAGCCGACGGCGGTCCGGACGTAGCCGAACAGCGGCGGAGTCTCGCGGCCGGCCTCCTTCGCCCCTGACTCGACCTGCTCACGGCGCTCCGCGGCGAGCTCGGGGGTCATCCAGTTGAGGAAGACGCCGTCCCAGGCCTCGCCACCGAGGGCGGACATCCTCGGGCCCATCGCCCCCAACAGCAGGCGGATCCCCGGTAGTGCCTGGCGGAGCTCGGGCAACGCGGCCCGCATCGTCGTCAGCGGCTTCTCGGTGAACCCGGAGCCGATCCCGAGCCAGAGGCGCTCGCGGTCGAGCCCGAGGCGCTCGATGTCGGCGGCGATCTCGGCCGGCTGCTGGCGGTCGAGGGCGATCACGGCGACACCGAGGTCCACTCTCTCCGCCCCCTTTGCGAATTCCGCCAGAGTCTCCAGGCCCTTCGCCCCCGGATGGTCGTTCGACCACATCGAGGCATAGCCGAGCTCCTGGCAGCGGGCGGCGAGCTCGGGGGCAACCCCCGGGTCAAGTCCCGCGGCGACGCCGAATCCGCGACTCATCGCTCCAGCAGCGCCACGCACTCGATGTGGGGCGTCTGCGGGAACATGTCCACCGGTCTCACCCGGCGGAGCCTATAGCCGGCCTCGCCGAGCTGGGCGGCGTTCGGGGCGAGGGTGGTCGGGTTGCAGGAGACGTAGACGACACGCCTCGCCTCGCACTCGATCAGCCGCCGAACCACCTTCTTCGAGAGTCCGGCCCGGGGCGGGTCGACCACCACCACGTCCGGGCGCCCGGCCTCTTCGAGCAGCGGGCTGATCTGCTTGCGGGCGTCGCCGACCCGGAAGCGAGCGTTCTCGATCTCGTTGATATGCGCGTTCTCCTCGGCGTCGGCGACCGCCTCACCAACCAGCTCGATCCCCCACACCTCTCCCGCCCTCCCGGCCATCGTCAGGCCGAGGGTGCCGATCCCGCAGAAGAGGTCGAAGAGGCGCTCGCTGCCCTCGAGCGCCGCCATCTCGGCGGCGAAGCCGTAGAGGCGCTCGGCCATCTCGGTGTTGGTCTGGAAGAACGCCGAGTGGGAGATCCGGAAGCGCAGCCCGCCGAGCTCCTCGTAGAGGTGCTCGCGGCCGAGCGCCCCCGTGGGCCCGTCGGTGCCGGAGCCGGTCCCTTCGACCACGGTGTGGAGATCGACGGGAGGCCTGGGGATCTCCTCGGGAGAGGTCACCAGGCGGGTCTGAAGCTGGCCGGTCCGGCGGCCCTCCCGGACGACGAGGTTGCGGAGCGCTCCGCTGCCCCCGCGGGGGTCGTAGGCGGGGAGGCCCTGCGGCGCGCCCCCAGGCCCGGACCTGGTTGCGAGCGAGGTTGTTCTCCTCCGAGGCCAGCTGGCAGTCCTCCGCGTCCACCACCTCGTCCCAGCGGCCGCGGGCGTGGTAGCCCAGCACCAGTTCGCCGTCGCGCTCGCCGAAGGAGTACTCGAGCTTGTTGCGGTAGCGCCACTGCTCCACCGCGGGCTCGATCGGGTCCAGCTCGTAGCCCGAGAGACCGCCGAGCCGGGTGAGGGAGTCGTCCACCTGCTGCTGCTTGTGGCGGAGCTGCTCCTCGTAGGGAAGGGCCTGCCAGGGCGCCCCTGGACAGGGTTCGCCGCCGTGGTCGCACCGCTCGGGCACCCGGTCGGGGCTCGGGCGAACGATCTCGACCGTCCGCGCCTCCGCATAGCCCCGCTTCGCCCTGGTCACCTCGGCCTGCACCCGGTCGCCGGGGAGCGCCCCGCTCACGAAGACGACGTAGCCATCGCGGCGGGCGATCCCCTTGCCGCCATAGGCGAGGGAATCGATCTCGAGCAGGAGCGACTCTCCCCGCGCCGGCCGCGGGGACGTAGTGCTCGCTGCGGGTCCCTCACTCATCCCCGATCATCTTGCAGCACGGTGACCCTCGACCTCGACTCATACCGCGAGCGGGCCGAGAGCTTCCTCGAGGAGCTCGACCGCGAGTACTACCTCCATCTCGCCGGTCACAAGAGCGAGCTTGAGGTGGAGGCGATCTACGGGCGCTACGGCGCTCTGTTCGAGCGCGAGGCGGTCGAGCGGATCGGGGAGCTCCGGCGGGCGTCGGCCGGCGAGCTCGGTCGCCGGCTTCGCTACCTCCATCAGTTCGCCCTCGAGGGCCACCTCGGGGCTGCCACCCGAGCCGAGGAGGCGCGGCTGGCGGAGCTCGAGGCGACCATGGAGATCGAGGTCGATGGGGAATCGATGCCCTACCGAGCGGCCGCGATCGCCCAGGCGAACGAGAAGAGCGCCGAGCGCCGCGCCGCGATCGAGGCCGCCCGCAACGCCACCCTCTCGGAGCGGCTCAGCCCGCTCCACCGCGAGATGCTCGAGCGCTGGCACCGGATCTGCGCCGAGCTCGGCTGGCCCTCCTACCTCGATGCCTTCGCCGAGCTGCGGGGGCTGGACCTGGTCGCGCTTCGCCGGCAGCTGGACGAGTTCGCCGAGGCGACCGGGGAGCGGTACGAGGCAGTCGTCGACCCGGAGCTCGAGCGGGCGGTGGGGATGCCGCTAGCCCGGCTCCGACGCTCGGATCTCGTCCGCGTCTTCCGCGCCGTCAACCTCGATCGGCTCTTCCCCCCCGATCGCCTCGTCGACTCCTTTCGCCGCACCCTTGCCGGGATCGGGATCGACCTCGACGCGCAGTCGAACGTCCTCCTCGACACCGAGTCGCGCCCGACCAAGAGCCCGCGGGCATTCTGCGCGACCCCCCGGGTGCCGGAGGAGGTTCACCTGGTGGTGCCGCCGATCGGCGGCCGCGAGGACTTCGCCACCCTCCTCCACGAGGGCGGTCACGCCGAGCACTACGGCAACACCAAGGCGGCGCTCCCGTTCGAGTTCCGCCACCTCGGCGACAACGCGGTCACCGAGTCGTTCGCCTTCCTCCTCGAGGGCCTGACCGCCGACCCGGCCTGGCTGAGCGAGGTGCTCGGGATCGAGGACCCCGACGCGGCCGTCTCGCACGCGAGGGCGGCGAGGCTGCTGATGCTGCGGCGCTACTCGGCGAAGATCGCCTACGAGGTGGAGCTCCACGGCCCCGGGGTCGAGCTCGACGCGATGCGGAGCCGCTACGTCGAGTTGCTCAGCGACAGGGTCGGGGTCGCCTGGCCCGCCGAGACCTGGCTCTCGGACATCGATCCCGGCTTCTATGTCGCCTGCTACCTGCGGGCCTGGGCGCTTGAGCTGAGCTGGCGCCGGGCGTTGCTGGAGCGCTTCGGGGAAGGCTGGTTCCGGCGCCCGGAGGCCGGGGAGTGGCTGCTGGCGCTGTGGGGACAGGGGCAGCGGCTCGGCGCCGAGGAGCTTCTCGGCGAGACCCTGGGGGAGTCGCTCGACTTCGAGGGGCTCGCCTCTGAGCTCACGGCGATATAGGCTCTTCGCGCACTTTGCGTCAACTGCGAGGAGGTCCGAAGTGGAAGGAAGTGAAGGCAGCGGCGTCCGCGACCAGGTCCAGAAGGCGATCGACGAGCTGAGGGAGGCCGGTGAGAAGGCGACCGGCGATGTCCGCTCGAGGATCGACGATGCGGTCTCCCGGCTCCGTGAGGCGACCGAGGGCGCCGGCTCCAGGGCCCAGGATCAGGTGAGCAGCTGGCGGGAGACCCTCGACGGGGCCACCGAGGACGTGCGAAAGGAGCTGGGCAAGCTAGCGGTCAGGGCGCAGAGCTCAGTCGAGGCGCTCGATGAGATCGCCAAGGAGATCGACGAGCGCCGCAAGTCGCTGAGCAAGTAGCCCGGACGACTACTTCTGCAGCTTGCGGTCGAGCGAGCGCAGCACGCCCTTCCGCGCCTTGTTCCGCTGCTCGTAGTCGCGCACCTTGCGGAGCTGCTCGCGGGTGAGCTCGGCGAGCCGGCGGTCGATCTGGCGAATTGACAGCTGGTCATAGGCGGTGATCGGAAAACCGGGGATTCGTGCCCTTCGGCGGACCCGGTCGGCGCCGGCCAGCGGTTGATCGGCGGCGGCCACCGCCCGCTTCCTGGCCCGCTCGGCCTGCTCGCCCACCTGCTGGCGGGCGCGGTCGCCGGCGTCCTCGAGCTCTCGCCTGGCGCGTCCTGCCGCGCGCTCAGCGTTCTTCCGCGGTTCCTTGGCGCGAGTCCCGACCTCGCCGCGGAGTTGTCCGACGACCCGCTCCAGCTCCCCGATGATGTCCTCGGCCTGCTCCCGCCCGCGGGTGATCACCCGGGTGACCAGCTCCTCCCCGTCGCCCCTGGTCATCCGCCCGCGGCGGACCGCGTCGTCAACGACCTCCTGGAGGCGCTCGCGGGAGATGTGCACACTCTTCTCGAGGGCCTCGCGAAAAGCCTGCACGCTCTGCTCCGCGCGGGTGCCCGTTTGCGGCCGCGACTCGGGCTCGGCGGTCTGCTTGGTCTTCGCCATCGCCGCGGCCAGTCTACCCCGGCTCCGCCGGCCCCAATCAAGGGGTGCGCGAGCTAGCCGAAGCTGAATCTGGCCTGTACGGGATTGTGGTCCGAGAGCCGGATCTTCAGCCCGGTGTTCGGGTCGGCGACGTCGCGCGCTTCGGGTGGCCAGGCGGCGGGATGCTGATCGACCTCGAGCCCGCGGACGAGCAAGTGGCTGAGGCGGTCCGGCGCGGTCGGTGGCGCCAGCCCGAAGCGCTGCTCGAGCCGCTCGAAGATGCTGCTCTCGCCCGGCCTCACGTTGAAGTCGCCGCCGAAGACCAGCGGCCTTCCGCCGGCGAAATCCAGGGCGCGCTCGGCGGCGGTGATCAGCTCGGCCTCCGCCGATGCGGGCTTCGTGCTGACGTGGAGGTTGGCCAGGCAGACGCCGCTTTGGAGCCGGGTCAGCCCCATCACCCGAAGCTCGGGGTGCCGGGTAAGGACGACCCTCTTGCGCTCGACGATCGGCCCGGCCTCCCGGCGGACCAAGGTCGTGTTCGATCCTCCCTCCCAGGCCCCCAGCAGGTCCGGCCGCCAGCGGCCGATGATCGAGGTCAGCGGCTGCAGCCAGTTGCGCCCGCTGAGCGCTCGGTGCGCTTCCGCCCCGCAGGCCCGAGCCATCTTCCTCTTCCAGCTGGGGGGGAACTCCTGGAAGAAGGCAACGTCCCAGCTCGCTCCGTTGATCATCGAGGCGAACTGGTCGAAGAGGTCCCAGTTCACCTGCTCGTACTCCTTCCCCCGGATCGGGCCCCGGCGCCAGTTGCCCTTGTGGGCGCGGACCTGGAGCTCCTCCTCGGGTGGCCAATCGCGCCCATGGAAGACGTTCCACGTCATTGCCCCGATCTGCACGCCCGTAGTATCGGCGGCTTCGATGACGCCCGATTTCATCACGGGAGAGGAGCTCGATCGCGCCCGAGCTCGAGTCCCTGCTCGAGCGCGCCGAGGAGCTGAAGGGCGGCCGCGAGAAGCGGCGCGGGCGGCGACGCCCTGGCGGGACGCTCGGTCGCGCTGGTCTTCGAGAAGCCCTCGACCCGGACCCGGATCTCCTTCGAGGTCGGCGTCGCCGAGCTCGGCGGCACCCCCCTGGTGCTCCGCGGCGACGAGCTGCAGCTCTCCCGCGGCGAGTCGATCGGCGACACGGCGCGCGTCCTCTCCCGCTACCTGCACGCGATCGTGATCCGATCGGGATCCGACGAGACCGTGGCGGAGCTCGCCGACGGCGCGGCGATCCCGGTGATCAACGGGCTGACCCCGCGCCACCACCCCTGCCAGGTGCTCGCCGACCTGCTCACCTTGCGGGAGCGCTTCGGCGGGCTCGAGGGGCTCCGGCTCGCCTATCTCGGCGACGGCAACAACGTCGCCCGCTCGCTGGCGATCCTCGGGCGGACCGCCGGGGTCGAGGTGGTGATCGCGAGCCCCGAGGGCTACCGGCTCGAGGAGGGCCTCGCCGAGCAGACCGACGACCCGGCGGCGGCGGTCGCCGGCGCCGATGCCGTCTACACCGACGTCTGGGTGAGCATGGGTGACGAGGCCGAGGCGAAGCGCCGCCGCAAGGACCTCGCCCCCTTCCAGCTCAACGAGGAGCTGCTCGCCGCCGCCTCCGAGCGGGCGATCGCGCTCCACTGCCTCCCCGCCCACCCGGGCGAGGAGATCACCGAGGGCGTGCTCTACGGCGAGCGCTCGGCGGTCTGGGACCAGGCCGAGAACCGCCTCCACGCCCAGAAGGCGCTGCTTGCGCTCCTTGTAGCGGACTCAGCTACCTCCGGTACGTGCCGTCCAGCCATCGAGGCTCTGCGAACCCGGCGTACTCCTGAATCGCTCCGTAGATGTGTTGAACAAGGCGGGTGCTTCGACTCACCCGGATCGTGCAGACGCCATATGGGAGGGCGTTCTTCTTTCTCCCGCTGCTTGAGGTCGGGAGATGGTTGACCGAGTGCTTGCGCAGAGCCGTCCGAGGTGGTTCCAGACGCGAAGCCAGTAGTCCTCGCAGCAGCCGCGCGAGGTGCTTGACGGGTGTTCCGTGTTCCGCACGGAGCGATCTTGCGACCCCTCTTTCGATTAGCTTCGTCATGGGAGGACCGGGCGTTGCTCTCCGGTTCGCGCAAACCTAAGGCCGCGCGGCGCACCAATGGCTGGCTAGATGTGCCGAATAACATGAGAGGCAGGCCCCGTGGTGTAACGGCTAGCACGCGAGATTTTCATTCTCGTAGCGCGGGTTCGATTCCCGCCGGGGCTACTGCTTTGCATGGAAAGCAGCGGTCTTGAGCAATCGCGTACCGTGTCCTCCGATGGCCCGGGCGTCGGGACCACCCCTTGAGGGGCGCTTAACGCGAGTAGTGGTGCAAGAGCTGTAGCTCGACCCGCTCGGGTGGGCTTGCCAGCAGCGGCTCGATCCGGTCGTTGTAGGAGGCGAACTCGGGGTCGCTGTTGACCTCGTCCGCCGCCTCGCGGTCCGTGTACACCCCGATGCCACGCACCAAACCGCTCGCCTCGTCACCGACGACCATCACCGTCTGGAGCGCGGAATGGTCGCTGAGGAAGTCGGCCGCGAACTCGGAGTGGATCTCCGCGACCTGCTCGAAGTGGCCGGGCTTGGCGCGCAGGGTGAACTCGGTGACGTACATGATTGAGACCTCCTTCGGCTTCTCCTCGCGCCTCCCAGGTGAAGGCGGAGCGGCCATCCTATTTGCCCATCGCCATCCGGTGCGTGAAGTGCGGCCGGCGTCGCCGCAGCCGCCTTTGAAGCCTGAACCGCCGCTTTGCATGGAAAGCAACACTCTTCGACCTGGCGCTCGCTTCTCGCGCGAAGCAGGAGCGCCAGCCACCGATCGACGTTGTTGCTGATCCAGACGCAGGTGTATTCTCGCGCCCAAGTCCCCTATGCACGGAGGTCCTCATGATCCGCCAGCCCGCTCCCTGACGTCGGGATCGAACTTCGGGAGGGCTATGCAAAGGTCGACGATCAGAGCCTGCATTACGTCGAGGCCGGTGAGGGGCCGCTGATCGTTCTGCTGCACGGCTTCCCTGAGTTCTGGTTCGGTTGGCGGCTGCAGATCGGGCCGCTCGCGGCGGCGGGTTTTCGGGTGGTCGCGCCCGACACGCGTGGCTACAACCTGTCATCGAAGCCAGAGGGCTTCGAGGCCTACGCCGTCGACCTGCTCGCCGCCGACATCCGCGGCCTCATCGGAGAACTCGGTGCCGAGTCCGCGCTGATGGTCGGTCACGACTGGGGCGGGACCATCGCCTGGACCACCGCGATGAACCACCCCGAGGTGGTCGACCGACTCGCCATCCTCAATGCGGCCCATCCGCGGCGGCTCCAGGAGGGACTCCACAACCCGAACCAGCTCAGGAAGTCCTGGTACTTCTTCTTCTTTGCGGTACCGGGACTGCCCGAGGACGTGGTGCACGCCAGAAACTGGCACTTCTTCCGACACTTCCTGAGTGACGCGAACCCGCCTTACACGCAGCAGGAAATCGAACAGTACGTCGACGCGTGGTCGCAGCCAGGGGCAGCAGCCGGGATGATCAACTACTACCGCGCCTCGGTAAGACAGTCCCAGAAGGAGGCCGCAGGAAAGTTGCGCCCGACTTCGGCGCCGACACTGGTCATCTGGGGAGAGCGCGATTCCTACCTCGGCTCCGACCTCGCCGAGCCGGACCGCGACGACGTGCCCAACCTCGACCGCGTGGAGCGCCTGGCCGACGCGTCGCATTGGGTCCATCACGACGGGGCGGAGCGCGTCAATCAGCTTCTCATCGATTTCTTCGGGGCCTGATCGCGCGCGCCGTGCGAGGCGCAAAGCGAAACCGCTGCTTTGGACGAGAAGCGGCTATCCGCTTTGCATGGAAAGCACCGGTTCAGCGAGATACTGCGTGGACGATGTCGGAGGAGAACGTCGAGATCGTGCGGCGAGCCTTCGCCTACGAGGTCCACGGGGTCGGCGACCGCGCCGAGGCGGAGGCGATCTTTGACCCCAATTTCGTGATGAACCCGACCGAGGAGGGGCTGTCGTACGGCCTGGATGCGATGCAGTCCAAATGGGAGCGCTGGACCAGCTCCTGGGATGAACTGGAGGTGACCGCCGAGGAGTTCATCGACGCCGGGGACCGTGTGCTGGTGACGGCTTATCACCGGGGGCGAGGGCGGGGCAGCGGTCTCGAAGTCGGCACCCGTTTCTATGAGCTCTACACCCTGCGCGATGGAAAGGTTGTCCGCGTGGATGAGTTCACGGACCGGCCCGAGGCCCTCGAAGCCGCGGGCTGCGGGTGGGCGTAGTCTGGGAACGTCCCGCGCCACTGCGTCTCCCGAACGATGATGACATCACCTGCCGCGGAGGCGGCGACTTACCTCCGCGGTGACGGCGCCAACCTCGCTCGTGCGAGGACTGGCTCGTACGATCATTCGACAATCCCGCCTCGTCTCGCACGACGTCACAGTCGAGGACGAGTCGGGCAACGAATCGGTGCGACCGAGTTGATCTCGCAGAGCACGGCTATCGGTCACGGTGGAGCTGCAGGGCGGGAAGAGCTACACCTACTACTGCAGCGTCCCCGGCCACCGCGAGGGCGGCATGGAGGGCGATCTCAAGGTCGGCTGGCAGGTCTAACCTGAAAGACGGCGCTCGACGGCCCGGCCCCGCTGGGCCGTCGCCTTCCGTCCCCTCACTCCGGAAGGGCGCGACCGAGGGAAGCGACAAGCCCTGCTGAGTCGCCGACGCGGTGGACCTGTCTCGCCACGGTTTCCTATCTGCTGATGCTGGGCGGCACCGAACCTAACCTGACCCCTGCTCGCGATACTGCGGGGGCGATGTCGGAGGAGAACGGCCCTTTGCATCGTCTTGTAGCGCATCAGGCGGTGCCCGATCGGCACCACTACCGCCTGTAAGACGCGGTGACGCTGGGCGAGGGCCTTCGCGGCCACCCGCGCTTCGCGACCTTGAGCAGCGTGGCCTTCGCAGGGATAGCCGGGCCAGTCGGTTCGCCCCTCAGGGTCGAGGGAGCGACCTCGACGTTGGGGTTGTTGCGCAGCCGCTTCGCCTTCTGAGCCTTGTGCCAGGTTCGAAAGAAGGCGCGATCGCCGTCGAAGGCGATGCTCACCGGCGTGGCCACCGGGGTCCTGTCGCGCCTGTAGGTCGTGAGCAGAATCGTTTTCGTCTGGCGGAGCGCCTCGGGCGTCGTTCTCATCGCGGTCCTCCTTTGGTCTTTCCCTCCCTAAGACGAGATTGGCCGAACCGCTGTGACAGCCTGCTGTGTCACTGCGGGGTGACCTCGCCTCGTCTCAGCGACCGAGGCCGATGTGGATCGGGATCCACGAATGAACGAGCTGCGGCCCGCTCCCTGATCAGGGGTGGGTTCGAGAACCGCCCACGGCCGGGCGAGCGCCGCAGCGGGCGCTGGCAAGGCGCGGCATCTACCCTTCGCCGCCGTGCTCCCCGAGATCAACATCGGCCCGCTCACCCTGCAGACCTTCGGGCTCTGCGTCGCCCTCGGCTTCGTCGCCGCCGGGGCGCTGGTCGGGCGGCGTTTCCGGGAGCTCGGCAAGCCGGTCGACTGGGCCTACGAGATGAGCCTCGCCGCCGCTCGTCGGTGGCCTGATCGGCTCACGCCTCTACTTCGTGATCGAGAACTGGAGCGACGTGAGTGATGACCCGTTCGGCAACATCGTCTCCGGCACGGGCCTGGTCTGGTACGGGGGGCTGATCGGGGGAGGGCTGGCCGTCGCAGGCTGGGCCTGGTACCGGGGATTTCTCGGCACCGCCCTGCTCGATCTCGCCGCTCCGGCCCTGGCGCTGGGGCAAGGGATCGGTCGCGTCGGGTGCCAGCTCTCCGGCGACGGCGACTACGGCAAGGCCTGGGACGGACCGTGGGCGATGGCCTACCCGGACGGCACCGTGCCCACCGATCAGGAGGTCCACCCGACGCCCATCTACGAGACGCTCGCGCTGGGGCTGATTGCGATTGTCCTCTGGCGATTGCGCAACCGGCTCACGGGCGGGCTGCTGTTCGCGCTCTACCTGCTGCTCGCCGGCAGCCAGCGTTTCCTGGTCGAGTTCGTCCGCCGCAACGAGGACGTCGCGCTCGGGCTGACCCAGGCGCAGCTGGTCAGCGCGGCGATGATCGTCGCCGGCGGGCTCTGGCTGCTGCTCGCCTTCAGGCGGACACCTCGACCGGCTCCGTCGCAGTCCTCAGCGACCGGCTGAGCGTTCGTGGCAACAGCGGCTTTACATCGCCGGCGCCGCCCTCCGGTATCACCCCTTGCGGGGAGCAAAGCAGAGAGAAAAGGAGGTCGAGATGACCGACGAGCTTCAGGAGCAGGAGCAGGCAGAGACCGACGGGACGGCTGAGGCCGCCTCCGATCAGGAGACCGCCCCCGCCGAGCCCGCCGCCGAGGCAGAGTCCGGGATGGGCGAGGGCGAAGAGAGCACCGAAGGCGAAGAGGGCGCCGAGGGTGACGAGGGCTCCGAGGAGAGCCCGGAGCAGGACTGACTAGACAGACCGGAGTAGGCCGCCGTCGAGCGGGATCACAGTTCCCGTGAGATAGGCGGCCCGCTCCGAGCAGAGGAAGGCGACCAGGTCGCCGTACTCCTCCGGTGTGCCGAGACGGCCGGCCGGGACCTGCTCCCGCGCTGCCTCTTCGGCGGCGACGATCGAGCCCTGGGTGTCGAAGAGGCGCTCGGTTGCGAAGCGCCCGGTGGCGACCGTGTTGACCGTGATCCCCTCGCTCGCGACCTCGATGGAGAGGGTCTTGAACAGCCCGACGGTCGCCATTCGATGCGCGTTCGAAAGGGCGAGGCTCGGGATCGGCTCTTTGACCGAGCTCGAGGCGACGTTGACGATCCGGCCCCAGCCGCGCTCCCGCATCCCTGGCAGCGCCGCCTCGACCAGCGTCCGGGGCGCGAGCACGAGCGACGCGGTAGGCGGCCTCCCATTCCTCGCGGGGGTTGTCGAGCGGCCGCCAGCCGGGCGGCCCGCCGGTGTTGGTCACCAGGATCTCGACCGGCCCGAGCGCTCGGCGACCTCGCCTGGCAGTGACTCCATCCGATCGAGATCGCCGGTGTCGGCGGGAAACGCGCGCGCCTCGCCCCCGAGCTCGGCGACCAGCTGCTCCAGCCGCTCGCCCGAGCGACGACGAGACCGCGACCGTCGCGCCTTCGCGGGCGAGCGCCTCGGCGACGCCGCGGCCGATTCCCTTGCTCGCGCCCATCACCAGCGCCACTTTGCCCTTGATCCCCAGGTCCATCCGCCTCAGCCGGTCGCCGGTGAGCTTCGCGAGGTAGGAGGCGTCCTCCGCCCGGAGGCCGGGGATCGGCTGGCCGTCCCAGGTGATCCCATCGGCCATCGCCACGAACAACTGCTGGCGCTCGGCGAGGCCGAGCCACTCGTGCTGGCAGAAGAAGAGGAAGGAGTAGAGCTTCGGCATCGCGTCGCGCCAGCCGCTGTCGGTGCCCGGGATCGCGGCGAGGTCATGGATCGAGCGAGGGCAGCTCCTTCAGCGGCTCGCTTGAAGATCTGCCCGAAGACGGCGAAGTCGAGCTGGGTCCTCCCGGCCCGCCTCCACCAGCAGCGTCTCCGGCTGCGGCGAGAGCAGCCCGCGCTCGAGCTCCTCGGCACTCATCAGAAGGACGCCGTCGGTCGGCCGCGGATTGCACTCGATCATCATCAGGCCGTCATCGGCCTCTACGAAGTCGAGCGACATCTGGCCATCCCAAGAGAGCTCCTACCGCAAGCTTCTCGACCACCGGGAGCGTGTCGCTGGCGTCCACCGAGACGAACTGAATCCCGGTCGCTGTGCTCCCACTGCCGCGGCGCCCGGTAGGACATCTGCGAGGAGATCTCCCCGTCGTGGACGGCACGTGTAGGTGCAGTGCATCGGCCCGTCGACGAACTCCTGGACCAGCCAGGGGGAGGCCTCGGTCGGGTGGCATGTCCTCGATCGCCAGGTGCCCGGCCAGCGGCCCGGTGTTGGTGAGCAGCGCCGACCCCGCCGCGGGAGAAGGCCGCCCGCGCGAAGTAGCGGGGAAACCGGCCGATCGCCTCGCGCAGCTCCGCCGTCGTTGTGCGGCGATCACCGTCTGCGGAGTTGCGAATCCCGAGCTTCTCGCAGAGCTCCTGGAAGCTCCCCTTGTCGTGCACCTGCGCCAGGGTGGCGGAAGGGGGGCGCGTAGAGCCTGGTCACCGCCGAGATCCGCTGCGTGCTGGGCGGCGAGGTAGAAGACCTCCTCGAACATCGGCAACACGACCTCGATCTCGTTCTCGGCGGCGATCCTCTCGATGTCGGCGGCGAACGCCTCCGGGTCGTCGGAGGGCGAGGCCGTGACGAAGTGGCCGGCGAGGAAACGTGGAGTGGCTGCCGGGCGAGTCCTCGTAGCTGTCGCGAGGCGATAGACCTCATGCCCGCGCTCGCCCAGCTTCCTGATCGCATCGAGCGCGAACGGCATCCGCGAGCTCGTGATCAGCAGCCTCATCCGCCGTAGCCTATGCCCCTCTGGAACAGGGGCCCAGAGGGTTCGAACCTGGTGATGGGCGGTACTGGGCTCGAACCAGCGACCTCTCGCTTGTAAGGCGAGTGCTCTCCCAACTGAGCTAACCGCCCGATGCCGGACTCGGATTATCGCCCAGACCGCGATGCCCGACGGGCCATCCGGGTGCCTGGGTACCCTGGTACGAACGTATGTTCGATCCAAAGGATCTCTCGTTCCGCCCGGTTGCCGAAATGACCGACCACCAGCGGCGGGCTCTGCCGGTGGTCGAGCGCTGGCGGAATATCCGCCGCACGTATCAGGAGGAGGGTCGCCGCAGGGCTCGGCAAGGCGATCCCCTGCACCAAGCCGGGTGCATGCTCTACTGGGCAGAGGGCACAAAGAACCGAAACACGGCATGCGTCACCAACTCGGACGTGCACCTCATGCGGTTCTTCCGGCGGTTCTTGGCTGAAAGCTTTGGCCTGGGTGCAGACGATCTGGAAGTGCGTTTGCACGTGTACATGGGAAACGGACTCACACTCCGCGAGATTGAGCAGTTTTGGCTCGATGCGCTTGACCTCCCGCGTTCGTCGCTGCGCAAGCACGCGATCAACGTACGACCCACATCGAGCAATCGTCAGAGAGGAAAGAAGCTCCCTCACGGGGTCTGCGACCTGCGTGTAAAGCGCAGCACCCGGCTTGTCCAGCACATCTACGGCGCCATTCAGGAGTACGGCGACTTTGAGGAGCCGCGCTGGGTCGGGTAATGCTCCCAACGCCCTCCGCGCTCAGCGGCAGCGGCTGAGCACGCTGGCGTAGAAGCGCAGGTAGTCAGCCAGGGACCTGGCGACACGCCCCCCTCGCCCGACACCCTGGACCTCGTCCCAGAGGACGGGGGCGGTGTGGCTCTCCTGGTCGTTTCCGGGCGAGTGGTCCCCATCGCGTGCCGGAGCAGGAGGACGAAGACGATCAGGAGTCCCGCCGAGAAGAGGACGCCGAAGACCGGATACCACTCGAAGACAGTGTCAGTCAGCGAGGCGATGGTGAACGGAGCGTCCATGCCTATCGAATGTAGTCACCCGCGCCGCCGTGCGCGAGTTACAAGTGGGTATTTGGGCCTAGGTCATCCGGCTAGGCGCGGGCTGGATGAGCTTTGGCAGCTGAGCTAGTCGGCGAGCCCGTAGAGCAGCGCCCTGGCTCTTGTCGTCCGGGTCGACCTTGACCTCGAAGCGCTTCCCCGCCTGGTAATGGCCGGAGCCGATCGCGTTGTCGGTCAGGTTCTGCATCACCGTGGTGTCGTACTTGTCACCGGCCTCGAGCTCGATCGAGACCTCGATCGCGTACTGCTTGTTTACCCCGGCGTCGGTCTTGCCGGTCTCGCTGATCTTGTTGATCGTGGCGACGCCGGGCAGCCCGCTGGTCGCGATCTTCTGCGCCAGCTGCGCGTACTGCATGTCGGCGGCATCCGGCATCTGCGGCGGCCGCTCCGCCGCCCTGCTGCTGCGCCTGCTGGGCCATCTCCTGGGCCTTCTTGATGTTGTCCATCAATCCCACGTTGAACTCTCCCCTCGAAGTCGGTTGCTGGGCGGCTCACCCTATCCGCATGTACTAGGTTGCTGTGAAACGGCGACGATGGGAGGAAGCTTGGAACCGAGCCAACTGAAGAGGATCCCGTTGTTCTCCGGCGCCTCCGACGACGAGCTCAAGCAGGTGGCCACATTCGCGGAGTCGAAGGAGGTCTCCGAGGGGACCGAGGTGATCTCCGAGGGCGGCTTCTCGCGGGAGCTGATGGCGATCGAGGATGGCACCGCCGAGGTCACCCGCGGCGGCGAGCACATCGCCGACCTCGGACCCGGCGACATCTTCGGTGAGCAGGGGATGCTCGACGACGACGTCCGCAGCGCCACGGTCACCGCGACCTCGCCGCTGAAGCTGATCAGCATGGGGCACTTCGAGGTGAAGCGGCTGAAGAAGGACGCGCCCGATGTCTACGGGCGGATCGAGAAGCTGGTCGAGGAGCGAAGCGGCTAGCCGCCGATGTTCTCGACCCCGGTGCCGTCGGCCGCCGCCCGGTAGGTCAGGTTTCGCCCCCCGCCCTCGGCGTTGATCGTCCACCTCAGCTCCCTGGAGCCGAAGGGGATCGCCCGCTCGAGGCTGAGCACGGTCGGCTCGAAGTCGGCGGCGCCGCTCTGCTTGCGTGCCGCAGACAGCATCCGGTCGACCGCGGCGGGATCGAGTGCATCGAGGGCGAAGGCGAAGTCGCCGATCTTGGCATCGCCCGAGATCGTGATCGTGGCGTCCGCGCGAGTCAGCTCCCCGGTGTCGGCGCGGACGCTGTAGGCCTCGATTCCATCGCCGCGGCGGACGATGAACTGGGTCTGGACAGGGTTGATGAAGAGGCGGGTGAGCTCCTGGCCCGGGCCGACCTCCTCCTTGACCCGCGCGATCGCGGCGGCGAAGCCGGCGCTGGTGAAAGGATCGGTCGCCTCGGGCTCGGCTTCCCCGATCGTGGTGTCTTGGAGGGTGGTGTTTTCGAGCTCGGTGGTATCGCCACCCGTTGTCGTCTCGAGGTCGATCTCTGGTAAGTCGGGGAGGTCGATGTCGATCCCACCGCCCACCAGCGCGTAGGCGCCGACTCCGAGGGCGCCGGCGATCAGGATCACCAGCGCCGCCCTCAGGACGGCGCGGGAGATGACGGGTTCCTCGCGCACCTAACCGAGTTCAGTCCGCAGGGTGCCGAGCGTCGGCGAGCTGATCACGATCTCGTCGCCGGCCTTCAGCCAGACGCGGGGATCGCGGCTGCTGCCGACGCCGGCCGGGGTGCCGGTGGAGACGATGTCGCCCGGCTCCAAGGTCATCAGCCGGGAGAGGTGGGCGAGAAGCTCCGGCACCGAGAAGATCAGATCGGCGGTCGAGGCCTCCTGCATCCGCTCGCCGTTCAGCTCGAGGGCGAAGGAGATCGCGTCGCCGGGCCCGGCCTCGTCGGGGGTGACCAGGGCGGGGCCGCAGGGGGCGGAGCCGTCGAAGACCTTGCCCGGGATCCACTGCGGGGTCGCGAACTGGAGGTCGCGGGCCGAGAGGTCGTTGAGCAGCATGTAGCCGGCCACCGCCTCCACCGCCTCCGCCGGATCGATCTCCTTGGAGCGCCGGCCGACGACGAAGGCGACCTCGGCCTCGTAGTCGACCTTGCTGCTGGCGGCCGGCAGCTGGACACGGGCGCCCGGAGCGGCGAGAGCGTTGCGAAACTTGGCGAAGAAGGTCGGCACCTCCGGCGGGTCGATGCCTGCCTCGGCGGCGTGCGATCTGTAATTGAGCCCGATGCAGACGATCTTCTCCGGGTCGGGAACGGGCGGCAGCAGCTCGGGGTCGGCGATCGCCGCCTCCGGGTCAGCGCTCGCCGCCGCCTCGGCGAGCTCCGACAGGCGCCCCGCCGTGAGCAACTCGCGGACGCCGAGCCGGTCGGCTCCGAGCAACTCGCCGGCGTCGATCACCCCGCCCTCGGCCTCGACCCCGGCGCGATCGCCGTCGCCCGAGCGATAGCTGACGATCCTCATCGGCCGCACCCTATTCCGCTGCTTTGGCTGAAGGCGTCGGGCGCCTGGGTTCGCTACCTTGCCCGGCGAATCAGGGAGTACATCCCCAAGTTTGTGTGTGTAGGAGTTGGTGCTTCGGCGCCTCCTCGCGCACGTGAAAGGCCCGAGGAGGGTTATACGAATGGCAGAAGGCACCGTGAAGTGGTTCAGCAATGAGAAGGGATATGGGTTCATCACCCCGGACGACGGCGGCAAGGACCTCTTCGTCCACTTCTCCTCGATCAGCGGTGACGGCTACCGCTCGCTCAACGATGGCGCTCGCGTCTCCTACGAGGCCGAGGACGGCCCGAAGGGGCCGGTCGCCGTCAACGTCCAAGAGCTGGCAGGCTAGTCTCACTGGAGCGCCCCGGGGGCGTAGCTCAGTTGGTTAGAGCGCCGGCCTGTCACGCCGGAGGCCGCGGGTTCGAGTCCCGTCGCTCCCGTTAGCCGAAGCGCTGCAAGTGGGCGCTCTTCGTCGTCCTCTGAGGGCTGCGCAGCTTCCGTCGAATCCGGGTCATTCCGGCCGCTGTGCCCGATAGGTGCTCGCCGAGCTCGGCTTGCAGGCCGGCGTAGGTCCGCCGCACCGCGTCGAAGGTGACGCTCTCGGGGAGCGGCGGCTTCCCATGCCCCGGCGGCACCCCGCCGCCATCTTGGACTGGGCGAGACGGTCAGTTCGCCCTTTGGGCGCAGTCGATGCCCGGGGATCTCGGCCTCCAGCCCCCGTGCTCGATCCGGATCCCGCCCCGTCTTTGGGACGCGCGAGCTCGGCCGCAATGCGCCTGGCACCCAAGGGTGTTCGAGCGCCGCCTGGTTTTTGGCGCGACTGGGCGACTTGGCGCTCCAGGTGGAGCGCTGGGCAGGCGGCCACGGGGCGATCGGGATGGCCAGCGGATCATCAGAAAGGCGGATCAATAGATCGTCCTTTCGGCCGACGACAGGGGGCAGCAGCAGCCCTACGGTCGTGGCGTGCGACGGAAAGTCCACTGCGGAGCCCTGGGGGAAAGAACCCGAATGCGGAGTGTGCGTGCGCTGGGCGCCGGCTGGCTGGCCGCCGCCGGCGTCCTCCTGTTTACCGCCCTGGGGCCGGGCGCAGAGGTCGCCCAGGCCCAGGCCGTCACCTGCCTCCCGACCGACAACGAGATCACCTGCGAGAACAGGCAACCTGGCAACCCGCCGAGCCAGTGGGACGTCAGCGGCGCCGGCGACGCCGGACATCCAGGGTTTCGCCACCGACATCAGCGTCGATCAGGGCCAGACGGTCCACTTCAAGATCGACACCGCCTCATTCGACATATCGCCTCGACATCTACCGGATGGGCTACTACGGCGGCCTCGGCGCCCGGCAAGGTCGCCACCGTCTCAGCCGGCTGGCGCAGGACCAGGACCGCCTGCCTCGAGGACGCGCCGACCGGGCTGGTCGACTGCGGCAACTGGGCCGAGTCCGCCTCGTGGGCGAGTGCCGGCGGACGCGGTGTCGGGCATCTACTTCGCCAAGCTTGTCCGGGACGGACGGGGCCTCCGACGGAAGCCACATCTTCTTCATCGTCCGCGACGACGACGGCGGGTCCGACCTGCTGTTCCAGACGATGGACACGACCTGGCAGGCCTACAACCAGTACGGCGGCAACAGCCTCTACACGGGGTCGCCGGCGGGCCGCGCCTACAAGGTCAGCTACAACCGCCCCTTCACCACCCGCGGGCCGACGCCGGAGGACTCGCCCTTCAACGCTGAGTATCCGATGGTGCGCTTCCTCGAGCACAACGGCTACGACGTCAGCTACTTCACCGGGGTCGACGCCGACCGCTTCGGGAGCGAGATCCAGGAGCACCAGGCCTATCTCTCGGTCGGGCACGACGAGTACTGGTCCGCGGGCCAGCGCAACAACGTCACGGCGGCGCGCGACGCCGGCGTCAGCCTCGCCTTCTTCAGCGGCAACGAGGTCTTCTGGAAGACCCGCTGGGAGAACAGCATCGATGGCTCGGACACCGACCACCGCACGCTGGTCTCCTATAAGGAGACCCACGCCGGCGCCAAGATCGATCCGACCCCGGAGTGGACGGGCACCTGGCGCGACGCGCGGTCCTTTCAACCCCGAGGGCCCCAACCCGGAGAACAGCCTGACGGGGACGATGTTCAGGGTCAACTCCGGCACCTCGGCGATCGAGGTGCCGGCCGCCGACGGCAAGATGCGCCTCTGGCGCGACACGACCATCGCCTCGCTGGCCTCCGGCCAGACCGCCACGCTGACCGGCTGACACGCTCGGCTACGAGTGGGACGAGGCGCCGGACAACAGCGTCCGGCCCCCGGGGCTCGTCTACAACTCCTCGACCACGCGCAACGGGGTCGAGGTCCTCCAGGACAACGGCTCCACCTATGGCCCCGGGACCGCCACCCACCACCTGACTCTCTACCGCGACCCGAATGGCGCGGGCGCCGAGGACGACGCCCTGGTCTTCGGCGCGGGCACCATCCAGTGGTCCTGGGGCCTCGACGGCGAGCACGACCGCGGCGGCTCCACACCCGACCCCCGGATGCAGCAGGCCACCATCAACCTGCTCGCCGACATGGGCACCCAGCCCGGCACGCTCCAGGAGGAGGGCGGCCTGGTCGCGGCGACCGCCTCGACCGACACGGACGCCCCCAGCTCGCCAGATCACCTCGCCGCTCGACGGCTCCAATGTCGAGAGCGGCGATCCGATCACGATCAGCGGCACGGCCTCGGACGCCGTCGGAGAGATTGGCGGCGGCCAGGTGGGCGGGGTCGAGGTCTCGACCGACGACGGCGCCACCTGGCACCCGGCGCAGGGGCGCGCGAACTGGACCTACTCCTGGACTCCGGGCGCCACCGGCAGCGCCACGATCAAGACGCGGGCGGCCGACGACAGCGGCAACCTCGAGACCCCTGGCGCGGGCGTCACCGTCAACGTCATCCCCCGCACCTGCCCCTGCTCGATCTGGGACGACTCCTTCACGGGGCCCGGCAGCGGGGACACGACCGCGGTCGAGCTCGGGGTCAAGTTCCGCTCCGACGAAGCCGGCTTCATCACCGGGCTCCGCTTCTACAAGACGGCGGGCAACGGCGGCACCCACGTCGGTCGCCTCTGGACCGCGGCCGGCGCCGAGCTGGCCAGTGCCACCTTCACCGGAGAGAGCGCCACCGGCTGGCAGGAGGTGACCTTCGGGGCGCCGGTGGCGATCGACGCGGACACCACCTACGTCGCCTCCTACCACGCGCCCCAGGGCAACTACGCCGCCATCAACGACTACTTCGCGAGCGGTGGCTTCGACAGCCCGCCGCTGCACGCGATCGCCAACGGCGACCCCGACGGGCCCAACGGCGTCTACCGCTACGGCGCCGGAGGCGTGTTCCCGACCGACACCTTCGCGTCGAGCAACTACCTGGTCGACGTCGTCTTCGAGAACGCCGTCGGGCCGGACACCACGCCGCCGACGATCAACGCCCGCTCGCCCGCCAGCGGCGCCAGCGGCGTCGCCACGGACGCCAACGTCACCGCGACCTTCAGCGAGCCGATGGACCCGGCCACGATCAGCGGCGCCAACGTCGAGCTGCGCGACCCCTCGAACGCACTCGTTCCCGCCACCGTCACCTACAACGCAGCCCAGAGAAGAGCGATCCTCGACCCGAACAGCGCCCTCCAGAACTCGACCACCTACACGGCGACCGTGAAGGGCGGCCCCGGCGGCGTCGAGGACGACGCGGACCCCGGCAACCCGCTCGCCGCCGACTCGACCTGGTCCTTCACCACCGCGGCGCCGCCACCGCCGCCGCCCGACGAGGGGCCGGGTGGCCCGGTCCTGGTGATCTCCAACGCCGCCAATCCGTTCAGCCGCTACTTCGCCGAGATCCTCCGGGCAGAGGGGCTGAACGAGTTCACCGCCACCGACATCTCCAACGTCACGCCCGCCGATGCTCAACGCCCACGACGTCGCCATCCTCGGCGACGGTCCGCTCAGCGCCGGGCAGGTGACGACTGCTGAGCGACTGGGTCAACGCGGGCGGCAATCTGATCGCGATGACCGCCCGGACCCGCAGCTCGCCGGCCTGCTGGGCCTGACCCCCGCCGGCGCCCCGCTCTCCAACGCCTACCTCCAGGTCGACACCGGGTCGGGCCCCGGCACGGGCATCGTCGGCCAGACGATCCAGTACCACGGCACGGCCGACCGCTACACCCTCAACGGCGCCCAGGCCGTCGCCACCCTCTACTCGGACGCCACCACCTCCACTCCCAACCCCGCGGTGACCCTGCGGAGCGTGGGCGGCAACGGCGGCCAGGCGGCCGCCTTCACCTACGACCTCGCCCGCTCGGTCGTCTACACGCGCCAGGGCAACCCCGCCTGGTCGGGCGACGAGCGCGACAGCGCCGTCGGCGGAGGCCAGCTGATCCGCTCCGACGACCTCTTCTTCGGCGCCAAGCCCGGGGATGTCCAGCCCGACTGGGTCGACCTCAACAAGGTCGCCATCCCGCAGGCCGACGAGCAGCAGCACCTGCTCACCAACCTGATCGAGCAGATGAACGTGGACCGCAAGCCGCTGCCGCGGTTCTGGTTCCTGCCACGCGACGAGAAGGCGGCGGTGGTGATGACGGGCGACGATCACGCCAACAGCGGCACCGAGGGCCGCTTCAACGCTTACCAGGCGCTGAACCCCGGATGCTCGGTCGCCGACTGGGAGTGCGTGCGCGGCACCTCCTACATCTACCCGAACACCTCCGGGCTGACGCGACTCCGAGGCCGCCGCCTTCGAGGACGCCGGCTTCGAGATCGCCCTGCACGTCAACACGAACTGCGCCAACTGGAGCGACCAGGCCCAGCTCGAGTCCTTCTACTCGAGCCAGCTCGCCGACTTCGCCGCCAACTACCCGAGCCTGGCGCCGCCCACCACCAACCGCACCCACTGCATCGCCTGGAGCGACTGGGCGACGCAGCCGAAGGTGGAGCTGCAGAACGGCATCCGCCTCGACACCAACTACTACTACTGGCCGCCGGACTGGATCCAGGACCGCCCGGGGATGTTCACCGGCTCCGGGATGCCGCAGCGATTCGCCGACCTCGACGGCTCGATGATCGACGTCTACCAGGCGGCCACCCAGATGACCGACGAGTCGGAGCCAGTCCTACCCGTCCACGATCGACTCGCTGCTCGACAAGGCGCTCGGGCGCGAGGGCTACTACGGCGTCTTCACGGCCAACATGCACACCGACAGCGCCTCGCACGCCGGCTCGGACGCGATCGTCGCCTCGGCGCAGGCGCGTGGTGTGCCGGTCGTCTCCGCCCGCCAGATGCTGGAGTGGCTCGACGGCCGCAACGGCTCCTCCTTCGGCTCGATCTCCTGGAACGCCAACAAGCTCAACTTCAACATCGACGTCGGCGCCGGCGCCAACGGCCTGCGGGCGATGGTGCCGACGACCTCATCGGTCGGTGCCCTCACCGGCGTCGAGCGGAACAACACCCCGATCACCACCACCACCCGGACGATCAAGGGCGTCGAGTACGCGTTCTTCGACGCTGCCGCCGGGAGCCTACGAGGCGACCTACGCCGTCGATGACACCGCGCCGTCGATCACCAACGTCGACCACTCGCCGCAGGGCAACGGCACCGCCAACGTCACCTGGGACACCAACGAGGCCTCGGACTCGAGGGTCGAACACGGCGACCAACCCGGCCGACCTGAGCCAGAGCCAGAGCAGCGCGGGCGCTGGTCACGCTCGCACAGCGTCAGCTACGCGGCCTGGCGCCGAACACCACCTACCTACTACCGGGTGACGTCTACACGGACGCCGCGAGCAACTCGACGACGGAGCCCGAACCCGCTCGGCGCCGCGCCGCGCGAGCTTCACCACGCCCTCGGCGAGCTTCACCGACACCACCGTCTCCGACTTCAGCGCCGGCACCCCCGACGCCAACACCTACGTCTCCGAGACCGGCAACGGCGAGGTGACCCTGAAGCCGACCGAGGGCCAGGAGTTCTCGGGCGGGCCCGGGCTGCCGGCCGGCTGGACGGGCTGTGCCTGGCCGCGCCTGCAGCGGACGCGCCGGCGGCCCGCCACGGTCTCGGGCGGCAGCCCTGCACGTGGACGGCGGCCATGGCCAGCACCAGCGCCACCTATCGGGCCCGGCCGCTCGCTCGAGTTCAACGCGACCTTCGGCGCCGCCTCCTTCCAGCACGTCGCCTTCACCGACAACTTCAACAACGCCTGGGCGATGTTCAGCACCCGCGGCACGCACCAGCCAGCTCTACGCCAGCACCAACGCCGCCGGCGGTGCCGTCGACATCCCGGTCGGCGATCCCGGCCAGTACGTCGGCTCCCCCCACCTCTACCGGATCGAGTGGGACGCGACCGAGGTCCAGCTACTACGTCGACGGCTCCCTGGTGCACACCGCACGATCGCCACCTTCGGCCCGAACCTGAACGTGGCCGCCAGCGACTTCAACACCGGCGGCCCCGAGCTCTCGGTCGACTGGCTGCGCATGAGCCCCTACCCGGCCGCGGGCACCTTCATCTCGCGCGTCTTCGACGCCGGCCAGGCGGCCGACTGGGGCGCGCTCAGCTGGAACGCCAACGCGCCCCCCGGCACCAGCCTGCAGATCAGCGTCCGCACCGGCGACACGCCGACGCCCGACGGAAGCTGGAGCGCATTCACCCCGATCCCACCTCGCGGCGGCGACATCCCCGGCAACTCCCGCTACGTCCAGTACCGGGCTGAGCTCGGTTCGAGCGACCCGGACCAGACGCCCACCCTGAGCGACGTCTCGATCGCCTACACGACCGGCGCCGACACTGACGCCGCCGACGATCACCGGCGCACGCCCGGCGCCGAACGCCACCGACGTCCCGCGGAACACCAACGTCGACGTCCAGTTCAGCGAGCCGATGGACCCGGCGACGATCGACAGCTCCAGCGTGCGACTGCGAAAGCAGGGCGGCGGGCAGCGACGTGCCGGCGAACGTCAGCTACGCGGGGAACACGGCGACGCTCGACCCGAACGCCGACCTGCGACCCGAGCGCCGTCTACAACGGTCACGGTCGACGGCGACCGTCGAGGACGCCAACGGCAACGCGCTCGGGGCCGACGACACCTGGAGCTTCACCACCGCGCCTCAGCCTCAGCTTCACCGACACCACCGTCTCCGACTTCAGCGCCGGCACCCCGGGCGCCGACACCTACGTCTCCGAGACCGACAACGGCGAGGTGACCCTGAAGCCGACCGAGGGCGCGGAGTTCTCGGGCAGCTCGCTCCCGACCGGCTGGACGAGCTGCCCTGGAGCGTCCCATCCGGAGCTGCACGCCCGGACGGCGCCACCGTCTCGGGCGGCGCCTCCACGTCGACGGCGGCCTACGCCCGGACCACCGCCGACCTACGGCTCGGGACGCTCGCTCGAGTTCGTGGCCACCTTCGGCGGCCAGACCATCCAGCACGTCGGCTTCGGGGTGGACCTCAACAACTCGGCGAACTGGGCGATCTTCAGCACCAAGTCGACGGAGCACCTTCATCGCCCGCACCAACAACGGCGGCGCGGCCACCGAGACGCCCTCCCGGGCAGTCTGCTCGGCTCGCCGCACCTCTACCGGATCGAGTGGGACGCGAGCGAGGTCCGCTTCTACGTCGACGGGGCGCTGGTCGCGACCCACGCACGCGCCACCTTCGGCGCCGACCCAGATGCGCGCCGATCGCCAGCGACTTCACCGCCGGCGGCCCCGAGCTGACCGTCGACTGGATGCGGATGAGCCCCTACCCGGCGCTCGGGCACCTTCGACTCCCGCGATCTTCGACGCCGGCGCCGGCCAGACCGCGGACTGGGGCGCGCTCAGCTGGAACTCGGCGACGCCCGTCGGGCACCGGGATCGCGATCAGCGTCCGCACCGGCAACACGCCCACGCCCGACGGCGAGCTGGAGCGCCTTCACGCCGATCGCCTCCAACGGCGGCGACATCCCGGGCAGCAGCCGCTACGTCCAGTACCGGGCCCAGCTGACGAGCAGCGACCCGGCCCAGACGCCGACCCTGAGCGAGGTCTCGATCGCCTACACGGCGGGCGCCGACACGACGCCGCCGACGATCACCAGACGGAGCCCGGCGCCGAACGCCACCGACGTCCCCCGGAACACCAACGTCGACGTCCAGTTCAGCGAGCCGATGAACCCGGCGACGATCAACGGCTCCAGCGTTCGCCTGCGCAAGCAGGGGGCGGGCAGCGACGTGCCGGCGAGCGTCAGCTACGCGGGGAACACGGCGACGCTCAACCCGAACGCCGACCTCGACCCGGGCGCCGTCTACAACGTGACGGTGGCGGGCACGGTCGCGGACGCCAACGGCGATCGCGCTCGGGGCCGACGACACCTGGAGCTTCACCACCGCGGCCCTGAGCTTCAACTTCACCGACACCACCGTCTCCGACTTCAGCGCCGGCACCCCGGACGCCAACACCTACGTCTCCCAGACCGGCAACGGCGAGGTGATCCTGAAGCCGACCGAGGGCGCAGGAGTTCTCGGGGAGCTCGGTACCCGGCCGGCTGGCAGAGCTGCACCTGGCTGGCCGGTCCTCTCGGACCTGCAATCCGGGAGGCGCCACCGTCTCGGGCGGCAGCCTCCACGTCAACGGCGCCTTCGCCGGCACCATCGCCACCTTCGGCTCCGGCCACTCGCTCGAGTTCGCCGCCACCTTCGGCGCCGCCGCCTTCCAGCACGTCGGCTTCGGCGGACGACTTCAACAACGTCGGCGAACTGGGCGATGTTCAGCACCAACACCACGACCAGCCAGCTCTATGCTCGCACCAACGTCGGCGGCAGCGCGACCAACTCGCCCCCGATCCCGGGCCTCTCGCCGGCACCCCGCACACCTACCGGATCGAGTGGGACACGACGCAGGTCCGCTACTACGTGGACGGAATGACCCTGGTCGCGACCCACGCCGCGAACTTCGGCGCCACCCAGATGCGTCCGCTCGCCAGCGACTTCAACTCCGGCGGCCCCGAGGTCTCGGTCGATTGGCTGCGGATGAGCCCCTACCCCGCCTCGGGCACCTTCGATTCGCGCGTCTTCGACGCCGGCCCCGGCCAGAGCGTCAACTGGGGCGCGCTCACCTGGAACTCGGCGACGCCGCCGGGAACCGGGATCGCGATCAGCGTCCGCACCGGCAACACGCCGACGCCCGACGGGACGCTGGAGCGCCTTCACCCCGATCGCCACCAGCGGCGGCGACATCCCCGGCAACACCCGCTACGTGCAGTACCGGGCCGTGCTCAGCACGAGCGACCCGAACCAGACGCCGACCCTGAGCGAGGTCACGGTCAACGGCGCCGGGGATATCTCGCCGTCGCGGTCAACGACGCGGCCACGGTCGCCGAGGACTCCGGGGCCACCGCGATCGACGTGCTCGCCAACGACACCGACTCCGGACGGCGGCCCGAAGACGATCGCCTCGGTGACCCAGCCCGCCAACGGCACCGTCGTGATCACCGGCGGCGGCACCGGGCTCACCTACCAGCCCGAACGCCGACTACTGCAACGACCCCGGCGCCGACCCCAGCGACGACTTCACCTACACCCTGAACGGCGGCTCCACCGCGACCGTCGCGGTCACGGTCACCTGCGTCGATGACGACCCGGTCGCGGTCGACGACGCGGCGACGGTCGCCGAGGACTCCGGCGCCACCGCGATCGACGTGCTCGCAAACGACACCGACGCCGACGGCGGCCCGAAGACGATCGCCTCGGTCGACCCAGCCCGCCAACGGCACCGTCGTGATCACCGGCGGCGGCACCGGGCTCACCTACCAGCCCGAACGCCGACTACTGCAACGACCCCGGCGCCGAGCCCAGCGACGACTTCACCTACACCCTGAACGGCGGCTCCACCGCGACCGTCGCGGTGACGGTCACCTGCGCCGACGACGACCCGGTCGCGGTCGACGACGCCGCGACGGTCGCCGAGGACTCGGGCGCCACGCGCGATCGACGTGCTCGCAAACGACACCGACGCCGACGGCGGCCCGAAGACGATCGCCTCGGTCACCCAGCCCGCCAACGGCACCGTCGTGATCACCGGCGGCGGCACCGGGCTCACCTACCAGCCCGACGCCGACTACTGCAACGACCCCGGCGCCGACCCGAGCGACGACTTCACCTACACCCTGAACGGCGGCTCCACCGCGACCGTCGCGGTCACGGTCACCTGCGTCGATGACGACCCGGTCGCGGTCGACGACGCGGCGACGGTCGCCGAGGACTCGGGCGCCACCGCGATCGACGTGCTCGCAAACGACACCGACCCGACGGCGGCCCGAAGACGATCACCTCGGTCGACCCAGCCCGGCCAACGGCACCGTCGGCGATCACCGGCGGCGGCACCGGGCTCACCTACCAGCCCGAACGCCGACTACTGCAACGACCCCGGCGCCGCGCCCAGCGACGACTTCACCTACACCCTGAACGGCGGCTCGACCGCGACCGTCGCGGTCACGGTCACCTGCGTCGATGACGACCCGGTCGCGGTCGACGACGCGGCGACGGTCGCCGAGGACTCCGGGCGCCACGCGCGATCGACGTGCTCGCAAACGACACCGACCCCGACGGCGGCCCGAAGACGATCGCCTCGGTGACCGAGCCCGGCCAACGGCACCGTGGTGATCACCGGCGGCGGCACCGGCGCTCACCTACCAGCCCGACGCCGACTACTGCAACGACCCCGGCGCCGGCCCCACCGACAACTTCACCTACACCCTGAACGGCGGCTCGACCGCGACCGTCGCGGTCACGGTCACCTGCGTCGATGACGACCCGGTCGCGGTCGACGACGCCGCGACCGTCGCCGAGGACTCCGGCGCCACGCGCGATCGACGTGCTCGCAAACGACACCGACGCCGACGGCGGCCCGAAGACGATCGCCTCGGCCTCCGACCCCGACCAACGGCACCGTCGTGATCACCGGCGGCGGCACCGGCGCTCACCTACCAGCCCGACGCCGACTACTGCAACGACCCCGGCGCCGCCGCCCACGACGACTTCACCTACACCCTGAACGGCGGCTCGACCGCGACCGTCGCGGTCACCGTCACCTGCGCCGACGACGACCCGGTCGCGGTCGACGACGCGGCGACGGTCGCCGAGGACGCCGGCGCCACCGCGATCGACGTGCTCGCAAACGACACCGACGCCGACGGCGGCCCGAAGACGATCGCCTCGGCCTCGACCCAGCCCGGCCAACGGCACCGTCGTGATCACCGGCGGCGGCACCGGGCTCACCTACCAGCCCGACGCCGACTACTGCAACGACCCCGGCGCCGCGCCCACCGACGACTTCACCTACACCCTGAACGGCGGCTCGCACCGCGACCGTCGCGGTCACCGTCACCTGCGTCGATGACGACCCGGTCGCGGTCGACGACGCGGCCACCGTCGCCGAGGACTCCGGCGCCACGCGCGATCGACGTGCTCGCCAAACGACACCGACCCGGACGGCGGCCCGAAGACGATCGCCTCGGCGACCCGAGCCCGCCAACGGCACCGTGGCGATCACCGGCGGCGGCCACACGGGCTCACCTACCAGCCCGACGCCGACTACTGCAACGACCCCGGCGCCGACCCCACGACGACTTCACCTACACCCTGAACGGCGGCTCGACCGCGACCGTGGCGGTCACGGTCAGCTGCGTCGATGACGACCCGGTCGCGGTCGACGACGCCGCCACCGTCGCCGAGGACTCCGGGCGCCACGCGCGATCGACGTGCTCGCCAACGACACCGACCCCGACGGCGGCCCGAAGACGATCGCCTCGGCGACCCGAGCCCGACCAACGGCACCGTGGCGATCACCGGCGGCGGCACCGGGCTCACCTACCAGCCCGACGCCGACTACTGCAACGACCCCGGCGCCGACCCCAGCGACAACTTCACCTACACGCTGAACGGCGGCTCGACCGCGACCGTCGCGGTCACCGTCACCTGCGTCGACGACGACCCGGTCGCCGTCGACGACGCCGCGACCGTCGCCGAGGACTCCGGCGCCACCGCGATCGACGTGCTCGCCAACGACACCGACCCCGACGGCGGCCCGAAGACGATCGCCTCGGCCATCCGACCCGACCAACGGCACCGTGGCGATCACCGGCGGCGGCACCGGCGCTCACCTACCAGCCCGACCCCGACTACTGCAACGACCCCGGCGCCGCGCCCACCGACACCTTCACCTACACGCTGAACGGCGGCTCGACCGCGACCGTCGCGGTCACCGTCACCTGCGTCGACGACGACCCGGTCGCGGTCGACGACGCCGCGACCGTCGCCGAGGACTCCGGGCGCCACCGCGATCGACGTGCTCGCCAACGACACCGACGCCGACGGCGGCCCGAAGACGATCGCCTCGGCCACCGAGCCCGCCAACGGCACCGTGGCGCTCACCGGCGGCGGCACCGGCGCTCACCTACCAGCCCGACGCCGACTACTGCAACGACCGGCGCCGGCCCCACCGACGACTTCACCTACACCCTGAACGGCGGCTCGACCGCGACCGTCGCGGTCACCGTCACCTGCGTCGACGACGACCCGGTCGCCGTCAACGACGCCGCCACCGTCGCCGAGGACTCCGGCGCCACGCGCGATCGACGTGCTCGCCAACGACACCGACCTCGACGGCGGCCCGAAGACGATCCCTCGGCCACCGAGCCCGCCAACGGCACCGTCGTGCTCACCGGCGGCGGCAACCGGGCTCACCTACCAGCCCGACGCCGACTACTGCAACGACCGCCGGCGCCGCCACCGACGACTTCACCTACACCCTGAACGGCGGCTCGACCGCGACCGTCGCGGTGACCGTCACCTGCGTCGACGACGACCCGGTCGCCGTCGACGACGCCGCCACGGTCGCCGAGGACTCCGGGCGCGACGCGCGATCGACGTGCTCGCCAACGACACCGACGTCGACGGCGGCCCGAAGACGATCGCCTCGGCCACCGAGCCCGCCAACGGCACCGTCGTGATCACCGGCGGCGGCGCACCCGGGCTCACCTACCAGCCCGACCCCGACTACTGCAACGACCCCGGCGCCGCCCGACCGACAACTTCACCTACACCCTCAACGGCGGCTCGACCGCGACCGTCGCGGTCACCGTCAGCTGCGTCGACGACGACCCGGTCGCCGTCGACGACGCCGCCACCGTCGCCGAGGACTCCGGGCGCGACCGCGATCGACGTGCTCGCCAACGACACCGACGCCGACGGCGGCCCGAAGACGATCGCCTCGGTCACCCGAGCCCGGCCAACGGCACCGTCGTGATCACCGGCGGCGGCACCGGGCTCACCTACCAGCCGAACGCCGACTACTGCAACGACCGGCGGCCCGCACCGACGACTTCACCTACACCCTGAACGGCGGCTCGACCGCGACCGTGGCGGTCACCGTCACCTGCGTCGACGACGACCCGGTCGCGGTCAACGACGCGGCGACCGTCGCCGAGGACTCCGGCGCCGACGCGATCGACGTGCTCGCCAACGACACCGACGTCGACGGCGGCCCGAAGACGATCACTCCAGGTGACCCAGCCGGCCAACGGCACCGTCGTGATCACCGGCGGCGGCACCGGGCTCACCTACCAGCCGAACGCCGAACTACTGCAACGACCGGCGGCCCGCACCGACAACTTCACCTACACCCTGAACGGCGGCTCGACCGCGACCGTGTCGGTGACCGTCACCTGCGTCGACGACATCCGCCGGTGGCGGTCAACGACTCCGCCACGGTGGCCGAGGACTCCGGCGCCAGCGCGATCAACGTCCTGGCCAACGACACCGACCCCGACGGCGGCCCGAAGACGATCCAGTCCGTCACCCAGCCCGCCAACGGCACGGTGGTGATCACCGGCGGCGGCACCGGGCTCACCTACCAGCCGAACCCGAACTACTGCAACGGCGGCAGCCCGACCGACAACTTCACCTACACCCTGAACGGCGGCTCCACCGCGACCGTGGCGGTGACCGTCACCTGCGTCGACGACAACCCGGTGGCGGTCAACGACTCGGCCACGGTGGCCGAGGACTCCGGCGCCACCGCGATCAACGTGCTGGCCAACGACACCGACCTGGACGGCGGCCCGAAGACGATCCAGTCCGTCACCCAGCCCACCAACGGCACGGTCGTGATCACCGGCGGCGGCACCGGGCTCACCTACCAGCCGAACCCGAACTACTGCAACGGCGGCAGCCCGACCGACAACTTCACCTACACCCTGAACGGCGGCTCCACCGCGACCGTGGCGGTGACCGTGACCTGCGTCGACGACAACCCGGTGGCGGTCAGCGACTCGGCCACGGTGGCCGAGGACTCCGGCGCCACCGCGATCAACGTCCTGGCCAACGACACCGACCCGGATGGCGGCCCGAAGACGATCCAGTCCGTCACGCAGCCCACCAACGGCACGGTGGTGATCACCGGCGGCGGCACCGGGCTCACCTACCAGCCGAACCCGAACTACTGCAACGGCGGCAGCCCGACCAACAACTTCACCTACACCCTGAACGGCGGCTCCACCGCCACTGTCCGGGTGACCGTCACCTGCGTCGACGACGCCCCGCTGGCGGTCAGCGACACCGCCACCGTCTCACGCAACTCCGGACCCAACCCGATCAACGTCCTGGCAAACGACACCGACCCCGACGGCGGCCCGAAGACGATCCAGTCCGTCACGCAGCCCGCCAACGGCACGGTGGTGATCACCGGCGGCGGCACCGGGCTCACCTACCAGCCCGACGCCGAACTACTGCAACGGCGGCAGCCCGACCGACAACTTCACCTACACCCTGAACGGCGGCTCCACCGCGACCGTGGCGGTGACCGTGAGCTGCGCGATCGAGGGCACGGCCGGCAACGACGTGATCACGGGTACTCCCGGCGACGACGTGATCAACTGCGGGGCCGGCAAGGACACCGTAAACGGCGGCGGCGGCAACGACACGATCAACTGCGGGGATGGCAACGACACCGTGAATGGCGGGGCCGGCAACGACATCCTGAACGGCCAGGGCGGCAATGACACCCTGAACGGTGGGGACGGCAACGACACCCTCAACGGTGGGGACGGCAACGACACCATGAGCGGCGAGGCCGGCGACGACACCCTGAACGGCGAGGCCGGTAACGACACCCTGATCGGCGGGCCCGGCGTCGACAACCTGTTCGGGGGTCCCGGGAAGAACAACCTCACGCCATAGCGCCGGGCGGCGACATCCTTAACCCCGACAGCGCGTCAGTGGGCTCGACGAGCGAGCGAGCCGCGGGGACCTCGACAACAACGGCCTGAACCGGGCCCCGGCAACGACAACCTTAGGGGCGGGCCGGGCGGCGACTCCTGAGCGGCGGGACCGGCAACGACAAGCTTTGGGCGAAGAGGGCAGCGACACCCTGATCCCGGGGGCCGTCGCGGTGAGCTTGGCCATCCTGCCCGAGCTGATCGAGCTGCTGGCCCAGGCATGGCAGGGCTGGTGATGGCCAGGCGGACGCCGAGCTCGGCCTGCACGGCAGCACTCTGAGCGGGAGCCCGTACCGCAGCCAGGAGGCGCTGAAGAACGCGCTCGACCAAGCGAACAACAACCTGACGTTCGTCCAGTCGGGCCCGTGCATATTCTCGTTCGCTGACTGAACGACGGATGGCTTCAGTTCTTGAGAGGGGCCGCGAAAGCGGCCCTTCTTCAGCCTATGAAGCCGCCGGAGCGCCCGGATCCTGCCCCGGCATCACCAGCCCCGACTCGTACGCGTAGATCACCGCCTGCACCCGGTCCCGGACGCCGAGCTTCATCAGCACCCGGGCGACGTGGGTCTTCACCGTCGCTTCGCTGACAACCAGCGACCCCGCGATCTCGGCGTTGGAGAGCCCCCCGTGAGCAGTCCCAGCACCTCGCGCTCGCGATCCGTCAACTCGCCGAGCTCGGGGTGGGGCCGGGCGGCGAGGGGCGAGCCGCGAGCGAACTCCTCGATCACCGCGCGAGTGACCGAGGGGGAGATCAGCGCGTCTCCCGCCGCCACCGTGCGGACGGCCGCAAGCAGCTCCTCCGCGGGAGCATCCTTGAGCAGGAAGCCGCTGGCTCCGGCCCGCAGCGACTCGAACACGTACTCGTCGTGCCCGAAGGTCGTCAGGATCAGCACCCGGACCCTCTCGCCCGCCCGCCCGACGATCCGGCGGGTGGCCTCGATCCCGTCCAGGCGGGGCATTCGGATGTCCATCAGGACGACGTCGGGCTTCGCTCCCAACGCCCCGTCCACGGCCTCGAGGCCGTCTCCGGCCTCACCGACGACCTGCATGTCCGGGTCCGCCTCGAGGATCTTGCGAAGGCCGTCCCGAATGAGCTGATGGTCCTCGGCGATCAGAATCCGGACGCTCAAGCTCGCTCCCCCTGGAGAGGAAGGCGGGCGCGCACGGCATACCCGCCCTCCGGGCGAGGGCCGGCGTCGATCGCGCCGCCGAACAGCTCGGCTCGCTCGCGCATCCCGATCAGACCGTGACCGGCACTGCCGTCGCCGTCCCCGTGCGCCGTCGTCGGCGATCTCCAGCTCCAGGTCGGAGTCCCGGTGCAGGATCGTGACCCGCGCGCTGGTCGGCCCAGCGTGCTTGAGCGCGTTGGTGAGCGCCTCCTGCACGATTCGGTACGCGGACAGGTCGATTCCGGGCGGAAGCGCCGCCGGGTCGCAGTCAATGCGCAGCTCGACCGGCAGCCCGGCCTCGCGGACCTGGTCGGCGAGATCGTCGAGATTGCGGATGCTGGGCTGCGGCCGGAGCTCGAGCTCCTCGCCGGGGCGGCGCATGCATGCCGAGCAGGCGGCGAAGCTCCACGAGTGCCTGGCGGCCCGTCTGTTCGATCGTCTCCAACGTCTCGTGGGTCGAGTCGCGCTCCGGCGAGCGCACCCGCCGCTCCGCGGCCGCCTGGACGACGATCACGTTGAGGCTGTGGGCGACGATGTCGTGCAGTTCGCGCGCGATCCGCGCTCGCTCCTCGGCAGCGGCGGCGCGGGCCTTCTCCTCCTGCTCGCGCACGAGCGCGGCGGCCCGCCTGGTCGAGCCTTCCCGCCTGAAGCCGCTGGGCGCGCACGAACCAGCCCGCGGCCCACGCCCCGAAGACCGCGAGCTCGAGGACGACCAGCTCCAGGAGGCTTGCCGCCTCGGCCACCGCCAGCGGCGCGACCAGGGCGAGCACGATCCCCGCCCTGATCAGCGGGCGTGCGACGTCGGAGTACGCGCCGACGGCGAAGGAGGCAAGCAGGGTGATGGCGAGGGGGAACGCGGCCAGATCCAAGGGAATCGCAATCGGCTTCGGCGCGCCCCAGGCGAGCGAGGCGAGAATGAGATATCCGACGACCAGGGCGAGGACCGCAATCGGGGCCCGGCGCCTGAAGGCGAAGAGCAGCGCCAGCGCGAGGGCGGTTAGCGCGACAAGAGGACGCGGGCCCTGGATCGCGCCATCGGTCCACCAGTCGATTTGGGAGAGAGCGGCGAGCGCGAGGACAATCGCGAGATCGGCCCTCTCCACGCCGCGAGCTTCCAACCACACCAGGGCTCGCTTCACGCCGCCACGGTAGCGCAGGGAAACCGGGTTCCGGACCCACCCGCGGGCGATTCGGAGCGCGCCGGCGTCTGCCTTGTGGGCGTGGAATCTGAGAGATGAGCGACCGGATTCGAATCCTGACCCTGACCACAACCCGAGAGTTGCGGGCGAGATCTCCGCCGATCACGCCGTCTCCCCGACGTCGGCCTGAGCCCTGCGGCGGCGGCCCGCCCCATATCAACTGTCAGATCATCCGAAAGGCTGAGCCAAGAATCGGAGCACAACGCGGGGCGCTCGCGGAACGCGGCCTCGACCGCCCCCGTCGGCGTCGGCGGCCTCGCCGCAGACCGTGAACCCGTCGCGCTCGAGCAGCCGCCTCGCCGAGGCCATCGTGGTCGGGTGCTCGTCGGCGAGCACGACGCGCGGGGCCGGGCTCACGGCAGCATCACCTCGACCTTCGTTCCCTCCCCCGGGTGGGAGCGAAGCTCCAGCTCGCCGCCGAGGTCCTCCGCCCGCTCCTGCATGCTGGTCAGGCCGAAGCCGGTCTCGGGCCCGTTCGTCGAAACGCGATCGTGGAACCCACAGCCGTCATCCGAGATCGCGAGGCGCAACCCTCCCTCCGCCGACAACGCGACGTGGATCTTCGAGGCGTTCCCATGGCGGGTCGCGTTGCTGATCGCCTCGCTGACGATCAGGAGCAACCCGTCCTGCGCCCGCGGTCCTGTCTCTGCCTGGTCGTCGAGCTCAAGCTCGAGCCTGGTCCCGGAACGATCCGCGAGCGAGGTCGCCACCCTGGCCACGGCCGTAGGGAGCGACTCGTCGACGGGGTCGGTCAGGGCGAGGATCGCGCCGCGGGCGTGGGCGAGCGCCTGCCCCGCTGCGGTGGCGATTGCCTCGGCGCGCGGATCCCGATCCGCCAGCTCCCGGCCCTGCATGGAGATGAATACCAGGTCTTGTGCCAGGCCATCGTGCATGTCCCGCGCGATCCTCCGCCGTTCGTCGAAGACGGCGGCCTGCAAGTCCGCCTGCAAGCCTGCGTTCTCCATCGCCATCAGCACGGCGGAGGCAACCGCTTGGATCAGCTGCGGTTGGCTGTCGAGATCCGACTCATGCACGATCGCCGCAACCGGTCCGTCGCGATCGATCCTCGTCACCGATCGGCCGGCATCGCCGCGGGGAAGGTGGACGTCTCGCCCCTGAGCGTCCACGTAGCTCCGGGTGCGAGCCGACCAGAAGAGGAGCTCGAGCGCAGGGTCCCGGAGGACCGCCCGCATCACTTCCTGCAGTCCGACCGGGCTCCGCTCGCGGCTGAGCCGCTCGACCAACTGCTCGAGAGCAGAGGCGGCGAACGCTCGGCCTCGGATCAACCCGGCGCAGACGAGGGAGGGGAACAGCGCAAAGGCCCCCATGACGAGCCAACCGAGCGGATCGAGCAGGGTTGAGTCGGGAGCCGCTTCGCGTACGAGGACGAAAGCCCCCATGCCGATGAACACCGCGGGGACGATCGCCAGGACCGGAACGATCGCCCGCCTTCGAACCGGGGTCGCATCCCTCAGCCGCCGCACCAGCAGGCCTGCGCCCGCCAGCCCGATTCCGGCACAGAAGATGCCGTATGCCAGGCCCAGGGCGCGGCTTGGGTCGGGGCCGATCTCGACCACCTGGGCCGCGTTGTCCGGGCAGCCTCCGACGCAGGGGACAAGCGGGCCACCGGCGGGGAGGATGTCGGCGAAGAGGAGCGCGGCTGTCCAGAGCACTCCCGACCCGACGATGGTCGCGGCGAGTAGCCGCCGGGGGCCCCTCCCCTCGAGCCGGCCGTCGGGGAAGATCAACACCAGGCCGACGGCGTAGACGATTGCCAGAGCCGCCACCGTTCGACCGATCGTGAACATCCAGGGATCCTCGGAAACGGCCAGCGCCATCGGCGACAGGAAGAGCACCCCTCCCGCCAGCGCCGGGCCGAACCAGTTCTGGGGCTGCCGCTGCCAGAGGTAGAGACCGACCGCCAGCGCCGTCAGCGCCATGATCGCTCGCACGAGCGCGTTCGCCTCGGGGGCCTCGGCCGCGTTGCTCAACACGTACAGCGACGCGGCCACGGCTACGGCCAGACCGAGGATCGCGAACGCCGCGACGCTGGGCCGCAGTCGCGACGCCGGCGCCGTCAACGCGGCGCCGGAGCCCCCGCCGTTCGCCGTCCCACCGGGCGCACTGGCGGCCTGCAGATGTGGGCGGCCAACACTCACCCGAGCGTTTCCGTCAGGTCCGCTTCGGCCGCCCCTGGCAACGACAGCGCCGCCTTCGAGATCGCGAAGACGGGAAACGGAAGGACCACTGCTTCTCCCCAAATACCGAAAGACTGCTTCTCCCCAAATACCGAAACCTTGCCGCACGCGAACATATGGCGTTCGTCTTGACTTCGCCACCGTAGTTTCTACGGTGCTCGCCCGCTTATTGCCCGCCAAACGGGTGGTAATCGCCCGCAAATTGCGGACATCCGAGCACGCCTCAGAATGGCGGGCGGAGATGCGTCATTCCGCATGGATGCCGGAAACTGCCCCTTTGGCCCCTCCCCTGAGCGCTCCTGTCACGCCGGAGGCCGCGGGTTCGAGTCCCGTCGCTCCCGCTAGCGCCTACCGGCTGGCTGCTCGTTTGAGACACTCTGCCTGAGGGGAGGTTCGACTGAAGCCATGGCGAAGACCTACGACGCCGTCGTCATCGGAGCGGGCCCTCCCGGCGAGGTGGTAGCGGGGGAGCTTGCGGACGGCGGGATGTCGGTGGCGGTCTGCGAGCGCGAGCTGGCCGGGGGCGAGTGCGGCTACTGGGCCTGCATCCCCTCGAAGACCCTGCTCCGTCCCGGCGAGGCGATCGCCGAGGCCCGGCACGCCCCCGGGGCGAGGGAGGCGGTCACCGGCAGGCTCGACTCCATGGCGGCTTTCGAATGGCGCGACTTCCAGGTCAACGACTACGACGACGCCGGTCAGGCGAAGTGGCTCGAGGAGAAGGGCGCCAGGCTTTTCCGGGGGAACGCTCGGATTGAGGCGCCCGGCACGGTGACGGTTGGCGACGAGACTCTCCAGACCGAGCGAATCGTGATCGACACCGGCTCCGAGCCGGTGATCCCGCCGATCGAGGGCCTGCGCGAGCTGGAGGGTCTCTGGACCAACCGCGAGGCGACCGGCGCCAAGCAGGTGCCCGAGCGCCTGATCATCCTCGGCGGCGGGCCGGTCGGCGTCGAGATCGGGCAGGCCTTCGCCCGGATGGGCGCCTCGGTGGCGATCGCCGAGGCGGGTGACCGCGTGCTCGCGAAGGAGGCGGAGCGGGCGGGAGAGCTGCTTGGGGAGGCACTCGAGGCGGAGGGAATCGAGCTGAAGCTGGGAGCGAAGGCGAGCGCCGCTCAGCGTCACGCGGATCGCTACGCGCTGACCTTCGAGGATGGCTCGGAGCTGCGCGGCGAGAAGCTCCTGGTCGCGACGGGCCGCAAGCCGCGGGTCGACGGGATCGGGCTGGAGAATGCCGGAATCGAACCGGGCGAAGCGGGAAACGTCGAAGTCGACGAGCGGCTCCGCGCGGGCGACGGCGTCTGGGCGATCGGTGACGTCACCGGGATCATGCTCTTCACCCACCTCGGCAAGTATCAGGCGCGGGTGGCGGCGGCGGACATCCTCGGCCGAGAGGCCCGCGCCGACTACCGGGCGGTGCCGCGGGTGGTCTTCACCGACCCCCAGGTGGCCGCAGTCGGCGAGCCCGGCGGCGAGCGCCAGGGGAGCGTCTCCCTGGAGGGCGTTGCCCGGACCTCGACCTATACCCGCGAATACGACGAGCGGCCTGGCTTCTTGACGGTGTTCGCCGATGGCGACCGGCTCGTCGGTGCAGTCGCGGTCGGTCCGGAGGCGGGTGAGTGGCTGCAGCAGGCGACTCTGGCGATCCGGGCCGAGGTCCCGATCGACACGTTGCGGCAGGTGATCCAGCCCTACCCGACCTTCTCCGAGGCCTTCGTCTCGGCGCTCGCCGACCTGGACGCCTGAGCCGCGCCGCCCGGGTAGCGTCCGCCCGATGAGCGCCCGCCGCCTCCCGGGGCCGATTCCCGGACCCCTGCTCTGCCTGGCGATCGCGGTCGCGGCCCTGGCGGCACCCGCGGTGGCGGCCGCCGGCGATTCGCTCCCCGCCGACCCGGCCGATCAGCCACCCTTCGGCGGCGGCGAGACCTTCCGGCTCGCGAAGCCCCCCTCCCAGACCGAGCCGCCCCGCGGCTTCGTCCTCAGCGCCGATCGCGTCGCAACGATCGCCACCGACGCGGTCAGCGGTGAGCTCGACGACGAGGGCTCAGCGACCCGCGAGGTCCGCGTCCGAACCAGGCTGGGGACCGAGGGCCAGCCCCAGTGGCAGGTCGACTTCTTCGACCCCGACGGGACCGACGTCGCCCAGGTGGTGCTCGACGACGCGAGCGGCGCGGTGGTGGAGAAGTGGACGGGATCGCAGGTCGAGACGAAGCTCGCCCGCGGCTACGAGGGCGCGGTCTCGGGCGACCTGAACGAATGGTGGTTCTGGCTGCCGCTCTGCGTCGCGTTCCTGGCGCCGTTCGTCGACCCGCGCCGGCCGCTCCGGCTCCTCCACCTCGACCTGCTCGCGCTCCTCGGCTTCAGCGTCTCGCTTTTCTTCTTCAACAAGGGCGAGATCGGCCTCTCGGTGCCGCTCGTCTATCCGGTCCTCGCCTACGTCTTCATCCGAATGCTGATCGCGGGGTTCAGGCCTTCCGAGAGCCGCGACCGGCTCCTCCCGGTGCTCTCACGCAACTGGTTGGTTGCGGGAATCGTCGCCCTGGTCGCGGTCCACGCGGCCTTCGTGGTAGCCGGGGGCAAGGTGATCGACGTCGGCCTCGCGGGGGTCGTCGGCGCCGACCGGATCACCCACGGCGAGGATCTCTACAGCCCCGATTTCTCAGAGGGGCTGCCGTCGAGCGGCGACGTTCGCGGCGATACCTACGGTCCCGTCAACTACCTCGCCTACGTCCCCTTCGAGCAGGCCTTTCCCTGGAGCGGCCGCTGGGACGACGTCCCCGCGGCTCGGGCCGCCGCTCTCGGCTTCGACCTGCTCACCGCGCTGGCGCTCTTCGCCCTGGGGTGGCGGCTGAGGCAGCGTCGCGATGGCGTCAACCCCAGGGAGGAGGGGCGAACACTCGGTCTCGCCCTCGCCTTCGCCTGGCTCGCCTATCCCTTCACCCTCTACACCCTCGGCTCCAGCTTCAACGACTCGCTGGTCGCCCTCCTCGTCGTCTGCACCTTGCTGGTCGTCTCCTCGCCCCCTGCGCGCGGCGCCGTTGCGGCGCTCGCCGGCCTGACCAAATTCGGGCCCTTGGCGCTGGCGCCCCTGCTGGCGGCGGGCACGGGCGAGCGCCGCCCCAGGCCGCTGCTCCTTTTCGCCCTCGCCTTCGTCGGTGTCGCGGCGCTGGTGACGGTGCCGCTGCTCCCCGACGGCGGCTTCCGCGAGCTCTATGACCGCTCGCTCGGCTATCAGGCCTCGCGTGGCTCGCCGTTCAGCATCTGGGGGCAGGCGCCGTCGCTTGACCCGCTCCAGACCGTGACCAAGGTGCTTGCGGCCAGTTTCGCCCTCGCCCTCTTCTTCCTGCCGCGCCGCCGCAGCCCGGTGCAGCTTGCGGCGCTGGCGGCGGCGACCCTGATCGCGATCCAGGTCACCTCCAACCACTGGTTCTACCCGTACGCGGTCTGGTTCGCCCCGCTCGTCCTGATCGCCGTCTTTTCGCCAGCGCGCGCGGGGTCGGCGCCGCCGGAACGCACGCGCCCTGCAGGTAGCGGGCGCGCTTGACACGAGGCGCGGAAACCGTTTCCCAGAGCCGAATCTGACACTCTTTGGACATCGGGGCAGGGATCCTTCGACACCGGTCCAACGACTGCCGCGCCCCCGCCGCCGACAATTCCCCAACAGCCTCGAGAGATGCGAGGCCGCTCCGATAACGCGAGGGTGATCCGAGGCGCAACCCGTTTAGTGGAGTAGGAGCGACCCGTTAGGTGAAAGAGCTCTGCGAGCGATGAGACAGATAGTCGCCTTCGGCGGTGGCGGGTTTTCGATGGAGTCGGGCGGCCCGCTACCCGCAGGGAGCGGATCGCACGAAGGGACAAAGGTCGCGGGCCCTAGAGAGCGCCGCCGGCGGCAGGGGGCATGGTCGGGTCCGCGCCCTGGTCGCCGATCTGCTCGCGGGCGAGGAAGTCCTCGGTGAGCAGCGGGTTGTCCTTGCTGCGCTCGACCACGTTCAGGAGGTCGGTCATCGAGGAGACCTCCTCGACCTGCTCCTTGACGAACCAGGTGAGGAACTGCTCGGCCTGGAAGTCGCCATTGTCGCGGGCGAGCTTGAAGAGGTCGTTGATCTCCTCGGTGACGCGCTTCTCCTGGTCGAGCGCCATCCTCACCGGCCCGACCACGTCGTCGTAGGTGGTCTGCTGCGACTTGATGTCTGGGATCCGCACCTCCTCGCTGGCGTCGAGCAGGTACTGGACCATGATCATCGCGTGATTTCGCTCCTCGACCGCCTGGCGGTAGAAGAAGGCGGCGAGGCGGGGAAGCGTCTCGGCGTCGTAGTAGACGGCGGCGCCGACGTACTGCTGGGAGGCGGCGAACTCGTTCGAGATCTGCTCGTTCAGCGCGTCGGCGAAGCTCTTCTCGGCCATCGGCGCGGAGGCTACCTGCAGAGGGCGCGCAACGCCCGGCCGACCGAGCGGTTCGAGCGCTACAGGTAGTGCGCCTGTTTCACGTCTGCCAGCGAAACCCGGTCTTGCTCACCGTGGGCTCGAGCGGGCTCGACGGCAGCCCGGGCTCGGTGCCGGCGGTGTTGTAGCCCGACGGGGCGACGTCGTTGGGGGTGTCGGGGTGGAAGATCGAGGCGAGGTACTGGATCTGGCCGCGGCCGGGGCCGAGCTCCCACTGGCCGCCGCCGTAGGCGCCGATCCCGTTCGCCTCGCAGTGGTCATAGCCGGCGAACAGCTCGTGGAGCGGACCGAAGCGGGAGGGCTTGATGTTCACCATCTTCGGCTTCCAGGGCTGGCCCTCGATGTCGTCGACCGAATGGATCACGGCGTCCCAGGTAACGCGGTCTGACACGGGGTCGAGGATCGGCTTGGTCTCCTCGTTGACGTCGGGGTCCTCGAGCCAGGCCTCGGGGAAGGCCTCGATCAGCTTCCGGTAGAGCTCGGGGTCGGTCTCGACGTCCACCGGGGTCCCCTTGTACTGGCCCTTGAGATCGAGCGAGTCGACGGCGCCGGTCTCAACCAGCTGGGCGATCAGCTCGTCGGTCCAGTCGTTGGTCGGATCGAGCTTGAAGCGAAGGGTGGGATAGATCTCGAGCCGCTTGCGCACCGGCTCGATCGTCGAGACCTCCTCGGAGCCCGGCGGGGTCAGCCGCATCGAGACGACGAAAGTGACCGGCCTCGGCTCGCGTCCGAGGCGGCCGTGCAGGCTCTCACCCGACTGGCGCAGCGCTAGGTCGAGTGCGGCGCTCTCGAAGGCCCAGCGCCGGTAGTTCGCGGACACCTCGCGCTCCGGGGGGCTGGGGAACAGCGGCAGCCCCTCGAGCAGCTCGGAGAAGGAGGCGAGCGTGTGCTCGCCGGCGAGGTCGAGCACCGGCCCGGCGTCTTGGAGGGCGACATGGTCGAGAGCGTCGTAGACGACGTCCTCGCCCACCCCTTCCTCGCCCTCCCCCTTCAGGTGGATCACCGTGGTCAGCCGCTCCATCTCCTCGGTGATCTTGTGCTTCAGTCCCTCGAGCTCGTAGGACTCGATCTTCAGCGGCAGGTCGGCGATCTGCTCGTAGCTGCTCACGGCCCCGGGAATCTAGCCAACCGCCCACCTCGGCCAGCCGCCCTTACCCGGGCTTGAGCGGCCCGGATAGGTTCATCACGTCCGATCCAGTCGACAGAAGGGAGAGGGGATGAGCACCGAGCTCGATGCCGATTACGGCAACGGACTGAGCGCCCTCGGACTGAATTGCACACTGAAGCGGTCCCCCGAGCGCTCCAACACGGAGGCGCTGATGAACCGGGTCCTTGAGCTGCTCGACGAGCACGGGGTCGAGACCGAGATCGTGAGGCCGGTCGACTACGCGATCAAGTTCGGGGTCAGCTCCGACGAGGGGGAGGGTGACGAGTGGCCCCAGGTGCTGGAGAAGGTGAAGAGCGCCGACATCATCCTGATGGGGATGTCGATCTGGTTCGGAGTGCGCTCGTCGGTCGCCCAAATGGTGATCGAGCGCCTCGACGGGACCTATGAGGAGCGAAATGAGGCTGGCCAGTACCCGCTCTACAACAAGGTCGCCGGCGTGGTGGTCACCGGCAACGAGGATGGCGCCCACGCCTCCGCCGAGACCACCCTCTTCAACATGACCCACCTCGGCTGCGTGGTGCCGCCGAACGCGGACACCTACTGGGTAGGCGACGCGGGCCCCGGGCCCTCCTATCTCGACGCCGGCGGGCCCGAGCACCCCTACACCCAGCGGACCAGCTCCTGGTGCGCCCACAACCTCCTGCACATGGCGGTGATCCTGCGCGATCACCCGATCCCCCCGATCGGCAACACGCTGGACGAGATGGGTGGAGACGCCGTCCACGGCGGGTAAAGCGACGCGTGGCCGGCCCAATCGACCGCGGCGACGCTCTTTCCTCGAGCTTTAGTCGCGGGGTGGACCCTGGGCCTCGCACGCGATCGGAGGAGCTGGGAGATGAGACGCGCGCAGATCGCAGTCGCAGCGACGGCGCTGGGCACCGCGGCGATTCTGGCCGGCGGCGCTGAGGCGGGATCGATGGCCGCCACCGAGGCGAGCACGGCCGCGAAGGCGAAGAAGACGACCAAGCTCGCGCTTCGCGAGAGCAAGTTCGGAAAGGTGCTGTTCGCCGGCAACGGCCGCGTCCTCTACATGTTCAGCTCGGATACGGCCCGCACGAGCAACTGCTCCGGCGACTGCGCGGCGGCCTGGCCGCCGTTCTACGCGCGGGGGAAGCTGATCGGGGGCCCCGGCGTCAACCGCAAGCTGCTCGGCAAGACGACTCGCCCCGACGGGCGCAAGCAGGTGACCTACAAGGGGCATCCGCTCTACTTCTACGTCCACGATCCGCGCGGCGAGATCCTCTGCCACAACGTGAACGAATTCGGCGGTGATTGGCTGGTGGTGCGGCGGTCGGGTAACCCAGCCCCCTGAGCGCCCTCTCGTGCGAGCGGCCCCGAGGTCTCAGGCTCACCGGGGTCAGGCGGCGCGGAGGCCGGGGCCGGGGAGGGGTTCCGCGTCGCGAGCGCCGACTTCCTCTCCGCAGCGATCGCAGCGAAGGTTGATCCGCGGCTCGCCGCCGCAGCCCTTGTGCCGGACCCGGAGCGGTGCCCCCTATATCTTTGCGTCCTACTTCTGGACCCAAAAGCGGAGGCAGTCATGAGGGAGCTGAACTTCATCGAGAAGGGGAAGCTGGAGTGGCGGGAGGCCGATGACCCGCGACTCGAGGGGGACGGCGAGGCGCTGGTGCGGCCCCTTTCGGTTGCCACCTGCGATCTCGACAAGCTCCTGGTGATGGGGCTGGTCCCGGTCGACGAGCCATTCCCGTTCGGTCACGAGTGCGTCGCCGAGGTGACCGAGGTCGGCGACTCGGTGGACAGCGTGGGGCCCGGGGACGTGGTCAGCGTTCCCTTTCAGATCTCCTGCGGCGAGTGCGAGACCTGCCGGCGCGGCTTCACCGGCAACTGCGAGCGGGTCGAGCGGATGGCGATGTACGGGCTGCCGATGGGGACCAACTACGGCGGCTTCCTCTCCGACACGGCGCGTGTTCCCTTCGCTGACGCGATGCTGGTCCCGATCCCCGACGACGTCGAGCCGGCCTCCGTCGCGAGTCTCTCCGACAACATCCCGGACGCCTACCGCAACGTCGGCCCACAGCTGGAGGAGCGGCCGGGGGCGCCCGTCCTGATCGCCGCCAGCGGCGCCACGATCGCGCTCTACACGGTCTCCCTTGCGCTCGCCCTCGGTGCCGAGCGGGTCGATCTCGTCGGCGGCAACTCCTGGCTGCGCGGCAAGGCGGAGGAGCTGGGCGCGAACCTCCTCGACGAGCAGTTCCCGAAGCGGCTCGGTCCTTACCCGATCACGGTCGACGCCAGCGGCGACGTCGACGGGCTCCACTGCGCCCTTCGCTCAACCGAGCCCGAGGGGATCTGCACCAGCATCGGCATCTACTTCACCGAGACGACCCCGGTGCCGCTGTTCGAGATGTTCAGCAAGGGGATCCGCTTCCACACTGGCCGAGTCCAGGCCCGGCCGGCGATGGAGCCGGTTCTGGAGCTGGTGCGCTCCGGTGAGTTCAAGCCGGAACTGGCCACCGGGGAGACCGCCGACTGGGACGACGCGCCCGAGGCGGTGGCCAACCACCGCTCGAAGCTCGTCATCAGCCGCTAGGGCGCGCGAGGGGGCGACAGCGCGACCCGTCTGATCTAGGTCGGATCCCCGGACCCTGCAGGTAGCGCGCTCGACCTGGGGTCAGCAGATGCCGACCTGCGACGGGCGCATGGCGCAGACTCGCGGGTCGGCGAAGAGCGCGTCCATGTCCTTGGGCCACGCCCAGTAGAGGATCGCCCCGGCCTTCTGGAAGATCGCGCTCGCGGTGCAGTCGGCCGCCTGTGCAGGGCCGACGCTTTTCACCGGGTCGGGCGCGGTCGGTACGGGGGTGGAGGTGAAGGAGACCTGGACGCCGAGGTTGAGCTTCTGGGTCTTCGGGTTCAGCCGCATGAACTTCGGCTTCGCGCCCTTCCGCTTCGGCTTGATCTTCTTGAAGTTGGCCCCCTTGTACTGGGTGAAGAGGCTCTTGACAGTGGTCCGCATGCCGGCGCCCGCGCCGGTCTGGCAGGACTTCTGGGTCTGAGAGCTCTGCACGCCGTGGCGCCCGGCGACCACCCTGGCCGACTGCCGGTCGACTGTTCGGGCCATCCTCCCCAGATTCCAGTCGTCGCGAGCGAAGGGCACCAGGCCGAGCTGCTGGCCGCTCCCTGCAGCCGTGATCCAATTGGCGAGCGCAGCCAGCCGCCCCTTCAACCGCTTCAGCATCGGCTTGAAGCTGTCCTCCCACGGGGGCAGGCCGGGATCGGTCGACCGCGCCGTGTTCCAGTCGATCTGCTCCCAGTCGAGCAGAACTCCCGAGACCTGCGGCGCCCCGGTGAGGCTGAACATGTAGCCGGTGGTGTTGCCGGGGTCGAAGCTGAGGCCGTTGAGGGCGAAGATCCGGTTGCAGGGGAACTGCCGGCGCAGCTCGGTGGCGATCTTCTGCTCGCTGGCGGCGTCGGAGTTCTGGTAGCGGGTGTTGATCAGGAAGACGTCGCGGTCGCGGAGCCGGGGGCGTAGGCCACCCGAGGCCTCGTCGGAGTTGGCATAGGTCTCGATGTCGTTGTACTTGTTGATCCGGATCACGATCGTGAAGCGGTCGGCACTGGGGGCGGAGGGGTAGAGGCTCCCCAGATCGGGACCGCAGGCGGGCTTGGTCGCGGACTTCTTCGCCAGGCGCTTCTTCTTCCCCGGCTTCTTCTTCGCCTTGGCGGCGTCGGCGACCGGCACCTCGGCAGCGGAGGAGATGGCCACGGCGCCGCCCAGCAGGGCGGCAAGGGCCACGACCGTCAGTCGGCGCCCGCGTATCACTAGGTCGTCGGGGGTCGGAGGAAGGCGATCTGAGGCTGCTGGAAGAGCAGCCGCATCGCGTCATCGGCGGCGAAGAAGAGGAAGGCACCGCCGCCTAGCTTCAGCCCCGCTGCGGCGCACTGAGCCGCGGTCGTGGCGGAGGTACTGGTGATCGCCATCCCCGAGCCGGAGGTGGGGGTGGCGCTGAAGGAGATCTGCAGGGAGAGGTTGTTGAGGCTGGGACGAGCCTGCTTCTTCAACTTCCGCCTGACGGTGATCTTCCGCTTCTTCCCCTTCCGCTTCACCGTCTTCTTGATGAACTTGAACTTGTACTGGTCGAGGATCGCCTTGACCCGACTGCCGTATCCCGTCGGGCCGCCTTGGGCACAGGCATCCTGCGTCATCACGCTCTGCGGGCCGAGATGCGCGGCCACCGAGACGGCTGTTCTTCTTGTCGAGGTCCTGTGCGATCTGGCCGTAGTTCCAGGTGGCGTCATCGACCGGGACCAGTCCGCTGCGCTTCCCTGCCGCGGACGGGTTCGCGGCGAGAGTCCCTGCCACCAGTCCGTCCCAGCCCCTGATCCGGGGGAGGGCCACCGAGAACTTCTGGTTCCAGAGGGGGCGGGTTGGATCGGTCAACCGTCCCGCGTTCCAGTCCGAGGGCTCGAAGTCGTTGATCAGCGCGGAGACGTCGGGGTGGTCGAGGAGCGAGAACGCGTAGCCGGGGACGGTCGGATCGAAGCTCATCCCGTTTAGGGCGATGATCCGGTTGCAGGGGAAGGCGGCGCGCAGATCGGTTGCGAGTCCGCTCGCGACGGTGGGGGTGGTGGTCTGGAAGCGGGTGTTGATCACGAAGATGTCCTGGGGGCGAACCCGGCCGCCCAGCCCGCCGGTCGCCTCGTTGAAGTTCGTGTAGGTGTCGACGTTTACCTGCTGGTTGATCCGAATCAACATCGTGAAGCGGGTGGGGCCGGGGCCGACCGGGCTGAGCCCCGGAGGCAAAGGCGGGCAACTCACCTGGGCCTCCGCGGCCGGCGGCGAGGCGGCTCCCTCGACAGACAGCAGGGCCAGGGCCGCGATCAGCGAGACGAGCGCCGCCGCGAATGGACGACGGGCGCGCGCGGAGATGCCGCTCCGGGTGTCGGTTCTGATACCTGCCATAACGCGGACGAGCCAGCCGGGTGAAGCTAGCGGCGGCACCCCTCGGAACACACAAGGTGCCTTGCAGTCGCGGGTTATGCGAGGGCGCTCCGCAGGCGAAGCCGAGGAGCGACCCGTTTAGTTGCGAAGCCGATCAATTCCCGAGGCAGCGTCCGGCCAGCAAGCCGAAGGCCTCGATCGCCGCCCGGAGGTCGGGCTCGGCGCTGTCCTCCTTGGGGCTATGGCTGATCCCTCCGGCGGAGCGGCAGAAGATCATCGCTGCGGGGAGGCGGCGGGCGACCTCGGCCGCGTCGTGGAGGGCGCCGCTGGTGAGCCCGAACCCGGTGCCGGTGACCTCCTCGCAGGCCTCGCGGGCCTTCTCCACCAGCTCGGGATCGAAGGAGATCGGCTCTATCCGCCAGACAGGCTCCTCGCCCAGCTCGCAGCGGCGCTCCTCGGCGGACGACGCGAGCGCCCCCCGCACTTCCTCCAACATCTGCGCCAGCGGCTCCCGATCGGGGTGGCGCAGGTCGACAACCATCTCCGCTGTACCGGGAATGACGGTCGGTGTCCCCGGCTCTAGCTCGAGGACCCCGACGGTGCCGACGCCGCCCCCCTCGACCGCGATCGCCTCAACCTGCAGGGCGGCTGCCGCCGCCGCCAGGCCGGCGTCCCGCCGGGCCCCCATCGGCGTGGTGCCGGCGTGCGAGGCACGCCCTGAGATCCGGAAGCGGTGCCGCTCCACTCCGGTGCAGCCGCTGACGGCGGCGGTGGCGATCCCCTTCAACTCGAGCACCGGGCCCTGCTCGATGTGAAGCTCGAGATAGGAGCCGATCCGCTCGAGCCTCGATCGGGCCTCGGTCACCCGGCCCAGCTCGATCCCGTTCTCGGCCAGGACTTCCGCCGCGGTCAGGCCCGTCAGCGTCCTCGGCGCCCGCCAGCTCCTCGGGGTCGAAGGTGCCGGACGCGGCCGAGCTGCCGAAAAGGCTGCGCCCGAAGCGGGCCCCTTCCTCGTCTGCCCAGTCGACCAGCGCGAGGGTGCGAGGCGGCCGGTCGCCGGCGATTGCCCAGGCCCGGAGGACGCCGAGCGCCGGCCATCACCCCGAGCGCGCCGTCCAGCCAGCCGCCCTCCGGGACCGAGTCCAGGTGGGAGCCGAGCGCCAGGGCCGGCTCCCGCTCGCCGGGTAGATACGTCCAGAGGTTGCCGGCCTCGTCGCGCTCGGGCTCGAGATCGATCTCGGCGAGGAGCTCGCCGAGGAGCTCCCGGGCCGCCCGCCACTCCTCCCCCCAGCAGAGCCGCCGGGCGCCCCCGGGGCCGCCGGTGCGGGCGTCGAGCTCGCGGAGATCGGCGATCACCCGCGCCGGGTCGATCGCGGGCGCCTCGGCGACGCCGCTCATCCGAGCCGCTCGCGGCGCAGCGCCTGGGCGAGGCAGTGGGCGCCCCCGCCGCCGAGGGTGAACATCGAGAGGTCCGGGTCGTGGACCGTGAGGCCGCGCGCCCGCATCGCGTCGTTCAGCTCCGCCGCCCCGGCGGCGGAGAGCACCCGGTCGCCGCCGAGCGAGATCGCGTTGACGCCGAGCCTGAACGCCTCATCCGCCGAGACCTCGATGATCTCGAACCCCTTGTCACGAAGCCACCTCACGGCGCCGCTGGGGAGCACCTCGGTGCAGACCGCGGCCAGCTTCTCCGCCAGCACCGAGACGAGCACGTCGATGTGGACGAAGCGGTCCGGAATTGGCTGCAGCCGCGCCTCCCAGCCATCCTCCTCGAACCAGTCGGCGAGCTGGCGGGCCGCCGGCTCCAGGGTGCGGCTCTCGCCGAAGCCGATCAGGACGGTGCCGGGCTCGACGATCATCACGTCGCCGCCTTCCAGCGAGCGCGGCGGTGATCATCCCGCGGATCGCGATCCCGCGGCCGGCGTAGAAGCGGATCGCGGCCGCGTACTCGCCGCGTCGCCACCACTGGTTGAGCTGGGTGATCACCGGTCCCGTTCGGGCCCATGGCGCTCGAGTCGCGGGTGAAGACCTGGTAGGCGAGCGCCGGGTCGGGCTCGAGGTAGTGGCAGCGCACCCCGCGTCTGCTCGTAGACGGCGATCATCTCGCGCGTGCTGGGCGTGGGCCGCGGCCGGCTCGAAGCGCGCTCCGGACTCGAGGGTCGCGCGCGAGATCGCGCTGGTGGGGAGCCAGCTGAAGTTGTCCGGCTTGCACAGCAGCACGTCGAGCAGCCGCCCGTGCTCGGAATCGACTCCCCAGGCCGGCTCCGCCGGGTTCACTCGCGCACCACCCGGATCGTTCGCAGGGACCGGTCGCTGGCTCCCCGGACGAGGCCGCCGTGGGCGAGGGAGTCGGCGATGTAGGCGAGGGTGGGGGCGGTGAGGCGCTCCCCGGGAAGCACGTTGGGGACACCGGGCGGGTATGCGGCCAGCGACTCGGCGGCGATTCTCCCCTCGGCTCGCTCGAAGGGGACGACCTCCTGGGCGCCGAGGAAGGCGTCGCGCGGTGCAAGCTCCAACGGGCCCCAGGGCGGCGGCTCGGCGAAGGCGCCGCGCTCGGCGACGTCGGCCGGCACTATCGCCTCGGCTGCGTGCCGGAGGCCCTCGACCAGCCTCTCCGCCGCCGCCGCGGCCCTCTCGGGGAGCCCGAAAACGGCGACGACCACATTCTCGGAGAAGAGCTCGAGGACGATGTCGTCGCGCTCGCGCATCAGCTGGGCGATCCTATGCCCGGTCGCGCCGGTGCCGCGGACGTCGATCGAGAGCCGCAGCGGGTCCCAGCCGGCGACGCTGTCGCGGCCGGCGAGCCGCTCGTCGAGGACGTCGAGGCCGGGGATCTCGCGGATCCGCTCCCGAGTCCTCGCCAGGGTCTCGATTGTCTCCGAGAGCAGCTCCTGGCCTCTGATGGCGGCGAAGCGCCGGGCTGCGTCCAGCGAGGCGGTCAGCAGAGCGTTGGGGCTGGTCGACTCGATCAGGGTGACGGAGCGGTCGACGATCGCCTCGTCGATTCGCTCCGTGTCCCCGAGGTGGAGGATCGCCGTCTGGGTGAGGCTGCCGACGATCTTGTGGGTGCTGGAGAGCACCAGGTCGGCGCCCTCGCGCAGCGCGCCGGCCGGAAGCTGGTCGTGGAAGTAGAGGTGGGCGCCCCAGGCCTCGTCCACGGCAAGCGGGATGCCGCGCGCATGGGCGACCTCCGCCAGCTCCCCCACCCGGGCGACCGCTCCGAAGTAGGTGGGAGAGACGATCATCGCCGCGACCGCCTCTGGCGCCCGATCCAGGGCCGCTTCGAGAGCCTCGGCGGTGACGCAGTGCGCGATCCCCAGCTCCGCGTCGATCTCGGGCTGGACGAAGCTGGGACGGAGCCCCGAGAGGACGAAGCCGTCGATGGTCGAGGAGTGGACGTTCCGCTGCACCACGACGTTGCCCCTGTCGGGAGGACCGGCCCGGGTCTCCTTGCTGGCGTGGGCGAAGGTCATGCATGTCGCGTGGTTTCCGCCCGAGGCGCCGTTGACCAGGAACCAGCTGCGCCGGGCGCCCCATGCGTCCGCGGCGAGCTCCTGGGCGCGTTGGAAGGGGGTCGGAGCGGGTCCGATGTCGATCCCCTCGATCCCGGGCGGAACGTCGTGCAGTATCGCCGCGGCGCCGAGCGCCTCGATCAGCCCCGGATCGGCATCCGTCCCCTTGTGGCCAGGGACGTGCAGGCGGCCCGGCTCCCGGGCGACGTAGGCGACGACCGCGTCGAGGTAGGGGGTTTCGTGCTGGTCGGCCATCACGCGGGCGAGTCTATGGAGCCGCTCCCGCGATCAGATCGTGGCACCCGAGGCTAGCCATCGATGCCGTTTTGAGGATGGCGGGGAAGGACGACCAGGGGGAGAAGGAAACCGGCCGCCCTTACCGCCCGCCTGCGCCGAGGCTAAGCCCGGCGGAGACGAGGCGATTTATGTGGGCGGGCGCCAGAGTAGGGGGTCTCCGAACGCCCGCCCGCTGCCTCGACTCAAGTCGGGCTTACCCCTCTGTGCCTGGCGCTAAACGCGCATTCGTCAGCATTTCTTGTCCAGGGATTACGTTGCAGTTGCGCTTTGTGTCGCTGGAGCGAGTCGGGTCCGCTCGCCGTCAGCGGTGGCCTTTGTCAGCTTGGCGCTGGGGTGGGCCGGGTCGCAAGGGAAGCTATTGTGCGGGTGGCTGCAGGCGGAAGAGTAGGTTCGCAGGCGGGCCGCAAGGGGCAAATCTCCCATGGACGAACCTGTCTCGACCGCAGACCAGAGTTTTGGACCTCCCTCACCCGGCCCGGGTGAGCAGCTCGCCGACGAGCGGGAGCTGCTGCGGCGATTCGCCAGAGAGAGCTCGCCGACCGTTCGGGAGGAGCTGGTGGACCGGTTCATGCCGCTCGCCCGGCGCCTCGCGGCTCGGTACGCGGGAGGGGCGGAGCCATTCGACGACCTGGTCCAGGTTGCGAGCGTCGGCCTGGTCAAGGCGATAGACCGCTTCGACCCCGAGCGCGGCACCGCCTTCTCGACCTTCGCCGTCCCCACCATTCTCGGCGAGCTCAAGCGCCACTTCCGCGACCGGGGCTGGTCCGTGCACGTGCCCCGCGACGTCCAGGAGCGGATCCTCCGAGTCGAGCGGGCGACCGCCGAGCTGCCGGCCAAGCTTGGGCACGCGCCGACTGTGCGCGATATCGCCCAGCGGATCGAGGCCTCCGAGGAGGAGGTGCTGGAGGCGATGCATGCCTCCCAGGGGCATCATGCGGTGTCCCTCGATGCGGCCTCCACCGTCGGCGACGGAGACGAGCCGACGCCGCTGGGAGACCGGATCGGCGAGGTGGACCCGGCCTTCAACACGGTCGAGTACGGGGCCGCGATCGCGCCGGTGCTACAGGAGATCTCCGAGCGCGACCGCCGAGTCCTTCATCTGCGCTTCGTCGAGGACATGACCCAGAGCGAGATCGCCGAGCAGGTCGGCGTCTCCCAGATGCACGTCTCCCGGATCCTCCGTGCCGCCGTCGACCGCTTGCGCCGCGAGGTTCCGGAGGGCGAGGGCGACTAGCCGATGCGAGGGCGCTCCGCTGATTCGAGGCGCTCCCCCCGGGAGCGACCCGGTTGATGTTGGAGGAGCGAGCCGTTTCAGGCTAGGTCGCGATCTCGAAGACCAGGAACTCGGCGGAGCTCCCGTCGGAGGCGACGCCCTTGGTCACCTCCATCGAGCGGGCGAGCTTCCGAAGCGAGCCGCCCCCGGGAAGCTCCATCTGCGCCAGGATCCGCTCTCCCCCGCCCTCGATCAGGGGCCCCACCCGGACGCCGAGGGTGCCCTCGGCGTCATTGATCGAGAGGCCAACCTGACCATCGCTGAAGTCGGCGGGCGCGTGGGAGGAGACCGCGTCGCCGAGCAGCATGCTGTCGGCGAGCCGGTCGACCGAGAGATCGGCCCGCGAGCCCATCACCCCGAGCACCCGGGCGAGAACCGGCCGCACCGCCGCACCCGGAGTGAGCTCCATCGAAAGGGCCTCCTCGAGTCGCTCGGTCCCGGGAGTGCCGTTGTCGCGACCGACCGGGGGTGTGTAGCCGAAACGGATCGTGGTCCGGGTTCCCTCCCCGGCACCGCCGCTGATCTCGAAGCTGTCGGAGAGCGAGGCGATCAGCGGAAGCCCGAGGCCGAGGGAGGCGTCGCCGGCGGGGTTCGGCCGCGGCTCGAAGCCGCGCCCGCGATCGGCGACGATCACCGCGATCTCACCCTCACCGGCCTCCGCCGTGACCTCGAGCGGACCGGGGCCCTCGTCATAGGCATGAATGACGACGTTGTTGCAGGCCTCGGTGACCACCGTCTTCAGATCGTCGATCCGCTGCTCGGGTAGGCCGATCGCCTCGCCGAGCCCGGCGACGGCCTGACGGACGACGAGCACGTTCTCGGCCTTCGCGGGGAGGAGGAGATGAAGGTCGGGGGAGCTCATGCGGGACTCTTTCCGGACGAGTTGGTTAGCGCCGCCGTCGCGGCCGCCTCGCGGCTCTCGTGCACCGGGAGCTCGCCGCGCAGGCCGGTGATCGCGAGAACGCGTCCCACCGGGTCCCCCCCGTTCGCCTGGCTGACCGCGAAGCCGAGGTGGTCCGCCTCGGCGCGCCGCCTGGCGTCGAGGATCACCCCGAGGATGGAGGAGTCGATGAAGGTCGCCGGGGAGAGGTCGACGACGATCGGAACACCCTCGGCGATCAATCCGTCGAGCCGTTGACGCAGCAGCGGCGCCGTGCTCAGGTCATGCTCTCCCTTGATTGCAAGGAACGCCAATCCGGCATCCGTTCGCTCGAGCGCGATCTCCCCGGTTCGCACACTTCCGGGATACCGTGATCGGAGGCCACTCAAACCTCCTGCAACGGGCGCACGGAAGCCAGCTGCTCGGCGCGGCGCTGCTGCCAGAGCACCAGCATGATCGCGATCACGGTGACCGCGAACAGCATCGTCGCCAGGACGTTGACCTGGACGGGGATCCCGCGCAGCTGGGCGCCGAAGATGTAGAGCGGGAAGGTGACTGTGGTCCCCGAGTTGAAGTTCGAGATCACGAAGTCGTCGATCGAGAGGGCGAAGGCGAGCAGCGCGGCGGCGACGATCCCGGGAGCGAGCAGGGGCAAGGTGACCAACCGGAAGGTGGTGAGCGGCGTCGCACCGAGGTCGGCGGCCGCCTCCTCGATGCTGCGGTCGAAGCCGATCAATCGCGAGCGCACGACGATGACGACGAAGCTGATCGAGAACATCACGTGGGCGATGAACAGCGTCTGGAAGCCGAGGTTGAGGTTGTAGGTGATGAACAGCGAGAGCAGCGCGGCGCCGATCACGATCTCCGGTGTCGCCAGCGGCAGCACGATCAGCAGGTTGGTCGCCCGCCTGCCGAAGAACTGATAGCGGACGAGCGCCATCGCCATCAGGGTGCCGATCGCGGTGGAGGCGATCGTCGAGAGCGCGGCGAGCTCGAGGCTGGTGATCATCGAGTCGTTCACCGCCTCGACCGCAAAGGCATCGCTCCAGTTCTCCAGGGTGAAGCCGCTGAAGGTGAAGTCGAGCTCCCCCTGAGGGTTGCCGGCGTCGAAGGAGAAGAGGACGATCACCAGGATCGGCACCAGCATGTAGAGGACCGCGAGCCCCGCGAAGATCATCAGGGCGTTGCGCCGCAGCCAGCCCCAGGCGGCCGCCAAGGGGGACCTCGTCGCACGGCGCGCCGTGATCGTGCCGGCTTCCATCTAGCGCCGCTCCTCCTCCTCGCCCATGAACGCGCCCGTCCCGGCCACCCGCAGATAGACGAGGACCACGGCGAGGATCGCCGCCATCATCAGGAATGACAGCGCCGCCGCCTCAGGGTAGTTGCGCTGCTCGAGGTAGAGGGACTGGATCACGTTGCCGATCATCGAGGTGCCGGTGCCTCCGAGGATCTCGGCGTTGACGTAGTCGCCGACCGCCGGGATGAAGGTGAGCAGAACCCCGGCGACGATTCCGGGCATGGTGATCGGCAGGGTCACCCGAAGGAAGGTCTGGGTGGCGGAGGCATAGAGATCCTTGCCGGCCTCGATCAGGCTGGTGTCGATTCGCTCGAGGCTGGCGTAGATCGGCAGGATCATGAACGGGAGGAAGTTGTAGGTGAGGCCGGCGATCACCGCCCCGCCGGTGGCGAGTACGCGGCCGTCCTCGGGCACCAGCTGCATGAACTGGAGGACGTCCACGATCGGGCTCTGGTCCGCGAGGATCGTCTTCCAGGCGATCGTCCGGATCAGGTAGGTGGTGAAGAACGGGGCGATCACCGCGAACAGCAGCAGCAGCTTCCAGCGGCCCGCCCGCAGCGCGATCGCGTAGGCGAGCGGGTAGGCGATCAGGAGGGCGATCAGGGTGGCCGTGCCCGCGTAGATGAACGAGCGCACCAGCTGGTCGGTGTTGCCCGAGAGCGAATCGCTGAAGTTCGAGACCTCGAACCCGGACTGGAACCCCTCGGTGAAGGTCCCCGTGCGCAGCGCCAGCTCCCCCATGAAGTACATGGGGACGACGAAGAAGAGAGCGAGCCAGATCGCTCCCGGAAGCAGCAGCCAGTAGGGGATCAGGCGCCGGCGAAAGGTCATCGCGATCTCAATCGACTTCCTCTTCGCCGGCGCCGCCCCTTGGCCTAGTCGGTGACCACGTCCTGGAACGCCTCGGTCACCTGCTGGACCCCCTCGGGGCCGCCCGGTGGATCGGGCTGCGGGACGCAGTTCGCGGTGAACTCCTCGTCCGGGAAGATCAGCTGGTTGTTGCCGAGCTTCGGATCGCGCTCGCGCGAGGATCTCCTGGACGCCCTTGACCGGGCTCACGTACTGGACGTACTCCGTGATGTCGGCCTGGACCGCCGGGTCGTAGACGAAGTCCATCCAGGCCAGCGCCGCCGGCGTGTTCGGCGCCCCCACCGGGATCACCGCGTTGTCCGAGAACAGGGTGCAGCCCTCGGTCGGCATCCGGAACTCCGTGTCCGGGTTGTCGATCAGCCCGATGTCCCCGGACCAGGCGATCGCCGCGACCACGTTCTCGTTGGTCAGGTCCTGGATGTAGTCGTTGCCGGTGAAGCGTCGAAGCTGACCCGACTCGCGAGGCCTCCTTGAGCTCGTCGATCTGCGCCAGCCAGTCCTCCGTCGTCGCCTCCGTCGGATCGACCCCGTCGGCCAGCATCATCAGCGGCACGGTGTCGCGCATCTCGGTGAGCACCGTGACCTTGCCCTTGTACTTGGGGTCGAACAGGTCGTTGACCGAGCGGATGTCCGGCGCCAGCTTCGTGTTGACGATCAGGCCGGCGAGGCCCGACCTGCCAGGGCACCGAGAAGGTGCGCTCCGGGTCGAACGGCGGACTGCGCGAGGCCGTCGAGGAGGTTCGCCTCGCACGTTCGGCATGTCCTCGAGGTTGATCTCCTGCAGGTAGCCGAGGTCGTACATCTGCTTCGCCATCCAGTCGGTGACGACGAAGATGTCGCGACCGCCGGACTCGCCCTCCTGTAGCTGAGGCTGGAGCTTGCCGAAGAACTCGACGTTGTCGTTGACGTCCTCGATGTAGTTGACCGTGGTCCCCGGGTACTTGGCCTCGAACTCGTCGATCGTGTTGCCCTCGCCCTTGTCGATGTAGCCGACCCAGTTCGAGATATTGAGCTCGCCGCTCGACCGGCCCGGTCGTGGCGACCTCGGTCGGCTGGTCGCTGCCGCCGCCTACTTCGTCGTCGCCGCCGCAGGCGGCCAGGGCGAGCGTCGCGGCAAGCGCCATCGCGGCCACTACGAACGCCCTCAGTTTGCGATTGCTGCTCACGTGATTCCTCCTTGTCGTCGATCAGGCGACCTGCGCCTGCTCTTCCGCATTCGCGGCCCTGCCGCCGCCTTGATCTGACTCCCGAACGAGATGCATGTGCTCGGGCGCCCATGAAAGCTTCACCTTCGCCCCGCCACCGGGCAGCCTCCTCCGCTCCTCCTCGTCGGTGTTCGGGCAGAGAACGGTCATCACCACGTCGTCGGGCAGCCGCACCAGCATCTGGGTCGAGGTGCCGAGGTAGAGGGAGCTCTCGACCGAGCCCCTCGACGCTCGGGAGCTTGCCATCGACCTTCTCGCCCTCGGCGGTGATCCAGAGCTTCTCGGGCCGGACGACCGCGTTGCAGCGGTCTCCGGCCGCGAACCCGTCGACGTCTGCCCTGACGGCGACTCCGCTGTCGAGCTGGACCTCGCCGTTGGCGCCGCCGCTCTTGACCACGCCCGGCATCAGGTTGGAGACGCCGATGAAGCCCGCGACGAACGAGGTCGCCGGCTTGTCATAGACCTCCTCTGGGTCGGCGACCTGCTCGATCCGCCCGTGGTTCATCACCGCGATCCGGTCCGACATCGTCAACGCCTCCTCCTGGTCGTGGGTGACGTAGAGGAAGGTGATCCCGACGTCGCGCTGGATCTGCTTCAGCTGGACCTGGAGGCCCTTGCGGAGCTTCAGGTCGAGTGCGCCGAGCGGCTCGTCGAGCAGCAGCACCTTCGGCAGGTTGACCAGCGCCCGCGCCAGCGCCACCCGCTGCTGCTGGCCGCCGGAGAGCTGGGCGGGGCGCCGGTTCGCCTCTCTCGCGAGCCCGACGCGCTCCAGCTCCATTTCGACCCGCCGCGAGATCTCCGCCCTATCGACCTGCTTGCGCTTGAGGCCGAAGGCGACATTGTCCTTGACACTGAGGTGGGGGAACAGCGCGTAGCTCTGAAACACGGTGTTGGTCGGCCGCTTGTAGGGAGGAACGCCGGCGACGTCCTCGCCGTCGATCAGGACCCGGCCGGTGGTCGCCTCCTCGAACCCGGCCACCATCCGCAGCGTCGTCGTCTTCCCGCAGCCGCTCGGCCCCAGCAGGGTGAAGAAGTCGCCCTCGGGGACCGCCAGGCTGAGGTCGTCGACGGCAACCAGGTTGGCGAACCGCTTGGTTACGCCCCGCAACTCGACGCAAGGTCTGCCCGCTTCCCCGCCTGGCTGAGTCTCGTTCACCCGGCTACTCCTCGCACGGAATGTAGCGCGCCCACAGCCTCGCCAGGTCCGACAGCTGGCCGAGCGCAAGCGTCTTCAAGCTCCTTCGACCCAGGTCGAGTCCCTCGGAACCCGCTGCGATCGAGGCGCTCTCCATCCTGGTCTCCTCCTCCGTCGAGCCGCGGCACCCGTTTTGGCCGCCGCGGTGAGGGCGAGAGTAGGCGGCTCGACAGAACGTCGCAAGGGGCGAAAGCCCCAAAAGCTGCATCTTCCTTTGTACAGACTGTCCAATCGGAATCCCGCTCGTTTAACAGAATTCCGATTGCCGCGGCATCAGACGGGGAGTAGCTTTGTACGCTGAGGCTAGTGAGATCGGAGGAGACGGATGGCCACGACGAGCGCCCCTGAGACGGTCCAAGTTGAAGCCGAGTCGCTGCAGGCCCAGGCCCAGCGCCACCTGTGGATGCACTTCACCCGGATGGGGTCCTTCGGCCCCGAGCACGAGGTGCCGATCATCGTTCGCGGCGACGGCTGCTACGTCTGGGACATCCATGGCAACCGCTACCTCGACGGCCTCTCGGCGCTCTTCTGCGTCAACTCCGGCCACGGCCGCACCGAGCTCGGCGACGCGGCGGCCGCTCAGGTGCGCGAGCTCGACTTCGTCACCATCTGGAGCTACGCGCACCCGCGCGCGATCGAGCTCGCCACCAGAATCGCCGCCCTCGCCCCGGGCGATCTGAACCGGGTCTTCTTCACCAACAGCGGCTCGGAGGCGGTCGAGTCGGCCCTGAAGCTGGCCCGCAGCTACCACCGGATGCGCGGCAACGGCCAGAAGATCAAGGTGGTCGCCCGCGAGATCGCGTACCACGGCACCACCCTAGGGGCACTCAGCGCCACCGGGATCCCGGCCCTGCGCAGCCAGTTCGAGCCGCTCGCCCCGGGCGGGGTCCACGTCCCCAACACCAACAGCTACCGCTGGCCCAAGGACCGGGACCCGCTCTGGGCGGCGGACAAGATCGAGGAGCGGATCCTCTTCGAGGGCCCGGAGACGGTCGCGGCGGTGATCCTCGAGCCGCTCCAGAACGCCGGCGGCTGCATCCCGCCGCAGGAGGGCTACTTCCAGCGGGTCCGCGAGATCTGCGACCGCCACGACGTCCTCCTGATCTCCGACGAGGTGATCTGCGCCTGGGGCCGCCTCGGCCACTGGTTCGGCTGTGAGCGCTACGGCTACCAGCCGGACATCATGACCGTCGCCAAGGCGCTCACCTCCGCCTACGCCCCGATGGGCGGGATGATCGTCAGCGACCGGGTGTTCGAGCCCTACTCCGAGGGCACAGCGAGCTTCGCCCACGGCTCGACCTTCGCCGGCCACCCGGTGGCGGCCGCGGTGGCGATGGCCAACCTCGACGTCTTCGAGCGCGAGGACCTCTGTGGGCATGTCCTGGCGAAGGAGGATGAGTTCCGGGCGGCGCTCGAGTCGCTCGACGACATCCCGATCGTCGGAGACGTGCGCGGCGACGGCTACTTCTTTGCGATCGAGCTGGTCAAGGACAAGGACACAAAGGAGACGCTGGACGACGAGGAGTCCGAGCAGCTACTGCGCGGCTATCTCTCCGGCGAGCTCTACAGGCGCGGCCTGATCTGCCGGGCGGATGACCGGGGCGATCCGGTCGTCCAGCTGTCCCCTCCGCTGATCGCGGACAGCGAGCAGTTCGAGGAGATCACGGACGTCCTCCGGCCGGTGCTCGAAGAGGCCTCCCGCCGCGTCAGGGTCAGTCCCTTCCCGATCGCGCCTCGGGCGCGCCGTAGACGTGCTCACCGTCGACAGCCTCATCTCGGAGCTCGGCCTGAAGCTCGCCGCCGGGGCCGAGGCCGTCGACGGTCGCGAGATTCGCTGGGTCCACATGTCCGAGCTCCGCGACCCGACCCCGTGGCTTTCGGGGGGCGAGCTGCTGCTGACCACCGGCCTCAGCCTGGACACGGCCGAGCGCCAGCGCGAGTACGTGAGGCTGCTGGCGAGCAGCGAGCTGGCTGGAGTTGGTTTCGGCACAGGCTTCGACCACGCCGAGCTGCCGAAGCCGCTGGTCGAGGAGGCCGAGAAGCTCGGTTTCCCGGTGTTCGAGGTGCCCTACGAGATGCCGTTCATCGCGATCACGGAGGCCGCCTTCAGCCGCCTCGTCAACGAGCAGTACGACGTCCTCTCGCGCGGGATCGCGGTCAACGAGCGTCTCGAGCGGCTGGTCTTGGAAGGGGGCGGGCTCGATGAGATCGCCCGCGAGATCGCGGCCGCGGTCGGGGGGAGCTCCCTGGTTCTCGGCGCCCACGGCGAGACCCTGGCGCAGGGCGGGCGCCGCCTCTCGGCGGAGATCGCCGAGGTGATCCGCGCCGAGGTCCAGCCCCGGGGCGCCACGGCCGCCCCCTTCGTTCCCCCGCAGCCGGAGCTGCGCGGCCGGGCGCTCGCCCACCCAGTTTCGCCACGCGGCGGCACCGCGGAGGCCTGGCTGGTCGTCGTCCGCCGCTCGGGAGAGCTCGGTGACTTCGAGCGCCTCTGCGTGCAGCAGGCGGCGATCGTGGTGGCGCTGCGGCTGATGCGCGAGCGGGTCGCCCGGGAGACCGAGCGCCGGCTCTCCGGCGAGGTCCTCGCGGCGACGCTCTCCGGGCGGTTGGCGCCGGACGACGTTCGCGACCGGCTGACGCCGTTCGGGATCGGCGAGCGCGCCGCGGTCCTCGCCTTCGAGCTCGGCGATCCGGGCGCCGGCGAGCCGACCCTGGAAGGCTTCCTCGCCGCCAGGAACCGCCCCGCCTTGGTCGCGCCCCACCCCGCGGGCCGCCGCGAGCTCCTCTGCGCGGTGGTCGACTCGGGCGACGAGGATCCGATCGAGCTGGCGGCCGAGGCGAGGAAGGCGGTCGAGGCCGCGCACGGGCCGACCCGTGCAGCCTCCAGCCGGGCGCTGCCGACGGAGCGGGTGCGCCACTCCTTCCACGAGGCGCGCTGCGCGCTGGAGGCGACCGGCTTCTCCAACGGCGCCGGGCCTGAGGTCGCCTCCCACCGCGACCTCGGCGCCTTCACCCTTTTGCTCTCGGTGCAGGACACCGACGCGCTCCGCCTCTACTGCGATTCGGTCCTTGGCCCGATCGAGGAGTCCGACGACCGCTACGCGGGCGAGCTGCTGCGCTCGCTCGAGGCCTACATCGAGCGCAACGGCCACTGGGAGCGCGCCGCCAGCGACTGTTACTGCCACCGGCACACGCTGCGCTACCGGATCAAGAGGATCGAGGAGCTCACCGGGAGGGACCTGAGCCGGGCCAACGACCGGGTCGAGCTCTGGCTCGCACTGCGGGCGAAGGAGCTGATTGCGTGAGGGTCGCGGTGCTTGGAGCCGGCGGCACGATCGCCCCGGCGATCGTCCGCGACCTGGCCGAGTCGGAGGAGGTCCAGGCGCTGCGCCTGCTCGACCTCGACCTCCGGCGCGCCGAGGAGGTGGCACTCGATCACGGCCTCGGCAAGGCCGAGGCCTACGAGGCCGACGCGACCTCAAACCTCACCGAGCGCCTCGCCGGCATCGACGTTCTCGTCAACTCGGCGGCCTACCGGATCAACCTCGCCGCGATGACCTCCTGCCTCGAGGCCGGCTGCCATTACATGGATCTCGGCGGTCTCTACCACGTCACCCGCGAGCAGCTCGCGTTCTCGCCGCGTTTCGAGGCCCAAGGCCTGCTCGCGCTGCTCGGGATCGGCTCGGCTCCCGGCAAGACCAACCTGCTCGCGGTGCGCGCGGTCGCCCAGCTTCCGGGCGAGCCGGTGTCGATCTCGGTCGCCGCCGCGGGCAGGGACCTCGCCCCGACCTCGGGACTGAGCTTCCCCTACGCCGTCCGCACCCTGCTTGACGAGCTGACGATGCCGCCGATGGCCCTGATCAACGGCAAGCCGGAGGAGCTCGAGCCGATGCAGACAGGCCCGACGATCGACTTCGGCGAGCCGATCGGCGAAGCGGAAACGATCTTCACCCTTCATTCCGAGGTGCTCACCTTCGGCGGGAGCTTTGGCGCGAGGAATGTCACCTTTGCTCTCTCCCTGCCGGATGAGGTACTCCGGCACCTGAACGAGCTGGTGGGGGCGAGCGAGGAGCGAGTGGCCGACGCGGCGCGCTCTGCATCGCCCCCTTCGGACAGCACCGTCTCCGTACACCTGGTCGAGGCCGCCGGCGCGGACACCACGGTCCGGGCGCGGAGCGTCACCGAGCCGATCGAGCGCTGGGGGATCGGCGGCGGGGTTGTCTCCACTGCGACCCCGGCTGCCGCCGCCGTGCGGCTCCTCGCTCGGGGCCGGATCACCGCGGTCGGAGCGATGCCGCCCGAGCGCTGCATCGATCCCGATGAGATGTTCGCCGAGCTCGAGGGCCGAGGGGTTCGATTCGAGGTCACGTCGGCACGCAGCGCCGAGGCCCAGCCGCTGTTCGCGAGGATGACGAGATGAAGGTCGGGGTCCCCAACGAGATCAAGGAGGACGAGTACCGAGTCGCCCTCACCCCGGCTGGAGCCCGCGAGCTCGCCGAACACGGTCACCAGGTGCTGCTCCAGGCGGGTGCCGGTGAGGGCAGCGCCCTCGGCGACGACGCCTACGCCGCCCAGGGAGCGATGATCGTCCCCGACGCCGCCACGGTCTTCGAGCAGGCCGAGATGGTCCTGAAGGTGAAGGAGCCGCAGCCCGCCGAGGTCGAGATGCTGAGGGCGGGGCAGACCCTGTTCACCTATCTCCACCTGGCGCCGAACCCCGATCTCACCCGCGGCCTCCAGGAGAGCGGCGCCGTCTGTGTCGCCTATGAGACGGTCGAGGACTCTCGGGGGCAGCTTCCGTTGCTCGCCCCGATGAGCGAGGTCGCCGGGAAGATCGCGACCCAGGCGGGTGCCTTCTTCCTCGAGAAGCCGCTCGGCGGCCGCGGCATCCTCCTCGGCGGCGTTCCCGGGGTCGCGGCAGCGACGGTGATGGTGATCGGCGGCGGCGCCGTCGGCATGAACGCCGCCTTCATCGCGATCGGGATGGAGGCCGACGTCTTCGTCTACGACGTCTCGATCGACAAGCTCCGCGAGCTCGACGTCGCCTTCGGAGGCCGCGCCTCGACCGTCTACTCGTCGACCCTCTCGATCGAGGAGATGCTGCCGCGAGCCGATCTGGTGATCGGCGCGGTGCTCGTCCATGGCGCCCGGGCCCCCAAGGTCGTCCGCAGGGGGCAACTGAAGCTGATGAAGCGCCACGCGGTGCTGGTCGACGTCGCGATCGACCAGGGCGGGTGCTTCGAGACCTCCCACCCGACCACCCACCGCGATCCCACCTTCGAGGTCGACGGGATCACCCACTACTGCGTCGCCAACATGCCCGGCGCGGTTCCGATCACCTCCACCTTCGCGCTCACCAATGCAACGCTTCCTTACGCGATCGCCCTCGCCGATTACGGCGTCGCCGAGGCCGCGCGTCGCGATCCGGGGCTTAGGCTCGGGATCAACGTCGCCGCCGGTAGGGTGACTCACCCGGCCGTCGCCGAGGGCGTTGGCATCGAGCACACGCCGGTCGAGGAAGTGCTCGACAGCAAACAGAAAGCCTGACCAAGGAGGAAAGATGGCAACCGCAACGGCAAGGCGCACCTCGAGCAAGGCGAAGGCGAAGAGCCGGAACTCGAGGCCGGCCTCGCTCAAGAACATGATCGGCGGCAAGTTCGTCGCCCCGGTCGACGGCAAGCGCGAGGCGGTCGTCAACCCCGCCACCGGCGAGGTGATCGCGAGAGCGCCGCTCTCGACCAAGAAGGACGTTGATGCCGCGGTGAAGGCGGCCAGGGGCGCCTTCGAGCAGTGGGGGACGGCGACCCCCGCCGACCGCTCCGCCGCGCTGCTGAAGATCGCCGACGGGATCGAGGAGCGCGCCGAGGAGATCGCCGATCTCGAGGCGGCGGACGCCGGCAAGCCCCGGTCGGCGTTCCTCGAGGACGAGATCCCGTTCATGGCCGACAACCTCCGCTACTTCGCGGGCGCCGCGCGCAACCTCGAGGGCCGCGCCGCCGGCGAGTACCTGGAGGGCTACACCTCGTTCGTTCGCCGCGAGCCGGTCGGGGTGGTCGGGCAGATCACGCCCTGGAACTACCCGCTGATGATGGCGATCTGGAAGATCGCCCCGGCACTCGCCGCCGGCAACACCCTCGTCCTGAAGCCCGCAGAGACCACCCCGGTGACCACTCTGTCGGTCCTCGCCGAGCTCTGCGCCGAGCATCTCCCGCCGGGCGTCGCCAACTTCATCGGCGGGCACGGCCAGCCGGCCGGCGCAAGCCTGGTCACCCACCCCGACGTGGACATGGTCTCGCTGACCGGCTCACCGGAGACCGGCAAGTGGATCGCCCGCGAGGCGGCCGACAGCCTGAAGCGCGTCCACCTCGAGCTCGGCGGGAAGGCGCCGGTGGTCGTCTTCGACGACGTCGACATGGAGACCGCGATGGAGACGATCGCGGGCACCGGCTACTACAACGCCGGCCAGGACTGCACCGCCGCGACCAGGGTGCTGGCGTCGAAGAAGGTCTACGACGACGTCGTCTCCGGCCTCGCCGAGCAGGCCAAGGGGATGAAGCTCGGCGACACCCTGGACGGGAAGACCGAGCTCGGGCCGCTCAACTCGGAGCGCCAGCGGAAGCGGGTCGAGGGGTTCCTCGACCGGGCGCCCGCGAGCGCCGAGATCGTCACCGGCGGCAAGGAGCCACGGCGCCCCGGCTTCTTCCTGAAGCCGGCAGTGGTCGCGGGGCTGAAGCAGAGCGACGAGATGATCCAGGACGAGATCTTCGGCCCGGTGATCACCGTCCAGCCGTTCACCAGCGAGGAGAAGGCGATCGAGTGGGCGAACGGGACCCGCTACGGCCTCGCCTCCTCGGTCTGGACGCGCGACATTGGCCGGGCGCTGCGGGTCTCGAAAGCGCTCCGCTTCGGCTGCGTCTGGATCAACGACCACATCCCGATCGCCTCCGAGATGCCGCACGGCGGCTACAAGCAGTCGGGCTACGGCAAGGACCTGTCGATGTACTCGCTGGAGGACTACACGAACATCAAGCACGTGATGGCGAACATCTCCTAGAGCCTGCAAACCGTCGCCTGGCGTCGTCCTCGGTCGATCGACTCACTCACGTGCGTTTTCAGCACGCTCGTTTCGTCGATCGACCTCGTCCTAGCCAGGCTCGGTTTCTCAGCTCAGGGACGGCCGTCGACTCCGCGATCGGGGCCCGCCCGGGCGGCGATGCTCTCCTCGCGGGTGAGGCGGTGGGCGAGGTAGACGGGGATGATCGAGATCAGGACGACGATCACCGCGACCACGTTGGTGATCGGCAGCTGCTGGCCCCGGAAGAGGTTGCTGAAGATCCAGATCGGCAGCGTCTGGTCTCCGGCGCCGAGGGTGAACGTGGTGACGATGATCTCGTCGAAGGAGAGGGCGAAGGCGAGCAGTCCGCCGGCCACCAGGGCGGTCTGGATGCTCGGCAGGGTGACGTGGCGGAAGGTCTGCCAGGTGTGGGCGCCGAGGTCGGCCGAGGCGTCCTCGAGGTTTCCGGACACCCGCCGCAGCCGCGCGATCACGTTGTTGTAGACGACGACGATGCAGAAGGTGGCGTGGCCGACGACCACCGTGAACAGGCTGAGGTCGACCCCGAAGACCTGGGTGAAGGTGTTGCTGAGCGCGACCCCGGTGACGATCCCCGGCAGGGCGATCGGCAGCACCACCAGGAACGAGATCGTCTCGCGGCCGAAGAAGCGGTAGCGGCCGACCGCGAAGCGAGGCGAGGGTGCCGAGCACGAGGGCGATCGCCGTCGCCAGCGCCCCCGACCTTGAGGGAGCTGACCAGCGCGTCCTGGGCGCCCTGGTTCTCGACCGCCTTCCCGAACCACTCGGTGGTGAGGCTGTCGAGCGGCCACTCAGGCGTGTTGCCGCCGTTGAAGGCGTAGACCGCGATCACGATCAGCGGCACGTAGATGAAGGCGAGGGTGATGCCGACCCCTCCGCGGAGCAGGTTCCTGGTGGCCGGCGAGAGCCTCATAGGTGCTCGAAGGCCCCCAGCCGCCGCGCGATCAGCAGGTAGATGACCATCACCACGATCGGCACCGTGGCGAAGGCCGAGGCAAGGGGCCGGTTGTTGACGATGTTCGAGAAGACGACGTTGCCGATGAACTGGGTGTCGGGGGAGACCAGGGACGGGGTGATGTAGTCGCCCGAGGGTCAGCGAGAAGGTGAAGATCGAGCCCGCGACAACCGCCGGGAAGACCAGCGGCAGCACCACCCGCCTGAAGGTGGTCCACGGCTTCGCGCCGAGGTCCTCCGAGGCCGAGATCATCGAGTTGGGAATCCGCTCGAGCCCGGCGTAGATCGGCAGGATCATGAACGGGAGCCAGAGGTAGCTCTCGACCAGCCAGACAGCGGTGCTGCCGTAGCCGGGGCCCTCGAGCCCGATCGGGTCGAGCGCCCAGTTGATGATCCCGCCCGAGGACAGCATCGTCCGCCAGGCGTAGACCTTGACCAGGTAGAAGGACCAGAGCGGCATCAGGATCGCCACCACCAGCAATCCCTTCATCCGCGGGCTCGCCACCTTCGCCATGTAGAAGGCGATCGGGAAGGCGAGGAGGATGTCGGTCACCGTCGCCGCTGCGGCGATCCCGATCGTTCGCAGGGCGACGTCCTTGTAGACCGCGTTGTCGAGGAGCTCCTGGTAGTTGTCGAGGCTGAAGCTCTTGTCGAGCTCGCCGCTGAGGGCGTTGACGGACCAGAAGGCGGCGATCAGAAGGACGAACAGCGAGCCGAGGTAGCCGATCACCAGCCAGCCCACGGGGCCGGCGAGCAGCGAGCCGAGCTGCAGCCGTTGGCGGCCGTGGAAGAGGTCGGCGAGCCTGCGGCCCGCCGACCTCCTTTCCGCTCCGGCTGCTACGCCGGACGCTTCCACGGCACTTCAATCACGAGGTGATCTCGGCCAGAGACATCACCCCTTGATCTCGGTCCAGGCGGCGACCCAGTCGTTGTAGTCCTTGCATACGGACCCTCGGTCGTCGCCGCAGTCGGCGAGCGGCGTCTTCCAGAAGTAGACCTTCTCCCAGAAGGCCGGATCGTCGGCGTCGGTAGTTCTCGCAGAACTGTGGATCCTCCGTGTGATCGCAGGCAAGGCTCTGCGCGGGCGCCTCGCCGAACCACTCAGCGACCTGGGCGTTCACAGTCGGGTCGGTGATGTGGTTCATCCACAGGTACATGCAGTTCGGGTGCGCGGCCTCGGAGGAGATCATCCAGGTGTCCGACCACCCGGTTGCTCCCTCCTCCTCGGGCACGAACCCGGTAGGGGCGCCGGGGGCCTTGACCGGCACCTTCTCATCGAGCAGTGCGAAGTACTGGTACTGCCAGGTGGTGCCGACGACGCTGTCGCCGTTGGTGAACGACTGAATCTGCTTCGCGTAGTCCGCCCAGTACTCGCCGACGTTCGGCTGCTGCTGCTTCAGCAGGTCGACCGCCGCGTTGAACTGCTCCTCGTCGAGCTCGTACGGATCGTCGATCCCCAGATCGGGGTTGTGCGCCTTCAGGTAGACCGCGGCGTCGGCGATGTAGATCGGGTCGTCGTAGACGCTGATCTTGCCCTTGTACTTCGACGCCTGGGCCGGATCGAGGATGACGCCCCACGAGGTCGGGTCGGGCTTCACCTCGTCGGTGTTCCAGATCAGCAGGTCGGCGCCACGTCCGTGCGGGATCCCGTAGTTGGTCCCGTCGAACGTGTTGTACGGCTGGTCCTTGAGGTCCTCGAACACGGTCTCGTAGTTCGGGACGAGGTCCGATGTTGACCGGGTCGACGTCGCCGCCCTCGACCAGCCGGGCGGTCGCGTTGCCCGAGGCCGAGACGCCGTCGTACTGGCCGCTCCTCATCAGCTCGACCATCTCGTCGGAGGTGTTGCCGATCTTGACGTTGACCTGGCAGCCGGTCTGCTTCTCGAAGTCGGTTATCCAGTCGACCTTGGGGTCGTTGGACCCGTCCTCGCAGTAGCGGTCCAGCAGATGAGGTTCAGCTCGCCCTCACCGGGCCCGACCTCGGTGAGCGCTGCGCTGGTGTCGGCGCCGCCGCCGTCGTCATCATCGTCGCCCCCGCAGCCGGCGATCGCCAGCATTGCGAGCGCCAACGCCCCAATGATCAGGACGGGCACCCAGGCGGGGTGAGCTCGAAGTCTGCTCACGTTGATTCCTCCTCTTCCCTGGACGGCGACGGTCTGATCCGCGCGCCACCCGATTTTCACTTTCCGTCCACGCTGCTCCTGGGCCTCCGCTGAGGAGGTCTCCAGGTTCTGGCGGACCACTTGAAGTTCTCCGCCCGCCTCCAAGCTCGATCAGGTAGCGGGTGATCATCCCGGCGTAGGAGACGTCCCGGATCGTCCCGGCCTCGACGTGCAGGCCCTGCGGCAGCTTCCCGTTCTCGACGATCGTCACCTTCTCCGGCCGCACCGTGAACCGGCGCCCGTCGCGCTCCAGCAGGTTCGAGACGCCGACGAAGCCGGCGACGAAGGGGTTGGCCGGGACGCTCGTAGACCTCGGTCGGGGTTCCGACCTGCTCGATCCGGCCCTCGTTGAAGACGGCGATCCGATTCGACATCGTCAGCGCCTCGTCCTGGTCGTGGGTGACGTAGATGAAGGTGATCCCGACGTCGTCCTGGATCGTCTTCAGCTCCACCTGCATCTGCTCGCGCAGCTTCAGGTCGAGCGCGCCCAGCGGCTCGTCGAGCAGCAGCACCCGTGGCCGGTTGACGATCGCCCGCGCCAGCGCCACCCGCTGCTGCTGCCCGCCGGAGAGCTGGTTCGGCCTCCTGGCCTCGTAGCCGGAGAGGCGCACGGTCTCGAGGGCCTCGGATGCCTTGCGGCGCCTCTCCTCGCGGCCGACGCCCTTCACCCGCAGCCCGTACTCGACGTTCTCGCCCACCGTCATGTGCGGAAAGAGCGCGTAGTCCTGGAAGACGGTGTTGACCGAGCGGTCGTACGGCGGCAGCGCGGTGACGTCGGCTCCCGCCAGCTCGACCGTGCCGGTGTCCGGCTCCTCGAAGCCCGCGATCATCCGCAGCGTGGTCGTCTTCCCCGAGCCGGAGGGGCCGAGCAGGGTGAAGAACTCCCCCCGGTGGATCTCCAGGTCGAGCGCCTCGACCGCGACCACCTCCCCGTAGCGCTTGCTGACGCCCGACCAGCCGGACGTCGGGGGCGCCGCCGCTCTCGGCGGGCTGGCCTTCCTCGGTCGGGCTTGGGGCGCTCGTCGCTACCGCGATCCCCTCCTGGGACGATCTGATCGTGGGCTGTGCGGACCGTACAACGCAGGCAATCTGACGAGCAAGGTATATCCGAGCCTTGCACGCCTCGTCGGGCCGGGGTGGACAATCTTCGCCGGCCAGATTGGACATCCTGACTTGGCCCATCGGGTGCACGATGAGCCGACCGAGCTCAGAGTCGAGGCGGCGGGCGGGCTGAACTGCCACCCACAGGGAGCAAAATCCGCTTCATCGCATCCGGGAATACCCGGATGCGCCCGGGTTATTCCCGGATTGGGGGAGAAGGGGCTCTAGTAGGCGGGGAAGTGCTTGATCGAGTAGCCGCGGGGCTTGCGCTTGGTCGCGCGCCACCGCGGGCCACTGCCCTGGTTGCGCTTCTCGCCGGCGCTGGAAGTGTCGAAGCGGAGTCCGGCGACCTTCATGTAGGTGTGGCCCGCGTTGGCGAAGACGGTGATCCACCAGCCCTTGCCGGGGATGCCCCAGCTGGTCGCCAGGCCACCAGACGTGAGCGGGCTGGAGAGGAAGCCGGCGGCGTGGAGGACGTAGCTGACCGCGCCCGAGCAGTCGTAGCCGCTGTCGTAGAAGCTGCCGGTGCCCGCCGCCCCACCGGTAAGGCAGGGTGCGGATCGCGTTGCCCGCGTTGATCGCGTCCTGGACCGCCGGCGGGGCGTTGGCCGGGGCCACCGCGGTGCCGTCGGGCATCAGGGTGGCGCGGCCAGGCGGCCCGGTCGGCGCTGGCGTCGGGGTCGGCTCGATGCTACCGGGCGGCGGGGTGCCGCCGGTCTGGGCCGCGGCGGGGAGGGCGATGCCGAGGGTGCAGGCGAGGGTCAGCCCCGCGAGGGCGAGCTTCCGCGAACTTGCCGTTCCGATCCAGCGCAACACATCCTCCTTCGCAGGCCTACGGGGTTAGCTGTCGGGCTGGCGCTAAAGGAGCCTGCGCCCCCACTTAGGTGGGTTCGCCCCAAATGCTGGTTCCCCCGCTCCCATCCGTTTGTCTGGATGGGATTCGGCGTGAACTGGCGGGCACCCTAGCAAAGATGAATGACTGCTTGCAGCAGATCCTCCAGCCCTCGTGACAGCAGTCACGAACGCAGGGACGGCCTGAGACGGACCCGAGGGAGACGAAAAGAGGCCTAGAAGCCGGGGTAATAGCGAGGGACGTAGCCGGTCGAGGCCCGCTGGGTGGACCGCCAGCGCGGGCCGCTGCCCTGGCTCAGCGACTCGCCCACCGCCGAGGTGTCATAGCGCAGTCCGGCGACGACGACGTAGGTGTGGCTCCTATTGGCGTAGACGGTGATCCAAGAACCGATTCCAGGCGCGCCCCAGCTGCTCGCCAAGGGGCCGGAGGAGAGGGGCCGCTTCAGCATCCCGGCGGCGTGGAGGACGTAGCTGACGGCGCCGGAGCAGTCGTAGCCCTTTGCATTGAACTTGCGATGCCCGCCGCCCCACAGGTACGGCTTGGTGCGGATCCGGTTGCCGGCGTTGATTGCCTTCCGGACCTGCCGCGGGGCGTTGGTGGGTGGGATCGCCGACCCGTCCGGTTGCAGGGTCGCGACCCCGGCGGCCGGCGCGGGTGCCGGGGCTGGAGCCGGCGCGGGGTCGGTGCTGCCCGGTAGCGGGGTACCGCCGGTCTGGGCGGAGGCCCCCGCCGCGGTGGCGAGCGCGCAGGCGAGGGCGAGTCCGATCGCCACGCGGAGCTTTCGGTTGGTCGTCGTCGAGACCACTCTCACCCTCCCTTCGTCGGCACCCATCAGTAGCCCTGGAAATGACGCACGACATATCCCGTCGGCTTGCGCTTGCTCCGTCGCCAGCGGGGCCCGCTGCCCTGCCGGACCTTCTCGCCGACCGCGGATGTGTCGAACCGCAGCCCCGCGACCACCATGTAGACGTGGCTCGGGTTCGAGTAGATGCTGATCCAGTAGCCCTTCCCGGGCAGGCCCCAACCCATCAGCGGGCCGGAGGGCATCGGGCTGGTCAGCATCCCCGCGCCGTTGAGGACGTAGCTGACCGCCCCTGAGCAGTCGTAGCCGGTGTCGGAGAAGCTGCGATGCCCACCGCCCCACCGGTAAGGCTTCGTGCGTATTGCGTTGCCTGCGGCGATCGCGCTCTGCACGGCGGGGGGCGCGTTCGCGGGCGCGACCGCCGTTCCGTCCTTCCGCAGCTTCGCCTTGCCGGGAGGCCCGGTCGGCGCCGGCGTCGTCGGGGTCGACTCGGTGCTTCCGGGTGGGGGAGTTCCGCCCGTCTGGGCCGAGGCCGGCACCGCCGCCGCCAGCGCGAACAGCGCCGTCAGCCCCGCCAGTGCGAGCCGCCTCCTCTTCCTAACCGTGTGTGAGCGCAAACCGATCTCCTTCGTCGGCCTACGGGGTTAGCTGACGGGCTGGCGCTCAAGGAGCCTGCGCCCCCACTTAGGTGGGTTCGCCCCAAACTGCTTGGTTCCCCCGTTCCCGCCCCTCCTGGCGGGGGCGAGATTCGGCGTTTTCTGGCGCGGCACCTTAGCAAAGATGAGCAGACACTCACGGAACTGCCTTGAGGTACGTTGGCTCGGTGGAACTCGAGGGAAAGCGGGTGCTTTTGAGCGGGGCCACCGGCGGTCTGGGGCGCGCGATCGCCGAGCAGCTCGCGGCCGAAGGGGCGACGCTGGTGCTCAGCTCGCGAAAGAAGACCGACCTCGAGGAGCTGCGCCGCTCGCTACCGGGCGGCGCCGAGCGACATCAGGTCGTGGTCGCCGACCTCGCCGAGGAGGGGGCCCCTGAGAAGCTGGTCCGGGACGCGGGCGACGTCGACGTCCTCGTTGCCAACGCGGCCCTGCCGGCCTCCGGGCACCTCCACGACTTCAGCCATTCCGAGCTCGCCCGGGCGGTCAGGGTGAACCTTGAGGCGCCGATCCGGATGACCCGCGAGCTCGCCCCGAACCTGATCAAGAAGGGGGAAGGCCACCTGGTCTACATCTCCTCGCTCTCCGGGCGGGCGGCCACCGCCCGCTCCTCGCTCTACTCGGCGACCAAGTTCGGCCTCCGTGGATTCTCCTTCGGCCTCCGTGAGGACCTGGTCCGGAAGGGGGTCGGGGTGTCGATCGTCTCGCCGGGCTTCGTCCGCGAGGCGGGGATGTTCGCCGACGCCGGCGCCAGGACCCCTCCCGGAATGGGCACGACCACGCCGAGGAAGGTCGGCAAGGCAGTGGTCCAAGCGATCCGGCGAAACCGATCCGAGATCGCAGTCGCCCCGCGGCGCCAGCGGATCGTCGCCAGCTGGGTCGGCCGCCACCCCGAGTGGGCGGGGCGGCTGACCCGGCGCGACTCGGCCCACAAGATCGCCGACGAGCTCGCCGCGGGCCAGGCCGACAAGCGCTAGCGGCCACCAGGCCGCCCGCTTCAGGAGCGCAGGGCGAAGCCCGGAGCGACTTATGTGGGGCGGCCGCCTGTGGCCGCGACTTGGTGGCGAAGCCGTGGGCCTGACGTCGGTCAACCGACAACACGCCGGGAATAGACTGAAAACGTGAGCGGTAGCGACAGCTTCGGAGCCCGATCGACGCTCGCCGTCGGCGAGCGCGAGTACGAGATCCATCGCCTCGACGTACTCCAGCAGCGCTTCGACGTCGCCCGCCTTCCCTACTCGCTCAAGGTCCTGCTCGAGAACGCGCTCCGGCTCGAGGACGGCAACTTGGTGACCGCCGAGAACGTCGAGGCGATCGCCTCCTGGGACGCGAACGCGGACCCGAGCGTCGAGGCCACCTTCCAACCCGCGCGTGTCCTGATGCAGGACTTCACCGGCGTGCCCGCGATCGTCGACCTGGCTGGGATGCGCGACGCGATGGAGGACCTCGGCTGGGACCCGGCAAAGGTCAACCCACAGGTCCCCGTCGACCTGATCATCGATCACTCGGTGCAGGTGGACGCGTTCGGGAACCCGCGCGCCTTCGACATCAACGCCGACCGCGACTACGAGCGAAACGGCGAGCGTTACGCGTTCCTGCGCTGGGGGCAGCAGGCGTTCGACAACTTCCGCGTCGTCCCGCCCGCGACCGGGATCTGCCACCAGGTCAACCTCGAGTACCTGGGCCAGGTCGTGTTCACCCGCGAGCGGGACGGGACAACGCAGGCATACCCCGACACCCTGGTCGGGACCGACTCGCACACGACGATGATCAACGGACTCGGCGTGCTCGGCTGGGGCGTAGGGGGAATCGAGGCTGAGGCGGCGATGCTCGGCCTGCCGGTCTCGATGCTGTTGCCGCAGGTTCTCGGCTTCAGGCTCGATGGCGAGCTCCCCGAGGGCGCCACCGCGACGGACCTCGTGCTGACGGTGACCGAGATGCTGCGCGAGCGCGGAGTGGTCGGCAAGTTCGTCGAGTTCTTCGGCCCCGGCCTGCATACCCTCGGCCTCGCCGACCGGGCGACGATCGGCAACATGTCGCCGGAGTTCGGCTCCACCTGCGCGATCTTCCCGGTCGACGGCGAGACGCTTCGCTATCTCGAGTTCACCGGCCGCCCGACGGAGCTGATCGAGCTCGTCGACGCCTATGCCCGCGAGCAGGGGATGTTCCACGACCCCGACTCCCAGGATCCGACCTTCTCGGAGACGCTCGAGCTCGACCTCGACGAGATCGAGCCCAGCATCGCGGGCCCGAGGCGCCCTCAGGACCGGATCCCGCTTGCCGACTCGAAGGCGGCCTTCCTCGAGTCGCTGCGCGAGTTCGACCCCAAGGCGGCCGATGAGCTCGGCAACGGCGACCAATACGACGAGGCCGTCGCCGAATCCTTCCCCGCCTCGGACCCGCCGGGCGACGAGCACAACAACGAGCGCGGCAAGCCCCGCCATCTGGATCGGGACGCGTCCACTGCCACCGCCGAGCCGCGCGCGGACGAGGTCGTGACCGTGCCGCTCGAGGACGGGACCGAGGTGGAGCTCGACCACGGCCGTGTGGTGATCGCGGCGATCACCAGCTGCACCAACACCTCCAACCCCTCCGTGATGGTCGCCGCCGGGCTGCTGGCGAAGAAGGCCGTCGAGCGGGGGCTTGACAGCAAGCCATGGGTGAAGACCTCGCTTGCGCCGGGCTCGACCGTGGTCACCGACTATCTGGAGCGGTCGGGCCTCACCGAGTACCTGGACGAGCTCGGCTTCAACCTCGTCGGCTACGGGTGCACCACCTGCATCGGCAACTCAGGCCCGCTGCCGGAGGCGATCTCCGCCGCGGTCAACGACAAGGACCTCGTGGTCTGCGCGGTGCTCTCCGGCAACCGCAACTTCGAGGGCCGGATCCAGCAGGACGTGCGCAACAACTACCTCGCCTCGCCCCCGCTCTGCGTCGCCTACGCGCTCGCCGGCCGGATGGAGATCGACCTGCTGTCCGAGCCCCTCGGGCAGGGCTCGGACGGCGAGCCCGTGTATCTGCGCGATGTCTGGCCGAGCTCGGAGGAGATCAAGCGGACCGTCGCGGACGCCGTTCGCTCGGACATGTTCACCAAGAACTACGCCGACGTGTTCACGGGGGACGACCGCTGGCGGGGGCTGGAGACGCCGGAGGGCGACCGCTACACCTGGCCCGACTCGACCTACGTCCGGAAGCCGCCGTTCTTCGAGAACGTGGAAGCCGAGCCGAAGCCCGTGGAGCCGATCACCGGCGCCCGCGTGCTCGCGGTGCTCGGCGACTCGGTCACGACCGACCACATCTCTCCGGCTGGTGCGATCAAGAAGGACTCGCCGGCGGGGCGCTGGCTGGTCGACAACGGGGTCGAGCCCCGAGACTTCAACTCCTACGGGTCACGGCGCGGCAACCACGAGGTGATGGTCAGGGGCACGTTCGCCAACGTGCGGCTTCGCAACAAGCTGGTCGAGCGCGAGGGCGGGTTCACACGCCACTTCCCGGACGGGGAGGAGACGACGATCTACGAGGCCGCGATGGCTTACGCCGACGAGGGGGTGCCGCTGGTCGTGCTCGCCGGCAAGGAGTACGGGGCTGGGTCCTCGCGCGACTGGGCCGCGAAAGGCACGGCGCTGCTCGGCGTCCGCGCGGTGATCGCCGAGAGCTTCGAGCGCATCCATCGCTCCAACCTGGTCGCGATGCTCGTGCTACCGCTCCAGTTCCCCGAGGGGGAGACGATCGAGTCGCTCGGGCTCACCGGCGAGGAGACCTTCGACGTCCGCGACCTCCAGAACGCCGAGGCGAAGAAGGTGGAGGTGACCGCGAAGCGGGAGGGGGCCGACCAGGTCAGCTTCGAGGCAACCGTCCGGCTCGACACTCCGAACGAGGTCACCTATTTCCAGCACGGCGGCCTCCTCCACCGCGTCCTCCGCGACCTGAACTCCCGCGGTTAAGCGCTAAGCGCGCGGGGAGGCCCGAAAAGGTAACGGCGTGGCGGGGCCGCGGGAGGCAGGGGGTCCACGCGGCCCGCGCCACGCCTGCGCGTCGGTAGCCAGGGAGGGATTTCCGACGCGATCGTCCCCGGAGGCGGGACTGGCCCGGGAACGAGCCTTTCAAGCTCTCAGATTTTCCCCGCCGGATGATTATCCACCGTTTGGTCGGCTGGTGTCAATACCCCGTTGACCCGGCCCCTCCACGCCCCATCCGCGGCGCTCGATCAGCTCGATCCCGATCACGCTGCCAAGCGGCCCGGCGGGGGTGAGGGTGGCGGCGAACAGCGGCCACGGAGCCTGGCGCCAGATGATCGCGAGGAAGATAAGTGCGCAAAGAGCGAGGTAGCCGAGGCCGTGGGCGAGCCCGAAGAGCGAGGTCTGTTCCTTATAGCCGGGCACGATCCAGAAGAAGAGCAGGGTCGCGAACAGGCAGAGCTCCACCCAGGAGACCAGCTTCACCCAGCGGAAGAGGCGACCGGGAACCGGCCTCGGCAGGGGCTCGGGGCCCGACGGCCGGTCGACGGCGGCCGGCGGATCTTTGTACTCACGGTCCATAGGCAAGGGCATCGCTAACAAGGAAGATTCCCGCATGAGGAACCTCTACGGAGATCAGCGAGCGGGGGAAGTGAGGCGGCTTGTCCGCCTGCAGCGTTCCTATCGGTGCGCAAGCTGTGCTGCGGAACACCACTCCTGGGCTCGCCTCAGCTCGTGCCCGGAATGCGGTCACTCCCTCTCGGTGGCCGTGATCAGGCGCGCGGCGCTCGCGGGACCGGCCTAGAGGCCGGTAAGTCTGTGGCCGGGCGGTTGGCGATGGCCGCCCGGCATGGGCTTGCCCAACTCAAACGGGCGCGCTACCTGCAGGGTTCGGGTCGCCCGATGCCTCGTAGGTCGCGGCGCCCTCGGGGTCAGGCCGGGTCGGCCTTGCCCATCAGGGCGGTGAGGACGATCCGCTCCTGCTCCTTGGTGTGGGCGACCGCATAACCCTCGCCGGGGCTGGCCCGCGGCGGCCGGCCGATGTAGCCGAGCTCGACGCCCTCCGGCAACAGCTCCGGCATCCGCCTCTGCATCACGGACCAAGCGCCCATGTTCCGTGGCTCCTCCTGGACCCAGACGATCTCCTTCAGGTTCGGGTAGCTGGCGATCAGCTCGACTATCTGCTCCTTCGCGAACGGGTAGAGGAGCTCGACCCGCGCCACCGCCACCTCTTCGGCATCCTCGCGCTTCGGCGCCGCGTCGATGTCGTAGTAGATCTTGCCGGTGCACAGGGTGAGCCGCTCGACCTTCTCCTTGCGCTCCAGGGCGGTCGGGTCGTCGATCACGAACTGGAATGAGCCGGAGGTCAGCTCCGCGAGCGTGGAGGTCGCGCGCGGCAGCCGCAGCAGGCCCTTGGGGGTGAAGACGACCAGCGGCCGCGCCTTGGCGATCTTCGCCTGACGGCGCAGCAGGTGGAAGTACTGGGCCGCGGTGGTGGGGTTGGCGAGCCGGATGTTCCCCTCCGCGGCGAGCTGGATGAAGCGCTCGATCCGGGCGCTCGAATGCTCCGGACCGGCGCCCTCATAGCCGTGGGGAAGGAGCAGGGTGAGCCGGGTGTTCTGGCCCCACTTCGCCTCGGCCGAGACGATGAAGCTGTCGATGATCACCTGGGCGGCGTTGCCGAAGTCGCCGAACTGCGCCTCCCAGAGCACCAGGCTCGCCGGGGAGGCGGCCGAGTAGCCGTACTCGAAGCCGAGGCAGGCGGCCTCCGACAGGGGGCTGTTGTGGAGCTCGAACGGCGCCTTCGCCTCGGAGAGGTTCTGGATCGGCGCATATCGCAGCCCCGTCTTCTCGTCGTGGAGGACCAGGTGGCGATGCGAGAAGGTGCCCCGCTCGGTGTCCTGGCCGGTGAGGCGGACGTGGACGTCCTCGGTGAGCGACGAGGCAAAGGCGAGGGCCTCGGCGTGGCCGAACTCGATCCCGCCGGCATCCATCGCATCGATCCGCTTCGAGAGCGGCTTGCGGAGCTTGCGGTGGATCGTGAAGCTGTCCGGGACTCGGATCAGCTCCTCGTTGAGCGCGCGGATCTTCTCCTCAGCCACCGCCGTATCGACGCTCGGGCTTCGGGTCCGGTCGAGGTCGCCGGTGCCGGTGGCGGTCGGGTCCTCGAACTCGCCCGCGTCGATCTTGCGGCGGAGCTCGTCGTGCACCGACTTCAGCCCCTTCTGCCTTTCCTCCTTCCGGGTCTCGACCTCTTCGGCGCTGACCACGCCCTCCTTGACCAGCTCCTCGGCGTAGAGCTGGCTGACCGGCGGGTGCTCTTTGATCTTCGCCGCCATCAGCGGCTGGGTGTAGGCGGGCTCGTCGGTCTCGTTGTGGCCGTAGCGCCGGTAGCCGATCAGGTCGATGACCACGTCGCGGCCCCAGCGCTCCCGGTAGGCCATCGCCAGCCGGATCGCCCCGAGGCAGGCCTCGGGATCGTCGGCGTTGACGTGGACGATCGGCACGTTGAAGCCCTTCGCCATGTCGGCCGCGTACGGGGTCGACCGCGCCTCCTCCGGATCGGTGGTGAAGCCGATCTGGTTGTTCTGGATGATGTGGATGGTGCCGCCGGTGGCGTAGCCCGGCAGCGACTGCAGGTTGAGTGTCTCCGCCACAACCCCCTGGGCGGGGAAGGCGGCGTCGCCGTGGAGGAGCACCGGCACGGCGGTGGCAGGGTCGTGGGCGAGGTTGGCCTCCTCGCGGCTGGTCTGGGCGGCGCGGGTGGCGCCGGTGACCACCGGGTCGACGAACTCGAGGTGGCTCGGGTTGGGATAGAGCCGGACGTCGATCTCGGAGCCGTCGCGAGTGGCGTAGAGACCCTTGTGCCCGTAGTGGTACTTGACGTCGCCGGTGCCGCCGGTGGGGATCGCCGCCACCGCCTTCACCGCCTCGATCGCCTTGGCGCCCTCGAACTCGGCGAGGATCGACTCCACCGAGCGCCCGAGGTTGTGGGCGAGGACGCTGAGGCGGCCGCGGTGGGCCATCCCGATGACGACGTCTCGGGCGCCCTCGGTGTGGGACATCTCGAAGAGCTCGTCGAGCATCGGCACGACCGCGTCCAGGCCCTCGATCGAGAACATCTTCTGGCCCAGGTAGGCCTTCTCGATGAAGCGCTCGAAGCCAAAAACCTGAATCAGCTGCTCGAGCAGGTGCCGCTTCTCCTCGGGATCGAGCGGCTTGCGGTGCCAGCCGGTCTCGATCATCTCCCGCAGCCACATTCGCTGCTGGTGCGAGGAGAGGTGCTCGATCTGGTACGCCATCGTCCCGCAGTAGGCCGCCCGCATCCGCGGCAGCACCTCCAGCAGGGTCTCTCCCTCGACCCCGATCCGAAGGATCTCGGCCGGGATCTGGGCCATCAGCTCGGGAGTGAGGTTGAGGTTCTCGGGCTGGATCGCCGGATCGCCCTTCGGCTCGGAGCCGAGCGGGTCGAGGCGGGCGGCAAGGTGGCCGTGGGTGCGGTAGCCCTTCAGCAGGGAAGTCGCCGCCTGGACCGCCTGGAGAAGCTCGGTGTCCGGTTTTGCCGAGGCGGCGACACCATCGGTGGCCGACGGTGCGGCGATCGCCGCGGCCGGCGACCCGGAGGCGGCCGCCGGGTGGGCGCGGGTGACCACCGAGGGCTCGAGCCCGAGATCGGTCGCGACCGACTCGTAGAAGTCGTCCTCGCCCCGGAGCAGCTCCTCGATCCGGCGCAGGAACGAGCCGGACTCCGCCCCCTGGATCACCCGGTGGTCGTAGGTGGAGGTCATCGTCATCACCTTGGAGACGCCGAGCGCCTTGATCTGCTCCTGGGGCGCGTGCGCCCACTCGACCGGGTAGGCGAGCGAGCCGCAGGCGACGATCGTCCCCTGTCCGCTCAGCAGCCTCGGCACCGAGGCGATCGTCCCCAGGCCGCCGGGGTTGGTGAGGCTGATGTTGGTGCCCTGAAAGTCATCGGCGGTGAGCGTGTTCTCCCGGGTCTTGGTGATCAGCTCCTCGTAGTAGGTGTGGAACCCCCGAAAGTCGAATGTGTCCGCCCGCTTGATGCAGGGCACCATCAGGCTCCGGGCCCCCTTGCGCTCGACGTCGACCGCGATCCCGAGGTTGATGCTGGCCGGCTCGATCGCGTTCGGCTTTCCATCGCGCTCCTCGTAGACCCGGCCCATCACCGGCCACTCCTGAGCGGCCTTGACGATCGCCCAGGCGATCAGGTGGGTGAAGCTGACCTTCATCCCCTGGTCCTTGAGCACCCCGTTCAGCGCCTTGCGCTTGGCGTCGAGGGTGTCCACCGCCAGTTCCCGGAAAGAGGTCGCGGTGGGAATCGAGCGGCTCGCCTCCATCGCCTTGGCGAGGGCGGCCGCGGTCCCGCGCAGCGGCTTCGCCTCGCCCTCGGCAACGGGCCCCGCCGCCGCCCGGCCGTCCCCGGCCGCGGCGAGCACGTCCTCCTTGGTGATCCGGCCGCCCACCCCCGACCCCTTGACGCCGCGCAGATCTACGCCGTTCGCCTGGGCGGCGCGACGGGCGACGGGTGTGGCGTTGGCACCGTCGGCGGGCTCCCCCGCTTCGCCCGCGGGGGGCGCGCTCGGAGCCTTCGCGGGGCCGGCTCGGCGGTAGCCCCCGGCTCTGCCTTCGGGGGCGCCGCGCCGTCGCCGGCCGGCGCCGCCCCCTTCGTCATCTCCGCCAGGAGCTTGCCGACCTCGACCGTCTCGTCGGGCTGGACGAGGATCTTGGTGATCGTTCCCGCCGAGGGGGCGGGGACCTCGGCGTCGACCTTGTCGGTCGAGATCTCGACCACGGTCTGGCCCTCCTCGACCGAGTCGCCTTCGGCGACATGCCATTCGAGCACCGTGCCCTCGGCGACCGACTCGCCCATCTCCGGCATCGCGATCTCGAGCGTCTCGCCCCCGCCCTCGGTGGGGGCCTCGGCGGTGGCGGTGGCGCTTGCACCCTCGCCTTCCCTCGACTCTTCCGGCTTCTCCGCCTCCTCCTTGGCGGCCGGCCGTTCGTCGCCGGCCCCCCGTTGGCGCTCTCGTCAGCGGCCGGGGCCTGCTCCTCGGCCAGGGGTGCCGGCGCGGGCTCTCCCTCGCTGGAGGATGCCCCGTTCGGATCGATCTCCGCCATCGGCTTGCCGACCTCGATCGTCTCGTCGGGTTGGACGAGGATCTTGGTGACCGTGCCGGAGGCGGGGGCGGGGACCTCGGCGTCGACCTTGTCGGTCGATACCTCGACCATCGTGTCGCCTTCGCCGACCGTCTCCCCCTCGGCGACATGCCACTCGAGCACGGTGCCCTCCGAGACGGACTCCCCCATCTCGGGCATCAAGAGCTGCACCTTCTGCCTGGTTGCCATTCCCCCTCTAACTCTATGACCTTCCCAGCGGCCGCAAGCGACGCTGCATCCACGAGCGCAGGGCGAAGCCCTTAATGCGAGGGCGCTCGGTAGGCGAAGCCGAGAGCGACCCGTTTGATGCGGTGACGGGCGGCGCGTAGCGGCCGCGCCTGATGGCGAAGCCGTGAACCACATGCGAAGTCAGCCCAGCCGCGCGATCAGGTCGACCTCGGGCCAGCCGTGAGGCTGGAGGTAATCCCGGGTCGGAGCGATCGATTCGCAGAAGGCGCAGGCGATCTCCTCGTTCCAGCTGACGGCCGCCGCGAGGGCAATCGGCATCCCGCACTCGGGGCAGGCGAGCGAGCGGGTGGCTAGGTGGGCGACCCGCGAGCGCGGACGGATCTCGACCTGACCCGCGGTGGCGCGGAGGCGCTCGTCCCGCTCAGGATCCGGCTGAGTGATCGGATCGAAGACACCCACGCCCTGATTATTGCGCTCGTAGGTTCCCGGCCCACCGCGCGGTGTAAGTTCCGCGGTGCAGATGGAGGAGAGGTGAGATGAGCTATTTCGTCACCGGAGCGACCGGATTCATCGGCCGCAACCTGGTCGAGCTGCTGCTCGAGCGCGAGGGGACAATCTACGTGCTCGTCCGCGAAGGCTCCCGCGGCCGGCTCGAGGAGCTGCGCTCACGCTGGGGCGGAGACCCCGACCGGATCGTGCCCGTGATCGGCGATCTCTCCGCCGAGCACCTCGGGTGCGAGGACCGGATCGAGGAGCTGAAGGGCGAGATCGACCACTTCTTCCACCTGGCGGCGATCTACGACATGACCGCCGACGCCGAGACCCAGCGGGTATCCAACGTCGAGGGCACCCGCCACGCCATTCAGCTGGCCGAGGCGGTCGATGCAAAGCACTTCCACATGGTCAGCTCGATTGCCGCCGCCGGCCTCTACAAGGGGACCTTCACCGAGGACATGTTCGACGAGGCCGAGAAGGTCGACAACCACCCCTACTTCCAGACCAAGCACGAGTCGGAGGCGGTGGTGCGGGAGGAATCCGGCGTCCCCTGGCGCGTCTACCGGCCGGGAATCGTCGTCGGCCACTCCGAGACCGGCGAGATCGACAAGATCGACGGGCCGTACTACTTCTTCAAGCTCCTCCAGCGCGCACGCAACTTGCTCCCCCAGTGGGTCCCCGGGATCGGCATCGAGGGCGGCAAGATCAACCTGGTCCCGGTCGATTACGTCGTCAAGGTGATGGACCACATCGCCCACCTCGACGGCCTCGACGGCCAGGCCTTCCATCTCACAGACCCGAACCCGATGACCGCAGGGCAGGTGATCAACACCTTCGCCAGGGCGGCGCACGCACCCGAGGCAGCGATGCGGATCGACTCGAAGATGTTCGAGTTCATCCCGAAGCAGGTCCGGCTGGGCCTGACGATGCTGCCGCCGGTGAAGCGGTTCTCAGACCAGGTGCTCGCCGACCTGGGAATTCCCCGCTCGGTGCTCGTCTACATCAACTATCCGACCGACTTCGACTCGAGCAAGACCCAGGAGCTTCTAGAGGGGACCGATATCTCCGTGCCCCCGCTGCCCGGCTATGCGGACAGGCTCTGGGACTACTGGGAGCGCAACCTCGACCCCGACCTGTTCAAGGACCGATCCCTCTCCGGGGCGATCGGGGGCAAGGTGGTGCTGATCACCGGAGCCTCGTCGGGGATCGGCAAGGCGGCGGCGATCAAGTGCGCCGCCGCGGGCGCCAAGGTGCTGCTGGTGGCGCGGACGCCGGAGAAGCTCGAGGAGACCAAGGCGGAGATCGAGGAAGCGGGCGGTGAGGCCCACATCCACCGCGCCGACCTCTCCGACCTCGACGACGTCGAGAAGATGGCCTCCGAGGTGCTCGCCGAGTACGGCCGCGTCGACATCCTCGTCAACAACGCCGGCCGCTCGATCCGCCGCTCGGTCGAGCTCTCCTACGAGCGCTTCCACGACTTCGAGCGGACGATGCAGCTCAACTACTTCGGCTCCCTGAAGCTGATCCTCAGCCTGCTGCCGGCGATGCGGAAGCGCACCAAGGGCCGCAAGGGCGGCCACATCATCAACGTCAGCTCGATCGGGGTGCAGACCCATACCCCGCGCTTCTCCGCCTACGTCGCCTCGAAGGCCGCACTGGACGCCTGGTCGCGCTGCGTCGCCTCCGAGATGATCGACGACGGCGTCCACATCACCACCATCTACATGCCGCTGGTGCGGACGCCGATGATCGCCCCGACGAAGATGTACGACGCCTTCCCGACGATCACCCCCGAGGAGGCCGCGGAGATGATCACCCAGGCGATGATCACAAAGCCGAAGAAGGTCGCGACCAAGCTCGGCAACTTCGGGGAGATCCTCTACAACGTCGCCCCGAAAGCGTCCGACGCGATTCTCAACACCGCCTACAAGCTCTTCCCCGATTCGAAGGCGGCGAAGGGCAAGGAGAAGAAGGAGGACGGCAAACCCTCCAAGGACGAGGAGCTCTCCAGCGAGGGTGTCGCCTTCGCCTACCTGATGCGGGGCGTCCACTGGTAGGCAGGGGCCCGCAGGCAAGCCGAGGCCCCGTTGATGTTCGCGGCGGAAGCACTGGGGGTGGGGATGGGAGGACCAGCAGTCCTCCCGCGAGCAGGTCGAGGGGGTCGGGCGCGCGATCCACGAGCGCCTCGGCTTCGAGGTCGCCGAGATCGAAGAGCCGGTGCCGCTGGATTCGGTTGAGCTTCCCGAGTCGCGGCTGAAGGCACCGAAGCGGTTCGCTGAGATGTTCTCCGCCGAACCGCTACGAGCGGATCTCCCACGCCCTCGGCAAGGCCTATCGCGACGTCGTCCGCGGCTTCCGCGGCGAGTTCGAGAATCCGCCGGACCTGGTCGCCTACCCGGAATCGGCCGAGGACGTCGACATCGTCCTCTCCTGGTGCGCGGACGCCGGCGCCGCCGCGATCCCGTTCGGCGGCGGCACCAGCGTCGTCGGCGGGGTCGAGCCCCGGATGCGCGACGAGTACGCCGGCCGTCGTCTCGATCGACCTGAAGCGGATGGACCGGGTGCTGGAGGTGGACGCGGTCTCGCGCGCGGCCCGGATCCAGGCGGGCGCCACCGGGCCCGGGCTCGAGGAGCAGCTCGGGGAGCACGGCCTCACCCTGCGCCACTTCCCCCAGTCCTTCGAGTACTCGACCCTGGGCGGCTGGATCGCGACCAGGGCCGGGCGGGCACTTCGCCACCCTCTACACCCACATCGACGACCTGGTCGAGTCGGTACGGGCGATGACAATGGAGGGCGAGTGGGAGAGCCGCCGGTTGCCCGGCTCGGGCGCCGGCCCCAGCCCCGACCGCGCCCTGATCGGCTCCGAGGGGATCCTCGCCGTGATCGTCGACGCCTGGGTCCGGGTCCGCGAGCGACCGAGCTTCAAGCTCTCGTGCGGGGTCGCCTTCGACGACTTCGCCGCCGGGGCCGAGGCCGTCCGTGAGATCGCCCAGTCCGGGCTCAACCCGTCCAACTGCCGCCTCCTCGATGCGGTCGAATCGGAGACCACCTCGGCGGGCCCGCCCGGCAAGGCGCTGCTCGTGCTCGGCTTCGAGTCCTCGCATCACCCGATGGACGAGCCGATGGCGATCGCGATCGAGGCGGCTCGCGCTCACGGCGGCGAGCCGGGGGAGATCCAGGCGAAGTCTGCGGAACGGCCCGGCCCCGAGGCTCGGCGGGAGGCACCCGCCCCGGGCGCACCGGCGAGGACCCGGTGAACGCCTGGCGCCACGCCTTCCTCTTCGCCCCGTACCTGCGCGACTCGTTGGTCGCCTGCGGAATCCTCTCCGACACCTTCGAGACCGCGATCACCTGGGACCGCTTCCCCGACTTTCACGCGGAGGTGATGGAGACGGCGCGGCGCGCTGTGGCCGAGGCGATCGGCGGGCCGGCCGAGGGGCCGGGTTCGCCGCGGATCAGCTGCCGCTTCACCCACGTCTACCCGGACGGGCCCGCCCCCTACTACACGGTCCTCGCGCCCGGCGAGGCGGGGCGACGAGGTCGCGCCAGTGGGACGAGATCAAGGCGGCCGTCTCCGACACAGTGATCGACGCCGGGGGCACGATCACCCACCACCACGCGGTCGGCCGCGACCACCGTCCCTGGTACGACCGCCAGCGCCCGGAGTCGCTTCGCCGACGCGCTCGCGCGCCGCCAAGGCGAGCTCGACCCGCAGGCGATCCTCAATCCAGGGCGTCCTGGTCGATCCCCGTCGCGGCGACCGCGATTGATCACCTCACCGAGCCGCTCCCCCTAACCTGTCCGGGTTCATGGTCGGCCCCCTGACGAAGGAGCGGGCCGACCGCTCGGAGGCGCGAGAGCAGGTCGCCGACGGGCGAGGCCCCGAAGCCGCGTCGCGGAATCCTGGCGCGCGGCGATCGTCGCGATGCGCCCGCAGGAGTGGGTGAAGAACCTGCTCGTCTTCGCGGGACTGCTCTTCTCCGCGAAGTTCCGGGAGTTCGACGCGATCGTCGACGCCACGATCACCTTCGCCGCCTTCTGCGCGGTCGCCTCGGCCGGCTACCTGATCAACGACGTCCACGACGCCGAGCTCGACCGCCAGCACCCGACCAAGCGCCGCCGCCCGATCGCCGCCGGCGAGCTCGGGCGTGAGCACCGCGATCACGCTCGCCGTGGTCCTGGTCGTGGTCGGGCTCGCGGGCTCCGCGGTCGCGGTCGGGCCCGCGGGTCGCGGGCCTGGTGCTCGCCTATGGCGTCGGCACCACCCTCTACTCCTACGTCCTCAAGACCGAGGTGATCCTCGACGTGATGACGATCGCGGGTCTGTTCGTGCTCCGGGTTCTCGCCGGCGCGGTGGCGGTCTCCGCCGACGCCTCCGCCTACCTACTGCTCTACCACCGGGATGGTGGCGCTCTTCCTCGGCTTCACCAAGCGCCGCCAGGAGGCGACCTCCGAGCTCCATTCGGGGTCGCAGACGCGGCCGGTCCTCGAGCACTACTCGATCCCCTTCCTCGACCAGATGGTGGCGATGGTGACCGCGGCGACGGTGATGAGCTACTCGATCTACGCGGTCAACTCGCCGCTGATCGGCTCGAAGATGCTCGGCACCCTGCCGCCGGTGATCTACGGGATCTTCCGCTACCTCTACCTGATCTACGACCGCAAGGACACCCGCTCCACCGACGCGATCCTGCTCGAGGACTACGGGATGATCGGCGCCGGGGTCGTCTGGGTCGCCAGCGTGGTCATCCTGCTGGCGATCTACCACTAGCCGGCGTGTCGGAGGAGAACAAGGCCGCCGCCCGGGCCGAGTTCGAGATCTGGGAAGTGGCGAGCTCGACAAGCTCGACGCTCTGGTCGCCCGACGTCATCCACCACGATCCGTACGACCCCTATGCGGCGGATGGGCTCGAGGGGCTGAAGAAGTCGATCGCCCTGAACCGCACGGCCTTCCCCGACATCCGGATCACCGTCGAGGATCAGGTCGCCGAAGGGGACAAGGTGACGACCCGTTGGACCGCCGACATGACCCACAGGGCGAGCTCGGAGGGGTGAGCCGACCGGGAAGCGGTGACGATGAGTGGGACCACGATCGAGCGCTTTCAGGACGGCAGGGTGGTCGAGGCGTGGCGCAGCATGGACACACTCGGTCTCCTCCGCCAGATCGGCGCGATCGAGAGCTGACGCCGCGTTGGCCGGGCAGCCAGGATCGGTAGTGTCCGCGCCGTGGATCTGACCCTGACCGAGTCGGAGGCCGCCTTCCGCGACGAGGTCCGGAGCTGGCTGGAGGAGAACCACCCAGGTCCGGCGCCGGAGGGCGACGACGCGGCCGAGTTCGAGTTCCGGCGCGCCTGGCAGAGGAAGCTTCACGACGCCGGCTGGGCGGGGCTGTCTTGGCCCGAGGAGTACGGCGGCAAGGGCGCCACCCTGATCGAGCAGTCGATCTTCAGCGAGGAGCTCGCCCGCCAGCGGGTGCCGCTGCCGGCGAACGTGCTCGGCCTGGTGATGGGCGGCCCGGTGGTGATCGCCCACGGCAACGAGGCCCAGAAGGAGCGCTACCTGGAGCCGATCCTCTCCGGCGAGGAGATCTGGTGCCAGGGGTTCTCGGAGCCCGAGTCGGGATCCGACCTCGCCTCGCTGAAGACCCGGGCGGTGAAGTCGAACGGCTCCTGGAAGGTGACCGGGCAGAAGGTCTGGACCACCTACGCCCACGAGGCGAAGTGGTGCATGCTGCTCGCCCGCTCCGACCAGGACGCCCCGAAGCACAAGGGGATCACCTACTTCCTCCTCGACATGGACCAGCCCGGGGTCGAGGTGCGGCCGCTGCGCCAGATCACCGGCGAGGCCGAGTTCAACGAGATCTTCCTCGAGGAGGCCGAGATCCCCGACGAGAACGTGATCGGCGAGGTCGGCGGCGGCTGGCAGGTGGCGATCACAACCCTGCTCTTCGAGCGCGCCGGCCTCGGCGCCGCCGCCGTTCTTGGGCTGAAGCGGACGATGGAGGACCTGATCGCTGTGGTGCAGGAGCGCGGGCTCGACGAGGACCCGCTGGTCCGCCAGCGGATCGCCCAGCTCCAGATCGGGATCGAGTCGATGCGCCTCGGCGCCCTCCGCGCCCTTACCCAGACGATGAAGACCGGGATCCCCGGTCCGGAGGGGTCGCTGAGCAAATGGCAGTGGGCGGACTACAACCAGGGGCTGACCGAGCTCGGCAACGAGGTCCTCGGTCCCGAGGGGATGAGGGTCGGCACCGACTGGAGCTATCGCTTCCTCCGCGCCCGGGCCAATTCGATCGAGGGCGGCACAACCGAAGTGCTGAAGAACATCGTCGCCGAGCGCGTGCTCGGCCTCCCACGCCTGAGGTGACCATGACCGCTACTCCGAGCACGCGCGAAAAGATGTGTTGGGTGCTCGGCCTCCCACGCCTGAGGTGACGTGAACTTCGACCTCAACGACGAGCAGCGCGAGATCCAGAGCACCGCGAAGGAGTTCCTCGCCGACCGGTTCATGCCCGCGAAGGTGCGGGAGCTGGCCGAGTCGCGCTCCTACGAAGATGGTCTCTGGAAGCAGATCTCCGAGCTCGGCTGGCCCGGGATCGCGATCGCCGAGGACGACGGGGGGCAGGGCCTCGGGATGGTCGAGCTCGCCGTCCTGCTCGAGCAGTGCGGCTACGCCTGCGCCCCCTCGCCGTTGCTGGGTAGCGCCGGCGCCGCCCTGGTGATCTCCGAGGCGGGATCCGACGAGCAGCGGGCCGAGTGGCTGCCGAAGCTCGCCTCGGGTGAGGCGACAGGCTCCTTCGGCGGCATCACCCCCGATGGCGCGAGCACCCTCTTCTGCGACCTCCCGACCGCCGATGTGCGTCGTCTCCTTCGACGGCGAGGGCGCCCTGGTAGCGCCGGCCTCCGATCTCGAGTTCGAGCCGATCGAGGCGATCGACGCGACCCGGTCCTACGGGCTCGTCTCCGAGCCGGGGGGAGAGCGGCTCCCGGGGGACGTCGACGCCGGCCGCGACCGGATCGCGGTGGCGATCGCCGCCGAGCTCACCGGGATCGCCCAACGCACCCTGGAGATGGCGGTCGACTATGCCCGCGAGCGCCAGCAGTTCGGCCGGCCGATCGGCGCCTACCAGGCGGTCAGCCATCGCTGCGCGGCGATGCTCCTCGCCACCGAGGAGTCGCGCTCGCTCAGCTACTACGCCGCCTGGACGGCCGACGCCGAGCCCGAGTCGCTGCCTCTGGCCGCGGCGATGGCCGGCGCCCGCGCCGGCGACGCCGGCTGGGAGGTCCCCGCCTCGGCCCTCCAGGTGCTCGGCGGAATCGGCTTCACCTGGGAGCACGACCTCCAGTTCTGGCTCAAGCGCGGCCGGGTCGCCGGTCGGATGCTCGGCACTCCGCGCGACCACCGCGAGCGGGTCGCCGAGCTCTCGATCGCCGCCGGCGAGCCGGCCGCGGTCTAAGGCCTAGCTGCGCGCCAGCTCGGCGATGTAGTCGACGCCGTCCAGGTCGCGGTGGGGCAGGTACCGGAGCATCAGCCGATCTACCCCCGCCTCCTCGAGCTCGGCGAGCTGCCCGCTGACCTCGGCGACGGTCCCGACCAGCCAGTGCGTCGGCAAGTCCCCGATGTACGCCTCCGGGTCGACCGCGTCGTCGCCATGGATCTCCGCGACCTGGTGCACGCGCTCGAGGAGATCCACTTGGTCGCTGCCGACCACCGCTCCGGTCATCAGCGAGATCACCGGCGCTGAGCGGCCGGCCGCCTCCCACGCCTCCCGGATCAGCGGGACCGCCGCCCGGCACGCCTCGACGCTCGCCATCAGCAGGTTGTATTCGTCGGCCCAGCGGGCGGCGAGCGCCAGGCTCCGCGGCCGGGCCCGACCGCCGACGATCAGATTGGGCGGCGAGAGCGGTTTCGGCAGGGCGTCGAGGCGTTCGAGACGGTAGTGCTCGCCCTCGAAGTCGAGCGACCCCTCGTCCCACTGGCGCCGAATGATCTCGATTTGCTCCTCGAGCATCCGGAAGCGCTCCCCGGTGGGAGGAAAAGGGAAGCCGTAGGCAGCGTGCTCGGCCTCGAGCCAGCCCGCCCCCAGCCCGAGCTCGATTCGCCCGCCGCCCGCAATGTGGTCGGCGGTGACCACGTTCTTCGCCAGGACCGAGGGGTGCCGGAAGGTGACCGGGGAGACCAGGGTGCCGAGCCGGAGGGTCGAGGTGACCGCCGCCAGGGCCGAGATCGTCGCCCAGGCGTCGAGCGAGCTCCGCTCCGCCCGCCCCATCACCGAGAGGTAGTGGTCGGAGCGGAAGAGGGCCTCGATCTCGCTCGCCTCGCAGGCCTTGGCGAGGGCGAGCCAGTCCTCCCAGGAGACCGACTCCTGCCCCTCGATCATCAGGCAGACGCGCATCAGTCCGGCACGATCTCGGCGTCGGAGACCACCTGGGTCTTGCCGCCGCGGCGGAAGTGGACGTCGACGGTCTCGTTCTTGCCGTAGCTGCCGAAGAGGCCGAGGGTCATCGCCAGCCACCGGCCGCTGCTCACCCGTTCCTTGACCAGGGGGCGCGAGAAGACGATCTCGCGGCCGTGGAGGGTGTAGTCGGAGCCCTCCTTCTGTTCGAGCCCATTGACGAAGACCTGGACCGGCCGCTCCGCCCCGCTCGGCAGCCGCACCCGCCGGCCGACCTCGACGCTCCCCTTCTCAGCCATCGAGCGCCTCCCGCAGGCGGGCGAAGGCGTCGTCGAGGGAGGTGGCGCCGAGCGGCTGCTTGCGGATCGCGCCCGTGTAGGCGACCACAGAGCCGTCGCCGGTGACGTCGAGGCCTCCCTCCGGGGAGCGGATCAGCCCGGGTCCGGAGATCTCGATCCGGGCGTGGACGCGCTGGTCGGGCGCGTAGTCGCGAAAGGCGCTGATCTCCGGCAACCCGCCCTCGCGCCGAACCGCATCCACCTGCCCCCGCGCCTCCTGCGAGCGCGTCGTCAAGCGTCTGGACCTTCTCCCGCCTCACCTCGGACCCATGCCGGACCGTCACCTTCCAGCTCACGCCGAGGAGCGTAAACGCGGTTCGACCGCCTGGCGCTTACGCCCCTCGCCGGGGCCTTTTCGGACGCCTGGCCGGCGGCCCGGTGATCTTCTCCGGGCCCTCGCGCTTCTCCACGGGGACGTAGTCGACGTCGTGGCGGCCGGTGTAGATCTGGCGCGGACGGGCGATCTTCAGCTCCGGGTCCAGGTTCTGCTCCATCCACTGGGCGAGCCAGCCCGAGGTCCGGGGGATCGCGAAAATCACCGTGAACATGTCGGTCGGGATCCCCATCGCCTCGTAGATCAGCCCGGAGTAGAAATCGACGTTCGGGTAGAGCTTGCGCGAGGTGAAGAACTCATCGTCGAGCGCCCGCTTCTCGAGTTCGGTGGCGATGTCGAGGAGCGGGTTGTCGCCGGTCGCCTCGAGCACCTCATCGACGTGCTTCTTGATGATCCGCGCCCGCGGGTCGTAGTTCTTGTAGACCCGGTGGCCGAAGCCCATCAGCCGCTCCTCGCGGCTCTTCACTCCCTCGAGGAAGTCCGGGATGTTCTCGGTGGTCTCGATCCGCCGCAGCATCCGGAGCACCGCCTCGTTGGCGCCACCGTGAAGCGGGCCGTAGAGCGCGGCGACGCCGGCGGCCACCGCCGAGTAGGGGTCGACGCCCGAGGAGCCGACCGAGCGGACGGCATTGGTCGAGCAGTTCTGCTCGTGGTCGGCGTGGAGGATGAAGAGGATGTCGAGCGCCTTCGCCAGCCGCGGGTCCGGCTCGAAGGTGTTCTCCATCTTGAACAGCATCGAGAGGAAGTTCTCCGAGTAGCTGAGCTCGTTGTCCGGATAGACGTAGGGCAGGCCCATGCTGTGGCGATAGGCGAACGCGGCCAGGGTCGGCACCTTGGCGATCATCCTGATCGCCGCCATGTAGCGCTCCTCCTCGTCGTCGATGCGCTTGGCGTCCGGGTAGAAGGTCGACAGCGCGCCGACGTTGGCGAGCAGCATCCCCATCGGGTGGGCGTCATGGCGGAAGCCTTCGTTGAACTTCTTGATGTCCTCGTGGGCGAAGGTGTGATGGGTGACGTCGTAGATCCAGCGGTCGAGTTGCGGCTGGGTGGGGAGCTCGCCGAAGATCAGCAGGTAGGCGACCTCGAGGTAGGTCGAGTGCTCAGAGAGCTGCTCGATCGGGATCCCGCGATGCTCGAGGATTCCGTTCTCGCCATCGATGTAGGTGATCGCCGAGCGGCAGGAGGCCGTGTTGGTGAACGCGGGGTCGTAGCCCATCAGGCCGAAGTCGTCGTCGGAGGCCTTGATCTGGCGCAGGTCCATCGTCCGGATGGTCCCGTCATTGATCTCCAGCTCGTAGGTCCGGCCGGTGCGGTTGTCGGTGACGGAAAGGGTGTCGCCGCCGCCGTCCGCCCCGTCCTGCCTGGCCTTGGACTGTGCTGCTTCCTCGGGCTTCTGCTTGGTCGCCATCAACCCTCCTTACACCTGCGGATTAGCCTGCTGGAAGAAGCGAAGCTTTGTTGAGCCAGTATCGCACGATGCCCTTTTCTCAATTCGACGAAACCCGGCTCCACTACGAGCTCAGCGGCGCTGGCGAGGCGCTGTTTCTCGTCCACGGCTCGTGGGTGGACGGCGGGGTCTGGGACGCCGTCGTGCCCCTGCTTTCGAGCCGATTCGAGCTGGTCAGCTATGACCGCCGAGGCCACAGCCGAAGCTCCTCTCCGCCGGGCCAGGGCAGCATCCGGGACGATGTCGAGGACCTTGCGGCCCTCATCGAGGGCCTCGGAATGGCACCCGCCCACGTCGCCGGCGCCTCACTGGGCGGCTCGATCGCCCTTCGCCTCGCGGCGTCGCACCCCGAGCTTCTGCGGAGCATCGCCGTCCATGAGCCGCCGCTGTTCGACCTGATCGACACCGAAACCGACAGTCCCCCCGAGATGGCCGAGCTCCGGGCCCGCCTCGCCGCGATTGCCGCCCGGCTCGAGGCGGGCGATCACGAGGGCGCCGCACGCCAGTACTACGAGCAGCTCGACGGATCCAGCGGTGGCTGGGCGGGCCTGGACCAGGCCGACCGCCGGGTTCGGGTCCTCAATGCCTCCACCTATCTGGACCAGTGCCTGGACCCGGATGCGCTTGGGATCGAGCTGGATAGCCTCGGCGCCTTCGATCGGCCGGCGCTTGTCACCTACGGCGATCTGCGGCCGCCGCTGTTCAAGTGGATCACCGAGATGGTCGTCGACGCCCTGCCGGTGGCGCAGGCTGTGGAGATTCCCGGCACGGCCCACGATCCGCAGGTAACTCATCCAGACGCATACGCACGGGTGCTGACCGAGTTCGCGATCACGGCAGCTCAGGTGGAGTCGGGATAGCCCAGGTGGAGTCGGGATAGATGATCGGAGAGGGGCGCACCCCGGCGGTCAGTTCCCGCAAGGAGCACGCGCTGGGCCTGTTCGAGGGCCTGCCCCGCCGCTATGACGCGGCGGGCGCCGCGCTCAGCTTCGGCCAGGATCCGCGCTGGCGCACGACGATGGTGGGCCTGGTCGACGCCGCGCCCGGGGACCGGGTCCTGGACGTCGCGACAGGGACCGGCATGGTCGCCGGCGCGCTCGTCCGTCGCTACGGCTGCTCGGTCGTCGGCCTCGACCAGAGCCCGCAGATGCTCTCGGGGGCCCAGGCGAAGCTCGACGCCGACCCGGAGCTCGCCGCACGGATCGAGCTCGTCCGGGGGGAGGCGGAGTCTCTTCCATTCGCCGACGGCGAGTTCGACCATCTCACCTTCACCTACCTGCTGCGGTACGTCGACGACCCCGCTGCCACGCTCCGCGAGCTGGCGCGGGTGGTGAAGCCCGGGGGCAGGATCGCGTCCCTCGAGTTCATGCTGCCCCCCAACCCAGTGGCCCGCTCCCTCTGGCACTCTATACGCGCGCGCTCATGCCCGTGCTCGGCCGGGTGATCTCGCGCGACTGGTACGAGGTCGGCCGCTTCCTCGGGCCGAGCATCACCGACCTCTACCGCCGCCTGCCCCTGGAGCGCCAGCTGGAGCTATGGCGGGCGGCCGGCATCTCCTCGGTCGAGGCGAAGGTGATGAGCCTCGGGGGCGGCGTCGTGATCTGGGGTGACCGAGATGGCTGAGCCTGCCGGCGCCCGCGCCCCCGAGGCGGCGCGCGCCCCCGACGCCGCGGGTCGGCTCGAGGGCCCCGCCTTCTACGCCCTGCGCGGGGGCGGCTGGCGGGACCTCGTCAACGTGCTCCACCCGCCGTACACCGCCTGGCACCTCGCCAACGTGGGGCTCGGCGCCGCCGCCGCCTCGCAGATTCATGCGGACCGGCTGATCGCGACCCTGGCGGCGTTCTTCCTCGCGGTCGGGATCAGCGCCCACGCCCTTGACGAGCTCAACGGTCACCCCCTGAAGACGCAGCTGTCCGACCGCACGCTGATCGGGATGGCGGCCGTCGCCCTGGCCGGCGCGGTCGCGATCGGCGTCGCAGGGTGCTTCATCGTCTCCTGGACGCTGGCGCCCTTCGTCGTCACCGGCGGCTTCATCGTCGTCGCCTACAACCTCGAGCTCTTCGACGGCCGGTTCCACACCGACTTCTGGCTGGCCGCCTCGTGGGGCGCGTTTCCGGCCCTGACCTCCTGGTGGGCGAACACGCTCTCGTTTGAATCCGCCGACGTCGTGGCGGCGGGGGTCCTGGTCGCGATTGGCTGCTACGGGCTCGCCCGGGTCCAGCGCCGGCTGTCCACTCCGGTGCGCCGGCTGCGACGCAGGACCGTCTCGGTCAGCGGGGAGCAGCGGCTGGACGACGGCACCGTCCTGCCGCTCTCGGTCGAGGGAATCGCGGCCCCGCTCGATGGATCCCTGCGGACGCTCTCCTGGGCGGTCGTCGCACTGTCGATCGGCCTGGTCGTACTGAGGCTCTGAGAAAGGGCGCCGAGGGCGCTTCTTAGCGGCTCGGCGACGCCTCGAGGGCGGCGGTCAGCGAGGCGGCGTCGAAGGAGCCCGAGTGCATCCGCCCCCCGACGAAGAACCCCGGGGTGCCGGTGACGCCGCTGGCGAGGCCGCTGTCGACGTCTCGCTGGACCCTCGGAGCGTGAACGGAGGAGTCGAGCTCGGCGGCGAACCGCTCGGTGTCGAGGCCAAGCTCGGCGGCGTCCCTGATCAGGTCGCCGCGAGATAGGGCCGCCCGGGACTCGTACATCGCGTCGTGCATCTCCCAGAAGGCCCCCTGGGCGGCGGCGGCCTCGGAGGCCTCGGCGGCTCGCTGCGCGTCCGGATGGACGTCGCGCAGCGGAAAGTGGCGGAAGGCGAACAGCAGCCTGCCGCCGAGCTGGTCGCGGATCCGCTTCACGATCGGGTAGGCCGCGGTGCAGTAGGGGCACTGGAAATCCCCGTACATGACCAGCTCGAGCTCGGCCCCGTCGGGGCCGTCGACGTGGTCCTCGGCTGAAAGCGGTGGCGTCAGCTCGGACAAGGTGGGCAATCGTAGACTCGCCGCTCCCGTGAACGACGTCGAGCTCCTGATCGCCCTTGTCGGTGCCGCCGCAGTGCTGGTGTGGATCGCCGATGCGATCGCGATCCCCTATCCGATCGTGCTCGTCCTCGGCGGGCTCGGAATCGGGCTGATCCCGGCACGTACCGAGATCGATGTCCCTCCGGAGGTCTTCTTCCTCGTATTCCTGCCGCCGCTGCTTCAGTCGGCCGCCTATTACTCCTCTGCGCAGGAGCTGCGCGCGGAGCTCTGGCCGATCGCCGGGCTGGTGGTCGGTCTCTCGCTGACGACGATGGCCGCGGTCGCGGTCGTCGCCAATGCGGTGATCCCCGGACTGAGCATTGGCGAGGCGCTCGTCCTCGGCGCGATCCTTGCCCCCACCGATCCGGTGGCGGCGATCACGACCTTCAGCCGGATCGGGGTCTCGGACCGCGTCTCGCTGCTGGTCGAGGGCGAGAGCCTCCTCAACGATGCGGTCGGCCTCGTCGCCTACAGAGTCGCGCTGGCCGCGGTTGTCTCGGGCACATTCGCCGTTGCCGATGCGGGGCTGGACCTGCTGGTCGCGGTCGTCGGAGGGGTGGGCATCGGTCTCGCGGCCGCCGCCGGGGTCGCCTACGCGATCAAGCGCCTGGACGACGTCCCGCTCTCGACCCTGCTCGGCGTGCTCGCGGCCTACTTCTCCTTCGCCGTCGCAGAGGAAGTAGGGGCGTCGGGGGTGCTCGCCGTCGTCACCGGCGGTCTCTACCTCGGCTGGCGGGCGCACGATGTCTTTGACCCCGACCTCAGGCTGAGCTCCACCGCCTTCTGGCAGGTCCTGGTCTTCATCCTGAATGCGATCCTCTTCATCCTGCTTGGCCTTCAGTTCCCGGACATCCTCGAGCGAATCGGGGACCAGCTGTCGGCCGGCGAGATCATCGGCTATGGCCTGCTCGTCTCCGGTGTGGTGATCGCGATCCGGATCGCCTGGCAGTTCCTGCCGCTCTCGCTCGCACGCATAATTCCGGCGGCCGGTAACGCCGATCCCGGCGACGATTGGCGTGAGCGGCTGCTGATCGGCTGGAGCGGGATGCGCGGAGCGGTCTCCCTGGCCGCGGCCCTGGCATTGCCACTCGAGCTCGACTCCGGGGCACCGCTCGGTGAGCGCGACCTGATCATCTATCTGACCGTCGCCGTGATCCTCTCCACCCTGGTGATCCAGGGCCTCACCCTGCCGCCACTCGTTCGCCGCCTGGGGCTTGCCTCCCAGCAGCCCTTCGCCCCCGACGAGGCGGTGGCGCGGCTGGCGGCCGCCCAGGCGGCCCTCGACCGGCTCGAGGAGATCGAGACGAGCGCCGAACCGATCCCGGACGCAGTGCTGGAGCGCCTGCGGGAGCTCTACCAGGCCCGGTTCGCCCGCTGCGTCGCCTCCCTGACCGGCGGGGGAGGCGAGCTGCCGATCGAGAACCCGCTCGAGGGCTACCGGCACGTTCGCCAGCGATCTGATCGCAAAGGAGCGAGCCGCCGTGATCAAGCTCCGCCAGGAGGGTCGGGTCAAGGGGGACGTCTTCCGTCACATCCAGCGCGACCTCGACCTCGACGAGGCTCGGCTCCGCTCGTAGCTGGCCATCACGCGCAGAGTCACCGGCCGGGCGGCGCGTGGACGGCTCAGGTGCTGATTCGCGCGGGCGGCCGCAGGGTCATCCGCAGGGTCGGGTGCGGCCGGCTGCATACGCACCCTCGGACGGGCGCCGGCGCATGACCGGCGAACAGCAGCCCGAGGCGACCCCCGGGCGGCCGCCGCCTGAGCTGGTCGCCGATCCTCAGCTAAGTCTGTTCGGCCGTTGCGATCGGTTCGACGTCGAAGTGGGTGATCCGCCGGAAGTCGCGGAGCCGCTCCTCGATCTCCTCGGTGGTCAGCGAGCGGACCCGCTCGGTGCCGAAGTCCTCGACGTTGAACGAGGCGAGCACCGAGCCATAGGCCATCGCCTGGCGGAGGGCGGTGGCGTCGTTTGGGCCGGTGCCGTCCGCGCGGCGCCCGTCGAGGTAGCCGAGGAAGCCTCCCGCGAAGCTGTCGCCGGCGCCGGTCGGGTCGCGGACGTCCTCGAGCAGGAAGCCCGGGATCGCGAAGAAGCCCTCTTCGCTGAAGAGCGCGGCGCCGTACTCGCCCCGCTTGGCCACCACCACGCTGGGGCCCATCGCGATCAGCGCCCGGGCGGCCCGGGCGAGGTTCGGCTCCCCGGTCAGCATCCGGATCTCCGCGTCGTTGAGGAGCACGCAGTCGACCTCGGCGATCGCCGCGACCAGCGATTCGCGCTCTGTCTCGATCCAGAGGTTCATCGAGTCGAGCGCCGAGAAGCGGGCGGCGGACTCGCTGCGGACCCGCCGCTGGAGCTCCGGCTGGATGTTGCCGAGGAAGAGCATCTCGGCGGCGCGTGAGGCGGCGGAGAGCTTCGGGTCGAAGTCGGCGAAGACGTTTAGCTGGGTGTCGTCGGTGTGGGCGAGGTTCATGTCGTACTCGTAGTGACCGCGCCAGAAGAAGGTCTTGCCGCCCTCGACCCGCTCGATGTCATCGGTGTTCACCCCTCGCCCCTCGAGCACCCCGAGCTCGTCGGGGCCGAAGTCCTCCCCGACCGGCCCGACCACCCCGACCTCGGTGAAGAAGCTCGCGGCCAGGGAGAAATGGACGGCGGAGCCGCCGAGCATGCGGTCGCGCTCCCCGAAGGGAGTCCGCACCGAGTCAAACGCGATTGAGCCGACGGCAGTGAGTGACATTGGCGTGCCGAATATCCTTCGCCGGGTGAAGGCTATTCAGATCGAGGAATTCGGCGGGCCCGAGGTGATGAAGCTGGTCGAAATACCTGACCCAGAGCCGAGCGACGGCGAGGTCGTGGTCGACGTTGCTCGCGCCGGGATCAACTTCGGCGACACCCATATCACTCATAACGAGTACCTGGCCCAGCAGGACCTGCCGCTTGTGCCGGGTGGCGAGATCGCCGGCACCGACCCCGATGGACGCCGGGTCGCGGCGATGCTGGCAAACGGCGGCTACGCCCAGAAGGTGGCTGTGCCGGAGGCTTGGCTGGTCCCGCTTCCCGACGGGGTCAGCGACGAGCAGGCGGCCGCGGTATTGGTTCAGGGGGTAACCGCCCACGCGCTGCTCCACTACTGCGCCCACGTCGAAGAAGGTGAGACCGTCGTTGTCGAGGCCGCCGCCGGCGGCACCGGCAGCCTCGCGGTCCAGCTCGCGAAGCGGGCCGGCGCAAAGGTGATCGCACTCGCCTCGAGCGAGGAGAAGCGGGAGCTGTGCCGAGCGACTCGGCGCCGACGCAACCGCGGACTCGCTCGCCGATGACCTCAAGGAGGCGATCCTCGAGGCGAACGGCGGGGAGCGGGTGGACGTCGTCCTCCACATGAGCGGCCCCGGCTTCGAGCCCGAGCTCCGCTCCCTCGGAATGCTCGGGCGGATCGTCGTCTTCGGCAACGCCGCGCGGCACCCGAATGAGGTGGAGACCAACTATCTCCTCCAGACCTCGAAGTCGGTGATCGGCTTCTGGCTGGTGCCGCTGATCGCCCGTCGGCAGGACCTGGTCCGGTCGATGACCGCCGAGCTGTTCGAGGCGGTCGCCAACGGGGAGCTCGAGGTCGTGATCGGCGACGTCTATCCGCTGAGCGAGGCGGCGCGCGCGCACACGGAGATGAGGGAGCGGCGCACCAGCGGCAAGCTGCTCCTCGATCCATCGGCGTGAGCGAAGAGACAAAGGTCACGGGCTTCGGCGAGCTCGGGCTCTCCGACTCAATCCTTCGGACGCTTGACGAGCTCGGCTACGAGCAGCCGACACCGATCCAGGCGCAGGCGATCCCAGAGCTGCTCGCCGGCCACGACGTGATCGGCCAGGCCCAGACGGGAAGCGGCAAGACCGCGGCCTTCGGGCTGCCGATGCTCGAGTACCTCGACGCCGGCAACGCCGAGACCCAGGCGTTCGTGCTCACCCCGACCCGGGAGCTCTGCATCCAGGTGACCCAGGCGATGCGCGCCTACGCCGAGCACCTCGAGGGCGTCGAGATCGTCGCCGTCTTCGGCGGCGCCCCGATCCGCGAGCAGCAAGCCCGGCTCCGTCACCCCGCCCAGGTGGTGGTCGCCACGGTGGGCCGGATGATGGACCTGATCTCACGCCAGTCGCTGGTGCTGACCGCGGCCCGCTACGTGGTCCTCGACGAGGCCGACGAGATGCTCGACCTGGGGTTCATCGAGGACGTCGAGAAGATCCTCCGGCTCTGCCCCAGTGGCAGGCAGACGGCGCTGTTCTCGGCGACGATCCCGGCACCGGTCGCCCGCCTTGCGGAGCAGTACATGTACGACCCGGTGACGATCCGGGTGACGCCCCGGAAGCTCACCGTGGATTCGGTCGAGCAGGCCTATGTGATGGTCGAGCCGCGGAACAAGCTCGAGCGTCTGGTCGAGGTGCTGAAGGCGGAGGAGCCCGAGCAGGCGATCATCTTCTGCCGGACCAAGATCGGCGCGGCGAGGCTCGGCGACCAGCTCGCTGACCGCGGCCTCCGCGTTCGGGCGCTGCACGGCGATCTCACCCAGGGTCAGCGCGACGGGGTGATGATCGCCTTCAAGGAGCACAAGATCCCGCTGCTGGTGGCGACCGACATCGCCGCCCGCGGCCTAGACATCGAGCACGTCACCCACGTGATCAACTACGACCTGCCCAACAACCCCGAGATCTACGTACACCGAATCGGCCGCACCGGCAGGGTGGGCCGCACCGGGCGGGCGATCACCTTCGCGACCCAGAAGCAGGCCGGCGATCTGAAGACGATCGAGCGGGTGGTCAAGGTCCCGATCGGCGAATGGGAGCCGCCGGAGGAGCGCCTCCAGCACGCGCCGCCGCCGCGCCATCGCGAGGAGCCGGTCGAGGCCACCGACGGGGTCGTGAAGCTGTTCGTCAATCGCGGCCACAGCGGGGGGATCGCCGAGGAGGACCTGCGCTGGGCGCTGGTCGAGGGGGCGGTGATCCCAGAGGATTCGATCCGCTCGATCCGGGTGCTCGACCGCTTTTCCTTCGTCGAGCTGGGCGCGGAGGATGCGGAGCGCGCCGTCTCATACCTCGACGGCACGAAGCTGAGGGGGAAGCAGATCAGGATGGAAGTGGCCCGGTCGTAAGACGGCTTCGCCACAAGGTCGCGGCTGCGGGCAGCGTCAGCTAGCGCCTCGCCAGCTCCTCGATCCGGCCGATCAGTGTGTCCCATTCGAACGGCTTCGGCACACAATCGTCGGCGCCGAGCGCCTTCATCCGCTCGGGTTCCTGGGCATCCAGGTGTGCGGAGATGATCAGGATCGGGATCTTCGAGCCGGAGCCGCGCAGCCTCCGCAGCACCTCGATCCCGGACATGTTGGGCATCATCGCGTCGAGCAGGATCAGGTCAGGCTCGCGGTCCTTGCCGGCCTCTTTGACCGCATCGAGCGTCTCCTGGCCGTCGGTCGCCGTGGTCACCTCATAGCCGGCCATCTCCAGGCGGCGCTGCAGCATCAGCAGCACCGTCTCGGAGTCATCGGCAACCAGGAGGCGGGTCACCGGCTGGCCTTCGCCCTTGGCTTGGCCTCGCCATTCGTCGGTACTACCCTTGGGGTGGGCCGCCCATCATTGGCGACCGGCAGCACGAAGCGGAAGGTGGCGCCCTTGCCGGGAATCGAGGTGGCCGAAATCGCGCCTCCGTGAAGCTCGATCAGCGACTTGGCAATCGCCAGGCCCAGGCCGGTGCCGCCCACGGCTTGGGTCTCGCCACTCTGAGCCCTCCAGAAGCGCTCGAACACGTGGTCGAGTCTCCTCCTGGCCGAGGCCGGGACCGTTGTCCGAGACCGCAAACTCGACCTCCTGGCCGACCTTGCTCGCGGTCAGCCGCACCCTCGCCCCCTCGGGGGCGTATTTGTAGGCGTTGGTGAGCAGGTTGGCGAGCACCTGGGCGATTCGATCGCGATCGGCCTGCACCTCCGGCAGGTCCTTCTCGATGCTCACCGTGAGCCGCTGCTTCTTCTCCTCGAAGTTCGGTCGCATCTGGCGCCCGACCCGCTGGGTGAGGCTGCGCACCGGAGTCGGCTCGGGATCGATCCGCAGCTTGCCGGCGTCGCTGCGGGCAAGGTCGAGAAGGTCGTTGATCATCGTCTGAAGCTGACCGGCGCTGTCGGCGATCACCTCGGCGGCCTCAAGCTGGCGCGTGTTGAGCGAGCGGGGCTGGGCGGTCAGCATCTCCGAGAAGCCCTTGACCACGGTCACCGGGGTACGCAGCTCGTGCGAGACCGTGAGTACGAAGTCGTCCTTCATTCGCTCGACCCGGTCACGCTCTCGGGCGTCTCGCTCCAGCGCGGTCGCCATCTCGTTGAAGGCCTTGCCGAGGGTGGCGATCTCCACCGGCCCCCCGGCCTCGACCCGGGTCTCGAGGTCGCCGGCGGCGAGGCGGCGGGCCCCCTCGACCAGCCTTGCCAGCGGCGCTCGCATCGAGTTGATCAAACCCGAGAAGAGGATGAGGGCGGCGAGCAGGGCGCCGGCGAGGCCGGCGGCGACCAGGATCGTCGTGTTTCGCGTATCGTCGCGGGCGTCCGTGCGCGCTCCCTCGCGGGCGTTGCGTGTAGAGACGGCCAGCGCCTCCCCGCTGTCGGTGACCGCCGAGGTCAGCCGCCGCTCGACGTTGCCGCCCGGGTCCTTCCCCTGCAGCATTGGGTCAGCGACCGCCATGCGCCAGGACTCCTCGCTGGCCGAGAGGCGCTCGAGCCTCGAGGCAAGCACCGTGTCGGAGCCGGTCAGGTCGCCGGCTCTGCCGGCCGCTTCGGCAAAGCTCGCAGCTGCCTGGTTGAGCTCGGTGGCGCGTGGCGTCTCTCCACCCAAGGGAGGTCGCACGGAGGCCTGCTCGAGGATGAACGAGGAGCGCAGTCGCTCCGTCTCGAGCTCCAGCTGGAAGAAGCGGCTGGTGTCGTCCTCGTAGTTGACCCGGATCTGGAACAGTCGGCCAACGCCCAGGAGCGACACCGCGAGAAGCAGCGCAAATAGCACCACGAAGCCGATTCTGAGTCGTGCAGTTAGTGAGGGGTTGAATCTCATCGCCACGCCCCCGTTTGCCGATCGGACGCCTCCGCCCTACAGTACTGGCGAAGGGTCAACGACGCCGTCAACGGGCTCCTCGGCGGCGGCTCTCCGTAACTGACCGCAGCGCCTCGGCGTCGCCGCCGCTCTCGCCGGGGTGGCTCTGATCGCGGGCGGCTCTTAAGCGGCTTTCTGCAGGGCGATGCCGGTGAGCTCGGCCAGACGCCTCCGCGTTTCCTCGGTGGTCCGGTGGCGGATCGCTGTCATCCCGACGGCCTCGGCGCCCTCGCAGTTCTCCCGCAGGTCGTCGACGAAGATGCACGCCCTCGGCTCCACCCCGATCCTCCCGGCCGCCAACAGGTAGATCTCGGGCTGAGGCTTGTGTAGGTGCACCTCGGCCGAGATCACCACGACTTCGAAGAGGTCGGCGAGCAGATCGCGGTCGTAGTGCTCGACGCTCCACGAGTTCGAGATCAGCCCGGTGCGGAGCCCTCCCCGACGCAGGTCGCGCACCGCGGAGATCATCTCCTCGTCCGGGATCATGCCCTCGAACATGCTGTCGATCAGCCGCTCGTAGTCCTTCAGCCCCAGCTTCTCGCCGAATGCGCGCTCGAAGTCCGCCTCTGAGATCGAGCCGGTCTCCAGCCTGCGGAGCAGCGCCAGCGCCTCGGGGTCCTCCCGGAAGAGCCGCTTGATCGCGTCGGGGTCGAGGCCCTCCTCGCGGAGGAAGGCAGCGAAGCTGTCCCAGACCGGGTTGGTGAGTACTCCGCCGAAGTCGAAGAAGGCGGCTTCGAAGGGCCGCTCGCTCACGCGCTGCCTCGCCATATGCTCTCGACGACCATGGGTGAGGAGGCTAACGAGGCAGCCGCGGCCGCCGATGCCCCCGAGGGGATCGATCGCGCGGGCGTCGAGGCCTGGTTCGCCGCCAACGCCGGAGAGGTCGAGTTACCGCTCAGCTTCGAGCGGATCTCGGGTGGCCGCTCCAATCTGACCTTCGCCGTCACCGACAGCGGCGGTCGGGCCTGGGCGCTTCGCCGGCCGCCGCTTGGCGAGCGCCTCGGCTCCGCCCACGACATGGGGCGCGAGTACAAGGCGATCGCGGCGCTCCAGGACACCCCGGTGCCGGTGCCCCCCGTGGTCGGGTTCTGCGAGGACGAGGAGGTGAACGGCGCCCCCTTCTACGTGATGGAGTTCGTCGAGGGCCCGGTCCTGCGCTCGCCGAAGCAAGCCGAGATCTTCGAGGCGGAGCAGCGGCGGGCGATCGGCGAGCGGGTTGTCGACACCCTGGTCGCGATCCACGAGGTCGACCCGGATTCGGTCGGGCTCGGGGAGCTCGGCCGCAAGGAGGCCTACGTCGAGCGACAGCTGAAGCGCTGGCAGGGGCAGTGGGAGAAGTCGAAGACCCGCGAGCTGGAGCTCGTCGATGACGTCCACGAGCGGCTCTCGGCCCGGGTCCCGGAGCAGGGCCCGGCGACGATCGTTCACGGCGATTACCGCCTCGACAACATGATCCTCTCGCCCACCGGGGAGGTGGCCGCGGTGGTCGACTGGGAGCTCTGCACCCTCGGCGATCCGCTTGCCGACGTCGGCTTGCTGCTCGTCTACTGGTCGGAGGCGGGCGACGAGTTCATGCCGCTGTTCGCGCCCGCGACCATCCTTCCGGGCTTTCCCACCCGCGACGAGGTGAAGACCCGCTACGCGGAGCGCTCCGGGCGCGACCTCAGCCAGATCGACTTCTTCGTCGCCCTCGGCTACTGGAAGCTGGCGATCATCCTCGAGGGCGTCTACGCCCGCTACGCCTCCGGTCAGTACGGGAAGACCGACGAGGGCTTCGAGGAGTTCGCGAGGATCGTCGAGCGCCTCGCGCAGGCTGCCGACGAGGCCGAGCGCCGCCTCGGCTGAAGGCCGCGACTAGGTAGAGGCCTTGGCGGGCTCGGCCGTGGGCTTGCCGTCGCCGGCCGTCGCGTCGCTCCCGCCGCCTGCTTTGCCCTCCGCCTCGAGGCGCTTCGCCGTCCGGTTGAGCTCGCGCCGGGCGATCACCATCTTGTGGACCTCGTCGGGGCCGTCGGCGACCCGGAGCATCCGCAGGAACCGCCACATGCCCGCTAGCGGGGTGTCGTCGGACATCCCGAGGGCGCCGTGGACCTGGATCGCGCGGTCGAGCACATCCATGACGACGTTCGCCGCGACCACCTTGATCATCGAGATCGCCTGGCGAGCGCGGCGCTTGCCCTCGGTGTCCATCTGCCAGGCGGCGTAGAGAGTGAGCAGCCGCGCCTGGTCCACCTCCATCCGCGAGGTGGCGATGAACTCCTGGACGAACTGCTTGTCGGCGAGCGGCTCGCCGAAGGCCTCGCGCGAGTTGGCGCGCTCGCACATCATCTCGATCGCCCGCTCGGCGGTGCCGATCGCCCGCATGCAGTGGTGGATCCGGCCCGGGCCGAGCCGGTCCTGAGCGATGACGAAGCCCGCGCCCCGCTCGCCGAGCAGGTTCGATTCGGGAACCCGGCAATCCGTGTAGCGGACCTCGCAGTGCCCGGGACCCTTGTCGTGACCCATCACCGGGACCGGGCGGACCAGCTCGAAGCCGGGGTTGTCGAGCGGGACGAGGATCATGCTCGCCCGCGTGTAGGGCGCCGCGTCGGGGTCGGTGACCACCATCGCGATCGCGAAGTCGGCCCCGACCGCGCCGGAGGTGAACCACTTGTGCCCGTTGATCACCCACTCGTCGCCGTCGAGCTCGGCCCGGGTCTGCAGGGTGGTCGGGTCGGAGCCCGAGACCTCCGGCTCGGTCATCGAGAAGCAGCTGCGGGTCTCGCCGTCGAGCAGCGGCCGCAGGAAGCGCTCCTTCTGCTCGGGGGTGCCGTGGTCGACGAGGATCTCCATGTTGCCCGTGTCGGGGGCCGAGCAGTTGAAGGCCATCGGCGCGACGATCGGGCTGCGCCCCATCTGCTCGCAGAGGATCCCGTACTCCCAGTTGCTCAGCCCGGCGCCGTACTCGTCGTCGGGAAGGAAGAGGTTCCAGAGGCCCTGTTCGCGGGCGCGCGCGCGGATCTCGACCAGGATCTCGGGATAGGGGACCCCCGGCTTCACCTCGTCGTCGATCGCCTGGATCGCCTCGGCCTCGACCGGATAGACGTGCTCGTCCATGAAGGCCTCGATCCGCTCCCGCAGCGACTCGACCTCGGGCGAGGGGTTGAAGTCCATGCCTGAAAGCTACCTGCTGCGCCGAATCGAACCGACCCAAGTTCCGCCAGGCTCGCCAGCGTCGAGCCGAGCAGCTACCGGGAGCGGCGGTAGCGGGCGAAGAGCTCGCCGTCGTGGTCGAGCAGCCAGACGAGCTCGAGCTCCTCGACCTCGGGCAGCGCGCCCTCGAGGATCCGCGGCGCCTCGCCGCCGGCGAGCTTCGGGGCGATCGTCAGGAAGAGCTCGTCGGCGAGGTCGCCCTCCCGCAGCCGCCCGTGCAGGGTCGGCCCGCCCTCGCAGAGGACCGAGCGAATCCCGCGCTCCTCGCGCAGCCAGCGCGAGCGCCCGGTCGAGCTCGACCCCGTCGGGATGCCGGACGACGGTCGACCGGGGTCGCGGTCTCCGGCGGCTCCTCTCGGAGGCGGTGAAGATCACCACCCGGCCGCCGCCGTCGGTGAACAGCGGCGCGTCCCAGGGAGCTCGAGCCGGTTGGAGACGATCACCGCGAGCGGGTCGTGGGCTGAGCAGGGTGCGCTCGCGGTAGGCGCGCAGCTGCGGGTCGGAGACGATCCGCCCGTAGCGCTCGGCGCGCATCGTCCCGGCGCCGATCATCACCGCGTCGAAGCGGGTGCGCAGCCGCTGCAGCATCTCGGTGTCCGACCTCGCTGCCGATCGGCGCCGGAGCGCCCGTCGATCGCCGCCCGGCCGTCGAGGGTGGTGGCGAAGTTGAGCGCCACGTAGGGCCGGTCCTCGTGGGCGAGCGGCTTGTAGTCGAGCGTCGGCGAGCTGCTCGGCGACGGTGGTCTCAGCCGGGTCCGGGAGAAGCCGCCGGACCGTGTGCGTCTCGCCCGGGATCGGGCGCGGCGCTCACCGGCCGTCCTCGATCTCGCCGAGGTGCTCGACGTTGGCGCGGTCATCGTCCTCGGCGCTGGGCTCGCCGCCGAACCAGGCGTCGAGGATCTCCGCCAGCTCCGCCTCCGAGGTCGCCCGGAGGCTGAGGGCGAGGGCGTTGGCGTCGTTCCAGCGCCGGGCCCCCTCGGCCGTCTGGGCGTCGAGGCAGAGGGCGGCGCGGACGCCCGGCGACCTTGTTGGCGGCGATCGAGGCTCCCGTCCCGGTCCAGCAGCAGACGATCGCCTGCTCGGCGCGCCCCTCGGCGACGTCGCGGGCGGCCGCCTCGCTCGCCCAGGCCCAGTCGTCGCGCTCCTCGTCGCTGAGGGCGCCGTGCGGGAGCGGCTCGTGGCCGCGCCTCCGCAGCTCCTCGAGCACGACCTCGGCGACCCCCACCCGCTCGTCGGCGGCTACGGCGATCCTCATGCACCCAGGGTAGATGCGAGGGCGCTCGCAGCGACCGTCTAGGTAGCTCTTCCAGCCCGCGAACTCGCGGCCGGCGAACTGCTGGAGCGCCGCGACGTCCTCGGCGAAGAGCGCGATGCAGGCGGTCTCGGATCGAGTCGGGCAGCTCGGGCTTCGGCGCCGGCGGCGCCTCGGGGTCGTGGACGACCTTCTCGACCATCCAGCGCATCCGCTCGGGGAGGCGGTCGAAGTTGCGGTCGAAGGAGCGGAAGCCGGGCAGCTTGATCAGCTTCTCCATGAACTGGTAGCGGTCGGACTCCTTCGCGCTCGACTTCTCCCACTCGCGGTCGAACTGCTCGGAGGTGAAGTTCTCGTCGACGCCGGCGAACCGGAAGGCCTTGCGCATCGTCCCCTCGCGGTCGGACTGGAGCTCCTCCTGGGTGATCACCTCGATCTGGGAGCGGTCGAAGTGCTCGAGGTAGGGCTGGAGCTGCATCCAGTACATCGAGCGGGTGACGTAGGCCTGGTCCGGTCGGGCGAGCGCCTCCTCCATCGGCCGCGTCTCGTAGCCCGCGCCGGTGGCGTGGCACCAGTGGGAGAGGATCCGCGAGATCGGGTCGCGGACCATGTAGATCAGCCTCGCGTCGGGGACGTGCTCGGCGGATCCGCTCGGCGACGCCCTGGAAGCGCGGCAGGTTCGTGTAGTGGGGGGAGGACTCGCCGCGCACCGAGAAGCGCCCGTCGAAGCGGCCGCGGTACCAGTCGAGGCCGAGGTCCCAGTTGAGCTCCTCGACGAAGAAGTTGAGCTCCTTCGGCTTCGACATCTGGATCTCGGGGTGAAGCCCGAGGTAGTGGTGGATGCTCGTCGTCCCGCACTTGAGCCCGCCGATGATGATCAGGTTGGGCATCGCGGCGTGCTTGCGCCGGCGCCGCGGCACGCTTCCGCCCCGCTTGCGGTCGGCGGCGTAGCGCTCGCGCGCGCGCGTAGCACATCGCCTCGTCGGCGGGGTCGTGCGTCGGCGCGGGCATGGCGGTGGAGATGCCCTCGGTCACTGCCATGAGCGACGACAGTCTGCCAAGCTCCGGCCGTGGGCGTCTTTCGGACCCCCGAGGAGCGCTTCGACGGCCTGCCGGGCTACGAGTTCGAGCCTCACTACGCCGAGCTCGACGGGCTGCGGCTGCACTACCTCGACGAGGGAGGCGGGAACGGCGCGGGTCCGGTGGTCTGCTTCCACGGCGAGCCGACCTGGGCCTACCTCTACCGGAAGATGCTGCCGCCGCTGGTGGCCGCGGGCCATCGGGTGATCTGCCCCGACTACGCGGGCTTCGGCCGCTCGGACAAGCCCACCGACCGCGACTGGTACAGCTACGACCGCCACAGCGAGCTGGTCTCCGGGCTGCTTGCCGGGCTCGACCTGAGCGATGCGGTGGTGGTCGTCCAGGACTGGGGCGGGCCGATCGGGCTGCGGTGGGCGGTCGAGAACGCGGAGCGGGTGCGCGCCCTCGTCATCCTCAACACCGGCCTCTTCACCGGGCGGGTGTCGAAGGGCTTTCTCGCCTGGCGCGACTTCGCCGAGCGAATCCGGACCTCCCGGTCGGATTCGTGATCCAGGGCGCCACCGCCGGCGAGATCTCCGACGAGGTGGTTGCGGCCTACGAGGCGCCCTTCCCGAGTCCCGAGTCGAAGGCGGGGGCGGCGCAGTTTCCGCTCCTGGTGCCGACCAGCGACGACGAGCCGGGAGCGAAGACGATGCGCGAGATCGCCGATCAGCTCAGCCGCTGGGAGAAGCCGGCCCTGGTCGCGTTCTCCGACCAGGACCCGGTCTTCCCCTTTCCTAAGGGAGGCGAGCGCTTCGTCGAGTTGATTCCGACGGTCCAGGAGCAGGTGAGGATCGAGGGCGCCGCCCACTTCCTGCAGGAGGACCGCGGCGAGCTGATCGCCGAGCACGTGCTTCGCTTTCTCGCTTGAGGCTCCCGGCTGGAAGCGAGGCGGCGCTCGCCGCCCTTCCCTGGCGCGGCCCGCCCGAGGAGCGCCCGGCGCTCCCGGTGCCGCCCCAGCGGATGCCGCTGCGCCTCGGCGGCCGCTTCCGCAAGCGCTGGCGCTGGGTCGGGGCGTTCGGTGAGCGGCTGATCGTCTTCGGGGCGATCGTCGAGATCGGTCCGGCGCCGATGACCTTCTGGGGGATCTGGGACCGCGAGCGCCGGCGCCTCCGCGAGCGCACCCGCCGGATGCTGCCCGGGGCGCGGCTGGAGGTGGGGATGCCGGGACGCTCGATGCGCATCCGCTCGGGCCAGGTCGAGGTCGACCTCCAACTCGGCGAGGGCAAGCCGATCGAGTGCATGTGCCCTAACGATGAGGGCGGCTACACCTGGACCCGGAAGCTCGCGGCGGTTCCGGTGGCGGGCGAGGTGAGGATGGGTGGCCGCACGGGAGCAGCTGGAGGCGCTCGGGGTCGAGGACGACTCTGCCGGATATCACCGCCGACACACCGTCTGGAAGTGGTCGGCGGGGGTCGGGCACCTGTCTGACGGGCGGGCAGTCGGCTGGAACCTGGTCGACGGGATCAACGACCCGCCGCAGGCCAGCGAGCGAGCGATCTGGGTCGATGGGGAGCCCCGCGAGCCGGGGCCGGTGACCGTTCGACGGGCTCGAGGGGATCGGATTCGGCGAGGGCTCGCGACTGCGCTTCTCGGCCGAGACCGAGCGCGTCCACCACACCAGCATTCCGCTGCTCGGGCGCTCCGACTACCGGGCCCCCTTCGGCAGCTTCAGCGGCGAGCTCCCGGCCTCCAGCTGGCATCCGGGCTCGGGGTGATGGAGAGCCACGATGTCCTCTGGTGAGCGCCCACGGCGAAGCGAAAGCCGACCCCGCTGCGGGGGATGGGCCGGGAGCAGTGGAAGGCGGTCGCCGGCGGCGATCTACTCGCGGTTCAGCGAGATCGAGATCACCGATCGGGCGGCGACCCTCACCTACTACGGATTCCTCTCCCTGTTCCCGGCGCTGATCGTCGCCGTCGCCCTGCTCGCCCTCTTCGGCAACTACCCGGCGACCTACGAGAGCATCATCGACACCCTCCGGGAGGCGGCGCCGGGCCCGGCGGTGGACACGATCGACAGCGCCCTGCGCAACGTCCTCCAGAACAGCGGCAGCGCCGGCGCAGCTACTCGGCATCGGCCTGATCGTCGCTCTGGTCTCAGCCAGCGGGGCGACCGGCGCGGCGATCCGCTCGCTGCAAGTGATCAACGAGCGGGAAGGCCGGGGAATCGTCGGCAGCCGGGTCGCTCAGCTGCTGCTCACCCTGACGCTGATGGCGCTGCTGCTGCTTGCCTTCACTCGCCCTCGCTGGTGGCCGGGCCGCTGTTCGGCTCGATCGCCGACGCCGCCGGGCTCGAGGCGAGCTCGCGATCGCTGGTCTCGCGCGCTGCGCTATCCGGTGGGGCTGGCGGCGCTGCTGGCGGCGCTCGCTGCTGCTCTACTGGCGAGGGGCCGGCGGGCCCGAAGCGGCGACCGCGCTCGAGCACCTGCCCGGGGCCGCTTCTCGCCGCCGCGCTCTGGATTGATCGCCTCGGTCGGCTTCTCGTACTACGTCGCACACTTCAGCTCCTACGACGCGACCTACGGGGCCCTCGGGGCGATCATCGTCCTCCTGATCTGGCTTTATCTCGGGAACCTCGCCCTCCTGATCGGAGCCCTCGTCAACCGAGAGCTCCGGCGGGTCCGAGAGAAGAATTGACTGCGCCTCTCCTCGCCTTCGACCCAGGCAGCAGCCTCGACCGCTTCTTCCGCGGGGCCGACGCCTTCTTCGACCGCCTTGGCGACCTCGGCTGGGTCTCGATGTCGATCGCCCTCGCTTTCTACCTGGCGCACCTGCTCGCCCGCACCCGCGCCTGGCAGAACGTCCTCCGCGCCGCCTATCCGCGGCGGGACGTGGGCTACTGGAGGATCACGGGTGCCTATCTCGTCGGCGCCGGCCTCAACAGCTTCATCCCCGCGCGGGTCGGCGACGCGGTCAAGATCTTCCTCGCCAAGCGCTCGATTCGGGGGTCCTCCTATCCCGCAATCACATCGTCCTTCTTCGTCCAGTCGGTCTTCGACACCAGCGCGGGGATTCTGGTCTTCCTCTACGCCATCACCCAGGGCCTGCTGCCCCAGCCGCCCGAGCTGCCCAACCTTCCCGCCTTCGAGATCTCCTTCTGGGCGCAGCACCCGCGGTTCCTCCTCTTCCTCCTCACCGCGCTCGGGATCGCCATCGTGCTCACCTTCGCGATCCTGGCGCGCCGGGCGGAGGAGTTCTGGAACCGGATCAAGCAGGGCGTGGTGGTCCTCACCGACTGGCGCCGGTACCTGCGCGAGGTCGCCGCCTGGCAGGGGGTGGGCTGGGTCGCGCGCTTCTTCGCCTTCTGGTTCTTCCTCGAGGCGTTTCACATCGGCGGCTCCTTCTCCAACGTGATGCTGGTGATGAGCGTCCAGGCGATCTCCACTCTGCTCCCCCTCACCCCGGGCGGCGCCGGCGCCCAGCAGGCCCTTCTCGTCGCGACCCTGCGGGGCCCCGGCCCGATCGCCGTGCTCACCTACTCGGTCGGACAACAGATCGCGATCGCCGCCTGGGCGGCCGTCCTCGGCTTCCTCGCCCTCCTCCTTGATCTTCCGGACCACCGACTGGCGCAACCTGATCCGCCGGGCGGGCGCCGAGGCGGAGGCGCACCAGCGCGAGGAGGCACAGGCGGAGAAGGCTCAGCCCGGATAGACGATGGGAATCAGCCATCGCCACGGCGGCCGCTCGGCGGCGGGGAAGGGGTAGTGGTTTCGACCCAGCAGTGTCTCGAGCGGCACCAGGGCTGGGTCGTCCTCGAGGTTGAGCCGGCGAGGCGCTCGCCGCAAGCGCCCCGCGAATGCGTCACCGACGAGCCGCCAACTCGGCGAGTCGGCGCAGTGCTTCGGGCATGCGCTGCTCGAACCGCGGGCCGATAATGCGCTTGAACAGCGGCGTCGCCGGTCCGCTCATCTCGACCCCGTAGGTGATAGTGGTGCCGCCACCTTCCGCCGGCTCGATTTGGTGCTCGAAGCGCAGGTGGGTGAGCGGGAGGATTGTCTCGCTGACGAACCTGTGCCCGGGCTCGACCGAGCCGATCCGCAGCTTCGAGCGGGGGCCGCCCGGAGCCCGGCTAGAGCCCCTCGCGCCCTCGGCGAACGGGCTCTCCAGAGAGGCCTGCGCAATGCCGGGATGCCAGCGCGGCCATCCTCCAACGTCGGTCCAGGTCGCCCACACCCGCTCCGGGTCGGCTTCGGTGGTGATCTTTGTCTCGAATTCCCACACGTGCGGAGAACCCTACGCCTCCCCATGGGGCTACTCGAATTGGGTATCGCACGATTCGCGCAACGCTGGCCGATCCGAAAGGAGCAACCCCCTGTGTCCCTCACCGCCCCCGAGCGGGAAACGGTCATCACGTTCTCTGACGAGGACGACACGGCGACCGTCCACACGCACCAGCGCCGGATCATCACGAAGCTTCGCAACAACCCCTCCGCAACCGAGGTTGAGGACTTGACGTTTCACGGGACGGCCGGGGCCGTGTTCGAGCTGCCCGCCGACCTAATCAGCTTCCGAAGTGGCCGGCGCAAGCTGAGCCGGGAGCAGGCCCGGGCAGCGGCAGCCAACCTCGATAGGGCGCGGCGAGCCGCCTAGGCTCCGGGGCAAGCCGCCGCTTCCGGGCCGGAAGAGCGGCACGTGCCGGAGGCCGGGAGATCGCCGGGCTGAGGCCCCCAGCTGTATCTCCGGATTAGCGCCCGCGGAGAGGACGAACATTCTGCGAGGGGCATTACACGTCGATAGCGGTAGCTGGCGTCGAGAAGTCAGCCGAATTCTATCTTGCACTTCTTGATGCCTTCTTCTTCTTGGCCGGGTCGTTGCTTGTACTTGAGATCGGAAGAGGTGGTCTACCTCAAGGAGCCGAGGACGGGCGCGATGTTCGGTCTCCGCGCCGCTGACGGTGGCGCTCACCACTATTACGACGTTGGCATCGAGCATCTGGCGTTCGAGGTCGATACGGTCGAGGAGGTCGATGCCGCATACGAGCGCTGCGTTGGCAATGGCGCGAAGATCCACTTTCCGCCGGAGGAAGATCGCGACGTCGAGGGCTATCACGCGTTCTTCGTCTTCGATGGGATGGAATGCGGATCGACTTCTTCAGTTGGCCGCGATCGGAGGTGTGATCGGCAGACGATTCCCGACCAGCCGCTGTTGGTGGATCGTCCTCAAAGGTCGGCTTGCCATGCAAACCGCCGCTTCCGTGAGACCGGCGAGCCCCGCAGTCCACAAGGGGATCACCTAGCGTCGCGAGTGGGCTGGCAGGTTACTGACGGCGTTATCGGGACTCAGAGACCCGGCTTGGTGACCATCAGATACACGGCGGCGATCACCAGCACGTCCGCGATCGTCCCCATTGCGCTCTCGATCATGACCCGCTGCCGATACCGATCCGAGATCACGACCTGCCCGCTCGCTGACGCGGCGATGTCGCTCTCGATCATCGCCTTCAGCCTCCTGTCCTCGGGGATGAAGTAGACGGCAAGCAGCAGCACGAGTACGACCACGATCGTCAATGCGCCGCTGAGCCAGAAGTCCCCGAGCTCGTAGCCTAGGTCGTCGACCAGGTAGAGCCCCGTGGCGAATACCACTACCAGCGCCGGCAGGGCCAAGAACACGTTGATGGTGAGCTGAAGCGCGTGCTTGTACGGCAGGTATCGGGGGTCGAGCCTCATCGCCACCGGGTAGCGTCAGGCCCTCCGCGAAGGTGACCCCCAGTCCGATGATCGCGGCGGTGATGTGGACGAAAAGCGAGAGCTCGTAGCTCGTCACCCCGAGCGGCATCGGGCGACTATAACCTGGGCCGGATGGAGGGGTTTTTGTTCGCACTCACCCTGGTGGCGGCACTCGGCTGCGGGCTGAGCCGGGGCGCTGTTCGCGTTCTCGAGCTTCGTGATGCAGGCACTCGGGCGATTGGCCCCGGCGCGGGGGATCGAGGCGATGCAGTCGATCAACGTGCTCGCCGTCACGCCGGCGTTCATGACCGCCCTGTTCGGGACAGCCGTTCTCTGTGCGGTTCTCGCGATCTGGGGGCTGGTGTCCCTGGACGAGGACGTACGGTCCCTACCTGCTGATCGGGGGAGCGATGTACCTGCTCGGACCGATCGGGCTGACGATGGGGTACCACGTGCCGCGCAACAACGCGCTCGCCGCAGTCGATCCTGAGAGCATCGAGGGAGCGCAGCTCTGGAGCCGCTACCAGGCGGAGTGGACCAGGTGGAACCACGTCCGCGTGGCCGCGGGGCTGGCCGCCGCCGCACTCCTCACCATCTCGCTGACGGTTTAGCCGCTCTAGACTGCGTCGGACCGGCTGCTCCTGGGGGGCCCGGCCGCGTAACCCGGAGAGGTGTCCGCGACACAGTGATCTGTATCTCCCCCGCCGATTCCGCACTGACCCAGGCGGCGTCACGCGGCCAGCGCAGTCATGCGCCCTCGCGGCGGGGCTGGAGGATCGCCAGCCCGGGGCGAGGGGTCAGGTAGACGGGATCGTCAGCCTGGCGATGGCCATGGAGCGGGCGCAGCATCAGCCGGAGCCGGTGAAGCTGCTCGGCTGGCTCTAGCTCAGACCGCCGCTTTGCATGGAAAGCGGCGGTTTCGAGCTGACGCTCCCTTCTCGCGCAAACGAGGCCCGCGACCCGAGAACTGAAAGGCGCCGCTTCGAATGGGAAGCGGGGGCGGCCTTGCGTCTAGGCCTCAAAGCTGTGGGTAAGCCCGAGCTCCGCCCGAGCGCGAGCTCGTTTGGAGCCCCGTCCGAGCGACCCCGATCTGACGGGTCAACGCGCCTGGCGGGTCTGCTCGTAATGGCGAGCCTGCCGAGCGCGATTACCGCATGCCGCTGAGCACCAGGTGCGCCGCGGATGGTCCTTGGCGAACATCAGCACGCAGCCCGGCGCCTCGCAGGCGCGCAGCTGTTCCGCAGCGGGCCCCGTGATCAGCCCAATCGCATCTGCAGCCAGGGTGGCAAGTGCGATCTCGGTGGCGATCGGCGCCGTGGTAGTCGAGCTCGGCGCGGGGTCGGCCCCGCTTGTCGCCAACGGCGCGAACCGAGGCGGGAGCAGCGGCGGCCGCGGCATTCAGCGCCTCGAGAGCGTCACTGGGAACCGGGGCGCCGTCGACCACCGCATGTAGGGCGTCGCGGACGGCGGCGCGGAGATCGAGGAAGGCCGGCCGTCGCGACGGGTCGGCGTCGCGCGCCGCCGCTGGCAGGCGGTCGCGGATGCCCACGAGCCAGGCCTTCAACCCATCGACCGTCTCGAGCCCATCGAAGGGCTCGCGGGCGACGGCATAGAGGGTGTTGTGTAGCTCGACGGCCAGCGGCTCATGGCGAAGCGGGCCGGGATAGGAGGTTTCCATACTCCTAACGGTAGCGGATCGGTGCTTCCGTTAGGATCTGCTACTGTCGTCCTAACGGTTGCTACGCAGCCAAACGTTAGAGACGATTCCGACGAAGGAGCCCCCAAATGCCCCGCATTCAACCCGTCGAGCCCGATCAGGCGACCGGCAAGGCCCGGGACTTGCTTGACGCCGTCAAGGCCAAGCTCGGTGTGACCCCGAACATGACCAAGGCGATGGCGGCCTCGCCGGCGACCCTGGAGGGTTACCTGGGGCTGTCCGGCGCGCTCGGAGCAGGCAGCATCGACGCCGCGACCGCCGAGCGGATCGCCCTCGGCGTGGCCGAGATCAACGAGTGCTCGTACTGCCTCTCGGCGCACTCCTACCTGGCCGAGAACGTCGCCAAGCTCGACGAGACAGAGATCGAGCGGGCGCGCCGCTTCCAGTCGGCTGACGACCACGCCGCGGCCGTTCTGCGGTTCGCGCGGGCGGTGGTCGGCGCACGAGGTGGCTCAAACGCCGACGTCGAGGCAGCTCGTGGAGCCGGACTCACGGACGAAGAGCTGGCCGACATCGTCGGGCTGGTTGCCGTGAACGTCTTCACGAACTACTTCAACAAGACGTTCGATGTCGATGTCGACTTCCCGCGGGTCGACCCGCATGAGCACGCGCTCGCGGCGTAGCTCTCCCCTCCCCGAGGCCCCGGCCCGGCGGCTGCAAGCACGCGCAGCCGCCGGGTCAGCGGCCACGGAGCTCCCCGCTTCCTCCGCGAACATAAGCCAGCACCACAGTCGACCGCCCGTGGCTACCGATGGAGGGAATGAGATGACAACGCCACCCGCCCACGACACACGACTCGAACGAATCCTCGGTGTCCCTCTGGCCGGCGATGCAATGCGTCAGTGGCCGCAGAGCGGCGAGGTGATAAACGGCCGGGAACGCATTGGCGAAGTGGAGTCGCACTTCAAAGGTCTGCGACTTGCGGTCGGTCGGCGCCATGCCTGCGGCGACACGCTTGTTGTGGAGTGGAGCACGGACTACGGCGACGGTCGCGTCTACCGCAACGTCACCGTCGCGGACCTGCGAAACGGGCAGGCGATCCGAGTGACCGACTACTGGGGCGAGCCATTCGAAGCGCCCGACTGGAGGGGCTCGCTCGCCGACGGGCTCGACATGCCATCCGAGGGGATTTGGCCAGCAGCCGAAGACCTTGAAGGCGACGACTCAGCGCCCTCTCTCTGAGCCGCATCAGGAATAGGCGCTTCGGACGAGAAGCGTGCTTTGCATGGAAAGCAGGTCCTCGAAGTCCTGCCTTGGGGCCAGCACCAGGACAAGGCCCAGGTGGGGGTTAGGCGGGTCCTGAGAACGCCTAGCGCATCGCGCGGTCGGGGGGCGAGACCTCGTCTGCCCCTCTTGAACTTTCGCTCTAGCGCAGCTGGCCGCGGATCGCGCCGTCCACGAACGCCGTGGTGTGGTAGTTGACGTAGAAGGCGCTCGGGTTTGCGCCAGCTCGGCGCCGTCCGTGCCCGCGTTCGGCGTCACCACGGCGCGCTGCTTGATGTGGCGCGCACTGGTGGCCCCGGCGAACAGCGGCACCACGATGGGGCCGTTGATGCCGACGGCCGCCTCGTGGACGTGGCCCGCCCGAAAGTCCTCGGCTTCTTATTGTTGATCTGGGTCTTGAACTCGATCGTCCCGTCGTTCCTGACCTTGATATGAGTGTGACCCTTGGCGACGGAGGTCGTGGGGGGCACCTCGTTCTTGGCCGCCAGCTTCGCGTGCAGGACGCACATCACGCCCCCGCCCTTCGCCGGCGCCACGCTCGCGGGGAGCGCGGCAACAGCGCACGCGACGACGAGACAGAGTGCGCCAAGCAACTTTTTCATCGTCAATCCCTCCTACAGTCGTTCGTACCCATATAAGCGCGTTTAGGAGAGATATGGGTACGGGGAGCGCGGAAATGGACAGGCGGCTAGCGGAGCTGCTCGCTACCGAAGCCCTCGAAGCCGTCGGGCTGTCGGAATAGCCGCTTTGGATCTTGACCTCAACCGGTCAATGCACCACCCCTGACGTGTCGCATCGTCTCACCTAGTCCGAGCGCTGTCGAGCGAAGGCCGTAGGCCGAAGCGAGATCAGCGCTCGGCGCCGGCCTCCTCGAGGCCGTCGATCAGCTCGGCGAGCTTCTCGGCCGGGGTCCGAAAGCCGAGCGTCTGGCGCGGGCGGCGGTTGAGCTTTCCGGCGACCTCGTCGAGGCGCTCCTGGCTCACCCCGGCGAGGCTCTTGCCCTTCGGGAAGTACTGGCGAAGGAGGCCGTTCGTGTTCTCGTTCGAGCCCCGCTGCCAGGGGCTTCGGGGATCGCAGAAGTAGACCGGCGAGGCCGGCCTCGACCGAGAAGCGCCGGTGCTCCGCCATCTCCGAGCCCTGGTCCCAGGTGAGCGAGCGGCGAAGCTGGGCCGGCAGGGTGGTGATGCTCGCCTTGAGCGCATCCGCGACCTCGACGGCGCCGCTCCCCTCGGGCAGGGCGACGAGCTGGCAGTAGCGGGTGGAGCGCTCGACCAGGGTCGCGATCGCGTTCGTTCGCGTCCCGATCAGGAGGTCGCCCTCCCAGTGGCCGGGGACGGCGCGGTCCTCGACCTCCGGCGGGCGCTCGGAGATCATCACCATCTCGGTGAGCTTGCCCTGGCCCTGGCCCTTTGACGACTGCGAGCGGGCATAGCGCCTCGAGCGGCCTCGCCTCAGGTGGCGGGTGAGCTCTCGCTTGAAGCGTCCCCCGCGCCTGCACGTAGAGGGCGCGGTAGATCGTCTCGTGCGAGACCCGCATCGCCTCATTGTCGGGGTATTGGAGCCGGAGCCAGCCCGCGATCTGCTCGGGGGAGTTGTCCTCCTTGAGGCTCTCGATCACGAGCCGACGAAGCTCGCGGGCAGAGCTCGAGCTTCGTCGGCCGCGGCCGCCGCGCTCGACGCCGGGACTCGCGCTCCGCCGCGTGGGCGCGGTAGCGCCGCCGGCCGCCGCAGCGGTTGATCTCACGGGCGATCGTCGTATGGGAGCGGCGAAGCGCCCGGGCGATGGCGCGGGCCGAGTGCCCGCGGGCGATCGCGCGCGAGATCTCCTCGCGCTCTTCGAAGCTCAGGCACCTCTCGGGGCGCCGGCGGGCCCTGGGCCGGATCCCTCCCGTTCTCGCCAGGTGGCTGCTCACGGTCCCCCGGGCAAGGCCGAGCCTCCGGCCGATCTCGCGATCGCTCAGCCCCTCCGCTCGCAGCCCCCAGATTCCGTCCTTCGTCGCCTCGCTCAGGCCGTAACCCTTTGGCATCACCGCACCTCCTTCGTTGGTCAGCGAGTCGCTGACCCTCTCGGGTGGTGCGGCGGCAGTTTGAGACCGCCACGAGAAGCGCCGGTTCGATGGAAGCAGCGATTTGCCGACCTGTCTCTGAGCTCACCGGCGCATCGAGGCAGCCCCGCGGTTAGCCTCGCCAACGCGTGGCTCAACTGATCGCTATCTCCGCTACCGAGCGCGGACTTGCGCTGGTCACCCTGTTGCCGCTGACCTATCTGGCAGTGCGAGGAATCGGTCGCTTCCGTCAGCTATGGGCCGAACCGATGGACACACGCGAGTACAGAGGGTGGCTCAACTCGCCGTCGCTGTTTCCTGAGTGGGACGAGCGTGCTACTTGACCACCTGGTAGCGGATGTGGATCGTGCCGGGAGCCTCGAGCACGCGCACCAGCTCGAGCTCCGGCTCTCCCGGCTCGAAGCCGTCGAGGAGCCGCTCCCCCGCGCCGAGGATCACCGGGGACACCTGGAGGTCGACCTCGTCGACCAGCCCGGCCTTGAGGGCCTGCTGGGCGCATGAGGCGCCGCCGGCGATGGAGATGTTCTGGCCTCCGGCGACCGCCTTCGCCTGCTCGTAGGCGGACTCGATCCCTTCGGTGACGAAGTGGAAGGTCGTGCCTCCCTCCATCTCGATCGGATCGTGGGCGTAGTGGGTGAGGACGTAGGTCGGAGCGTGGTACGGCGGATCGTCTCCCCACCAGCCCTTCCAGTCCGAGTCGCCCCATTCGCCGCGGATCGGGCCGAACATGTTCCGCCCCATGATGAAGGCGCCCATCCCGTCCATCATCTCCGACATCACCTGCTTGTTGACGGGGTGTCCGCCGCTCTCGGGCCCCTCATCGATGTGCCACCTGTGCAGCTCGATCCCGCCGACGCCGAGCGGATTGTCCTCGTCCTGGCTGGGTCCGGCGACGAAGCCGTCGGCGGACACGGACATCGAGAGATTCACTTTGTTGCCGGCCTGCGTGCTCATGCGGCACTCCTGTCAGTGGTTGCGATCCGGTAGCTGAGGTGCGTCACCTCGGGAGTCTCGATTGTCCGGATTCTCCACCATCCGGCGCAGCGGGGCGCCGTCCTCCCGCCAGACCCGGCTCTCCTGTCTTCAGCACGCCCCGGGAACCAACGCGAGAAGTGTCGCTTTCCATGCAAAGCGGCTATCTCGCATCGCGGCTCTAACCGAAGGGGCGACCGCTCGGTCGTGAGGCGATCGACCAGCGCCAGGGAGGTTCCTCGCCCGGCGGGAACAGGTAGTGGTCCCGACCGGGAAGCGTCTCCAGCGGAACCAGCGCCGGGTCGTCCTCGAGGTTCAGCCGGATGCTCGAGGCCGCGGCGATCACCGCCGGCCCGGCGGTGCGCACGATCCGATCCCAGCCGAGGCCCGGCCGGTAGAGCCAGTAGCTGACCCGGACCGGGCCGCCCGCCCGGCGCAGGTCCTCGACCGAGGTGAATTCGGTGACCCGCCGCCGCGAGGCGGTCAGCCCGGGCTGGGGGCCCGGCGCCGCGCAGCTCGGCCGGCGGCAGCGGCGAAAGTCGACGGGCAGCAGGCCGGCGACGACGCCCGGCTCGGAAGCGAGGTAGCGAACCAGCTTGCCGAGCGGAAAGCCGTAGGCGAGCGCCAGCGGGTTGCGGCCGCAGGGGACCGGGTGGCGGGGCGCGCAGGCGATCCGCCGCGCGATCACCTCGCCGAGCTCCCGGGCCGAGCGTCGCGGCGGCTCCGCCACGAGCGCCGCGAGCGCCGCGACCAGCGCCAGGGCGATCAGCGCGACCAGCGCGACGTGCTCGACGCTCGCTCCTCCGCGCTCGCTTCGCTTCGGCATCCCGCCAGCCTGCGAGGCTCGGGCGCACCGAAGGCGCGCAGTGTGTGCCGAGATAAGGCCGCGGCCGCAGACGGCCGCCGCTCTATGATCGCGGTATGGAAGGTCAAGGATTTGGAGGCCTGTTCGGCGACCCCGAGGAGATGCGCCGCCGGATGGAGGAGCTGTCGGAGCAGATGCAGGGCGCCCAGAAGGTTGCCTGGGCGGACAACGCGATCAAGCTGGCGGTCGACATGACCGTGGCGGCGATCAGCTCGATGGAGCTGACGGGCTCGAGCGACGAGCAGGCGGTCCAGGTGCGCGATGCGATCCGGATCATCTTCCCCGAGGCCGTCACCCTGGTGCGGGAGGCCCGGGAGGGACTCCAATAGCGATGCGGGGCCGCGAAGGCATCCAGTAGTGGGGCTTCCCGAGCCCTCGCCGCGCGGCACAGCGCTGGTCACCGGCGCCTCCTCCGGCATTGGCGCGGCACTGGCGACCGAGCTCGCCTCGCGGGGGCACTCGGTCACCTTGGTCGCTCGTCGCGAGGAGCGGCTGCGCAGTCTGGCCACCGCGCTGACCGCCGAGCACCCGGCCGATGCGGAGGTGATCGCCTGCGACCTCGCCGAGCCGAGCGAGCGCGAGCGCCTGGTCGCCGAGCTCGATCAGCGGGGGCGGTCGATCGAGGTCCTGGTCAACAACGCCGGCTTCGGCTCCCGCGGCGAGTTCGCGATAAGCGATACGGAGCGGATGCTGCGGATGGTCCGGGTCAACATCGAGGCCGTCGTCGATCTCACCGGGCGGCTGCTGCCCGCGATGGTCGCCAGGGGGCGGGGTGCGGTGATCAACGTCGCCTCGACCGCCGCCTTCCAGCCGCTGCCGGGCTCGGCGGTCTACGCGGCAAGCAAGGCATTCGTCCTCTCGTTCAGCGAGTCGGTGCGGACCGAGCTCCGAGGGCGCGGGGTCACGGTGACCGCCCTCTGCCCGGGTCTGGTCCGGACCGAGTTCCCGGAGGTCGCCGGATGGGGTGACGTCGAAGGGCGATCTCCCGACCTCTTCTGGGCATCGCCGGAGGACATCGCGCGGGAGGCGGTGGACGGCGCCGCCCGAGGCAAGCGGGTGGTGGTGCCGGGGGTTCTAAACCGCGCCGGGGCGATCGCCGGCCAGCACAGCCCGAGGGCGGTGGCGCTGCCCCTGATCGGCCGCTTCTGGAAGAACGTTTAGGGAGCGATGCCGACCCTCGAGGCCCGCGGCGTCGAGCTCAGCTGGAACGAGCGGGGCGAGGGGGACCTGGTCCTCCTGATCCACGAGACCGCGACCGGCGCCGCCGTCTGGGATCCGGTGGCGAAGGCACTCGCAGAGCGGGCCCGGGCGGTCACCTATGACCGCCGAGGCTGGGGAGCCTCGAGTGCGCCGCCCGGCTATCAGCGGACCACGATCGAGGAGCAGAGCGAGGACGCGGCGGTCCTGATCGAGTCGCTCGGAGCCGGGCCGGCGCTGCTCTGCGGCGCCGGGATCGGCGCCGTGATCGCAATGGACCTCTCCCTGCGCCGCCCCGAGCTGGTTATCGGCGCGGTCCTGGTGGAGCCGGACGCGCTCGCCCTGCTGCGCGAGGCGACCGAGGCGCTCTCCGATGACCGGCGGGCACTCGAGGCAGCGGTGGCGGAGCGGGGCACCGAGGGCGCGGTGGCGCTCTATCTCTCCGGGAGACTGGCTGCGCTCGGCTCCGGTCTCGACCGCCTGCCGACCGCGCTCACCGCCGAGGGCCGCCGGCGGCCCGTCGGGATCTTCGCCGAGCTTGGCGCCGCCGCCGCCTGGAGCATGCCGCTGGTCCGGCTCGCCGACGCGGAGCGGCCCTCGCGGATCGTCACCTCCACCTCGACGCCGCCGCTCCTGCGTGAAGCGGCGCGGGCGCTCCAGGGAAGGCTCGGGGCGAGCGAGACGGTCGAGGTCGCCGCCACCCGCACCCCGCCCCATGTTGGTGCCTCCGAGGAGGTCGCCTCGGTGGTCCTGGCGCTTCGAGCCGAACTACGCTGGTCGATGAGGCCGACGCAGACGTCCGCGACCGGCCCCAGGTGCCCGAGCTTGTCCGGGTTGACCACTGAGCGGACCGCGACGATCTCCCCGCCGGCGATGTCGAGGACCATCGCGTTGATCAGCTTGCCGGCGGGATCGCGGACCAGCGCTCCCGGCTGGCCGTTGAGCTCGGTCCGCTCGAAGGTCACCCCGCCGAAGCGGTTGCCGAGCTTCCACCAGGCGCGCAGCGTGCGCACCGCCCGGTCCCGGCCGCGAAGCATCCGGGCGAGCGCGGGCGCCTTGCCGCCGCCGTCGCCGTGCAGCTCGACGTCCCGCGCCAGCAGCGCCTCCAGCGCCTCGAAGTCGCCCCGCTCGGTGGCGGCGAAGAAGCTCGCGGCGAGCTCCTCGCGCTGCTCGCCCGCGGCCTCGAAGCGGGGCCGCCCCTCTCCCATCTGGCTCCGAGCCCGGGAGTTGAGCTGGCGGGCGTTCTCCTCGCTGGTGCCGATGATCTCGGCCACCTCCGCGTACGGGTAGTCGAACACTCCGCGGAGGAGGAAGGCGGCGCGCTGCTCCGGGGTGAGGCTCTCGAGCAGGGTCAGGAAGGCAAACGAGAGTGAGTCCGCGATCTCGGCCTGCTCGGCGGGGTCCTCGCGGGGGTCGGTCACCAGCGGCTCGGGCATCCACTCGCCCACGTACTGCTCTCTCCGCACCCGCGCCGAGCGCAGCTGATCAATTGAGAGGCGGGTGACGATCGTCGCGACGAAGGCACGGGGGGAGGCGATCTCCTCGCCTCGCTCTAGTTCCTGATGGATGCGGAGCAGCGCCTCCTGGACGACGTCCTCGGCGTCGACGACGCTGCCGAGCATCCTGTAAGCGACCGCGAAGGCGGCGGGTCGCAGCTCCTCGAGCAGCTCCGCCTCGGACATCTCACCCGAGCCCCTCGCGAAAGCCCAGCCGCCAGCTCGGGTAGCGAAGCTGCCAACCGAGCTCTCGCTTCGCCTTTGCGTTCGAGGCACCGCGCACCTCGTTCATCATGACGTCCCCGACTTCACCGGCCAGCAAACGCCCGAGCCAGCGCGGAACGCGACGGGGAGGCTTTGCGCCGACGGCGTCGGCCAGGGCCGGCAGCCACTCCGAGACCCGCGCGGGCTCATCATCGGTGACGTTGTAGATGCCTCGCTCGCCGCGCTCGACCGCGGCAACGGTCGCCGCGGCGGCATCCTCGATCTGGATGAAGGACAGGACCCCGGTCCCTTCGCCGACGATCGGGAAGCGCCGCTTCCGGATCATCTCGGTCTGGAAGGCGCCGGGCTCGAGGCTGATCGAGGTGCCGGGTCCATAGAAGCCGCCGTAGCGGAGGACGATCCCCTCGATCCAGTCGGCTCCGGTCACCGCCCGCTCGAGGTGGCGGATCGCGGCGAGGGTCTCACGGACCTGCTTCGGAGGGGCCTCGTCCAGGGAGTCCTCCTCGCTCTTCACCGCTCCGCCGGTGCGGGCGAAGGGCCAGCCGGCGAAGCTCTGGGCGACGAAGCGCCTGGCTCCGACCCCACGGGCGGCGGCGAGCAGGTGGTCCGTGCCCTCCGTGCGGAGGCGATTGGTCTGGGCGAAGTCGCGATCGACTCGCCTCGGATTGAAGCTCGAGATCGCGGTGAGCTCGTGCACGATCACCTCGGGCTCCGCCTCGGCGACGGCCTTGGCGACTTGGTCCGGGTCGAGGGCGTCGGCCACCGCGGGCCGGGCGCCAAGCGACCGGACAAGGTCCTGCTTCGAGGCGCTGCGAGTCATGCCGGTGACATCGTGGCCGGCGGCCACCAGCCGCGGCACCAGCTGCCTTCCAAGCGCCCCCGTGGCTCCTGCTGCGAAGACCTTCATCGTCTGCTCCTTTCCTTGCCTTCACCATTGAAGACGAGGTAGGGCCGTGGCCCGTGACAGCACAGGTCGGCGATGGCAGTGTCAGGTCAGCCGCGGCGGGCGGTTACCTCGATCACGCCGCCCCGGCGGGCAAGCACCGCGCCGCCCTCGAGCAGGACCGCGAGGATCGCGGTCGGGATCGCGGCCAGCACCGTGATCACCGCGTCGAGGGCGAAGGCGCCGCGGCCCCTGCCGCTTCCGGGTCGCAGCCGACCGCCGAGTGCTTCGATCGCGAAGTCGCGGTGAAAGGTGAGCAGGTTGAGCAGGGTCTGCCACATCGCTGCCATCCCGGCGACCGCCGGGTAGCGCACCCGGGTCACCAGCAGCCCCCGCCGCCCGAGCAGGAGGCCGGCGGCGCGAGGGGTCGGCTTGATGCTCGAGTCGCCGGGCCGGAGCGCCGCCCAGTTCTCCGCCCCAAGCCAGGCCTGGAGGCTGGCGGCGTTGGCGGCGCGCACCGTGATCACATCATCCGACTCCGAGCTGCCCCTCAGCAGCTCGTCGATCGCCAGCTCCGGGGACGGAATGGCGTCGCGCGCCACCGCCAGCCCGCAGTTCTCGCAGCGGTCGACGATCCCCTCCTCGCGCGAGCCGTAGCCGAGAGTCTCGAGCCAGACGAACAGCGGCTCGCCACAGGCGGGACAGCGGGGGGCATCCGCGCGCGCCCCCGCCTCGAGGCTGACCGCGGGGGGTCGCTTGCGGCTCAGTCCCCGGGTCACCAGATGAGTGACTTCACGGCGCTGTACGACCGGGGACGCGCATGGCCGAGCAGGTCGGTGGACGCAGGGCGAAGCGCTTGCTGGCTGCAAGCGCGAGCCCGAGGATGCCGAGATGCGACGGCCATCCGCGTCATCCGGGCGTGCATGGTCGTGGAGTCACTCATCTAGACGCTGACCGGCTGACGCGGCCGGTCCACCTGCCACCGAAGGTCGAACCCGTCGAGGCCGCCGAGGAAGTCCTCGGGGTCGAATGCCTGGGACGGCGCCAAAGCCCCGCTGGGGGAGAAGCCGCGCTCGGCGGCGGCCACGCCTCCCCTGCTGACGGCGGCGGCGGTGAGTCCGTAGACATCGCGGCCACTGATCGTCCCGCGTGACTGCTCTTCTCCCCGGCGCGCCTCGCAGACGATCATGAAGCGCATCGAGCGTCGCTGTTCCGGGCTCGGCCCCTCGGGCAGCCGCGAGATCGCGGCGTAGAGCAGCCGCTTCAGGGGCGTACGCAGCGCCAGGCCCAGCGGGCGGCCGAGCAGCCGCAACCCCGCCGCCATCCCCGGCGGAGCGAAGGCGCCCACGTTTATCGTCGTCCGCACGCTCCGGGTGGCGACGTGGCGCGGCACAGTGATCTGCTCGCCGCTCGGATAGCGGATCATCCGCTGGCGGCCGATCGGCTCCGGGAACTCGAAGCTGCCCCGGCCGAGGCCCCCCGAAGCCGGTTCCCACTTGAGGTTGCTCCACTCGACGTCCTCGACGGAGAGGATCTCGAGGGCGGATCGGGCCGTGCCGTGGCTCGGCTGAAAATCCCGCCAAGCGTAAGAGAGCGCGATCTCGTCGAGCTCGCCCATCCCCCTGGCGGTCAGCGACGCGAGCATGTCGCCGGGGACGAAGTCGAAGCCCATCGCCGGGATCACCGCGACCCCTGCCGCCACGGCCTCGGCGCCGTAGCGATCGAAGGCCATCCGCATGTACGACTGCTCGCCGGTGGTGTCGAGATAGTGGGTCTCGGTCTCGACCGCAGCGCGCAGGACCGGCTCGCCGAAGCGGACGAAGGGGCCGGCGCAGTCGATCACCGCGGCGCAGTCGGAGAGCAACGAGCGGAGCGCGACGTCGTCGTCGAGGGCGGCGGCCTGTACGGCCACGTTCCCGTCCAGTTCCTCCGCAAGCGACTCGAGCTTCGTGCGGTTGCGCCCGGAGAGGACGAAGTCCGCCTTCGCCGCCGCCAGCTCGGCGGCCACCAGCCGGCCGGTGTAGCCGGTCGCGCCGTAGAGGGCGATCGGCCCGTCCTGGCGAGCGAACAGGGCCATCGGCGCGATGGTAGTCGTCCCGCCGCCGCGCCAGCATCCCGACTACGCTGAGCCGATGCAGCTCCGGGAGATCATGACCGGCGGGGTGGTGACGGCCGAGGAGGATGATGCGGTGCGCAAGGTCGCCGGCCTGATGAGGGAGCGCGGGGTCGGCTCGGTGGTGATCTGCGATTCCGAGGGCGCCCCCGCGGCGATGATCACCGACCGCGACGTCGCCGTACGAGTGGCCGCCCGTGACCGCTCGCTCGCCGAGCCGGCGGGAAAGCACGCGTCGCGTCCGCTGATCAGCGGTGGGCCCGAGATGAATCTCGAGGAGGCGGCGGCGCTGATGGTGCAGCACCGGGTGAGAAGGCTGCCGGTGCTCGAGAGCGGGAATCTGGTCGGGATCGTCACCCTCGACGACATCGCTGTCCGTACCGGCAACCTCGAGGTTGCGCAACGGATGACCGCCGACGTGATCGAGGGCGCCCTGCCGGAGTTCTACTTCCACGACCGCGGGTGAACGGCGTCTAGGTGCCGAGGACGCGGGGTAGAGGCCGGATGATGGCGTCCGAACCCGATCCAGGTCTGCTGAAGGAGCTGATCGAATGGCGCCCTCCTCACGGGATCATTTCCGTGTACCTGGAGATCGACCCCGGCGATCGTGGTGAGGGCTGGCGTCTTGCTCTCCGCGACGGGCTGAAGCCGCTCGCCGAGGCGAACGGCTCCCACGAGGCGAAGCTCGCCGCCAGGGCGACCCTGGAGCGGATTCCTGACCGGTTTCCGGAGGGGAGCACTCCCTCGGGCCGCTGCCAGATCGGCTTCGTCGAGGTGGCGGAGAAACCGGGCCGCGAGCTCTGGGCGTCCAGCCAGATGGTCCCCGCCGAGCCGGGAGTCGTCCGTCGCGAGCGCCCCCACCTCGAACCTCTGGTTGAGCTGCTCGATGACGGCTGGCCGATCGGCGTTGTCGCCGTCGCCGCCGAGCAGGTCCGCCTGTTCGAGTGGCGCCTTGGGGTCACCGAGGAGCTCGACCGGTGGGGGGCACGGATCAGCCGCCGCCAGTGGCGGGAACGAAAGGCGGCCAAGCCAAGGAATCCCGCCGCGGGTCAGGCCGTATCGGCATCGGGCAAGAACGAAGACCGCGATCCCCATCGCGATCAATGGGACCAATACGACCAGCGTCTCGAGGCAAACCGGGAGCGCTTCCTTCGCCACTCCGGACCATTGGTCGGGGCGGAGGCCGAACGGCGGGACTGGCGCCTGGTCCTCGCTTATGGCGACCACCACGAGGTGGAGATCCTCGGCGATGCCGATGGTGTCCGGTTGGAGCCGATGGCAGAGGCCAACGTGATCGGGGAGAGCGTCGAGGAGGTCGGCCGGCGGGTGACCGAGGATGTCGCCGCAGTCAACCGTCGCCGCGAGCTGGAGCTGGTCGAGCGGGCCATGGGCGCCGCCCTCGAAAGCGACCGCCGCGGCTCCCTCGGCCTGGCGCCGACCCTCGACGCGCTCGCCGAGGGACGGGTCGAGCACCTGATCTTCCAGGGGGCCTCGCGGGACCGCGAGGAGCGCACCGAGGCGGTGGCGAAGAGCGCCGACGATCTGATCGAGGGAGCGGTGCGGACCAGCGCCCAGATCACTCCGGTGGAGGGCGAGGCCGCCCGGGCCCTCACCCCGTATGAGGGAGTGGCGGCCCTATGGCGCTACTGAGCCTCTCATCGCCGGGTTGAGGGATCGCCGCGGCTGATCCAGCCTAAGATACGCGCCCGCCGACGGCCCTCATCGCCGACCGGCCTCGACCATGACGCTGCCGAGTAAAGAGGTGCTGCTGGAGCGCGAGCGCCGCTGGCTGAGGCCGGCGGGCATCCTGGCGATTGCCGGCGCGCTGATCTACGCCGCGGGCCAGGTGATCCCCCAGATCGGCCTCAATTCCGCCGACACCGACGCCGAGCGCCTCCAGCAGTTCCACGATCACGCCGGCAAGTTCCTCGTCGGGCAGACACTCCAGGGCTTGGGCTTCGCCTGCTTCGCCGCTCCCCTCCTCGTCCTGGTTCAGGCCGCCGCGGGCCGTACCGAGAAAGTCCGGCGAGGCCTCGTGCCATTCGCCTTCATCGGCCCGATCCTGATCGCGATCTCCTCAGTGGTCCTCGGGTTCGGGTTCAACGAGGCCGCCGACAGCTTCGTCGAGAAGGCGCCGGCGGCCGAGCAGCAGGCGCGCCAGCAGGCCGAGGCAGAGCAGGCCCAGGGCCAGGGCGGAAAGCCAGAGGGCAAGCAGGGCGCGACCGGGACCGCGGCGACTGAGACGACCGGCACCGGGACGACCGGCACCGGGACGACCGGCACCGGGACGACGGCGGAGCCAAGGACGCCCGACGAGGCTGCCGATGACGCCCGCGAGGACCTCGCCGACGATGTCATCGACGACACCGGGACCTTGAAGGCGGGGGCCGGGCTGCGTCTGCCCGCGATCCTCTCGTTGGTGTTCGGGATGGTCTACATCCCCCTCTGGTCGATGCGGACGGGGCTCCTCACCCGCTTCTGGGCGACCCTCGGAATGGCGCTGGGGGTGTCGCTGATCCTGCTCGGCCCGCTCGGCCAGATCGGCCTGGTGCTGTGGTTCGCGGTGGTCGGTCTGATGCTGGCCGGCTTTGCGCCCGGCGGCAGACCTCCCGCCTGGGAGGCCGGGGTCGCGATCCCCTGGGCGAAGCCCGGCGAGGACATCGGGGAGCCCGGCCGCCCGGTCGAGGGCAGCGGGCGCGAGGTCTCCGAGCCTCCGCTTCCGGATGCGGGCGGTGCGCCGACCGGGGAGCCGCGGGCCACCGGGGAGCCGGGAGCCCAGCCGGGCGAGCCCGAATCGGGCTCGGGGGAGACCCCGGGCCAGCGCCGGAAGAAGAGGAAGCGTCGGAGCTAGGGCGAGGTCGGCGGCGGCGCCGCCATCAGCTCGACCCGGTGGCCGCCGGGGGCGATCGCGAAGGCGCGGTCGGCGCCCCAGAGCTGGCCGGCGTCATCCACCTGGAACCCCGCCTCCCGCAGCGCCTCCTTGGTGGCGGCGTGCTCGGGGACGACAACCGCGGCGTGGCCGAGGACCGGCGCGGTGTAGCCCTCGGTGAGGATCAGGTGGATCTGGGTGCCGGTGCGCTCGAGCCAGCGAACCGAGTCGCCGAGCGCCTCGGGCGCCTCGACCTCCTCGAAACCGACGATCCTCCAGAACTCGAGCATCCGCTCGGTCTGGTCCGGCGGAACCTCGAGCGAGACGTGCTGGAGCATCGGCTACAGAAGCGGCAGGCGATAGCCGACGCCGGCGCGGCGACCGAGCGCGATCCCGCCGGCGAGCAGGACGACTCCGGTCGCGGCGAGCCCGAGGGTTTCGAGTCCGGTGCCGGCGAGGCTGGTGCCGGTGCCCGCCGCCTCGGGCGAGGCCACGGCCGCCGCCTCGGAGGTGCCGGCGCTGCTCGAGCCGGCCGAGCCCGCGCCCCCGCCTCCTTTTCCGCCCCCGCCGCTCGCGGCGGCGAGGACCCGGACGGTGCCGCGCATGTTCGCGTGGATGGTGCAGAAGTAGGTGAAGGTGCCGGCGCTGTTGAAGGTCTCCGACCGGCTCTGGCCGCTGTTGAAGACGCCGGTGTCGAAGCTGCCGTTGTCGGCGGTCGCCGAGTGCGGGGCCTGGCCGTTGTTGCTCCAGGTGACGGTGTCGCCGGCGGCGATCGAGATGCTCGCCGGCGAGTAGAAGTTGTCGCCCATCGAGACGGTCGTCGAGGCCGCGGCGTGGGCGACCGCTCCTCCCGCGGAGGTCGGGACTGCGGCCGGCGAGGGTTCGGCGGTCACCGCCTCCTCGGTCGGCGCGGGGTCGCTGCTCTGAACGCCGTCGCCTGCCGGCGCCGGCTCGGCCTCCGGCGGCGGCTCAGGGAGAAGGCCGGGGTCTGAGGTGGTGGTGGTGCCGATGTCCTGGGCGGCGGAGAAGGCGGGCGTGGCGACGATCGCCGCCAGCACCAGCATCGCGATTGCGAGCCCTCTGGCTCCCACCCTGCGTTTCATCGTAGGTCATCGGGACCTACGTACAGCCGCGGTTTCCGGATTGGCTTCGCCATAAAACGGGTTGCGCTTCTGAACGGGTCGCTCCTGCCGGAGCGCCTTGCATCACCCTCGCGTCAGCCGAGCGCGCTGACGCCCGGCGGAGCGTCGGAGCGCTCGGGCTCGCGATCCGCGGCGACCCGCTTACGGTGGGTCCGGATCTCGCTCATGATCCGCTCCAGGCGGGGCTCGGTGGATGAGTCGACGTGGGTCATCGCGGCGGCGATTGCCGGATGGACGGCGGCGATTCGCTCGTGCATCGCCTGGGCGACGGCCCGGTAGGTGGGATGGCCCTCGCGGCCGGAGCGCAGCTCGATCAGGTGCATCGCCTCCCGGGCGTTCAGGTCGAGGATGTAGCGGATCCGGTAGCCGAGGCAGAGCGCGTACGAGGCGGCCTCCGGCTGCCCCGCATTGCTGAGACGCTGGAACTCCCCCGCCGAGAGATCGAGCGCCCGCTCGTACTCGGCGCCTACCCCGGCCTCTCGCACCTCACCGGGGACGCCGGCCCCGAGGTCGGGGCTGAGCCGCTGCCACTGGCAGGTGAGCATCCGGTGGCGCTGCAGGTCGCGGAAGCCACCGTAGTCGGAGACGATCTCGAACCGGTAGCGGACCGCCTCCCAGCCGCGCCCGGGGCGGTAGCGGCGGTTCGCGCGATCGCCGGCGAGGTCGGCGATCACGTCTGCCCGCTCGTCGGGCGGCAGGGCGCGGACACGCTCGCGGATCTCGCGCTCGGAGACCCCGGTGGACTCGAACAGCGAGGCGGCCAGCAGCTCCTCCTCCGATCCCTGCACCTCGACCAGCTCGACCGATGGCGCGTCGGAGGGCTCGGGCCGGTCGAGGCCGAGGCGGGCGACCCAGCGCTCGGTCGCCTCCCGGCGGCGCTCCAGGTAGGAGATCCACTCGCCGCCCCGGTCGGGGCGCTCCACCCGGGCGACGAAGCTCGGCATCACCAGCTTCAGCTCCTCGAGGATCAGGCCGGCGAAGTGGCGGGCCTCCGGCAGCGGCGAGGCCATCATCCGGAGGAGCAGCTGCTCGTAGGCCTGGCCGGAGGCGAAGATCCCGACATGGCTCAGGGTCGCGGCCGGAAGCAGGCCGCGGAGCAGGTCGAGCGCCTTCGCCTTGATCGAGCGCCGCCAGGCGGCCTCGGGCTCCTCGCCCCGCGGCCAGCGCTCCGCGGCCCACGCCTGCACGGCTTCGAGCGAGCGCGAGTAGATCCCGAACAGGTCCTCCATCGCCCGCTCGTACTCCGGCCCGAGCTCGTCGTCGCGGTAGAAGCGATGGCCGCCGCCCGCCGAGTCGGGGAGCGGCATGTCGTAGGGGATGTAGCGGGTGGACTGCTCGAGGTAGGCGGCCAGCCGGCCGCGCTGGAGGACCTTGGTGAGGATGTTGGAGACCCACTCGCAGGCGATGTGGGCGCCGCCCACCTGGGCGATCGAGTCGTCGCCGTAGCCCATGAAGACGCGCTCGTAGAGGCCGGCGGCGCGCTCGCCCTCCTCCCCCTCGAACGGCCGCCCGCCCTCGGGGACGTCGGCGGCGAACTCCTCCAGATAGAGCCGGCGGACGGTGCCGGCGTAGCGGGAGTAACGGGCGAACATCGCTCCCTTGATCGTCTCCGGCAGGTTGACCAGCGCGAACACGGGCCGGTCGAGGTTGGTGAAGTGGGGTGTGAGGAGGCGACGCTCCTCCTCGGTGAAGTCCTCGACCGGGTATCGCACGGGCGAGCCATCGTAGTGGCCGCGACGCCGATGCCTCTGTCCCTCGGCCGAGAGCACTCCCCGGAGCATCGTGGTCGAAGAGCGCTCGCCGTGATCTCGCCCAGCCGTGTCCACGAAGCCGCGACGATGGGAATGGAGATCCTGCTCTCCGAGGCGGCCGGCTTCATCACCGGCCAGCGCCTGGTCGCCGACGGGGGCTGGAGCGCCTGGATGAGCCCGATCGACGAGTCCGGGCCACAGGGGGGCAAGCGATGAGCGCCAACACGCTCGCCTGGTCATCTTCGGCCGCACCAGGCTGCGCAGCGCTTTAGGCGCTATACCACTGCCTGGATGGGCGCGATCACCGACCTCTTCGCCGGCGACCCGGTATCCGTCTTGCCGCCAGCATCGAGGTAGACGCGGTTCTTCGGGCGACCGCCGGACAGTCGCGTCGGCGAAGAGATCCTCTGGGAGATCGACGAGCACGCCTGGCTCTTCATCGAGCCGAACGCGGCGCGGGCGGGCGCCGGCCGGATCACACTCGCCGTCGCTGGACTCGACGCGCTCCTCGAGCGCCTCGCTGCCCAGCGCATCGAGCACGAACCGATCGAGACCTACTCGAACGGTGTCCGCCACGTGAACGTCCCCGATCCGGATGGGAACACGATCGCGTTCGCCGAGCCGCCCGACGCCACGAACGCGTCACCTCGATCGGCCGAAACCGGGGCTTCCGCTTCGCGCGAGGAGCAGGAGCGTCCGGCAAGGGCTGACCTCCGCGCCGGTGAGCTGACGCTGGTAAGGCCCTCGCCCGGTCATGCGGACGGCGCCGGCGAGTGCGGCGATGTTCAGCGACGCGGCGGCATCCTTTCCCTGCGCGAGGGCCCAGCAGAGCGCGGCCGCGAACGAGTCGCCACTCCCATAGCGGTCGACGATCGGACCCGGTGGCGCGGCGGCCTCCCAGGTCCCGGTGGCTCCGTCGGATGCGCTGTATGCGCCGCCGGCCGCGCCGCGGGTGGCCACCATCAGAGCGGGCTTTGGCGTCAGCCCTCTTGCCGCCGCCCGCTCGTCCACGTCATCGTCGCTGAAGACGAGCGCGTCGAGCTCGACGCCGGCTTCGCTCAGCACCGCACCCGCGCGGGGGGTGGCGACGAGCACCCTCGCCCTACGCGCCGCGCGGAGCGCGCCAGGGTCGCCGGCGGTGAAGTAGACACCGTCGGCGCCCTCGAGCAGGTCCCATGGCAGCTCGTCCTCGATTCGGGGGAAGAGCCGCTCGCCGATCGTGGTGATCGTCCGCTCGCCGGCAGCGTCGATGGAGGTGAGGGCGCGACGGGTCGGCGAGTCGCGAACCGCCGAGTGCACCCTGACGCCGAGCTCCTCGAGTCGCTCCTGGGAGCGCCGAGCGAGATCGTCCGCTCCGAGCGCGGTGAACAGGTTCGCCTCTCCGGCGAGGCGGGCGAGCTGTACGGCGGCGACCCCACCGCCTCCGGCGGGCTCCTCGAAGCTGTCGGTGCCGTGGACGATCTCGCCGGTCGCCGGGAGCCGCTCGACCCGAACGAACTCCACCCACTCGACATGCCCGACGACCGCGAAACGCAATTCGTCAGCCTAGTGAGGTCGCCAACGACCCAGCCGCGTGGGACGCCCAGTCGATCAGGGGGGAGGGGGCGATGCCGAAGGCGACGGTGGCGGCGGCGCAGATAAGGCCGGCGCCGACGACGAGGCCGCAGCGGCTCGCTCCGAGCGGTCGCGCATCGGCCTCGGGCGAGCCGCCCGCGATCGCCGGCATCGGCTCCGCGGGCCTGGTCTGCCGGCCCCGGCTCGGGCCGGATCCAGACGGCGGCGATCACCCGCAGGTAGTAGACGAGCGAGACCATCGAGCCGACGACGATCACCACCCCTAGCCAGGTGTAGTCGCCGTCGACGGTCGCCTCGATCAGGAAGAGCTTGCCCATGAACCCCGAGGTGCCGGGCAGTCCGGCGAGGGCGAGCATCCCGATCGTCAGCGGCCAGGCGAGGAGCGGCTTCGAGCGGCCGATCCCGGCGAGCGCGTCGATGTCGTCGCCGAGATCGGTCTCGCGCTCGCGGACGACGATCACCATGAAGATCGCCAGGTTCATCAGGCAGTAGACGGCGAGGTAGAAGACCAGCGCCTCCAGCCCGATCTCGGTGGCGACGACGATCCCGGCGAGCATGTAGCCGGCCTGGGCGATCCCCGAGTAGCCGAGCAGCCGCTTGAGCGAGTCCTGGCCGAGGGCGCCGAGGTTGCCGACGACGATCGAGACGACCGCAAGCACCGCGAGCGCCGGCTGCCAGTCGTCAACGAGGGGCCCGAGCGCGACCTCGAAGAGCCGCGCAAGGGCGATGAAGGCGGCGGCCTTGGTGGCGACCGACATGAAGGCGGTGACCGGGGTCGGCGCCCCCTGATAGACGTCGGGCGTCCACTGATGGAAGGGGGCGAGCGAGACCTTGAACGCGAGCCCGGTGGCGGCCATCGCGGTCCCGATCAGGATCAGGCTGTCGTCGGCCTGGCCGCCGGGGCCGAGCGCCTCGGCGATCCGCGAGTAGTCGGTCGAGCCGGCGCCGCCGTAGAGCAGCGCGAATCCGTAGAGGACGGTGGCCGAGCCGAGCGAGCCGATCACCAGGTACTTGAGCCCCGACTCGAGCGAGGCCTCCTCTCGGACCGCGGAGGCGCAGAGGATGTAGAGGGGGATCGAGAGCAGCTCGAGGCCGACGAAGAAGCTGACCAGGTTCTGGGCCTCGGCGAGCAGGGTCATCCCGAGCACCGAGCCGAGCAGGAGCGAGTAGAAGGCGCCGTGCCCCGCCTGCTCTGCCGCCGGCTCGCGGATCGAGAGGACGACGACGACCGCCGCCGAGAGGATCGCGATCAGCACCGCGGCCAGGCCGAAGGAGTCGAGGCGGAGGGCGCCGGCGACCAGGTCCGCCCGCTCTCCCCACTGCCAGATCGACAGCCCGGCCGTCGTCCCCAGCGCCACCAGGGTGAGGCCGGCCAGCTCGAAGCGGCCGATCCGGGGGAGCAGCCCGATCATCAGCACCACCACCAGCCCCGCGGTCAGGGCGATGATCGGCGAGAGCCCGGCGTAGTCGATCTCGGGGGCGTTGAAGGTCATCGCCGGGCCACCTCCGTCGCCCTCCGGCTCGTTCACCGCGGTGAGCTGGGTGCTGAACGGAGTCATCGCTCTTCCCGAGGATCAGGCCCGGGTAGAGGGCGAGGGCGACGATGCAGGCGACGAGCGCGCCGACGACGGTCCCCTCCCGCCAGCCGATCTCGCGCGACTCGACCTCGTCGTGCTTGCGGTAGTGCATCGCGCGCTGGAAGAGGCGGAGCGCGTAGTAGGCCGCCATCGCGATCGCGGTCGAGGCGATCAGGGCGAAGACGATCTTCTCCTGGAAGATCCCGTTGAGGATGAAGAACTCGCCGATGAAGTTCGAGGAGCCGGGGATCGCCAGCAGCGCCATCGTCGCGATCAGGAAGAAGGCGGCGAGCACCGGCGCCCGCAGCGCCAGCCCGCCCATCCGGTTGATGTCGACGGTCAGTGCCCTCTCGACCAGCAACACGGAGATCAGGAAGAGGGGCACGACCACCAGCCCGTGGTTGACCATCTGCAGGACTGCCCCGTTCGCCCCGTCGGGGCGGAGGCTGAAGATGCCGAGGGTGATGATCCCGAGCTGCGCCACCGACGAGTAGCCGATCACCAGGCGGGCGTTGGTCTGGGTGAAGGCCATCACCGAGCCGTAGAGGATCGAGGCGAGGGCGATCAGCAGGATCACCTCCTGGAAATGGATCGTGGCGTCGGGGAAGATCGGCAGGACGATCCGGAGGAAGCCGTAGGCGCGCGACCTTGGAGAGCACCCCGGAGAAGACCGCGAGCGCCGGAAGCGGCGCCACCCGGTAGACGTCCGGCATCCAGCCGTGCAGGGGGAAGGCCGGCATCTTCACCAGGAAGGCGGCGGCGAAGAACCAGAAGATCCAGTACTGGCTGCCGGTCCCGAGCGGGTTCGCCTGCAGCTCGGCGATCGAGAAGGTGAGCTCGCCGCCATCGGCGGCGAGGATCCCGGTGGCGATCGCCGCGGCCAGCATCAGCAGCGAGCCGACCAGGGTGTAGACGATCATCTTGATCACCGCCCGGGTGGGAGTGACGGTCCCCTCGCCGCCGGGTCCCGCGCCCTCGCTCGCCGTCCCCCAGGCGCCGAAGAGGAAGTAGAACGGGATCAGCATCAGGTCGAAGAAGAGGACGAACAGGATCAGGTCCTGGGCGAGGAAGGCGCCGAGGGTGGCGGTCTCGGCGAGGCCGAGCATCAGGAACCAGGTCCGGGGCCGCTCCGGGCGTGCGGATCGTGTCCCAGGCGGTCGCCGCCAGCCAGGCGATCACGGTGAGGGCGACCAGGAAGAGGCTGATCCCGTCGACCCCGAGCTGGTAGCGGACCCCGAGGTCGGGGATCCAGCTCTCGTCGACGGTGTGCTGGAGGCCGAGCGCCGGGTCGAAGTGGGAGATGATCCCGATCACCACCCCCAGCTGCGCCACCCCGGCGAGCAGCGGCAGCACCGGGACCCAGCGTCGGGGCAGCGCGCAGGCGAGGAGCCCGGCGGCGAGCGGCATCCAGAGGACTCCCTGGATCACGGCGCCGCCCTCATGACTGGATCAGGAAGTAGAGGGCGAGGCCGGCGAAGCCGGTGACCAGCAGCAGGGCGTAGGAGCGCAGGTAGCCCGACTGGGCGCCGCGGACCGCGGCGTTGGCGCCCTCGGGCGACGTCGACGGCGCCGTTGACCAGCCCCTGGACGACGTAGCGCTCGAAGGTCGAGTTGGCCCAGCGCCCCACCGCCAGCGCCGGGTCGGACGACGAGGATGTCGATCGCCTCGTCGAAGTACCACTTGCGCTCGAGGAAGGTGTGGAGGGCGGGCAGCCGCCGCTGCAGCGCCGCGGTCGTGCCCGGCGCCCGGAGGTAGGCGTAGGCGGCGGCGGCGATCCCGAGGATCGAGAGCAGTCCGCCGATCGTCAAGCCCCGCCAGGCGGCCCCGGTGCTCGGCCCCTGCTCGTAAAGGCTCGAGTCCTCGAAGGACCCGTGCAGGAACTGGTGGACGACATCGTCGACTCCGGGGATCTGAACGAAGCCGGCGAACGAGGGCGCCGGCCCCGAGCAGGCTCATCGCGATCTTCATCGGCCACTCGCGCTCGGCGATCGGGTGCTCCGGGCCGGGGAAGCCGACGTCGGTGTCCTCCGGCTCGCCGGTGAGGGGGTTCGCCGGCTCGGCGTGGTGGATGTGCCCCTGCTCCAGCTCCCGCGCCTCGGGGACGGGCTCGCGGAAGACCACCCTGAAGCCGATCCGGAAGGCGTAGAAGGCGGTGAGCAGCGCCCCGATGTAGCCGCCGATCGCGAAGATCCAGTAGAAGCCGCCGCGGTAGGCGGCGAAGTCGAGGACCTCGTCCTTGGAGAACCAGCCGGAGGTGACCGGGAAGGCGGCGAGGGCGAGGGCGCCGATCAGGAGCATCGCCGAGGTGAAGGGCATCGCCCGGCGGAAGCCCCCCATCAGGTCGATGTTCTGGCGGTTCGCCATCGCCGCGATCACCGACCCGGCCGCCATGAACAGCAGCGCCTTGAAGAAGGCGTGGGTCATCAGGTGGAAGAGCCCCGCCGAGTAGGCCCCGATCGAGACGCCGACGACCATGTAGCCGATCTGGCTCATCGTCGAGTAGGCGATGATTCGCTTCAGGTCGGTGACCACCAGGGCGATCGTTGCCGCGATCAGCAGCGTCGCCAGGCCGATGAAGGCGGCGATGTCGGCTGCGGTCAGGGCGATCTCGAAGACCGGGTGGAAGCGGGCGATCAGGTAGACGCCGGCGGTGACCATGGTCGCCGCGTGGATCAGCGCCGAGACCGGGGTGGGGCCCTCCATCGCATCGGGAAGCCAGGTGTGGAGCGGCACCTGGGCCGACTTGGCGAAGGCGCCGACCAGCAGCAGCAGCCCGATCAGCACCACCACCCCCTCGTTGGTGTCGAAGCTCCGCGGCGCCTCCTCGAAGATCTGGAGCAGGTCGAAGGTGCCGAGCTCGCGGAAGATGAAGAGCGCGGCGACCACCAGGCCGATGTCGCCGACCGTGTTGATGACGAAGGCCTTCATCCCAGCCGCGACCGCGGTGTCGCGCTGGTACCAGAAGCTGATCAGGGCGTAGGAGGCGAAGCCGACGAACGCCCAGCCGACGATCAGCAGGATCAGGTTGCCGGCGAGGACCAGCAGGAGCATCGAGAAGACGAAGAAGTTGAGGTAGGCGAAGAAGCGGGCGTAGCCCCGGTCGGAGGTCAGGTACGAGATCGAGTAGAGGTGGATCAGCATCGAGACGCCGCTGACGATCAGGCACATGTAGACCGAGAGCGGATCGACGAGGACGTTCATCTCGATGTCGAGGCCGGCGGCGCTCGCGTAGGTGTAGAGCGAGGAGGTGAGCTGGCGCTCCTCCACCGGCAGGTCGAGGATCTGGAAGAGGGCGCCGAGCGAGGCGAGGAAGGAGAGGGCGATCGCGCCGGTCCCGATCCAGCCGGCGGTCCGCCCCGGCAGCGCCCGCCAGCCGAGCGCGATCACCAGGGTGCCGGCGAGCGGGAAGGCGAGGACCAGCCAGCCGTAGGTGGTCGGCTCCATCGCCTAGCCCCTGAGGGTGCGGAGCTCGTCGACGTTGAGGGGGATCCGGCGGCGGTAGGCGGCGACGATGATCCCGAGGCCGACGACCACCTCGCAGGCGGCGATCACCATCACGATCAGGGCGAAGACCTGGCCGTCCTGGTCGCCGAGCGGCGCGGCTGAAGGCGAGCAGCGCCAGGTTGCCGGCGTTCAGCATCAGCTCCAGGCAGAGCAGGATCACCAGCGGGCTGCGGCGGAGGAGCACCCCGGCGACCCCGGTGGCGAAGATCAGCGCCGAGAGCACCAGGTACCAGGTCAGGTCCATGATCAGGCCACCTCCTCGCCTGCGGCTCCGGGGGTGCCGCCGGCCACCTGCTCGGGTTCCGCTGCACGAGTCCCGTCTGAGGGCTCAGGTGCCCTGGGCTCCTTGCGTCTGGCCGCCAGCACCACCGCCCCGACCGCCGCCACCAGGAGCAGCAGGGAGGCCGCCTCGAAGGCGATCAGGAAGCGCTCCAGCAGGACCTTGCCGATCGACCCCGGCGAGCCGAAGCCGAGGGCGACCTCCGGTCCCTCGGTTTCGATCGACTTCAGCCCCGAGCCGATGATCGCGATCGCCAGCTCCACGAACAGCGCCAGCCCCAGCAGGGGAGCGATGAACCGCTGGCCCGGGATCGGCTCCCAGAGCGGCTCTTCGACGTTGCCGACGTAGGCGGCGACGAACACGTACAGCACCATCACCGCGCCGGCGTAGACGACGATCTGGGCGGCGGCGAGGAACTCGCCCTGGAGAAGGAGGAAGAGCCCGGCGAGCGAGATCAGGTGGACGATCAGGGCGAGGACGCTGTAGAAGGCGTTGCGGAGAGCGATCACCGCGATCGCGCCGCCGAGGGCGCCGATCGCGCCGGCGAAGAACGCGACCTCCTTCACTGGCTCCCCTTCTCCGCGGCGTTCTCGGCGCCCGCGGCCTCCAGGGCGGCGGCCCGCCGATGGAACTCTCTTACGCGGAAGGGGACCAGCCCCTCACGCAGCTCCCAGACCTGCCAGATCTCCATCGCGGCACCGGCCCCTGAACTGCGCCCGGTCCCGGTCACCCGGAAGCCGACGATCACAGTCCGTTCGTCCACCTCGATGAACTCGTGGGAGGACGTTCGGGCGTCGGGGAATGTCTCCTGGAAATCCTCGAAGAACGCGACGACCTCATCCCCGCCCTTGAGCACTCGCGCCTGCGGCCAGGCTGGCGCGAGCCTGTATTCCAGGTCGTCTGGCAGGGCCGCATAGGCGCGCCTTGACATCGCCCTCGTTCCAGGCGCGGTTGCCCTCATCGAAGACCTGCCTGAACGCCCTCAGGAACTCCGACTCCGCAGCATCCGACCCTGCCACTACGCGACCTCCCAGGGGGAGGCGCCGCGCATCGCGCGCAACTCAATCGAGCAGGCCGGCGGCGCGGCGGGCGTCCTCCGCCGGTGTGAAGATCTGCATCCGCGCCATCTTCTCGTCGCGGAAGGTGATCGTGTAGTGGAGCGGCAGCTCGAATTCGAGCCCGCTGCCCGCGCCTCGACCGCGCTGGGTGAAGCGGATGTAGTAGCGATCGCCGTTCGCCTCGATCTCCTCGATCTCGACCCGGTACTCGTCGAAGTTCTCCAGCCACTCGGCGATGAACTCGCGATAGCCGTCGCGCCCCTTCCAGGTCCGGCCGGTGCGCTCCGGGTCGTCGATCTCGACGTCCTCGTGGGCAAGCTCGAGCAGGCCCTCGATATCGCCGCGGTTGAACGCCTCGATCCCCGCCCGGATCGTCTCCATCCGCTGATCCTCCATCGCGGCGGCAGTATCGCGCACGACTCAGGGCCGGTTGACACCGCAACGCCGCCGTGTTTGGATGGGCAACCGAGTAATCCAAGGCAGGAAGGGGAGAGGAAATGAACAACTACGCAATCCTCCGTCGCTCCGGCTGGCGGTCGCCCGGAGACCTGGAGGAGGCAGCCGGCCGCTCCAGGCAGGTCGCGGACGAGCAGATGTCCGACGACATCCGCTGGATCCGGAGCTACGTGCTCGAGGAGGGAGAGGGCTCGGTGGGGACGGTCTGCATCTACCAGGCGAGCAGCCCCGAGGCGATCCAAGATCACGCCGACCGTGCGGAGCTCCCGGTGGACGAGATCATCCCGGTCGCCGACACGGTGGTGGTCAGGCCCGATCCCGCGGGTCTGGGCGGGTAGCACCTACTCCCCTTCCCGGCGCAGCGGGGTGCGGTCGATCGGCTCCGCCAGCAGCATCTCCTTGGTGAAGATCAGGTCGGAGCGGTTGTAGTCCGACAGCTCGTAGTCGTGGCCCATCGTGATCGCGTCGAACGGGCAGGCGACCTCGCAGTAGCCGCAGAAGATGCACCGCGAGAGGTTGATCTCGTAGACCTCGGCGTAGCGCTCGCCGGCCGACTTGCGGTCGCTGGGATCGTTCTCCTCGGCGACCACGCGGATGCAGTCGGCGGGGCAGGCGGCCGCGCAGAGGGAGCAGCCGACGCACTTCTCGAGGCCGGTGTCCTCGAACCGGTGGAGCTTGTGACGGCCTCGGAAGCGCGGGTATACCGGGGTCTTCTCCTCCGGGTACTGGATCGTCACCGGCCCCTCGATCAGCCGGCCCATCGTCGTCCGCAGGCCGCGGAGGGTCTCGGCGAAGGAGCGGTAGGCGCCGGCGGCGCCGCCCGGCTGCGGACCGCGCTGGACCGAGATCACGTCGGCGCGAGTCGAGGTAGGGAAAGGCCTCCCACTCCGTCTTCTCGGTGTTCAGCCGCGCCTCCATCACGAGACCGTGACCACGATCGCGGTGACCAGGACGTTGAGCGTCGCCAGGGGCAGCAGCACCTTCCAGCCGAAGCTCATCAGCTGGTCGTAGCGGAGCCGCGGCAGGGTAGCCCGCACCCAGATGAAGAAGAGGACCAGCGAGAGGGTCTTGACCAGCATCCAGATCGGGTCGAGCCAACCCGGCCCGGGGCCCTGCCAGCCGCCGAGGAAGAAGGTGACCGCGATCCCCGAGACCACGAACATCTCCAGGTACTCGGCGAGCAGATAGGAGCCGAAGCGGGTGCCGCCGTACTCGGTCATGAACCCCTGGACCAGCTCGGAGTCGGCCTCGGGGAGGTCGAAGGGCGCCCGGTTGGTCTCGGCGAAGCCGGCGACCATGAAGACGAGGAAGCCGACGATCTGGGGGACGATGTACCAGATCTCGTCCTGGGCGAGGACGACGTGGGTGAGCGAGAGCGAGCCGACCATCATCACCACGCCCAGCAGCGAGAGGCCCATCGAGACCTCGTATGAGATCAGCTGGGCGGCCGAGCGCATCGCGCCGAGGAAGCTGTACTTGGAGCCCGATGACCAGCCGGCGAGCAGGAGCCCGTAGAAGGCGAGCCCGCTGAAGGCGAAGAAGTAGAGGATTCCGATCGAGACGTCGATCCCGTAAAAGCCGACCCCGTCCTTGACGTCGCCGAAGGGGAGGATCGCGATCGTGATGATCCCGGAGAAGATCACCAGCGCCGGGGCGACCGCGTAGAGGAAGGGGACCGCCGCGTCCGGCCGGAAGTGCTGCTTGCCGGCGAGCTTGACGATGTCGGCGAGCGGCTGCAGCAGCCCGGCCGGGCCGACCCGGTTGGGGCCGTAGCGGTGCTGGAAGCGGCCGATCAGCCTGCGCTCGACCCAGGTGAGCACCGGGACGATCAGGAAGACGCCGAGGAAGATCAGGATCGACTTCACCACCAGGATCCAGCTGGCCTCGGCGAAGCCGACCTCCCCGAGGGGCACGCTCATCGCTTGCTCACCTCGATCCGGCGCGGGGCGCCGTTCGCGAGCACGTTCGCGTTGCCCTCCTTCGTTCCCTCGATCAGGAAGGCAGCACCGGCTTCCATCCGCTCGCGGATCGCGACCTGCGCTTCCACGCTGTGGCCGTTGACCGACACGGTCACCGCGTCGCCATTTGCCAGGTCCAGGTTCTCCGCGTCCTTCGCCGCGAGTTCGAGCTTCTGCTTCGGCATCAGGAACCGGAGCGCCGGATTTCGCTCGGTGGCGTCGACGGCCCACAGGTCGCGGTAGGTGCCAAGGAGCAAGCCGTCCGCCGGGGGGCCGCCGGCATCCCCCTCAGGACCTGATTCGCCGCCCGTGGGCGCGGCGGTCTCCGTGTTGCCGGGGGCGGCGGCTGCATACGGTCCGTCGGGGGACGCCGGCGTCCCCCCGGGGGAATGCTGGGTCGCGCCTCCGTCGAGGGCGTCGGACGGAATCCAGGAGGTGCCGGGATCGCGTTCCTGCCACCGGAACCCCGTGCCGCCGATCTCCTCGTAGGTGAGCGTGTCGTAGAACGGCACGTCGCTGCGAGAGCGCGTCGAAGACGTCCGGCAGCGGTACTGAGGCCCAGGTCGCGGCCGAGCGCCGTCGAGCAGCTCGGGTCGAGGAACTGCCAGCCGGGACGGACGTCGTCGGGAAGGGGGACGTTGCGGCGGAGGCGCTGGAGGCGGCCGTCGGGGTGGGTGACGGTGCCCTCCTTCTCGGCGTGCGTCTCCGCCGGGAGGACGATGTCGGCCTGGCGGGTGGACTCGTCGTCGAACATCGCGACCGAGACGACGAACGCCTTGCCGAGGGCCTGGCGCCAGCCGTCGGAGTCGGGGTGGGTGCGGACCGGGTCGGCGTTCGAGCAGCAGCATCGCGTGGACATCGCCGGAGGCGAGGCCCTCCTTGATCTCGGCGGAATCGCGTCCGCCGGCGGTGGGGGCGAGCCCGGGGCCGGCGCCGGGGAGGCAGCCGACCTCGCGGAGGCCGCGCCCGTTCGACTCCTCGGGCACCTCGAGCAGGCCCGGGGCCGATCCGCTTGTGCATCTCGAGCGCTCGGGCGCAGGCGTGGAGCGCCTCGGCGGCGCCCGGGCTGCGCCAGAGCCGCTCGCCCCAGACGATCGCCGGGTCGGGCGCCTCGCGGAGCAGCTCGGCGATCGCCGCCGCCTGCTTTCCGTGGGCCCGCCGGTCCGCCTCGAAACCCTCGGCGCCGAGCGCCGCCGCCAGCGCTCGGACGAAGCCGGCGGCGTCGCCCGGGGCGTAGCGAACAGCCTCCTCGGCTCCGCCGTCGAGGGCGGTGGGTCGCTCGGAGGCGACGGCGAGCTTCGTGCCGTTCCGCCTCACCGCCTTCCGGATCCGCAGGTCGAGGATCGGCATCTCGTGGAGGGGGTCGGTGCCGAGCACCAGGATCGCGTCGGCGTTGTCGAGGTCCGAGATCTTCAGACCGAGCTCCGGGCGTGAGAGCTCCGCCAGCGCCCCCCGGTCGACCGGACTCGCGCTGCAGTCGACGTTCGGGGCCCCCAGGTCGCGGAGGATCCGCTGCGCCAGCCAGCCCTCCTCGTTCGAGCTGGCGCCGCCGACCAGGGCGGCGCTGCGCGAGCCCGCCTCGCCGAAGGCCCTGGCGATCCTGGCGGTGGCCTGCTCCCAGGAGATCGGGCTCAGCGACCCGTCCCCGGCGCGGGCCATCGGCCGGGTGATCCGCTCGGGGGAGCCGAACATCTGGAACGCGAAGCGGCCCTTGTCGCAGAGCCAGCCGTCGTCGACTTCGATGTTGTCGCGGGCCATCACCCGCAGCACCCGCTCGTCGCGGACCGTGAACTTGACGTTGCACTGGCTCGGGCAGAGGGTGCAGACCGAGCCCGCGTCCTCGATGTCCCAGGGGCGTGCGCGGAAGCGGTAGGTGTAGGACGTCAGCGCCCCCACCGGGCAGAGCTCGATGATGTTGCCGTGGAAGGGGGCGATGTAGGGGCGCTCGTCGAAGGTGCCGACGAAGCTCTTGTCGCCGCGATCGAGGAGCTGCAGCTGCTCGTCCTCGGCGACCTCCTGGCTGAAGCGGACGCAGCGGTAGCAGAGGATGCAGCGCTCGCGGTCGATCGCGACCAGCGGCGAGAGCTCGAGCGGCTTCTGGAAGTGGCGCTTGGGGTCCGTGAAGCGGCTCTTCCCCGGCCCCCAGCCCATCGCGATGTCCTGCAGGGGGCACTCGCCGCCCTTGTCGCAGACCGGGCAGTCGAGCGGGTGGTTGACGAGCAGGAACTCGACCACCGCGTTCTGGGCCTCCTGCACCTGGTCGGTCTGGGTGTAGACGACCATCCCGTCGCGAACCGGGCGTGGAGCAGGCGGTCTGGAGCTTCGGGATCCCCTCGATCTCGACCAGGCACATCCGGCAGGCGCCGACCGGCTCGCCCAGCTTCGGCTCGTAACAGAACACCGGGATCTCGATGTCGCCGCCCTTCGCCGCGTCGACGAGCATCGTTCCCTCCGGCGCCACCACCTCTCGCCCGTCGACCACCAGGGTGACCGCGTTTCGGATCTGGCGGGTCACGCGGCCAGCTCCAGGGGCGGGCGGTCGAGCGCCGCCTCGAACTCGGGGCGGAACTTCTCCACCATCGAGCCGACCGGCATCGCCATCGAGTCGCCGAGAACGCAGAGGCAGTTGCCGATGATCTGCGTCTGCACCGAGGCGATCGTCTCCAGGTCGATCGGGGTCGCCTCGCCGCGGATCAGGCGCTCCAGCATCTTCACCGTCCAGTTGGTGCCCTCCCGGCAGGGAGTGCACTTGCCGCACGACTCGTGGTGGTAGAAGCGCGCCGTCCGCAGCGCCAGCTCGACCACGCTGGTGGTCTCGTCGAAGACGATCATCGAGCCGGAACCGAGCATCGAGCCGGCCTCCGCCATCGCCTCGAAGCTGTAGGGGACGTCGAGCCCCTCCTCGGCGGTGAGCACCGGCGACGAGGAGCCGCCCGGGAAGAAGCCCTTGAGCTTGCGGCGCCCGACGCGTCCCGCCGGCGAGCCCGTTGATCAGGCTCCGCGTCTTGATCCCGAGCTCGACCTCGTAGTTGCCCGGCCTGCTGCACGTCACCCGACACCGAGACCACCTTCGTCCCCGGCGACTGCTCGGTGCCGAAGCTCTTGAACCAGTCGGCTCCCGAGGCGACGATGTGGGGGACGGTGGAGAGCGTCTCCACGTTGTTGATCAGGGTCGGCCCGCCGTAGAGGCCCTGGACCGCGGGGAACGGCGGCTTCAGCCGCGGGTTCGCTCGCTTGCCCTCGAGGGAGTCGAGCAGCGCCGTCTCCTCGCCGGCGATGTAGGCGCCGGCGCCGCGGTGGACGACCAGCTCGACCTGCTCGCCTGTTCCGAGCACGTCCTTGCCGAGGTAGCCGGCGTCGTAGGCCTCCTCCACCGCCCGGTCGAGGATGTCGCCCTGGAGGTCGTACTCGCCCCGGATGTAGATGAAGCAGCGGTTGGCGCCGGCGGCGCGGGCGGCGATGATCAGCCCCTCGATCAGCTGGTGGGGGTTCTTCTGCATCAGCTCGCGGTCCTTGAAGGCGCCCGGCTCGGACTCGTCGGCGTTGCAGCAGAGGTACTTGTCCATGTCGCCGCGCGGCAGGAACGAGGCCTTCTTGCCCATCGAGAAGCCGGCGCCGCCACGGCCGCGGAGGCCGGAGGCCTCGAGCTCGCTCAGGACCTCCTCCGGGCTCATCTCCTTGTAGGCCTTGCGGATCGATTGGTAGCCGCCCGAGCCGCTTGTAGGTGCGGATCGAAGTGAGGCCGGGCTCGTCGATGTTCCGGAAGAGGATCCGGGTCTCCTGGGCGGCGGCGGGCATCAGCGCTTCCCCCTCGAGGTCTTCGCCTTTGGCTTCGCCGTCGTCTTCGCCTTCGGCTTCGTCTTCCGCTTCACCTTGTTGATCGGGTGCCGCGTGATCCGCTTGTCGGCCGGCGAGGTCGGACCTCCCGCAAGCCCGCGATCCTCGAGTCGCTTCTCAGGCAGCACCTCGTCCTTGGCGCGGAGTTGCTCGATCGCCTCGGCCGCGTCGCCGTCCTCCAGCGGGCCGTAGTAGCGCTCGTCGATCGAGGCCATCGGGGCGAGGTCGCACGCTCCGAGGCACTCGAAGCCGCGGACCAACACATCATCCGGGGGCTGCTCGGCTTCGGCTCCGCTGCCTCCGGCTGCCAGTTTGAACGCGGTCGAGGAGGTCATCGGCGCCGCGCAGCCAGCAGGAGATGTTGGTGCAGACGAGGACCTCGTGCTCGCCCTGGGGCTCGAGGTGGAAGAGGTCGTAGAAGCTCGCCACCGACTCCAGGTAGCCGGGGGTCACCCCCATCACCGTGGCGGCCTGGCGGATCCCCTCCGGGCTGCACCAGCCGTAGCGCCGCTGCACCGCCCAGAGCGCCGGGATCGAAGCCGACCGCTTCTCCGGGTAGCGCTTCATCGCCCGGCGGATCTCCTGGGCGAGCGCCCTCGGGACCTCGACCTCGGAGGGCTCGGGGACCGGCGCCGGGTCGCGGTCGGGAGCGCGCTCCTCCTCGACCGCCGGCTCGGCGGCGAGCGAGACATCCGCCAGCGTCTCGCCCTGCAGGTCCTCCGGCACCCGCTCCTCCCACTCGGGCTCCGGGATCCTCGGCACCCACGGGCTCATCGGTCGACCCCCCCGAGGATCGGGTCGAGCATCGCCAGGTTCTGGATCAGGTCGGCGATGTACCCACCCACGCACATCTCGCGGAAGGCCTGGAGATTGACGAAGGAGGGGTCGCGGAAGTGGACCCGGGCGGGCTTCGAGGAGCCGTCGGCGAGGACGAAGCAGCCAAGCTCGCCCCTGGGGCCCTCGATCGAGTAGTAGAGCTCGCCGGGCGGAACCCGGAAGCCCTCGGTGACCAGCTTGAAGTGGTGGATCAGCGCCTCCATCGAGGTCGGAGAGCTCGTCGCGCGGCGGCAGCACCACCTTGCGGTCGTCGGCGATCCAGGGGCCCTCGGGGAGGCCGTCGATCGCCTGCTCGATGATCCGCACCGACTCGCGCATCTCCTGGAGGCGCACCCGGTAGCGGTCGTAGCCGTCGCCGACCGTCCCGACCGGGATCTTGAAGTCGAAGTCGGGGTAGGCGAGGTAGTCGGTCGCCTTGCGGAGATCCCAGGGCTCGCCCGCGGCCCGCAAGAGCGGCCCGGTGACCCCGAGCTCCAGCAGCCGCTCGCGGGAGACGATCCCGATGTCCTTGGTGCGCCGGAGGAAGATCTCGTTGCGGTCCAGGAGCGCCTCGAACTGGTCGATCCGCTGTGGCATCTCGCGGCAGAACTGGCGGACCTTCGCCTCGAACCCGACCGGGATGTCCTCGAAGACCCCGCCGACCTGGAAGTAGCGGGTATGCATGCGCTGCCCGGTCGACATCTCGAACAGGTCGAGGATCGTAGTCGCGCTGGCGGAAGCAGTACCAGAGCAGCGAGATCGCGCCGAGATCGAGGGCCGAGGTGCCGAGCCAGACCAGGTGCGACATGATCCGGTTGAGCTCCAGGTGGAGCACCCGGAGGTACTTGGCGCGGTCGGGGATCTCCAGCTCGAGCAGCCGCTCGACACAGCCGCAGAAGGCCTCCATGTTGAAGAAGTAGGAGAGGTAGTCCATCCGCTCGACGAACGGGATCGCCTTCCAGTAGCTCTTGTCCTCGCAGGACTTCTCGATCCCGGTGTGGAGGTAGCCGACCACCGGCTTCAGGTCGAGGATCTGCTCGCCCCGCAGGGTGACGATCAGGCGGAGCACCCCGTGGGTGGCGGGGTGGTGCGGCCCCATGTTGATCGTCATCACCTCCTGCTCGATCTCCCCGGTCTCCTCCACGGCCATCGCGTCGACCACCGGCGCCACCGGATCCTCGGTGAGCCGATCGACCCCGCGCTCGGTGATCACCTCGTCTCTGAGCGGCTCGTCAGCTCATCACTCGAACCAGCGAGGCGTCTCCACCTCGTTGTGGGTGTAGAGGACCGGCTCGCCGCCGATCGGAAAGTCGCGGCGCTGGGGCCAGCCGACGTAGTCCTCCGGCATCAGGATCCTGCGCAGATCCGGATGGCCCCGGAAGACGATCCCGAAGAAGTCGTAGGCCTCGCGCTCCTGGAACTCGGCGGTCGGGAAGAGCTCGACGCAGGAGATCCGGGCAGACAGCGTCCCGTCCTCGGCAAGCGCAGGCGTTCCACTCGCGGGGAACCCTTGCCGGCGGCGGGATCGGAGAGCAGGGCCTTCACCCGGATCCGCTCGACCCGCTCGCGGCAGAGGAGCTCGTAGTGGACGGCGAAGCGGGGGGTGGCCGGCAGGTAGTCGGCGGCGTGGAGGCTTGAGAGGAAGGTGTAGCCCTGGCCCTCGGTCTCGCGCAGCCATCGGAGCGCCTCGAGGACGCCCTCCGGATCGACGATCAGGGCGGCGCGGTCGTGCTCGAAGGAGGTCTCGGTCACCGTCCCGTCACGGACCTCGTTGATGCTCTGGGCGATCAGCTCGAGGCCCGGTGCGTCAGGCATCCCCGGCCCGCTCCTTCGGCGCCACGGCACGAGCGGCGCGCTCGATCGCCTCGGGCGTCGGCTTGGTCTCGCCCCGCGCCCACTCCTCGGTCCCGATCGCGTTGTAGCGCTGGCGCCAGCCCAGGTCGGGTCGGTCCTGGACCAGCCGCTGCAGCTTGTTGAAGCCATGCAGCAGGGCCTCGGCGCGCGGCGGGCAGCCGGGGATATGGACGTCGACCGGCATGAACTTGTCGGCCCCCTGGACCACCGCGTAGTTGGCGAACATCCCGCCGGACGAGGAGCAGGCGCCCATCGCGATCACCCAGCGCGGCTCCAGCATCTGGTCGTAGACGCGGCGGACGACCGGCGCCATCTTCGTCGAGACCCGGCCCGAGAGGATGATCATGTCGGCCTGTCGCGGCGAGGCCCGAAAGGCCTCGGCCCCGAAGCGCGAGATGTCGTAGCGCGCCGTGACCATCGAAATCATCTCGATCGCGCAGCAGGCGAGCCCGAAGGTCAACGGGAAGAGCGAGTTCGCCCGCCCCCAGTCGAGCGCCTTCTCGAGGGTGGTGGTCAGCACCCGCTCCTCGACGTACTCCTCGAGGTCGCCGCCCTCGAGGTCGCCGCGGAGCATGTCCCGCGCCTTCAGCTGCTTCGCCCTGAACTCCTCAGGGGTCTTCGGCTGCTCGAGCGGGCCGAGGCTGCGGCGCTCTATCTCCAATCGAGCGCCCCCCGCGCCCAGACGAAGACGAGAGCGACCAGCAGCAGGGTGACGAAGATGCCGATCTCGACCAGCACGAAGACGCTCTTGGCCGACTGCACGATCACTCCGACCGGGTAGAGGAAGACGACCTCGATGTCGAAGAGGATGAACAGCATCGCGACCATGTAGAAGCTGACGCCGAACTTGAAGGTGCGGGTGATCGTGGGTCGGAAGCCCGCACTCATATGGCTGGCTCTTGATCGGGTTCTGCCGCCGCCGCCCGATCACCCCGTTCAGCAGTGCGAAGGCGCCTCCCACGAGGATGCCCAGGCCAGCGAAAACGAGGACGGGGAGGTAGCTCTGTAGCACGGCTCGTTTCCTCTTATATCACCAACTTTGTATCAACCTGTTACATAGTGATTTTCCGCATCAGGAAGCGGAAATCCCGACCCTTTCGAGCGGTTTTCCACGACGCTTAAGCTGCGCCGCCGTGGCCGAGGTCCATCTCGTCACCGGAGTCGCCTTGCTCGCGGCCAACCTGGTTGCCGGGATCTGGGGCGGGGTGGCCTGGCTCCAGCGCCGGCCGGCGCTGGGCTTCTGGTATGCGCTTCGGGTCGCCCAGGCGGCGGTCGTGATCCAGGCGCTGCTGGGCCTCGCCCTCGTCTTCACCGGGCAGGAGGCCTCCGAGCTCCACTACCTCTACGGTGCCCTGCCCCTGCTCGTCTCCCTGCTCGCCGAGGGCGCGCGAGCGGGCGCCGCTCAGCAGGAGCTCGGCGAGCTCGACTTCCGGGCGCTGCCCGAGGAGCGCCAGCAGGCGATCGCGATCGCGATCGTCCGCCGCGAGATGGGGATCATGGCGGTCTCCTGCCTGGTGATCTTCGGGCTGGCGCTGCGCGCAGCGGGGACCAGCTCAGCGTTCTAGCTGGCCGCCCCCTTGACGACGCCGATCGTGTGGCCCTCCGGGTCGGTGAAGAGGCCGATCTCGAGCCCCTCCATCGGCTTATCGGGGCCCATCATCCGGGTCCCGCCGAGCTCCTCGGCCTTTGCCAGGGCAGCCTCGACATCGGGCACCTCGACATAGAAGGTGACGTGGCCGTCGTAGCCCTCGGGCCCCGATCCGATACCGCCGCCGATCCCTACGCCCTCGCTGTTGACGTTGTCCTCTCGCGACACGACCCCATACTCGGTCGGACCCTCGCCCATTGCTTCGACCTTCCAGCCGAAGAGGTTGGAGTAGTAGTCCCAGAGCTTCTTCGCATCCTTCCCTACCACCTCAAAGTGAACCACCGGCTGTCCCATGCTCTCTCCTTCCTTGGGTTTTCTCAGGAGCTGGGCGGACCGGGCGCTCTGGTCACCGAGAACGTGGCGCCCTGCGGATCCGCGAGGACGGCCTGCCTCAGCCCGACCCCGGGTACGTCGTACGGGGGGGCGAGCACACTACCGCCCTGCTGGGCGCTCCTCTCCGCGGTCGCGTCGGCGTCGTCGACCCAGAAGTCGACGCTCCAGTGCGAGGGGACCTCGTCGGGAAACTGATCGGGGCTCATCGGCGCCATCACCGCGACCACGTCCCGGGGGACCGGTTGCAGCGGCTCGCCCCCGACGAAGCCGGGGAGGCGCATCAGTGTGGGGCCCCCGCGGTCGCGCGGGTTCATTTCCTCCGGCTCCCACCCGAAGACGGCGCGGTAGAACGCCGCCGCCCCCTCGGGGTCGCGTGTGTGGAGCGGGCTCATCGACCAGGCGCCGGGCTCGTTGACGAGCTGGGCACCCCGGTGCTCCCCCGGCTCCCAGATGCCGAACACGGCCCCGGCCGGATCGACGAGGATCGCCATGCGGCCACCATCGAGGCTCTCGAATGGCTGCACCGCGACGTTCCCGCCCGCCTCCTCCGCCTTGGCGGCGGTCTCCTCGGCGCTCTCCACCCAGACATAGGTGCCCCAGACCGGGGTGTGATCCGGGACCGGCGGCGGCGACCCGATCGAGGTCACGTCGCGGCCACGGAGCCTGCACATGAAGAGCCGGCGGTCCGCGCCGGGGGGCGTCGTCTCCTCGGCCTCCCAGCCGAACAGCTGGGTATAGAAGGCCACGGCCGCGTCCGCGTCCGGCTGCCAGGTGTCGACCCAGCATGGGACCCCATGCTGATATCCGTCGCGCTCGCTCACCCGACAGCGGCCTGGTCGTACTCGTCGTGACGTCGCCACCACTCGTACGGAGGTGTCTGCGGGCGCCCCTCCGGCGAGTCCTCCCAGGTCTCCTGGCGCCCAAGCGGGGTCAGGTCGAGGAAGGCCCAAACGGTGCCCAGCGTCTCCGTCCCCCGTCCGCCGGTGAAGTAGGACCGATACACCTGATCGCCGTCGCGGAGGAAGACGCTGAGACCGAAGCTCTCGCCGTCCTGGTAGTGGTCCGGCTGAGGCTGCTCGGGCGAGAGGCCGAGGTCGACGTTGAAGTCGCTCTCGTGCGAGGAGTACCAGGGGATCTGCCAGCCCATCCGCTGCTTGTAGGACTCGAGCTTCGCAAGCGGCGCTCGCGAAACCAGTGCGAAGGAGGTATCGCGGGCATGCAGGTGGGCGAGGTGTGGAACCTGATCGGCGAAGAACGAACAGCCGTCGCAGCCCACATCCTGATTCGGCCCGAACATGAAGTGGTAGACGATCAGCTGCCGGCGCCCCTCGAACAGGTCGACCAGTCTCACCTTCCCCTCGGGGCCGTCGAACTCGTAGTCCTTCTCGACCCGGACCATCGGCTGGCGGCGGCGCTCCGCCGCGAGCGCGTCCTGCGCCCGGGTCGCTTCCTTCTCCTTTGCCAGCAGCTTCTCGTGAGCTGCCTCCCACTCCTCCGCTGACACGACCTCGGGCAGATCCATCGTTCCTCCTGACTAGGACTCTTGGAGCACTGAGAGGGTGTTGCCCGCTGGATCCTTGAACCATGCGATATCGGGGCCCTGTCCAGCGGCGAGGCCGCGGGCGATCCCCTTCTCGTCGTGCTCCACCTGGTCGTAGCGCTCGAAGGTGACGCCACGCTTCACCAGCTCGTCGACCGCCTCGTCGATGTCATCCACCGGGAAGTTGAGGATCGTGTAGCTGGCGGGCGTCGACCCCTTCTGCTGGTAGACCAGCGTCGGGCGGTCACCGGCGAGATGCAGTGTCATCAGCCCGCTCTGCTCGTCGATCACCTCTGTCTTCAGTCCCAGCGTCTCGCCGTAAAACTGCTCCGCCTTCTTCAGGTGGTCCACGGCGAAGCCGCTATATGCCTTGCTGTTCTCGAGCATGTTGTCTCCTGTTCTCGGTCTCACCACGGCGGGCACCGTAGCACAGGTCGATCCTAAAAGACAACTAGCCGGTTGTAAAACAGGATAAACCTGTTACCCTGCTCCGGATGCCACGGGAGCGCCCCCATAGAGACGGATGCGCGGCGGCCCACACCCTCGATCTGGTCGGCGAGCGTTGGGCCCTGCTGGTCGCCCGCGAGCTGATGATCGGCCCGCGGCGGTTTACGGATCTCCGGACCGGGATCCCGGACATCAGCCCGAACGTCCTCGGCCAGCGGCTCCGGGGGCTCGAGGAGATCGGAGTCGTCCGCCGCCGCAAGCTCCCCCCGCCCGCCGCCTCCCACGTATACGAGCTCACCGACTGGGGTTACGAGCTCGAGCCGGTGCTGCAGTCCCTCGGACGCTGGGGCTCCCGCTCCCCGACGATGCCCCACGATGGGGAGCTCAGCCTCACCTCGTTCATCCTCGCGATGCGGACAATGTTCAGCCCCGAGGGGGCGAATGGCCTCAAGGCGACCTACCAGCTGATTCTTGGTGAGGAGCGCTTCTACGCGAAGGTCCGCAAAGGCCGCTTCGAGATCGAGGCCGGGGAGATCAAGAACCCCGACGCGACGATCTCCGCCTCGGACCACATGAGCCTGGTCGACGTGGTCTTCAACGATCGCTCGCTGGCCCAAGCGGAGCTGTCGGGGGACCTCGAGGCCGAGGGAAACAAGCGGGCCGTCGCGCGGTTCGTCGAGCTCTTCCCCCTCCCCGACACCGTCTCGCCCGCCGAGCTTGATTCGCCCGACGAGCGGGCCGCCGCCAAGGCCTAACTCTCCGCGATCAGATCCCGGTACTCGCCGCGGTGGAAGATCAGCGGCCGGCCCTCGCGGGAGTCGGCCTCGAGCACATTCCCGGTCAGGATCAGGTGGTCGCCCCCGTCGATCAGGTCGCGGAGCTCGCAGGCGATCCAGATGAGGGCGTCGGGGAGTCGAGGGCAGCCCTCGCTCTCGAACCATTCGACCCCCTCCCATTTAGCGGGCTCTGGCTCCTTCCCGGAGAACCGTCTCGCCAGCGCTTCCTGACCTGCGGCGAGCGCGTTGACGCCAAAGCGCCCCGCCGCGCGCGCCGAGGTCAGGGTGCGCGAGCCGCGGTCGAGGCAGGCGACCATCATCGGCGGCTCCAGCGAGAGCGAGTTGACCGCGTTGGCGGTCGCCCCCGAGGGCCCGTTGGGTCCGACCGCCGTGACCACCGTGACCCCGGTCGGGTAGCCGCCCAGGGCGCGGCGGAAGGAGTCGGGATCGGGGGCGCCGCCCATGGCGCGAACCGTATGCCCCGCGTCAAGAACATATGATCCCGCCGCGTGCGTGGGGCTCTCATACTGATCGCAGTCGCCGCGGCCGCGACCGCGATCGGTTGCGGCAGCCAGGGCGTGGAGGTCTCCTCCAGCGACCCCGACCATGAGGGCGCCGTGATCTTCGCCGAGCGCTGCTCCGGCTGCCACACGCTGACCCCGGCGGGGACCCAGGGCAGCGCCAATCGCAGCCAGCGCACCCAGGGTCCGAACTTCGACCAGCGCAAGGAGACGGTCGACGACGTCATCTTCGCGATCCGAAACGGCGGCTTCTCGGGCGCGATCATGCCCCAGAACATCGTCGTCGGCCCCGACGCGGAGAAGGTCGCCGCCTTCCTCGCCAAGTACTCGGGTCAGGACGTCCAGGAGTCCCCGCGCCCAGCCAGCGCGGCTCCGTAGCCTCGGCGCCGAAGTGATCGACCTGCAGCAGATTCGCCGGGACCCGGGCCCGGCCCGACAGGCGCTCGCCCGGCGGGGGGCCGCCGACCAACTCGACGCGTTGCTCGAGCTCGACCGGCGCCGCCGGGAGCTCAACACCCGGATCGACGAAGGCCGGAGCGAGCACAACAAGCTCTCCGAGCAGATCGAGGAGCTGGCGCGCTCGGGCGGCCGCGACCAGCTCGAGTTCAAGGAGCTGCGCGAGCGCTCCTCCCCGCTGAAGGCGGAGCTGAAGAAGTTGGAGGCGGAGCTGGCCGAGGTGGAGGAGGAGCGGGACCGCCTCTGGGCCGAGGTCCCCAACCTCCCCCACCCGGAGGCGCCGGACGGGACCAGCGAGGAGGACGCCAGGGAGCTGCGCGAGGTCGGCGAGCGACCGGCGTTCGATTTCGAGCCGCTCGACCATCTCGAGCTCGGCCAGCGCCACGGCTGGATCGAGATGGAGGCCGCGGCCCGGGCCTCCGGGTCGCGCTTCGCCTACCTGCTCGGCGACCTCGTGCTGGTGGAGCTGGCGCTGGTCCGCTTTGCCCTGGAGACGCTTCGCCCCGAGGGCTTCGTGCCGGCGGCGCCGCCGGTGCTGGTCCGAGAGCCGGCGCTCTTCGGCACCGGCTTCTTCCCAAGCGAGCGGGAGATGATCTACGAGGTGCCCGAGGACGAGCTCTTCCTGGTCGGCACCTCGGAGGTCTCGCTGGCGGCCCTCCACGCCGACGCGATCCTCGCCGCCAAGGAGCTACCGCGCCGCTACGCCGGCTTCTCCACCTGCTTTCGGCGCGAGGCGGGAGCGGGGGGCCGCGACACCCGGGGCATCTTCCGCGTCCACCAGTTCGACAAGGTGGAGATGTTCAGCTTCTGCGAGCCGGACGACTCGGAGGAGGAGCACGAGCGGCTTCTGGCGATCGAGGAACGCTTCCTCCAGGCGCTCGAGATCCCCTACCGGGTGGTCGAGATCGCCGCCGGGGATCTCGGCCCCTCGGCCTCGCGCAAGTTCGACTGCGAGGCCTGGATCCCGAGCCAGCAACGCTTCCGGGAGGTGACCAGCTGCTCCAACACCACGGACTACCAGGCGCGCCGCCTCAGTTCCAGGTACCGTCCTGACGAGGATGCCTCCCCAGAATTCGTTCACACCTTGAACGGCACGGCGGTGGCGGTCGGACGCACGCTTATCGCCCTGTTGGAGAACCGCCAGCGGGGAGACGGAACGGTTTCCATACCCGATTCTTTGCAGGAATTCGGCCTTCCGGAGAGCATTCCCACCCCGTGAACGCCGGTGCCCCCAAACGCGTGGTGATCTGCGACGACCACGAGATCGTCCGCGAAGCGTTGAAGGCGCGGATGGCCTCTGTCGAGAGCGTCGAGATCGTCGGCGAGGCAGCCTCGGGGGAGGAGGTGGTGAAGATGGTCGAGGAACTGAAGCCCGATGTCTGCATCGTCGACGTCGAGCTTCCCGGCCAGGACGGGATCGAGGCGACCAAGGAGATCCTCAAGGTGATGCCTCCGACCCGGGTGATCATCTTCACCGCGCACGCCCAGCCCGACCTGCTCACCCTCGCCCTTCGAGCCGGTGCCTCCGGTTACGTCCTCAAGTCTGCCCCCAGCGAGGACATCGCCCGGGCGATCGAGGTGGTCGCCGGGGGAGGCACCTTCGTCGGCACCGAGCTTGGCCAGGGCGCCGGCGAGGTCGAGAAGCTGCTCGAGCTCACCCCGCGCGAGCGCGAGATCCTCGAGCTCCTCGCCGAGGGCCTGCGGGTGAAGCAGATCGCCGACCGGCTCTCGCTCAGCCCCGCCACCGTCCACACGCACGTTCGCAACGCGATCGCGCGCATGGAGGTGGACACGAGGACCGAAGCGGTGGCTCTCGCCGTCCGCTTCAGCTACCTCGGGGCCGGCGGAAAAGTCTGACTACGCCTCTTCGTCGAACTCGAGCGCGCAGCCGTTGATGCAGTAGCGCTGGCCGGTCGGGTTGGGTCCGTCGTCGAAGACGTGGCCCAGGTGGGCATCGCAGCGTGAGCAGAGCACCTCGGTGCGCCGCATCAGGAGGCTGTTGTCCGCCTCGGTCTCCACGGCCTCGTCATCCATCGGCTGGTAGAAGCTCGGCCACCCGGTGCCCGAATCAAACTTGGTCTCGGAGTCGAACAGCGGCTGCCCGCAGGCGACGCACTTGTAGGTGCCCTCGCCCTTGTTGTCGTTGAGCTCGCTGGTGAACGGGGCCTCGGTGCCCTTTTGGCGCACGACCTCGTACTGCTCGGGGGTGAGCTCGCGCCTCCACTCCTCCTCGGTCTTCTTCACCTTCTCCACTTGTTTCCTCCGTTCTGCGGGACACAATCGAGGGTAGCTCCGGGGCTGAAGCGACGCTAAACATACGATGCCGCGGGTGCCCGACTCCTTCTACGAGCGCGACGGCGACCGCTACCTGGCCACCGATCTCACCCGGGGCCCATGGGACCCCGGCGCCCAGCACGCCGGCCCGCCGGGGGCGCTGATCGCCCGCGAGATCGAGCGGCTGGGCGGCGGGCGGTTGGGAAACGCGGAGGGCCCGCCGGCGCAGGTGGGCCGGATCACCTACGACCTGTTGCGCTCGGTCCCGATCGCGCCGCTCACGGTCGAGGCGGAGATCGTGCGGCCGGGACGGAGCGTGGAGCTGGTTCGGGCGAAGCTCGCCGACGCCGACGGCGAGGTGATCAGGGCGCACGCCTGGCGGCTTCGGACCACGGAGGTCGAGCTTCGAGGAGCCGCCCGGCAGGCCGGTGGCCCTACCCGGGCCGGAGGAGGGGCGGCCCGGCGAGTTCTTCCACACCGGGTACGACGTCGGCTACCACACGGCGATGGAGTACCGCTTCCTGAGCGGAGCGTTCATGGAGGCCGGTCCGGCGAGGGTCTGGATGCGGATGGGGGTGCCGCTGGTCCCGGGGAGGAGCCGACGCCGCTGCAGCGGGTCCTGGCGGCGGCCGACTCCGGCAACGGCGTCAGCGCAGCGCTCGACTGGCGCAGCTATCTGTTCATCAACGTCGACCTCAGCGTCCACCTGCACCGGATGCCGGCCGGGGAATGGGTCTGTCTCGACGCGGTCACCCTGCCCGAGCGAAGCGGAGTCGGGCTCGCCGATACCCAGCTTCACGATCAGCGGGGGCCGATCGGCCGGGCGTTGCAGACCCTGCTGGTGGACCGGCGCCAGACCGGCTAGAGGCCGTTCGCTCAGGAATGCTCCGCTACCCGGCGCTCCGCGGGAGCGAGCGCCGGCACATGTTGTAAACGCATATGTTTATGATCCCGTGATCGCTGGCCAGCCCGGCAAACACCGCGACCAAGGAGAGGTAGCGATGGTAAGCCCGATCGAAGACCAAACGTTCAAGCCCGGGAAGCAGTTGCCGCGCGGTCGGCACGGTCTCTCGCGCGAGGAGGTGACGGAGTCGCAGCGGGCGCGGATCATCCAGTCGATGATCGAGGCGGTGGCCGAGCGCGGTTACCAGCAAACCCGCGTCGTCGATGTGGTTCAGCGCGCCGGGGTGTCGCGGGCGACCTTCTACGACCTCTTTGGCGACCTCGAGGACTGCTTCCTCGCGTCCTACGACTACGTCTCGGCGCGGTTGTTCGAGACGGCGTCCACGGCCTTCAACCAGGAAGCTGACGCGCCGTGGGCTGAGCGCATCCGCATCAGCATGGCGGCCTTCCTCGAGTTGCTCGCCGGCTGGCCAGAGGGGACGGTTTGCGATCGTCGAAGTCCTCGCGGCAGGACCGAAGGCACTCGTCCGCCGCGACGCTGCCCTGCGCCAGTTCGGCGAGCTTGTCGAAGCCGTCGGAACCAGTCGTCGAACGAGCTGCCAGGGATCACCTCCGTTGCGATCGTCGGTGGCATCAATGAGCTCCTCTACAGCGAGGTCCTCCACGGCGCCACGACGCGCCTGCCGGGGCGGCTGCCCGACATCGTCTACTGGATCACCCAGCCCTTCCTCGGCCCCGAGGGAGCGGCCGCCGAGCGGGAGCGGGCTCGCGCGGCCTAGTCTCCGGTCCGCTGCACTCGTGCCCTAGCCGCCTCTGGGCCGACGTAGGGCAGTCGATCCATCTCCGCGCTGGTCCTCAACACGGTCTTCCCGGGCAACACCGGCAACCCGAGCAATGACTTCGTCGGCGGCGAACCGCTGGGGACAATCTCGCTGAGTGTCAAGACCCACTGGCGGAGGCGTCCGTCCGGCTCAGGCGGGTGGTCCGTCCGGCTCAGCCAGCGGAGGGGGAGGGATTCGAACCCCCGGACCGGGAGGACCCGGTCAGCAGCTTTCAAGGCTGCCGCAATAAACCAGACTCTGCCACCCCTCCGGGTGCGGAGAAAAGGCTAGACCGCGGCTAGTCCTCCAGCGGTGAGCAGACGATCACCGGGATGCGGCGGTCGCCGGCGCGCTCCTGGTACTTGGCGTAGCCGGGGTAGAACTCCGTCGTCAGCCGCCAGAGGCGCTCGCGCTCCGGTCCCTCGGCCTCGCGGGCCCGGTAGCGGCCGCCGCCGCCCTTGCTCCACAGCTCGACCTCGGGGTTGGCGATCAGGTTGTGGTACCAGGCCGGGTGGTGGGGTGCGCCCCCCTTGGAGGCGATCAGGATGACGTCGTCGCCGTCGGTGAAGTAGGCGAGCGGGGTGCTGCGCTGCTTGCCGCTCTTCGCCCCGGTGTGGGTGAGGACGACGGTCGGGGCGTTGAGGGTGCTCTTCAGGCGGCCGCCGCTGATCCTCATCAGCGGCGGATCGATCCGCTGTCCGACGTTGACCAGGAACCAGGTGACCGGGCGCCGGCGAACGGCCCAGGAGAGGGTCCTCATCCAGGGCCCCTGCGGCTGGGTCGGATCGAAAGGGCGACACCGTCCTTCGGAGGCCTCTCCGAACCGAACTCCTCCCATGGCCCGAGCGTATATCAGCCCGGCGCCTGCGGCTAGGCTCCCGCCGATGGCGAAGGGATGGAGGAATTGGGCCGGCGATCAGCGATGCCTGCCCGTCCGGATCGAGCGCCCGAGCGGCCGAGGAGAGCTGGTCGATGCGGTGCAGCGCGCGACCGAGGCGGGACTGACCGTGCGCGCGGTCGGCGCCGGACACTCGTTCACCGACGCCGCCTGCACCGGAGGGGTGATGCTCCGCATGGATCGCCTCGATCGGCTGCTCGACGTGGACCGCGATGCCGGCCTGGTGAAGGTGGAGGCCGGGATCGGGCTGCGGGCGCTCAGCGAGGCGATCTGGGGCTACGGGATGGCGCTCGAGAACCTCGGCGACATCGACAAGCAGACGATCTCGGGGGCGATCTCGACCGCGACCCACGGCACCGGCGGCCCGGTTTCGAAATCTCTCGACGCTGGTCGAGGCGGTCGAGCTGGTCCTCCCCGACGGCACCCTGCTCGAGGTCTCCGCCGACTCCGAGCCGGAGCTGCTGCCGGCGGTCCGGGTGGGGCTTGGGGCGCTCGGGGTGATCGCCACGGTCACCCTGAGGACCGATCCCGCCTTCACGATCCGCCGGGTCGACTCGCCGCTGCCGCTGGAGGAGACCCTGGAGCGAGTCCAGGACCTCGCCGACGGCTCGGACCACTTCGAGTTCTACGTCTTCCCCCACACCGAGACCGCCCTGCTGCGCCAGAGCAGCGCACCGACGAGCCGCCGAAGCCTCGCAACGCGCTGCTCGAGTACGGGCAGGAGGTTGTGCTGGAGAACTGGGTGATCGGCGGGGTCTCCAGGCTCGGCCGGCGGCTCCCGGCCCGGATCCCCCAGCTCTCCCGGTTTGTCGCGTCTCGGGTGGGCAAGAGCACCAAGATCGACCGCAGCTACCGGGTCTATGCCAGTGACCGGCGGGTCCGCTTCACCGAGATGGAGTACGCGATCCCGCGGCGCCACGCCGCCGAGGCCGCCCGCCGGGTGCTCGACGCCGCCGAGCGGGCCCAGCCGCCGGTCGGCTTTCCGATCGAGGTCCGCTTCGTCGCCGCCGATGACTCCTGGCTCAGCCCCGCGCACGACCGCGACACCACCTACATCGCGGTCCACCAGTTCCAGGGGATGTCCTGGGAGAGCTACTTCCGCGCGGTCGAGGCGATCATGCTCGAGTACGGCGGCCGCCCCCACTGGGGGAAGCGCCACTTCCAGACCGCGGCGACGCTGGCCGAGCGCTACCCGCACTGGGAGGACTTCCGGGCGCTGCGCGCCCGGCTCGACCCCGAGGGGCGCTTCCGCAACCTCTACCTCGACCGGGTCCTGGGGCCGGTCGGCTCCCGCTGAGGCGGGGGTTAGAGGAACGTCTTCCCCTCGCCGCGGTAGGTGGGCACCTCGTCCCTGATCGTGTCGCCGGTGATCAGGTAGAGGCGATCGAAGCGCTCGCAGAGCTCGCCCGCCTTCACGTGGCGGAAGTAGACGCGGTCGCCGATCCGGAGGCGAGGCGGCGGCTGCCCCGAGCAGCGGCGTCTGCACCTCGCCGGCGCCCTCGAACGGATCGAGCCTGAGCCCGGCGGGAAGGTGCGGGACCGGCATCCGGTCCTTGGCGCCGACCCCCGAGGCGAGATAGCCGCCGCCGAGGACCGTGGCGACCCTCGGGCCGGGGCGGCGAACCACCGGCAGCGCGAACATCGCCGCCGGATGGAGCGCGAAGGAGCGGTAGTGGTCGAAGAGGACCGGCGCGTAGAAGCCCGACCCCGCGGCGATCTCGGTCACCGCCCACTCCGCCGAGGTCAGCCCGATCGAGCCGGTGCCGCCGCCGTTGACGAACTCGAGCTCCGCGATCTCGGCGACCGCGGCGACGATCTCCGCCCTCCGTGCCTCGACGTCCTTGGCCGAGGCCGACTGCATGCCGCGGATCAGGAGGTTGCGGATCGCTTTGCGGGGGATGTTGTCGCCGACGCCGGCGATCTGTCCCTCGTAGGCCATCAGCCCGACCAGCTTCACCCGCTCGCGGCGCTCGATCTCGCGGGCGAGCGCGACCGCCTGCTCGGCGGTCCGTACCGGGGAGCGCTTCGGGCCGACCTTGAGCACCCCGCCCAGCGGCCACCAGGAGCAGTCGATGTCGATCGCCACCCGGATCGGGGCGACGAACGAGGTCGCGCACGCCTCGATCAGGTCGAGGTGCTCGGGGCTAGTCGACCATCAGCACCGGCGCCTCGTCGGGGTGCTCGGCGGTGAGCCGGGCGAGGCGGGTGAGGCCGGCTCGGTCGGTGGTCGGGTAGGCGATCACCAGGTCCCGGAGACCCCGCTCCCACAGCCACAGCGCCTCGGGCAGGGTGAAGGAGAGGACACCCTGGAAGCCACGGTCGAGGGCGAGCAGGCGCTCGAGGATCGGCCGGCTGCGGATCGACTTGCTGGCGATCCGGATCGGCTTGCCGCGCGAGCGCCGCAGCATCTCCGCGGCGTTGGCCCAGACGGCGTCCAGGTCGACGAAGGCGAATGGCGCCTGGACGTCTGCGAAGACCGACTCGTAGCGCTCGTTCGCCTCCCTGGGCGTCGGCAGGGGCAGCGGCGTCGGCGTCTCGAACGCCGCGAGCGGCCTCGTCGCCTCCTCGCTCGGCGCTCCGTTCTGGCGCCGGAGCCGACTCCTCGGTCGTCTCCGAGGTGGGCGGCGTGGGGTTCTCGTCAGGTTCCGGCATCACTCGCTCCAGCCTACAATCGGGTGCTCGGTGGCACGCGTCGGCCTGCCACCGCTCCGGAGAGGTGGCCGAGCGGCTGAAGGCACTCGCCTGCTAAGCGAGTAGGGGGCTAATAGCTCTCTCGAGGGTTCGAATCCCTCCCTCTCCGCTGTGAAGGCGAGCGCGCCACCCTAACGAGTGCCCGAGACCTCGCTCAGCCGTTTCCTCGCTAGGAGCGCGGTACCCTCAACCGCCGCGATAATGGATCACACGCGCCCGTAGCTCAGTTGGATAGAGCGTCGGTCTACGAAACCGAAGGTCACTGGTTCGAGTCCAGTCGGGCGCGCTCTGCGTGTTCCGCAAGGTGCCGCTGTTTTGCGGGTTCCCGCACCGCTAATAAGCCTGGGCGGGCCGCCCGGCGAGGCGGAGCAGTGTGTCCAGTGACGGCCTCTGGGCCGGACCAATGCTCGCGGACGAGGTCAGCGTCGGCGGCTCGGAGGACGGTGCGTAGCACGAGCGCGACGAGGATCGCGTCGTCGAGCTGGCCGGCGACCGGGATGAAGTCGGGGACCAGATCGAAGGGCATCGCGAGGTAGGCGACCAGGGCGAGCAGCAGTAGCTTGCGACCACGCGAGAGGCGGGAGTCGGAGAGCAGCCGGCGGAAGAGGACGATGCAGTCGGGGACGAAGCGGGCAAGCGCGCGCGCCTCCGTCTTGCGCCCGAACACCGCGAGCGTCCCGACGAGCCCCGCGTATACGAGCACGAGCGCCGCGAGGGCGATAAGGCCCCACGGCCACGGCGTCATCAACGCCCCCTTGGCGCCCGCCGGAGCGAGCAGGCCAGGGCGGCGAGAACGAACACGGCCAGGCAGAACCCGCCAGCCGTCTCCCACGCGGTTTCGGGCAGCGAGGCGCGTATCAGCACGGCGAGCCCGAGCGCGGCGCCAACCCCCACCGGGATCGTCCAGGTCTCGCCGAGGATCAGTCGCCGCAGCGAGCTCAGCAAAGGCCTCATGTCGCCTCCGCGACCGGGACGGCTCGCGCCACGAGGCGGATCGCGACCCAGGCCGTGATGGCGAACAGCCCGGCTACGTACAGCAGCGCGAGGTCGGCCAGCGGCCATTCGACGCCCAGGCCCTCGGCGGTGAAGAAGGTCCCAAACGCCGTCAGCGCCACGCCCACGCCGAGCTTGAGCTGGGTCTCCGGCAGTCGCCGCAGCGGCTGGCGAGCCACCAGCCCGATCGCGCTGACAAGGACGAGCGCCACCGCGGCGCCGAACAGGGCCGGCGCCAGGCGCCCCGGCGCTCCGCCAAGCGCGAGCACGATCAGCCCGACCTCCAGACCCTCCAGGAAGACGCCCTTGAAGGCGACCAGCCGCGCGGCCCAGTCCGGGCCGGCGCCGGCAGCGGTGGCTCCGCCGAGCGCCTCCCGCTCCACGACGAACTCGTCGTAGGACGAGCTCCGCCGTCGCTGGCCGGCCATCCGGAGGATCCCCTTGCGCAGCCACTCGAGCCCGAACAGGAGCAGCAAGCTGCCGACGATCACACGGAGGAAGTGGAGATCGGTGCCGGCCAACAGCGCCGGGCCGAGCACGAAGCACAAGAGCACGACGCCGACGACGGCGGCCAGCGCGCCGAGCAAGGCGTCCCGAAAGCCGCGCGCCATCCCGACCGCCATGACGATCGCCAGCGCCTCCAGCATCTCGATCCCGACGGCGGCCGCCGCTGCGGCCATCGTCAAGACGAAGGTCATCGGGCCACCCCCCGGCGCAGAGAGCTCATCCGTGCGTGCGGTCGAAGACCGCCGTCGTGTAGCGCGAAACCGCCTCCGCCGCCCGCTCCAGCGCCGCCTCGGGCTCCGCGGCGGCGTCGCAGCCGTGGACGTCGCGCGCCCGGATCCGCGCCTGCCAGGACCTGAGCTTCTCCAGCTCGGCCTCTTCCTCGTCGAGCTCGGCGAGCGTGAACTTCTCCTTGGCGAACTCCTTGTCGATCTCGGCGACGAGCTTCTCGCACTCTGCCGCCAACTCCGCGTACTCGGCGGCCCGCGCCTCGTTCCAGGCCGCCTCGAGCCGCGCGTCGTCCTCCCGATCGAGCGGCTCGGCGCGGAGGGCTAGCACGCTGCCGCCCACCTCCCCGACCGCCGCCCGCACCCGCGTCACCGCGGTCCGGAAGTCATCCGTGTCGGGGAAGGCGACCACCGACTTTTGCAGCTGCAACGCCCCGCTCCGACGCACCTCGCGCCAGACCGCCACGCGGGCGCTCGACCGGTCGGCCGGAAGCTTGTAAGCGAGGAGCAACCAACCCACTGGGATAGCGTAACGTACGTTTCAGGGTGACGCAACGCACGTTGCCCATAGCCCGTACTCCCAGCTGACCACGCGCGGGGATGCCGCAGAGCGCGGCGCCACGGCCGCGAGACGAGCTCGCCGAGGCCCACGTATTGGGCGGCTTCGCTCCGTCGAGGCCCGATCATTCTGGACGGCAACAGCAGGTATATGGTCTGAGCACGAGAGAGGAGAAATGGAGGAGGATGAGATGGCCGTATCAGACCAACTGAGCAAGCTTGCCGCTCGGGCCAAGGAAGCAGAAGACCATGCGGCAGCCGCACAAGCCAAGGCCAAGGCCGATCTCGAGCTGGACGTCGAGAACGCGCGTGCAACGTCTCAGGCCCAGGCCGACAGCCTGCGCGAGTCAGCCGAGGCGAGCAAGGGGAAGATCTCCGACTGGTGGAACGACGTGCAGAGAACATGGAGCGAGCACGTCGCCACCGTGCGAGAGAACGTCGACAGCAAGAAAGCAGAGATCGACAGCGATCGGGCCGAGGCGAACGCAGAGAACGCGGAAGCTGACGCGTTGTACGCGATCGACTACGCGTATGCCGCGATCGACGAAGCCGAGTACGCGGTGCTCGACGCGGCCCTCGCGAGGAAAGAGGCTGACGAACGGGCGGCGGCACCTGGCTAGATCGCCTGACGCGGGCACGCAAAAAGCAGTCCGGTTGAGGGACTGAAGACCGCGGACCTCGTCGATGCGATGGGGCGGCTCCATCGGCATCGTTGCCACGGCGCGCGCCCCGGCAAACCGCCGGACCGAACAGCACGGGGCCGGGCGTCGGGCTGACCAGGTCGAGCAGAGGTACCGCGAGGAGATCGGACGCGAGCGATTGCCGGCAATCCCGCGATGGAGGAGCTTGATGACCTCCTGCAGCCATCTCGAGTTCAAATCACAGCGAACCGACGGCTTGTGACGGGCACCAGGAGAGCAATATGCTCACCGGGCCGCAGCTCCGGCTTTGGCGACATAGCCAAGGACGCACTCAAGCCCGAAAGGGGCGCGTATGGCGACGATCACTGAGCGGGAAGCGCAGCAGGTCGAGCAAGCGAACTCCTCGGGCCGCACACCGGTGGTGTTCGTTCACGGTCTCTGGCTGCTGCCGAGCAGCTGGGACCGCTGGGCACAGGTCTTCGAGGAGGCCGGCTACGCGCCGCTGACTCCCTCATGGCCCGACGACCCCGAGACGGTCGAGGAGGCGAGGGCGAACCCCGACGTCTTCGCCAAGAAGAGCGTGGGGGAGACCGAGATCGAGAAGGTCCCGAACCGAGGGCACTCCCTGACGATCGACGGCGGCTGGCAAGAGGTCGCCGACAAGGCCCTCAACTTCGTCAAGCGATTCGTGTAACGGGCTCTTGAGCCCCACGGAGCCCCACTGAGCCCCCTGGAAGGAGTCCTGATGCCACGCGATCACTCATCACCTGCCGTGGTCCATCCAGACCACAACGGCAAGACGCTCGGCCAGCGGCTGCGCCGCTTCCTCGTTCCCGTCCCGAAGCTGGAGCCCCCGATCAACCCGGCTCTGCTGAAACGCGAGGAGGAGCGCGCCAAGGCGAGGCAGAACCGAATCGCGGACCTGATCACCACGTTCGCGGGATCGATGGTGTTCGTCTACATCCACATCATCTGGTTCGGCTGCTGGATCGGCTTCGGCGTCGAGGACTATCCGTACGGCCTGCTGACGATGATCGTCTCGCTCGAGGCGATCTTCCTCTCGACCTTCGTGATGATCTCCCAGAACCGCGCCGACGCCAGGCGCCAGGTGATCGCCAACGAGCAGTGGAGGACGGTTAAGGAGGAGGACAAGCAGAACAAGGAGCTGCTCGACCTCTCGAGGCAGATCCTCTCGCTGACCAAGGAGGTTCGCTCTCTCGCGGGCGGCGACGGCGCAGGCCGCTGACCGCCAGATGAGGGCTTGCAAGTGAGCGAGCAGCACGTTGTACGAACGGCGACCGTCAGTTGGCTCACTCGCCCGCCCGAGGGCGAGGCCCGGGCGGCGAGGGACGTCCTTCAGCGATGTGGGGATTCCCTTGGCCTGCCGGCCGGGGATGCCGTAGACCTGCGGACCGAGCTGCTCTAGCGATCGTCGCTCAAGTCCAGTCGGGCGCGTTTCTCTGGCCTGCGATTGGCCGGGCCGCGAATCGGGCAATCTGTGCGGGATGGATGAGGCGACAGTCAGGGCGATGCTCGAGCAGCACTTTGAGAACGCCGGCGGCGATCCCGACATCGCTCACGAGATGTACCACGACGATGCTGTTCTCGAGTTCCCACAGTCCGGCGAGCGCTTCGTCGGAGTCGAGAACCTGCGCGAATGGAGAAGCAACTATCCGCGTCTACGGCCGTCGAGTTCCGGGAGATCAGAGGCCGAGATGATCTCTGGGTCGCCGAGATCTCGATCAGCT
>CAWFRG010000014.1:0-255099 GCA_963818205.1 uncultured Solirubrobacterales bacterium
CCGGACTCGCGGCGAGGGATCATAATCCGCGTGTCGGGGGTTCGAGTCCCTCCTCCGGCATGAAGTTCCTGCACATCGGCACTTTCCGAACGCGTGAAGCACGCGGATTCCTGTTCCGCGTCAGAGTCCGCGTGTTGAGAACGGCCAAAGCCGTGCGTGGCAAGCGGTCCGTGAACACGCGGATTCTTGACGCACCGACGCACGGCGAAGCCTGCCGCGCCCCAGCCAACCCGGCCGTTGCGCAGTCGCCAGCCCCCGGGAGCAAAACCCGCCAAGATGCTTGCGCGATGAGTGACCGCCTGCTCTGCGTGATCGAGATCCCGAAGGGGAGCCGCAACAAGTACGAGCTCGATCACGAGACGGGTGCGATCAAGCTCGACCGCCTCCTGTTCTCCTCCGTGCACTATCCGACGGACTATGGGTTCTTTCCCAACACCTGGGCGGAGGACGATGACCCGCTGGACGCCATGGTCTGCGTCTCGGAACCGACGTTCCCCGGTTGCCAGATCGAGGTCAAGCCGATCGCCCTGCTTCGCATGCGCGACGAGAAGGGCATCGACGACAAGGTCCTCTGCGTGCCCCGCACCGATCCCGGCTGGAACTCGCTCGAGGTCCTAGAGGACATTCCCGAAGGGCTCCGCGCCGAGATCGCCCACTTCTTCACGATCTACAAGAACCTCGAGCAGAAGGAGGTCGAAGTCGATGGTTGGTACTCGCGCGAGGATGCACTCGCGGAGATCGAGGCGTCACGGGCTCGCTTCCGGGAGCGGCAGGCGCAGTACTAGTCGAATCCGTCGCGCTTCGGCCGCTAGCCCCCGCGAGTTCGGTAGACACACGCCGCGCTGATCTGCCCCATCGAGATAGACGGCGCCACTATTTGAAGCCCTACTAAGAGGTGAGCGACCGGACTCGAACCGGCGACCGCCTGGACCACAACCAGGGAAGGGGCGTCCGCTCAGGCCAGGGCACCGCCCGGCGACTCGTCGACGGCAGAGGTTTCCTCAAGCTCGGGGCCCCGTCTTGCCGTAAGCCCTCAGGGCGCTCGTTGTGATGCGCCAGAGTTGTTGTGTCGTTGCCTTCGATAAGACCCAGCTGCCGGGAGGCCGTAATCGAGCGGTCCAGTCCGGCTGAGCGACGGCGTGCGGGAACAGCCGCGAGGTGGGACCATCTAGCGAAGCCACGAGCTACCGGAGGTGGTCGAACATGTGTTATGAGCGGTGGAAGCACCGGGAGCGGCGGCGCGAGGAGCGCTTCGACGAGGAGGTCCGGTATTTGATCGACGAGGAGCGCCCCCGCCGAGAGCCGCCGGCGCCGGTGTTGGAGCACAAGCGGGGCGAGGAGCCGAGGGATCCCGAGCGGGTCCGCGTCGAGGCGGGCACGCGCACTTAGCTCGGAAGTAGTCGGCGAGCGCGGCGGGCCCCCGCCGCGCTCGCTGGTGCGTGCGGGGTGAGCGGTCTAAATGGACGCGGCGCCGGGGGCGATGCAACGACGAGGCGCTGAACGAGCATCGCTCTGCGGGCGAACAACGATGCCTTCTGTGTCCGCTTTCGGGCCCGCTGTGCGTTCATATAGGTAGATGACCGCCGAGGCCCTTTTCGATCGCCACGCAGGCAACATCACCCGCCGGCTACAGCGCATGGTCGGCTCGCGCGAGGTCGCCGAGGAGCTGACCCAGGAGACGTTCCTGCGCCTCTGGCGCCAGGCGCCGTCCGGGCTCTCGGCGGAGCAAGGCGCGGCGTGGCTGTACCGCACGGCCGGCAACCTTGCCGTCGATGAGCTGCGCCGGCGCCGTCTTCGCGACTCCGAGGTGCTCCGGGACTCCGAGATCGCGGCGCTCGCCGGCGACGAGGACGAGGGCCTGGCGGTGCGCGAGGCGCTTGCCAGGCTCACCCCCCACCAGCGCCTGCTCGTCCTGTTGCGGTTCCAGGCCGGCCTCTCCCACCGGGAGATTGGGGACCTGCTCGAGATCTCGGCGGAGGCGGCGCGCAAGCGCGTCGCCCGCGCCCGCCGCGCCTTCGCCGCCGCCTACCGCGGGACGCCGCGGGCGGCCCCGCTGATCCTCCTCGAGACCCGCGATGATCCGGCGCCGTACCGCGCTTGGCTGGAGCGAGCCGGCGCCGAGGTGCGCATCGTCCGACCCGGAGCGATCGAGCCCCAGGTGGCGCTGGCGGACGGCTTCGTCCTCGGAGGCAGCGTGATCGACGTCCACCCCTCTCTCTACCGGGAGCGGCCGCGGGTGCGCCTCAAGACGCCGGACCTGTCCAGGGACGTGCGCGAGCTTCGGACCATGCGCGCGGCGCTCGAGGCCGGGCTCCCCATGGTCGGCGTGTGCAGGGGCCATCAGCTGCTCAACATCGCGCTTGGCGGCAGCCTCTACCAGGACATCGGCGAGGACGGGGCGACCCCCATGCCCCACTGGCGAACCCAGCACCGGATCGCGACCAGGCCCGACACTCCCCTGCGGCGGATCCTCGGTCGCAGCGCCACTGTCTCCAGCGAGCACCACCAGGCGGTGCGGGAGATCGGCCGCGGGTTGCGCGCCACCTCCCTCTCCGACGACTCGCTCGTCGAGTCGGTCGAGCTGCCCGGTGAGCGGCTGGTGCTGGGCCTGCAGTGGCACCCGGAGCATCCGGAATCCGGCGTCGACGGCGACCGGATCGCCGAGGCGTTGACCGGCGCGGCCGCCGGCCGCGCCGGGGAGACCGGGACCGACGCTGCGGAGGGACGCTCGTGAACGAGGGCGCGCACGTGATCCTGAGGCTGGCCGCGGAGTGCGATCGGCGTGCGCTGCGCCGACTGGCAGAGCTCGACAGCGCCCACCCGCCGGCGGGCACGGTCCTCGTCGCCGAGGTCGATGGTGAGCTGCTCGCGGCCTACTCGGTGCAGGGGCACCGAGCGATCGCCAACCCGTTTCGGCCCACGGCCGAGCTGGTCGCGCTGCTGGAGGTGCGCGCCACCCAGCTCACCGATCACGCCGGCGCACCGCGGCTCGGCGGCGGGCTGCGCCTCAGGCGCCGGCGGCGCTCCGCATCAACGCCCTCGCCGCGGCCCGGCCGCGCGGTCGCCTAGCCATATCTCGTCTCGCCCCGGGCCGGCTCGCTGACCGGCATCGCGGGCGGCCCCTCCTCGGCGTCGACCCGCGGTCGCCCCGGCAGCCGCCCCTCGGCGGCGAGCCAGGAGCCGGAGAGGATCAGCGCCAGCCCCGCCAGGGTGGCGGCGGTCACCTGCTCGGAGAGGAAGACAGCGCCGTAGACGACCGCGAAGCCCGGGGCGATGTAGGTGACGAGCCAGGTCCGAGCGGGGCCGACCGAGGCGATCAGCCCGAAGAGGATGACGAAGGCGATTCCGGTGCCGAGCACGCCGAGCACCGCCACCGCAGCCGCCGGACCGAGGCCCGGCGCCGCCTCGGGTGCGGTGAGCGCGGCCGGCGGGAGAAGGAGGATGGTGGCGGCGACCATCACCGCGGCCGACAACCCCAGCGGCGCCACTCCGGCGAGGCGGTGCTTGACGAGTAAGGCGCCGACCGCATAGCCGAGGCTCGCGAGCACCACCGCCAGCCCTCCCAGCAGCGCCGAGCCGGAGCCGCCGAGGTCGACACCGAGCAGGAGCGCCACGCCGGCGAAGCCGACCAGCACCCCGCCCAGCCGGAGGCCCTCAGAGCGCTCCTCATGGTCGACCCAGATCGCGAGCAGGGCGGTGAACAGCGGCGCCGAGGCGACCAGGATGCCGGCGAGCGATGAGGAGATCTCCACCTCCCCCGCCGAGATCAGCACGAACGGTCCCGCCACCTGAACTGCGCCTACCAGCACCAGCCACCCCGCCTTCGAGCGAATCCCGCCGAGCGCGCCCTGGGATGCGGCCACGGGCAGGAGCACCAGCGCGGCCAAGGCAATCCGGACCCAGGCGACCATCGAGGGCGAAAGGTCGCGCAGCCCGATCTTGATGAACAGATAAGAGGCGCCCCAGATCGCGCCGAGGATCAGCAACAGCGACCACGAGCGACGGTCCATCGCCCTATGTTGGCGGTTAGGGCTTGTCGGCCTTGGCCGAGGCGAGCACGAAGTCGATGAAAGCGCGGGCGGCCGGGGTCTGGTGGCGCCGCTTCAGCCAGATCAGGGTCGCCGGCAGCCGCACCGCCGGGCGCAGGCCGCGCACGTCGATCGGGGGCCCCTCGCGGTGCGTGAGCGATGCCGGGAGCACCGCCGCCCCAAACCCGGTCGAGACCAGGCAGCGCAGGAAGAACGGGTCGCCGCTCTCCAGGGAGATCCGGAGTGGCTGGCCGGCACGGGCGAAGAAATCGTCCAGCGCCCGCTTGATCGCCGAGCCGGAGCGTGGGGTGATCAGCGAGTGGCGGCCCAGCTCGGCAGCGCCGATCCGGTCCCGATCGGGCCCGGCTCCCGCCGGGAAGGCCGCGACGACCTCCTCCTCGCTGAGGGTCTCCACCTCGAACTCGGGGGGAGGGTCCTCCGCGAGCAGCGAGAAGGCGGCATCCACCCGGTCCGCTTCCAGGTAGCCACGCATGTCGCCGGCCGTGCCTTCATAGAGGTCGACCTCGATCCCCGGAAAGGCCTCGCTGAAGCGAACCAGCAGCCGCGGCACGTCGAGGTCGCCCGCCGGCAGGGTCGCTCCCACTGAGACGCGGCCGCGAACGAGACCGCGCAGCTCGTCGACCTCGTCGCGGACACCATCGACCTCGGCGAGGATGCCGCGGGCGCGTTCGGCAACAGCCTCGCCCGCCTCGGTCACGGTCACAGTGCGGCTTGTGCGCTCGAACAGTTCGACGCCGAGCTCCCCCTCGAGCCGGCGGATCTGGTGGGAGAGCGCCGACTGGGCGACGTGCAGCTCCTCGGCCGCCCGGGTGAAGTGGCGGTGGCGCGCGACCGCCTCGGCGTATCTCAGCTGGCGCAGCTCCACGAAACAGCAATCGTAAATCACGATCGATTCCGTGACAACAACATCTTGCGCAGATCGCTAATCGGGGCCATACTCGCGGTCATGGCGCTTTGGGATCGAGACCGGCATCCGGAGGTCGATGCCCATCGAATCGCCGCCTGGCAGAGTCCGGTTACCGTGCGCCTAGCGTCCCCAGGCGACGACGAGGCACTGGAGCGGCTCGCCGGGCTCGACTCCCGGCCGCTTCCCCCGGGACCGCATCTGGTCGCCGAGCGCAACGGGCGAATCGACGCGGTGCTCTCGCTCTCCACCGACGAGTCGGTCGCCGATCCCTTCCGTCGCAACGCGGAGCTCTGCGAGCTGCTGCGCTGTCACGCGGGCGGCCTCGGCACGGTACCCAGGCCGTCACCGTCACCCCAGCTCCAACCGCGCCCCCTGCCGGTGGCGACGTGAGCCGCGATCCGAGCATCCGCCGCGAGCTTCGCCCCGGCGACCTGGGCATGATCGTCGCGCACCACGGCCGCGTCTACGGTGAGGAGTACGGCGTCGACCCGACCTTCGAGGGGCACGTCGCCTCGACCGTCGCTCGCGCGGCCGCTCGCGGCTTTCCCAGCTGGCGCGAGGCGATCTGCCTGGTGGAGCTGGACGGCGAGCACGCCGGCAGCCTCGCGCTCACCGACGAGGGCAACGGGGAGGCGGCGATTCGATGGTTCGTGCTCAGCCCGGAGGTGCGGGGCCGGGGGCTGGGCCGCCGGCTGCTTCGCGAGATGCTGGCCAGCGCGGTCGATGTCGGCTATACGCGGATCTCGCTCGAGACCTTCAGCGAGCTCGAGGCGGCCGCTCACCTGTACCGCGACCACGGCTTCGAGCTGGTCTCGGCGGAGGCAGCGCCGCGCTGGGGCCGTGAGCGGATCACCTACCAGCGCTACGAGCTGGAGCTCGCCCCCACCCTGGCCAGGCTGAGCGCGTAAAAAAGGCCCTCGGGGGTCGGCCCACCGGTCAAGTAGGTGATCCGGGTGTGGCGCGCTTGTCGCCGCCGATGCGATAGTCATTCCCTGCGATGGAGGCCGGTCAGATGACCGAGGGCGTGCCGCCCGCAATCCGCGAGCGGCTGATGGAACGGCTGAGGCGCCAGCCCTGGCTCGGCGCGGTCGCCGTGATCGTTGTCATCTTCCTGGCGCTGGTCGCCGGGGAGGGGCTCCACGACGTCGCCCAGACCGGCCTCAACGGGCTCTCGCTCGGAGCGATCTACGCGCTTGGCGCCGTCGGCCTCACCCTCGTCTACGGGATCCTCAAGCTGGTCAACTTCGCCCACGGCGACTTCCTCACCTTCGGCGCCTACATGGCGTATCTGGTCAACGTCACCTGGGGCGCCCCGCTGGTCGTCGCCGTCTTCTGGGCGATGCTGATGACGGCGCTGCTGGGCATCTTCTTCGAGCGGGTGATCTGGGCCCCGATGCGCGCCAAGCACGCCGGCTTCCTGCAGCTGATCCTGATGTCGATCGGGCTCGCCTTCCTCCTGCGAGCGGTGATCCAGTGGTTCTGGAGCACCGAGGTCCGCATTCTCGACGTCAACACGACGGACACGGTCGACTTCCTCGGGGTGCGGATCGGTCAGACCGAGCTGATCGTGCTGGTCGTCGGCGTGTCGGTCCTCGTGGGCGCGGGGTTGATACTGCGCGTCACCCTGCTGGGCAAGCGGATGCGGGCGCTCTCCGATGACTTGGACCTGGCGGAGACCGCAGGCATCGACACCCGCAGGGTGATCCTCTACACGTGGGTGTTCGCGGGAGCGCTCGCGGGCCTCGCGGGTGTGCTCGCGGCTTCGATCACCAACCTACGGCCGGAGCTGGGATTCGAGCTGCTGCTGCCGATCTTCGCGGCGGTGATCCTCGGCGGCATCGGTGACGCCTTCGGTGCGCTTGCGGCCGGCATGGTGCTGGGCGTGATGACCGAGTGGTCGACGCTGATCATCGACGCGCGCTGGAAGACCGCGGTCGGCTTCCTCGTGCTGGTCGTCGTGCTGGTGATCAGGCCGCAGGGCATCTTCGGGAGGGCGAAGGCGATATGAGCCTCGATCCCGCCGCGCTGGCGCCACTCGCCGTCACTTTCGAGTCCCTCACCGACCCTGCGTTCTGGATCAGCGTCGGCGTAATCGCGGGCACTTACGCGGTGGTCGCGCTCGGCCTTCAGCTCAACGTTGGCTACACGGGAATCGTCAATTTCGGCCAGGCGGCGTTCATGGCGATCGGCGCCTACACGATGGCCATCCTCGTCCTCAAGGCGGGGTTCTCGTTCTGGCTCTCGCTCCCGATCGCGGTGCTGGCGGCGATGCTCTTCGGGGTGCTGGTCGGGTTGCCCTCACTGCGGCTGCGCGCCGACTACTTCGCGATCGCGACGATCGCCATGGCCGAGGTGGTGCGCCTGTTCGCGCAGAACGCCCGCGGCCTCACCGGCGGCAACCTGGGGCTTTTCTGTGAGGAGGATGATCCGTCGAACTGCTATCCCGACGCCTGGCGAGACGTCTCGGAGTCGATCAACGACAACATCGTCTCCACCTTCTGGAGCGACCCCGAATCGCTCTTCCCATTGCTTCTGGTCATCTGGCTGACCGTCGGCATCGCGACGATCGCCCTCAGCTACTTCCAGGGCACACCCTGGGGGCGGGTGCTGCGGGCGATTCGCGAGGACGAGGATGCGGCGCAGGCGCTGGGCAAGAACACCCTCGCTCTACAAGCTCCAGTCGCTCGCGATCTCGGCGTGCCTGGGAGCGATCGCGGGCTTCTTCCTCGCCCTCAACCTGGCCACGATCCACCCGACCGACTTCGAGCCGCTGGTGACCTTCTTCGCCTTCAGCGTGCTCATCCTCGGCGGCCTCGCCAACTACAGGGGAGTCGCCGTCGGCGCCATCCTGTTCTGGTTCGTGCTCGAGGGCACCCGGTTCATCGACTTGCCCGACCCGCCCTTCACCGAGACCAGGATCGCGGCGCTGAGGCTGGCAATCACAGGCCTGCTGCTGATCGGCTTGATGGCGTTCCGCCCGCAGGGCATGTTCGGGAAGCGACAGGAGATGGTTCTCGGTGAATGAGGGAACTGCACTGCTCGAGGTCGAGGATGTGGTCAAGCGATTCGGCGGCATCCGCGCCGTCGACGGGGCGACGATGGGGGTCCGCGAGGGCGCGATAACCGCGCTGATCGGACCCAATGGCGCCGGCAAGACGACCCTGTTCAACGTGGTCACCGGCTTCTACCGCGGTGAGCGCGGCTCGGTGATCTTCGACGGGCGCCAGGTCTTCGGCGAGGCATCCTACGAGATCGCCCGCAAGGGGATGGTGCGGACCTTCCAGATAACCAAGGCGCTGGCCGCGATGCCGGTGATCGACAACATGATGCTCGCCGCCCCCGACCAGCCCGGGGAGCGGTTCCGAAACCTGGTCTTCAGGCCGGGCGCGGTGCGGAGGCGCGAGAAGGAGGTCCGGGCCCAGGCGATGGAGTTGCTCGAGATCTTCAATCTGACCGGGCTCGCGGAGGACTATGCCGGGACCCTCTCCGGGGGTCAGCGGAAGCTGCTGGAGCTGGCCCGAGCGTTGATGGCCCGGCCGAAGCTGCTCCTGCTCGACGAGCCGATGGCCGGCATCAATCCCGTTCTGGGAAAGCGGCTTCTCGATCACATGCAGCGGCTTCGCCATGATGAGGGAGTGAGCTTTCTGTTCATCGAGCACGACATGGAGGTGGTCATGAACCACTCGGATCGCGTCGTGGTGATGGCCCAGGGGCGGGTGATCGCCGATGGCGAGCCCCACGAGGTCCGTGCCGACAAAGGCGTGATCGACGCCTATCTCGGAGCGGTGGTGGTGGATACCGCGGCCGGGGAGAGGCCCCCGGCATGACCGACGCCGACTCCAACGGCGCCCTGCTCGCGGTTGAGGATCTGGTGGCCGGCTATGTCCCCGAGGTCGACATCCTCACCGGCGTCGAGCTGACGGTGCGGGAGGGGGAGATCGTCACCGTGATCGGCCCCAACGGAGCCGGCAAGTCGACGCTGATCAAGTCGATCTTCGGGCTGCTGCCGCCCCGGCGAGGCCGGGTGGTCCTCCGCGGCGAGGATCTGACCGGGCTGCGGCCGCACTTCATCACCCGCCGCGGCATGAGCTACGTCCCCCAGCTCGACAACATCTTCCAGAGCCTCACCGTCGAGGAGAACCTCGAGATGGGCGCCCTCGAGCACTCCCGGTCGCGGGAGCAGATGGCCCGGGTGTACGAGCTCTTCCCCCGCCTCGGCGAGCGCCACACCCAGACGGCGGGGACGATGAGCGGGGGCGAGCGCCAGCTCCTGGCGATGGGAAGGGCGCTGATGCCCGACCCGCAGGTGCTGCTTCTCGACGAGCCCTCGGCCGGCCTCGCCCCTGCCTTCGTCGAGGCGATCTTCGCCAAGATCGAGGAGATCAACCAGGCGGGCGTGACCCTGGTGATGGTCGAGCAGAACGCGCGCCGCGCCCTCGCGATGTCGGACCGCGGCTACGTCCTCGACCTCGGGCAGAACCGCTTTCAGGGCCCGGGCAGGGAGCTGCTCGAGGACCCCAAGGTCGCCGAGCTCTACCTCGGCGGCACCGCGCGCATAGACCGGCCCGAGACGGCGCCGAGCACCAGCTAGTGGTGCGGCTGCCGCGGCTCCGCGGCGCGCAACCGCTCGGCCATGCCCCGCATGATCCGGACAGCGACCGTAGGCACCTCGTTGATCAGGGCGGAGAACTCGCGGGAGCCGAGGACCAGGAGATGCATATCGGTCTCGGCCGTGACGGTCGCCGAGCGAGGGCCCTGATCGAGCAGTGACATCTCGCCGAAGAACGAGCCCGGGCCGAGCACCGCGGTCCCCTTGCCGCGCATCGTCGCCTTTGCCTTGCCCTCCGCGATCACGAAGCACTCCTGTCCCGGATCACCCTGGCGCACCAGGACCTTTCCCTTCGGGGCCTCGACCTCGTCGACGAGCGAGGCGATCCGAGCGAGCTCACGCTTGTTGCAAGTGGAGAACAGCCGGACGTTCCCGAGCAGCTCGAGCTTCGCGTCTCGGCCCTTCCTGAATCCGCGAGCGCGCCGCGCCACGGCGCGAGTATCGCATGGCTCGCTACGTGAGGCGGCCGGGGCCCGAAGGCCCCGGCCGCTCTCTTGTGTCCTCGACCTTGGTTCCCGCGAGCGCCTACTCGCTTGCCGGGGCGACTATCGGGAGATCCTCCGTGACCACGAACTTCCCACCTTGGTACTGATAGGTGTCGTAGACCTCCGACGTGGCGTCACCGTCCTCGTTCATATTGATCGAGCCGGCTGCGCCCTCGTAGTCGATGTCGTCACCGTTCTGCAGCGCCTCGATCGCCTCGGGGAGCTGCTCCCAGGTGAACTGGGTACCGCCCGGAGCGGTGATGTCGGCGAGGGTGTCCGCCATGTCCTGACCGTCGGTCGAGCCGGCGGCCACCGCCGCCAGGTAGCAGAGGATCGTCGCGTCGAACTGCTGGGCGTCGAACGTCTGGGCCTCGACGTCCCGCGGCTCCGCGCCGTCGTACAGCGTGCGGAACGCCTCCTCGGCTTCGCCCTTCTCGGGCGCCCCCGGTGCGGTGCCGCGGAAACCTTCAATGATCTGCGGCGCCACATTCTCCGGCAGGCTGCTCGAGGCGAGACCATCGGTGCCCCACGCCTTCGTCGGGTCCCAGTTGCCCGTGCGCTGCAGCGCCGGACCGACGTTGGCGAAGGTCTCCGGGAAATCGATGATCACGATCGCTGCGGGGTTCCCTGACGTGATCTGCTGAGCCTCCGAGTTATAGCTCGGCTGCTCGGGGTCGTAGATGACCTCCTCGCCGATCGTGCCGCCGAGGGCTTCCCACTCGCTGCGGAAGTTCTCGGCGAAGGCGTTGCCATACTCATCGTTCCGGGCACCCACGTTCACGGTCTGGCCCTGGGCTCCGAGATCCTCGCTGATCGCACTAGCAAGGGTCGCCGCCTGGAATGTGTCGGACGGTGACGTCCTGTTGAGCAGGCCGTTGTCATCGATATCGCTGATGGCGGGGGCCGTTGACGCCGGCGAGATCTGAAGGATCCCGCCCGGAATCGTCACCGATTGCGCCGTGGGAATCGTGCCCGACGAAGCCCAGGCGCCGGTGATGCAGGTGGCACCGTCGGCGTCGACCATCTTGCGAGCAGCCTGCACGGATGGCTGCGGGAGCGTCTCGTTGTCCTCGTGGACGACCTTGACCGTGTGATCCACCCCGGCCTGCTCGATGGCGGCGTTGATCTGAGCCACAGCCAGATCGCTCGCCTTCTCGCCCGGCGGACCGAAGTCGGACAGGTCGCCGGTCAGCGGAATCGAGTCGCCGATCGTCAGATCGAGACTGGCCTCGCCGCCGCCGCCTCCGTCATCATCATCGTCCCCACCGCAGGCGGCCACGCCAAGGACCAGCACGAGACCGGTTACTGCGGCGAGAAATCCCTTGTACTTGAGACCTCGCATGCAATTCCTCCTCATCCTGTAGGCCCTCCCTTAGGCCTTGTCCGTTTCACCCTACCCATATCAGGCTCGCGCGGGGGGCCCGGCACGAGAGGTTCGCTGGTCCGCTGACTCGCGGTCCGATCGCGCGAGGCTTGGTTACCCGTCCGCCGCGGGGGTATGATCCGATCACTACATAGGGAAGAGAGGCGGATCCCTCCCCTCCCGTGTCCGTAAAGCGCGGACGGCCGGAGAACCCCGGCCCCGCGAGATTGGCCGACCGACGGAGATCCCAAAGGTCAGGCCATAAGAAAGGCGGACCACGTATGAAGCTCGAGAACGCGAGCCTAGTTGGCGATGGCTCAGGCGAGTCCAAGTCCCGCTTCAGCGAGCGTCTGACTCGCGAGGACCGCGCCCTGCTGTTCCGTTACATGCTGCTGATGCGGCTCTCGGAGGAGCGGGGGCTCACCCTCTACCGGCAGGGAAAGGTCCCCGGGTCGTTCTACGACGGCCACGGACAGGAGGCGATCTCGGTTGGCGCCTCGTTCGTGCTCGGGCCCCGCGATCGAATCTGCATCCTGCACCGCGACCTCGGGGCGCATTTCGTTCGCGGGGTCACCCCGGACCGCTACCTCGCCAACTACATGGGCCGCGCCGGCGGCGTCACCGGCGGCAAGGACGGCAACATGCACTTCGGCGACCGCGAGCTGGGATGCGTCGGGATGGTCTCGATGCTGCCCGACATGGCCCAGGTCGCCGCGGGCATGGCGCTCGCCTTCAAGATGCGGGGCGAGCCGCGCGTGGCGATGACCTTCTTCGGCGAGGGCTCGACGGCGAACGGCCAGTGGCACGAGGCGATGAACTTCGCCGGCATGCACCGGCTGCCGGTGGTGTTCGTGCTCGAGAACAACAAGTTCGCCTACTCGACGCCGAACGAGCTCGAGTACGCGGTCGACCCGGTCGAGCGCGCCGCGGGCTACGGCTTCCCCGGCGTCAGCGTCGACGGCAACGACGTCGAGGCCGTGTTCGAGGCAGCCGCGCGAGGCCGCCGAGCGGCGCGCGCCGGGCGGCGGGCCGACGCTGATCGAGTGCCACACGATGCGCATGCACGGCCACGGCGCCCACGACGACATGAGCTACGTGCCCGACGGAGCTGCTCGAGGAGTGGGCGCGAGCGCGACCCGATCGAGCGCTACGAGCGCCGGCTCGCCGAGGAGCACGGCTTCGCCACGAGCGAGCTGGAGGAGATCCGCGCGGAGGTCGAGGCCGAGGTCGCCGAGGCGGCCGAGAGGGCGCTCGCCTCGCCGATGCCCGAGCCGGAGCTGGCGACCGAGGGCGTGTTCGCCGACGAGCTGGGAGCCGCTCGGCGACGGCGAGGCGCCCTGGTCGCGCTGGCGCGAGGCCGGACGGCGCGGCCGAGCACGCGCAGAGAGCGCGGCATGAACCCGGCGCCGAGCGGCGCGGACCGCGAGCCGACGCGAGGCGCGGAGCCGATGCCGCGAGATGACCTATCTGGAGGCGATCTCGGACGGCCTGCGGGAGGAGATGCGCGCGCGACGAGACCGTCTTCTGCCTCGGCGAGGACATCGGCGCCTTCGGCGGCGCCTTCAAGGTCACCGACGGCTTCGCCGAGGAGTTCGGCGCCGACCGCGTCCTCGACACGCCGCTGGCCGAGAACCTGATCGTCGGCGCCGCCACCGGCGCCGCGATCGAGGGGATGAGGCCGGTCTGCGAGATGCAGTTCGCCGACTTCATCGCCTGCGGCTTCGACCAGCTGGTCAACGTCGCCGCCAAGCTCCACTACCGCCAGGGGGTCGCGGTGCCGATCGTGGTCCGGCTGCCCTCGGGCGGCGGCTTCTCGGGCGGGCCCGTTCCACTCCCAGAACCCGGAGGCCTGGTTCCTGCAGGCGCCGGGGCTGAAGGTGGTGGCGCCGGCGACGGCCGCGGACGCCAAGGGGCTGCTGGTCGAGCGCGATCCGCGACCCGAACCCGGTCTGCTATCCTGGAGCACAAGGGCCTCTACCGGCACGTCAAGGGCGAGGTCCCCGAGGGCGAGCACACGGTCGCCGCTCGGCGAGGCGCGCGGTGGCCCGCGAGGGCGAGCGAGATGACCGTGATCGCCTACGGCTCCAGGCGTTCACCTGGCGCTGCAGGCGGCCGAGGAGCTCGGCGAGGACGATCGAGGTGCTCGACCTGCGCACGCTCTGCCCGCTCGACACGCGAGGCGATCCTGGCGAGCGCCCGCAAGACCGGCAAGGTGCTGGTCGCCCACGAGGCGACCCGCTCATGCGGGGTCGGTGCCGAGGTCGCCGCCCTGATCACCGAGGAGGCGTTCGAGGACCTCGACGCGCCGGTCCGCCGGCTGACGGCGCCGGACGTGCCGATCCCGTTCAGCCCACCGCTGGAGCAGCGCGGTGCTGCCGCAGCTCGACGACATGAAGGAGGCCTGCCGTGAGCTCCTCGCCTACTGAGAGCGTCACCGGCTCGTCGAGGTCGACGATGCCGCAGATGGGCGTCTCGGTGGCGGAGGGCACGATCATCGAGTGGCTGAAGCAGCCCGGCGACTGGGTCGAGGCCGACGAGACGATCTGCGGTGGTGACGCACGGACAAGGTCGACGTCGAGATCCCGTCGCCCGCCTCCGGCCGGCTAGAGCGAGATCCTGGTCGGCGGTCGACGAGACGGTCGCCGGTGGGTACGCCGCTGGCGGAGATCGATCGCCGGAGCGAGGCCGGGGGAGGCCCACCCGCAGGAGCATCACGAGCCCGCACGGATCGGAGCACGTGGCCCCGCGGCGCCGGCCGAGACCGGCAGCCGCGAGCCGGCCGACGGCGAGCCGCGACCGCTCGCGGAGTTCTACTCACCGGTGGTGAGGCGGATCGCCGAGGAACACGGCATCGACCTCTCGACGGGTCCGGGGCACCGGGATCGGCGGACGGGTGCGAAAGCGGGACCTGCTCGCGCTAGGTAGAGCTCGGCGGCGCCCGGCGAGGAGCGGCCGCTGCACATGGAGTCGCCCTACCGGCCCGAGGAGGAGGCGGCCCCGCGAGGAGGCGCCGCTGAGGAGGCGGCCCGCGGTCACGACCGGAGCAGCCGCCGAGGGAGAGGTCGTGGCCGGCGCACCGCGAGCCGATGTCGCCGATGCGCCGGCAGATCGCCGAGCACATGCTCGCGAGCCGCAGGACGTCGGCCCACTGCACCACGATCGTCGAGGTCGACATGGGGCGGGTCGCCGCCCGGCGGGCCGAGCTCAAGCAGCCGATGGCCCGCCGCGAGGCTTTCACTTACCTATCTCGCCTTTGTCGCCAGGGCGACGGTGGAGGCGCTCGAGCGCCATCCGATCCTGAACGCCTCGATCGACGGCGAGGAGATCGTCTACCACGACGACGTCAACCTCGGCATCGCCGTCGCGCTCGAGAAGGGGCTGATCGTGCCGGTGATCCGCCAGGCACAGCGGCTCAGCCTCGAGGGCATGGCGGCGGCGATCGCCGACGTCGCCGAGCGCGCCCGCGACGAGCGGCTCGTGCCCGACGACGTCCACGGCGGCACCTTCACGATCACCAACCCAGGGCAGTTCGGGGCGGTCCTGGCGACGCCGATCATCAACCAGCCTCAGGTGGCGATCCTCGATCTGGAGGCGATCGTGAAGCGGCCGGTGGTGATCTCCGAGGGACGGCTCCGACGCGATCGCGATCAGGCCGATGACCTATCTCTGCATGTCGTGGGACCACCGCGCCCTCGACGGCGCCGAGGCGGCGCGCTTCCTCGCCGACGTCGAGCAGACGCTCGAGGGCTGGGAGGCCCGATGAGCCGCGGCAACGGCGATCGGCGCGCGCCGACGGCGACCGGCGGCCTGCCGACCGGCTCGACCACGAAGAGCTGGTGGTCCGCCGGGGCCGGCGAACCGGCCTCTACGTGGTCGTCGCCGTGCACTCGACCGCCCTCGGGCCCGCGCTCGGCGGGGCGCGGCTGTGGCACTACCGCACTCCAGGCGATGCGATCGCCGACGCGCTCCGGCTCTCGCGAGGCGATGACCTTCAAGGCCGCGGCCGCGGGACTCGACCTGGGCGGCGGCAAGGCTGTGCTCTGCTCCGACGGCGAGCTCCCCGATGGCGAGCCGCCGCGAGCTGCATGCTCGACCTGGGCGATGTGGTCGAGTCCTCGGCGGGCGCTACATCACCGCCGAGGACGTCGGCACCGGGACCGAGGACATGGCGGTGATCCGCGAGCGCACCTCGCACGTCGTCGGGCTCCCGGCGGCTCTGGGCGGCTCGGGCGATCCCGAGCCCGGTCACCGCGCGCGGCGTCGAGGCGGCGATCAGGGCCTGTTGCGAGCGGCGCTTTGGCAGCCGGGAACTCTCCGGCCGGCGTGTCTGCGTCGTCGGGCTCGGCCACGTCGGCACGCGGCTCGCCGAGCGCCTGCTCGCCGCCGGCGCCGAGGTGATCGCAACCGACATCGACGCCGGCAAGCGGCGGCTCGCCGCCAGGCTGGGGACGGCCTGGACCGACCCCGGCTCAGCCGCTGACCACGCGCCTGCGACGTGCTGGCGCCCTGCGCGCTCGGCGGCGGCGATCCACCGCGACAACCTGGGTTCGCTGCGCTGCAAGATCGTCTGCGGCTCGGCCAACAACGTGCTCGCCGAGGAGCGGCTGTCCGAGCACCTGGCCTCACGCGGGATCGTCTACGCGCCCGACTTCATCGCCAATGCCGGCGGCCTGATCAACGTCTACGCCGAACTCCACGGGCTCGACCGCGCGCGGACCGCACGGTTGGTGGACGGGATCGGCGAGACGATCGCGGTGATCCTCCGAGAGGCGGAGGAGCGCTCGACGACGCCGCTGGGGGCGGCGCGCGAGCTCGCCGCCGAGCGCCTCGGCGCCACCCGCCGGCGCCGCCAGCCCGCCGCTGCCTAGGTGATCGGCAGAGCCTCGCTCACTCGCGGCTGCTTCTCCATCGACCGAATCGCCCGGGCCAGGCGCCGCACGCCCTCGGCGAGCTGGTCCGGGTCGAGGAAACCGTAGGAGAGCCGCATGTGCGTTCCCGCGGCGGGCTCGGGGATCATCGCCGCGCCGGGCACGAAGGTGACGCCGTTGCGGACTGCCTCGGTCATCAGCTCGCCCTCGTCCACCGTGACCGAGAGCGTCAACCAGAGATGCCCGCCCCCGTCGGGCTCCTCGATGGTGGCGAGCCCGCCCAGATGCTTCGTGGACGCTTCCAGCAGCGCATCGCGGCGCTCCAGATAGAAGGCGCGGGCCCGCTCGATGTGTCCCTGATACTCGCCGGCGGCGAGGAAGCGGGCGAGCGCCAGCTGGGTGAGGGTGGCGCTGTGCATGTCGTCGGTGCGCTTCTCGTAGAGCAGGCGCTGGCGCACCGGCCCGCTGGAGGCGATCCAGCCGACTCGCAGCCCGCCGCCGACGAGCTTCGAGAGCGAGTCGACGTAGATGACGTGGCCGTGGGCGTCGCGCCGCAGCGAGCCCGGATCCTCGCCCTCGAAGCGCAGGTCGCCGTAGATGCCGTCCTCGACGATGAAGAAGCCGTGCCGGCGCGCCAGCTCCAGCAGCCGGGTGCGGCGCTCGGCCGAGAGATCGCGGCCGGTGGGGTTGTGGCAGCGCGGCTGGATCGCCAGCAACCGGATCTCTTGGCGCGCCAGCAGCTCTTCGAGCGCATCCGTGTCGAGCCCGTCCTCATCGACCGGAACCGGAAGCACCCGCGCTCCCGTGATCCGCAGCGACTCCAGCACCCCCATGAAGGTGGGCGACTCGCAGGCGGCGGCGTCGCCCGGTCGGAGCACCGCTCGAGCCGCCAGGGTGAGGCCCTGGCGGGCGCCGCTGGTGATCAGGATGTCGGCCGGGTCTTCGGGCGCCCCGCGCACCGCTGAGAGCGCCGCAACCTGTTCGACCAGCTCAGGGAGGCCGGCGATGTCGGTGTACTGAAGAGCGCGGCTGTCGTGGCTCTCCAGCGCCTCGGACATCGACCGCCGGATCTGATCGAAGGGGAAGAGCTCAGAGGACGGGTAGCCGACCGAGAGCGGGATCAGCCCCCGGGCCTGCGAGTGCCGGTACATCTCGTCCATGACGCGGTCGCCGCTGCTCTCGGCGATCGCCGGCAGCACGTAGCGCTGCCACTCGCCGCTGTCAGTGCCGGCGACATCGCGGAGCGCGGCGGCGGCCGACTCGCGCACGAAGGTGCCGCGACCGACCTGCGAGGTGACCAAGCCCTGCTCCCGGAGCCGCCGGTAGACGCGCACCGCGGTCAGGTGGTTGACGCCCGCGATCTCCGCGAGCTCGCGCGTGGGCGGCAACTTCTCCCCCACCGCCAGCTCGCCGGAGCCGATCGCCTCCCTGAAGGCGTCAACCATCTGCTCGCTCAGCAGGCGCTCACCGCCGCGGTCCAGATCACTCAAAGCATCTTTGTATGACATTCAAGTTCCCAGATCGTGGGTAGTGTCCTGCTTGAGTGTATCTAATGATCAGCGGCGGGGCCAACCGAAGGGGTATCTGATGTACAACAGAGCCATCAAAGATCCAACCGGCACCTCGATCACGATTCGCGCCGCCGGCCCCGAGGACGTCGAGGCGCTCCACCGCCTGGCGCAGCGCGACAGCCGTGCGGTCCCCGGGGGCGAGCTGCTGATCGCCCTGGTCGAAGGCGAGGCCCGAGCGGCGATCTCCCTGGCGAGCGGCGAGGCAATCGCCGACCCCTTCCATCGCACCCGGGAGCTGGTTGGCATGCTCACCCTGCGGGGCTCCCAGCTGCGTGGCGAGACGCGCCGGCGCCGGCGGGGCCTGAAGCGGCTACTTGGGAGCCGCGGCGGCTCAGGCGCCCCCCAGCCCGCCGGTACCCTGTGCCCACAGGGCGCGCGGCGCACTGCCGTCTAGGTCGTCAGGGTGAGCGCTTCCGCCGCTTTCGCTTTCGGCGGGCACCCGATTGGGCACCCAACTCCCGACTTTCGCCCGAACTGAGCTGACCTCCCCGTGCCTGAGACGCGCTGTCTGAGCGCTCAGGCCCCTGCTTGTCCGGCATCATAATCCGCGTGTCGGGGGTTCAAATCCCTCCCCCGGCATCGGAAACCTCTCACCAGGTCCTGCGCAAGCGCGACGAGGGCCTGAGCCGGCTCCGAGTCGGTGGCGTCCCTTACCTCACGCTCCACTCCTGCCCCCTTGACCCCGCCGACGCGGCCTGGCTGCACGCGCGGCTGCCGCAGGCCGAGATCGCCGTGTGGCCGGTCGGGCACCACTTCCCACACCTTGCCCACCCCGCCCGCTTCGCAGCCCTGCTCACCGGACTCGCGGCTGGCCGAACGACTTGCCCACGTTCACTGCGCATGGCGCTCGACGACGAGCCCGGGAATAAATCGCGGCCCCAGACGTCTTCAGAAAGAGCACATCAGTGACAACACCCAACGAAAGTGAAAGACATGACATTCCCCAGCATCAACACCAACTCACGGCCAAGGCGGCGATTTCAACTGATCGCAGCGGTCGCGGCCCTCGCGCTCGCGAGCCTCGTCAGCTGCTGCCCCTTCGTGCGCGAGAGCGACAAGGTCGACGGCGTACGGGCCGCAATCAAGAAGGGCACGCTGCAACGTCAAGGGCGGCGATCAGGCCAACACGGTCGCGCTTCGCCTGAACGGCGACCAAAGCCGGATCCAGGTCGACGTCGGCGACAACGGCTCGGCCGACTTCTAGTTCGCGAGCAGCGACGTCGCAGCGATCAAGGTGAAGACGGGCGACGCGCGCCGATTCCGTTCGCATCGACGACGCGAACGGCGCGTTCACCGGCGATTCGAGACCGACCACGATCGCCGGCGGCGGCGGCAACGACTCGCTGCAGGGCGGGCAGAGTCGGCGGCCAGTCGCCAACCAGATCGAGAAGTACAAGGGCGGCGCCGGCAACGACACGGTCGACGGCGGAAAGGGCAACGACATCGCCTACCTCGGCGAGGGGAATGACACCTTCCGCTGGGATCCGGGCGAGGGCAGCGACGTGATCGAGGGCCAGGACGGCACCGACACGATGCTGTTCAACGGTGCCGGCACGCGGCAACCGTCGACAACGTCACGTTGTCGGCGAACGGAGGGAGGCTCACCTTCTTCCGCAGTCCAGGCGCCATCACGATGGACACCAACGACGTCGAGATCGTTGACTTCAACGCTCTCGGCGGAGCCGACACCGTCCTCGTCAATGACCTGACGGGGACCGACGTGACCCAGACCAATCTGGATCTCGCGGCAGCGCTCGGCGGCACTGCCCCCGACGGCGTGGTCGACAGCGTGGTCGTCAACGGCACGAACGGTGTTGACTCGATCAACATCCAGGGCAACGGGTCGGGAGCCGATGTGACCGGACTGGCCACGGCCGTCTCGGTGACGCACGCAGACCCGACCGACACCCTCTCCGTCAACACCCTCGCGGGCACGGACAACGTGGTTCCGAACGGTGTCGCCGGACTGATTCAGCTGCTGGTCGACTGAGCAGCCGTCCAGACCAGCTCGGAGCTCCGGGCCCCGGCTCACAGAGCCGGGGCCCGGCCTGCTCGCTACTTGCTGAGGCCTTTCGCCATTCCTTTGGGGAGGGGGCGGTTGGCGGGTGCGGAGTCCGCCTTTGCCTGACCGGGAGGTGCGGACTCGTTGCCGCCGCTTCCTTGGCCGCCGCCGCCGCCGGCACCGGAGCCCTTCGACTTCGCGTGGCCGTTGGCGTTACCGGGCGCCAGCCCGCGCTTGCCGAGCGCGCGGCCCTTGCCCTGGGCGCCGTGGCCGCGGCCCCGGTCGCGTGCCTTGTTGCTCTTCTCCTTGCCATGCCCGCGCTGCTCCGCCGCGCTCCCCTCGCCCTTCACACCCGGCTCGCTGCCACCGGACTGATCGGAGACCGAGTCGTCGGATGACTCGGATGACTCGGATGACTCGGATGACTCGTGATCGGCGGCCTGGTTGGGCAGCTCTACACCGACGGTCTCGAAGACGGAGTCCGCCGGGCCCGGGAGCCTGACCCCGGCGAAGGCGAAGCCTGCGAACAGAATCGGGATCGCCGCGACCGCCACCGCGACCCTGACTACCGTGGCCCAGCGGCGCCGTGGCCGGACAGTGAGCGCCGCCGGCGCCGCCGACCGTGTCGGGGCCGATGCCCGCGCGGTCTCGGCCAGACGCGGGACGAGCACCGCGGCGGTTGCCGGATCCGCCGGCTCGACGAGCGTCGAGCGGACGGCCTGCGCAAAAGCGGCCAGCTCGTCGTCGGGTTGCCGCGTACGCCGGAGAAAGTCCATCTCATCCTCAAAAGCGCCGTTGCCGCTCACAGGGTTACCCCTCCCTTCTCGAGCTCGCGGCGGATCGCGGCGAGTGCTCGCCGCTGGAGCTGCTTGATCGCCCCGGGTCTCTTACCGACCGCCCGCGCGACCTGCTCGATCGAGAGATCCCCGACGATCCGCAGCAGCAGTACCGCACGCTGATCGGCCGAGAGCGATTCGAGCACCTGGTGGACCTTCTCCGTGCCGATCCTGGCGAGCGCCTCGTCGGCCGCGTCCGGCATCGGCTCGGTCTTTGGCTCGGGTGGCTCGGCCATCGGCTCGGCCGGCCGCCGCGCGGCATGGCGGCGAGCGTCTATCAGCCGGTGGTGGGCGACCGTGAACACCCAGCCCCGAAAGGCGTACCAGTCGCCCGAGAAGCCCGCCAGATCGCGCGCCACCTGAAGGAATGTCTCGCCGAGCGTGTCCTCAGGATCCGGGGCGCGGCTGCCGCGCAGGTAGCCCAGCACCACAGGTGCCAGCTCGCCGTAGATCTCGCTCCAGGCCGCCTCATCCCCAGCCCTCGCTGCCTCGACAAGTCCCTTGAACCGATCGGGGGCCATCGCGAGCCGACGATAGCCCTTAAGCCACCCGGTGCGAACGGCTAAGGACGGGGCGTTGCGCCGATCCGCGCGGGGGCGTGCTCGCGAACGAACTCCTCGATCTCCTCGATCGGGGAGGTGAACGGCGGGATCAGCACCAACCGATCGACGCCGAGGCTGTCGTAGGCGGCGACCGCGCCGGCGTCGACCCGGCCGCGGGGGGTGACGGTGATCTCGAAGTCGGACTCGTCCCGGCCGGCCTGGCTCAGCGCCCCCCGGATTCCGTCGAGCTGCTCGGTGGTCCGGTCGAGATCGAGCCAGAAGCCATACCAGCCGTCGCCGTGACGGACCGCGCGCCGGTGGGCGGCGGGTGTCCGGCCGCCCACGATCACCGGCAGCGGTCGCTGGATCGGCCGCGGGTATGCGTTGACGCCGGAGAAGCTCACGAACTCGCCCTCGAAGGAAGGCCTCTCCTGCTCCCACAGGGCACGCATCGCCCCCAGGTACTCGTCCGCCCGCGTCCCGCGCCGCTCCATCTCCACCCCGATCGCGGACATCTCCGGTTCCAGGTAGCCGACGCCCAGGCCAAAGACGAGCCTTCCGCCCGAGAGCACGTCGACGCTGGCGAGCTGCTTCGCCAGGACCAGGGGATTCCGCTGCGGGAGGATCACAATCCCCGTCGCCAGGCGGATCCGCTCGGTATGACCGGCGAGGAAGGCGAGCGACCCCAGACCGTCGAGGATCGGCTCCTCCGGCTCCATCGGCGACGGCTTCACTCGCGGATCCGGCACGACGACGTGCTCGCCCACCCAGAGCGAGTCGTACCCGAGCTCTTCGGCAAGCGGCCCGATCCGCTCCAGTGCTTCGGGGGCAAAGGCCCCCTGATTGAGGGCGAAGAGCCCGACCGTGGGAGGGCTGGCCATGCGCCGCAGCCTACTCAGGCTGGCCCAGCGCCCTTCTCCTTCGGCTGGGGCCCGAGAGGATCGAGGACTAGCATCGTTCGATCGACGAGGCGATCGAGCGAGCGCTGGAAAACGATCGGACGATCGACATCACCACGATCGGGCGGAAGAGCGGCGAGCCGCGGCGGATCGAGATCTGGATGCATCACTTCGGCGGGCGCACCTACATCAGCGGCAGTCCGGGACGCCGCGACTGGTACGCGAACCTGACCGCCAACCCGGAGTTCACCTTCCATCTCAAGGGCAGCGTCCAGGCGGACCTGCCGGCGGTAGCCCGCCCAATCACCGACGAGCCCGAGCGCAGGGACGTGATCACCCAGATCTTCGGGGGTAGCGGGCGCGACAGCGCCGAGGTCGAACGGTGGGTGGCGGGCAGCCCCCTGGTCGAGGTCGAGTTCAAGTAGAACCGAGGGGCCGCCGCTTCCGGTCGGCGACCCCTCGGAGTTTGGAGAGGACCCGCCGGCTAGCAGCTCGGATGAACCCTCCTTGGCCTCTGCCAGATGTGCCGTCCGTGGCTAGGCGGCACCTACCCCTGCCCGGCCACGAGCAAACCGCGGCGCTGCGGCCCTAGTAGCTTCCGGCCCGTGGCGTCCCCGATCGATCCCGGCCGTCGGTCCCGCCGGCTGCTCGTCGTTGGTATGGCAGCGCTGCTCAGCGGCGCCGGCGCGGTCGGCTGCGGCGAGAAGAGCGAGCCCGACCTGTCCGCGCCGGCCACAACCCCTTCCGTCACCGTCCCGCCGACGACGACAGCACCCGCGCCCGCGACGCCGACGACGCCCAAGACCACCAAGCCGGCGGCCCCCGCTCAGTAGCCCAGGTCAGCGACCCTGAGCTCGCAGCCACTCGGCGAGCGCCCGGGCCTCGGCGGCGGGGTCGTCGAGCCGGGGCGCCGGCTGGACCTGGGGCGGGGCCGCCTGACCCGCGTTTGCCGCGTCGCCGCCGTCCCCCGATCCCGAATCGCCTGAGATGAGCGCGATCGCCACAGCGGCGATCACCACTGCCACCAGCGCGGCCGCCGCCAGGATCGCCCTGGGGCGCCGGGCGGGGGTTCTGGGCATCGGCATGGTCGCCGGAGTGGCGCCGGGGTGCCGGGCGGGCTCCCCTGCCAGGGGCACGGTGGCGGGGGTCGCGCCGTTCGCCTCGACGCCGGCGAGAGCCGCACCCAGGGCGGCGGCGTCCGGAAACCGCTCCCGCGGGTTCGCCCGCAGGCAGTTGTCGACGATCTCCCCGAGCTCCGGCGGCCGCCTCTTCGGCAGCACCTCGTCCGCGACGACGCCACAGGCGAAGACGTCGGTCGCCGGCGAGATCCGGCCGTCGGCGAGCTGCTCGGGGGCCATGTAGCGATCGGTCCCGATCACGTTGCCGGTGCGGGTGAGCCGGGTCTCCTCCGCGGCCCTGGCGATCCCGAAGTCGGCGACCTTGAGGCAGTCGTCCGCCTTCCGGAGGAGCAGGTTCTGGGGCTTGACGTCGCGGTGGACCAGCCGCCTCGCATGGGCGTGGCCGAGGCCGTCGCACATCTGGCGCAGCAGGGGCAGGGCCTCGGAGAGCGGCAGGGCGCGGCCGCGTCTCTCGAGGCGGTCGCCGAGGGTGCCGCCGGCCACCAGCTCCATGACGATGTAGGGGCGGTCGTCCTCCTCGCCGACGTCGTAGACCTGGACCACGTTCGGGTGATCGAGCTTCGCGGCCAGGCGGGCCTCGCGAGTGAAGCGCGCGCGCACCTCCTCGTCGCCGGCGAGGTTGTCCGCGAGCAGCTTGATCGCCACCGGGCGATCGAGCTTTCGGTCGTGGGCCAGGAACACGGTCGCCATTCCCCCGTGGCCCAGGCGGCCTTCCACCCGATAGCGCTCCTCGGCGAGTGTCCTCGGCGTCACGGGTAGGGCAGCTCCGCGTCCTCGTACTTCTTCTTCATGTCCTCGTACTTCTTTTCGAGGCCGGGAGGGAGATCATCAGCGTGCCCGGGCGATCCGTCGCCCGAGTCCTCGTCGTGGCCCGTGTCTCGTCCTCCTTCTTCTCCTTGTTTCTCGTCCTTCTTCGGCTCCGGGGGCGGCGGACAGTTGACCGAGTTGACCAGCTGCTCGGTGGCGGCCTCGAGCTCCGAGCGGAGCTCGGCCGGGACCTCCGATTCGGCCACGGCCCCGTCGAGCTCGTCGGCGGAGTGGGCCGCCCCGCAGATGTCGCCCGAGTCGAGCTGATCGGCGATCCGCTCGCTCTTGCCGGCGAGGCGCTCGGCGGTTGCCGCGGGCAGCGCGGCCACGGTCTTGGTCGGCGGGGGATCGTCCGAGCCGCCGCACGCGGTCAGCCCCCAGCCTGCGGCGAGCGCGATCGCCGCCCCCACCCCCATCGTTTTCGGACTCGGGATACCCATCAGTCCAGTCCCCCTGGTGCTCTACCCGAACCGCCGTCTGCGGAAACGAGTCAGCGGCTCAGCAGGGATCTGGGCACCCGCAGGGCTTCGAGGGCGTTGGAGAAGGCGAGCCCAGGCTGCGGGCCGCCTTCGATCGCAAAGACCGTGCGGCCCTTGGAGGCGACACCAAGGCCATGGCGGGGGGTGAGCATCGCGGGGAGCGCCCGCCAGCGCTTCTCCGCGGGGTCGTAGAGCTCCGCCGGGCCGATCGTCTTGTCGCCCTCGTCGAGCTGCTCGCCACCGGCTGCGACCAGGTGACCCTTGACCACCGCGGCCTGGAAGCCGCTGCGGGCGGTCCGCAGGTCCGGCAGGGCACGCCATTTCCGCGTTCGCGTGTTGAAGGCCTCGACCGCGTCGAGGTTCTGGCCACCGTCGCGCCCGCCGAGGACGAGGATCCGGTTGCCGATCGTCCCGCTCGCCAGGTGCTCGCGCGCCACCCGCATCGGCGGGCCGGCGCTCCAAGCTCCCTTGGGGATGTCGTAGACCTGGACAAGCCGCTGGGCCGCGCCGCCACTCGCGCCGCCGATCGCGTAGAGGCGGCGGCCGACGGGTGCCAGAGTGGCGGCGCCCAGCTTCACTCCGGAGCCGGCGAGCACCGCCCAGGAGTCGGTTGCTGGGTCGTAGCTCTGGAGGGCGTCGGTCTCGCCGCTGAGCGCCCCGACGTCGGTGTAGCCGCCGTAGACGAAGAGCCTGCCGCCGCTGGCCGCGACGGCCGGGTGGTTGACGGCGATCGGCATCGGGGCGGCGAGGCTCCAGGTTCCGCCCTCGATGTCGTAGCGAGCCACCCGGTCGGTGGTGGTGCCCTCGGGAGCGGCAAATCCGCCGACCACGTAGATGGAGCTGCCGACCCGCGCCGCACCGACCTCGGTTCGGGTCAAGGGGCTCGATTGCAGGGAGACCCAGCGGCCGGTAGTGGCTCGACCGCCGTCGGCATCCTCATCCGTGGCGAGCAGCGCCACCGCCGCCGCACCGGCGACCGCGAGCAGCGCGGCCAGCGCCAGCCGCCAGCGGTGCGAGAGGGCCGCTCTCATCGGCGGGCCTCCTCGTCGCGCTCGCTGAAGCCTTCGCAGCTCTCCACCGGCAGGCGCGGATAGCGCGGAAAGGCGGGGTTGGTCCGGGAGAGCTCGCAGAGGGAGAAGGACGAGCCCCGGGTGTTCTGGACGATTCGCTGATGGCGGCAGCGATCGCAGAGACCGGCGGGCGGTCGGCTCACCGCTCTGGGGCCGATTCCTCCGCCTCCGCCTCGGCCTCCGCCCCACGTGAAACGGGTGGCTCCTCATCCGATGAAACGGGTGGCTCCTTACGGAGTCCCCTCGCATCTGCGGAGTCCCCTCGCATCTCCGCCGCCGCGCGATCGGCCGCCTCCTCAGCTCGATCGGCAGCGGCCTTGGCCTCGGCCTCCTCGCCAAGGAGGACCCGCTTCAGCTGCTCGCTGACGAACTCGCCGCCGCGCTGAGCCCTCTCGAGCGGCTCGGTCAGCTTCACCAGTCGCGCCAGGAGGTCGTTCATGCGCTCGGCCTGCGCCAGCGCCTCGTCGGCCTGCCTCCGCATCACGTCCAGCTGCTCCTGGGAGACGTCCATCAGCTCGTTGGCCTGGCGGACGCTTCGCTCCATCGTCCGGGGGAAATCGAGCACCGCGTTGAGCATCGAGATCGGCCGGTTGATCAGTTCCCTGAGCACGGAACCCAGCGTAATGGAGCGCGGACGCGCCTTTTACTTCACTTTGTATAGTCGAAGCATGCGCACTTTCAGGCGGCTGCTCGGTTTCCTGCGTCCATACCGGCGCAGCTTGATCATCTCGCTGGCGCTCGCCTGGCTTGCGATGGGAATGACCGTCCTGATCCCGCTGCTGGTGGGCGGAGCGGTCAACGCAATCGAATCCGGCAGTCGTGACGAGATCCTCCCGCTGACCCTGGCGCTGCTGGGGGCGGGATTGCTGCGGCTGGCGCTGACGGTCGGGCGGCGGCTGATCGCGGGCAAGGTCTCGCTCGCGGTTGAGTACGACCTCCGCCAGCGCTTCTACGAGCATCTGCAGCGGCTCGAGCTCGCCTTCTTCGACTCCCAGCAGACCGGCCAGCTGATGTCCCGGGCGACCGTCGATTTGCAGTCGATCCGCTTCTTCCTCGGCTACGGGCTGATCTGGGTGAGCCAGAGCGCGCTCACGATCCTGTTCGCCGCGGCGGTGATGATCGTGCTCGACCCGCTGCTGGCGCTGCTCGCGCTCGCCCCCGTCCCCTTCCTGGTCGCGATCGCGACCCGCTACAGCCGGCGCAACCGGCCCGCCGAGCAGGAGGTCCAGCAGCGGGTGGGCGAGCTCACCGCCGGGGCCGAGGAGAGCGTCTCGGGGATCCGGATCGTGAAGGCGTTCGCGCGCGAGGGGTACATGCGCGCCCGCTTCCGCCGCGCGGTCGACCGCGTGTTCGATCAGAGCATGGTCTCGACGCGGCTGCAGGCCTTCTACACGCCGCTGATGGGCTTCCTGCCGAACATCGGAGTGGCGGTGGTGCTGCTGGTCGGCGGCCGGCAGGTGATCAACGGCAACCTCAGCCTCGGCGACTTCGCCGCCTTCTACACCTACCTGCTGCTGCTCTCCGGCCCGGTGCGCTGGCTCGGGATGTCGCTGAGCATGGCTCAGCGAGCGGTCGCCTCGGGCAACAGGATGTTCGAGATCCTCGACCGCGAGCCGGAGATGACCAGCCCGCCGGGAGCGCCACCGCTGCCGCCGGGCGGCGGCCGAGTCTCGGTGCAGGGTGTGACCCTGCGCTACGACGGGGCCGAGCCGGCGCTGACGGACATCGACCTCGAAGTCGAGCCGGGGCGGACGGTGGCCCTGGTCGGCCCGACGGCTTCGGGCAAGACCAGCCTGGTCGGGCTGCTGGCGCGGCTGTATGACCCCAGCGAGGGACGGGTGGTGATCGACGGCGCAGACATCCGCGAGGTCGACCTCAGCTCGCTCCGCCACGAGATCGCCTTCGTTGCCGACGACAGCTTTCTCTTCTCCGACACGGTCGCCGCCAACATCGCGTACGCGAATCCGGAGGCGTCTCGCGAGGAGATCGAGGCCGCGGCGCGCCGCGCCCAGGCCCACGGCTTCATCACAGAGCTGCCGGACGGCTACGACACGCTGGTCGGTGAGCGCGGCCTGACCCTGTCGGGCGGGCAGCGACAGCGGGTCGCGATCGCGAGGGCGCTGCTCGCCGAGCCGCGGATCCTGATCCTTGACGACGCCACCTCATCGGTCGACGCCCGCACCGAGGCCGAGATCAAGCGCGGGCTCCGCGAGGTGATGGAGGGCCGCACCACCTTCATCGTCGCCCACCGGCTCTCGACGATCTCGCTCGCCGACGAGATCGTGGTCATCGACCGAGGCAGGATCGTCGACCGCGGCACCCACGAGGAGCTGCTCGAGCGCAGTCCGCTGTACGAGGAGATCGCCGAGAAGGGGCTGGAGGACTCGGTCTACCTGCAGCGCGATCTCGAAGAGCGCGAGGAGCTGGCGCGGCTGTGAGCGCGGAGAGGAGAAAGGAAGCTGCGCGAGCAGGAGCAGCGCGAGGAGGAGCGAGCGGTCGAGGTCGCCGAACGCGAGGAGGGCACCTACGAGCACGAGGACAACCGGCTGCGCGGGGTGATCCTGTTGCTGGGCTCGCTGTGGCGGCTGATCCGCGGCGAGGATCAGCGCGGGCGCAAGGTGCGCTGGCTGCTCAACCTCCTGCGCCCGTACCGGAAGCAGCTGGTGCTGATGTTCGGGGCGCTGCTGGTGGCGACCGCCGCGACGCTGGCTCCGCCGGCCCTGGCGGGATTGGCGACAGCGGAGGTCGCCTCCAATGACGCCTCATTCGACCGGCTGGGCCTGATCGTCGCAGGCTTTCTCGGCACCGGCCTGTTGCTGTGGGGATCGAGCTACGTGCAGACCTACCTGGTCGGCTGGGTCGGCCAGCGCGCGCTTCAGGACCTGAGGCTGCGGATCTTCAACCACCTGCAGGAGATGTCGATCGGCTTCTTCACTCGCAACCGGCCCGGGGTGCTGATCTCGCGGATCACCAACGACGTCGACGCCCTCGACCAGCTGATCAGCACGGGCGTGGTGACCCTGTTCCAGAGCACGCTCACCCTGCTCGGCGTCGTGATCATCATGCTGTTCCTTGACGTGGGGCTGGCGCTGGTCGTCTTCCTCACCTTCCCGCTGCTGGCGATCGCCAGCATCGTCTTCCGGATCGTCGCCACGAGCGCCTACCGGATCACCCGCGAGCGGATCGCCGAGGTGACCGCGTATCTGCAGGAGAGCCTGAGCGGGATTCGCGTCGTCCGGACCTTCTCCCAGGAGGAGCGCCATGTGGCGCGGATGGGCGAGCTCAACGAGCTCAACCGGCAGGCGAACATGAAGACGGTCTATCTGAACGCCTCCTACTTCCCGGCGGTCGAGCTGCTCTCGGCGATCGGCACCGCCGTGATCCTGCTCTACGGCGGCTATCAGGCGCTCGATCTGGCCGGTGACGCGCGCGCGGAGCAGATCGGTGTCCTGGTCGCCTTCGTCGGGTACCTGGCGACCTTCTTCGACCCGATTCAGCAGCTCTCGCAGCTGTACACGACCTACCAGCAGGGAATGGCGGCGCTCGACAAGATCTTCGATCTGCTCGACACCAGGCCCGACATGACCGACAAGGAGGGCGCGCTCGACCCCCGGCCGCTGCGCGGGGAGATCGAGATGGATCACGTCTGGTTCTCCTACGGCCTCGACAAGACGGCCGGGCTGCGTCGCTCGAGCGGAAGGATCGAGCGGAGCGATGAGGAGCAGCGCTCGGAGGACTGGGCGCTGCGCGACGTCTCGATCCATGTGCCCGCCGGCGAGACGCTGGCGCTGGTCGGGGAGACCGGGGCCGGCAAGTCGACCTTCGCGAAGCTGGTCTCGCGCTTCTACGACCCGCAGCGGGGGCGGGTGCTGGTGGATGGGCACGACCTGCGCGACCTGCGCTCCGGCTGCCTGCGCAGCCAGCTGGGGATCGTCCCCCAGGAGGGGTTCCTGTTCAGCGGCAGCGTCAGGGAGAACATTGCCTTCGGCCGCCCGGACGCGGCGCCGGAGGAGATCGAGGCGGCGGCGGAGTCGATCGGGGCCGGGGACTTCATTCGCCGGCTGCCGGAGGGCTTTGAAACCGAGGTGGGTGAGCGGGGCGTGGCGCTCTCGGCGGGCCAGCGGCAGCTGATCGCCTTCGCCCGGGCACTGCTGGCGGAGCCGCGGATCCTGATCCTCGACGAGGCGACCTCGAACGTGGACGTGCGAACCGAGCGGACGATCGAGCGGGGCCTGGAGACGCTGCTCGCGGGGCGAACCGCGATCGTGATCGCCCACCGGCTCTCGACGATCCGCGGCGCCGACCGAATCGCGGTGCTCGAGCACGGCGAGATCGTCGAGAGCGGCACCCACGATGAATTGATCGCGGCCGGCGGCCGCTACGCGCTGCTCTACGGGACCTGGGCCGAGCTGGCTGCCGCTTAGGGCCCGCGGCCCCCGCACATAGCGTGCGGCAGGTCCCTGCACGGTAGCGGCCCGACTTATCCGGGCCCGATACCACCGCTGCCGCCGGTACCGCCGGTCCCGCCACCGCCCGTGTCACCGGTGCCGCCGCCGGTGTCGCCGGTGCCGCCGCCGGTGTCGCCGGTGCCGCCGCTGTCGGTGCTCGGCGCCGGGGTGGACGGGGCGGCCGGGGCGACCGAGGTCCCCGAGTCGGAGGCGCTCGGCGCGCTGGTGCTGGGGCTGGAGGAGCTGATCTCCTGTCCGCATTGCTGGAAGCCGTAGGCCTGGGCGGCGGCCGCAGCCTGGTCCTTGGCGGTCTGGAGCTCGGTCTCGAACTCGGCAGTGTCCTCGCCACGGTCGCTGGCCAGGGCGATCTTCTGGCCCGCCTGGACCTGGGCTTGGAGCGCGGTCGTGAATTCGTCGAGGGTGGCACGGTCCTCCTCGGGCGGACCGAGCTCCTTCAGCTGGTCGACCAGGCCGCTCCGGAGATCGGCGATCTGGTCAGCCTCGGTGAGGCCCTGGCCGGAGGCGGCGAACTGGGAGATCGCGGTGTTGACCTCCTCGCAGGCGGTGTCGGCGTCGGTGATGAAGTCGGCCTTGGAGAGCGATGAGGCGGTGGTCTCGGTCGGGATGTTGATCGACACCTCGGGAGAGCTGTCGCCTCCGCAGGCCGAGAGCACGATGCCCGCGCCCAGAACCAGCGCGGGCACGAGAGTGAGCCGCAAACGCCTCATACGAACCGGGGGCAAGGTAGCAGGGATTTACGACGCCCCCAGGCGCCCGCCGCCCCCCACGCCGGTCCGGCCCTAGCCAACCTCCTCCTCGTCCGATTCAGCCACCCGCGGGACCAGCTTCAGGTGCCGCTCGGGCTTCCTGTTGCCATTCCGGCCACCGTAGGTGTCGGTCTGCGAGTGGCAGTTGGCACACAGGAACTCGAATGTTCCCAAGTCGGTTGTCTGTCCCATCGCCGTTCTTGTGGTGCAGCTGCATGTTGAGCGCGGCTTGCCCCGCCAGGTCCGACGATCCCGCAGCGCTCGCATCGCTTTTCCTTCAGCCCGGCCGCTAATAGCCGCCCTTTCAGGTGAGTCCCGGCTTGTCCGCCGCCCCTCGACCAGCAGCTCTCTCGAGTGGGATCAGATGCGAACGAGGACTGGATCCGCTCCTGCTGCGACCGCCTTACTCCAGGTCGCTTGTCGAGAACCCAAAATGCCTGCAGCACTCATCGCCCGCATACCGTCGTCGTGGGCCCGCTGGACTTCTCCCACTCGTATCGCGGCGCGAATGCAGTCATGAACCGGCATGCCGAAGCGCCGCGCGTGGTAGCTGACTGTCGCCTTTGACATCCCAAGCTCGGCGGCGACCATCTGCCTGCGTGTAGCCCTCGTCGGAAGAGCCGGTCGATCAGCGCGCGTTTCTCGGAGGCGCAGCATCGGCGGGAATCCAGGCTCCGGGTACGAAGGCCCTCCTTGACTGCCCGCTGCCCACGCTCCGGCCGAGATCCCGAACGCGCTCGGCACGCTTCGGCGAACCGAGGCACCCTGCCGTCGTAGTACGCCCGACCGCTACGGCCGATCCACAGTCCGATGCCTTCCCGTCAGCGAACATATGTTCGCATCGTGCTCGGACGGAAAGCCGCTGCAAGCGAAGAGAAAGTCCGCCATAGCGGGCCTCAATTCTAACTGCGGCGCCAGGGACTCGAACCCCGAATTTCCAGTTCCAGAGGCTGGCGTGTTGCCGATTACACCCCCAGGTCGGCCGACCACGATAGCGGCGCGTCCGAAGAGCACTAGCTTGAGGTGAGCTCAGCGAGGTCGCTGTCGGGGTCGCCGAGCAGCGCCTTTGCCTCCTCCGAACCGACGTCGACGCCCTCCGCCAGCAGGGTCCGCGCGTGAGCCAGGTCCTCCGAGCGCTCGACGGTGAGCGCCCCGGCCACCTTCCCGTCCTTGAGGTAGAAGACCGCGAACTCGCCGGCATCGGGGTCGCCGCGCCAGACCAGCTCGTCCCACTCGGTCGCCGGCCCCACGTACTCCAGCCCCGTCCAATCGGCGAGGTCGCTGAAGAAGTAGGGCACCACCTCGTACGGCACCGACTCGCCCATCAGCCCCCGGGCGGCGTGCATTCCCTGCTGCATCGCCACATCCCAGTGCTCCACCCGGATCCGCCTCCCGTGCACGACGCTGTCATACGAGCAGACGTCCCCCGCCGCGTAGATCCCCTCCACCGACGTCTGCAGAGTCGCATCGCAGACGATCCCATCGTCGACCTCCAGCCCGGCCCGCTTCGCCAGGATCACGTCCGGCTTCACCCCCGCTCCCACCACCACGCAATCCCCCTCGACCACCTTGCCGCTCCCGGTCACCACCGCATTCACGTTCCCCTCGCCCTCGAACGCCTCCAGCGTCTCGCCGCCGAGGATCACCACCCCCTTCGACTCGAGAAGCTCATGGAACCACCGTCCGACCTCCTCGCCGAAGGTCCTCGACAGCACCACATCCTCCATCGTCACGATCGCGCATTCGGTCCCCTTCGCGGTCAGCGAGGCCGCCACCTCGCAGCCGATGTAGCTGCCCCCGATCAGCACCACTCGCTCCGCCCCCTCGGCCGCCTCTCTGATCCGATCCGAATTGCCGAACGCCCGCAGGTAGTGGATCCCCTCCTGCCCCGCGCCCTCCACCCGCAGGATGTTGACGTTGGCCCCGGTGGCGATCAGCGCCTTCTCGAACGCGATCTCATCTCCCCCCTGCAGCTTCGCCGTCCGCGCCTCCAGATCCAGCCCCATCACGTTCGTCCCGGTGCGCAGCTCCACACCGTTCTCCTCATACCACTCCGGCGGATTGACATAGGCGTCCTCACGCGTCGACTCTCCCCGCAGGTACTCCTTGGAGAGGGGTGGGCGCTCATACGGCGGCTCGGGCTCGCGGCCGACCAGCACGATCGAGCCATCGGCCCCCCGCTTGCGCAGCTCGGCAGCGCAGTGGCCGGAGCCGAACCCGCCGATCAGAAGGAACTCAGCCTTTGGCACCGGCGCCGTCCGAGCCGAAGAAGCTCTTCAGCTCCTCCTCCAGCCCGGGGTCGAGCACGGCCAGGACCTCATCCCCCGCCTCGAGAACCGTCTCCGGGCCCGGCACAAAGCCCTCGCCCTTGCGGAGGACCGAGATCAGGAGGCTGCCCTCGGGCATGTTCAGGTCCCCGACCATCTGCCCCGCCACCCTGCTGTCCTCGCCGAGCTCCATCTCGATGATCTCCAGCCGCTCCTCGGGCAGATCGAGCAGGTGGACGAGCCCGTACTCCGGGACCTCGTGCTCGATCAGGCGAAGGATCAGGTCGGTCGCCGATACATAGGGCTTGATATTGAGGAGCTCGAAGTGCTCGCGGTTCCGCGGATTGTTGACCCTGGCGATGATCTGCTCGACGAGGTACTTCTCCCTCGCCACCTGGCAGATCAGTATGTTGTCCTCGTCGTCGCCGGTCACCGCGATCACGATGTCCGCGCGCGAGATCCCGGCGCGCTCGAGCACCCAGAGCTCCGAAGCATCCCCGTACAGAACGTTGTGCTCGAGCTCCTGCTCCACCGTCAGGTAGCGGTTGCGCTGGTTCTCGATCAGGGTGATCTCGTTCCCCTTGTCGAGCAGCTCCCGCGCCAGGTTCCAGCCGACCTTGCCGGCGCCGATGATGATGATGTACTTGCCCTTGCCCTCAGCCATCGGCCGCTCCGCCGCTGCCGGACGCCGCCCCGGCGGCCTGGTGGACCCGCTCCTCGAGCATCTCGATCGCCACCTTGGTCGGACACACCGTGTCCACCCCCTGCTCCTCGTACCACTGGGCGCGCAGCGGATCGAGGATCCGCGCGATCACCGTTGGCACGTTGAAGCGCCGCTTGGCGATCTGAGCGATGACGATGTTTGTGTTGTCGCCGTCGGTGGAAGCGATGAAGGCATCGGCGTGCTCGATCCCCGCGGCCCGCAGCGCATCGACCTCGAGCGCGGTGCCGACCGTGAAGTGGCCTCCCGAGTCCTCCCAAGAACCCTCGAGGTTGAGCTCGAGGCGGGCGTGCGCCTCGGGATCCTCGTCGAGGCAGGAGACCTCGTTTCCCTCACTGAGCATTGTGCGGGCAACCGACGATCCGACACGGCCGCAACCGCAGATCAAGATGAACATCTCGCCCGGATCTTAGATACAGCTCTACTCCGGCGGGGCTGTGAGCAGCACCCTGCAAGGCGCCTTCTTCAGCACGTATTCGGTTACCCGGCCGATCTCTTCGGGGCGGGCGGCTCCGATCCCCCCGAGGATCGCCCCGCCGCGCACCCGGCTCGGGGGCTCGCCGCCCATCACGATCACCTCGGCGCCGCGCCGCTGCGCCTCCTCCACGATCCCGGCCCCGGCCGAACGGGCGGGCACCAGGCTGGTCGACACCTCCACGTTCTCGTACTCCTTCCCGATCTCCGCCGCCCTGGCGAGCGCCTGCTCGCCCCGCTCCCTCACCGCCCGGGGCAGGGCCGAGTCGAGGGGCACTGTCAGCGGCAGCTCCGCCACATAGACCACGTCCAGCCTCGGAGCCCGCTCTCCCTCCTCGATCTCGGCGTCGGCGAGGCGGCCCGCCGTGCTGACGATGTCGTCATCGAGCTTGGTCCCGAACACCGGAACCAGGATCGACGAGTACTCGGCCTCCGCCGGCCGCTTCTTCAGCGAGACCTCGGGCACCGTCACCCGCTTGGTCAATGTCGTCCCCTCCACCAACCGGCGGTAGACGACGTAGAAGACGAGCCCGAAGACCATCCAGCCGCCGCCCACGTAGACGGCGTCGGCGTGGAGGAAAAGCACGCTGATCCAGGCGAGGCCGGTGATCAGCGCGCCGACGATCGCGGGTAGCGGCAGCCGGTGTCCGCCAACGGTGAGGTTGAACGGGACTGCAAAGGGGCGCTCCCGCTCAGGATCGGTGACCCGCAGGCGGATGATCGAAATCTGAGCGATCGTCACCGCGAGCAGCGCACCGAAGGCATAGACGCCGGCCAGGAATCGGATGTCGCCCGGGAGCGCCAGCGCGAACGCCAGCAGCGCTGCGATCGCGATCGCGACGTAGGGCGTCGAGTAGGTGCGCTCGAGCTTTCCGGCCCAGCTTGGGATCTGCCGATTGGTGGCCAGGACGTAGACGTGGCGTGAGAGGCCGAGCATCGAGGTGTACGCAGCCCAGAAGAGAACGGGGACCGCGATCAACACCACCGCCCACTGCATCAGGTCGGCCACCCAGGCCGGGTCGTAGGCCTGAACGACCCCCAGCACCGGCTTATCGATCAGGTCGCCGGCGAGCGCCGTCTCCGGGCCGCTCGGGCCTGTCACCACCGGCACCGCCATCAGCGACACCGCCGCCACCCCGGCGTAGAGCAGTGGCACCACCACGACCCCGGTGGAGAGGACCCGCTTCAGGTCGCGGGGCTCGAACTCGAGGTCCGGCGCCAGATCGCTCGCCGCCTCGATCCCGGCGTAGGCGATCGTCGCCAGCACCAGCGAATAGATGACGTCATCGACGCTCGGCGAGCTGAACAGGTCGAGCTGTGCCGTCAGCAAGGAGGGATCGAAGACGACGATCGCGCCAACCACGATCACCACCAGCTGCAGCCCGAGGTCGGCGACCGCCAGCACCACCAGGCGCGCCTGGCGGCTGCGACCGGTGACTCCCATCACATTGATGATCGCGATCGCAACGATCACCGCCGCCGCCACCCCCCGCTCGAGCGCTCCGCTGCCGAACTCCCCCGAGATCGGAGTCAGGTAATGCGGCACGGTGATCGCCGCCGCCGCGATCACGATCAGGTAGTCGATCAGGATCGCCCAGCCGGCGATGAAGCTGATCAGCTCGTTGAAGGCGTGGCGCGCGAAGGTCGAGGAGCCGCCCCGCTCCCGGTACATCGCCCCGCCCTCGACGTAGGAGAGCGAGGTGATCGCGAACAGGAGCCCGGCCACCAGGAAGATCAGCGGGGTCAGCCCGAGACCGCGGTCGGCGACCACTCCGATCGAGAAGTAGAGGGAGAAGCCGACCGCGGAGGAGGCGACCGCGTAGAGGAATGGGGCCCCGAGGAGCCTCTCCAGCCTCACCCGGTTCGCTGCCTCATCCCCGCAGCGAGAGGTAGAGCCGCCCGGCGCCCATCGCGACGAACACCAACCCGAAGAGAATGCCCACCGCTGTCGGCCCGCCACCCCGGGCCACCGTGACGACGAGGATCGCCAGCCCGAAGCCGATGATCGTCACCGAGAAGATCCGGGTCGCGAGCTGGTACCCCTCGCCCGCTGAGGGGCGGCTGGGGGTCACGCCGGAGCCTCCACCTGCGGCCCGCCGCCATCGGCGCCGAGCGCTGCCCGCGCGCGCCCCGGCTCCCCGACCACGATCACCCGGGTGGGACGCTCGGCGAGGATCGTCTGCAGGGTCTTGCCGTAGAGCGGCACCCCATCTCGGTAGCGCAGTCCCATCACCACCGCGCTCGCCTTCATCTCCCTCGCCTCCTCGGCGATCGAGTGGCCGGCCTGGTTCGGCCGGACCCGATGGACATGCCCGTCGACCCGCAGCCCGCCCCCGACCAGCTTCGCCTGCTCGATCTTCGACTGCGCCTCCGCGACCTGATCGTCGAGGGGGGCATCGAGGGGCAGGTGGCTGGGAACGGTGACGATCGCCGCCACGTGGATCGCCCGCCGCCGCCTGGCGGCCAGCCTCACCGCGGTCCCCATCGTGTCTTGCGAGAACGGCTCGCCGTCGTCGAAGGCGACCAGGATGCTCTCGTACTCGACCTCCGTCACCCCGAGCGGCTCGGGGAGCACCACCTTGACCGTCTCCGTCAGGGGCAGGCGCTGCCGGCGCCGGTAGAGCAGGTAGACGGCGAGCCCGAACAGCATCCAGCCGGCGCCGATGAACGCGGTCCGGGGATTGAGCGCCATCACCACGAGCCACGCGGCCCCGGTTCCAAGGCCACCGAGGACGGCGGTAATCGGCACCTCGAAACCGAAGGCGCGGACGTTCAGGGGCGGTTTCCACGCCCGCTCCTTGGCCGGCTCCGTCTGCCGAAGCCGGATCGACCGAGACGTGCGCGATCGTGAACGAGAGCATCGCCCCGAACGAGTACATCGTCGCCAGCAGATCGGTCTCGCCCGGGATCAGGGTGATCGACGCGACGGCCGAGAACACCAGGATCGCGATCCATGGGGTCCGAAAGCGCGGGTGGACGGCACGAAGGAGCTCCGGGAGCTGCCGGTGCTGGCCCATCGAGTAGGTGAGACGCGAGACGCCGATCAGCCCTGCGTTGGTCGCGATCAGCAGGATCACCGCGGCGAGCACCCCGACGTAGTAGCGGAGCACGTCGGTGAGCCCGACGCCGAGCCCGAGGTTCTCGACGATCCCGAGCACCGGGTCGCCGGCGAAGGTCGTGCCGAGCGCGGTCGTGAACTCGCCTCCGGACTCCGGTCACCGGCATCGCCGAGAGCGCGATCAGCGGCAGCAGCGCGTAGAGCCCGATCACGGCGAGCACCGTCAGGCCGACCCCGCGGGGAATGGTCCGGGGGGCGTCCTTTGCCTCCTCGGCCATGTTCGAGATCGTCTCGATCCCGGTGTAGGCGATCATCGCGACCGCGATCCCGAGGAAGAAGTCGCCCCAACTCGGCGCCACCCCGAGGTCGACGTTCGAGACCAGGGTGTCGGGGCTGAGGACCAGGAAGATCCCGATCAGCGACGAGCACGATCTGGGTCGCGAGGTCGGCCACCGCAAGCACGAGGTTGAAGCGCGAGGATTCCTGGGTCCCCTTGACGTTGAGCGCCGCCAGCGCCGCGATCACCCCGACGCCGAAGAGAATGTCGCCGGGCGGGCTCCCGAGCGGCTCCCAGAAGACGGCCAGGTAGTGGGGAACGAAGAAGGCCGAGATCGCGACCGTGATCACGTAGTTGAGCATCTGCGCCCAGGCGGCGAAGAAGCTGACCAGCTCGTTGAAGGCGTGGCGGGCGAAGCTCGAGGAGCCGCCCGCCTCCGGGTACATCACCGTGGCCTCCGTGTAGGTGGCGGCGGTGAACATGAAGATCAGCCCGGCGATCACGAAGGCGACCGGGGTCAGCCCGAGGGCGAAGGCGGCGGTGACCCCGAGCGCGTAGTAGATCGAGGAGCCCACGTTCCCGTAGGCGGCCGCGAACAGCGCGCCGGTGCCGTGAACGCGTGAAAGCGACTCGTCCCGCGGGATCCGTCTAGCCAAGGCCCTCCGAATATACGCTCGGCCGTAGGCGCCGCTTGGAGGTGCTCGCGGGTGACCGCGGCGGGCGAGGCGCAGCCGCTCAGGGCCAGCGCCAGCTCGAGCTCCTCACGGAGGATCTGGAGCACCCGCAGGGCCCCTCGCTCTCCGTCCACGGCCAGTCCCCAGAGCGGAGCGCGGCCCGCCAACACCGCGTCGGCGCCCGAGGGCGAGCGCGATCAGCACGTCGGTACCGCGGCGGATCCCGCCGTCCATCAGCACCGGACCGCGACCGGCCACCGCTTCGACCACCTCGGGCAGGGCGTCGAGGCTCGCCGGCACCCGGTCGAGCTGGCGCCCGCCGTGGTTGGAGACCACCACTCCGGCCGCCCCGTGTTCGATCGCGAGCGCCGCATCCTCCGCGGTCAGCACCCCCTTGAGCAGCACCGGCAGCGAGCAGCCGGAGGCGAGCTTCTCCAGGTCCGCCCAGCCGAGCGACGCATCCACCTGCGAGAAGACCTCGACCACGCTCAGCGGGCGGCCGCCGCCGAGGGCCGCGTCGAGGCTGGGCACGGTGACGTCGGCGGGCACCTCGAACCCGGAGCGCAGATCCCGCTCGCGGCGGCCGGCGCGAGGCGCATCGGCGGTCAGCAGGATCGCCTCGAAGCCCGAATCGACCGCCTCGTCGAGGAGCGCCTGGGTCACCCCCCGGTCGCGGAAGCAGTAGAGCTGGAAGAGGCGCCGTCCGTCCGGCGCCGCGGCCGCCACCTCGCTGGGCCGAGAGGTGGCGATCGTCGAGAGGCAGAACGCGGTGCCCGCCGCAGCCGCCGCCCGCGCCATCCCCAGCTCGCCGTCGGGGTGAGCGAGCCGCTGGAATGCGACCGGGGCGACCAGCACCGGCATCGACAGCGGCCCGCCGAGCAGCTCCGTCCCGGTGCTGACCGAATCGACGTCGACCAGGACCCGCGGCCGGATCCGCCAGCGGGCGAAGCTGGCGAGATTATCGCGCAGCGTCGCCTCGTCGGCGGCGCCGCCGGCGAAATAGCCGTGGGCGCCCGGCTCGAGCGCCGCTTCCGCGAGGCGCTCGAAGTCCGCGACGTTGATCGGCTCGGTCGTTGCCAGCTCCAGTCGTCGGCGGCTGCTCGGCTGCCGCCTCCGCGCCGCCTACAGAGCGACGATCGGGATGATCAGGATCGCGACGATGTTGGCGACCTTGATCATCGGGTTGATCGCCGGCCCGGCAGTGTCCTTGTAGGGATCGCCGACGGTGTCGCCGGTGATCGAGGCGGCGTGCGCCTCGGTGCCCTTGCCCCCGAAGGCGCCGTCCTCGATCAGCTTCTTCGCGTTGTCCCAGGCGCCGCCGCCGGCGGTCATCGCGATCGCGGAGAAGATCCCGACCACGATCACTCCGATCAGCAGCCCGCCGAGGGCCTGGTAGCTGAGCAGGCCGACCACCAGCGGCACCAGCGATCGGGATCAGCGAGGGCAGGATCATCTCCCGCTGGGCCGCGGCGGTCACCAGGCTGACCGCGTGCCCGTACTCGGGCTTCTCCGTGCCCTTCATGATCCCGGGCTTCTCGCGGAACTGCCGGCGGACCTCCTCGACCACGCCGCCGCCGGCGCGTCCGACCGCCTCGATCGCGAGGGAGGAGAACAGGTAGACCATCATCCCGCCGATCAGCAGGCCGATCAGGACGTCGGGCGAGGAGATGCTGAAGTCGAACGACTTGCTCGGGTCCTCGGCCTGGAGCTCGGAGAGGAAGGCGTTGAAGAGGACCAGCGCCGCAAGCGCCGCGGAGCCGATCGCGTATCCCTTGGTCACCGCCTTGGTCGTGTTGCCGACCGCGTCGAGCGGGTCGGTGATGTCGCGCACGTCCTGCGGCAGGTCGGCCATCTCGGCGATCCCGCCGGCGTTGTCGGTGATCGGCCCGAAGGCGTCGAGGGCGACGATCAGCCCGGTGAGCGAGAGCTGCGCCATCACCGCGACCCCGATCCCGTAGATCCCGGCGAGCTCGTTGGCGCCGAGGATCGCCAGGGCGATCACCAGCACCGGCGCCGCGGTCGACTGAAGTCCCTGGGCGAGCCCCTGGATGATGTTGGTCGCGTGGCCGGTCTCGGACGCGCGCGGCGATCGTCCTCACCGGGCGGAAGCGGGTCGAGGTGTAGAAGTCGGTGATCACGAACAGGAAGGCCGTGACGCCGACCCCGATCAGCGAACAGAGCCAGAGGTCGGTGACGCTTGCGCCGGCGAGCGCCGCCCCGCCCGCCGATGCGACGCCGCTGGCGAGTGCGTCCTCCATCAGCCACTTGGTGATCGGATAGAAGGCGGCCGCCGAGAGCAATCCGGAGACGATCAGTCCCTGATAGAGCGCCCGCTCGACGTTGCCCGAGCGGGTGCGCACGGAGAATGCGCCGACGATCGAGGCGAGGATCGCGACGCCGCCGAGCGCCAGCGGGTAGATCGCCACCTCGCGGGCGAAGTCGCCGGTGAAGTAGAGAACCCCGAGCAGCATCACCGCGACCGCGGTAACCGCGTAGGTCTCGAAGAGGTCGGCGGCCATCCCGGCGCAGTCGCCGACGTTGTCGCCGACGTTGTCGGCGATCACCGCCGGGTTCCGTGGGTCGTCCTCGGGGATCCCCGCCTCGATCTTTCCGACCAGGTCGGCCCCGACGTCGGCGGCCTTGGTGAAGATCCCGCCGCCGAGGCGGGCGAAGACCGAGATCAGCGAGCCGCCGAAGCCGAGCCCGATCAGGGCGTCGACGGACTCCTTGTCGGAGAAGTCGAGCAGGATCAGGGCGCCGTAATAGCCCGCCACCCCGAGCAGGGCGAGGCCGACGACCAGGAGCCCGGTCACCGAGCCGCCCTTGAAGGCGATGTCGAGGGCGGGCGGGATGCCGCCGCGGGCGGCCTCCGCGACCCTGGCGTTGGCTCGCACCGACAGGTTCATGCCGATGAAGCCGGCCGCACCCGAGAGGATGCCGCCGATCACGAACCCGATCGCGGTCTCGACGTTCTGCAGCGGGATCAGCAGGACCGCAACGACCACGCCGACCCCGGCGATGATCGTGTACTGCCGCTTCAGGTAGGCGCCGGCGCCCTCCTGGATCGCGCCGGAGATCTCCTGCATCTGCTCGTTTCCAGGCGATTTGCTGAGCAGGCGCTGGGTGATCAGCAACCCATAGAGGACGGCCGCGGCGCCGCATCCGAGCGCGACGACGACGCCATAGTCAGTGAGGAAATCGGTCAAGAAGGGCTCCCGTTGACGATGTGTAAAAAGCGGCGCGGCAGTCTATCCGTCGCCGGTACCCGGAGGGGTCCAGAGCGGCGAATCGGCCTGCTTGCCGCGCTCCTCCGCCCCGCCCGCCCTCCTCCGCCCCGCCGGGCTCGCCCTTCTCCGGCTCGGGCTGCTCATCGCCGCCCTCGCTCTCCCCCGCGTGCTTGGCGTAGAGGATCTGGAGCTCGGAGATCGCCTGGCGGAGCTGCGGCTGCGCCTCGGGCTTCACCAGGTCGACCAGCGCCCGGGCGGCGTCGATTCCCACCTTCGCCTGGGCGAGGTCACGCTCGTCGTCCTTCGCGATCCGCCGGGCGGCCAGGTTGAGGATGCTGACGACGCTCTGGAGGACGACGTCCTCGACCCGGACCTTGCGGATCTCCTCGTCGAGCTGCTGCCGCAGCTCCTCCTCGGATGAATCGGGTGGCCCCTCGGCTTCCCCTGCGGGGCCCCCTCGCATCTCGCCGCCGGGCTGGGTCGGGTCATCTGGCGTCATGGGTGCACTTTCGCATCATCTGGCCCCGGCCACGCCCTCGGGAGCGTAGGTTCGCTTGGTTTCCTCGATCGCGTGGCGATAGATCTCCTCGATCGAGGCCCGCTCGGCGAGGGCGCGATGGGCTCGCTGGGCCCCGTTCTCCTCCGGCAGCTCCACCTCCACCCCGAGCCGGCGGCGAGCAGGCTCGGTCCACTCGATCAGATCCTCGAGCGCGGCGCGGGCGGGCGTGGCGCGCCGGTCGCGGAAATCGATCATCTCGGCGTCCATCCCATGGCGGATCGCCCGCCAGAGGTTCTCCTCGATCTCCCGGCCGTGCAGCAGCCCGCCGCCGCCGGCGTAACCGAGCTCGTCATACTCGAGCGCCGCCTGGGTGGCGCAGGCCGCGATCAGGGCCGCCAGGTTGAAGGACTCATCGCCGCGCGTCTGGGCGTCGCAGATCCGCACCTCGACCGTGCCGAACGAGTGATGCGGCCTCACCGACCACCAGAGCTGGGTCGCCTCTGCGATCGAGTCGGTCTCGTCGAGCAGCCGGACGAAGTCCGCGTAGGTCGCCCAGTCGCCGAAGGGCTCGTGAATCCCACAGCGGGGGAAGGTCCGGGTGAAGATCTCGGTCCGGACCGAGTGCAGGCCGGTGTCGCGATGGTCCAGAAACGGCGAGTTGGCCGAGGCGGCAAGCAGGATCGGCAGCAATTCGCGCATCCGGTCGCAGACGGCGACCACCCGGTCGGCGCCGCGGATCCCGATATGGACGTGGAGGCTCCAGGTGTTGTTCCGCTGGGCGACCCAGCGCAGCTCGCCCTCCAGCCGGCGGTAGTGCTCGGTGTCGATGATCCGCTGGTCCAGGTAGCTCGCCCATGGATGGGTCCCGGTTGCCGCCAGCCCGAGCCCCATCGACTCGGCGACGGCGAACAGGCGCTCGCGGCGCTCCCGCTGGCGGTCGGTGGCCTCGGCGAAGGTCTCGCCGCGCCCGGAGCGGATCTCGATCTCCGTGTCGATCAGCTCCCCCGCCACCGACGGAGCGAGGAGCTCGTCGGCGCGGCAGGCCTCGAACAGCTCCTCGAAGCGATGCTCCAGGTCGAGGGTCGCCGGATCGAGAATCGCGAACTCCTCCTCGAGACCGATGGTGAAGTCGGTTGAGGACTCGAAGACCTCGCGAACAGCCTCGAGGTCGAGCCCGGAGTGCTGTGGCTCGGGGTCGGTCACGATCGCGGACGGGCTGATTACGTGAGGTAGAAGTAGAGCGCGTAGAGCAGGTCGACCGCGGGACTCGAGGTGTGCACGGTGACGTCGGGCGGGACCTGCAGCAACTGCTCGGAGTAGTTGAAGATGATCTTCACCCCCGCGTTCACCAGCCGGTCGGCGACCTCCTGGGCATTGTCCGCCGGCACCGCCAGCACCCCGACCACGACGTCGTCGTCCGAGACCACCGGCTCGAGCTCGTCGAAGTGGCGGACGGGGAGGTTGCCGACCCGCCTCCCGACCACCGCCGGATCGACGTCGAACATGGCGACGATCCGGAATCCGTGGTCGGCGAAGATGTCGGAGCTGGCGATCGCCTGGCCGAGGTTGCCGGCGCCGAAGAGAGCGATGTTGTGCTGGCCCGCGGTCCGGAGGATCTTCCGGATCTCGCGAACCAGGGAGTCGACGTTGTAGCCCACCCCCCGCTTGCCGAACTTGCCGAAGCCGGAGAGGTCGCGGCGGATCTGGGTCGAGTTGATGTGGGTGTAGTCCGAGAGCTCCTGGGAGGAGATCGTGTCCTTGCCCATCTTCCGTGCCTGGGTCAGCACCTGGAGGTAGCGGGAGAGGCGGGCGGCGACCCCGAGCGACAGACGCTCGCCGTCGCCGATCTCGATCCCGTGCTCCTGCGCCGTCCCGGCGGCGGCGTCCTCGATCATGCCGACACGGTATCGAGCCTGGCTCGCAGCCCGTCCGGGTCGAGGCCCAGCTCGCTGACTATCTCGCCATCGAGGCTCACCACCGGGATCCGCTCGAGATAGCGGGCGAGCAGCCGGTCGTCGGAGTCGATGTCCACCTCCTCGACCTCGAAGGAGAGACCTCCGGCGCGCAGCGCCTCGAGCTGCGCCCGGGCCTGGTCACAGAGGTGGCAGTCAGGCCGCGCGTAGAGAACTACGGTCGGTGGCGAACGCATCGAAGTCCAGGTAGTCGGGGTAGGGAATCGGCTCCTGAAAGCGGGCCGCCGAGGCGATCATCGCGGCGTTGTCCGTGCAGAGCTCGATCGGGACCAGCTTCAGGGGAAGCCCCAGCTCTTCGCAGAGGGAGGCGGCACGCTCTCTGAGCTCGGTGTTGGCGGCCACTCCCCCGCCGAGCGCGACCGCCCGCCAATCCCCGGCCCGCGCCGCCCGCGCGAGCTTCGCGACGAGCTGCGAGACGATCGCGCGCTGGTAGGAGGCGGCGAGGTCGGCGCGCCGGCGCTCGGTCCGCTCGGGCCCCAGGTCGCGGACGAGGTAGACGAGGGCCGTCTTGATCCCGCTGTAGCTGAAGTCGAGCCCCCGCTCGCTCATCGCCACCGGGAACTCGAACGCCTCGGGATCGCCCTCGCGGGCGGCGCGCTCGATCGCCGGGCCGCCCGGATAGCCCAGCCCCAGCAGCCGTGCCCCCTTGTCGAAGGCCTCCCCCGCCGCATCGTCGAGGGTGGCGCCGAGCGTCTCGAAGGAGGAGTGGTCGCGGGCGCCCGCGAGCAGGGTGTGGCCGCCGCTCGCCACCAGGCAGAGGAAGGGAGGCTCGAGCGGCTCAGGCTCGAGGAAGTTGGCGGCGACGTGACCCTGGAGGTGATCGACCGGGATCAGCGGCTTGCGGTGCGCCGCCGCCAGCGCCTTCGCGGTGCTGAGGCCGACCAGCAGCGCCCCGATCAGCCCCGGGCCGCGGGTGACCGCGATCGCCTCCACCTCCTCGATCTTCGTTTCGGCGCCAGTGAGTGCCGCCGCGACCACCGCGTTGACCAGCTCGAGGTGGTGGCGCGAGGCGACCTCGGGGACGACGCCACCGAACTCCTCGTGGAGTGCCGCCTGCGAGGAGACGACGTTGGAGAGCACCCGCGGCCCGTCGGTGACCGCGGCGCAGGTGTCATCGCAGGAGGTCTCGATCGCCAGCAGCTTCATCGGTCCGCGGCGCCGGTCTACGCGACGCCGGCCCGCGCCGGCGACTCGAACCACATGATCAGGGCGTCCTCGCCGTTGTCGTGGTAGTAGCGGCGGCGGCGGCCGGCGGAGCGGAAGCCGAACTGCTGGTACATCGCGATCGCGGGACCGTTGGAGATGCGAACCTCGAGCGTGAAGCGGGCGCCCTCACCGGCCTCGTCGAAGAGCCCCTCGATCAGCTCGGTCGCCACCCCGCGCCGTCGGCGCTCGGGATTGACCGCGACGTTCATCAGGTGCCAGACGTCGTCGTAGCGAGCGCAGACGAGATAGCCGACCAGGCCGTCGTCGTCCTCGGCGGCGAGGCAGATCCCGGACGGCTTCGAGAGCTCGAGCACGAACATCGCCAGCGACCACGGGGTCGGGAACGAGCGGCGCTCGATCGCGATCACGGACGGGAGGTCGCCATAGGCGAGCTTCCGCAGCCTCAACCCGCCGGGCTCAACCGCCTGGTCAAGGCCTATCTCGCTGAAGCCATCTCTTCGCATCGGGGGGTCTCAAGTAGACGGGCTCGATCAGGTCCGGTGGCGCCTCCGCGGTCGATTGTCCGAGGGCGCACACATCCCGCGCAGATATCCGATGTACGGGGTCCTCGGATGGCGCGACCGTGACGCCGGCGGCCTCGAGCTCTGGGCGAAATCGTACCGCCCCGTCACCGGCTGCCAGCGGGCTTGCCTCGAGCTCGGCCACCCGCCCGGCGAGCTCGGCGGGATCCGCGACCTGCGCCTCCCACAGCTCTCTGCCACCGCGGTCGTAGAGAGCGGCGAACACCTGGCCTCGCCGCGCGTCGATCACCGGCAGCAGCGGCCGCGCGTCCGCTTCGGGGTGATCGGCCAGACCGTGGGCCAGCGCCGCCAGCGAGCCCACACCCACCAGCGGCAGCCCCCGGGCCTGTGCGAGAGCGCGGGCGGTGGCGATCCCGATCCGGAGGCCCGTGTAGGAGCCGGGCCCGATCCCGACCGCGATCCGGTCGACCGCGGGCCAGCCGCCGGCGGCCTCGGCGCAGCGCTCGACCTCGACGAGCAGCACCCGCGAGTGCCGCGGGCGGCCGTCAGCGTCCGGTTCCATCGCCGCCTCGCGGAGCATCTTCCCCCCACGGGCCACCCCTACTACCGCGTCGGCGGTGGCGGTATCCATCCCGAGCACGACCATCACCAATAGAGTGCGGCGCCAACGAGCGACAAGTGGGAGAGGAGACCACTCATGTCCAGGCAGTCCAGCAGGTTCACCGTCAGGGCCCGGCGCGGCTCCGCAATCGCCGCCTCGCTCGCGATCGCCGCATTTGGCGGCGCCGCCGCCGGCTGCGGCGACGACGAGGAGGAGAACGCCAACGAGGCGGTCGACTCCGTCCAGCAGGAGGTCAGCGAGGCGCAGAAGTCGATCTCGACCGCGATCGACAAAGCCGCGCAGCAGGCCACCGACGCCTCGGAGCAGGCTCAGGAGCAGGCCGCCGAAGCTCAGAAGCGGGCCCAGGAGGTCCAGAAGCAGGCCCAGGAGCAGATCGACCAGGCGCAGCAGGACTACGGGTACTGAATCTCGACCTCGCGCTCGTCACCGCCCGCATGGCGGATGGTGATCCGGGCCCTGACGCCTTCCAGGGAGCCCGCGGCGCTCTCCGGCCACTCGACCAGGGCGACCGAGTCCGGGTCGAGATAGTCCTCGAGCAGGCCCGGGTCCTCCCGATCCAACCCCTCGAGCCGGTAGAGGTCGAGGTGCGAGACCGGCATCCGGCCGCGGTAGCGGTGGCCGATGGTGAAGGTGGGAGAGGTGACCGGCTCGGTGACCCCGAGCGCCCGGCAGGCGCCGCGGATCAGGGTGGTCTTGCCGGCGCCGAGCTCACCGCTGACGAGGACGACGTCGCCCGGGCCGAGGCCGGCCCCGATCCGCTCTCCGATCGCCTCGGTCTCTGCAGGGCTGTTGGTCCGTTCCACCATCTCAGGTAGGGCGATCATCAAACGGGTCGCTCCTCCGGCATCTCACGGGTCGCGGTCGCGCGCGCCTTGCACGATCGGAGCGCCCCCGGGTGAACGCGGCAGCGCCGCGAGGCGCACGTCCCTGCTGACCTCGTGCAGCTCGCGAGGCAGCTCCGCGATCCGGGCGTTGCCGAGCAGCTCCATCTCCTCACCCAGCGGGACGAAGAAGTCGTCGTAGTGAGTCGGGACGACAGCGGCGGGATCGAGTCGAGAGAGGATCCGCGCCCAGTAGCGCTCGGTGAAGTTGCGACCAGCGATCCCCGCGAGAAACACGTCGACTCCGCGGTGGCGAATCGCGTCGTCGAGCAGCTCAGCGCTCCCCTGGTGGTAGAGGGTGACCCCGCCGACCGCGATGTGGATCCCCCAGACCTGACCGCAGCGGTAGGCGCTCGGTGCAAGCCGATCGAGATGGTCGCAGGTGAGCTCGCCGGCGTAGGGAACGGCGAGCCCGAGCAGCAGCTTGGAGTGCGCGCTGGGAACGAAGCTGACCTCGAAGGGTCCGAGCTCGTAGGTCCTGTACGGCTCGACCTCGACCGCCTGGTCGCCGAGGCCATGGAGCCGCATCAGCGTGGCCAGCGATTTCGACCCATACGCTTTGCAGCCGTGGCGCCGGGCGATCGCAGGGGCGTCAACCGCGTGGTCGAAATGCGTGTGGCCAACCAGAACCCCAACCACCCGGTCGTCCGCGGAGAGGAACTCGATCGAGCGCGCGCGGATCGGGGACCGCGGCCCGGCGGAACAGGAGGCTTCTGAGCGGGACTCGCGAGACGTACGGATCGACGAAGAGCGTTCTCCCTTCGAAGCTCAGCCGATAGCCCGATACCCCGAGCCACTCGATTTCGAGACCGGGCGGAAGCCTCAGGGGGTCGCTCTGAAGCTCGCTCAGTACCTGCCGGTCGTCCTTCAGCCGCGCCCGCTTGGTCGCGGCAGATCCCACCAGCTCAGCCGCATGGCGTGCTGCTTGGAACACCCGCCGAGCGTACCCACGCCCGAACGCGAACGCGCCGGAAGGCACCTGCCAAGCTCATGGCATGACCGAGGCGATTCGGGATGCCGATGAGGAGTCCTTCGCCGAGCTCATCGAGCCGCACCGCCGCGAGCTGCATGCCCACTGCTACCGGATGCTGGGCTCCGTTCACGACGCAGACGACGCGCTCCAGGAAACACTGTTGGGGGCCTGGAAGGGGCGGGGCGGCTTCGAGGGCCGCAGCTCGCTGCGTTCCTGGCTCTATGCGATCGCCACGAACGCCTGCCTGCGAATTCTCGAGCGACGAAAGCGGCGCGAGCTGCCCGGAGGCGCCGGACTCGGGGACGATCCGCGCGAGCCGCTCGGCGAGCCGCTGGCCGAGTCGGTCTGGATCGAGCCCTATCCGGACGAGCTCCTGCGCTACGAGAACCGCGAGAGCGTCGAGCTCGCGTACGTCGCCGCCCTTCAGCTCTTGCCGCCCAATCAGCGCGCCGCGCTGATCTTGCGCGAGGTCCTCGGCTTCAGCGCGCGGGAGACGGCCGAGATCCTCGACACCTCGGTCGCCTCGGTCAACAGCGCCCTGCAGCGGGCCCGCGCGAAGCTCGAGCGGGAGCTTCCGGCCCGCTCGCAGCAGGAGACGCTGCAAGCGCTCGGAGACGAGCGCTCTCGCGAGCTGGTTGCCCGCTTCGTCGACGCCTGGAACCGCGCCGACGTTGCGGGGATCGTCGCGATGCTGAGCGAAGAGGCGAGCTTCTCGATGCCGCCGCTGCCGACCTGGTTTCGGGGCAAGGACGACATTGCGGCATTCATCACCGGGCGCGTCTTCAGCTCGAAATGGCGGTTCGAGGCGACCAGCGCCGGCGGACAGCCCGCGATGGCCGGCTACCGGCGCGATCGCGAGAGCGGGCGCGACCGGCTCGACGTGCTGGTCGTCCTCACCTTCGAGGGCGAGCTGGTCGCGGCGATCACCACTTTCATCGGCACCGGCGTACTCGCTCGCATTGCGCCGCCGGGGACTCCACACCGGACCGATGAGTTCCGGCCCTGAGACCGCTCTCAATCGGTAGACGCAGTTCCCGCTAACGAAGGAGATCAAGATGATGCTGGAAGACAAGACCGCGGTGATCTACGGCGGCGGCGGTGCGATCGGCGGCGCGGTCGCCCGCGCATTTGCGGCTGAGGGAGCAAATCTTTTTCTCACCGGGCACAAACCGGCACCCGTCGAAGCGGTCGCCAAGGACATCGTCTCCGCCGGCGGATCCGCCGAGGCGGCGGAGGTCGACGCTCTCGACGAGCAGGCGGTGGACAAGCATCTACAGTCCGTGATCGACAAGGCGGGCCGCGTCGATATCTCGTTCAACGCGGTCGGGATCCCGGATACGAAGATTGTGGGTGTGCCTCTGGCCGAGCTGGATGTCGAGCAGTTCTCCCTGCCGATCACGGCCTACGCTACGTCGTACTTCCTGACCGCACGCCAGGCCGCAAGGCACATGATTCCAAATGAATCGGGGGTGATCATGACCGTCACCGCAGTCCCCTCGCGGACGGGCACCCCATTGAACGGAGGCTACGGTCCGGCGCAGGCCGCCAAGGAGGCACTCACTCGAGAGCTATCCGCCGAGCTCGCACCTGAGGGCATTCGCGTGGTCGGTCTGCGGCCATACGGCATACCGGAGGCAGGCTCGCTGAAGGAAGTCTTCGACGCCAAGGCAAAAGGATCGGGCACGAGCTGGGAACAGTGGCAAGAGTTGATCGCAAGCAGGAACCACGCGCGACGGCTCATGACACTCGAGGAGATGGCAAACATGGCGGTCTTCATGGCGTCCGATAAAGCAAGCGGGATGACGGGAACGACCGTCAACTTGAGCATGGGGAGTCTGGACGACTAGCGGCTAAGCGACCTCGCCTGTACGCCAGGCGCTAGCCGAAGAGGCCCATCTGGTCGGGCTCGCGCTCGCGATCCGGGACCAACGGCTCCGGTCCCTCGGGTAAAGCCCGGTCGAGCAGCTCGGGGATCCCCTCGAAGTCCTGGCGGAGCTGATCGGCGACGGCGGGCGTCCGCAGGCCGGCGGCGGGATGAAAGAGCGGAAGCAGATAGACGGGCCGGCCCCCGATCACGTGCTCCTGGGCGGTACCCCGCACCCTGGTGATCCCGGTCGGATTGCCGGTGAGCAGCTTGGTGGCGAAGTTTCCAAGGGTGGCGATCACCCGCGGCTGGATCAACTCGATCCTCTTCTCCAGCCACGGCCGGCAGGAGTCGATCTCCCCGCCCTGGGGGTCGCGGTTGCCCGGTGGCCGGCAGAGGAGGAGGTTGTTGATGAAGACGTCCTCGCGCTTCAGTCCGATCCCCTCGAGGAGCTCGGTGAGAAAGCCACCCGCGCGGCCGACGAAGGGCAATCCCTGCCGGTCCTCCTCGGCGCCCGGAGCCTCACCAACGAACATCAGGTCGGCGTCCGCGTTGCCGGCTCCGAAGACGACCGAGTTGCGGGTCTCGGCCAGCGGACATAGCTCGCAGACCGAGGCCTGGTTGTAGACCTCGACCAGGGCCTCACGCCGCCCGGCGGCGTCCATCAACGATTTCCCCTCGGGCCGGCCCGCCGGGTTGCCGCGCGGCGCTCGGCTGCCCGCTGCTGCTTGAAGCGCTGCTTGGCGCCCCCCCGGTCGGTGCCGCGCTTGTCCTCGAGTCGCCTCTTCTGGTTGGGCGTGAGCTGGCGGGGCACCGGCGCGTAGGGCGAGATCCGGCGCTTCAACTCGGTGGCGCCGCATTCCGGGCACTTGACCTCGGTGGCCTTGGTTCCGTGTGATCCGACCAGCTCCTCGAAGCGGTGCCCGCATTTGAGGCAATCGAACTCGTGGATCGGCATCACCCTGATGGTAGTTCGGGGGTCCGACCCAGACCACCGTTCCCGGGACCGCAAAATGCGCCCGTTTGGAGCACCTGGGCGGCTGCCCGGCACCCCTCCCTATAATCCGCCGCAGGCCGTGACCCGGGACCGGGCGCGGACCACGAGCTCCTCTCATCGTCCCAAGACCACTGGAAGCCGTCTGGTATCTCCGATGCGGGAACTGGAACGGGAAACACTCCCCTCCCCCCTGAGCGACGCCCTCGGCGGCGCCCAGCGAACCGCGGCCGCCGCCGGGTATACGACCGACCAGGTGACCGGATGAAGGTCGTACGCACCAAGGCCGAGCTCCGCGAGGCGCTCGCTGAGCCTCGGCGCCAGGGCGCCCGGATCGGGCTGGTGCCGACGATGGGCTCCTTCCATGACGGACATCTGTCGCTGATGCGCCAGGCACGGCGGGATTGCGACCTGGCCGTGGTCAGCGTTTTCGTCAACCCGACCCAGTTCGGCCCCGGCGAGGACCTCGATGCATACCCCCGCGACGAGCAGGGAGATGTCGAGGCCGCCGAGCGCGAGGGCGTCGACCTGCTCTGGGCTCCGCAGCCCGAGGAGATCTACCCCGAGGGCTTCAGCACCACGGTCGACGTCGACGCCAGACTCACCGGAGTGCTCGAGGGGGATCCAAAGCAGCGCGGACCCTCCCACTTCCGCGGCGTCACCACGGTCGTCGCGAAGCTCTTCAACGCGGTCCAGCCAGACGTCGCCTACTTCGGGGGCAAGGACGCCCAGCAGGCGGTGGTGATCGAGCGGATGGTCCGCGACCTCGACTTTCCCGTCGAGATCGAAGTGCTGCCAACCGTGCGCGAGCCCGATGGGCTGGCAATGAGCTCGCGCAACGCGTACCTCAGGGGCGAGGAGCGCAGTCGCGCCCGGACTCTTTCCAAGGCGCTGCGCGCGGCCGACGAGGCCGCCAGGCAGGGCGAGCGCTCGGCGACTGTCTTGATCGAGACCATCGAGAGCGAACTTCGTAACGCGGGAATCGAGCCGGAGTACGTGGAGGCGCTCGACGCAGAGGACCTCTCCCCGGTCGCGGAGCTGAACGGCCGGCGGGTGCTGGTCGCCGTCGCCGCCCAGGTAGGCCGGGCGCGGCTGATCGACAACGTCGTCATCGAACCGACTTGACCGAGCCGAACTTGCTGTGAGCACCGCTCCCAAAAAAGCTTCCGGCTCGCAGCGCGAGCCCGTGACGGTCCCGGGGATCGCGGAGATGAAGCGGGCCGGCGACAAGGTCGTCATGGTCACCGCCTACGACTATCCCTCGGCCCAGATCGCGGAGGAGGCCGGCGTCGACGTCGTCCTCGTCGGCGACACCGCCGCGATGGTGGTCCTCGGGCACGACGCCACCACCCCGGTCGGGATGGACGAGATGCTGATGATGGCCGCGGCGGTGCGTCGCGGGCTGGAGAAACCGCTGCTGATCGGCGACATGCCGTTCGGCTCCTACGAGGTCTCGAATGAGGACGCGATCCGGAACGCCCAGCGCTTCGTCAAGGAGGCCGGCGTCGACGCGGTGAAGCTCGAGCGCGGTGGGCCCTCGGTCGATCGGGCCCGGGCGATCATCCGCGCCGGGATCCCGGTGATGGGTCACGTCGGCCTCACCCCGCAGACGGCTTCCCAGCTGGGGGGCTTCAAGGCGCAGGGGCGCACCGGCGAGGCCGCAGCGACGCTCGCCGAGGAGGCGCTCGCCCTCCAGTCGATCGGCTGCTTCGCGATCGTCTTCGAGGCGATTCCCTCCGCCGTCACCGAGGCGCTCGTGCCGAGGCTCGAGGTGCCGGTGATCGGGATCGGCGCCGGCCCCGCCACCGACGGCCAGGTGCTCGTCCTCCACGATCTGCTCGGCGTCTACGAGGGCCACCGGCCCAAGTTCGTCAAGCGCTACGCGGAGGTCCGCAAGGAGATGCTGAAGGGGATCCGCGGGTACGCCGACGACGTTCGCTCCGGACGCTTCCCCGACGAGGAGGAGCACACCTACTCGATCCCGCAGGAGGAGCTCGAGGAGTTCGCCCGCTACCTCGACGACGAGAGCCTCGCGGCGCACACCCCCTGGGACTGGTAGATGCGAGCGCTTCGAGGCGTAAGCCGAGGCTGATGCGCGGGCGCGCGCCAGCGCGACCCGTCTCGTGCAGCTGGCGAAGCCGGGTAACCGCAACCGCGGCCTCGGGGTTAAGTTAGTTGCAAGTGTCACATTCTTCGTTCACACAGGAGGTGAGCGATGGAGATGTTGAAGAGATTGGACCCGCTGTTCCTGTTCCTGGTGATCGTCGGTGCCCTCAACTGGGGCATCCTCGGCGTCACCGGGGGCGAGACGAATGTCCTCAGCGAGATCTTCGGTACCGGAACCTTCACCGACGTCGTCTATGCAGTGATCGGCGTCGCCGGGTTGGTCTACATACCGAGGCTGCTCGAGGTGCTGCACATCGGCGCCGGCCCGCACCCGCGCGGCGCCTAGCGCAGCGGCTGACATAGACCCAGCCTGAGAAGCTGGGGGACGCATCCGAGCCGGGCATCCGCCCGGCTCGGCCGTCGAAGGGGCCTCCCACTGTCCACCTCGGCAAACAGCGCGTCGACCATGTAGCCGCTTTGGACGAGAAGCGGCTATCCGCTTTGCATGGAAACCGGCGGTCTTCACGAGATACTGGCGACTCCCGGTTACGGGCGCTGCGTTTGGCCGGGAGCCGTTGGGGGTGGCGGAAACTCCCGTGCCGTCTGCCGGCGCAGGATCTCGACGCCGACCACGGCCAGCGCGGCCAGTATGAGAATCACGAGGACCTGCCCGACGTTGTTGATCGTGGGAAGCAACGCCAGCCAGAGCAGGAAGACAAAGGCGAGAACCGCATAGACGACAACCGGGCGGTCGCGCAGGTACGGCGCGAGGAAGCGTCGCACGGCGACCTCGTGGCGGCCGGGCCCTGCGAGGGCCCCCCCACCGATGAACGCCAGCCCGATCACGAGTACGAACAGCGCCCGCTCGCGCAGCCCCCCGGAAATGATGTCCCAGACGGCGGTGATGGCCGGCTTGACCGCGTCGGAGCTCGCCGTCGAGCTCTCGATCGCGCTGCCGAGCAGACGCCTCGCCAGCAGGGTGAGCAGCGTCGCCGCCAGGATCCCGCCCCCGGCCGCGATCAACGCCTCCCGCCGCCATCCCTTCGCCAGGTAGAGGGCGGCCAGGTACAGCACGAGCGCCAGCAGCGGCAGCACGAAGCCGAGGTTGCGCAGCGCGCTGAAGAGGTCCTGGAGCCCGCTCAGTTGGCTGGAGTTCATCACGACGACCTCGCCGGGGTGCTGAACCGCCTGACGGTTGAGCAGGGTGGTGATGCGCGCCTGAAGCGAGGCGAGCGTGGGGTCGAGCTTGATGATGTTCGCCTGGCTCGGATCCTGGAGCACCGCGGTGACTTGTCGCTGCAGTCCGGCCAGCCGTTTGCCCAGGTCGGCCAGCCGGCCCTCGAGCTCGGACAACCGGCTCTGGAGCTGGGCGGGGACCTTCGGCAGGATTCCGTTGATCTTCTGCTCGAGGCTCGCGATCGTCGCCTGGAGCGCGGCGGCATCCGTTTGGAGGGTCTGGAGATCCCCTTGTACCTCCGGGCTGAGCGTGCCCGCCTGCGCCTGGGAGAGGGCCGTTCGCGTGGTCTCGATCTGGGTCTGGGCCGTGGTCAGACGCTGCTTGAGCTCCGTCGAGTACTGCTGAATGAAGCTCTGGATCTGGGAGATCGTCGAGGGATCTACCCCCAGGCGAGTGGCAAGGTCGGCGACGAAGGGCCCGTATTCGAGCGTGACGACGCCGCCTTGGGTCGAGACGAACTGGCCCTCGTCCTCGATCAGGCTGACGAATCGCTGCTGCGCGCCATTGATCGCGGTGGCGACGAGGTCCTGGACTCGAGGCGAGGCGAGCGCCGTCTCCGCCACGTTCGTGGCGAGCTGTCTCGTCGCCGCCGTGACCGGAGCGGCGAGCGGCTGGGCGGCGGGCGGCAGCCTCTGCTCGATTTGGGCTTGGACGTCGACGTTGGCGTAGAGCTGATCGACGGCGAAGATGCTGAGCTGCTCCTGGACGTCCTCGTCCTGGAGGATCTCTTCGGTGCTGTCGGCAAACTGGTCGGAGTCGAGGACCTCGGTCTGAACCCAGTTCGCGATCATCGAGACGAGCAGCACCACCGACGCGAGCACGACGAGGGACCACACGAGGGCGCGGTGACGATGCTTCTGGCCCCCGGCGGGCTCAGGCGCGGGTGCCGAGGCTCGCTCGGGTGGCGGGGGAGTGCCAGGTTGGTCGGGCATGTTCGGTGGGTTCGGACGGCTAGTGAGTCGAAGACCCAGCTACTTCGCGCTCAGGGTCGCGACACCTTAGTCGCTGGGCTGGGACGGTTCGCAAGACTCGTCCCCTGGTTTTTCGAGCTGCTGTCCGGATCACTGTCCCCGACAGTGCCGCGGCGCTGCTTATCGGGCGAGCCAGCTTCCGACGTGCTCATCCGTCTCTCCCTCGGGTCGGGGCTTCTCTGCGGCGAGTTCTATCACCTGGATCACCCCTGCTTCGCTAGCTTGACCGCGGTGAGCGTTCACAGCGGGGAACTGAAGCTCTCGACGCGCGGTGACAACGACGTCATCGACATCACCGCCGAGGTCGAGCGAGTGGTCGGCGAGGGACCGGTCAGCGACGGCCTGGTTACCGCCTTCGTCCGCGGATCGACCGCCGCGGTGACGACGATGGAGTACGAGCCCGGCGGCGTCGCCGACCTCCGGGCGCTGCTCGACCGGCTGGTCCCGGTCGAGGGCGACTACGAGCACAACCGGCTCAACCGCGACACCAACTCCCACGCCCACCAACGGGCATCCCTGGTGGGCGCCTCCGAGCAGGTGCCGGTCATCGGCGGCAGGCTCGCTCTCGGCACCTGGCAGCAGCTGGTCCTGATCGACTTCGACGACCGCCCGCGCGAGCGCACCGTGATCGTCCAGGTGGTCTCGTGAGCGGCCAGATCAGTCCGTAGCCACTGGCCGGCGACGTATGGTCTGGGCATGAGCCCCGGCTCCACGAAGGCGCCCCGCGGGGGCGTCGACCTGGGCGGCACCAAGATCCAGACGGTCGTCGTCGACGCCAAGAACAAGGTCCTCGGCGAGTCCCGGCGCCCGACACCTTCGACCGGCGGGCCCGAGGACGTCGCGAAGGAGATCGCAGCGGCCCTGCGCGAGGCGGCGGCGGAGGCGGGCCTGGGAACTCGGGACCTCGCTGGGGCCGGAGTCGGCTCGCCGGGCGACGCCGACGAGGAGACCGGCGTCGTCTCCGACGCCCGCAACCTGCCCGGCTGGAACGGCTCCTTCCCGCTCGGGCAATACCTCAGCGACCAGCTGGGCGTCCCGGTCTCGGTCGGCAACGACGTCCAGGTCGCCGTTCAGGGCGAGTTCGAGCTCGGGGCGGCGAAGGAGTTCGACACGATCCTCGGCGTCTGGTGGGGCACCGGAGTCGGCGGCGGGCTGATCCTCGACGGCAAGCCCTGGCTCGGCCGCGGGGCGGCGGCCGAGATCGGGCACATGGTTGTCAAGCGCGGGGGCGCCAGATGCACCTGCGGGCGCCGAGGGTGCATGGAGGCCTACGCGGGACGGTTGGCGATGGAGCTGAAGGCGCGACGGGACGTAGAGCGGGGCGCGAAGACCGACCTCTTCCGGATCATGGAGGAGCAGGGGCGCGACCGGCTCACCAGCGGGGTCTGGGAGCGAGCGCTGAACCACGGCGATCACCTCGCGACCCAGCTGATCGACCGCGCGGTCAAGTACCTCGGCGCCGGGGATCGCTTCGGCGGTCAACCTGATCGACCCCGAGGCGGTGATCATCGGCGGCGGCCTCGGGGTTCGGTTCGGCGAGAAGTACGTGCAGCGAATCGCCACCCGGATGCATCCCCACCTGTTCGTTCCCGACCGGCCGCCGGTCATGCACGTGGCCGGGCTTGGAGACCTCGGCGGTGCGATCGGCGCGGCGCTTCTGAGCAAAGAGGCCCGGGCGCCGCAAAAAGCTGCCTAGCCCGAACGAGCCTTCGAGGGCTTCGAGGGAGCGCCGCCGATCAGGTCCTGGAAGCGGCGAACGCGGCGGTCGTGGCGCTCCTTCCGCGCCTTCGCCTTCGCCAACTTCTTACTTCCTTCGCCATAGCGGCGCCGCGCCCAGAACGAGCCCGGTCGGGCGAGCCGAATCGCCGCCACCCAGGCGACCGGAGGGATGAACATCCCGATCACGGCCGCGCTGAACTTTCCCTTCAGCGCCACCAGAGCGCAGAGTCCGAGATTGACCGCGACGGTGGCGACGATCCCCACGGTCGTTCCGCCATCTCCGGCATCGAGCGGCACGAAGCCGACGATGTATCCGCCGGCGATGATCGCGGCGAAGATCACCGCGTCGACCGAGCTCCGACCCTCCTCGGCCCAGTAGACGTCCTCGAGATGGAGCCAGAGGGCGAACTCGTCGAGGGTGAGTCCCATGCCGACGCCGAAGAGGCCGGCGAGGATCTCGATCCACGGCTCCCCGGGGTCGCCGGCGAAACTCAGGAACCCTGACACCATCATCAGGACGATCCCGAAGACGAGATGATGAATGTGAAGGCCGCCCGGGGTGACATTGCCGGGCCACCAGGAGACCTCGGCGCGGATCATCCGGGTGCTGAAGCGGATGAAGCCGAAGGAGAGAAGCATCGCGGCCAGCAGGATCAGCCCCGCGCGCTGCTCGGGCGTGTCCAGCGTCGCACCAGTATCGAGCTCGAGCGACACCGCCGCCAGCAGTCCTCCGCTCATGAGTGGAGCCTAGTGCCCTGCCTAAGCGGCGACCGGTGCCTTCGGCTTGCCGGTGCGCCTCACCTTTACCTCGGGCTCGACCAGGCCGGCGAGGAACTGTCCTGTGTAGGAGTCGGGTACCGCCGCCACCTGCTCGGGGGTGCCGGTGGCGAGAACCCTTCCCCCCTCCTCGCCGCCCTCCGGGCCGAGGTCGATGATCCGATCGGCGGTCTTGATCACGTCGAGGTTGTGCTCGATCACGATCACCGAGTTGCCGGCGTCCACCAGCCGACCGAGGACGTCGAGCAGCCGCTGGACATCGGCGAAATGAAGCCCGGTGGTCGGCTCGTCGAGGATGTAGAGGGTGTCGCCGGTCGCCACCTTTGAGAGCTCGGTGGCGAGCTTCACCCGCTGGGCCTCGCCGCCGGATAGCTGGGTCGCCGGCTGCCCGAGCCTGATGTAGTCGAGGCCGACGTCGTGGAGGGTGTCGAGGCGCCGGGCGATCTTCGGGATGTCGCGGAAGAAATCGCAGGCGTCCGCCACCGACATCTCGAGCACGTCGGCGATCGACTTGCCCTTGAAGCGGACCTCGAGCGTCTCGCGGTTGTAGCGCTTGCCGTGGCACTGCTCGCAGGGGACGTAGACGTCGGGGAGGAAGTGCATCTCGATCTTGATCTGGCCGTCGCCGCGGCAGACCTCGCAGCGGCCGCCCTTGACGTTGAAACTGAAACGCCCGGGCTTGTAGCCGCGCGCCCTCGCCTCCCGGGTCTGCGAGTAGAGCTGGCGGACGTGGTCGAAGATGTTGGTGTAGGTGGCCGGGTTGGAGCGCGGCGTCCGGCCGATCGGCGACTGGTCGATGTTGATGATCTTGTCGACGGACTCGATCCCCTCGACGCGTTGGTGGGTGCCGGGCCGGAGCTTCGCCTGGTGGAGCCGGTTGGCGACCGCCGGGTAGAGCGTCTCGTTGATCAGGGTCGACTTGCCGGAGCCGGAAACGCCGGTGACGCAGCAGAAGACTCCGAGCGGGATCGCCACGTCGATCTTCTTCAGGTTGTGCTCGGCGGCGCCCTTGATCAGGAGCTCCCCGCGCGGCTTTCGCCGCTTCTCCGGGATCGCGATCTGGCGCTTGCCCGCGAGGAACTGGCCGGTGAGTGAGGCCGGGTCGGCCTCGATCTGCTCGGGCGTCCCCTCCGCGATCACGTAGCCGCCGTGCTCACCGGCGCCCGGCCCGAGGTCGACGATGTGGTCGGCGGCCCGGATCGTCCCCTCGTCGTGCTCGACGACGATCACGGTGTTGCCGAGATCGCGGAGCCGCGCCAGGGTCCCCAGGAGCTTCGCGTTGTCGCGCTGGTGGAGGCCGATCGAGGGCTCATCGAGGATGTAGAGGACCCCGACCAGGCTCGAGCCGATCTGCGTCGCCAGGCGGATCCGCTGCGCCTCGCCTCCGGAGAGGGTGCGCGCCGAGCGAGCCAGGCTCAGGTAGCCGACCCCGACGTTCTCGAGGAACGCGAGCCGCTCGGTGATCTCTCGGACCAGCAGCCGGGCGATCGCCTGCTCGGTCTCGGTCATCTCCAGCTTCTCGATCCACTCGAGCGCCGCCCGCGCCGACAGGTCGCAGTACTCGGCGATCGAGATCCCGCCGACCAGGACCGCGAGGCTCTCCGGCCGCAGCCGCGCCCCCTTGCAGACGGGGCAGGGCTGCTCGGCCATGTAGCCCTCGACCCGCTCGCGGACGGCGTCCGAGTCGGTCTCGCCGTAGCGGCGCTCGAGGTTGTTGACGATCCCCTCGAAGCGGACGTTGTAGGAGCGCCGTCGCCCGAAGCGGTTGCTGTAGGTGACCTTGTGGCGCTCGGAGCCGGTGCCATAGAGGAAGATCTGGCGGTCCTCGTCCGAGAGCTCCTGCCAGGGGGTCTCGGTGTCGATCCCGTACTCGCCGGCGACCGCCTCGACCAGCCGCTTCCAATACCGCGAGTGGCCGAGCCGCCACGGCTGCAGGGCGCCCTCCGAAAGCGACAGGGTCGGATCGGGGACGACCAGCTCGGGGTCCACCACCCGCTGGAAGCCGAGCCCGTGGCAGCGCTCGCAGGCGCCGTGCGGCGAGTTGAAGGAGAAGATCCGAGGCTCCAGCTCCGGGATCGAGGTGCCGCAGTTGAGGCAGGCGAAGCGCTCGCTGAAGGTGAGCCGGTCGCTGACGTCGCTCGGCAGCTGCCCGGCGGACTTGGCGCCCTTGGAGCTCTCCCCTGCCTCGGCGGCTGCCGCGCCCTGCTTGACGATGTCGACCTCGACCACGCCGCCCGCGAGGCCGGCGGCCGCCTCGATCGACTCCGACAGCCGCCGCCGCAGATCCGGCTTCATCACCAGCCGGTCGATCACCACCGAGATGTCGTGGTTGTACTTCTTGTCGAGGTTGATCTCCTCGTCGAGCCGGCGAAGCTCGTCGTCCACCCGAACGCGGGTGTAGCCCTCCAGCCGGAACTGCTCGAAGAGCTTCTCGAACTCGCCCTTTCGCCCTCGGACCACCGGGGCCATGACCATGAACCGGGTGCCCTCCTCCAGGGTCATCACCCGGTCAGTGATCTGCTCGACCGACTGTCCCTCGATCGGCTCTCCGCACTCGGGGCAGTGCGGCCTGCCGATCCGGGCCCAGAGCAGCCGCAGATAGTCGTAGACCTCGGTGACGGTGCCCACGGTCGAGCGGGGGTTACGCGAGGTCGTCTTCTGGTCGATCGAGATCGCCGGCGAGAGCCCCTCGATCGAGTCGACGTCGGGCTTCTCCATCAGGCCGAGGAACTGGCGCGCGTACGCCGAGAGCGACTCGACGTAGCGCCGCTGGCCCTCGGCGTAAATCGTGTCGAAGGCAAGGCTCGACTTGCCGGAGCCCGAGAGCCCGGTGGTGACGATCAGGGCGTTGCGCGGCAGCTCCAGGTCGATGCCCTTGAGGTTGTGCTCGCGCGCCCCGCGGATGACTATGCGCTCGGAGGCGGCCACTCGAACAAGTGTACGAGTGCCCTCAGACTGGCCTAAAGGCGGCGCAACTGGCCAGCGGAAGCACCAGACCCGCTAGCGTCGGCTCGTGGCGGAATCTCCTTCCCCGCCCTCAGTCAGCGGGATCTCCGAGCTGGTCCTCGAGGTCTCCGATCTCGATGCCGCCCGGCACTTCTACCGCGAGGTGCTGGGCTTCGAGGAGACCCTCTATGGCGAGGGACGAGAGGGGCGCTACTGGTACCTGATCGGGGAGACCGCCAGGCTCGGGCTGTGGACCGAGCAGGTCGGCCTCGCCGGGGGCCGCGGCGGCGCCCACGTCCACTTCGCCTTCCAGGTCGAAGACCCGGAGATCGATCGCCTGCTGGAGCGGCTCGGCGGTGCGACCGAGGTCGAGGGGCCGATCCAGCTTGGCCCCGGCCGGGCAATCTACGTAACCGACCCCGACGGGAACGTGGTCGAGTTCTGGAGCCAGGACATGGCCGAGTACGCGAAGGGAGCTCGGGCGGGGGGCGGCCCGGGGACCTTCAAGCCGAGGGCGACGTAGCGCTCCGGAGCAGACGCACGGGTAACGAGACCCTGCCGAGGCTCCAGACCTCCCGGGCGGAGTAGGGCCAGGCATAGGTCGGGTTGCCGTTCCGAATCAACTCACAGAGTGCAGGATGCCCGGTCTCGGCTGCAGACCACTCGTAGAGGCGCTGCAGGCGGGGCACGATGACTCCGTAGTCGAGCATCCTCCCGAGCTGCTGCTCATCCGCCAGGTATGCCTCCACCTCATCTTCCAGCGGGTACCGATCTGGAAGCACCCGCCGGAGCGAGAGGAAGGCACCAGCCATCCCCACCCTGGGGTCGCCGAGGAGACGGCCAAGCGGAGCGAACCTTCCCAGCGAAAGGCGCGGCACAGCAACAAGCGCGTGGGCGTATAGCACGCGGACGAGGACTACGTTCATGAAGAAGCGCTCGGGTCGGCTCTCCGCCTCCGCCAGCTCTCGCTGATCGAGATAGGCGGCGATGATGCTGGCGTTGTGCGCGCAGTACCAGTTGCGCGCGGTGGGAGCATCGATGAAGGACATCCAGAGCTCGACGGTCCGCGCCGAGGGAGCCCCTCCCAACCCCGCGGCGCGGGCAACGGCCTCGCACCCGTCGCGCACCAGCCGTTCGTTCACCTCGCGCCACCAAGGACTGCCCGGCGGGCTCGCGTCAAGCGGATCGAGGACGCCGCGGTCCGCCTGCCAGCGCATGAACGACATCGCTGCCCGGCGGAACGGCAGATGGCGAGGAGCGCGGCCGGTCGGTCCGCGGTAGGTCCGCCTTGCCAGCGCGAGCCGGGCCGCCGGATCGTCCCGCACCGCCTCGACCTGCGCCGCGGCCCTGGCAGCGGCGGTCACACCTCCGCCCATCTCGGACCCCTGAGGCGGCGGGCTACCGCCCGGCGCGCGAGAGGACGTCGTCGAGCAGGCCGGAGCGGTCGCCGGGGCCGAACTTCTGGGTGAGGTCAGCCTCGATCTCCTCGCGGCCCTTGCCGTCGACGGCGAGCTTCATCGCCACCAGGCGTGCCGCGGCGTCGTCGCCGTTCGCTTGCCTGCGGTCGGCTCTTCCGGAACGGGGTCCGGGCCGGGGACGGGCTCGGGCTGGGGTTCCGGCGCCGGCTCGGGAACGGGATCGGGCATCGGTGACGGCTCGGGCTCCGGATCAGGTCGCGGCGACGGTGTCTCCCCGGCGAGCTCGCTGAGAGCCCGCCTTGCGCGCTCGATCCGCTCGCGGGCCTCCGCCTCCGCGTCGTCGCGGATCCGCTTCGCCTCGGCCTCGACCTCGTCGCGGATCCGCTTCGCCTCGGCCTCCGCCTCGCTGATGATCCGCTCGGCCTTCGCCTCCGCCTCGGCGAGGGTGCGGCGGACCGCCTCGGCCGCCTGAGCCGCAAGCTCCTCCGCTCTGTTGCTCTCGCTCACGGCTGAAAGCGTAGTGAGACAGGCAAGCCGCCGTCGCGGGTCATAGGATGCCGACGCCCAGGCGACTGCCTCGAATGGACTCCAGCACCCACCTACAGATACTGCCGCTGGCCCTGATCATGGTGATGGGGCCGCAGATCCTCACCGCGATATTCCTGGTGACCAGCCACGAGCCGGTGAAGAACTCCGGGGCGATGCTGGTCGGGGTCATCCTCGCCGCCTCGGCGAGCGTCCTGCTCTGGTTCGGGCTCGTCGACCTGCTTGGGATCGACCCAAAGGACAGCGGCGGGCCGACCACCCTCGACTGGGTCGTCGCCGGCCTCCTCGCCCTGCTCGCGATTCGCGTCTTCATGACGCGGGGGACGGCCGAGGTGCCGAAGTGGATGACCACCCTCCAGGAGGCCGAGCCGAAAAGGGCGTTCACCCTCGCCTTCCTCCTGATCTTCCTGATGCCCACCGACATCATCGCCGTGATCTCGACCGTGAACTTCCTCCACGACAACAAGCTCAACGCGGTGGACGGATGGCCGCTGGTCGCCGCGACCACGGTCCTGATGGCGCTTCCGATCGCCGGCTACCTCCTCCTCGGCCACCGAGCCCGGGAGGCTATGCCGAAGATCCGCGACTGGCTGACCACCAACGCGTGGCTGGTAAACCTGGTCGTGATCGTCTACTTCATCTACCAGACCCTCTCGTAGCGGCGGCCTCACCCGACCGCCGGGACGAGGATGTCGGCGATCCCGAAGCGGCCCGGCTCGTGCGTGGGCAGGGTCGGAGTCCAGCTCCGGTCGACCGAGCGCAGCGACTCGGGGTCGGCGTCGATGATCCCGACCAGGACCTCGCCGACGATCCGGCCGCCCACCGGCCCGAGCCGGTCGCCGTCGTTGAGCGCCTCGGCCTCCTTGAGCACGTAGATCCAGAGCGGGGTCTCCCCCGTCCAGCCCTGCTCGGCGAGGCCGATCTGCCCTGCGGGGAGCGGCTCGACTCCAAGCTCTGCGGCGACTGCCTCGCCCGAGGGGAGCCCCGTCGCCTGGCCGCGCTCGAGGTCGCGTGTCGCAAGAGAGGCGTATGCGTCGCCCGGGTCGGAGCCGGTGATCTGCTGCGGTAGGGCGATCAGCGATTCGGCCAGGCGCCCGTCGATCCGCTTTGCGCGCTGGGCCGGGGGCCGCCCGGGGACGTCGAAGAGCAGCGACCAGTCGACCCGGCGCTCCTCGGGCACCTCGCTGAAGCCGATCAGGTCCGGGAAGACCGGCACCGGTCCCAGCCTGTCATTCACCTGATAATTCTGGCGGATCTGGCTGTGGCCATACCGGTAGGCGGCGTCGGCGAACTCGAACGGGATGTAGGGATCGTCCTCCGGCCGGTAGAGGCTGGCCCCCCCGTCCAGTAGCTCCTGCGTGAGCTCGGGGCCGATCAGAAGCGGCAGGAACTCGGTCAGGACCACCCATTGGTAATGCCAGGTCGCCGCCCGGCGAGCCTCCTCGAACACCTCGGCCTCGGCGGTACCGTCCTCGCGCAGCCGACCGACGAGGCGGTTATGGAGACCGATGAAGCCCACCTGCATCTGGTTCATGAACAGGTGAGAGTCATTGCGGGGATCCCCGACCAGGGCAATTCCGTCCTGGTTCCGGGGCACGTCTTTGCCGCCCGGGCCGAGCAGCAGCTTTGCCGGGTCGTCCCTCTCAAATAGGTAGGGCGACCCAACCGGGCCGGCCCCGTAGAGCCCCTCGAGGTTCGCCCGTGGGGTGCGGAAGTTGCGGATCTGGGCCGGGTCGGCGCGGTGGCCGAGCGGCGAGCGGTCGGCGGTGATGTCGTGGGCGACGAACTGGCCGAAGAAGGGCCAGCCGGCGGCCACGGAGGCATCGGGCGAATCGCCAACGCCGACGTCGGCCGGGCCGCCCGGCTCCCCAAGCCGGTGGAGGGCGGCCTCGTCGGCCTCGAGGCCCCGAAGGCCCTCGAACAGCCGCCGGTAGCGGCCCCCATGTATGGGGGCATCGACCCGCTCGGGGGCAAGGCAGTGGTCGCGGGCGATCGTTCGGGTGCTCATTCGTAGCTCGGCGTCGGCGGAATCTGCTCGCCCGCCCTGACCGCGGCGACCACCTGCTCGGCCTCGGGGAGCCTGTACTCCTCGCCGTAGACGGCGCCCGGCCGTTGCGGCGCCTCGATCACGGCGGCGTCAGCGGTGCCGCCGACGTCGACCGGCGCATACCCCGCGTCCGCGATCAGGCCGGCGACGACCTCCTTCGCCTCCGCGTCATCGCCGCAGATCCACTGCACAACCCGGTCGGCCACGGGCCGGGCGGCGGCCTCGGCCTGGAACGACGAGGTGAGAGTGTTGAAGCTCTTCGTGTAGCGGGCACCCGGCATCCGGCTGGCGTTCCACTGGGCGGCGGTCTGTCCCTCGGGCGGCAGCTTCTCCCTCCCGTACTGGTTGGTGGTGTCGATCACGATCTTGCCGTCGAGTGAGCCGGCCTCGGAGAGCGCCTGATCGATCAGGTCCCAGGGGACCGAGAGGACGACCACCTCGCCGAACTCGGCCGCCTCCGCTGGGGTGCCAACGCTGGCCCTGTCACCGATCTCGGAGGCGAGCGCTTCCAATCTGCTGGGATCGCGCGAGAAGCTCAGCTTCACCTCGTGCCCGCCGCTGGCGAACTGGGTGGCGCAGTTGCCGCCGATCCGGCCCGCGCCGACGATCCCGATCTTCATGGATGAATCGTAAGCACCGGTGGACCTCGGCTAACGACCCTAGGCGGCGAGAACCGAGCAGTTCAAGGACGCAGCCCGATCGGCGAAGCGAGCGTACTGATCATGTACGTGAGCGAGACGATCGGGCGAGGACGCAGAAATGCGAAGGTTCGCAGCCGCCTAGGCGCGGATGGCGTCGAGGTCGGCGCGGAGCTCCTTGAGCTCGTCGCGGATCCGAGCGGCCTCCTCGAAGCGGAGATCCTCGGCGGCGGCCAGCATCTCCTCCTCGAGCTCGACCACCAGCTTCTCCAGCTCCTCGGGGGTCTTGGCGGCGGTCTCCTCGCGGCGGCGCCGGCGGCGCTTCGGGGCGTTCGACTCCATCGCCAGGAACTCGGCCATGTCGGAGATTCCCTTCTTCACCGTGGCCGCGGTGATCCCGTGCTCCTCGTTGTAGGCGAGCTGGATCGCCCGGCGGCGGTCGGTCTCTCCGATCGCCTTCCGCATCGCCTCAGTCTCCTTGTCGGCGTACATCAGCACCTGGCCGCGGACGTTGCGGGCGGCGCGGCCGATCGTCTGGATCAGGCTGGTCTCGCCGCGGAGGAAGCCCTCCTTGTCGGCGTCGAGGATCGCCACCAGCGAGACCTCGGGCAGGTCGAGCCCCTCCCGGAGCAGGTTGACCCCGACCAGGACGTCGTACTCGCCGAGGCGGAGCTCGCGGATGATCTGGATCCGCTCCAGCGTGTCGATCTCGGAGTGGAGGTAGCGGACCCGGAAGCCGTGCTCGAGGAGGTACTCGGTCAGGTCCTCGGCCATCTTCTTGGTCAGGGTGGTGACCAGGACGCGCTCGTCGCGCTCTGCCCTCGTCCGGACCTCGTTCATCAGGTCGTCGATCTGGTTCTTCGTCTCCCGTACCTCGACCTCGGGGTCGACGATCCCGGTCGGGCGGACGATCTGCTCGACCACCCGCGAGGACTGCGCCTGCTCCCAGGGCCCCGGCGTCGCCGAGACCAGGACCATCTGGCCGATCCGGTCGAGGAACTCGTCGAACTTGAGCGGCCGGTTGTCGACCGCCGAGGGCAGCCGGAAGCCGAAGTCCACCAGGGTCGACTTGCGCGAGAAGTCCCCCTCGTACATCCCGCCGAGCTGGGGGATCGTCTGGTGGGACTCGTCGACGAAGAGGACGAAGTCGTCGGGGAAGTAGTCGATCAGCGTGTACGGCGGGCTGCCCGGCGGACGGCCGTCGAGGATTCGCGAGTAGTTCTCGATCCCCGGGCAGAAGCCGAGCTCGCGCATCATCTCCATGTCGTAACGGGTCCGTTGCTGGAGCCGGTGCGCCTCCAGCTGCTTGCCGTGCTCCTCGAAGTAGGCGACCTGGTTGCGAAGCTCGCGGCCGATGTCGTCGACCGCCCGCTCCATCGTCTCCTCCTTGACCATGTAGTGGCTCGCCGGCCAGACCGAGACGTGGTCGATCACGTCGAGGACCTCACCGGTGAGCGGGTCGAAGTGCTGGATCGCCTCGATCTCGTCGCCGAAGAGCTGAATCCGGTAGGCGGACTCGGCGTAGGCGGGATAGATCTCCAGGAGCTCGCCGCGAGCGCGGAAGGCGCCCCGGGAGAGGGTCTGGTCGTTGCGGCGGTACTGCATCCCGACCAGCTTCCGGAATACCTCGGTGCGATCGATCCAGTCGCCGACCTTGAACAGCTGCATCTGCTCTCGGTAGAGCTGCGGCGACCCGATCCCGTAGATGCAGGAGACCGAGGCGACGATGATCACGTCCCGGCGGGCGAAGAGGGAGGCGGTGGCGGCGTGCCGCAGGCGGTCGATCTCGTCGTTGATCGAGGAGTCCTTCTCGATGTAGAGGTCCTGCGCCGGGACGTAGGCCTCGGGCTGGTAGTAGTCGTAGTAGCTGACGAAGTACTCGACCGCGTTGTCGGGGAAGAACTCGCGGAACTCGTTGCAGAGCTGCGCCGCCAGCGTCTTGTTGTGGGCGATCACCAGCGCCGGCCGCTGCATCCGCTCGATCACCCCGGCCATCGTGAAGGTCTTGCCGGTGCCGGTGGCGCCGAGCAGCGTCTGGAAGCGCTCCCCGCCGCCCAGCCCCTCGGCGAGGCCTTCGATCGCCTTCGGCTGGTCTGCGGTCGCCGAATAGGCGGGATTCAGCTTGAAGTTCGGCATGATTAAACGGGTCGCGCCTCCCTGATCAAACGGGTTGCTCCTTGCGGAGCACCCTCGCATCTAGGAGCGCCCTCGCATCAAGCGTAGCGGGGAGGTCACCCGGCGCCGGAAGGCTCGGCGACGCGTGAATCTAGGGCGCGTTGATGAAGCCGAGGCTGGCCGAGACCCGCGCGTAGACGGTGGGCGCCGCGGCGAGCCCGCAGAGCGGCCCGCCGTAGGAGACGATCCCGACCTGGCGCGGCCCGGCGGGGGTGTCGGCGACCAGGGCGCCGCCGCTGTCGCCCGTGCAGGCGCTGGTGTGGATCGACGGCCGCCGGGAGCGCTTCAGCCGCTTGCCGAGGGCGCAGATCATCAGCGTCGGGTCGAAGATGTCGCGCGTGTAGGCCTTCAGGCAGCGGCGCGCGTTCCGCACCCTCTCGGTGGTCTTTCGGAGGACCGGGGAGAGCCGCAGCCCAAGGGGGTTCTGTGCTCCCCAGCCGGCGACTCTGAGCAGCCCTCCGACCTGGGTCGAGGCGATGTCGTCCGCGGTGCTCGTGAGGCCGATCGGCACGGCGGTGGTCGGGCGGGTCAGGTTGAGCACGGCGACATCGTGGAGGCCGGTGCTCTCGTAATCCGGATGAACCCGAGCCGAGGAGACCCCGAGCACCTCGCCGGTGGTGCCGCTTCGCAGATCGGGGCGGTTGGCGATCACAGCGAAGTTGGCGAGGTTAAAGCCGAACACACAGTGGGCGGCGGTAAGCACCCGCGTAGGCGAGACCACCGAGCCCCCGCAGTGCAGGTGCCCCTTGCGGTAGATCGCCACCGCATAGGTCCACTGCGACGGGTTCGCCGCCATTCCGCCGATGATCGACGGTCGCGCCCGGGGGGCGGCGGTCGCGGGCGAGCTCGCCAACCCCGCGCTGAGGGTGGCAGCGCAGGCGAATGCGATCAGGATTCCCTGGCAACCCCGCTTCACGACCTCAACCCTAGTCAAGTCCCAGCTCCTCGCCGTAGTGGTCGGCGTAATCGTCTTGCTTTTCGAGAACGCTGTCGACGTAGTCCCGGGTCTCGTCGAACTCGATGTCGTCGAGCGAGAGATCGGAGCCGCCCCAGGCCGCCACGTTGGTCTCGCCCGCGTTGTAGGCGGCGAGCGCGGCGATCCGATTGCCGCCGAACTTTTCGGTCAGGTAGCGCAGGTAGTAGGTGCCGTAGCGGATGTTGATGTCGGGGTCCGAGAGGTCCTCGGCGGTGAAGGTGCTGCCGCCGCTGAGGCCCTCGATCAGCTTCGCCGTCCGCGGGGTGATCTGCATCAAGCCGCGGGCTCCCGCGTGCGAGGTCTGATCGCGGAATCGCGATTCCGAGTAGATCACCGCCGCGATCAGGTCGGCGGGGACCTGCTTCTCGGCCGCCTGCTGGCGAATGATGTCCTCGTGGCGGAGCGGCAGGGTCACCTCGCGCAGGGCGTCCTGGAGTGTGCCGGTGGCGAGGAGGATCGCCGCCAGAGCGCCGAGCGCGATCGTGCCCCCGATCACCACCCGGCGGGTGCTCAACCCCGGGCCTCCTTGCGTCCGATCTCCTCCAGGACCGTGGCGACCGCGCGCTCGAGCTCGTCGAGGGTGCCGTCGTTGCGGAGCACATGGTCGGCACGACCGGACTTCTCGGCCTGGTCGAGCTGGCGATCCTCCCGCCCGGCAAGGCCGGCCTGCCCGCGCTCGCGCAGGCGTCGCTCCCGGACCTGATCGTCGGCGACCACGGCGACGGTCGCGTCGAAAGCGTCCTCCATCGCCGCCTCGAACAACAGCGGCACCTCGACGACGGCGGCCTCGGTGCCGGGCTCGAGCCGCTTGCGCCAGCCGAGAACGTGGGCACCCACCCGTGGGTGCAGCCGGGACTCGAGCCAGGCGAGCTCGCCCGGGTCCGCGAAGACGATCTCGGCCACCCTTCCGCGGTCGACCTCGCCGTCCGGCGCCACCTCCTCCCCCCAGCGCTCGATCAGAGCGTCGCGCACCTCGGGGTCGGCGAGCAGCTCATGGGCGACCTGGTCGGTCGAGAGGGTGGCGGCCCCCAACCGCGCGAAGGCTGCGAGGGCCTCCGACTTCCCTGCGCCTATGCCGCCCGTGAGCCCAACGAAGCGAGTCAAGCGGGCGAGGGCGCCTAGCTGCTCTCGCCGGGCACGGGCTGCTCCTCCGGGGGCGCCTCCTCGGGGAGCTCGTCAGGAGTCTCCTCCTCCGGCGCCTCCTCGGGGGGAGCCTCCTCCGGAGGGGCCTCCGGCGTCTCGACCTCCGCTTCGGGGGTCTCCTCCTCGGGAGCCTCCGCCTCGGGGGTCTCGGCCTCGGCGGCCTCTGGGGCCTCTGCCTCGGGAGCCTTGGCCTCGGGGGCCTCCGTCTCTGGAGTGGCGGCCTCGGGGGCGTCCGTCTCTGGAGTGGCGGCCTCGGGGGCCTCCGCCTCAGGGGCCCCGGGTTCGGGAGCCGCCTCGGGGGCCTCCGCTTCTTCCTGCCCGCAGCCTCGGCTTCGGGCGGCCCCTCCCCGTCGGTGGCGCTGACCACGCCCTCCTCCGGCTCGCGCAGCGGCAGCTCCTGGCCCTCGACCCGCTTGACGCTCAGCGACAGCCTGCGCCTGGAGTCGTCCACCTCGAGGATCTTCACCTTTGAGCTCGTCGCCGGGGCGGACCACCTCGGCCGGGCTCTCGACGTGGTGCTGGGCGAGCTCCGAGATGTGGACCAGCCCCTCGACCCCGGGGAGGATCTGGACGAAGGCGCCGAAGGCGACGATCTTCGTCACCTTGCCCTCGACCACGTCGTCGACCTTGTACTCGTTGAGCACCCGCTGCCAGGGGTCCTCCTGGGTCTGCTTCAGGCCCAGCGAGATCCGCTGGCGGTCGCGATCGATGTCGAGCACCTTGACCCGCACCGTGTCGCCGATCGAGACGACCTCGGAGGGGTGGTTGACGTGGCTCCAGGAGAGCTCGGAGATATGGATGAGGCCGTCGATGCCCTCGAGATCGACAAAGGCGCCGAAGTCGACGATGTTGGAGATCTTGCCCTCGACCACCTGGCCGGGCTGGAGGCGACCGAGGATCTGCTCGCGCACCTCCTTGCGCTCCTCCTCGAGCACCGCCCGGCGGGAGAGGACCACGTTGTTGCGGGAGCGGTTGAGCTCGATCACCTTGCATTCGAGCTTCTGGCCCATGAACTCGTCGAGGTTCTGGACTCGGCGAATGTCGACCAGCGAGGCGGGCAGGAAGCCACGCACCCCGAGGTCGAGGATCAGGCCGCCCTTGACCACCTCGATCACCGTGCCCTCGACCGGCTCACCGGACTCCGCCGCCGCCTCGATCCGGCGCCAGGCCTTCTCGAAGCGGGCGCGCTTCTTGGAGAGGATCAGGCGTCCCTCCTGGTCCTCCTTGGTGAGGACCAGGGCGTCGACCTCCTCGCCGAGCTGCACCTCGTCGGAGGGATCGACCGACTTCCGGATCGAGAGCTCGTTCGAGGGGATGACCCCCTCCGACTTGTAGCCGATGTCGACGAGGATCTCGTCCTGATCGATTCGGACCACCTTGCCGCTGACCACGTCCCCTTCGCTGAAGGGGTGGATGGTCGCGTCGTAGTTGGGGACGAGCTTTCCGTCGACCTCGATCAGGAGGTCATCCGAGACCGCCGGAGCGGCCTCGGGCTGGGTATCCGCCGGGGATTCCGCGGATGCCTCCGTGACTGTGTCGGTGCTCGCGGGCACGAGCGGAACAGTTTGGCAGAACAAGCCTTAAACGCATGGGCCAGCCGTGGCGCTGAGACCTTGCCTTCGGCTACCGTCTGGGCGATGCCCCAGCGCCTCACCAAGCGCGGCGAGAAGCGCACCCCGATTTCCGGGGACTTCGACGTGGTCGTCTGCGGGGCGAGCTTCGCCGGCCTCGCCGTCGCCCGTCAGCTCGCCGGGGTCGAGGCACGGGTGCTGGTGCTCGACCGCTACGAGATCGGCGAGCGGCAGACATCCGCCTGCGGGATCCCGACGGAATGGCTGCGGGCGCTCGGGCTCGAGGACTCCGCCCGCCAGGAGTTCGGCGAGCTCGTCGTCCACACGCCGCACGGGACCTCGCGCTACCCGCTGCCCTGGACCTTCTCGACCTTCGACTACCGGCAGCTCTGCGAGCTGCTCTGGGCACAATCCGATGCCGAATTCGAGACCGCCAAGGTGAACGGGCGAAGCGGGGAGACCGTTCACACGGACCGCGGCGACGTCTCAGCACCGCTGATCGTCGACGCGCTCGGCTGGCGGCGGATCCTTGCCGCCGACGGCGGCTACCAACCGCCCGATGCGCCGCTTTCGCGCGGCCTCGAGGTTCACCCCGGGAGCTCCAGCGACGACCTCGAGATCTGGATCGACCGTCGCTACGTGCCCGCCGGCTACGGCTGGAGCTTCCCGGCGTCCGATGAGCAGCGGATCGGGGTCGGCTCCTTCGACCCTCGCTTCCACGTCAAGGAGACGACCGTGCTGCTCGCCGAGGACCTCGAGCGTCCGCCGGTTCGCTACCAGGGGAACTGGATCCCCCACAAGCTCCGCTCGGGAACCGAGGACGGGATCTTCTTCGTCGGCGACTCCGCCGGGCAGTGCCTGCCGCTGACCGCCGAGGGGATCAGGACCGCCCTCTACTTCGGGATCATGGCCGGCAACGAGCTGCGCGCGGTCCTCGACGGACGCCAGGACCGCGAGCGGGCGCTCCGTAACTATTCCGAGTTCGTCGACGCGCACGAGTCGAAGTTCCGCTGGCTGCTCCGCGCCCAGCGCCTCCTTCCCCGGCTGCCCGCCCGGGTCCAGCGCGCCCTGATCAGGACCGCCGGGCGAAAGCGCTTCGTCGACTGGGCCTTCGGCCACTATCTCCGGATCGCGCCGCCGAGCTACGCGTCGGAGCACGCTCCTCGCCGCGGGGGCCGCGCGCCCTCCCGCCTGCGGGCTGCCGCCTAGCCCGAGCGGCGGCTAGAAGCCGCGGCGCTCGCGGAGGGCGTTGACCGAGCGGGCCACCTCGTTGCGGCCCCCTTCGCCCAGCTCATGCCTGACCAGCGAGCGAGCCTAACGGACGACCAGGAAGGTCCCCGCGAGCAGGAGCGCCACGCCGACCAATCGATCGGCGCCAAGCGGCTCCTGATCGAGACCGAGGAAGCCGATCCGGTCGAGGACGACGGAGGTGATGAGCTGGCCCGTCACCGTCGCCGCCGCGACGCCCCCGGCGCCGATCTGGCTGACCAGCACCAGGGCGGAGAACACGTAGGCGGCGCCGAGCGCCCCGCCGAGCAGGTAGTACCACTGGACGCCGGCGACGTCGCCCAGGCCGCCCGCCTTGCCGCTGAAGACGACGATCGCGGCGAGCAGCACCGTGCCGACAGCGAACGAGATCGTCGCGGCAGCGAAGCTCCCAGTCGACTTGCCCAGTCCGGCATTGATCGGCGCCTGCAGTGCGATGCAGCCCCCGACCACGGCCATGACGAAGACGGCGAGCCCCTTGTCCACGGCGCCATGCTGTCACGCCGCCGCTACTTGGCGCTCAGCCAGTCCTTGCCCACGCCGACGTCGCGTCTGCCTCAGCGGCCGAACCGCGCCGCCTCCTCGGCGCCGGCGGTGGCGTCCCCCTCGCTGTAGGAGTGGGCACCCGCTCCGGCCAGCTTGCCGCCCTCCACGATCAGGTACTCCTCGCGGATCGGCTTCTCGGCGAAGAAGCACTCGAGGATCTCCCGGCAGCCGGCCGCGTAGCGGGCCTGCGCCGAGAGGCTGGTGCCCGAGGTGTGGGGGGTCATGCCGTGCCACGGCATCGTCCGCCAGGGATGGTCCTGCGGCGCCGGCTGCGGGAACCAGACGTCGCCCGCGTAGCCGGCGAGCTGGCCGGACTCGAGCGCTCGGACGACCGCGTCGCGGTCGCAGATCTTGCCGCGCGCGGTGTTGACGATGTAGGCGCCGCGCTTCATCCGCCCGATCATCTCGTCGTCGAAGAGGTGCTCGGTCTCGGGGTGAAGCGGCGCGTTGATCGTCACCACGTCGCAGACCGGGACCATGTCCTCGGTCGATCTCGTGGAAGGTGACCCCGAGCTCCTTCTCCACCTCTCCGGGAGGCGGTGGCGGTCGGTGTAGTGGAGCCCGACGTCGAACGGCTTGAGCCGCCTCAGCACCGCCGAGCCGATCCGGCCCGCCGCGACCGTCCCGACCTGCATCCCTCGAGGTCGTACTCGCGGGAGGCGGCGTCGGCGATGTTCCAGCCGCCGTCGACGACGATTTTGTAGGAAGGGATGTAGTTGCGCACCAGCGCCAGGATCATCATCACCACGTGCTCGGAGACGCTGATCGAGTTGCAGTAGGTGACCTCCGCGACGGTGATCCCGTTCTCGATCGCCGCCTGGAGGTCGACATGATCGGAGCCGATGCCAGCGGTGATCGCCAGCTTCAGGTTGGGCGCCTTGGCGATCCGATCGGCGGTCAGGTAGGCGGGCCAGAAGGGCTGCGAGATGACCACATCGGCGTCGGGAAGCCTCCGCTCGAACTCAGAGTCCTCGCCGTCCTTGTCGGCGGTGACGATCAGCTCGTGGCCGGCCGCCTCGAGGAACTTGCGCAGGCCGAGCTCACCCGAAACGCAGCCGAGCAGCTCGCCCGGGGTGAAGTCGATCGCCTCCGGGGTGGGCGTCGTCTGCCCGTCGGGATATCGCTCGATCCTGGGGATCTCGTCGCGCGGGTACTGTGGCGGGTAGCCGCCCTCCGGATCGTCATAGAGCACACACAGAATCGTCGCCATCTCAATCAACCTCCATAGGGTTCGCCTCAGAGTACGCGCGGGGCTCCCGTCCCGGGATCCAGCTGGTCCCCGCCAGCGGCACCTTGGACATCGCCGCCGCCTCGACGGTCAGGGCCACCATGTCCTCGGGCTCCAGGTTGTGCAGGTGAGACTTGCCGCAGGCGCGGGCAAGGGTCTGCGCCTCGAGCACCATCGCGCGTAGGTAGTTGGCCAGCCGCCGGCCTCCGAGCTCGGGGTCGAAGCGTCTGGCGAGCTCGTCGTCCTGGGTGGAGATCCCGACCGGGTCGCGGCCCTCGTGCCAGTCGTCGTAGTAGCCGGCCGCCGTGCCGATCTTCTCGTACTCCTGTTCGAAGCGCGGAGAGTTGTCGCCGAGCGCAACGACCGCGGCGACCCCGATCGAGCAGGCATCCGCCCCGAGCGCGAGCGCCTTGGCCACGTCGGCTCCGGAGCGGATCCCCCCGGAGACGATCAGCTGCACCTTTCGGTGCATGCCCAGTTCCTGGAGCGATCGCACCGCCTCCGGGATCGCCGCCAGGATCGGGATCCCGACGTGCTCGATGAACATCTCCTGAGTCGCCGCCGTGCCGCCCTCCATGCCATCGAGGACGATCACGTCCGCGCCGGCCTTGACCGCGAGCGCCACGTCGAAGTAGGTCCGGGTGGCTCCGATCTTGACGTAGACGGGCTTGCGCCAGTCGGTGATCTCGCGCAGCTCGTGGATCTTGATCTCGAGGTCGTCGGGGCCGGTCCAATCGGGGTGGCGGCAGGCGCTCCGCTGGTCGATCCCCTTCGGCAGGTCGCGCATCTCGGCGACCCGGTCGGAGATCTTCTGTCCCATCAGGATGCCGCCGCCGCCCGGCTTGGCGCCCTGGCCGACCACGACCTCGACGGCGTCGGCCCGGCGAAGGTCGTCCGGGTTCATCCCGTAGCGCGAGGGAAGCATCTGGTAGACGAGCTTGTCCGAGTGGTCGCGCTCCTCGGGCAGCATCCCACCGTCGCCGGTGGTGGTGCTGGTGCCGACCGCGCTGGCGCCCCTCCCCAGCGCCTCCTTGGCCGGCGCCGACAGCGCCCCGAAGCTCATCCCGGCGATCGTGATCGGGATCTCGAGGTGGATCGGCTCCGTCGCGAACCGGGTGCCGAGGGTGACGTCGGTGGCGCAGCGCTCGCGGTACCCCTCGAGCGGGTAGCGCGAGATGCTGGCGCCGAGAAAGAGCAGGTCATCGAAGTGAGGGACACGCCGCTTGGCCCCGAAGCCGCGGATGTCGTAGATCCCCTCCCGCGCCATCCGGTGGATCTCGTGGATCACGTTGCGGTCGAAGAGCGCCGACTCGCGCAGGCCCGGGCGCCAGCGCCCGGCCAGGCCGGGCTGAAACCCCTCCCGCCTGCCGAGCGCGTCGAACTCGGCCATCAGAAGTCGCCCGCGTTGTCGATCTCATAGTGGTAGAGGCGCCGCGCCGATCCGTACCGGCGGAAGTCCCTGGGGTCGGCGCTGGCCTCGCCGCTGTCCAGCAGCTCGGCGAGCTCCGAGCGGTGCTCGTCTCCCATCTCCTTCTCGACGCAGTCCGCCCCCAGGCTCGCGACCTCGCCTCGGACGTAAACCCGCGCCTCGTAGATGGAATCGCCGAGGTCGTCACCGGCGTCTCCGAGCACGACCAGCCGCCCCTTCTGCGCCATGAACGCCCCCACGTGGCCGATCGAGCCGTGGACGACGATGTCGACCCCCTTCATCGAGATCCCGCAGCGGGCCGAGGCGCTGCCCTTGATCACCACCAGGCCGCCGCGTCCCGAGGCCCCCGCCGACTGGCTCGCGTCGCCGCTTATGATCACCGCCCCGGAGATGATGTTCTCGGCCACGCCGGTGCCACAGTTGCCCTCGATCCGGACCGTGGCGAGCTTGTTCATCCCGGCGCAGTAGTAGCCCACGTGCCCCGCGATCTCAACCTCGAGCTCGCCGTCGAGGCCGGCCGCAACCGCGTGGGCGCCGTTCGGGTTGGCGACTCGCCAATGCAAGGGGCCGTCGGGGCCGGCATCGTGGAGCCGCTGGTTCAGCTCCCTGACCGTGGTGGTCGCGAGATCGACCGACACGAGGGCGGCCTGGGCGGGGCTCATCAGACCTTCACCCGTTGCCACGAGTAGACGCGCCCCGGCTCCGGCTCCCACAGCTCTGCCTCGTCCGCTCCAGGCAGCGCTGCGATCGCGCGATACTCCGAGGCCATCGCGACCCAGTCCTCGCTCTCGGCCAGCACCGCGGGCTTGCAGGCGATCGGGTCGCGCAGTACTGCGAAGCCGTCGGCAGTGCCGACCGCGAACGTATAGAAGCCATCGAGATCGTCGAGACAGCCGTCGAGCGCCGTCTCCAGGTCGTCGCCCCGCGACAGCCGCCAGGTCAGATAGCCGGCCGCAACCTCGGAGTCGTTGTCGGTTTGGAACTCGATTCCCTCGCGGCGGAGGAAAACGCGCAGCCGGTTGTGGTTGGAGAGCGAGCCGTTGTGGACCAGGCAGAGGTCGAGGCCGGTCGAGAATGGATGCGAATGCTCGGTGGTGACGCGGCTCTCGGTCGCCATCCGGGTGTGGCCGAGGGCGTGGCTGGCCGAGATCCCCTCGAGGCCGAAGCGCTTGATGAAGTCACGCGGGTCGCCGGCCTCCTTGTAGATTTCGATTCGCTCGCCGACGCTCATCACCCGCAGCTCCGGGTACTCGGCGCCGAGCCAGCGCTGGACCTGTTGACCCTCTCCCTCGACCACGAACAGCGCGTGAGTGGAGCGGAGATCGGGCTCGCCGACGGAGCCGAAGCTCTCCGCCAGCCTCCCCTCCAGGTGGTGCCAGGGGTAGTCGGTCTGCGGCGAGAACAGCGAGACCTTGCAGGATCCGCTCGGGGCAGGGTCCCGGTAGAGCGCGACCCCGGCACTGTCGGGGCCGCGATCGGCGAGCTGCCCGAGCATCGCGCTCAGGTGCGCGCCGAGGCTCTCCTCAACGGTGCTCGACTTGCTGAACAGCCCGGCGATGCCGCACATGAGTTCACCTCCTCACCCTCAGTAGAGCTGGAGATAGCGGTCGATCTCCCATTTAGTGATCTGCTCGTGCGCGGCCTGCCACTCCCGCCGCTTGCAGCGGACGAAGTAGTCGACGTAGTCCTCCTCCCCGACCGAGCCGAGCGCCTTGCGGAGTACCTCGTTCCGCTCGACCTCACGGGTAGCGTCGAGCAGGTTGGCCGGGAGCGTCTCGATCCCCAGGTTCCGCCGGTCCTCCTCGGTCGTCTCGTACATGTTCATGTTGGTCGGCTCTCCCGGGTCGACCTCGTTCTCGATCCCGTCGAGACCCGCGGCGAGAATTGCCGTCGCGGCGAGATAGGGATTGCAGGACCCGTCCACCGTGCGGTCCTCGATCCGTCCCGGCTCGGGGATCCGGAGCATCACCGTCCGGTTGTTCCAGCCGTAGGTGACATAGGCCGGAGCCCAGGTCGCGCCGCTCGCCGGGGCGCCGATCACGAGCCGCTTGTAGGAGGGGACGGTGGGAGCCGTGAGCGCGATGTAGGCCTTGGCGTGCTTCTTCAGCCCGCCGAGGAAGTTGTATCCGGTCTCGCTGAGGCCCATTCCGCGCTCGTCCTTGCTCCTATCGGCATCGAACAGATTGACCTCGCCGTCCCAGAGGCTCATGTGCATGTGGCAGCCGTTGCCGGTCAGGTGCGCAAACGGCTTCGGCATGAAGGTGGCGAGCAGGCCGCGCTCCTGGGCCATCGCCTCGACCATGTAGCGGAAGAAGATCGCCCGGTCGCAGGTGGTGAGCGCGTCCGCGTAGACGAAGTTCTGCTCGAACTGTCCGTTGGCGTCCTCGTGGTCGGTGGCGTACAGCCCCCAGCCGAGCGAGTTGACGTTCTTGACGACCTCGGAGACGAAGTCGAAGTTCCGGGTCAGCGCCCGGGCGTCGTAGCAGGGCTGCTCGAGGGTGTCGAGCGGGTCGGCGACCTCGATCCCGCCGTCCTCGGTCTTGCGCACCAGGAAGTACTCGAGCTCGAAGCCGATCTTGAACTCGTAGCCGGCGTCCCTGGCGCGCTCGAGCTGATGGCGCAGGATCGTCCGCGGGCAGTAGGGCCACTCCTCGCCCTCGACAGTGGCGTCGCTCGAGAACCAGCCGATGGTCGGCTTCCAGGGCAGCTTGGTGAAGGAACCGACGTCCGGCATCGCGATCAGGTCGGGGCTGTCGGGCGTCTGGCCGATGTCCCCCGCCGCGAACCCGGCGAAGCCGGCGCCGTCGGTGAACAGGCCCTCGAGCTCCTCCGCCGGAATCAGCTTCGCGTTCGGCTTCGCGTGCATGTCCACGAAGCTCGCGAACAGGAACTCGATTCCCTCGTCGGAGACCGCCTTCCGGACATCGTCGGCGGTTGGGCGCGCCTCAGCGCTCATCGCACGGGACTCCACCCGAGCCCATCAGCAGGAATTGCGCAGGCGATCCGCGACATTGGTTGTACGTATCTCACATACTCACTTCCCGGGCAATAGTGAAACGGCCCAGGATTTGCCTAGATCGTATGTATAGCGCCCACATGCCTTCGGGATCTGGGACGCTACGGCGTCAGCGCCGATGGCTGAGGCCGGGGCTCGCCCGACCCTCGCGCTGCGAGCATCTGCGAGCGCCGCGCTGCTAACGCTCGGCTATCCGTCGTGCGATCTTGCTTCTCGGATCATCCGGCGACCGCGACCCGCTGGCCCTCGACGATCGCGGTCGCCGCCTCGAAGACGCGGTCGGCCACCTCCGTGCGAGCGTTTGGGCCCATCAGCCCAACCCGCCAAATCGGGGGCGAATCCGGGCCAAGGGAGCCCCCAACCTCGATCCCCTCCTCGGCGAGCAGCCGCTTCTGCACCGCCTTGCCATCGATCCCATCGGGAACGCGGATCGCCGTCAGCGGGGCGAGCTGGTGATCCGGTTCCGCCAGAAGCGCGAAGCCGCCCTCCCGCGCCCGCTCCTGCAAATGGTCACCGGCCTCTGCGTGTCTCGCCCAGCGCCGCTCGAGGCCCTCGAGCAGAGCCTGGCGAAGCACCTCGTGGAGGGCGTAAATATGAAGGATCGGGGCGGTGTGGTGGTAGGTGGCCGGGCGATCCACCCAGTAGGCCTTGAGGAGCTCGAGGTCGAGCGAGAACGGCACCGCTGTCCGCCTGGTGCGCACCCGTTCGAGCGCCCGGTCGGAAACGGCGATCGGGGACATCCCGGGCGGCGCCGCCAGGCACTTCTGAGTGCAGGAGTAGGCATAGTCGATCCCCCAGCCGTCGAAGTCGAACTCGACTCCACCGAGAGTGGTCACGCAGTCGACCATCAGGAGGGTCTCGCGCCCCCGCATGGCGGCGCCAAGCTCCGCCACGGGGTGCTCGCTGCCGGTCGACGTCTCGCCATGGACGACCGCGAGCAGCCGCGCTCGCGGGTGCCGATCGAGGGCGGCGAGGAGGCGCTCGTTGGGCACATGCTCGCCCCAATCCGCCGAGACCTCCTCGACCTGCCCTCCATGGCGCCGCGCGATCTCGGCGATTCGCCTGCCGAAGTACCCGGTCGTCCCGACGATCACCGTGTCGCCCGGCTCGACCAGGTTCGCCAGGCCGGCCTCCATCCCCGATGTTCCGGTCGCCTGCAGCGGCAGTACCAGCCCCGAATCCGCGCGGTAAACCCGGCGAAGCAGCGTCGATCAGGTCGAGCAGGATGTCGTGCAGCTCGGGGTCGAGGTGCCCGAGCATGGGCCTTCGCATCGCCTCTAGCGCAGCGGGGTCGAGGTTGGTCGGACCCGGCCCGCAGAGCAGCCTTTCGGACGGCGAGATCGGAGCAGGGAATGCGCCCATGCGGCGAGCACCTTCGCACAGCGAGCCCTTGGCTTCAAACTAAGAAAACGCTTGAATCGATAGGTCAAGCCCTATACATTGGACAACCGCTTGGCTGTCACCCTGACTCAGCTCTCGGCCTTCCTCGCCGTCGTTCGCAGCGGCTCGGTCACCGCCGCGGCCGAGGAGCTCGTCGTAACTCAGCCGTCGGTTTCCGCGGCGGTTGCGGCTCTCGAACGGGAGCTCGGCGTGCAGCTGACGGAGCGCGTTGGTCGCGGCGTCAGGCCGACTCCGGCCGGCAACACATATGCGCGGTACGCGACCGACGTCCTCGCCCTGCTCAAGGAAGGCTCCGAGGTGGCCGGCGAGGTCGCCCGGGGCGCCGGAAGTCACCTCCGGATCACCGCCGTGACCACCGCCGGGGAGTACCTGTTGCCGCCGTTGATCCGGGCCTTCCGGGAGGTTCACCCCGAGCTCGAGCTGAGCGTCGACGTCGGCAATCGGCAAGAGGTCTTCCGGCGACTCGAGGCCCACGAGGCCGACGTCGCGATCTCCGGCCGCGCTCCGGCGGATCGCGGCTTCGAGGCGGTGCAGTTCCTCGACAACGAGTTCGTCCTGATCACGGCACCCGGCGACCCCCTCGCGAAGCGCCCCTGGGTAGCGGTCGACGAGCTCGCCCACACCCCCTGGCTGATGCGCGAGCAGGGATCGGGGACCCGCCGCCTCTGCGAGGTGTACCTGGATTCCAACCAGCTTCAGCCACCGCTGCTCACCCTTGGATCGAATGGTGCGATCAAGAACGCCGCCAGGATGGGGCTGGGGATCGCGCTTCAATCCCGTGACGCGGTGGAGCTCGAGCTCGGCTCCGGCCACCTGGCGGCGATCAGCCCGCGCGGGGGGCTGCCGAAGCGATCCTGGCACGCGGTCAGGTCAACCGTGGGGCCGAGCCCGGAGTCAGTCGACACCTTCATCGACTTCGTCCGCTCGCCGGCGGCCCGCGAAGAGCTCACCCGCGCTCGCGAGGGCAAAGCGAAAAGGAGTGACCAGGCTCAGGAGTGAAGCGCCGAATCGGCGCCGGTGACGCCCGGGAGGCGACGGTCGTGGGGATCGATCCCCGCGCTCGATCTCGGCGCGCGTCGAGACGAGGTGATACAGCAACAAGGTCTGGGCGAGAGCGAGCGACTCCGAGCGGTGCAAGTCGGTCCCGATCGTGAACTCCCCGAGCCGCTGAGCGCGGAGCCGACTCGCGTACTGCATCCGCTCCCAGATCGCGTCCTCCAGCTCGGCCGCGAGCGACGAATCGGTCTCACCCGGGATTCGAAGCAGCGATTCCTGCCCGCGGCGAACCAGAGTCGGGCCGTCCCCGTCGGGTCGCAGAAACGGGGACAGATCGGGGTGCCTGAGGGTGTCCCGGAGAATCAGGTGGGCGTCGAGTCGCTCGGGGTCGTCGCTGACGAAGGGCGTGAACGAGATCACGATGTCCGCGCGCGCTCGCTGGGGCTGGATATAGGTCTCCGCGTCGTGCTCTCGGAGGTCGAGCTCGTTGATCACCTCATGGGTCGTATAGCCCCGGCGCGTGCAGTCACGAGTGAGCTTCCATTTCCGCCTCAGGGCCTCGGGTGGCGCCAGAAACACGCGGATGTCATGCGCGGCGCAAAGCTCCTCGGAGTGGAAGCCGAGCAGGGCCTCCACCACCACGTATGAGCTCGGACGCACGTACTCGGGCGGACCCAGGGTCCCGTTGCGGTGGTCGTACACCGGCTTCAGAATCGGGCGTCGCGCTCGGAGATGCCCGATGTGCTGTCCGAGGATGTCGAGGTGGTTTGCGGCCGGGTCGAGCGGGGTGGTGCCGAGCTCGGCGCGCTCCCGTCGCCCGTAGCGGTGATAGTCGTCGCCACTGATGTAGGAGACGTGGTCGCGGCCTCCGAGAATGCGAACGAGGCCACGAGTGAGGGTGGTCTTACCGGCTGCGGAGTCGCCCACGACTCCGAGAACGACCGGCCGGGTCATCGGCGAAGAATGCCATAGCCGGAGAGCCCCGGCGGGCGAATCATCCAGCTCGGGACCGACGGTGGTCGTGAGCGTCAGCCGTTCGACGCAGCGCCCACCACTCGCACCGCCCCGGACCCGTCCTGTCGCTCTTCGATCAGCTCGATCTTCGCCAGGAGGTGTTCGGCCATCCTCAGCGAGGCGGCGTCGATCAGGCGCCCATCGAGTGAGACCGCGCCCTTGCCGGCCTCAGCGGCCTCCTCCATTGCCGCCTTCACCCTCCGGGTCCGTGAGACCAGGCGCTCGTTCGGCGAGAAGACCTCGTTCGCCAGCTCGATCTGGGAGGGGTGGATGCACCACTTGCCCTCGAAGCCGAGGATCGAAGCGCGGCGGGCAGCCACCAGGTAGCCCTCGGGGTCGCTGAAGTCGCCGAATGGGCCGTCGATCGGCCTCAGCCCCTGCGCCCGGCAGGTGACCGCGATTCGAGCCAGGGGGTAGTGCCACTGGTCCCCCCAGTGGAGGTCGCGGCCGTCGCCGTCCGTGGCGTCCGGATCCGTGATCACCGCGTACCCCGCGTCCGAGCCCCCGATCGAAGCGGTCTGGCTCTGGATCGACGCGGCGTAGTCCGCGACGCCGAAGATCAGCGCCTCCATCCGATCCGGGGAGCTGGCGGCGATCTCGTCGAGGTTCACCATCCCGGGCGCGGTCTCGATCAGCGCCGAGATCCCGATCCGATCGCTCGATCCCGACCTCCTCCTCGATCTGCGACAACAGCGTGGCGAGCAGATGGATGTCGGCCGCGCAGCTCGCCTTCGGGAGCAGGACGGTGTCGAGCCAGCGACCACTCTGCTCGACGACGTCGACGATGTCCCGGTAGCAGTAGCGCGTGTCGAGCCCGTTGATCCTGAGGGTGACCGTGCAGCCGCTCCAGTCGAGCTCCCGAAGGGCAGCGATCACGTTTTCCCGCGCCTGAGGCTTGTCGTCCGGCGCGACTGCGTCCTCGAGATCGAGCATGACGACATCAGCTCCGAGGCTCGGCGCCTTCTCGAGCATCCGCTCGCTGGTGCCGGGGACGCACAGCTCGCTGCGGTGCAAGCGCACTGGGATTGTCATTGCTCCTCCTCACTCGAAGAGATCGAACGGGGTGGGGAGTCAACCGCCTCGGGGCTCGTCGATCAAGCAAACTGCCACGCGGACATATAGATAAAAGGCTGAGGAATCTCCTGAGCTCTTAGGAAGAAGTTTCTGTCTGGGATCGGGGAACCGCCCGCCGTGGCGCCCACCTTGCCTCTTTGTACCAATTTGTCTAGTCTATGAGCGAAAGCGCGATGTCGTTTCTCCTCACCTGTCCCAACTGCGGCGAGCGCGAGATCACCGACTTCACCTTCGGGGGTGAGGTGGTGCCCAGGCCGACGCGAAAGCCCTCGCCGCGCGACCTCAACACCTACAACTACTTCCGCCGCAACGTCGCCGGCCCGCAGCGCGAGTGGTGGTATCACCGCTCCGGTTGCCGAGCCTGGTTCCTAGCCGATCGCGACACCACCACCAACGAGGTCAGCTGGGTGGGGCTCCCGGAACATTGAGCAACCGCCTCCCCCCCAGCCCGAACGAACGCATAAGCCGCGGCCGCACGGTCGAGTTCAGCTTCGACGGCAAGCGGATCGAGGCGCTCGAGGGCGACACGATTGGCTCGGCCTTGCACGCCGCCGGCCGGCGCGTGCTCTCGCGCAGCTTCAAGTACCACCGGCCGCGCGGCCTGCTCTGTTGCGCCGGCCAGTGCCCCAACTGCCTGGTCGAGGTGGATGGCTGGCCCGGCGTCCGCGCCTGCACGGAGCCGGTGCGCGCGGGGATGAAGGTGAGCCACATGAACGCACAGCCCTCGCTGGGCTTCGACGCGATGCGCGCCACCGACTTCTTCGGTAGCCGGCTGACTCCGCCCGGCTTCTACTACAAGACCTTCATCCGGCCTCGGCGCCTGTGGCCGCTGTGGGAGAAAGTGCTCCGGCGCGCCGCCGGCCTCGGCCGCCTGCCCCGCCACCAGGCTCACCGCAACTGGCGCACCGAGTATCGGCGACGGCACGCCGACGTGCTGGTGGTGGGCGGTGGCATCGCCGGCATGACCGCGGCTCTGCGCGCCGCCGAGATCGGCGGCGACGTCGTCCTGGTGGACGACGGCCCTGAGCTGGGCGGGGCGATGCTGGCCGGCAACGGCGCCGGCGAGGCCCGGGAGCTGGCCGCTCGGGTTCGCTCCGCCGGCGTCGAGGTGCTCGCCCCCGCCGCCGCGCTCGGCTTCTTCGACGGACTCGTGCCCGTCTGGCGAGGGAGCACGCTGCACCAGGTTCGGGCCGACCGTCACATCGCCGCCACCGGATCGATCGAGCAGCCGCTGCTGTTCGAGGGCAACGACCTCCCGGGGGTGATGCTCTGCTCCGGCGCCGAGCGGCTCGCCTCGCTCTACGGGGTCCGGCCGGGGCGGACGGCGGTCATTGCCACCACCGGCGACCGCGGGATCGAGTCCGCGCTGGCGCTGAGCGGAGCCGGGGTCGCCGTCTCGAGCGTGGTCGACTCGCGCCCGGCGGGAGCCGTCGCGGAAGAGCTCGCGGGGCCACTCGAAATGGCGGGGATCCCGCTGCTGTCCGCAAGCGCCGTGGTCGAGGCGATCGGCCGCCGAGGGGTCCGTGGGGCGGTGATCGCCGCGTTGGATGAGGGCGGACGGCCTGTCGCGGGCTCCGAGCGCGGCCTCGACTGCGACCTGCTCGGTGTATCGGGCGGGACAGTGCCGTCGACCTCGCTGCTGCTGCAGGCGGGCGCCAAGGCCCGCTGGGACGCGGCGAGCGGCGCCTACCTCCCGGACCAGGCCCCGCCGGGCATCTACGCGGCGGGCGCGGTCGCGGGGCAGGGGTCAAGGGGCGAGGCCGAGGTATCGGGCTCCGTCGCCGGCGCCGAGGCCGCCCTCTCGCTCGAGCTCGGGGGCGAGGACGACCGCGAGCGCCTCGAGGCCGACCGCGAGAAGCTGAGCGGCGAGGGCGAGCAGGGCGCGGCGCCGCTGGTGCCCGAGACGGGCTCGAACCCGAAGCACAAGCGCTGCTTCGCCTGCCTCTGCGAGGACGTCACCAGCAAGGACATCGGCGTCTCGATCGAGGAGGGCTACGACTCGCTCGAGCTGCTGAAGCGCTACACGACCGTGACCATGGGCCCGTGCCAGGGCCGGATGTGCCAGCTGCCGTCGATCCGCCAGATGTCGGCCGAGACCGGAGCCTCCGTCGAGGAGGTGGGCCTGACCACCGCGCGGCCTCCGTGGTCGGCGGTGCCGATGGGAGCGCTCGCCGGGCGGCCGTTCGAGCCCGCCAAGCGCTCGGCCGTGCACGGTCGTCACCGGGAGCTCGGAGGCAACGTGATGTGGGCGGGTGACTGGCGGCGGCCCTACGACTACGGCGACCCCGAGGCCGAGACGATGTCCGTCCACGACAGCGTTGGCCTGATCGACGTCTCGACCCTGGGCAAGCTGATCGTCCGCGGGCCGGAGGCCGGCCGCCTTCCTCAACCTGCTCTATCCCAACCGCTTCGACAACCTGAAGCCGGGCCGGATCCGCTACGGGGTGCTCGGCGACGACGCCGGCCGGATAACCGACGACGGGACAGTCTGCCGCCTGGACGACGAGTCCTTCTACGTCACCACCACCTCCAGCGGCGCCGATGCGGTGGAGAGCTGGTTCGCCTGGTGGCTCGCGGAGTGGGACCTCGAGGTTCACCTGACCGAGGTCAGCCAGGGTCTCAGCGCCTTCAACCTCGCCGGCCCCCGCTCGCGCGAGATCCTCTCCGCTCTCACCGATCTCGACTGCTCCAACGACTCCTTCTCCTACCTGGACGGAAAGCGCGCGCATGTGGCCGGCGTGCCATGCCTGCTGCTTCGCATCGGCTTCGTCGGAGAGCTCGGCTACGAGCTGCACTGCCCGGGGCCTCTCGCCGAGCACCTCTGGGACGTGCTCGTCGAGGCCGGTGAGCCCGACGGGATCAGGGCGTTCGGACTCGAGCCCCAGCGCATCCTCCGGCTTCAGAAGATGCACATCCTGGTCGGCCAGGACACCGACGCCGAGTCGAACGCGCTCGAGGCGGCGATGCCCTGGATCGTCAAGCTCGACAAGGACGAGGACTTCATCGGCCGCTGGGCACTGGAGTCCGTGCAGGAGCGCGGCGAGGAGAACAAGCTCGTCGGCTTCACGATCTCCAACGGAGACGTCCCCCGGGAGGGCGCCGCCGTGGTGGGCGACGGCGGCGAGCCGGTCGGGCGGGTGACCTCGTCGCGCTTCTCGCCCAAGCTCGCCCGCTCCATCGGCCTCGCCTGGGTGCCGATCGCCCTGGCCGAGGACGGCGCGACGATCACCCTGGCCGACGACGGGAGGCGGCTGAGCGCCCAGGTGCAGACCGCGCCCTTCTACGACCCCGACCAGGAGCGGCTGCGGGGATGAGCTTCGAATTCCTCGCCCCGGATGCGGCCAGGCCCGTGAACGGCGTCAGACCGGCTCTGCGCAGCCCGATCGAGTGGGTGCACCGCGGCGCCGGCGCCCGCTTCGGCGAGCGCGCGGGCTGGCGAGTCGTGACCGGCTACGGCGAGAGCGAGCGCGAGGCCGCCGCCTGCCGGTCCTCGGTCGGAGTAGCCGACATCTCCTTCCTCGGCAAGATCGAGCTCCGGGGCGAGGCCGGGGTGGTGTCGTCGATCGTCGTCGGAGCTCGCCGGCGGCGCCGCGCTCGAGCCGGGCGGGCAAGCCTGCACGAGGGGGTGTGGTGGTGTCCGGTGAGCGCGGAGCACGTGCTCGCGCTGACCCCGCCCGAGGCAACCGCGCGGGTGCGCGGGGAGCTCGAGGCGGCGGCCTCGGCCGCCCGGTTTGCCTCCGTCCACGAGCTGACCGCCGCGCTGGGCTCGAACGCGGTTGTCGGGCCGCTCGCGCGCGAGACCTTCGCGCGGGCGACGGCGCTCGACCTGCGGCCGCAGCGCTTCCCCGAGCGCGCGTTCGCGCCGGTCTCGGTCGCCCGCACCCCGGCGATGGTCCTGCGGGAGGGGGGCGACGACTTCCTACACCTGTTCGGCGCGGGCTTTGCCGACTACGTCTGGACCGTGTTCGTCGACGCGGCGAGGAGCCTGGGAGGGCGGGCCGTCGGCGTCGCCGCCCTGCCGGCCCCGCTCAGCGAGAAGGTGACGGCGGATGCGTGAGCTCTTCCGCAGGCGCCGCATGTGGCGCCCCACGCCCCGAGCTGCGGGATCGCTACGACGTCGTCATCATCGGCGGTGGATCGCACGGCCTGGCGATCGCCTACTACCTGGCTCACGAGCACGGCATCAGCGACATCTGCGTCCTGGAGAAGGGCTACATCGGCTCTGGCGCCGCGGGGCGCAACACCACCATCCTGCGGGCCAACTACAAGACGCCCGAGGGGGCGAGGTTCTACGACGCCTCGGTGAAGCTGTACGAGGGCCTCTCGGCGGAGCTCAACTTCAACCTCCTGTTCTCGCAGCAGGGCCACCTCACGCTCGCCCACACCGACCGCGCGATGTTCGTGATGACCGAGCGAGCGGAGGTGAACCGCCTTGCCGGGATCGACTCGCGGGTGATCGGCCCCGAGGAGATCCGCGCCTGGCGCCGGCGATGTCGCTGGAGCCGGACGCCGTCTACCCGGTGATGGGGGCGCTCTACCATCCTCCGGGCGGGATCATTCGCCACGACGCCGTCGTCTGGGGATTTGCGCGCGGCGCCGACGAGGGCGGCGCGGAGATCCATCCCTATACCGAGGTGGCGGGGATCGAGCGCTCCGAATCGGCAGGGCGACCGGGGTGAGACTCGCCGACGGCCGCCGGATCGCCGCCGGGCAGGTGGTCAGCGCCACCGCCGGCTGGAGCTCGACGATCGCCGAGATGGCCGGGCTGGAACTGCCGATCACGACCCACATCCTGCAGGCGTTCGTGACCGAGCCGCTGAAGCCGCTGCTCGACATCGTCGTCGTCTCCTCGCAGATGCACATCTACATCTCCCAGACCGACCGCGGCGAGTTCCTGATCGGCGCCGAGATCGAGCCGTGGACGACCTATCGCCAGCAGGGGACCCTCAACTTTCTCCAGGAGTGCTCGCGCCACACGCTCGAGCTCTTCCCGCAGCTCGAGCGCTCCCGCATCCTTCGCAGCTGGGCGGGGCTCTGCGACATCAGCCCCGATTACAGCCCGATCCTCGGCTCGACCGAGGTCGAGGGCTTCATGCTCAGCGCCGGCTGGGGCACCTACGGCTTCAAGGCCGCGCCGATCGTCGGCAAGACGCTGGCCGAGCAGATCGCCACCGGAAGGACTCCCGAGCTGATCGAGCCGTTCGCGCTGGAGCGCTTCTATCGCGACCGGCTGGTGTCGGAGGTCGGCGCGGCTGCCGTTTCCCACTGAGCCAAACAGAGGAGACCGAAGATGAAGAGCAGCCTCGAGATCGCCCAGGACGCAGAGCTACAGCCGATCGAGGCGATCGGCGAGCGGATCGGGCTCGAGCCCGAGGAGATCGAGCCATACGGACGCCACAAGGCGAAGATCTCGCTCGACGCAATCGACCGGCTCGGCGACCGTCCCGACGGCAAGCTGATCTGCGTCACCGGGATGACCCCGACCAGGGCGGGCGAGGGCAAGACGACGACCTCGGTGGGGCTGACCGAGGGGATGGGCTACATCGGCCGCGACCCGGTCCTCTGCCTGCGCGAGCCCTCACTCGGCCCGGTCTTCGGGATCAAGGGAGGAGCCGCCGGCGGCGGCTTTGCGCAGGTCGTCCCGATGGAGGACCTGAATCTGCATTTCACCGGCGACATCCACGCGATCGGCGCCGCCAACAACCTGCTCGTCGGCGATGCTCGACGCCTCGATCCTGCACGGCAACCCCCATGACGTCGACGCCCTGCGGGTGACCTGGAGGCGCGCCGTGGACATGAACGACCGAGCGCTGCGCCAGGTCGCGCTCGGCCTCGGCGGCCCGGCGAACGGCTACCCGCGCGAGGGCGGCTTCGACATCACCGCCGCCTCGGAGGTGATGGCGATCCTCGCCGTCGCCCGCGACGTCCACGACCTCCGCCAGCGGCTCGGCAAGGTCACCGCCGCCTACTCGCACGAGGGTGAGCCGGTAACCGCCGAGGATCTCGGAGCGGCCGGCGCGATGACGGTGCTGCTCAAGGACGCGATCAAGCCGAACCTGATCCAGACCCTCGAGGGCCAGCCCTGCCTGATGCACGCGGGACCGTTCGCGAACATCGCCCACGGCAACTCGTCGTTGATCGCCGACCTGCTTGGGCTGAAGCTCGGCGAGTACGTGATCACCGAGTCCGGCTTCGGTTCGGACATGGGGATGGAGAAGTTCATCGACATCGTCTGCCGGGCCGGTGGGATCCAGCCGAGCGCGATCGTGGTGGTGGCCACGGTGCGCGCCCTCAAGCACCATGCCGGCGTCGCCGACGACCCGCGCGCCAGCAAGAAGGAGGCGCTGGAGGCGATCGAGAACGGGATCGCCAACCTCCACCGCCACCTGGGCATCGTCAAGGAGTTCGGGCTGCCGGCCGTCGTCGCCGTCAACCGCCGTCCCGGCGACACCGACGAGGAGGTTGAGCTTGTGAGGCGGCTCGCGCTCGAGGGAGGCGCGTTCGCAGCCGCCGTCAGCGACGGCTTCGCGCAGGGCGGGAAGGGCGTCGCAGACCTCGCCGAGGCCGTCGTCGGGGCGGCCGACCGCCCAAACGACTTCGGCTTCCTCTACGAGAACGATGACCCGATCAAGGACAAGATCGAGGCGGTCGCCACCCGCGCTTACGGCGCCGTGGAGGTCGTCTACTACCTCGCGGCCGAAGACAAGATCGAGCAGTTCAGCGAGCAGGGGCTGGCCGGCCTTCCGGTCTGCATGGCCAAGACTCACCTCTCGCTCTCAGCCGATCCCGCGCTGCTCGGCGCCCCAACCGGCTTCACGCTCCCGGTCCGAGACGTCCGTGCCTACACCGGTGCCGGCTGGCTGGTGCCGCTCTGCGGCGACATCCAGCAGATGCCCGGGCTCGGCAAGACCCCCGCCGCCTTCAACGTCGACATCGACGCGGAGGGACGGACCGTCGGCCTATTCTGAGCCGATGCCCTTGTTCGGGAGCCGCCCGGTGGAGGACGCGCTGGACGCCCTGGCGTCTCCCGCCAAGCCGGCCGCCGCCGGGGTCGCGTCGGCGCTCGCCTGCGCGGCCGCCGCCGCACTGGTCGAGCTGACTGCCGGGCTTGCGTCGAACCGGGTCGAGGCGGAGAGCGGGGCCGACCGCGCCGCGACCGTCGCCCATCTGCGCGGGCTCGCAACCCGGGCCCGCGAGCTCCGCGGACGCCTGCTGGCCGCAGCCGATGAGGACGCCCGCGCCTACTCCGAGGTGACCGCTGCCCCCGATGGGGCCGCCCGCGCCCAGGCGCTCGCTGATGCGAGCGAGCCACCGCTGGCGATCGCCGAATGCGCCGCGGAGGTCGCCGAGGCGGCGGCGGAGACCGCGCGAGCGGGGACTTGGGGCTTCACGGCGGACGCGGTCGTCGCCGGCGAGCTTGCCGTGGCCGCCGCCCGCAGCGGCTCCGAGCTCGTCGCGGCCAACCTCGCCGGAGTCTCCCACGACCCTCGCACCGAACGAGCCCGAGCCGCGGCCGATCGCGCCGAGCGTGCCAGCCACGCAGCGACGAACGGCTCCGGGAACTGACTGGGGCCGCTCGGGTTTGTCTACCGTGGTCCGATCCTCCCGGGTGGACGCCACCGAGACGGCGCTGCGGGAGCGGCTCGCCCCGGGTCGCGCGCGCCAGGGCGACCGCCTGCCCCCCGAGAAGGAACTGGCCCAGGGCCTGGGGGTCTCGAGGGGGACCCTGCGCCTGGCCCTGGAGCGCCTGGAGAGCAATGGTGAGGTCGTCCGCCGGCAGGGCAGTGGCACTTTCGTCGGCCGGGTAGCTCAACCGGCGGCCTTCAGCGAGGGCCTCGAGGTGCTCGAGTCCTACGCTTCCCTTGCACGGCGGCAGGGCAAGCGGCTCAGCGCCCGCAACGTGCAGATCGAGCAGGCACCGGTGCCCGGCTACATCGCCGAGGCGCTGGAGCTGCGAAGGGGAGCGCGGGCACCTCTGATTCACCGCACGCTGATCGCCGACGGGTCGGTGGCCGCCTATATGCGAGACATCGTCCACCCGGAGATCGAGCTGCCACCGGGCGACGAGCTCCGCTCGGAGATCGCCTCGGGTCGAATGGTGCTGGACGTCCTGCTCGAGCGTGGAGCGCAGATGGCATTTGCCCGGACCCAGGTACGGCCGCGACTGGTGGAGCCGGGTGGCCGCCTGGGTGAGGCGCTTGCCGCGACGCGGGTCACCGCGGCGCTCGAGCTGGTCGAGCTGCTCCACACCGCCGCCGGCGAGCCGGTGCAGTACTCGATCAGCGTCTTCGCCCCAGGCTCGGTCGACCTGCACATGATCCGGGGCCTCGGGAATAAGGGGGAGCCCCCTCAGGCGGCCGAGCGTCGGGCGTCCGCCTAGGCGCCGCCCCCACCGTGGTCGCAGTCGCACTCGGGTTCGCCGCCGCCCTCTGCTGGGGCTTCGCCGACTTCCTCGGCGGCATCCGCACCCGGCGGCTCACCCTCGCCGCGGTGCTTCTGGTCAGCCAGCTCACTGGCCTGGCGGCGATCGCCGTGGTCGTCGCCGCGGCGAACCTGGATGCTCCGTCGCTGTCGGATGTTGCCCCGGCGATCGCCGCGGGCGCCTGCCAGCTGGCGGGGATCGCGGCGCTCTACCGCGCGCTCGCGGCCGGGACGATGAGCGTGATCTCGCCCGTCTCGGCCAGCGGGGCGGCCGTAATCCCGGTAGCCGCCGGAATCGCGATCGGCGAGCGCCCCGAGGCGCTCCAGTACCTCGGCATGGCGGCGGCCCTCGTAGGCGTGGTGCTCGCGACCCGCGCTCCCGAGGCCGGCGCAACGACGTCGCGGCAGGCGCTTGGCCTGGCAGCGATCTCGGCCCTCGGCTTCGGCGGGTTCTACGTCGGCATGAACGCCGCCGTCGACGCCGCCGAGCCCTTCTGGGCCCTGCTCACCGCCCGCGCCACCGCCGGGACGCTGCTTGTGGCGGTTCTCCTCCTCCTCCGCCCCAGGCTCGGCACCTCGCCCCCGGACCTGCCCTCGCTGGCGCTGATCGGCCTGCTCGACGTCGCCGCCAATGCCTGCTTCACGCTGGGCACCGACACGGGCCTGCTCAGCGTCGTCGCCGTGCTCGCCTCGCTCTACCCGGTGGCGACGGTGGTGCTGGCGCGAGCGCTGCTCGGCGAGCGGCTGGCGCCGATCCAGGGCGCGGGCGTCGCGGTGGCGCTGGCGGGTGTCGGCCTGATCGCGGCGGGATGATGCCGGGTCAGGTCCAGGGATAGGGCCCAGCCGAGGCGAGGTGCGTCTCGCCACGGGCGAAGCGGTCGAGTCGGAAGGGGTCGAGGCCAGATTCGCCCTCGATGATGTCGTCGGCGGCCAGCCGCCCTAGGGCAAGCATCTTGAAGCCGTGACCTGAGTCGACGATCGCATAGGCGTTCGACAGCACCCAGTCGCAGACCGGGTAGTTGTCGGGGGTGTGGGCGACGATGCCGCCGGCGGGGGTCACCTGCCACTCGCGGGCGCGACCGCGAAAGCGCCGCAGCGCGGTCGCCAGCCCGGAGACGAAGAACTCCGCGAACTCCGGCTCAGCCGCATGGGCGGGGTTCTCCGGTCCATACGGATCGAGGTCGGGGTCACTCAAGAGCACAGGCAGGCCGCCGCCGGTGACACCGGTTCCGGTACGGCCGATGTGGAAGTAGATGCCCCAGGCTCCCGGCAGCAGCTCGCGCCCGTCGTGGTCGGAACGCAGCCCTCCCGCCTGGTCGAGATGGACCACCGGCGCCTCCATCCCCGCGCGGCCCGTCAGGCCGACGCCGGGCAGCACGAACTGCCCCTCCTGGGCCTTCCAGTACTCGATCAACGGCCGGGGCTTACTTGAGCCCGCGACCTCGACCTCGGGGACCTGGCCGAGCAGCTCCCACAGCCCTGCGGCCCAGGGACCGGGCGCGGCGACAACCGCCTCGCAGCCGAGCGGGCCCTCGGATGTCAGCACCGCCTCGACTCGGTCCGGGCCCAGCTCGAAGCCGGTCACCTCGACGCCCTCGACGATTTGCGCCCCTGCCGCGCGGGCGCGATCGGCGAGGTGGCGAACCGTCTGCATCGCATCGGCCCAGCCGCCGCGGCGCTCATGGAGGACGGCCTCGACCTCCGCCTCCCAGTCGGGCCAGGTCCAGCTCAGGTACTCGCGGCACTCAGCGGCGCCGACCACGAGCTCGGAGTCGTAGCCGACCCGCTCGTGATGTTCGCGGATCGCCACCAGGTCTTCGATCTGGGCCCCAGGCACGGCGGCCACGTAGCCGACCTGGCGGAAGCCATAGCCCTCAGGATCAGCCTCGAACATCTCCACCGACTGGCGGATCAGCTCGCTGACCGCCGGGGAGCGGTAGTAGTTGCGGACGATCCCGCCGGCGATGCCCGAGGCCCCGGCCCCGATCCGGTCCTTCTCCAGCACCACCACGTCGGCGCCGCGCTCCGCTAGGCGCCATGCCGCCGAGAGGCCGTGGACCCCGCCGCCGACCACCACGTGGCTTGCCGCTCGGCCGACCGCGGCAAAGTCGCTCGCCGAGCGCGCGCCGCTCAACTCCACGGGTAGGGACTCTGCGAGACCGGATGCAGGTCCCCGGTCGCGAAGCGCTCGTAGCGGAAGGGGTGAAGCAGCGAGGAGTGCTCGCCCTGGAGTTCGCGGGCGATCTCGCGGCCCACCGCGATCATCTTGTAGCCGTGGTTGGAGTCGGCGGCGACGTAGACGTTCGGCCGCATCCAGTCAAAGACCGGAAAGTTGTCGGCCGTGAACGCCCCCGGGCCACCGGACCTCACCTGCACGTAGGCGGACCGGCTGCCACGGAAACGCTCCATGCAGTGCGAGAGGGCCGCGCACCAAAGGTCGGGGAAACCGGTCTCGACGCTGCCGCTCGGGTAGGGGTCGAGCTCGATGCTCTCGCCCACCGGGAGCGGCTGGGCGCCGCCCTGGACCGTTTCCCGGTCGGGCTTCACGTAGATACCCCAGGGCCGATCGGTGACCAGCGCCCCGTCGTCGTCGTAGAGGGGCCGGTGGGAGTCGACGTGGAGCACCGGCGACTCTTGGCCATCGTCCGTGCTGAGCGTCGCCGGCGGTAGCGCCACCTCGCCCTCCTGCAGGTACCAGTAGGTCCACATCGGCAGGTCACGGTCAACCGTGCCATCGGGCCGGCGAACGTCGAGCTTCTGGGGCAGACCGAGTAGCTCCCAGAGGCCTGCGATCCAGGGGCCGACCGCGACCACCACCTGGTCGACCTCGACCTTGCCGGCGCTGGTCTCGACCCACCTCACCTCGCCGGAGCCGTCGGAGGAGAAGCTGGTGACCTCGATCCCCTCGACGATCTCGGCCCCGGCGGCTCGCGCCTTGTCCGCGAGCCCCTCCATCGACTCGCGGTTGAAGGCGAAGCCCCCCGCATGCTCGTGCAGGCAGACGGTCAGGCCCTCGGCGCGCCAGTCGCCGAACAGCTCGCGCATGTGGGCGGCGACCGCCTCCTCGCCGGTGAACAGCTCCGACGGATAGCCGATCCGCCGCTGCCGCTCCGCCACCTGAGCAAGTTCCTCCTCCTGAGCGGGCGGTCCCAGGGCGATGTAGCCCGAGCCGTGGTAGTGCAGCGCCGCGGGATCGGACTCCCAGATCTCCACGCACGCCGCCATCAGCTCCGACATCGCCGGCTGGAAGTAGTTGTTTCGGACCACCCCGCAGGCGATGCCGGAGGCACCGGCTCCGACCCCGTACTTGTCCAGGACCAGTGCCTCCTCGCCGGCCTTGCGCCAGGTGCCAGGCGGTCGAGAGCCCGTGAACGCCCGCGCCGATGATCGAGGTGGCGAGCGTGCTCGGGCAGCGCTGCCATCGGCGTCAGTGCTCGGGCGGCTCCCAGCCCTCGAGCACTGGCGGCTTCCAGTCCTCGCCGACGGTCGGCGAGCCCTCCACCCAGGGGCCGAGCTCGGGCTGGGGGAACTTGGCGTGGGTCCGCTTGAGGCGGATGCCGTAGGAGTTGCCGGAGGTGAGGTGGGCGATCAGCACCTTGCGGGCGATCTCGTCCTCACGGCCCTCGGGGATCGGGAAGTAGATGCGGATGAAGGAGTTGGAGTAACGGTCGAAGACCGCGGGCTTGCCCTCCTCCTCGAGCAGCTCGACGTCCTCGAGCCAGTTCAGATCCTTGCCGGGAGTGGCCGCGTCGAGGTCGATGTCCTCGACCAGCGAGATGTCCTCCTGGTAGGAGGAGCGCTTCCCGGAGAGGTACTCGGCGTCGATCGAGATGACCTTCTCGGGCTCCCGCACGTCATCCGCCCGGGTCACTTGGGTTCCTCCGCCGCCGTGCCCGTGGGTGTCGGCATGAAGTCAACCGGGTTCTCCAGGTACTGGTCGAGGAGGGTGCGGATCTCGTCGAGCGCCCGCTCCTCGCTGACGCCCGGGATGTAGTTGGTCCCCGTCAGAGGAACCCGGGCCATCGCGGAAGCCTCGACCGTGAGTGCCGCGAGGTCCTCAGGCTCGAGGTTGTGGACGCTGGTCTTGCCGCAGGCTCGGGCGAGCATCTGAACCTCGAGGGTCATCGCGTGCAGGAGGTTGAACACCCGCTTCGCCGCCTCGTCAACCTCGAGGCGCTTCCGCAGCTCGGGATCCTGGGTGGTGATCCCCACCGGGCAGCGGCCCGTGTGGCAGTGATAGCACTGGCCGGCGGGCACACCGACCGTGCCCTCGTAGTCGGTTACGCCCGGGATCTCCTTGTTGCAGTTGAGGGCCATCAGCGCGGCGGTGCCGATTGCGATCGCGTCGGCGCCCAGCGCCAGGCATTTGGCGGCGTCTCCCCCGTTGCGGATGCCGCCGGCGACGACCAGGTCAATCTCGTCGGCGAGGCCGACGTCCTCAAGGGCGCGGCGCGCCTCCGGGATCGCCGCCAGGAGCGGGATTCCCGTCTCCTCCGCGGCGATGTGGGGGCCGGCCCCGGTGCTGCCCTCGGCCCCGTCGAGGTAGATGATGTCGGGTCCGCACTTGGCGGCCATGCGAACGTCGTCGTAGACACGCGCGGCGCCGAGTTTGAGCTGGATCGGCACCTCGTAGTTGGTCGCCTCCCGCGTCTCCTGGACCTTCAGGGAGAGGTCGTCCGGCCCGAGCCAGTCGGGGTGCCGCGCCGGCGAGCGCTGATCGATCCCCGCCGGCAGCGAGCGCATCTCGGCCACCTGCTCCGTCACCTTCTGGCCCATCAGGTGACCGCCGAGGCCGACCTTGCATCCCTGCCCGATGAAGAACTCCACCCCGTCGGCGAGCATCATGTGGTGGGGGTTGAAGCCGTAGCGGCTCTGGATCACCTGGTAGTACCACTTGGTCGAGAGGTCGCGCTCGGGCGGGATCATCCCCCCTCTCCCGAGCAGGTCGCGGTGCCGGCCATCGAGGCGCCCTTCGCGAGCGCCATCTTCGCCTCCAGCGAGAGCGCGCCGAAGCTCATCCCGGTGATGTAGATCGGGATGTCGAGCTCCAGCGGGTTCTTTGCGAAGCGGCTGCCCAGCACCGTCTTCGTATCGCACCTCTCGCGGTAGCCCTCGATCACGAACCGCGTCAGCGTGCCCGGCAGGAAGATCAGCTCGTCCCAGTGGGGGATCTTCTTGAACATCGAGAATCCGCGCATCCGGTAGCGGCCGAGCTCGGACTTGACGTGGATGTCGTTGATGACCTCGGGGGTGAAAATTCGGCTTCTACCCAACACCTCGCGCTGGGCGGGTCCCTGGTCGGGTGCGTTCTTCTCGGCCATCTCGGATCCCGCTAGAGCACCAGCTTGCGCTCGCTGGGCTCGAGCATGTCGTAGTTGTAGAGCTTCTTTCCGCAGACGAACTTTCGCAGCTCCGGAGGCTTGCCCAGGGCGTGGTTGGCGAACTTGCGCTCGACGAGCTCCGTGTCGGAGTCCTCCCACTCGGCCTCGATGCAGTCGACACCGAGCGCCGCGATCTCGCCGCCGACGTAGATCGTGCCGTCGTACATCGAGTCGCCGAGCCCGGGGCCGACGTCGCCGCAGATGATCTGGCGGCCGCGCTGCATCATGAACCCGGTCATCGAGGCCGCGTTGCCGAGCACGATGATCGTGCCTCCCTTCTGATCGATCCCGGTGCGAGCGCCCACGTCGGCCTTGACGACGAGATCCCCCCCGCGCAGGGCGGCGCCCGCCAGGGAGCCCGCGTTGCCCTCGACCACGACCACGCCAGACATCATGTTCTCGGCGACCGACCATCCGACGCGGCCGGTGATCTCGACCTCGGGACCGTCGATCAATCCGCAGCCGAAGTAGCCGAGGCTGCCCTCGAAGCGGATCCGGCAGCGGGTGAGGATCGCCACTCCCAGGGAGTGCCGGGCGCTGGGGTTGAGCACGGTCACATCCTTGATCCCCTGCTCGTAGATCAGCCAGCGCAGCTCCGAGTTGATCTTGCGCGTGGTCATCTCGCGGGCCTCGAGCACGGCCCGCCCGCCTTCGATCTTCGACGTCTTCGGGATCGAGCCGTCGAGCTCGACCAGCCCCCGCTCGTCCATCAGCACCGGGAGCTCGCCCCTCACCTGGTCCATACCCGCACCTCTCCCTCATATGGATCGTGGGTCTCGATCTCGCGATCGAGCACCTGGCGGATCGCGATCTCCTCCGAGGCCAATGCGACCAGCTGGTCGTCCTCGTAGAGCACCAGCGGCTTGGCGCCCAACTCGTCCTTGGCGACGCCGAGGGCGTCCTCGGTGACGCAGATGTAGGTGAAGACCCCGTCGAGATCCTCCAGGCTCTGCCGCATCGCCTCCTCGAGCGAGCGGCCCCGGTTCATCTGCTCGGCGAGGTAGACGGCGATGATCTCCGAGTCGCACTCGGACTGGAAGCGGTGGCCCAGGCGCTGGAGCCGCCGGCGCCAGTCGTGGAAGTTGGTGAGCTGGCCGTTGTGGACGACGGCGACGTCGGGGAACGGGTAGGCCCAGTAGGGGTGGGCGTTGGCGATGTCGACATCGGACTCGGTGGCCATGCGGGCGTGGCCGATCGCGTGGGTGCCGACGAAGTTTCCGAGCCCATACTGCTTGGAGACGGTCTCGGCGTCGCCGACGTCCTTGACGATCTCGAGCGAGCGGCCCAGCGAGAGCACCTCGGTATGGCGAACACCCTCGACGCTGTCGGTGAGCTGCTTCAGCTCACCGCCGTCGAGGGAGAAGGTGACGGTCATCGTGCGGGGCGTGCCCTCCAGCCCCTCGATCAGGGCGCCTGAATTGCGGAGACGTGCCTCGACCTGATCGCGCTGCCTCTGAACCCGGTGAGCGAGGCTGGGGTCGCGCTCGGACGGCTCGCTCAGCTTCACGTGCATGACGTAGCTGTCGCCGCCGCCGCGGTACAGCGCATAGCCGGTCGAGTCGGGGCCGCGGTGCTTCATCGCCTGCAGCATCCGGGTCAGGTCGCGCCCGACCTGGTGCGGGTCACCGCCGTTCCTGTGGATGATCCCGGCTATCCCACACATGTCGGGCTCGCCACCGTCCTCATGGCTGCACCTCGAGGTACTGCTCGCGCTCCCAATCGGTGACCGCGGCGAGGTAACGCTCCCACTCGTCGCGCTTGTAATGCATGAACACATCGTAGAGACGGCCCGGCATCGCCCCCCGGACCACCTCGTCTGCCTCGAGCGCGTCCAGCGCCTCGCCCAGGTGGTCGGGGACCCGCTCGAACTCGGCCCCCTCGGCCAGCAGGTCATAGGTGTTTCGCTGCTGGGGCGGACCCGGGTCGAGTCCGCGGCGCACCCCGTCCATACCCGCCGTCAGCAGCGCGGCCTGGGTCAGGTAGGGATTGCAGGAGGAATCCGCTCCCCGAAACTCGAAGCGCCCGCCGCTCGCCACCCGCACCGTGCAGGTGCGGTTCTGCCAGCCGTAGTTCTTGTAGACCGGCGCCCAGAAGCCGAAGTCCCACATACGCTTGTAGGAGTTGACGGTCGGTGAGCCGATGCAGACCAGCGCCCGGAAGTGCTCGAGGAGCCCGCCCATGAACTGGCGGCCGAGCTCGGAGAGCTGGGCCGGGCCCTCCGGGTCGTGGAAGACGTTCGCCCCGTCCCCGTCGACCAGGGTGAAGTGGTGGTGGTGGCCGTTGGCGGAGACGCCCGTGAACGGCTTCGGCATGAACGAGGCGTGGAGGCCGTGCGCACGGCCGACGGCGGTGCAGATCTGGCGGTAGGTGGTGATGTTGTCAGCCGTCCGCGGCGCCCGGTCGAAGCGGAAGTTGAGCTCGAGCTGGCCGGGGGCGTCCTCGTGATCCCCGTAGCTCATGTCGAGCCCCATCGCCTTCCCGTAGGAGATGACGTCGAGGATCACCGGGCGCAGCTGCTCGAACTGGTTGATGTGGTAGCACCACGGCTTCGTCACCCCCTCGAGCGCCGAGCCGTCAGCCTCGTCGGGCCGCTTCAGCCACATCATCTCCGGCTCGATCCCGCAGAGGAAGGTGTAGCCCAGCTCCTGCTCGACCTCGTGCGCGATGCGCTTCAGGTTCTGGCGCGGATCGGCGTCGAGGAGCTCGCCCGTCTCGGTGTCGTAGCAATCGCAGTAGACCCGGGCGACCCGCGGCTCCCACGGCAGCCGGCGGAATGTGTCGAGGTCCGCCACCGCGGCCAGCTCGGATTCCTCCGCGCCGAAGCCGATGTAGTTGTCCTGCCGGTCGGTGAACAGGTCGGCGGTGGCGCCGTAGACGAGCTGGTAGCCGCGTTCGGCGACCTTCGGGAACCAGTCGGCGACCACCCCCTTGCCGTTGATGTGGCCGCTGACCGACACCTGCTCGAAGAAGACGTACTCGATCCCCTCACTCTCGATCTCCTCCTGGATCTCCGCGATCCGCTCGGCGACGCCCCGGCGCCTCCCTGGCCGCGGCGAGCGTGGTCGGGGGCGGCTCGATCTCGGGCGAGGAGAGCACGGCCTGAACCTCGCTCGGGGCCTCGTACTTCTCTGGCGCCAATTCCAACTCCTTTCGTGTCGGTCGACCCTGATCGGATCCGAGCTCGAGGCCCACTATATGACTTGGACAAAAAGGTACAAAGACCCTCGACGGCGAAAATCAAGCCGGCGGCGCGGCCAACTCGAGCCAGTTCGCGAACAGGCGCCTGGCGTTCGGATGGAGCTCCTCGGCCTGACGCTCGACCTCAGCGAGGAAGGCGGCGCCCCCCTCTGCGCCGAGGGTTTCGGCAAGCGAGCGGCGGTAGGCGGGTATCCCGGCCCACTCTCGCGCCATCTCGCGGGTGACCTCGAGATGGAACTGGACCCCGAACGCCGGCCGCTCCCCAGCCTGGAAGGCCTGGTTGGCCGCGACCGGCGAGTTCGCCAGCCGAACCGCCCCCTCGGGGAGCTCAAAGGTGTCGCCGTGCCACTGCAGCGAGACCAACGGCTCGGAGAGACCAGCGAACAGGGGGTGCTCGCGCCCCTCCGCGGTCAGCTCCACCGGCAACAGCCCGACCTCTGCGCGATCGAGCGGGTAGACCCGGGCGTCGAGCGCCGCTGCCAGCAGCTGCACGCCGAGGCAGACGCCGAGGAAGGGGCGCCCGTCCGCGACCGCCTCCCGCACGAGCTCCTTCTCGGCCCCAAGCCAGGGATGCTCGGCGTCGTCGTCGACTCCCATCGGGCCGCCCATCGCCAGCACGCCGTCGAAATCGCGCCAGTCCGGCAGTGTCTCGCCCTGATCGAGCTCGACCGGGACCGCCTCCACCCCGCGCTCGCTCATCACCTCCGAGAACACGCCGGGGTGCTCGCAGGCGATGTGCTGGAGGACCAGGACCCGCATCGGGCGTCGCGTCAGTGCTCCTCCTGCTGCTGTTCCTCGAACGCCCGCCTCTGGTTCGCGGATTCCTCCGGGCTCTGCTCCTGGACGCTCTCAACCTCGCCGCTCCTGGCGTTGATTCGCACCAACGTGAGGCGCTTGAAGAAGTCGGGATCCGGGGACCCACCAAGCGGGATGTAGAGCGAGATGACCCAGAACGGGCGCCGATCGAGGCCCTGGCGCAGCAGCCGGATCTGGGTGTCCGTGGGCTCGAAGTCGACCTGCTGCATGGCGATCTCGATCGCCTCGTCCTGGGTGACCGCGATCTGATCGTTCTGGCAGCTCCTGGCGACGAAGAACGCAAGGACCAGAACGCAAGCGACGACGGCGACCCTCGGCCAGGTTGGGGCCGGGGCCCGCGTGACGATCCCGGGCTGCCTGCGCTGGCTCTCGTCCAAAGGAGCCGCAACGCTACCCCCCTCGGGGGATTCGTTCACCCGTGGATCTCGCGAGCGCTCAGACCGTTGGGCGGAACTCGTTCCCGATGTCCGTGCCGAAGCACGACGATCAGCACGATCACCACGCAGATGATCGCGAAGACGAGCATGCCCAGCTCGAACGCCCTCACGTGCGTCTGCTTGGGGGGGAACTCGATCTGCTTTCCGTTCATCTCAGCTCCTCCTCAGCTACGGCGGGCGCGGTTGGCGGCGTATGCGATCAGTCGCCGGTTCTCCCACAGGATCCAGGCGATGACCACGAGGACCATGAAGACGATCCCGATCCAGGTGAGGACCATGTAGGCGGTCTCCGCACCGGTGCCGTCGGGGCCGTAGGTGGACCCCGGGCCGAAGGTCATGAACCCGGCGCAGTCCTCGAACCTTGCCCCGACGACGAAATCGGCTGCGTCATCCTCGGGGGTCGCCGTCTCATCGCCCTGGACGATGCAGTCTGGAGCGCTGTTGATTATCGCCGGCATTCGTCGACCTCCTTTCCGCTGCCGCTCATCAGGTTCTCACCAGGTCCCTGGCCGCTTCGGCTTGCACCGAATCGGCGCTGGTCCGGCTGCCGTCGGGCTCGATCACGAGGTCCTCGGCCTTCTCGAACTCGGGCACGTGGATGTCCGGCCGGTACTCGGCTGCGTCGAGCCCGTCGACCTCGACCTCGGGCGGCACCCGGAGGATGTTCAGCTTCTTCATCACGAAGGAGGCGAACCATCCCACCAGGAAGCCGAGGGGCACGAACGTGGCCAGGCCTATCAGCTGCCCCCAGATGGAGCTCTCGACGTTGTTCAACCCGGTCGGATAGCCCGCGGCGAACACCCCGACCCAGATGATCCCCATGAAGCCGGCGAAGCCGTGCACGGAGACCGCGCCGACGGTGTCGTCCACGCGCATCTTCGTCTCCATCCAGTTGCCGACCCAGACGCGTCATCGCGGCGGTCGCCGCGGCGATCAGGTATCCGAGCGTCGGCGCATAGACGTCGGCGCCGGCCGAGACGCTGATCACCCCCGCGAGGCCTCCCGAGACCGTCCAGAACGGGTCCCCGCGGGCGGCGAAGTAGCCGCCGGTGAAGCCGCCCGCGAAGCCGAAGGTGATGATCATCGCGATCGATCCCAGGGTGGTCGGGCTCAGATAGATGTTGGCCCAGCCCGGGAAGGTCGTGGAGACGATCACCAGGCAGGCGGCGTAGAAGCCGTAGAAGCCGGTGAAGATCAGCATCAGCCCCAGTAACGTCATATGGACGTTGTGGGGTCTGAAGGTCCTGGTCAGGCCCTCCTTCGTGTATTTGCCTATTCGTGGCCCGAGGTTGAATAAGACCCCGAGGGCGAAGGCGCCCGCGACGCCGTGGACCACGGCGGAGGCGATCGAGTCATGGAAGCCGAAGCGAAGCGTCAACCAGCCGCCGGCGCTCCAGCCCCAGGCGGCGTCCAGGATCCAGACCGCCGAGCCGAGCAGCACGGCGAGGAACAGGTAGGCCGAGAGCCTGACCCGCTCGAGCAGCGCGCCGGACATGATCGACGCGGTCGTCCAGGAGAACAGCAGGAAGGCAAGGAAGAAGACGAGGTTGATGTTGTTCGTCAGGTTCGGCCCGAAGGTGTCCGACCAGGGGATGCCGCTCTGGCAGGCGACGCTGGTGAAGTCCGAGCTGTTGGGGCCGATCCACGGGATCCCGGGCTGGTTGCAGTTGTAGATCCACCAGCCGAAGTAGTAGAAGCTCGGCGTGACGACGGCGATCGTGAGGATGTTCTTCATCGCCGTCGCCAGCGCGTTCTTGCGGCGCGCGACGCCGGTCTCGTAGGTCATGAAGCCGACGTGGATCAGCCACATGATCACGACCGTGAAGAAGTAGAAGGTCTCGCCGAGGATCAGGCTGTCGAGGGTCTGCGCCTCGACCGGGGCCGCTTCCTCCAGGGTTTCGACCTGAGCCAGAAGGGTCTGGACCTGGGCAATCAAGAAGTCGCTCATCCTCGCTCCCTCCTAGGCCCCGGCGGGGGAATGCGGGCCCTTAATGAAACAAGTGGCAAAGCGACCAGCGGCCCGAAACATATCCGTATCGGAAGCCCCGCCACAATGGGCAATTCGCACATATTTCCGGCACCATGAGAGTGGCTTTCCAACACAGGGGATAGGATCCGCCGCGGTTACCATCCGGAGCCGAGGCCCTCGACGGAACGGAGGAGTTCCTTGACGCTACAGCCGGTCGCGGAGGGGGCGGACGCCGATCGGCGTGCTCGGCGCGAGAAGACCCTCTACGCGGTGATCAAGACGGTCTCCTCGTCGCTCGACCTCGACCGCGTGTTGCGCGGAATCGTCACCCTCGTCACCGACGCCACCGGCTGCCACGCCTGCTTCATCTACTTTCTGGAATCGGACAGGCTGGTGCTGCGGGCGGCCTCGGAGCGCTACTCGGAGCTGGTCGGCGAGCTCGAGCTGGGCGTCGAGGAGGGGCTGACCGGCTGGGTCGCGCGCACCAAGACCCCCGAGTTCATCCGCGAGAACGCGCTGGCCGATCCCCGAATGAAGTTCGTCCCCGAGCTCGAGGAGGAGCGGTTCCAGTCGATGGTGGCGGTGCCGATCCTCGCCAAGGCCGGCGAGGTGATCGGGGTCGTCGTCCTCCACACCGAAGCGCCGCACGAGTTCGACGACGACGCGCTCAACTTCCTCGTACACACGGCCTCACTGGTGGGAGGCGCGATCGAGAACGCCCAGCTCTACGAGGAGACCCGGAGCCAGGTCCAAGCCCTGACCACGATGACGCAGCTGAGCCAGGCGCTCGCCGCCGTCACCCTGCGGGAGGACCTCTACAACGCGGTGACCCGGGGCGCCCGTGAGCTCCTCGGCGCCGACGCCTGCCAGATCTACCGCCTCGACGTCGAGGCGGACGAGCTGCTGCTGGCGGGCTCCGACCCCGACGGAGCCCCCGCGCCGAGCCCGCGGCCCCGCGGGCACCGCCCTGGTCCTCGACTTGATGCGGCGGGCCGACGGCAACGCCCGCGGTGGCCCTCGGGGGGTCGCGCGCACGCTGTGGCCGGACGCGGACGAGAATGCCCTGCTCGTGGCTCCGCTGGTGGCGGGGGACGAGCACCTGGGCATGCTCTGCTGCATCGCCCACGACCGCCGGTTCAGCGCCGAGGACGCCGACCTGCTCGGGGCGGTGGCCAACCAGACGGCCGTGGGGCTGAAGAAGGCCGAGCTGATCGAGCGCTTGACCTCGGAGAACATCGTCAAGGAGATGTTCGATGCTCTCGCGGCCGGCGCGGTCGAGACGGCGGCGGCGAAGGCGAGCGAAGCGCGCTGCGACCTCAGGCGGCCCCACTTGTTCCTCCACCTCGAGCGCGCCCCGGGGGCCGAGGCCGCCGCGCCGGTGTGGCCGGAGCTGGCGGCGCGACTGGAGACGCAGCTTCTGAGGCTCCACCCGCGTGCCTTCATCGACTCACGCCACGACCGTGTTCGGGCCCTTTCGCCGCTTCCAACCGAGAACGCCGACGCGGTCGAGCGGCTGCGGGCCGCGTGCCAGCCCCTCGGCGAGGAGGCGGGGGTCGTGGTCGGATTGAGCGAGGTGGACCGCGGCCCCGCCAGCGCCCGCCGCCGGATCCGCGAGGCCGCCGACGCCGCGCGAGTCGGTGCATCGCTGGCCCCGAAGGGGGGTGCCGTCTCCTATGAGCAGCTGGGCGCCTACCGCTACCTGGTCCATCTGGACGTCGACGAGGCGCCTCACGACCGCTACCGCGAGGCGGTGGAGGAGTTGATCGAGTACGACCGCAAGCGCGGCGCGCGGCTGGTCGAGACGCTCGAGCAGTACCTCGCGGACCGCGGCAGCGTCTCGGCCAGTGCGCGGACCCTCTACGTCCATCCCAACACCGTGCGCCAGCGGCTGGATCGAATCGAGCACGTCGGAGGCCTCAGCATCGGGGACGAGGACCTTCTCTCCCTGGAGCTGGCCCTGAAGCTGGCTCGGCTGCACCGCGTCCGGGCCGAGCGGGATTAGGAACCCCCTAGGCGTGCCTTCGCCGCCGCAGGGCCAACCAGACCCAGAAGACCCCGAGACCGACCACATTGAGCAGAAACACGAACCACACCCACCAGGCTTTCCACAGGAACGGCAGGTCCTTCTCCTTCCAGAGCTCATATCCGGCCAGGTAGCACATCGCCAGCAGTGTCAGCAGCAGGATCGGTGGCGCCTGGCCGGTGAGCACGAACAGGATCATCGGGGCGGCAATCGTATAGTCGGCGATGAGCCCGGTCGCCCCGAGCGAGGCGGTGTCAGGTGACGATCCGGGCGAAGCTCTACGCGGCCATCGTCCTCACCGTGTTGGGACCAGTGGCAACGACCGGCGTGGCGTTGCATGGGATGTCGCAGCTGGGGGACCGTTTCGACGAGGTGCGCGCCCGCGCCGACGACGAGTCGATCGCCCGCGAGCTCAAGTTCGCGGTCACCGACACCAACGGCTGGCAAACGGCCTACGGCTACGACGGCGGGCGCTCGCGCCCGCAGTTCGTTCGCTCGGCGGCGACGCTAAGGCGGGACCTCGAGCTTGCGACCGAGCGGCTACGCGACCCGCGCGAGCGGGCGCTGCTCGCGGAGCTCGAGGCGAAGTTCGACGAATTCATCAGGCTGGACGCGATCGCCTGGCGCGAGCTCCGCGCTGGTCGCGAGCAGCGCACCAAACGGATCATCCTCGGGCCCGAGATCCTGCAGTTTGAGGCGATGGCTGGCACCGCCGAGCGGCTCGCCGCCTACGAGACAGAGGGCGCCGAGGCCGCATCTGCAGCCTTCGACGACGCGCGAGACGACGCCCGCCGCCGGCTGATCGCGGTTGCGCTGGGGGCCGGAGTGGTGATCATCCTCCTTCTCGTCGCGGCCAACGACGTCGCCAAGCTGGCCCTCGAGGGAGAGCGGCGTGGCCGAAGCGCGGCGAGCGGTGGGCAGCAGGGCGCGGGCGGGCAGTCATGACCCGCGATGTGCTCCTCACCCTGAGCCTCCTGCTCGGCGCTGCGCTGGCGGCGCGGTTCATAGCAAGCCTCCTGCGCGTCCCCGAGATCCTCGTCCTGGTCGCTTTCGGCGCCCTGCTCGGACCGTCGCTGCTCGACGTGATCGACGTGCCGTTCGACTCGATCGGCGCCCAGCTGCTGTTCACGCTCGGGGTCTCGCTGATCCTCTTCTACGGCGGGCTCAACCTCTCGGTCGGCGTCCTTCGTCAGACCCAGGTGGGCCTGGGGATGCTGGTGGTGCCGGGGGTGATCCTGACCGCTGCGATCACCGGCACGATCGCCCACTTCGCGTTCGACCTTTCCTGGACCGCCGCGCTGCTGATGGGCGCGGTTCTCTCGCCCACCGACCCGGCGATCCTGATCCCGCTGTTCGTGCGCTCTCGGCTGCGGCCAAAGGTGGCGCAGACGCTGGTGGCGGAGTCGGCCTTCAACGACCCGATCGGGGCGGTCCTGGCGCTGGCCCTCGCCGGCGCGCTGATCAGCGGCGGTGGGTCGATCGCGGATCCGGTCGCCGACTTCGCCGGCGAGCTCGCAATCAGCACTGTGCTCGGGATCGTCGCCGGCGTCCTGCTGGCGGCCACGATCTCCAGTCACCGGGCCGGCATCTGGCGCGAGTCGGCGGCGGCCGCGGTCCTCACCGTGGTCACGATCAGCTACTTCTCGCTCGACTCCGCAGGCGGCAGCGGCTACCTCGGGGCCTTCCTCGCGGGGCTGATCGTGGGGAACATGGAGCGCCTCGGCCTGGCGATGGAATCGGTGCACGAGCGCGAGATGCGCCAGTTCGCCTTCCAAATGGCCGACCTCGTCACGCTGTTCGTCTTCGTGGTCCTGGGGGCGAACATCCCCTTCAGCGTGCTGGGAGAGAACCTCCTCCCGGCGGTTGCCGTGATCGCCGCCCTGGTGCTGCTGGCGCGGCCGCTGACCGTGCTGGTCTGCACCTGGCCAGACCAGCGCGGCGGTTGGACCTGGCCGGAACGCGCCTTCCTCTGCTGGACGCGCGAGACCGGGGTGGTGCCGGCCGCCCTGGTGGGGGTCCTGGCCGGCCTCGGGGTCCCCGAGATCGACACCTACGCGAGCGTCGTCGCGCTGGCGGTCATCGCGACGCTCGTTCTCCAGGCGCTGCCCGCCGGCAAGCTGGCCTATCGGCTCGGGCTCCTGGACGGGCCGGCTCCCGCTCGGCCCAGCGTCCGGTCCCCCGCCCCAGAGCCCGCCGCCTGACAGTGAGGCGCTCTGGCGCTCGTCGCGCGGCGCGCCCCCAGTCGCCGTGCAGTGAGATGCAGTAGTGCTTCGGCACCATGCGAGCGACCCTGGGGGCACAACCGAGACCCGTCCCGCGCCGGCGAGCAATCGTCGCCGTCGCGGTTGCCGCGGTGGCGGTCGACACCGCGCTGCTCGGGCTGATCGCCCCCCTGCTCCCCGAGATCGAGCGCCGGACGGGGGCGAGCGAGGGGGCGCTGGGCGCCTCCTTCGCAGCCTATGCGGTGCCGATCGTGCTGCTCTCGCTCCCGCTTGGGCGGCTCGCCGACTCGCTGGGACGGAGGGTTCTGGTGATCGCAGGATTGCTGCTCGCGGCCGCGGGGTCTGCGGTAATCGCCGCTTCGGGATCCCTCCCCCCGCTGATCCTGGGCCGCGCGATCCAGGGGGTCGGGTCGGCGGCGAGCTGGATCGCGGCGCTCGCGATCGTCTCCGACCTCGCGCCGCCGGGCCGGCGGGGCGAGGCGATCGGATTTGCCCTGGCGGCGACCGGGGCGGGCTCGATCGCCGGGCCCGCGCTGGGCGGCGTGACCGCCGACCTGCTCTCCTTTGCCGCCCCGTTCCTGATCGTTTGCGGCGTCTCGGTCGCCATCGCGCTCGCGGCCGCCACCGTGCTGCCCCCCGAATCGCGGCGCCGCACGCCGGAGACCCCCGCCTGGGCGACGATCCGGGGCTCGATCGGATCCGGGATCGGAGCGGTGGCCACCGCGATCACGCTCGGTGGGGCGTGCGCGCTGGGGCTGATCGAGGTGGTCGCGCCGCTCGACTTCGACTCCCGCCTCGGCCTATCCAGCTCGGCGATCGGGCTGCTGTTCGCCGGGTCGATTGCGGTCGACGCGGCGCTCGCGCCGCTCGGCGGCCGCTGGGGGGATCGGCGGGGCCGGCGCGGCCCCGCGGTCGCCGGACTCGCCCTGACGGCGGCATCGGCGCTGCTGCTCGCAGGGCTCGAGGGCACGCTGGGGGCGGGGCTGGCGCTCGGCGTCTTCGGCGCCGGATTCAGCCTCACCTTCGCCGCCGCGGTCCCCTGGCTCGACGAGGCCTTCGGTGAGATCGAGCGTGGCTTCGGCTACGGAGTGCTGAACCTGCTCTATGCGGCCGGATACACGATCGGCCCGCTGCTGGGCGGCGTGCTGCTGGGGGTGGCGAGCGCCGATGCCGCCTACGGGCTTACTGCTGCGGCGCTCGGCTGCGGCGCCGCCACACTGCTCCTGCGGGCCAGCGCGTCGACCACGACGGCCCCCTCCTCGTAGACGACCACGGGGTTCAGCTCCAGCAGCTCGAGATCCGCCCCGACAAGGAGCTCACCTGCGGCAACGCCGAGGCGCGCGGCCGCCTCGATGTCGAGCCTCGGGCGCCCCCGCCCCCCGCTCAGCAGCCCGGCACCGCGAAGCCCTCGCAGCGCCAGCTCGACCCGCGGCTGGGTCGCGGGGAGGGGGACCACCGCGGCGTCCCCGAGCGCCTCGGTCCAGATGCCGCCGAGCCCCACGGCGAGCGACGGAACGACCCCGTCGCGGCGCGCGGCGATCAGCAGCTCCACCCCGGGCGGCGCCTGCTGCTCGATCAGCACGGCGCCCCGGCCAAGCGCGCGCAGTCGCCGGTACGCGTCGCGCACCTCGGCCTCGGTGGTCAAGATCGAGCACCAGGGCGCCCAGCTCCGTCTTGTGGCGCAGCCCCTCGCCGCTCAGCTTCGCGGCGACGGGAGGCCCGAGCTCGGCGAGGATCGCCGCGGCATCGTCCTCGTCGCGCGCCACGCGCCCCGCGACGACTGCGATCCCGGCCTCGCGCAGCGCCAGCTTCGCGTCGTGCTCGGCGAGCCACCGACCATGCCCGGTGACCGTCGGCCGCAGCGCGACGCGCCAGGGCGGCGATCTCGCGCAGCCGCGTCGGCGTCGCCCGGCGCTTTCGCCAGCGCGGCGGCGCAGGCGATCCCCGCCCGCAGCCCCGCGATCGCGGGCACGCCGGCCGCGACCATCCGGCGTCGCGCTCTCGGGCTGCAGAAGCTCGGGAAGGGTCGAGGCGACGATCACGGCGATGCCGCTGTCGCCCGCCCCGTCGAGGATCCCCTCGCGGACGGCGTCCCAGGAGCGCTTCGAGTCGCCGACCAGCCCCGCGGGCTCGTCGTAGAAGATCAGCAGCTGTCCGACACCCGGATCCTCCGCGACGGTGACGATGATCTCGCGCAACCGTTCGCGCTCGCCCCAGATCATCGCCGTGTAGTCGAGGGGGTTCGCGACAGTCGCCGCCGGTGGCAGCAGCTCGAGCAGGCGGCGCTCGGTCGTCGGCGCGAACGTCGGCGAGCTCGATCCCGTGCTCCGACGCCTCGTCGCCGGCGGCGCTGGAGTCACCTCCCGAGCAGGTCATCACGGCGAGCCCCCGCCCCGGCTGCCTCCCCCGCGCCGGTGCCCGCCGCAGCGGCGAGCGCCTTCGCCAGCTCGAGCAGGTCATGGAAGTCCGCCGCGGCCACCGCCCCGGCCTCCTCGATCAGCGCCGCGAAGACCCGCTGGTCGCCCGCCACGGCGCCGGTGTGGGCGGCGGCGGCGGAGGCGCCCGCCTCCGAGGAGCCCACCTTGAGCACCGCGACCCCGATGCCCGCGTCGGCGCACGCGGCGAGCGCCTCGCAGAGCCGGCGCCGTCGCCGTCGGCCTCGAGGTTGAGCGCCACCGAGCGCACGCCCTCCTCGCCTGCCAGGTAATGGAGGAAGTCCGCCGCCTCGAGCACGGCCTGGTTGCCGCATGAGACCACCGTGTGGAGGGCGCAGGCCGCGCCGTGCGGCGAGCGCATTGACCGCCTGGTTGCCGCTCTGGGAGATCGAGCGCCACGGCGCCGGCCTCGCGCAGGCCAGGGCGTCCCCCCAGAGCGCGACGCGGCTCCGGGAACGCGACGATCCCGTTGCCGTTCGGCCCGCACACCGGCAGCTCGTGACGCCTCGCGGCGGCGACGAGCTCGTCCTGGAGCTCGCGACCTCGGCGACCTCGGCGAAGCCCGCGCCGTAGACGACCGCGCCGCCGCATCCCGAACCGCCCCGCCTCGTCGATCACCTCGGGCGTCGAGGCCGCGGGCACTGCGACGACGACCGCGTCCGGGACCTGCGGCAACTCGCTCAGCGACGGGAAGCACGTGACTCCATGGGCCGCGTCGCGGCCGCGGGTTCACGCCCCAGACGTCGCCGTCGTAGCCGAGCGCATCGAGGTTGACCAGGGTCTGGCCGCCGTAGGAGCCCTCGCGATCGCTCGCGCCGACGACGGCGATCGAGCGTGGGTCGAAGGAGCCGGCGCAGGTCCACGATCCGCTCCGGCCGGCGGCCTGTTCATCTAGTGGAGCGTGCGCTCGACGCCGCGCCGCTCGAGCGCGCGGGCGACGATCAGCCGCTGGATCTCGCTCGTCCCCTCCCAGATCCGGTCGACGCGCAGCTCGCGCAGGAAGCGCTCGGCGACGTTGGTGCGCATGTAGCCGCGCCCGCCGAAGATCTGCACCGCGCGGTCGGCGCAGCTGCAGGCCGCCTCGCTCGACGAACAGCTTCGCCATCGACGCCTTCGCGTGGACGACCTTGGGGTCGGCCCCGGCGTCGACGAGCCGCGCGACCTCCATCGTCAGCAGGCGCCCGGCGGCCGCGTCGGCGGCGGAGTCGGCGAGCGGGAACGAGACGCCCTGGTAGTCGAAGATGCGGCCGCCGCCCTGCTCGCGCTCGAGTCGCCCAGCGCGACGGCCTCCTCGAGCAGGCGCCACATCGAGCCGACGCCGCGCGCTGCGATCCCGATCCGCTCCTCGGTGAACCAGGCCGCTGCAGCTCCTCGCCGCCGCCGAGCGCCGCCGATCACGGCCTCCTCGGCGACCTCGACGTCGGTGAAGCGGATCGTCGGGTGCCCGTGGGGGTAGGTGTGGGTGAAGGGCGGGTCGTCGATCGACCTCGATCCCGCCCGCGCTCGCTGTCGACGAGGAAGAGGGTCGGCAGGCGCTCGCCGTCCTCGACGCGTTCGCCATCACGATGTAGACGGCGGCGATGTCGCCGTAGGTCACGAACCACTTCTCGCCGTTGATCACCCAGCCGCCGTCGCTGCGCTCGGCCGTCGCCTCGATCCGCGACGGGATCCGAGCCGGCCTCGGCCTCGGTGACCGCGTAGGCGTCGTGGAGCTCGCCGCGCAGCGCCGGCTCAGGTAGCGCTCGATCTGCTCCGGCGTCCCGTGCGCGAGCACGTTGTAGGCGCCGGGGATGTGCCACGACGAGCGCGTTGGTCGAGCGCCCGAACTGCTCCTCGACCAGGAACCACTCGAGCTTCGACCAGCCCTGGCCGCCGTGCTCGCGCGCGTGCAGGCCGCCGCTCAGGCCGGCCTCGATCGACTCGCGCTTGATCCGCTCGTCGCAGCTCCTCGGGGATCTTGCCCGCCGCTGCGCTCGGCCAGCTCCTCGTTGGGGATCAGCACCTCGTCGACGAAGCGCCGCGCGCGCTCGCGCAGGTCCTGCTGCTCCGGCGGTCAGGTCGCGCGGCAGTCGTCGGGCTCGGCGGTCAGGGTGCCGGTGTCGGTGCTCATCATTGTCCTCCTTTGGACGATTGGCTTGCGCGCGCCACGGCCTCGAGCGCGGAGCGCTGCTCCGCGGTCCGGATAGCGGCACCTCCCGGGAGGCCGAGCAGCAGCTGTGGTGGTTCTCGACGACTCGCTCGCGAGCTCGCGCGCCTGGACGACCGCGGGGTCGCAGCTCCCGCCGGCGCCCTCGATCAGCGTCACCGACCTCGCGCATGTACGCGAGCCACGGGCGCCGGCGCGCGCGCACGACGAGTCGCTCGATCCGCGCTGCGCTCGCGCGCCACCGCCTCGGCGCGTGGCGGGGCCGCCGGCGCGCAGCGTCGCGACCGCCGCCGGCAGCTCGCGCTCCGGCTCGGGCGTGAGTCGAGAGCCACGCATCCTGCGTGTTCTGGTCGCCGGCACACGCGGGCATGATAACATCAACTGATCACAAAGTCAGGATTGACAGCCCTCACGCCTCGACTACTACCGCGATCCGGCTGGTGCTCGAGGCCGAGCACGAGCGGATCTTCGAGCGCACGTGGCAGCTCGCCGGCCACGTATCGCAGCTCCCGGAGCCCGGCAGCTACCTCACCGCGCGGGCCGGGACCCAGCCGGTGCTCGTCGTGCGCGCCGAGGACGGGAAGCTGCGCGCCTTTCGCAACGTCTGCCGCCACCGCGGCTCGCGGCTCCTGAGCGGCTCGGGCGAGTGCGGGCAAGGCGATCCGCTGCCGCTACCACGGCTGGACCTACCGGCTCGACGGCTCGCTGATCGGCGATCCCCGAGGTCCGCAGCTTCGGGGACGATCGACAAGTCGGCGCTCGGGCTGCTCCCGGCCCGCGTCGAGGAGATTGCGGGCTCGTGTTCGTCAACCTCGACCTCGCGGCGCCGCCGCTCGCCGAGCAGCTCGGCGACCTCCCCGAGCGGCTCGCCCGCTACGGCATCGCGTCGCTTGGTCCCATTCGCGCCGGCGAACGGGCAGCAGCCGGTGAACTGGAAGATCGTCGTCGACAACTACCTCGAGGGCTACCACGTCCCGATCGCGCACCCGGGGCTGATGCGGCTGCTACGACTACAAGCGCTACCAGACGCGAGGTCCACGACGGCTACGTGTGGTTCGAGGCGCCGCTCCGCGACAACCCGGCCGGAACCCGCATGGAGCGCCTCTACCGCCGGCTCGTCAGGCCGATGCCCGGCCTGGAGCCCGAGGACGTCGGCGTGTGGCGCTACTTGTTCATCTACCCGAACACGGCGATCGACCTGTACCCGGACCAGGTGATGACCTGGCAGATCAGCCCCGACGGGGTGCCGCCGCACCCGCGACGCGTTCATGGCCTACCGCGCGGCGAGGCCGGGGCTTCGGACGCGGCTCGCGCAGCGCCTCAACGCGAAGCTCAACGCGCTCGTCCACACGAGGACATCGACCTGGTGAGCAACGTCCAGGCCGGGCTCGCGACGCGCGGCTACGTCCGCCGGGCCCGCTGTCGGGCCGCGAGGCGGCAGTCGCCTGGTTCGCCGACCGCGTGCGGGCCGACCTCGGCCTCGCCGCCCCTGACGCGGAGTTGCAACCCGCCGTGGAAGCGAGTGCGGCGCGGTGAGCCCGACCCAGGCTGTAACCCGCCAGGGCAGCGCCCGCGAGCAGATCCTCGACGCCGCCGTGGAGCGGATCGCCAGCGACGGCATCGACGACGTGCGGATCGCCCGCATCGCGATGGACGCGGGCGTCTCCACGCTCGCTCGTCCACTACCACTTCGAGACCCGCGAGGCGCTGCTCGCCGAGGCGCTCGAGCACTCCTTCGAGCGCGCCGGCGACGTCCGGATCGAGGACGCGGCGGGGGAGCCCGACTCGCATGCCGAGCGCCTCGCCGCGATGATCGACCAGTGCCTGCCCTATCCCGGGCGCCTGGAGCGCGACTGGCTGCTCTGGGTCGAGCTGTGGCTCTCGCGCCGCGCGGCGGCCGGAGCTGCGGCAGACCGCGGCGCGGCTGTACGAGCGCATGCACAGCTGGTTCGGCGAGGCGATCGAGGCCGGCATCGCCGCCGGCGAGTTCGCCGACACCGACGCCGACGCGCTCGCCGACCGGGTGCTGGCGATGCTCGACGGGCTCGGGATTCGCGCGCTCGTCCGCGATCGCGTCGTTCCGCTGGACCGGGCCCGCGCCGAGGTGTGGCGGGTACTGGCCGGCGAGGTCGGATTAGACCCGGAGATGCCGTCGCTGCCGAGCGCCGATCGGCCGGGCGCGCCGCTCGCGCGTGACGCCTCCAACGGAGATAGGCGAGACTAGTGATTCCGCGCCGTGTTTGGGGACGCGACCACTAGGGCCGGGTTCAGGCGCGAGGAGGAAAGGTAGAGATGAGCACGGAGCGAGAGAGCCGAGGAGCGGTCTCGAGGCGCTGTTCGCGGGCCGAATGCGGCGGAGCGAGCTGCTGCAGGCGGGCGCCGGAGCGACCCTCGCCTTCGGGCTGGCGAGCTGCGGGATCGGGCGCGGCCTCCAGGGGCGACACCGACCGCGTGATCGAGCCGAAGGCGGACGGCGACCTCTACTACTTCAACTACTCCCAGTACATCGATCCGGCGCTCATCAAGGAGTTCGAGGAGCAGTACGACGTCAAGGTGATCCAGTCCTACTTCGACTCGATGGCGGGGCTGGTCGCGAAGCTGCGGGCGGGAACGCCTACGACGTGATCTTCCCGACCGCCGAGTACGTCCAGCGCTGATCCAGCGGAGCAGGTCCTGCGGATCCCGCGCGACAAGCTGGAGCAACGTCGACAACATCTACGCCTACTTCGAGGACCCCTGGTACGACCCCGGACTCCGCCGCACTCCGTTCCCTACTCGCTGTACATCACCGGGATCGGCTACCGCGCCGACCTCCTGGACAACATGACCGGCTCCTGGAATGACCTCGCCAACGAGAGGCCGCGGGGCGGATCTACATGCTCGACGACTACCAGGAGGCGCTCGCCGCCGGCAACCTGCGCAACGGCTACGACATGAACACGGTCGTCGAGTCCGAGCTCGAGGCGTCGACGCGACTGGCTGCGTCGACCTGAAGCCGGGGCTGCGCGGGTTCTCGGTCGACACGATCACGAACATGTAGCAGCGGCAACGCCTGGATCCAGCACCTCTGGAACGGCGACATCATCAACATCCGCTACCGGGTCGAGGATCCCGACGCCTACCAGTTCGAGAAGTGCTCGGAGGGGTTCCCGGTCGGAAGCGACTGCTTCGTGATCCCCGTCAACGCCGAGCACCCGGGCACCGCGCTGCTGTTCATAGACTTCATGCTCGATCCGCAGCAACGCGGCGCGAAACGTGGCAGTGGACCGGGTACCCGATGCCGAACCGGGGCCAGGACCAGGCGTTCGCCGAGCTCGCCAAGGGCGACCCGCAGATCGTCGTGACGGCCGAGGATCTCGAGAGCGGCGACCAGTTCGCCAACCTGCCCGCAGGCGGATCGCGAGCTGTGGACGAACACCTGGCTGGAGGTCAAGGCCTCCTGAGCGAGAACCGCTTCGCGCACTTGATGCTCGCCCCCGCCGGCCTCTGGCTGCTGCTGATCTTCGCAGTCCCGCTGGGAATCATGGTCGCGGTCTCTCTAGGCGAGACCGACCCGGTCTACCGGCGCTCTACGGATGGAACCCGTCCAACTACGCCGACGTCTTCGATCCCCTGTTCGCGCCGGTGCTGCTGCGCTCGGTGGGCTACGCGCTGGCGACCGTCGTCCTCTGCCTGCTGATCGGCTACCCGATCGCCTACTACATCGCCCGCTTCGGCGGCCGCTGGAAGACTCCTCCTGATCGCGCTCGTCGTCGCTGCCCTTCCTCGTCAACTACCTCGTCCGCACCTACGCCTGGGTGGCGATCCTGTCCGACGAGGGTCTCCTGAACGGGGTGCTCACGGACATCGGCCTGACCGAGAACGGAATCCAGTTCGTGAACACGCCATGGGCGGTGATCGGCGGGTCTCGTCTACGGCTACCTCGCGTTCATGATCCTGCCCGTGTACGCGGCGCTCGATCGGATGGATCCCGCCCTGATCGAGGCCGGGAAGGACCTCTACGGCAGGCCTTGGCAGACCTTCCGTCACGTCACCTGGCCCGCCGCGTTCCAGGGCGTCGCGGCGGGCTGCGTACTGGTGTTCCTGCCCGCGGTCGGCGACTTCATCTCCGCGCAGCTGCTCGGCGGGCCGGATACCTACATGGTCGGGAACCTGATCCAGCAGCAGTTCCTCGAGGCGGCCAACTGGCCGTTCGGGGCGGCGCTGACGATCGTGATGATGGGCTTCCTGCTGATCTGGATGCTGGTCTACCTGCGCTCGGCGGCGCGGGCGACTCGGGAGGCCGCCGCGTGAGCACGCACGGCTACGCGGAGCGGCTGGCGTTCGGCAGGCGGCGCTCGCGGCGCGCGCGCAGGCGCGACTTCGACCGACCCCGATTCCTGCGCGCGTTCTTCATCGTCTTCGTGCTCTTCAGCTTCGCGCCGATCGTGATCGTGGCGCTGTTCTCGTTCAACTCCACTCCCTCGCTGCAGAACTTCACCGGCTTCAGCCTCCAGTGGTACGACGAGTTCCTCAGCAACGTCAGCTCTGCGTAAGTCGCTCGTGGCGAGCCTCGAGATCGCGACGGTGACGATGGTCGTCGCGACCTTCCTGGGGACGACCCTCGCGTTCGGGCTCGTCCGCGCGCGGTCGAGGATCGCCAGCAGCGGCCAGGTGCTGATGCTGATCCCCCTGGTCACGCCCGAGATCGTCGCGGGCACCTCGGCCCTGATCCTCTTCGCCCAGATCGGGGTGGACCTGTCTCTGGCCACGATCATGATCGCCCACATCACCTTCTCGATCTCATTCGTCACCGTGATCGTCCGAGCGCGGCTCTCGGCCCTGAACCGTGAGGTCGAGGAGGCGGCGCTCGACCTCGGAGCGACCCGCTTGCAGACGATTCGCCTGATCGTCCTGCCCGCGCTCTGGCCGGCGATCATCGCCTCGGCGCTGCTGATCTTCGCGCTCAGCTTCGACGACTTCGTGATCTCGTTCTTCACCACGGGAGAGTCGCCGACGCCGCTGCCCGTGCAGATCTACTCGTCGATCCGCTTCGGAGTGACGCCGACGATCAACGCGATTGGCACCTCGATGCTGGCGATCTCGTTCGTGATCGTGGCCGTCGCGGTGGCTCTGCCACGGCTGCTGGGGCGTCGTGAGGAGGGGAATGTGCTGACCGGAAGGGAGACTGCATGACCGCGAACCAACAGACTCCGGCGAGCGCCGGGTACGGGACCGACCAGGAAGGCAAGGGTCAGGAGGCGATTCGATTCGAGGGCGTCACCAAGCGCTTCGGCTCAGTTGTCGCCGTCGACGACCTCAATCTCGAGATCCGGCGCGGCGAGTTCTTCTCGCTGCTCGGGCCGTCCGGGTGCGGGAAGACGACGACCCTGCGCATTGTCGCCGGGTTCGAGCAGCCAACCGAGGGCGACGTGTTCCTGGAGGGCGAGCCCGTGGAGGACGTTCCCCCGTACGAGCGCAATGTCAACACGGTGTTTCAGAGCTATGCGCTGTTCGAGCACCTCGACGTGGAGGAGAACGTGGCTTTCGGGCTTCGGCGCCGCAAGGTGCCCGGCGACGAGATCCGTACCCGGGTGAGGGAGGCGCTGGAGCTGGTCCAGCTCACCGGCCGCGAGCACGCCAAGCCGCGCCAGCTCTCGGGTGGTCAGATGCAGCGCGTGGCGCTCGCGCGGGCGCTCGTCAACCGCCCCGCCGTCCTCCTGCTCGACGAGCCTCTCGGCGCCCTCGATCTCAAGCTTCGGAAGCAGATGCAGGTGGAGTTGAAGGAGATCCAGCGCGAGGTCGGGATCACGTTCCTCTACGTCACCCACGACCAGGAGGAGGCGCTCGCGATGTCGGATCGGATCGCGGTCATGGACGCCGGCGAGGTGCAGCAGATCGGCGCCCCCGAGGAGATCTACGAGAGCCCCGCGAAGACGTTCGTCGCCGACTTCATCGGCGTCTCCAACCTGCTCCCGGCCACCGTGGAGGGAGAGGGTGTGCGCCTGGAGACCGGTCAGCTCTGCAGCGTGGCGCTGCCAGACGGCTGCGAGCAGGGCGACTCCGTGTACTGCTCGGTGCGCCCTGAGAAGATCTTCCTCGAAGACCTCGAGGACGGCATGGTCTCGAGCGAAGGGGAGATCGTGGAGCGGATCTACCTGGGGACGACGACCCAGGTGATCGTCGAGTTGGCCCCGGGCCTCCGCGTGGTCGCGCTGGAGCAGAACACCGCCCGGTCGCGGTCCGACCGACCGCTGGGAGATCGGAGAGCGGATCAAGCTCGGATGGCACCCGGAGCACGCCCGGGTGCTCCGTTAGAGGAGAGGAGCTTCACGAGCATGCCCGGATCCACCGACACAATTGCGATCCCGGATTCGACCACCCTTTACTTCGGGCCCTGGTACGCGAGATCCCCGTACTTCGAGGCGACCCTGCGGGCGGGATGCTCGGCGTACGACGTCTACAACCACACCTACATCCCGTCCTACTACGACGACCCGGTCACCGAGTACTGGCACCTGCTCGAGCACGTCACGCTCTGGGACGTCGGAGTCGAGCACATCGTCCAGATCGAGGGCCCCGACGCGCTCGACTTCACCAACCTGCTCACCTGCCGCGATCTCACCAAGTGCGCCCCAGGCCAGTGCAAGTACGCCCCGCTGATCGACGCCGACGGCGGAATCGTCAACGATCCCGTCCTACTGCGCATCGCCGAGGACACCTTCTGGCTCGCGCTGGCGGACAGCGACGCCGGCCTCTGGGCGCGGGGGGTCGCCTGGGGCGCGGAGATGGACGTCGAGATCACCGACCCGCCCGTCTACCCGATCCAGGTGCAGGGCCCAAAGGCCAAGGACGTGGTCGGCTCGCTGTTCGGCGATCGCGCTCTGGAGATGCCGTACTACCACTGCATGCCCGCCGGGCTCGACGGGATCCCGGTGATGCTCGGCCGCACCGGGTGGACTGGGGAGATCGGCTATGAGATCTACCTCCGCGACCCGGAGCGAGGCGAGGCGCTGTGGAGCCGTGTGATGGAGGCGGGGGAGGAACACGAGATCCGCCCCATCGCCCCCTGCGAGGCGCGCCGGATCGAGGCCGGGATCTTCAACTACAGATCCGACATGACTCTGGAGAACAACCCCTTCGAGGTCAGCGGGCTGGAGCGCCTGGTGGAGAAACAGGAGCGCGACTACATCGGCAAGGACGCGCTGGAGCGGATCCGCGCCGCGGGCGTCAGCCGCAAGCTGGTCGGGATGGAGATCGAGGGCGACCCCCTCGAGTGGGAGCTGGCCCAGTTCTGGCCAGCCTCCAACAACGGCGAGCGGGTGGGCTACGCGACGATCGCGATCCGCTCCCCGCGCCTGGAGAGGAACATCGGCTACGTCTGGGTTCCGATCGAGCTGGCCGAGCCCGGGACGGAGCTCGAGCTGGAGCTCCCGGACGGCTCGCGCCGCGCCGCCCGCACGGCCGAGCTGCCATTCATCGACCCGCGCAAGCGAACGCCGGCGAGCTGATCCCTCGGTCAGCCCTTCTCGAGGGCGGCGGCGGCCGCGGCGCGGCCGGTGCGGACCGCGCCCTCCATGTAGCCGCAGACCCACTGGTCGGAGCCGCAGACGTAGAAGGGCGGCTCGTGGGTGCCGTGGAGCGGCCCGACCGCGAGCACGTCTCCGGGGCGCCACGAGGTGATGTAGCCCTGCGTCCAGGGATCGACCCCCCAGCGGCGCTGGAAGAAGGCCTGTGTCTCCCGGGCGCCCTCGCCGAAGGCACCGGCCATCTCCTCGGTCAGCTCGGCCTCGGTCAGCTCCGCCGGGGTGGCGAGAAGGGGGGCGAGGCGCTCGGGCGGCACCAGGGTGGAGAGCACGCCGTCGACCTGGGGCCAGGCGCCGCCGATCAGGCCGATCTCCGAGTAGAGCTCTCCGTTCAGCCCCTGCTTCTCCCAGAAGGAGGAGGCGTAGACGAGCACGGCCTTGGCGGCGAGGGCATGGCGCTGGCGGCGCAGCGAGGCCATCCGCTCCTCGCTCACCCCCTCGACGTGGATGTCGCGGAGCGGGCCGACGGGCACCGCCGAGACGACCGCGGCCGCCTCGAAGCGCTCGCCGCTCCGCGCGGTGACGACGCAGCCCGAGGGTGCGACCATGATCTGCTCGACCGGAGCCGAGTACCGGATGCGGGCGGCCCCGACCTCTTCGGCAAGGCGCAGCGGCACCGTTCCCGAGCCCTCGGCGACGCGGTCGCGCTCCCACCGCTCGTACGCATAGAAGCCCTCCCCACCCGCAACCGCCTCCTTGCGCAGGTCCGAGAGCAGCGAGGTGCGCTCGACCGACTCGCAGGAGAGCGCCAGCGAGGCAAGCTCGCGGGCGCGGACGGCGTTCGGCGTCGCGCCGGCGTCCCGCATCCAGGCCCCGACCGAGAGCCGGTCGAGCCGATCGGCCTCGGGGTGCGACCAGGGGTCGTCAGGGTCAACGGTCTTGACCAGCTCGCGGAATGCCTGCTCGACCTTGGCGTAGCTGGCGCGGTCCTCGTCGGTCATCCAGGGGAAGTCGTTGCCGACGAAGCGCCCCTCGGCGAGCACATAGGTGTCCTCGCCGGGGACCGAGGGGTAGGCGGACTCGAGCGTCAGCCCAAGCTCCTCGACCAGTCCGCGGTAGGCCGTCTGGAAGGTGCCGGTCAGCTCGCCGCCGAGCTGCACCAGGCGCCCGTCGGGCATCTGGGTCTGCACGACCCGCCCACCGGGGCGGTCGCGTGCCTCGAGCACGACCACGTCAGCTCCTCCGCGCCGCCAGATCGAGCGCCGCCGACATCCCGGCCAGCCCCGCTCCCACGACCACCACGTCATGCCTTGCCATCGGGCGGATCGTACGTCGCTCCGGGGCTTAGGACTACTTCGCGGAGAGCCAGTCGCGGCCGACGCCGACGTCAACCGCGAGCGGCGGGTCGAGCTCGAAGGCGGCGCACATCTCGCGCTCCACCAACTCGCCCGCCGCCTCCATTTCCGATTCCGGGCCCTCGAAGAGGAGCTCGTCGTGGATCTGGAGCACCAGCCGGGTCGCCATCCCGGACTCGGCGAGGGCGCGGTGACAGCGGACCATCGCCAGCTTGATGATGTCGGCGGAGGTGCCCTGGATCGGCATGTTGACCGCGAGCCGCTCGCCCTGGTTGCGGGTCTGGACCCGGCCTGAGCGCAGCTCCGGGATCGGCCGGCGGCGCCCCAGCAGGGTGGTCACGTAGCCGTCCTTCTTCGCTGCCTCGATCGTCTCGTCGATGTAGCGCTGGACGGCGGGGAAGCGCTCGAAGTATCGCTCGATGTAGGCACCGGCCTCCTCCTGCTCGATCCCGAGACGCTCGGCGAGGCCATAGGAGGAGAGCCCGTAGGCGATCCCGTAGTTGACCATCTTCGCCTTCGAGCGCTCGGCCGGACCGATCTCCTCGTGGTCAGAACCTAGAACCTCGGTCGCGGTCGCAGCGTGGATGTCCTCGCCCCGGGCGAAGATCTCCCGGAGGGCGTCCTCGCCGGCGATGTGGGCGAGGATCCGAAGCTCGATCTGGTTGTAGTCCGCCGACAGCAGGCGGTGGCCGCGGGGAGCGACGAAGCAGGAGCGGATCGGCCGGCCCTCCTCGGTCCGGATCGGGATGTTCTGCAGGTTCGGGTTGGTGCTCGAGAGTCGGCCTGTGGCGGTCGCGGTCTGATTGAAGGTGGTGTGCAGGCGGCCGCTGTCCGGATCGATCAGATCCGGGAACGCGTCGAGGTAGGTGTTCTTGAGCTTGGTCAGCTCGCGCCACTCCTCGACCTTGCCGACGATCTCGTGCTCGTCGCGGATCTGGGAGAGGACGCGGGCATCGGTCGAGAAACCGGTCTTCCCTCGCCGTTTCTTCGTCAGCCCGAGCTCGTCGAAGAAGACCTCGGCGAGCTGCTGGGGAGAGCCGATCGTGAACTCGTGCCCGGCGAGCTCGAAGATCTCGGCCTGGAGGGTCTCGATCCGCTGTTCGAAGCCCTCGCCGATATCGGCGAGGCGCTTGGCGTCAAGCTTCACCCCGATCCGCTCCATCTCCGCCAGGACCTCGACGAGCGGCATCTCGACCTCGTTCATCAGCTTCTCCAGCCCCGCCTCCTTCATCGAGGCGCGCTGGCGCTGGGCGATCTCCCAGACGAGGCGGGCTTCGGCGGCGGGGTCGGGCGGCGGCTCCTCCCCCAGCTCGAGCTGGCCGTCGCCTTCGGCGCCGTTGGTCTCCTTGGGCGCGGTGGCGAGGCCGCGCTGGGCTGCGATGTCGACCAGGTCGTAGCTGCGACGCGCCGGGTCGAGCAGGTAGGCGCCAACCATCGTGTCGTGACGGAGGTCCAGCCCTTCCTCGCCGGCGGCGGCGAGAAGGCCGTGCTGGGCGCCACCGCCGAGGCTCTTCAGGTCATGGCCGATCAGCCGCCGGCCGCTGAGCGCCTTCGCGAGCGACTCGAACTCCGGGCAATCCCCCTCGACCAGACGCTTGCCGTCGTATCCGGCCCAGGTGGCGCCGACGATCGCCAGGGAGACCTCGCCCTTGGCGAGATCCTCGACGGATCCCGCCTCGGCGGTGACGTCGAGCTCCTCCTCGACCTTTCCCTCGGGGATGAAGTCGGCGCCGAGCTCGTCCTCGAGGCGCTGGAGGATCACCCGAAGCTCGAACTCGCGGGCGACCTCGCGCAGCCGGCTCCGATCCATCCGCGCGGACATCAGCTCGTCGAGGTCGAGCTCTACGTCGATCTCGGTGACGGCGGTCGCGAGCCGCTTCGAGATCCTCGCGTCCTCGGCGTGGTTGGTGAGGTTCTCCTTCCGCTTCGCGCCGGAGATCTTGTCGACGTTGGCGAGCACCTCCTCCAACGAGCCGAACTCCTGGAGCAGCTGGGCGGCGGTCTTGTCGCCGATCCCGGGGACGCCGGGGATGTTGTCGGAGGTGTCGCCCTTGAGCCCGATCAGGTCGGTGACGAGCTCGGGCGGCACCCCGTAGCGCTCCACCACCCCGTCGCGGTCGTAGATCTTGGTGTCGGTCACTCCGCGCGAGGTGGTCATCACCCGCACCCCGTCCTCGACCAGCTGGTAGACGTCGCGGTCGCCCGAGACGACCATCACCTCGATCCCCTGCTCGCGGGCGCGCTTGGTCATCGAGGCGATCACGTCGTCGGCCTCATATCCGTCGACCTTGATGTTGGTGAAGCCGAAGGCCTCGGTCAGGGGCATCAGGTGCGGCCACTGCTCCTTGAGCAGGTCCGGCCGCGGCTTGCGCTCGGCCTTGTAGGGCTCGTAGGTGAGCTCGCGCCCCGACCAGCCCGCGTCCCAGCAGACGACGACCGCCGCGGGATCGTGGTCGATCAGCATCTTCGCGAACATCGAGGCGAGGCCGTAGATCGCGTTGGTGGGGCGGCCGTCGTGGGTGGCGATCGACTCGGGAAGGGCGAAGAAGGCGCGATAGGCGAGCGAGTTGCCGTCGATCAGGAAGAGCTCGCCGGCCTTCTTCGAGGCCTGCGGCCCCTTCGCGGCGTCCTTCTTCTGCTCCGTTGCGGGCACCTGTCCATCATAGGAGCGGCTCAAGCGGTCGCCAGCCGCTCGCTATGAAGCGGCTGCTTGCAGCCGCGACTGATTCTCGCGGCGCCCGCGACCGCGCCTTGTGCGTCCCTAATATCCGCTCGCGATGCCCGCCAGCGCTCAATACAGCGTCACCGTGCGAGTCGAGCTCGACGCCCGCCAGGAGCCGATCGGCAAGCTGACCGCGCAAATTGCGGAGGCGGGGGGGTCGCTGGTCTCCGTCGACCTGATCCCCGGAGCCGGTCCGGAGGGCAAGCGGGTTCGGGAGTTCACGATCGACGCCCGCAGCCCCGAGCACTGGGAGCAGATCCTCCGCTCGATCGGCTCCACCCGCGGCGCCCGGGTGCTCGGCTTCACCGACCGCACCTTCGAGATGCACAAGAAGGGGAAGATCGAGCAGCACAACAAGTACCCGCTGAAGACCCGCGACGACCTCTCGATGGCCTACACCCCCGGGGTGGCGCGCGTCTGCGAATACATCGCCGAGGACCAGACAAAGGCGTTCGAGTTCACGATCAAGGCGAACACCGTCGCCGTCGTCTCCGATGGCTCAGCCGTGCTCGGGCTCGGCGACATCGGCCCGGAGGCGGCGATGCCGGTAATGGAGGGCAAGGCGATGCTGTTCAAGGAGTTCGCAGACGTCGACGCCTTCCCGATCTGCCTGGCGAGCAACGAGCCCGACGAGATCGTCGAGGCCGTGAAGCTGATGGCGCCTACCTTCGGCGGGATCAACCTCGAGGACATCTCCGCGCCGCGCTGCTTCGAGATCGAGGACCGGCTGAAGGAGGAGCTCGACATCCCGGTCTTCCACGACGACCAGCACGGGACCGCGGTGGTGGTGATGGCGGCGCTCTTCAACGCGCTGAAGATCGTCGACAAGCCGATCGAGAGCCTCCGGGTGATGATGCTCGGGCTCGGCGCCGCCGGCGTCGCGGTCACGAAGATGATGCACGCGAGCGGGATCACCGAGATCATCGGCTGCGACCGGCAGGGGGCGATCTCGACCGAGCGCTTCGACTACGCGGACAACTCGATGACCCCGATCAAGCGCTGGTACGCCGAGAACTCGAACCCCGAGAAGCTCAGCGGCGGGCCGAACGAGGTGATCGAGGGCTGCGACCTCTTCATCGGCCTCTCGGGACCGGGCCTGATCGAGGCGAAGTCGCTGGAGAAGATGAACGACGACGCAATCGTCTTCGCGATGGCCAACCCGACGCCCGAGGTGATGCCCGAGGACGCCGAGCCGTTCGTGCGGATCATGGCCACCGGGCGCTCGGACTACCCGAACCAGATCAACAACGTCCTCTGCTTCCCCGGGATCTTCCGCGGCGCCCTCGACGCCGGCGCCCCCCGGATCACCGAGGAGATGAAGCTGGCGGCGGCGCGCGGGATCGCCGAGGTGGTCACCGAGGAGGACCTGGCCCCCGACTACATCATCCCCTCGGTCTTCAACCGCGACGTCGCCCCCACCGTCGCCAAGGCCGTGGTCGAGGAGGCGAGGAACGAGGGCATCGCCCGCTTCTCGACCGAGACCGGCACCTACGAGATCGTCGACGGCGACGGCGCCTCCTCCGACGGCGCCGGCCGCTAGGTTCCTGCGCGGAGTGGGTGGCCTGGCAGTGCGCGGTGACGCCGCGGGCGGCCCGCGAGCACATCCGGGTGGCGAGGTGCCTGGAGGAGCTGCCGCTGATACACGAGGAATTCGCCGCGTGGGCGACTCTCCTACTCGAAGGTCCGGGCCTTGACCAGGGTCGCCGAGCCGGACACCGAGGAGGATCTGATCGAGCTCGCCACCCACGCGACCGCCGCCCAGCTCGAGCGGGTCGTCCGCGGCCTTCGCCGGGTGAGCTCAGAAGAGGCCGACGAGCACCACGCGAATCGCTACCTGGTCTGCTGGTGGGAGGACGATGGCTCGCTCTCCGTTGCGAGGCCAGCTGCCGCCCGAGGACGCCGCCCTCTTCCTCAAGGCCCTGGACGCCTCCCATGACCGGCTTCGCGAATCCGCGCCCCCACAAGGCAGCGGTTCCGCGGAACCGCCTCCACATCCGCGCCAGACCCACGCCGACGCCTTCGTTGCCATGGCCGAGACCTCGCTTTCTCGAGCTCGCGCCGGGCCAGAGGATCGATTCGATGCCAGCAACTACCAGGTGATGGTCCACGTCGACGCCTCAACCCTCTCCCACGACGCTCGCGGCCAGGTCCGGATCGCCGACGGTCCCGCCCTGGCGCCGGAGAGCGCGCGGCGGCTTGCCTGCGATTCCTCTCTTGTCCCGATCATCGAACGTGACGGGGCAGCGCCTCAGCGTCGGCCGCAAGACCAGGGCGGTGCCGCCCGCGGTGCGAAGAGCGGTCGAGGCACGCGACGGCGGCTGCCGCTTCCCGGGCTGCGAGCGCCGGCGCTTCCTCGACGCTCACCACATCCGGCACTGGGCGCACGGCGGCGAGACCAGCAAGGACAACCTGGTGATGCTCTGCCGCCATCACCATCGGTTGGTGCATGAGGGCGGGGTTTGGTTGAAGGGCGATGCGAACGAGCTGGTTCGCTTCCGGCTGCGCAACGGCGCCGACCTCGCGAGCGCTCCGCATCCCCCGCCCGGAAGCGTGTTCGCGCTCCGCGGCGTCAACGGGGACTCCGGGATCTCGATCGACTCGGACACGTGCGTGAGCGGCACCGGCGAGCGGATGGATCTCGGCTACGCCGTCAGCGTTGTCGCCGATCGGCTCCCTCAACCCAGCTGAGACCGTCGACCCGGCTGCGGGGCGCCCCCTAGCGGCTGATCTCGTAGCGGAGCTCGACCATGCCGCTGTCGAACCGAGTTGACCCGGTCAGCTGCATCGGGCCGCCCGGGAGGCGGTGGTCGAACAAGGGCTTGCCCTCGCCCAGGACGACGGGAACGACGGTGACCAGTACCTCGTCGAGGAGGCCTGCGTCGGCGAACTGCGAGGCGACGTTGCCGCCTCCGACCACCCAGAGGTTCCGCTCGCCGGCTGCGGCGATCAGTTCGTCGTAGAGATCCTCGACCTTTGCGTCGGCGAACCGGACGTCAACGGCTTCACCCTCGGGCACCGGGAGATTCCGGGTGGTGAGGACCCAGGTCGGTTTCCCCTCGTAGGGCCATCCTCTCCCTAGGTCGAGGACGAACTGGTAGGTCACCGATCCCATGATCAGCGCGCCGACGCCGTCGTAGTAGCGGTCGTAGGCGCCCTTGGTCGGCTCGGCGTCTCCCTCGAAGCTGCCCTCGTACTTCATCAGCCAGTCGAGGGTGTCGTCGGACTCGGCGATGAAGCCGTCCAGCGAGGCCGCGCAGTAGTACTGGGTCTTCGTCAGACCCGCCACCCTACTTCGGCTTCCGCGTAGCATCACCGGCCTGTGCGGGTCCTGATCACAGGCGCGACGGGGCTGATCGGCTCGGCCCTCGCCGACGCGCTGCTGGCGCGCGGCGACGAGGTGGTTGGCCTCACCCGGGATCCTGCGAGAGCTAAACCGAAGAACCCCACCATTCGCTGGCACGCCTGGCAGCCGGCCACCGAGCGACCGCCGCCCGAGGCCTTCGAGCACCTCGACGCCGTCGTCAACCTGGTCGGCGAGGAGATCAACCAGCGCCTCACCGAGGCGAACAAGCGGCGGATCCGGGAGAGCCGCGTGACCGCCAGCCGCAACCTGATCCAGGGGATCAAGGCCTTGGAGCGGCCACCCATGGTCTTCGTCGGGCAGTCGGCGGTCGGTTACTACGGCGACCGCGGGGCGGCGATCGTCGACGAGGAGTCGGAGCGAGGAGAAGGGTTCACCGCCCAGCTGCCCGTCGACTGGGAGGCGGCTGAGCGGGAGGCCGAGCAGCTGGGGCTGCGGCTGGTGATCTTCCGCACCGCCCCGATCCTGAGCAAGAACAGCGGCCTGATCAAGCAACTGAGGCTCCCCTTCAAGCTCGGCCTCGGCGGCCCGATCGCGGGCGGCGAGCAGTTCCTCTCCTGGATCCACCTCGACGACGAGGTCGCGCTGCTGCTCTGGGCGCTCGACAACGATCAGGTCTCCGGCGTGATCAACGCCAGCGCCCCGAACCCGGTCACCAACCGGGAGTTCTCGAAGGCCCTTGGCCGCGCTCTCCACCGGCCGGCGGTGATCCCGGTGCCGAAGCTGGCGGTGACCGCGATGCGGGGCGGCGAGCTGGCCGACGCCGTCGCGGGAGGCGCGAGGGTGATCCCCCGGCGGGCCCTCGACCTCGGCTTCGAGTTCCGCCACCCCGAGATCGACGAAGCCCTGGAGAGCGCATTACGCTAGAGGCGATGAAGCTGAACGGCGTCCACCACATCACCGCGATCACGGCCGACGCCCAAAGCAACGTCGACTTCTACGTCGGGGTGCTCGGGCTGCGGCTGGTGAAGAAGACGGTCAACCAGGACGACCCGACCGTCTATCACCTCTTCTACGCCGACGAGAAGGGCGACCCGGGCTCCGACCTCACCTTCTTCGAGTACCCCGGAGCGCCCCCGGGCCGCGCGGGCGACGGGATGATCCACACGATCGGCTGGAGGGTGGGCTCCACCGAGGCGCTCGACTTCTGGGCCGGCAGGCTCGGCGATGCCCGGATCGAGACCGAGCGCGTCGACGAGGCCCTGCGCTTCACCGACCCCGAGGGCCTCGGTCACGAGCTGCGGCTCAACCGGGTCGACGACGAGCCGCTGACCGCGGACCATCCCGAGATTCCCGCCGAGCACGCGCTCCAGGGGTTCGATGGCGCCCGCGCCTATTCGAGCAACCCCGAGGCGAGCCGCTCACTCTTCGAGGAGGCGCTCGGGTTCGAGCCGCAAGGGGATGGCTGGGAGGTGCGCGGCGAGAGCCGCGGCGGCCTCTACGCCTTCGACCCGCCGCCTGCCGAGCGCGGCATGCAGGCGGCTGGAACCGTTCATCACATCGCCTGGGCGTCGAAGATCGACGAGCACGAGGCCTGGCGCGAGAAGGTGCTCGCGGGCGGGGCGCAGCCGACCCCGGTGATCGACCGCTTCTACTTCCGCTCGATCTACTTCCGCGAGCCGAGCGGGGTCCTCTTCGAGATCGCCACCCTGGGACCCGGATTCACCGTCGACGAGCCGCTCGAGCACCTGGGCGAGAAGCTCTCGCTGCCGCCCGACTACGAGCACCTGCGTGAGCAGGTCGAGCCGCAGCTGAAGCCGATCTCGAATCCCCGGGTGCCCGCCTGACGGCCGACTTTCCGTTCGGATCCGGCGCCGGGGCGCAGCGCGTGCCCGGCGATGAGCTGCCCCACCTGATCCGCGAGCCGGAGGGAGAGCCGGAGGGCGCCCTGGTGCTGCTCCACGGCCGCGCCACCGACGAGACCGACCTCTTTCCCCTTCTCGACGAGCTCGATCCCGAGCGAAAGCTGCTCGGGATCACCCCGGGCGCGCCGCTCACCGGGCTGCCGCCCGGAGGCCGCCACTGGTACGTGATCGAGCAGATCGGACAACCGGACGAGGAGAGCTTCGTCGCCAGCCTCGACGCAGGCATCCAACTTCATCGACGCGCAGCTCCGCGAGCGCGGAGGTGCCGCTGGGAGAAGACGGTGATCGGCGGCTTCAGCCAGGGGGGCGCCTGCGCCTACGCCGTCGCGCCTCGGTGATGGGCGCCCGCGGCCCGCCGGAATCCTCGGGATGAGCAGCTTCATCCCGATGGTGCGGGGCTGGCGCCTGGGGCTGAACGCAAAGCGCGGCCTGCCCGTCTACATCACCCATGGCGCCTTCGACCCGATGATCCCGGTCGGCTTCGGGCGGCGGGCCCGCGACGTCCTCACCGAGGCAGGGCTCTACGTCACCTACCGGGAGAGCCGGATCCAGCACTCGATCGATCCTGAGCTGCTGCCGGAGATGAGCAGGTGGGTATCGTCCGTGGTCGCCGGCGAGTCTCAGTTCGGCCGGGCTTGAAACGGGTTGCTCCTCACCGATTAATCGGGTTGCTTCTTCGGAGCACCCTCGGATGATCGGAGCACCCTCGCATTACGGCGGGCAGGGGGCATCGAGCGGCTGCGGCTGTGCGCCGCTCACCAGGTAGCGCTGGACCATGCAGACGGTGGAGTCGCCCTCGTCGGTGATCGAGTAGGGCCCGAGCACCGACTCGCGCCGCTCGCCCCCAATCACCCCGTCGCGAACCTCGCTGCGGAACTGGTCGCTGTTGGTGTTCGCGGCGCCGATCGCCTGGAGGGCGAAGGCCATCGCCTCGTAGCCATAGGCGGCGTAGGGGCCCGGCTCGCGATCGAAGCGGTCTTGGAACAACCCCATGAAGCGGCGGTCGGGCAGCCGGCTCGGGTCGAGCTCCGCTGCGACCGCGTGCTCGGCGCCGGGGCGGCCCTCGCCGAAGTCGACCACGACCTCCGCCCCGCCGAGCTCGCTCCCCCAGGCGGAGGCGGCGGCCGCGACCACGTCGTCGGCGGGGACGATCCGGCCGAAGGTCGGCGTGCCGGAGGGCTGGTAGCGGTCCGGGCTGTCTGCGATCCCCTCGACGGGGCGGGTCAGGTCGACGGCCCCGGCCGTCGGCGAGATCTGGACGATCCCCGCGTCGTTGGTGATCGGCACCGATGCGCGGGTGGGCTCCGAGTCGAGCTCGCCGATATAGGCGACCGCGCTCGAGTCCTGGGCGGCGCTGCGGGCGTTGGCGCCGACCGCGACCGGATCCCAGGCAGCGCCCTTGGCGTCGTCGAGAAAGCTCGCCTCGACCTCGAGAGTGCCGGCCTTTCCGCTGGCCTGGTCGAGCGCCAGGCGGGCGCCGTCGGCGGCGTCCCTGCCCTGCGGCGCCCGCGGCCCGGTCAGCGGCAAGGAGACATAGACCGTCACCGGGCCGTCGACGTCTCCGCCCTCGGTCGCGGCGCAGGCGCCCAGGGCGAGTGCCGCGAGCAAAACGGCCAGAGCGCTGAGAGCGCTCCGCCATGGGCCCCTAACCGAAGAACACCTCCGCCTCGCGGTAGAGCGATTCCGGGACCGTCTTCAGCTCCGCGGTTGCCTCCTTCAGCTCGACCAGCTCGATGTTGGTGCTGCGAAGAGAGGTCATCATCCCCCAGCGGCCATCGTGAGCGGCGTCGATCGCGTGGAGGCCGAAGCGGGTGGCCAGCACCCGGTCGAAGGCGGTCGGGGTACCGCCGCGCTGAACGTGTCCGAGCACCGTTGCCCGCGCCTCGTGCCCGGTGCGCTCCTCGATCTCGCCCTCGAGCCAGTGGGCGATTCCGCCGAGGCGGACATGGCCGAACTCGTCCCTGCCGGTCCCCTGCGTCTCCGGCATCCCCCCCTTGGGCTCGGCTCCCTCGGCGACGACGACGATCGGCGAGTACTGGCTCTCGAACCGCCGGACGATGTAGTCGCAGACGCGGTCCAGGTCGAACTCGACCTCGGGGATCAGGATCACGTTCGCCCCGCCGGAGAGCCCCGCGTGGAAGGCGATCCAGCCGGCGTGCCGCCCCATCACCTCGCAGATCAGGGTCCGCTTGTGGCTCTCGGCGGTGGTGTGGAGGCGATCGATCGCCGCCATCGCGACGTTGACCGCGGTGTCGAACCCGAAGGTGTAATCGGTGGCGCCGAGGTCATTGTCGATCGTCTTCGGCACTCCGACCACCTTGATCCCGTCCTCGTAGAGCTTGCTGGCGGCACCGAGCGTGTCCTCGCCCCCGATCGCGATCAGCCCGTCGACCTCGTCGGCCTTCAGGTTCTCGGCGATCCTTGCTGCCCCGCCATCCTCCTTGAGGGGATTGGTCCGCGATGAGCCGAGGATCGTCCCGCCCCGCGGCAGGATCCCGCGAACCTCGGGTATTCCGAGCGGGCGGCCGTCACGCTCGAGCGGCCCCCGCCAGCCGTCCCGGTAGCCGACGAACTCGTGCTCGTACTCGCCGACCCCCTTGCGGACGATCGCCCGGATCACGGCGTTGAGCCCGGGGCAATCGCCGCCACCGGTCAGCACCCCTATCCGCATGTCGAGCCGCTCCGCGTCAGTCGAAGCAGACTACTCAGGCACGCCCAGCGGCTGCACCGATTCCTTCCCTACGCGCGTGATTCGACAACTGCCGCTTTGCATCGAAAGCGGCACCCCGTCGAGGGATACTGCGTGGGCGATGTCGGAGGAGAACCGTCGCGACCCTCCCCCGATAAATTGACCGCAGTGGAGGGATCTCACGTGGTGGCCCGACAGCTTGAGCCCGAGGCGGCGTGGAGCGCGGTCCAGCTCGGCTTCGCGGAGATTCTCGATCTGAGGACCGGGATCGAGCGTCGCCGCTACGGAGCCCCGCCTGGGGCGAGACCGGTCTCGCTCGCCAAGCACATCGCAAGTCCGGAGGGGCCCGGCGCCATCTACCTCTGCCAACACGCCATCCGCTCGAAGGCAACCTTGCGCCGAGGGGCGGCCGAGGTCGCGGGCGGCTTCGCCGCGTGGAAGATAGCTGGCCTTCCAGTCGAGGAGGTCGATTAGCGTGGGCTGCGGGAGTAGGCAGAAACAGCCGCGTTGGACAAGAAGCGGCGCTTCGCATGGAAAAGCGGTACTCCTACGGGCAAGCAGGAGCCCTGCGACGCAAGCAGGAGGGCGTTAGGGGCGGGTGACCCAGTCGATGATCGGCTTCGCGACCCGGAGGAAGGCGCCGGTGAACACCCCTCCGAGGAAGAGCAGAGCGCAGACCGGGCCCGGGACGCCGAATGCGTAGCCGATCACCATCACCGAGGCGCCGAGGACTGTGAACAGCAGCAGCTGCATCGGCGCGGAATCTACCGAGCGAGGGCTTCGCGGGTCGCGTTCAGGAACTCGCTGACGCCGGCGACCGCTGCGCCGCGATCCGGGGCGTCCGCGACCTCGCGGACCAGCCGGCTGCCGATGATCACCCCGTCGGCGATCGCGCCGACCTCGGCTGCCTGCTCGGGCGTCGAGATCCCGAAGCCGACCGCCGCCGGCACGCTCGCCTCCTCCTTTACCGCCGCCACCAGGTCGGCGAGCTCGGGTGGCAGCCCCTGGCGCTCGCCGGTGACGCCGCGGGTGGAGACGACGTAGACGAACCCCTTCGCCCCGGCGCAGATCGTCGCCAGCCGGTCGGGCGGGGTGGTCGGCGCGACCAGCGGCACAAGGGCGAGGCCGTGGCTGGTGAGCGCCTCGCCTATCTCCCCCTGCTCCTCGAGCGGGAGATCGGGAACGATCACCGCGGCGGCCCGGGCGTCCGCCGCCTCCGCAGAGAACTCCGCGACCCCGGCAGCGAGGACCATGTTCGCGTAACACATGAGCGCGACCGGGAGGCGATCGCCGACGGCGGCGCAGGTCTCGAGCACCGACTCCAGGGTGGCCCCGGCGGCGAGCGCCGCCGTGTCGGCCGCGTGGATCACAGGGCCGTCGGCGAGCGGATCGGAGAAGGGCACCCCGAGCTCGATCAGGTCGGCCCCCGCATCGGCATAGGCGGTGGCGACCGCGGTCGCCGTGTCCTGGTCCGGGAAGCCGCCCATCAGGTAGGGCATCAGCGCCGCCCGGCCCTCCTCGCGGGCGGCGGCGAAGGCATCGGCAATCCGAGCGGTCCCCGCCGCCCCCGGAGGCGAAGCCGAGGAGGCGGCGGTTGATGCTGGTTCAGCCATCGAGGTCGGCGAGCTTCGCCGTCACCTCGTCCATGTCCTTGTCGCCACGGCCGCTGAGGGTGAGGACGTCGTAGCCGTCCCCACCGCCGTCTTCGAGGAGCCAGGCGATCGCGTGGGCCGGCTCGAGCGCGGGGATGATCCCCTCGAGCTCGGCCAGCTCCCTGAAGGCGCGCAGGGCCTCCTCGTCGGTGACCGCCGCGTAGGTCGCCCTGCCGCTGTCGCGGAGGTGGGCGTGCTCGGGGCCGACACCGGGATAGTCGAGCCCGGCGGAGACCGAGTGGGCCTCGAGGATCTGGCCCTGATCGTCGGCGAGGACCGCGGAGAGGGCGCCGTGGAGGACCCCGGTCGACCCCGCCACCAGCGAGGCGCCGTGGTGCCCGCTCTCCAGGCCCTCTCCCCCGGCCTCGATCCCGATCAGCTCGACCGGGTCGTCGAGGAAAGCGTGGAAGGTGCCGATCGCGTTCGAGCCCCCACCCACACAGGCGATCACCCGCGCGGGGAGCATGCCTTCGGCGTCGAGGGCCTGCGAGCGCGCCTCGTCGCCGATCACCCGCTGGAGGTCCCGGACCAGCGCCGGGTAGGGCGCCGGGCCGACCACCGAGCCGATCACGTAGTGGGTCGTCTCCACCGAGGCGACCCAGTCCCGGATCGCGGCGCTCACCGCCTCCTTCAGGGTGCGGGCGCCGGCCTCCACCGGGATCACCTCCGCCCCGAGCAGGCGCATCCGTTCGACATTCGGTGCCTGGCGGCGAATGTCCTCGGTGCCCATGTAGACCGCGCACTCGATCCCGAAGAGAGCGCAGGCGGTCGCCGTCGCCACCCCGTGCTGGCCGGCGCCGGTCTCGGCGATGATCCGGGTCTTCCCCATCCGCCGCGCGAGCAGCGCCTGGCCGACCGCGTTGTTGATCTTGTGGGCGCCGGTGTGGGCGAGGTCCTCCCGCTTCAGGTAGACCCGGCGGCCGACCCGCTCGGAGAGCCGCGAGGCGAGGTAGAGGGGCGTCGGGCGACCGACGTAGTCCCGCAGGAGGCCTGCGAGCTCGGCCTGGAAGTCGTCGTCGGTGCGCGCCTCGGCCCAGGCCTCGCTGAGCTCGTCGAGCGCCGCGATCAGGGTCTCGGGAACGAAGCGGCCGCCGTAGGGCCCGAAACGCTCCTCGACCGGCGGGGTGGCGGCCATCGTCACGCCCTCGTCGGCACGGCCCCGCGAACTGCCTCGAAAAACGCCTCGAGCAGCTCCGGATCCTTGATCCCAGGCTCCGACTCGACCCCGCTCGCGACATCCACCCCGAACGGGCGGACCACCGAGATCGCCTCGGCGACGTTCTCGGGCCGGAGGCCGCCCGCCAGGATCAGCGGCACCTTCGAGCGCCGTCCCGCCGCCAGCTCCCAGTCGAAGCTCACCCCACAGCCTCCGTACCTTGGATGATGGGCATCGAGCATGTGAAAGTCGGTTCGGAACGCCTCGGCGGCCTGGACGTCGGCGGCACTTCGCACCCGCAGGACCTTGATCACCTTCGTCCCGGTGCGCCGGCGAACCTCGGCGCAGAAGCTCGGGCCCTCGTCGCCGTGGAGCTGGACCATGGTCAGGGCCTCGTTCTCGACCGCCTCGGCGACCTCGTCGAGGCTCGGGTTGACGAAGACACCGGCCACCTCGCAGCGCCGCTTCAACGCCTGGCCGATCTCGGCGGCGCGGGCAGGATCGATCTGCCGGGGGCTCTGCTCCCAGTGGTTGAGCCCGATCGCCCAGGCGCCGAGCTCGGCGGCGCGCTCGGCGTCACCGAGGCGGGTCACTCCACAGATCTTCACCTTGGTCATCTCCCCAAGGGTAGGTGCAATGGCCGCGCTCCATTGTGAGCCGGGGTTCCCCGGGCAGGGGCGCTACGGAGTCGTTGGCGCCTGGGAGTCCTGGATCCGACCGGGGCGATCGCCGAGCTTCACGGTCACGTCGTGCTCGTTGCCGTCGCTGAGCACGGTCAGAGTGAGTTCGTCGCCGGGATCGTGGTCGTTGACCGCGGAGATCACCTCGTCCATGCCGGTGACCTCCTTGCCATCGACCTTGGTGATGATGTCGCCGCCGACCGGGAAGCTCTCGCCCGCGACCGTCCCCTGCCCGGTGGCGCCCTTGATCCCCGCCGAGTCGGCGGGTCCGCCGGAGAAGACCCGCTCGACCAGGACACCCTGCTCCACCGGCAGCTTGAGCGCCTGGGCGATCTCGGGGGTGATGTCCCCGCCGGTGATCCCGAGGTAGGCGCGCTGCACCTCGCCGTTCTGGAGGATCTGGGAGACGACGTCGCTGGCGGTGGTGCTCGGGACCGCGAAGCCGACGCCCTCGTTGCCGCCGCTCTGGCTGGCGATCTGGGAGTTGATCCCGATCACCGCGCCGGACGAATCAAGCAGCGGGCCGCCCGAGTTGCCGGGATTGATCGCGGCGTCGGTCTGGATCACGTCGGTGATCGAGAAGCCGTTGGGGGCCTGGATCTGGCGCTGCAGGGCGGAGACGATTCCGCTTGTCACCGTCCGGTCGAGCCCGAAGGGATTGCCGATCGCGACCACCGGATCCCCCACCTCCGCCTTCGAGGAGTCGCCGAGCGGCAGCGGGGTGGCGCCCTGGGTGTCGTCGACGTGGAGGAGGGCGAGGTCGCTGGAGGGATCGGCGCCGACCACCTCGGCCTGCTGGCTTTCGCCGTCCTCGCTGAACTGGACGTCGACCTGCTGGGCGCCCTCGACCACGTGCGCGTTGGTGAGGATGTGGCCGTCGCCATCGATCAGGAAGCCTGAGCCGGTGGCGGTGCTCTGCTGCTCCTGGGGGGGGTTGAAGGGGGTCTGGGTCGTCTGGGTCATCTGCGAGCTGATGAAGGCGACGCCCTTGGAGGCGCCGTCGTAGATCTCGTTGACGGTGAGGGCCTTGCCCTCGGACTGGCTCGCCGGCCTGGTCAGCGGCGCGGCCGCGAGCGAGCCGTTCTCGTCGCTTGTGTCGATCACCCCGGTCTCGATCAGCAGCAGCCCCGCGATCGCGACGACGCCGCCGCCGAGCACCGCGGAGCCGAAGGAGGTGGAAAGGAACCGCCCGATTCGCGCCATGCGGGGCAGCGTTGCGGCCGCTGCTTAACCCGCGGTAAGCCCTGGCTACGGAGTGTCTAAGAAACGCAAATAGCCCTACGACTCGGTCGGGCTAGAGGAAGTGCTCGCGGGTGGCTTCCTCGTCGGCGGTCAGTTCGCGGACCTTCGCCTCGGGGTCCTCGGCGCGCATCAGCGCCTCGCCGATCAGGACCGCGTCCACCCCCACCCGCTCCAGCTCCTCCAGGGTCGTGCGGTCGGAGATGCCGCTCTCGGAGACGACCGTCTTGCCGGCCGGGACGTCGGTGATCAGCTCGAAGGTTGTTCGCACGTCGACGCTGAAGTCATCGAGGTTGCGGTTGTTGATTCCCAGGACCTCGGCATCGATCTGCAGAGCTCGCTCGAGCTCGTCGGTGTTGTGGACCTCGACCATCGGGTCGAGATCGAGGCCTCGGGCCTCGTCGTGGAGACGGGCTAGCTCGTCCTGCTCGAGGGCGGCGACGATCAACAGGGCCGCGTCGGCGCCCCCGATCGCCGCCTCGTAGAGCTGGTAGCGGTCAACGATGAAGTCCTTCTGGAGCACCGGCAGCACCGAAGCTTGGCGCGCCGCCCGCAGGTCCTCGAACGAGCCGCCGAAGTGGGGCTCGTCGGTGAGCACCGACAGCGCCGCCGCCCCACCCTCCTCGTAGGCGGTGGCGATCTCCTCGATCGTCGCCCCTGGGCGGATCTCGCCGGCGCTCGGTGAGCGCCGCTTGAACTCGGCGATCAGCGAGAGCCCGGGGCGGGTGAGCGCCTCGCGGAAGGGGCGCGGCTCCGGGCGCGTGCCGAGCAGCCCCTGGAGCTCTTCCAGCGGCGCCTGCGTGCGGCGGCGCTCGACGCCTGCCCTGGCGCCATCGACCAGCTCCTCGATCATTCCCATCTCGTCCCGCTGACCTTAGCTTGCCGCGCCGGCGAGCTGAGCTGAGCGGGCGACCAGCTTCTCGAGCACGTCAGCGGCGGCTCCCGAGGCGAGCGCCTCCCCGGCCTTCTCGACCCCCGCGGCGAGGTCGTCGGCCTGTCCGGCGACGAAGATCGTCGCCCCGGCGTTGAGCACGGCGATGTCGCGAGCCGGGCCGGAGCCGCCATCGAAGATCTCCTTTACCACGGCCGCGTTCTCCTCCGGCTCGCCGCCGCGGATCTCATCGAGGGACGCCGGCGTCAGCCCGAGCTCCTCGGCCTCGACGAACCACTCCTCGGTGCCGCCGTCAGCGACCTCGATCACCCTGGTCCGGGCCGCGATGCTGAGTTCATCCAGGCCGTCGTCGCCGGAGACCACCATCGCCCGCTCGCAGCCGAGGCTGACCAGGGCCTCGGCGATCGTCTCCTGAAAGCTGCGGTCGGAGACGCCGAGCAGCTGACGCTTGGCCCCGGCGGGGTTGGTGAGGGGCCCAAGCAGGTTGAAGATCGTTCGCACCGCCAGCTCCTTTCGCACCGGGACCACCTCCTTGGTCGCCTGGTGGTGCTTGGGGGCGAACATGAAGCCGAAGCCGACCTCGTTGATGCACTCCGCCACCTGCTCGGGGCTGAGCTCGATCTGCACCCCGAGCGCCTCGAGCAGATCGGCCGACCCGGACCTGCTGGTGGCGGAGCGGTTGCCGTGCTTGGCGACGTAGCAGCCGGCGCCCGCCGCGATCAGGGCCGCGGTGGTCGAGACGTTGAAGGTGCTCGGACCGCCCCCGGTGCCGGCGGTGTCGACCAGGGTCTTGTCGACGATCTCGACGTGTGCCGCGAGCTCTCGCATCGTCCGGGCGAGGCCAACCAGCTCGGCGTCCGTCTCGCCCTTGGCGCGAAGCGCGATCAGGAAGGCGCCGATCTGGACCGGCTCGGTGCGGCCCTCCATGATCTCGGCTAGGGCCGCGGAGGTGTGGTCGGCGGTCAGGTTGGTGCCGTCGCAGAGCTCGTCGATCGCGCGGGTGAGGATCTCGTTCGGCATCGGCTACCCCGCGAGGAAGTTAGCCAGCAGGAGCTTGCCCTGCGGCGTCAGCACCGACTCGGGGTGGAACTGGACGCCCTCGGCGGGGAGCTCGCGATGGCGGACCCCCATCACCACGGTTCCGTAGGTCGAGGTGAGCTCGAGCTCCTCGGGCAGCTCCGGGTCGGCGACCAGGGAGTGGTAGCGGCCGGCGACCAGCGGGTTGGAGAGGCCCTCGTAGATCCCGCGGCCGTCGTGCTCCACCTCGGCCTCCTTGCCGTGGATCGGGTCGCCGCGAACGACCCTGCCGCCGAAGGCCTGGACCAGGGACTGGTGCCCCAGGCAGACCCCGAGCACCGGGGTCCCCGCCTCGGCGAAGCGGCGGACGACCTCGAGGGAGATCCCCGCGTCATCCGGCGTGCACGGACCCGGAGAGACCACGAGGCGGTCGGCGCCGCGCTCGAGCAGCTCGTCAACGCTCGCCTTGTCGTTGCGAACCACCTCGACCTCCGCCCCGAGCTCGCCCAGGTACTGGACCAGGTTGTAGGTGAAGGAGTCGTAGTTGTCGATCACCAGAACCTTCGGCTTCGCACCAATGTTTCGCGCTCCGCTTCGCTCCGCGCTCACGGCCACTCCGGCTGCTCGGCGGCGAGCTCGACGGCCCGGAAGACTGCCTTCGCCTTGTTCACCGACTCGTTGTACTCGTAGGTGGGCTTGGCGTCGGCGACCGTTCCGCCGCCGGCCTGCACGTGAGCGATCCCGTCCTTGACCACCACGGTGCGGATGTGGATCGCGGTGTCGAGGTCGCCGGTGTAGGAGAGGTAGCCGATCGCCCCGCCGTAGGAGCCGCGCTTGTGGGGCTCGAGCTCGTCGATGATCTGCATCGCGCGGACCTTCGGCGCTCCCGAGAGGGTGCCGGCGGGGAGCACCGACCGCAGAACGTCCATCGGCCCAATCCCCTCGCGGAGGGTGCCCGAGACCTGGCTGACGATGTGGAGCACGTGGGAGTAGGTCTCGACCACCATCAGCTCGTCGACGGTGACCGAGCCGTACTCGCAGACCCGGCCGAGGTCGTTGCGGCCGAGGTCGACCAGCATCACGTGCTCGGCACGCTCCTTCGGGTCCTGGAGGAGGCGCTCGGCGTTCCGGCGGTCCTCCTCCTCGTCGGCGCCGCGCGGATAGGTGCCGGCGATCGGCCGGGTCTCCACCCGGCGGCCGGTCACCTTGACCAGGGGCTCGGGTGAGGCGCCGGCGATCTCGAAGTCGCCGAAGTCGAGGAAGTACATGTAGGGCGAGGGGTTGACGGTGCGGAGGCCGCGGTAGATCGAGAAGGCCTCCACCGGCGAGGGGGCGCTGAAGCGCTGCGACGGGACCACCTGGAAGGCGTCGCCGGCGTGGACGTACTCGATGATCCGGGTGACGATCGCCTCGAACTGCTCCTGGGTCAGGTTCGACTCGAACCGCGGTGCGTCAGCCCGCCCGGCATCTGCGACCGGCACCGGCTCACGCAACCGCGCCCGGACCTCGGCGATCGTCTCCACCGCTCGCTCGTAGGCGGCTTCGATCCCTCCGTCCTCGACGAAGGCGTTGGCGATCACGGTCACCTCGTGACGCTGATGGTCGAAGGCGAGCAGCACGTCGGAGATCATCAGGGCCATGTCGGGCAGCCCGATCGTGTCCGGGTTGGGCTCGGCGAGTGGCTCCACCGTCCGCACCAGGTCGTAGCCGAAGAAGCCGACCGCGCCGCCGGCAAACGGCGGCAGCTCGTCGGGCTCGGCGATCTCGTAGCGCGCCAGGTACTCGGCCGCGGCCGAGTAGGGATCGGGAGCGGCGCTGGTCCGGTCGGGCTCGCCACCGCCGCCGCCCTCCCACTCGCTCAGGATCCCTTCGCTCCAGCGAAGGATCGCGCGCGGCCGGAAGCCGAGGAAGGACCAGCGGCCGAGGCGGCCCTGCTCGGCGGACTCGAGGAGGAAGGCGGGTCCATCGCCGCGCAGCTTCAGGAAGGCGCTGACCGGCGTCTCGAGGTCGTCGACGAACCGGTAGCGGACCGGGACGACGTTGGCGTCGCGGGCAAGCTCGCGTGCCCGGTCGAGGTCGGGCTCGAGTCCCGGCAGCGGGGCGGTCGCGGCCCCTGGGGAGGCCATCACTGACACCAATCGATCGCACCGGCTCGCGTCCTCACCACGTCAATCACGCTCGGCTCGCCGGCGCTCGACGCCCGTTGATGATCTGCAGCACCTCGGCCATCGAGACGCCGCGCGAGAGCAGCAGCACCGCCAGGTGGTAGATCAGGTCGGCGCCCTCCTCGGCGACCCGCTCCTCCGACTCGCTGTTGACCGCCTTCACCACCTCGCCGGCCTCCTCCCTCACCTTGGAGCCGGCCAGGGACGGGTCGTCGAGGAGCTCGACCGTGTAGCTGCCCTCGGGGCGCTGCTTCTGGCGGGCGAGCAGGGTCCGCTCGAGCTGCGACAGCGCCTCGTAGGGGGTCGGCGCGGGCTCGCCGCGCACCGGGGGTGCGTCCTCGGCTGGATCGGCGCTGCCCTCGAGGTCCCGGTAGAAGCAGGAGCGCTCGCCGGTGTGGCAGGCCGGTCCGGCCGGATCGACCAGGGCAACGAGGGCGTCGGCGTCGCAGTCGTAGCGAAGCTGGCGCAGCCGCTGGATGTTGCCGGAGCTCGCGCCCTTGTGCCAGATCTCCCGGCGGCTGCGGCTATAGAGGTGGATCTCCCGGCTCTCGAGGGTGAGCTCCAGGGCCTCCCTGTTCATGTAGGCGAGGGTGAGCACCTCGCCGCTGCGGGCGTCCTGCATCACGCACGGCACCAGGCCCCGCTCGTCGAAGCGGACCTTCGCCACCTCTCTCTCGGCCTGCACGACCATCGAGCAAGTGTACGAATCCCCTGCTCGCGCCCTGAAGGCGCAGGTTCAGGCCCGGTACAGCGCGGCCCCGCAGTGCTCAGGCGTCGTCTTCGCCTGGCGCGTCGCCCTCGTCCTCCTCCTCGGCCTCCTCGAGCGCGGCCTCCAGCGGCCCCGCGACCTCATGGGCGTCCGCCTCCTCGGTCTCGTCCTGGAGCTTCGCCTCTTCGGCGATATCCGGATCGACGTCGGGATCGGGCTCGTCGATTCCTCCGAGCGCGACATCTTCTCCGTCCGGAGTCATCAGCTCGCCCTCCCCACGCTCGGGGTGGCGCTCATCCTCCTCCGTCCACTCCTCGCGATCGCGCTCGTTGACGCTCATCTCGCTCCTCTCGTCGGTGGGCGAATCATCTTCGCGCCGAGCCGGGCGGCGGTGAACGGGATGTGAACCGCGTTACTCGATCCCGAGCCGGTCGAGGAGCCCCTCGTCGCGGCGCCAGCGCTTCCGGACCCGGACCTGGAGGTCGAGAAACACCTTGCCGCCGAGCTCGCGCTCGAGTTCGGCCCGAGCGGCGGCCCCGATCTCCTTGATCATTGCGCCGCCGGAACCGATCAGGATGCCCTTCTGGGAGTCGGCCTCAGCCCAGATCTGGGCGTGGACCTCGACCAGCCCGTCCTCGCGGTGGGCGACCTCGGTGACCTCGACCTCGACCGCGTGCGGAAGCTCTTCCCGAGTCCGGCGGAGGACCTGCTCGCGGATCAGCTCGGCCAGCTGCACCTCGCTGGGCAGATCAGAGCGCTGCTCGGGCGCGTAGAGGAAGGGCCCCTCGGGGACCAGCTCGGCCAACCGCGCAACCAACGGCTCGAGCCCGCTGCCCTTCCGGGCGCTCACCGGGAAGATCTCGTCCACCCCCTCGAGCTCGGCGGTCGCCGCGAGCACGGCGGCGGTCTCGGCGTTGTTGAGCCGGTCGATCTTGTTGACGGCGCAGACGACCGGCGTGCTCCGGTTGACGGCGAGCAGCGCGTTGGAGATGAAGCGGTCGCCGGGGCCGATCCCCTGCTCGGCGTTGACGACGAAGAGGACCGCGTCGGAGTCGGCGATCTCGCGCTCGACCCGCCGCTGCATCCGCTCGGTGAGGGCATCGCGCGGCCGCTGGACGCCGGGCAGGTCGGTGAGCACCAGCTGCCAGCCCGCCTCGGTGTCGGTGGCGACGCCGCGGACCGCGCGGCGGGTGGTCTGGGGCCGCTCGGAGACGATCGCCACCCGCGTCCCCACCAGGGCGTTGACCAGGGTCGACTTGCCGACGTTCGGCCTCCCCGCAAGGCCGACGAAGCCCGACCGGGTCACTTGAGGCCGCTCATGATCTCGTCCTGGAGGGCGAGCATCTCGCCGTCGTCCGCCTCGTGGTCGTAACCGCAGAGATGGAGGGTGCCGTGGACGGCGGCCTCCTTGACGTCGGTGGCGACCGCGGGGCAGACGAAGACGTCGCCGAGCTCGCGGGGGCCGGCCGGGCGGTCGGCGCCGTCGAGCGGGAAGGCGAGCACGTCGGTGGCCTCGTCCAGCCCCCGGTGGGCGTAGTTGAGGGTCCGCATCCGGCCCTCGCCGACGATCTCGATCCCCAGATGCCCGTCGTCGACCCCGGCCGCCTCCAGAGCCGCGGCCACGGGGCGGCGGAGCTCAGCTGGGACGTCTGAGAGGTCCGGAGGCGTCAACCGCCTCCGTCTTCTCGCCCGTCCCGCTTGGAGTCCTGGCGGCTCTCGGCCTCGCCGTAGGCCTCGACGATCCGCTGCACGAGCTTGTGCCGGACCACGTCCTCGCCGCCGAAGCGGATGAAGCTGATGTCCTGGACGTGGTCGAGGATGTTGCCGACCTCGACCAGGCCCGAGCGCGAGCCGCGCTCGAGGTCGATCTGGGTGATGTCGCCGGTGACCACCACCTTCGAGCCGAAGCCGAGCCGGGTGAGGAACATCTTCATCTGCTCGGGACTGGTGTTCTGGGCCTCGTCGAGGATCACGAAGGAGTCATTAAGCGTTCTACCCCGCATGAAAGCCAGCGGCGCGACCTCGATCGTGCCCCGCTCGAAGTAGGCGTTGACCTTCTCCGGATCGAGCATGTCGTAGAGCGCGTCGAACAGCGGCCTCAGGTAGGGATCGACCTTTGCCTGGATGTCACCGGGAAGGAAGCCGAGCCGCTCGCCGGCCTCGACCGCGGGGCGGGTGAGGATCACCCGGCTGACGTCCCCGCGGGAGAGCGCCGCCGCGGCCATCGCCACGGCGAGGAAGGTCTTGCCGGTGCCGGCGGGACCGATGCCGAAGGTGATCGTGTGGTCTCGGATCGAGTCGACGTAGCGCTTCTGGTTGACGGTCTTCGGCGCCACCCTTGTGTTGCGGTGGCTCCAGATCACGTCCTCGAGGATCTCGGCGGGGCTCTCGTGCTGGTCGAGGGCCCCGGTGACCGCCTCGATCGTGCCGGGGGCGATCTCGTGGCCCTGCTGGATCAGGTCGACCAGCTCGCCGACGACGGTCTCGGCGGTGCGGACGTCGCCGGCGTCGCCGTCGAGGGTGAGGACGTTGCCGCGCAAATACAGCTCGCAGCCGAGATGGCCCTCGAGCGCGCGCAGGACAGCGTCCTCGGATCCGGCCAGCTCGGCGGCGACCGTGTTGTCGATCTCGAGCTGCCTACGCGCCACTAAGCGTTCAACTTCTCGCGCACCGCCTGGCTGACACGCTTGCCGTCGGCCCTGCCGCCGACCTTCGGCATCAGCGACTTCATCACCTCGCCCATGTCCTTCGCCTCGTTCGCCCCGGTCTCCTCGACCGCGGCGGTGACCAGCTCGGAGAGCTCCTCGTCGGAGAGCTGCTCGGGCAGGTAGCCCTCGATCAGCTCCGCCTCGGACTCCTCGGCGGCGGCCTGGTCGTCCCGGCCCCCCTCGCGCAGAGCCTCGGCGGCGTCGATACGCCGCTTCCGCTCGCGCTGCAGCGCCGCCACCTCGTCGTCCTTTCCTTCCTTCGCCTCCTGCTGGAGGGCGTGGACGATCATCCGCAGGGCGCCGACCCGGTCGCGCTCGCCGGCCTTCATTGCGGTCTTCACGTCGTCCTGGACCCGCTCGAGGATGCTCATCGCCTAAAGCGTAGTCGTACGGTCGGGTGACCCACGGCCGTTGGTGTGAAGCCCGGCGGCGCGCAGGACCAGGGTCAGCGAGGTCTCCGGCCCGGGCCACGCCTCGCGCACCAGCTGCTCGCCGCCGCCGCGCACCAGCACCCGCAGGGCGAAGCCGAGGAGCACCGCGTCGTCGAGCTGCCCGGCCACCGGGAGGAAGTCGGGCACCAGGTCGATCGGGGTGGCGAGGTAGGCGAGGACCAGCCAGAGGACGGCTCGGCGGGGGCGCGAGATCCGCCGATCGCGAGCGAGCCGCCCGACCATGACCGCGCAGTCGGGCACGAATCCCGCCAGGGCGCGCGCATCCTCGCGGCGCCCGGCGGCGATCAGCGCGGCGACCGCGACGACGTAGAGGCCGACGGCAATGATCAGGAGGCCCCAGGGCCAGAGGGGGACCTCGATGTCATCGGTGGTGGTCGCGACGATCGCGCTCAGCCACATGGCGTACGCGGCTTCATCGGAGCTGGACCAGCTCGACATCCCCCAGCGGCAGCTGGAGGAAGCGGGTGCCGAGCTCGCGGAAGGCGGCGGGGTCGCCCGTGCAGAGGAAGCTGTAGCTGCCCTCGCGCGAACCGTCGGTGGCGATCCCCCTCTCCGCCAGCACCCGCTGGGCGGTTGCGGCGATCGCGTGCCCGGCGGTGACCAGGCGGACGTCCCGCCCGAGGATCCGCTGCAGCATCGGCGCCACCAAGCGGGTAGTGGGTGCAGCCGAGGATCACGGTGTCGACCTCGGCCTGCTTCAGCGGCGCGCAATAGGAGCGCACCATCTCGACAACGGTCTCGTCGAAGGGAAAGCCACGCTGGATCACCGCCGCCAGGTCGGGGGCCTCGACCTCGGTCACCCTCAGCGCCCGGCGCTGCTCGGTGAGGGCCCGCAGGTAGGAGCCGCTCCGCACCGTGGCCGGCGTCGCCAGCACCCCCACCCGGCCGGACTCGGTCACCGCCGCGGCGATCTCCGCCTCCGGCTCGATCACCGCCACCACCTCCACCCCCTGCTCGGCGGCGACCTCGCGGGCAAGCTCGTTGGCCGCCGAGGCGGCCGAGTTGCACGCGATCACCAGCAGCTTCGCCCCGCGGGCGAGCAGGAAGCGCGTCACCTCCTCGACGTGCGCTCGGAGGTCCTCCCTGCTGCGCGCCCCGTAAGGAAAGCGCGCGTCGTCACCCAGATAGACGAAGTCTTCCTCGGGCAGCGAGACCAGGCACTCATGGAGCACCGTGAGCCCGCCGACCCCGGAGTCGAAGACGGCGATCGGGAGCTCTGACCTGACGGATTCGGGCGCCATCAGACGCCTCGGAGGAGCAGCGCCGCCCATTCGCCCTCGGTGCGGCGCTCGCCCTCCCTGAGGCCGGCCGGCGCGAAGCCCGCGACGACCCCGTCGGTTTCGCTCTCCAGCATTCCCGAGCAGACGAGGATCGCCGGGGCCGCGTCGCCGGCGTCCAGATGGCGAGCGCAGTCGAGCAGCAGGTTGGCGGTGAGGTTCGCGACGACCGTCGGGGGCTCGCGGCGGGGCCTTCTCGCGGACGTCGATCCGCTCGATCGCGAGCGCGACCCCGTTCGCCTCGGCGTTCGCCGCCGCCGCTTCGAGCGAGGCCGGCTCGCGGTCGCAGGCGGTGATCGGGCCCCAGCCCAGCTTCGCCGCGGCGATCGCCAGGACGCCCGAGCCGGTGCCCCAATCGGCGAGCGGGCCGGAGGCCTCCCCCGCCCGCTCGAGCTCCACCAGGAGGCCGAGGCAGAGGCGGGTGGTGGGATGTCCGCCGGTACCGAACGCCCGGCCAGGATCGACGACCACGTCGACGAGCCCGTCCCTGGCATCCCACCAGGACGGGCGCACGCCGACCCGGCCCCCGACCTCGATCGGGCGGTGGAAGTCGGCCCAGCGGTCCGCCCAGTCATCAGGGACAGCCGTGGTAGTGACGTCGACCAGGGCGCCGCCGGCCGCCGCCTGCAACTCACCGAGCTCGGGAACCTCGCCCGGCGGCCCGTAGATCGCGAACTCCACGAAGCCTGGCCCGCGGTCCTCCTCGACCCCGTTCGGAGCAAGCTCGAGCAAGTTCGCGAGGACGCGCTCGGCGTATTCGGGCTCGCAGCGGACCGCCAGCCTGATCATCGGCGGCGGGACGCCTCTTGGCCCTCGAGCGTCTCCGCCAGCCGTTCGGCCTGCTCGCGCTGCTGGCGCGACAGCTTTCTCGGTACCTCCAGCTCGAAGACCACGTGCTGGTCGCCGCGGGAGCGGCCCCGCAAGGACGGCAGCCCGTGCTTGCGAAGCACGGTGACGTCGCCGTGCTGGGCCCCGGCCGGGACCTTCACCGGCTCGTCGCCGTTCAGGGTCGGGACGCTGACCTCCCCGCCGAGCATCGCCGTGGTCACCGGGATCGGCACCCGACTGACCAGCTCGGTGCCCTGGCGGGCGAAGCGCTCGTCCTCTCGCACCCGGACCTCGACGTAGAGGTCGCCCTGCCCGCCCCCCGCCTCGCCGGCGTGGCCGGCGCCGGCGATCCGGATCCGTTGGCCGTCGTCGATCCCGGCGGGGACCTCGACCTCCCAGGTCCGCGGCCCTCTGGTCCTCCCCGAGCCGCCGCAGACCTCGCAGGGCGTGTCCGGGATCTTCCCCGCGCCCCCGCAGCGATCGCAGGGGACCACCCGCATCACCTGGCCGAAGACGCTTTGGCTCACCTGGCGCAGCTGGCCGGATCCCCCGCAGCGATCGCAGGTGCGGATCTCGGTCCCGGGCTCGGCCCCGTTGCCGTGGCAGTGCTCGCAGACGCTGATCGCGTCGAACCTGACCTCGCGGGTCGTTCCCTCGAGCACTTCGGAGAGGTCGATCTCGATCGTCGCCAGGACGTCGCCGCCCGCCGCGGGGCCGCGCTGCCCGAAGCCGAAGCCGCCCCCAAAGGGATCGCCGCCGAAGAGCGTGTCGAAGATGTCCTGGAAGCTGGAGAAGGTCTCGCCGGGAGTCCAGCCGCCCGAGCGCAGCCCCTGGTGGCCGAAGGTGTCGTAGGTCCGCCGGCGCTCGGGATCGGAGAGGACCTCGTAGGCCTCGGCCGCCTCCTTGAACTTCTCCTCGGCCTCGGGATCGTGAGCGTTGACGTCTGGGTGCAGCTCCCGGGCGAGCCCGCGAAAGGCCTTCTTGATCTCTCCGTCGGAGGCGCCCTGCTCGACGCCGAGCACCTCGTAGTAGTCGCGCGCCATGGGCTACTCGTCGTAGACGGTCTCGAAGAACCGCGAGAGCTCGCCCGCCGCCCCCCGCACCGAGGCGATCGCAGTCGCGTAGTCCATCCGGACCGGCCCGATGATCCCGACCGCGCCGAGGTTGCGATAGCCGAGGCCGTAGTTGGCACCGACCACGCTGGCCGAGCGGAGCTCCGGCTGCGGGTTCTCTCCCCCGATCCAGACGAAGACCGAGCGCCGCTCGAGCGCCGAGCGCAGCGTTCGCAGCAGGTTGACCCGTCGTTCCAGGGCGCGCATCAGCTCCTCCGCGTGAGGGAGGTCGGCGGAGTGCTCCTCGGAGAGCAGCCGCGCCGCCCCGTCCACGTAGAGAGTCTGCTCGGCGGACTCCTCGAGATTGGTGAATGTGACGCCGATCTCCGCCAGGAGGCTGCGCTCCTGCTGCGCCAAGCTCGGGGTCGGCGAGCCGGTCGGCGGCCATCCGCGCCCCCAGCCCAAGGCCGGCGAGCCGCTCGTTGAGATAGCTCCCCGCCCACTCGACCAGGCCGGGATCGACCTCCTCCTCGAAGGTGAAGACACGCTTGGTCACGCCTCCGTTGGAGGCGATCACGACCACCATCACCACCCGCGGCTGCAGTCGCAACACCTCGACCCGGTGGATCGTCGCCGTCTGCAGCGGCGGGGCCGTCACCAGCGCCACCAGATCGGTGATCCGGGAAAGGGTCGCAGTCGTGTCGCGGATCGCCTCCTCGACCTCTCGGCGCATCCGGGTGAGGCTCAACTCCCGGGGGGAAGCGCCGGGAGGCGGTCCTGAGAGGCGAGCAGCTCCTCGACGTAGAACCGGTAGCCGCTGTCGGTGGGCACCCTGCCGGCTGATGTGTGGGGATGGTCGAGGAAGCCCTGCGCCTCGAGGTCAGCGAGCTCCGCGCGCACGGTCGATGGGCTCCAGCCGATCTCCTCGCGGCTCGCGATCGCCTTCGACCCGATCGGCCGTCCGTCACGCACGTAGGCGTCGACCACCGCGCCCAGTACGGCTTGTTGTCGTCCACTCAGCACAAGGTTGATTCTAGAGTCGCCCAATCGCCTCTCCGGCGGGTGGCACCGCGGGGGGCCCCATCCGAGGACAGCTCCCTGCCCGCAGGATGGGGGGCACCGCGGTGACAGGACCCGCCGGCCGAGCGGTTAGGGAAGCTCCAACTCTGCCTCGGCGTTGCGGATCACCTGGTTGTCGCCCTGGGCAGCGACGGTGTCCACCACGACGCGGTTCCCGTCGACCTCCTTGATCGTGCCACTGACGACCAGCTCCTGCTCGGGGAAGCCCATCCCGCGGAACTGGACGGTGAGGCGCTTCAGCGCCCGGGGGTCGCCGTCGGCGAGCTGGGCGTTGGCCCGGGCGACCTGGGCCATCATCCAGAGGCCGTGGAGGATGTTGCCGGGCAGGCCCACCTGCTTCGCGAACTCGGGGTCGATGTGGATCGGGTTGAAGTCGCCGGATGCGCCCGCGTAGCGATGGGGAAGGTACTTGTCGGGGGTCACCTTGAGCTCGGGGACCGCGTCGCCAGGCTTCAGATCAGCCATGGTCAGACCCCTCTGACGATGTTGGTCCAGGTGCCGCGCACGACCTCGGCGCCATCCTGGTTGGTCGAGACGGACTCGAAGACGTAGAAGCCCATGCCGTCCTTCTCGTAGATCTCCTTGCAGGTCGTCGTCGTGGTGATCTGGTCGTTGACGCAGACCGGCTCGCCCCAGACGAACTCCTGGCTGCCGTGAAGCATCGTCGCGAGGTTGATGCCGACCTCAGGGTCCAGAATCGCGGGCCCGATCGCCGGTGAGCTGTAGACGACGCAGAACATCGGCGGGGCGACGACATCGCGAAAGCCCGCCGACTTCGCGGTCTCCCGGTCGTGGTGGACGGGATTGCCCGCTCCGATCGCGTTCGCGTACTCGCGGATCTTCTCCAGTCCGACCTCGTAGGTGGTGGCGGGCCACTCCTTGCCCACCGCGTCGGTCTTGACCGTCATCAGATGACCGATGCCACGGCGCTGTGCGCCTGGGGGCGGCCGTGGCCGAGCAGATCGGTGGACGCAGGGCGAAGCGCTTGCCGGCGGCAAGCGCGAGCCCGAGGACGCCGAGATGCGACGGCCACGGCCGTCATCCGGGCGTGCATGGTCGTGGGATCGGTCATCTCAGGCGGCGATTCTAGTTAGCGGGGCTTGGGTAGGCACGGGTATGGGCCCGCTGCTGACCACCGACGACCCCCAGGGGGGCCTCCGGTTCCGACCCCTCGCGATCCCCCTGATCATCGCCGTGATCGCCGGTTCGGTCGCCGCCGCGATGGCGGTCCAGGGCAACGGGGTGGGAGTGGGCCTGGGCACGGCGGTCGGGGCGTTGGCCGCCACCGCGCTGATCGTGTTCGCGGTACGGGCGCGGCCGCGGGAGCGTGTGGAGGTCGCGAAGGGTGGCGCCGGTGAGCGCCGGGTGCTCGTGCTGGCGACCTCCGAGGTGACCCCGGAGGCCGCCCAGGGGATCGCCGCGCTCGCCTCCGGCGCCGACGACGTTCGCCTCCTGATCCCGGTGCCGAGCGACCGGCTCGAGCGCTGGCTCTCGGCCGAGGACGACGCCCGGGCGGAGGGCCAGCGCCGGCTTGCGCACTCGGCGGGCGCCCTGGTGGCCGCCGGCCTCCCGGTGAGCGGCTCGCTCGGCGATCCCGATCCGGCCCAGGCGCTGGAGGACGAGCTCCGCGACTACGCCGCCGACGAGGTCGTCCTCCTGGCCGAGGGTGACGACGACCCCCTGGCCAAGCTCAAGGGCCGACTCGGGCTACCGCTGACGCGGGTCTAGCCGGACTCGCGCTCGCGCGCGAGCTCGAGGGCGGCGTCGCGGTCGGCCTGGAGCGAGAGAAATTCCATTTGGCCCTCGCGCACCCCGATCACCCAGCCGAGCAGGTTCCCGACCTCGACGCCGCTGCCGACGCCGACGCCCCGGCTGCGGATCATCGCCACCACGTGGTTTTCGCCCACGGGTTCGATCGACTCGACGGTCATCACGAACTCCGACCAGGCCTCGTCCCAGGCTGCGAACCAGCGCTGGAACGCCTCCAGGCCGCGGTAGACGCCGGCATTGCCGAGCTCCGGTGGCACGAACACCTCGATGTCGTCGGTGAAGGTCGCCATCGCGCTCTCGCGGTCGCCACTGATCCAGGATTCGAGCCCGTCCCTCGCGAGCTCGATGTTGCGCTCTTGATCAGAAGTTGTCATCGACCTGAAGCACGGCCAGGAACGCCTCCTGCGGGACCTCGACCGCACCGACCTGCTTCATCCGCTTCTTCCCCTTCTTCTGCTTCTCCAGCAGCTTTCGCTTCCGGGTGACGTCGCCTCCGTAGAGCTTCGCGGTGACGTCCTTGCGGAGCGCCTTCACCGTCTCGCGGGCGATCACGTTCGAGCCGATCGCCGCCTGGACCGGGACGTCGAACAGCTGTCTCGGGATCGTCTTTCGGAGACGCTCGACCAGGGCGCGACCCTGATCGTAGGCCGCGTCCTTGTGGACGATCAGCGACAGCGCGTCGACCTTGTCGCCGGCGAGCAGCACGTCCAGCTTGACCAGGTTCGAGGGGCGGTTCTCGATCGGCTCGTAGTCGAGCGAGGCGTAGCCGCGGCTCCGCGACTTGAGCTGGTCGAAGAAGTCGAGAACGATCTCCGCCAGCGGCAGGTCGTACTGGATCTGCACCCGGGTCGGCGACAGGTAGTGGATGCCGACGTGCTCACCCCGGCGCTTCTGGCAGAGCTCCATCACCGCGCCGACGTAGTCGCTCGGGGCGATGATCGTCGCCCTGATGAATGGCTCGGCGATCTCGGCGATCTGTGCCGGGTCGGGCATCTCGGTGGGGCTGCGGACCTCGACCACCTCGCCCCCGATCAGCGTCACCTCGTAGCGGACGTTCGGGGTGGTGGCGAGCAGCTCGAGGTCGTACTCGCGCTCGAGCCGCTCGCGGACGATGTCCATGTGGAGGAGGCCGAGGAACCCGCAGCGGAAGCCGAAGCCGAGGGCGTCGGAGGTCTCGGGCTCATATGAGAGCGCCGCGTCGTTGAGAGCGAGCCGGTCGAGCGCGTCGCGGAGGTCCTCGTAGTTGTCGGTGTCGATTGGGAAAAGGCCGCAGAACACCATCGGCCGGACCTCGCGGTAGCCCGGCAGGGCCTCGGCCGCGGGGCGCTCGCGGCTGGTCAGGGTGTCGCCGACGCGCAGCCTTGTGACGTCCTTGATCCCGGTGATCACGTAGCCGACCTCGCCCGCCGACATGCCCGCGGCGGGCCTCATCTCGGGCCCGAAGAAGCCGATGTCGTCGATGTCCGCCTGGGTTCCGGCCTGCATCGCCGTGATCGGCTCTCGCTTGGTGAAGCGGCCGTCGATCATCCGCACATAGGCGACCACGCCGCGGTATTGGTCGAACTCCGAGTCGAAGATCAGGGCGCGCGGTGGCGCCTCGACCTCGCCCTCGGGCGGCGGGATCCGCTCGACGATCGCCTCCAGAACCTCCCGCACCCCCTCCCCGGTCTTCGCCGAGATCCGCAGGGCCTCGTCGGGGTCGGTGCCGAGGAGGTCCGACACCTGGGCGGCGACCCCATCGGGATCGGCACCCGGTAGATCGACCTTGTTGAGGACCGGGATCAGCTCCAGCCCGGCGTCGATCGCCGCGTACGCATTGGCGACGGTTTGGGCCTCGACGCCCTGGGCGGCGTCGACCACCAGCAGCGCCCCCTCGCAGGCGGCGAGGCTACGCGAGACCTCGTAGGAGAAGTCGACGTGGCCGGGGGTGTCGATCAGCTGCAGCTGGTAGGTCGCGCCGTCCTCGGCGGGGTAGCTGACCCGGACCGCCTGCGCCTTGATCGTGATCCCCCGCTCGCGCTCGAGGTCCATCGAGTCGAGCATCTGGGGAACGTGAGTGCGCGCATCGACGGCCCCGGTGAGCTCGAGGATGCGGTCGGCCAGTGTCGACTTGCCGTGGTCGATGTGGGCGATGATCGAGAAGTTGCGGATGCGCTCCATTCCGGCGACCAAGGGTAGGGGCCTGCCGCCGCGGACTAGGCCTAGACGCGACGCAGCAGCCGAAGGATCTGGTCGCCCTCCGGCACCCTGAGGGCGAAGATCGCGGCGAAGTAGACGGCGGCGCCGGCGACGAGCGCCGTGCCCAGGGAGACGATCTGGGCGAGCGTGTCACGGCCGAGCGCGTCGTCGAGGAGGTGCCAGACCAGATAGCTGACCCCGGCAAGGAGCGCGGCCGCGATCGTCACCCTGATCGCGGTGTTGGCCAACTGCGGCAGCTCGAGCCCGCCGAGCTCCCGCTGCAGGATCACCGCCTGGGCGACGACGCTCGCGGCGGTCGCGACCACCGTGCCGACCACGATCCCACCGACGCCGAAGGGCGAGTAGAGGGCCAGCGCCACGACCGCGGTGATCACCAGGTTGGCCCCCGAGATCGCGGTCGGCACCCAGGGACGCTGGAGGCTGAAGAAGGTCCGGGTGAGCAGCAGGAAGAGCCCGTTGAAGGGCAGCGAGAGCGAGAACCAGAAGAGCGCGGTGGCGACCAGATCCGTCTGGGCGGCGTCGAACTCGCCTCGCTGGTAGACGAGCCTGATCATCGGCTCGGAGAGGACCAGGACCGCGGCGGCCGCCGGGACCAGCAGGAGGAGGATCTGGCGCATGCCGTTGGCCATCGTTGAGCGCAGGCCGTCGTAGTCCTGGCGCGCGGCGAATCGGGCCAGGGTCGGGAAGACCACAGTCGCGACCGCCACCGAGAAGATCCCCTGGGGCAGCATGTAGACGCGGAAGGCCTTGTCGATCGCCGCCGGCGCCTGGTCCGAGACCAGGGTGCCGAAGAAGCTGTTGATCAGCAGGTTGAAGTTGATCAGCCCAAGGCTGATCGTCACCGGCAGCATCAGAAGGAGGACCCGGCGGACGTCCGGCGAGATCCGGCGCGGGAAGCTGCCAGATCATCCGGAAGTTGAAGCTGGTGTGGCGGAGGTCCCAGGTCGGGATCGCGAGCTGGATCGCGGTGCCGACGAGGACGCCGATCGCGTAGGCGTAGATCCGGTCGTCGCCGGAGAACGCCGGGGCGAGCAGCACCAGGACGGTGATGATCGCGACGTTCCAGAAGAAGGGCGAGACCGCGAAGGCGGCAAAGCGGCCGTCGCTGTTGAGGATTCCGACGACCATCCCGGTGATCCCGAGCAGGATCAGGATCGGGAAGAGGATCTGCGCCAGGGTCACGGTGAGGTCGAGGAGCTCCCCCTCGAAGCCGGGGGCGAAGATCGGCACCAGCAACGGCGCCGCGAGGACGAAGATCGCCGTGATCGCCCCGAGGACCAGCGTCACCAGGAAGATCAGCTGAGAAGCGAGCCTGAACGCCTCGCGCCGGTCGCCCTGCTCGAGCTTCTCGACGAAGACCGGGACGAAGGCGGCCTGGATCGCGGCGTCGGCGAACAGGCTTCGGACCAGGTTCGGGACCTGGAAGGCGATCGTGAACGCCGACATCGGCCCGCTGATCCCGAAGTAGCTGGCGGCGACGATCTCCCGCACCAGCCCCGCGACCCGGGAGAAGGCGGTGGCAACCGAGAAGAAGGCGGTCGAGAGCCCCAGGCGTCCCTCCCGCTCGTCGAACTCCGGCGGCTCGAACGGCTCCTCCGGGGTCGGCGCGGGGACCGCCATGAATGTGTCCGTGTCCATCGAGATCGCCTCGTGCACGCGGTCCGAGCGGCGCCACCGTTCGTCCTCGCGCAGCTCCTCGGGCGTCTCCTCCGGGTCGGGCGCCTCGCCGGCTGGGGTCAGCGGCCTCCCGGGGTCAAAGGGCTCTCGTTGGTCGTCGGTCACCGGTCAGCTATTCTCATTCGCCGCCCGCCCCGCGGGTCTTTCCAATGGCCAACATCGCATCACAGAAGAAGCGAAACGCCCGCTCGCTACGCGAGCGCAGCGAGAACCTGCGCTTCGCCAGCGCCGTGAAGACTCATTTCAAGCGGCTCGAGCAGGCGGTCGCCTCGGGTGACTCCGGCTCCGCCGATTCCGAGCATCGCGCGCTGGTCTCGCGAATCGACAAGGCCGTCCAGAAGGGCGCCCTCCACCGCAACACCGGGGCGCGAAAGAAGGCCCGCGCCGCCCGCATCCGCGCCGGCGCCCAGGCGCCCAGCAGCAGCTAGGCGCTGAACGGCACCGGGGACCGCGGGATGCCCCCGGCGGGCTCGAGCGCCCTGCGGAGGGCGACAGTGAGCGCCACCCGCTCGTCGTAGTCCGAGCCTCCCCGCGACCAGAGCTCGAGGTCGGCGAGCGCCCGGATCGCCGCGTCGAGGTCGTCGGGGGAGCGACCCTTGACCTTGGAGACCAGGATGCGCGCCGCATACGGGTGCATGGAGAGATCGCCGGCGACCTCCTTCGGAGGACGGCCCGCCTCGAGCTCGCGCGAGGCGCGCAGGGCGTGGCGGAGGCGGGGGGCGAGCGAGTAGATCACCCGCGGCAGGGACTCACCCTGCGCGACGAGGCGCTCGGAGATCTTCGTCACCTCGGCCTCGTCGCCCTCGACCAGCGCGTCCGCGAGCGACCAGATCGCCTCCTCGGAGGTGTCGGCAATGATCGCCTCGAGCTGCTCGGGCCCCACTCTGGAACCGTCCCCAGCCCATAGAGCCAACCGCTCGAGCTCGTTCCGGAGGCGGAGCGGGCGCGTGCCGAGTCGCTCCACCAGGAGCCGGGCGGCTTCCAGGTCGAGCTCGAAGCCGAGCTCGCGGGCATCGGCGACCAGCTGCTTGGGCAGCTCGCGCTCCTTGGGTGCCTCGAACTTGAGCAGCTCGCCGCCCGCCGCCTTCACCGCCTTCGCCAGCGGGGCCGGTGGCTTTCCTCGGGCGACCAGCGCCACCGTGGTCTCCGGCGGCAGCGCCCCGATCGCCTCGGCCACCCGCTCGGTGTCTTTCTTGCCCCAGGCCTCGACCCCGTCGACGAGCAGGTAGCGGCGCGCAGCGATCAGCGAGATCGCGGCCAGCGAGGCGAGCAGCGCCTCGGCGTCGGGGGCCCGCCGGCCCTCTCCCGCGTCGAACAGCTCCAGCGCCCCCGCCCCGCCCTCGCGCTCGGCGCGAGCTCGCAGCCGCGCCCGGGTCCGGGCGATCTTCGCCTCGTCGCTCCCGGAGATCAGATAGGCAGGCTTGATCTCGGCCTCGGCCACCCGCCGAGCTTATCTGGGCGACCTTCAGCCTCCGGCGGCCGGGACCGCGGCCCAGCCCGCGGGGCCCGCCTCGATCGTTACCTCCCCTGCGGCGTCGGTGCGCAGCGCGGGCACCCGATGCTCCGCGAGGGTGGAGATCGTCTCCGGGGTCGGGTGGCCATAGGGGTTGTCCTCGCCGACCGAGATCACCGCGAGCTTCGGCGCGGTGTGGTCCAGCAGGGCGTCGAGCCCGGCGTCGTCGGAGCCATGGTGGGCGACTTTGAGGACGTCGATCGGACCCGGATCGATCGGCGCCGCCTCCGCCTCGGCGTCACCTGGGAGCAGGATCGAGAAGTGCCGCCACTCGGCGATTAAGACTAGGCAGAGGGGGTTCGGGTCCTCCGAGGCCTGGGTGGCGAGCTCCCGCGGTGGCCACAGCGCCGTCAGCCGCAGCGGTCCCGAGTCGAGCTCCCCGCCCTCTGCCAAGCGCACCGGGGTGGAGCCCGCCGCCAGGGCCAGCCGTCGCAGCCGCGGATCGACCACGCCGTAGACCACCCGCCCAACCGGCAGCGACTCGAGCAGCTCAGCGAGACCGCCGGCGTGATCGGACTGGTCGTGACTGATCACGACCGCGGCCAGCGACTCCACCCCGAGCTCTCGCAGCCGCTCGGTCACCCCGGCTCCCGGCGCCCCGGTGTCGATCAGCACCGGGTCGGCTGCCGGGGGGTCGAGCAGGATCGAGTCGCCCTGGCCGACGTCCAGAACACGGACGACCAGGTCGCCGGCGTCTGCTCGAGTCTCGTGCTGGGGCCGGAGGATCACGAACCCGACGAGCAGCGCCACCACGGCCGCGATGACGACGGCGGGAACGGGGAGCGCGCGACCTCCCCTGCCCCGCCACAGCACCATGCCGGTCCGGCGCTTTGCCGCGCGGAGCAGCAACTCGCTCACACCGATCAGACCCAGGTACGCGGAGGCGACTGCCAGCGGAGTCGCAAGCGGGATTTCCACGAGGGCCCAGCCGGGGCTCGCGAGCCAGTGGGCGATCTGGGCGATGTAGGCGAGGCAGAGCGAGTTGAGCCAGTTGATCGGCTCGACCGGGATCGCGGGCAGCTGCCCGGCGATCCCTGCGAGCATCCCCAGCCACATCGCCGGCGCCACCGCTGGCAGCGCCAGCAGGTTGGCCGGTAGCGCCGCCAGCGAGAACGAATCGAAGTGGTGTGCCATCAGGGGAGCGGTCGCCACCGTGGCGGCTGCGGTCACCGCCACTCCCTCGGCGAGGGCGCGTCGCGGCGAGCCCGCCGCCGCCGTGCCCGCTAACACAGCTGTCAGGCGAGCGGACCAGATCAGGATCCCGATCACCGCGGCGAAGCTCAGCTGCCAGCCGACGTCGCCGCTCGCCCGGGGGTTGAAGGCGAGGGTGACGGCGGCCGCCAGCAGCAGCGCGTAGCCGCGCGAGCGGGGGCGCTCGGCGAGGGCCGCGACCAGCCCCGCGGCGCCCATCACCCCGGCGCGCTGGATCGAGGGGCCCGCGCCGGTGACCGGTACGTAGACGGCGATCAGCGCGAGCAGCGCCAGCAAGCGCGCGCGCAGGGTGAGGCCGAGCAGCGCCAGCAACGGCCAGGCCAGGAGGCAGAGGAGGAGGACGTTCTGGCCGGAGACCGCGAGCAGGTGGGCGAGGCCAGAGCGCTTGAACTCGTCGCGGACCGGCACCTCGATCCGGTCGTCCTCGCCAAGTACGAAGCCGCGGGCGAGCGCCGACTCGGGCTCGGGCATGCCTCGGGACAGGGCCCGCTCCGCCCGGAGGCGGATCCCATCGACCGCCCCCGCGAGCCCACCCCGCGTGCCCTCCGCCGGCTCCAGCCGCGGGCTGCGCAGGGTCATCGCGATCCCCCGGCGCCGCAGCTCCCCGGCCCGCCATGGCTCGGGGGTCGACAGCACCCCCGCGGCGCTGATCGTTGATCCAACCGCCAGCTCCCCCACCTGATCGGGCGCGATCACCAGCACCCGTCCGGCCGGGGTGTCGAGACGAACGCTGACCTCTCCATTGCTGCGCCGGGGGACGCCGGCGACCACGCCCCGGATCGTGGCCTCGGTGCCGGGCCTCGCCCGGAGGGCGCCCGCATCGATCGCCGCGATCCTCGCCCCACCTGCCAGCAACCCCGCGAGCGCGGCGAGCAGGGAGACGATCGCCAGCCATGGCAGGGTGGAGCCACGGCCCGGGCGAGGCCGCAGAGCGACGAGCGTCGCGAGCGCGAGCGGTGCGGCGCCGAGCGCCTCCAGCGGCGGGCTCGACCCGGCCACCGGCGAGAGCGCCAGCCCCACGGTCAGCCCGGCCAGGGCCCCGAGGCGCCACTCCCGTGCGGCGTTGAGTCGCTTCAGGGCTGAAGCCCGGCGCGCAGCGCCTCCATCGTCGAGGGGCCGATGCCGCTGATCTGATCCAGCTGGTCGACCGAGGAGAGGCCGCCCTGCTGATCGCGGAACTCGATGATCTTCTGCGCGGTCACCGGACCGATCCCCTCGATCTCGTCCAGCTGCTCGGCGGTCGCGCTGCCGAGGCTGATCGGCCCCTCCGCCGCCGCGGCCGTCGCCCCGGCGGCACCGCGGCCCGGGACGACCACCTGCTGGCCGTCGCTGAGCCGGGCGGCGAGGTTGATCGAGTCCTCCTCGGCCCCTGGCGTGAGGCCGCCCGCCCGCCGAACGGCGTCGGTGACCCGCGCCCCGGTGGGGAGCCGGTAGACGCCGGGTTGGCGAACCGCCCCCGCCACATGAACGACGACGTCCCGGGACCCCTGGTCGCCCCCTGGGAGGGAGTCGCCCGGAAAGCTCAGTCCTGCTTCGGGGCCCTGCCCCTGAGCCTCGCCCGAGCGAATCCAGCGGGCGCCGACCAGGAGGACAGCGACCGCGATCGCCCCGTAGACGAGAAGTTGAGAGCGGCTGAGCCCGGGCACCCGGGCAGCCTCGCCCTCCACGGCACCCGAAAGGGCATCACTCCGTTACGAGTCAGTGGACCAACTGAAAGGTCTCAGCGAAGCTGCCTCAGCGAATGTCGAAGCCGCTGAGGCCCTCGGGTTCCTCGTCGATCACCTCTACCTTCGCGACCTCGGCGCGGCTGGGACCGTGGCGAGAGAAGTCGACCATCTCCTCCACCCGCTCCGGGTCTCCTTCGAAGACCGCCTCGACCGCGCCGTCGGATCGGTTGCGGATCCAGCCGGCCACCCCTGCCGCCTCCGCTCGGCGCCGGGCGGTGTCTCGGAAGAAGACACCCTGGACGCGCCCACTGACCACAACCCGCTTGCGGATCAGGCCCGCCCTACTCCTCCTCTTCGTACTCGGAGGCCGCGGTGGCGACGGTACGGCCGAAGACCTCTGAGGCGGTGACCGGGGGCGACTGAACCGAGACGCAGCAGAGGTCGACGGAGCCCTGATTCGCGATCGAGTGGTCGGTGGCCGGGGGGACCATCACCAGGTCGCCCTCGGCGATCGACTGGGTGTCGCCGGCAACGGTCATCGTCCCGTCGCCGCTGACGACGACGTAGACCTGCTCGGCCTCCTCGTGCGAGTGGAGCTCCTGGTCGATCTCCGGGGGCACCTCGAGCCAGGTCACCGAGATGTTGCGGGAACCGAGCTCCCCCGCGTCCATGAGGATGTGATTGCGGAGCCTGTGCCACTCCTCCGTGGGAGCTTCCGCGAGCCGCCTGACCAGCACGGGGCCTTTCTAGCAGACGGAGAAGCAGAGCGGTGTGAAACAGAGGGCTCAACTCGGCGAAAAAACCGCCGATGTACACGGGTAGAGTCAGGGACGGCGCAGCAGGACTCGCGCGTCGGCTCTCCCCGCCAAGGAGAGCGCGGGAGCAACTCGTGCTCTTCACCCACCCTCGATCGCCGCCACGCGACGAGACCGACGACGTGGCCGCTAACGGACCACCAGGTTGACGAGCTTCCCGGGCACGACGACCTCCTTGACCACCTGCTTGCCGTCGAGGTGGCGCTGGACGTTCTCGCTCTCCCGGGCGAGCCGCAGGAGCTCCTCCTCGGGCGCGCCCGAGTCGGCCTCGATCCGGTCGCGGAGCTTGCCGTTCACCTGAATCACCAACATGAAGGTGTCCCGCTCGAGCAGCTTCTCGTCGGCCTCCGGCCAGGGCTGCTCCCAGACCCGTTCCCCGGTCAGCCACTCGTAGATCTCCGAGCCCAGATGGGGCGCGAAGGGGAAGAGCAGCGAGGCCGCGGTCGCGGTCGAGAAGCGGACCGCGGCTGAGCCGGCCGGGTTCTCATAGAGCCCGTCCTTGAGCTCGTAGATCTTGTTGACCAGCTCCATCACCGCGGCGATCGCGGTGTTGAACTGGAAGCGGGGATCGATGTCGCGGGTCGCCTTGTCGATCGCCCAGTGGGCCTTGGCGAGGAGCTCGCGCGCGGCGCCCTCGGCGCCCTCAGTCGATCCCCGTGGCTCGGTGCGCTCGGCGACTTCGCGTCCGAGGCGCCAGAGCCGGGCGAGGAAGCGGAAGACCCCCTCCACCCCCTTGTCGGACCAGTCCCCGCCCTTGATCGGCGGCCCCATGAAGCAGATGTAGGTGCGCAGTGAGTCCGCGCCGAAGTGCTCCACGTACTCCGCGGGGTTCACGGTGTTACCGTGCGACTTCGACATCTTCGCCCCATCGCGGGTGATCATCCCCTGGGTGAAGAGGTTGGCGAACGGCTCGCGCGCCTCCAGCAGGTCCATGTCGTGCAGCGCCTTGGTGAAGAAGCGCGCGTACATCAGGTGCAGGATCGCGTGCTCCACGCCGCCGATGTACTGATCGACCGGCATCCAGTAGTCGGCGACCTCACGGTCCCAGGGCGCCTCGTCGTTTCGCGGGTCCAGATAGCGGAGGAAGTACCAGGAGGAGTCGACGAAGGTGTCCATCGTGTCGGTCTCCCGGTGGGCCTCCCCACCGCACGAGGGACAATCGGTGTGGACCCAGTCCTCGGCGGCGGCCAGCGGGCTCCTCCCCTTCGGCGCGTACTCCGCGATATCCGGGAGCACCACCGGCAGCTGATCCTCGGGGACCGGCACCATCCCACAGCGATCGCAGTAGAGGATCGGAATCGGGGCCCCCCAGTAGCGCTGGCGGGAGACCAGCCAGTCTCGGAGGCGGTAGTTGATCGCGGCCTTGCCCCGGCCCTCGGAGGCGAGCCACTCGATGATCTCCTCGTTGGCCTCCCGATTGTCCTTGCCGTCGAAGCGGCCAGAGTTGACCATCACGCCGTCCCCGCTGTAAGGCAGGCCCTCGTCGTCGCGGGCCTGCTCGGGGTCGGTGCCCTCGATCACCCGGCGGATCGGCAGGCCAAATGTCTTGGCGAACTCGTAGTCGCGCTCATCGTGGGCCGGGACCGCCATGATCGCCCCCGTGCCGTACTCCATCAGCACGTAGTCGGCGACGAACATCGGGATGCGCTCGCCGTTCACCGGGTTGACCACCTCGCGCCCGAGCGGCACGCCGGTCTTCTGGCGCTCCTCCGATGCGCGCTCCTCGGCCGTTGCCCGGGCGGACTCGTTGACGTAGGCGTGCACTGCCCGCTCGTTCTCGGTGCCGGCGGCGAGCCGCTCGACCTCGGGGTGCTCTGGTGCAAGGACGAAGAACGTGGCGCCGAACAAGGTGTCGGGCCGGGTGGTGAAAACCGGGAAGTCGAGGTCGAGCTCCTCGCAGCGGAAGACGACCTCGGCGCCCTCTGAGCGCCCGATCCAGTTGCGCTGCATTGTGACCACGTTCTCTGGCCAGGACTCCAGGAGGTCGAAGTCCTCCAGCAAGCGGTCGGCGTAGTCGGTGATCTTGAAGAACCACTGCTCGAGATTTCGCAGCTCGACGAGCGTCCCGCAACGCTCACAGCGGCCGTCGATCACCTGCTCGTTGGCGAGGACGGTCTGGTCGTGAGGGCACCAGTGGACGGCGGCCTCGTGGCGGTATGCGAGCCCCCGCTCGTAGAGCTTCAAGAAGATCCACTGGGTCCAGCGGTAGTAGGAGGGCTCGTGGGTACCCAACTCGCGGGTCCAGTCGATCGAGATGCCCCACCGGTTGAACTGCTTGCGGAAGGAGTCGATTGAAACCTCGGTGGCGGTTCGTGGATGCTCGCCCGTCTGGATCGCGTTGTTCTCCGCCGGCAGCCCGAAGGCGTCATATCCCATCGGGTGGACCACCTGGTAGCCGTGGCGGCGGCGGAAGTGGGCGATCGCGTCCCCGACCGAGTAGGTCTTCAGGTGGCCGACGTGGGGATCGCCGGAGGGATACGGCAGCATCTCGAGCACGTAGCTCTTCGGCTTCGACTCGTCGAAGCCGGGCTCACCGGGGTTGGGGACCTCCCAGGTGCCCTCCTCGTCCCAGACTCGCTGCCAGCGGTCCTCGATCGCCGCGGGGTCGTAGCGGTCGGTGCCGGTCTCGGTCTGAGGTTCGCCTGTGGCCTTCGGATTCGTCATCTGCGGCCAGTGTAAGAGCGGGCGTATATTCCACGGCGCGAGGAGAGGAAGGAGGAATTTGAGATGTCGCGGTTGATCAGGCTGGATCGGAGCGGTCACACCGAGCTGGCGAGTTGGAGCGCCGGCGACGCCCCCTCCGAGGAGGCCGCCGTACGGGCGTTCAGGCGCGAGCTCGAAGAGGGAATGCTGGCGAGCGTCAGCGGTCCCGACGGCACGGCCGAAGTGGTGCGCGAGCTGCCGCTCGACGCCGAGCTGGTGGTGATCCGGCGCCCGATCTCGGGCGGCTGAGTTGATGGAGCGAGGGTGCTCCGCAAGCGAAGCTGAGGAGCAACCCGTTTAGTGACGGTTCTCGCCGAGGCGGCGGCGATCCCCTGGCGCCGACGCGCCAGTGATCGGAGCCTGCGCCGCGACGGGCGACGGTGGACGATCTGGAGCATCGGGGTGGTGATCACCTTCGGGGCGCCGACCGCGGCGCTGGTCGCGATCGAGCCGCTGGCCGCTCCGGCGGCGGCGGTCTTCCTCGCCCACGGGCTCGCGGTGCTCCATATCCAGGCGGGGCGGGGAGCACGGGCCGTGGTCCCAATCGGCAGCGAGCGGAGCGCCGCGCGGCGCGGAGATGCCGACCTCGAGCGCCGAGGATGCCGCCCTCGGCCTCCTCGGTGACCTCCTGGGTCACGAGGATCGCGAGCTGGTCGCCCAGACGGGCCTCGCCCTGCAGCGGGGACGGCTCGGCACCTGGCTTGTCGGCGAGGAGGGGGCGCTGATGGTGCGCCCCGGCGGGCACCGGGTGGATTGCTGGTGCGTGCGGGTCTCCGAATCGGGCGACCTGCCCGCCGGCGACCGGGTCGCGCACCTGCTGCTGGCGCTGCGCGAGGACGAGGAGGGCTTCGCCACGGTCGCCAACTTCAACTTCTCCGGCGCCCCCTGGCGGGTGCGCCTGCGGCTGCCGAGGCGGGCGCGGCCGGCTCTCGAGCGAGCCCGCTCGATCGCAGGCCACATCAGTCGCGACCGCGGGCGGCCGGCCCCGCATAAGTCGCTCCGGCTTCGCCTCCGCTCCTGAGTAGGGCGGCCTGGCGGTCGCTAGGCCTCCTCGGAGCGGATCTCCTCCACCTTCGCCTCGAGCTGCTCCATCACTGCGGGGTCGCGGAGGGTGGTGACATCGCCCATCTCGCGGCCCTCCGCGATGTCGCGGAGCAGCCGGCGCATGATCTTGCCGGAGCGGGTCTTCGGGAGGTCGCCGGCCCAGATGATCCGCTTCGGCCGGGCGATCTTCGAGATCCTCTCGGCGACGTGATCGCGGATCTCCTGCGCGATCTCGTCGGAGCCCTCGAGGTTACCCTCGAGGGTGACGAAGGCGCAGATCGCCTGGCCGGTGTCCTCGTCGGACTGGCCGATCACCGCGCACTCGGCCACCTTCGCGTATGAAACGACGGCCGACTCGACCTCCGCGGTCGAGAGCCGGTGTCCGGCGACGTTGACCACGTCGTCCGCGCGACCGAGGATCCAGAAGTAGCCGTCCTCATCCTGGCGGGCGGTGTCCCCGACGTAGTAGGTGGTCTCGTCGAACTTCCGGTAGTAGGTCTCCTCGAAGCGGTCCTCCTCGCGATAGAGGGTGCGGAGCATCCCCGGCCAGGGACGGCCGAGAATGAGAAGCCCCTGCTCGCCGTGAAGCTCGTTGCCGTCTGGGTCGACCACCTTCGCGTCGATTCCCGGCAGCGGCTTGGTGACCGAGCCCGGCTTCGCCTCGGTGAGCCCTGGGAGCGGGCTGATCAGGATGTGGCCGGTCTCGGTCTGCCACCAGGTGTCGACAATCGGGCAGCGCTCGCCGCCGATCACCTCCCAGTACCAGAGCCAGGCCTTGGGGTTAATCGGCTCGCCGACCGTCCCCAGAAGTCGCAGCGAGGAGAGATCGTGCCTGGCCGGGTACTCGGGGCCCCACTTGAGGCAGGCCCGGATCGCGGTCGGCGCCGTGTAGAGGATGGTGACGCCGTAGCGCTCGACGATCTCCCACCAGATGTCCTTGTCCGGGTAGTCGGGGGCCCCCTCGAAGAGGACGCTGGTGGTGCCGTTGGCGAGCGGCCCGTAGACGATGTAGGAATGCCCGGTGATCCAGCCGACGTCCGCGGCGCACCAGTAGACGTCGGACTCGGGTTTCAGGTCGAAGACGTAGCGGTGGGTGAAGGTGACCCCGACCAGGTAGCCGCCGGTGGTGTGGAGGACGCCCTTCGGCTTCGCGGTCGAGCCCGAGGTGTAGAGGACGAATAGCGGATGCTCGGCGTCGAGCTGCTCGGGCTCGCACTCGTCATCGGCGGCCTCGAGCGCCTCGTGAAACCAGAGGTCGCGACCCTCCTTCATCTCGCAGGACTCGCCGGTGTGGCGGACGACGAAGACGGTCTCGATCGAGGAGAGGTCCTCGATCTTCGGGTCCACGGCGCTCTTGATCGGGGCGGTCTTCCCCTTGCGGCGGGCTCCGTCGATCGTCACCAGGGCCTTTGCCTCGGAGAACTCCATCCGCTCCCGAACGGCGTCGGGCGAGAAACCGCCGAAGACGACGTTGTGCGGAGCGCCGATCCGGGCGCAGGCGAGCATCGCGACGGCGACCTCGGGAATCATCGGCAGAAAGATGCCGACGACGTCGCCCTTGCCGATCCCGCGATCCTTGAGCGCGTTGGCGAGGCGCTGGACGTCGCGGTGGAGCTCCGCGTAGGTGATCTCGCGCTCCTCACCCTCCTCGCCGCGCCAGTGGTAGGCGACCCGGTCGCCGTTGCCGGCTTCGACATGCCGGTCGAGGCAGTTGTAGGAGGCGTTCAGCTTGCCGTCGGCGAACCACATGTAGAAGGGGGCGTTTGACTCGTCGAGCGTCTTGCTCGGTTCCGCGAACCAGTCGATCAGCTCGCCCGCCTGGCGGGACCAGAAGGCCTCGAGATCGCGCTCGGCCTCCTCGTACATCGACTCGTCGGTGACCAGCGCCTTGCTGCGGAAGTCGTCGGGGGGCGGGAACTTCTCGACGTCGAGCAGCGCCTCCAGACGGCGCTCGACGCTCTCGGCGGTGACCTCGGTTCCCATCTCCTCACTTTCCTCGCGCTTCGATCAAGTCGTCCTGGAGGCACCCTACCCGGCCGGACGCGAGCCAATCCGCGGGCGCTACCTGAACGGCGCGGTCGAGACGGGAGAGCGCGCCACCGACGAGATCCTCACGGCGCTGAAGTATCAGGAAGATGGGCTAGGCGCCCTCGAGGGAGGGGTCGGCGGGACCGAGGCGGGCGAAGCGGCGGCCATGGCGGGTGATGAGAACCTCCTCGCCCGCAGCCGCGCGCTCCATCCAGTAGCCGAAGTGATCCCGAAAGGCGTTGGCGCCGACTACGAGCTCGGCGTGAAATCGCGAAGAAGTGGAGCTAGTGGGACTCGAACCCACGACCTCCCGGCTGCCAGCCGGACGCTCTCCCAACTGAGCTATAGCCCCGAGGGGGTAATCCTGAGCAAGGTTAATGGAGGCCCGCTGCGAGTTCCGGGGAGGCGCGACCCGCAAACGCAGTGCACTTCGCCCCGCCGCGACCTCGATTGGGACTAGGAAGGTCTTCTTAAGTTCCCCGCAATAGATCGCCATCGGCGTCGATCTCACGGGCAGAGTACGTAGTCCGGAGATACCCATTGGGCGTGTGCCGCGATCCACCAACCCGGACGCGTGATGATGCCCAGCTCCCGTTTGTAGAGCGCCCCATTTGCACTGCACTCGGAGCAGGCGATCTCCGAGCCCAAAACGAGGTCATAGCGGCCGTGCTCTGCAACCGGCTTGAGAACGTCGATCCCGAGCTTGATCGCCTCGAGGGTGATCGCCGCCTCGGCGATGTTGCCCTTGTCGTTGGAGGTGAGCACCATCGCAGGCTCGTCCTCCAACCGTGACTTGTGGCGCGCTGGAGTGTGCCGAGCGTGTGACGCGCGCCGGGCGCCTACGCGGCGCGGCGGGGCTCGGCGTCGTCGTCGACGTCGAGGACGACGCCGTCGCCCCGGGTGTCGCGGACCTTGAACTCGAACGGGGCGCGCTCCTCGAGCTCGCGGAGGAGCTCCACCGGCTCACCGAGCCTCATCGAGAAGGTGGCGCGGCCCTCGGCGAAGCGCCGCACCGTGATCTCCGAGGCGCCGTCGATCCCCGCCGCTGCGTCCTCGAAGCCGCTGAGCTGAGCGAAGTCGCTGAGGGGGCCGACCTCGACCTCCACCGGGCCTGCATAGACCCCGTCGGCGGAAGCCTGGGCCGGCGTCCTCCCGGCCGGCCGCCGCTGCTCGCCGGTGCTCACCCGGATCCCCGCCAACCCCGCCAGCTCGGCGACCCGGGCGCCCAGCTCGTCGCGCACTCGCGAGAGCTCGCTCACCCGCTCGGAGATCTGCACCGCGTCCTCGAGCGCGTTCATCCGGATCCTGGTCGCCTGGCGGCGCGCCTGCCCGTAGACGTCCTCGATCCTGCGTCCCAGCTGACCGATCGCGCGCGGGGAACCCTCCTCCAGCCCCGCCAAGGCCTCCTGGAGGCGCTTCTCGCGCTCCACCACCCGCTCGGCGAGCCGTTGAGCCTCGTGCTCGAGGCGCGCCAGACGGGCGTCACGCGCCTGAATCGCCGCCTCGACCTCCTCTGGGTCGTAGCCACGTACGGCGCGCCGGAAACGCTCCTTCGACACGGGCCGCACCCTACGGGCGGCGGCGGACGGCAAGCGGCTGGTTGGGCGGGCATAGAATCTCGGCCGTGAGCTACACGATCAAGAACCTCCGTGAGAGCGAGGATTTCGCCGCCAGGCAAGGATTCTCCGATTCGCAGGAGGCCCGCTTTCCTCACCACGATCTAGGCGCCGAGCAAACCGGACTCGCCCTGATCACGGTGAAGCCCGGGCAGCGCCAGCCCTTCGCTCATCGCCACAGGAACGCCGAGGAGATCTACGTGGTCCTCTCCGGGGCCGGAACCCTCCGGCTCGATGACGAGATCCTCGAGGTCGGCCCGATGGACGCGATTCGAATCTCGCCGGAGCACACCCGGATGATCGACGCCGGGCCCGAGGGTCTCGAGATCCTGGCCTTCGGTCCTCGCCACGAGGGCGACGCGGAGCTCGTACCGGACTTCTGGGAAGAGGACTAGTCAAGCGGCGCCGCGGGCGCCCGGATCATGTCGCGGCTGCGGGCGGCCGCCCCAGGCATGTCGCTACGGCTGCGCCTTCGCTCCTAAGTGCTGCGGCCTGGCAGCCGCTACATCCAGCCGCTCTGCTTCGCCCCAGAGCTGCTCCAGGCGGAAGCGCTCGCGGAGGTCCGGCGTGAACACGTGGAGGACGCAGTCGAGGTAGTCCATCAGCACCCACTGTGCCTCCCGCTCGCCCTCGACTCTGGCCGGGAGCCGGCCGTCCCGCTTCAGCTGGTGGTAGACGTCGTCGTGGATCGCCTTCGCCTGGCGCTCGTTGCGCGCCGTGCAAATCACGAGGAAGTCCGTGTATCCGACCAGCGGGCGGACGTCGAGCGCAACCAGATCGGCCGCCTTCTTATCGTCGGCGATCGCCGCGATCCGGCGCGCCAGCTCCTCCCCGCTCCGCTCCTGCTCGCGGCGCTCGGCCATCAACGGTAGAGCCCCCGGTCCGTGATCAGCTCCGCCACCGGATCCGGGACCAGGTGCCGCAACGGCCTCGCCGCCGCTGCCCGCTGCCTGATCATGGTGGAAGACACTCCGCACAGTGGCATATCGATTATCTCTGCTCGATCGGCGGCACCAAGCCGCTCGAGCGCCGAGCGCACCGCCCCAAGGCCAATCCCGGGCCGGGGCACCACTCCGAGCCGCGCCAGCTCCACCACTCGCTCCGGCTCCTTCCAGCTCGCCAGGCCCGCCGCCATGTCGGCTCCCAGTAGAAAGAAGATCTCGCGGTCAGGATCGCGCTCGGTAAGAGCCTCCAATGTGAGGTAGCTGTAGGAGGGCCCCTCCCGCTCGAGCTCGATTCCCGACGCCTCCACCCCGTCCTCGCCGGAGGCCGCCCGCTCGGTCATCTCCAGCCGCACCTCTGCCCCGGGATCCTCCTCGATCTCCTTGTGGGGAGCGCGAGCGGTGGTGACCAGCAGGACCTCATCCAGGCCGAGCTGCCAGCGGGCCTCCTGGGCGAGCAGCAGGTGGCCGACATGAGGCGGATTGAAGGCCCCGCCAAGGACTCCGAGAGAACCGACCGCTCTACTCCCTGATCTGCCCGCTGCCGTGGACGATGTACTTGGTCGTGGTCAGCTCGCGCAGCCCGATCGGCCCGCGCGCATGCAGCTTCTGGGTCGAGTTGCCGATCTCCGCCCCCATCCCGAACTCGTAGCCATCGGTGAAACGGGTGGAGGCGTTGACGTAGACGGCGGCCGCGTCGACCCCACCGGTGAAGCCTTCGGCGGCCTCCTCAGAGGAGGTGACGATGGCCTCGGAGTGACCCGTCCCATGAGTATTGATGTGCTCGATCGCCTCGCCGAGCGAGTCGACCACCGCGATCGCCATCTTCATCCCCAGGTACTCGGTGTCCCAGTCCTCGGGCGTCGCAACGCCAACCGGCACCGACCCCGCGTTCTCGCGGGTCCGCTCATCGCCGACCAGCTCGACCCCGGCGTCGGCGAGCTCCTGGATCGCGGCAGGCAGCAGGGCGCTGGCCACCTTCCTGTGGACGAGCAGCGTCTCCGCCGAGTTGCAGACCCCCGGCCGCTGCACCTTCGCGTTGTAGGCGATCCGCTGCGCCATCGACAGGTCGGCGTCCTCATGCACGTAGACGTGGCAGTTGCCGGCCGCCGCATACATCACCGGCACCTTGGCGACCTCCTTCAGCGCCCGCTTCAGGCCCTCTCCGCCGCGGGGAATGATCAGGTCGACCAGTCCCTCCTGCGTCGCCAGCTCGCGCAGCTGCTCGTGCCCGCCGCCCTCGAGCAGGGAGGTCGCGGCCTCGGGGAGGTCGGCCGCCGCCAGCGCCTCGCGGACGAGGCCGGCGAGGAAGGCGTTCGAGGTCTCGGCGCTGCTGGAGCCGCGGAGGACAGCGGCGTTGCCGCTCTTCAGGCAGAGGGCGGCGGCGTCGATCGTGACGTTGGGGCGCGCCTCGTAGACGATTGCGACGACGCCGATCGGGACGCGCTCCTTGCGCACCCGGAGGCCGTTCTCAAGGGTCCAGCTCTCGACCAGCTCGCCGACCGGATCCTCGAGCCCGGCGATCTCCCTTACCCCGGCCGCCATCTCGGAGATTCGCTCCTCGGTCAGGGTGAGGCGGTCGATCAGGGCGTCGTTGAGCCCCTCCTCGCGCCCCGCCTCCAGATCCGCCCGGTTGGCCTCGAGCAACTCAGCCGACCGTGCTTCGAGCCGCATGGCGAGGTCCCCGAGGCAGGCATCCTTCGCCTCGCGTCCCACCCGCGCGAGAACATGCGAAGCCGCCTTCGCCTCCTCGCAAACCTCGCGAACGCTCCTCGTGACTGTGGCCATGAAGAAAAGGGTAACTGCGCCGGGCCCGCCTACAGCTGAATCGACTTGACCTGGAGGAACTCCTCGAGGCCGAAGCGCCCCAGCTCCCGGCCGTGGCCGGACTGCTTGTAGCCCCCGAAGGGGGCGACCGGGTTGAAGGTGGCGCCGTTGATCTGCACCTGTCCGGTCCGCATCCGCCGAGCCATCGCCTTCGCCCGGTCCGGATCGGCCGACCAGACGCCCCCGTCGAGACCGTAGATCGTCGAGTTGGCGATCTCGGCTGCCTCATCCTCGGAGTCGTAGGGGATGATCGAGAGCACCGGGCCGAAGATCTCCTCCTGCGCGATCGTCATCTCCGGCTTCACTTCGGAGAAGACGGTCGGGCGGACGAAGTAGCCGCGCTCGAGCCCCTCCGGCGCCTCGGCGCCGCCGGTGACGAGCTTCGCACCCTCCTCGGTGCCCTTCTCGATGTAGCCGCGAACCCGGTCGCGCTGAGCCTCGGAGACCAGCGGCCCGAGCCTGGTCGATGGCTCGAAGGGATCGCCGGGCTGCTGCTTCTCGGCCGCGGCCGCAGCGATCTCTTCCGCCTCCGCCAGCCTCTCGCGGGGGACCAGCATCCGGGTGTGGGCGCTGCAGGTCTGGCCGGAGTTGAGGAAGCAGTTGGCGACCCCGTGGGAGATCGCACCCTCCAGGTCGGCGTCATCGAGAATCACGTTCGCCGACTTGCCCCCGAGCTCCAGCGAGACCTTCTTCACCGTGCCGGCGGCGACCTCGCTCACCCGCCGGCCCGCCCGAGTGGAGCCGGTGAAGGAAACCATGTCGATCCCGTCATGGGCGGCGATCGCCTCACCGACCACGGGGCCGAACCCGGTGACCAGGTTGAAGGCCCCGGGCGGCAGTTCGAGAGAGTCGATGATCTCGGCGAGCACGAAGGAGCTCAGCGGCGTCACCTCGCTCGGCTTCACCACCACCGCGCAGCCCGCGGCAAGCGCCGGAGCGACCTTGGCGCAGATCTGGTGGAGGGGGTAGTTCCAGGGGGTGATGCAGCCGACCACTCCGACCGGCTCGCGGACCACCAGGGAGTTCCCGATCTGCTCCTCCCAGGCGACCTCGCCGGCCGCCTCGGGCATCGCCGCGAAGTCCATCGCCGGCAGCCCGGCCTGGATCGTCCGCGCGAGAGCGAGCGGCATTCCTACCTCGGCCGAGATCAGCGCCGCCAGCTCATCCGCCCGAGCCGCCAGCGCCGCCGAGATCGCGGCACAGGCCTCCGTCCGCTGCTCGAGCGGCACCGCCGACCACGCCTCGAAGCCGGCCCGCGCCGCCTTCGCCGCCCGATCGACGTCCTCGGCCGTCCCTTCGGGGACCCGACCGATCACCTTCTCGGTGGTCGAGTCGACGACCTCGATCGAGTCCGAGCCCGAGGGCTCGACCCACTCGCCGCCGATGTAGAGGCGGTCGCGAACGATCTCTTCCTGGGGGTGGCCCGCCTGCGACGGCGGTCGGTGCCTCAGTAGCCAACGGTCACTCCTTCCTTCGTGGTTCGCGCTTCCGCCCCGGCCTCGTCGGCGATCGCGACGCGGTGCGCCGCGCAAGGGCCATGATCGAGACCATCGGGTTGGTCCCCGACGAGGTCGGGAAGGCGCTGCCGTCCCCGATCCAGACGCCCTTGACGTCGTGGAGCTCGCCGAGCGGGTCGGCGACCGAGGTCTCGGGATCGGTCCCCATCCGGCAGGTGCCCATCTGATGGGCGCTGAAGAGCTTGTGTCCGCCGGCCCGGAACGGGATCCGCTTGACCGACTCGATGAATGCGTCGAGGTCTTCGCCGCGGCGCCAGGTCGGGGCACCGGCGCGCAAGCGGATGGATCTGGTGGGCGCCCGCGGCCTCGTGGAGCCGGATCTGGACCTCGATCCCGCGGCGCAGGTTGGCGAGATCGACCTCGTCGGTCGACCGAGTAGGAGGGCACCGACTCGCCGTCGGCGTCCACGGCGACCTCGCCGTGGCCGCGGTCCCGGGTTAGGCCGATGAAGGTCGCGCTGTGGCGGAACTGCTCCATCCGCTGCTTGTGGTCGGCGCCCGAGATCCAGGGCGTCGCCGAGCCGATCAGGCCGGGTCCGTACTGGTGGGTCTCGATCAGGAAGCCGTAGCCGTCGCCGGTGTCGGCGAACTGGTCGCAGAGCCCCGCCTGGGGCGCCCCCCACCAGGCCTGCTGGTCGGTGCCGTAGAGCGCCCCGACCACCGAGGACGGATGAAGCCTGAGGTAGCGACCATTCGCCTGGCCGCCGATTCCCGAGCGCGCGAGCAGGGCCGGGGACTCGAGCGCGCCGCAGGCGACCACCACCCGCGGTGCCCGGACGGTGACCGCGGCGCCACCACCTTCGGGCGGTTGCCAGACCGCTTCGACCCCGGCGCCGCGGCCGCCCTCGGTCAGCACCCGGGTCGCGCGGCAGTGTGTGATGAAGCGGGCCCCGTGCTCCTGAGCGTCGGCGAGCCAGGTGCGGTCGGCGCTCTGCTTGCTGCCCGACTGGTCGCCGAAACCGAGATAGCCGGCCATCTCCGGCGAGTACTTGTCGGGATCGGTGTTGCGGATGATCGTCTCGAAGCTCCAGCCGAGCGCCTCCGCCCCCTCCTTCATCCGCTGCTGCGGGCCGTTCAGGTCGCTGCAGCGGTCGGTCGCGCCGATTCGCTCGAGCACGGCGTCGAGGTGGCCCTCGAACTCGGGGCCGTCGACGCCTTCGAGGCCATGCTCCTGCGCCCACTGCTCCCGGACCGAGGGCCGGGTTCGCAGGCAGTTGGTCCAGTTGATCGTCGTGCCGCCGCCGAGGGTGGTGCCCGCGACGAGGCTGACGTTGCCGTCGGCGGTCGGGGTCGGTCCGCCCCGCCAGAAGCGCTCCCGGAAGGCGGATAACTCGAGCTGGTCGAAGTCGGACTCGTTGAAGTAGCCGGCCGCCTCGAGCACGACCACATCGAGACCGCGCTCCGCCAAGGTCGCCGCGATCACGGCGCCGCCGGAGCCCGAGCCGACCACGCAGACGTCGGCCTCGATCGTCTCCTCGGAGCCCTGCGGCTGGTGGATCTCTAGCGGCTTCGGGACCTCCGGCGGGGCGGAGACCGGGCCCGGGTAGCCGAAGGTTCGCCAGTTCGGGTTCTGGCCCGTCTCCGGGTCGGCGCCTCCGTAGTGGAGGAAGAGGGTCATCTTGACCAGGGCGTCGATGCCGGCCGCCGCCTGCGGGTCGGAGAGCGCCACGTTGCGAAGGATCTGCTCGCTGGAGAGCTGGGAGGTACGGCCGATCCCCTGGCCCCCGAGCGCCCGCAGCAGCACGATGAGGCCCGCCTGCAGCTGCGGGTCGGGGATCTCCTCGATCAGCTGCGCGGCACCCTGGTCGACCCCCAGATCGCTGGCGCTGCGGCCCCAGAGCCCGTCCGGGTCGCGGTCGCGCTCGATCGCGGGCACGACCGTGTCGCAGACCGCCTTCAGGATCACGCGGTCGCGCTCGGTAAGCACGCTCGCCAGCCTCTTCCTCGCTCACCGCCTGGACTCTACCCGCCCTGGCCCGCCAGCCAGCCCTGATCAAACGGGTGGCGCCGGCGGCGCGCCCTTGCACTAGGTGAGGACGAAGTAGTCCCGGTGCACGGCCTCCTCGGAGGCGTGCGGGAGGAGCTCGCGGACCTTGTCGGTGCGCAGGCCCTTGATCCGGCGGAGCTCGGCCGCCGAGTAGTTGACGATTCCCTTGCCGATCGGCTCGCCGTCGGCGGCGACCTCGACAGCGTCACCGGCCTCGAACTCGCCGTCGACCGCGGTGATCCCGACCGGCAGGAGGCTGCTGCCGCGCTCGCGGAGCACCCTGGCGGCCCCGTCGTCAACCCGTAGGGTCCCGTGGCTCGGCTTCGCGTAGCGGAGCCAGAGCTTGAAGCTGGAGGCGCGCTCGGGGTGAGGCGTGAACCGGGTCCCGGTCGCCTCCCCGGAGGCGGCCGCTCGCAGGGTCCCCTCGGCGGTGCCGTTGCAGATCACGGCGCCGATCCCGGCGGCGCCCGCCATCTGCGCGGCGGCGACCTTGCTCCGCATCCCGCCGAGCCCGAAGGGGGAGGTGTGCTCGCCGATCTCATAGCCGGCGATCTCGGCCTCGTCGCGGACCTCGGCGACCAGCTCCGCGTCGGGGTGCTGCCGGGGATCACGCGTGTAGAGCCCCTCCTGGTCGGTGAGCAGGACAAGCACCCGAGCCTCGAGCATGATCGCGACCTGGGCGGCGAGGAAGTCGTTGTCGCCGAAGGTGATCTCGTCGGTGGCGGTGGTGTCGTTCTCGTTCACCACCGGGACCACGTGCCAGGCAAGCAGCCGGCCGAGCGTCTGCCGGGCATTCAGGTAGTTGGTGCGAAGCTGCAGATCGGAGGCCGTGAGGAGCACCTGGGCGGCGCGCACGCCGCCGGCGGCGAGCCGCTGCTCGTAGGCGCGGTAGAGGCTCCCCTGCCCGACCGCCGAGGCCGCCTGGAGCTCGTCGATCTCCCGCGGCCGCTGTGCGAGCTCGAGCACCCGCATGCCGCGTGCGATCGCGCCCGAGGTGACCATCACCACCTCCTCCCCACCCTCGTGGAGCTCGGTGACCTGGGCGCAGACGCGGTCGAGGACGTCCTCGCGCAGGGCGCCGTCGTCGGCGGCGACGATCGATGAGCCGAGCTTTGCGACCACGGTCATGGCGCTGAGTCTAGGAGCGGCCGGGGCGGCGTATGCTGGCGGCGGTGACACTGTTCGGCACTGTGCGCGTCGCTGCCATCCAGGCCACGCCTGTGATCCTCGACGCCGAGGCTTCGGTCCAGAAGGCGGTCCGCTTGATCGGCGAGGCGGCGGATGGTGGAGCGGAGCTCGCGGTGTTACCGGAGACCTTCGTCCCCCTCTACCCGTCGGGCGGCTGGGCGAAGCAAGCAGCGGACTTCGATGGCTTTGACGAGCTTTGGGAACGCCTTTGGGCGAACTCGGTCGACGTTCCGGGTCCGCTCGTCGATGAGCTCGCGGCCGCCTGCTCCGAACACGAGATCCACTGTGCGATCGGCGTCAACGAGCGCGAGTCCGAACGGCCTGGCTCGCTCTACAACTCGATGCTGCTGATCGGACCGGGCGGGCTGATCGCCAAGCACCGCAAGTTGATGCCGACGCAGCACGAACGGCTCTTCCATGGGATCGGCGCCGGAGACGACCTCGACGCCGTCGAGACGCCGCTGGGCAGGATCGGCGGGCTGATCTGCTGGGAGAACCGGATGCCGCTCGCCCGCTACCGCGTCTACCGCTCCGGCCCGCAGATCTGGGTCGCGCCGACCGCCGACGACTCCGACGGCTGGATCGCGAGCATGCGGCACATCGCGATCGAGTCCGGCGCGTTCGTCGTCTCGGTTCCTCAGTACATCCCGCGCAGCGCCTTCCCCGAGGACTTCCCGGCCGAGCTGCCCGACTACGAGGTGTTCGGGCGGGGCGGGGTGGCGATCATCGAGCCCGGGGAGGGCGATCTCATTGCCGGGCCCCTGTATGACGAGGAGGGGATCGTCTTCGCGGACTGCGACCTCAACCTTGGACTGCACGCGAAACGGTGGTTCGACTCGGTCGGCCACTACAGCCGGGAGGACGTGCTGATGGGGGAGATCGGCCTGCGGCGCCGATCAGGCCGGGTCGAGCTCGAATTCCACCTCACCCACCACCACGTCGTCCCCGGGCACGAATCCGGCGCGCTGAAGCGCGGCTATTACCCCGATCTCCCTCAGCCTCCCCTCCAGGTAGTCGAGCGCCTCGGAGTTCGAGAGGTCGTGACGGGCGACCAGCATCTCGATACCTCGGCCCTCGACCCGGTAGCGCCCGTCGGCCTCCTTGATCACCTCGAAGCCCTCGTCCTCGCCGGGCCGGTACACCCGATGCTCCGCTTCGAACTCGGGCGCCGGCCCGGGCCGATCGGCCGCCTCCTCCGGCAGCGCGGAAAGGATCGCCTGCCGCAGCTCCTCCAACCCGGCGCCGGTGGCGGAGGAGACGGCGAGCACGGCGGGCACGGAGTCGCCGAAGCGGGCGCGCCAGCGCTCAACCGCCGCCTCTGCCTCCTCTTCGGGAACCAGGTCTCGCTTCGAGAGGGCGACGATCTCCGGAAGCCGCTCGAGGCCGGCCCCGTAGTCAGCGAGCTCCTGGCGCACCGCCTCGTAGTTGGACTCGGGGTCGCCGTCCGCCGGGGCGAACTCGACCAGGTGGACGAGGAGGCGGCAGCGCTCGACGTGGGCGAGAAACTCGTGGCCTAGCCCGGCGCCCTCAGCCGCGCCCTCGATCAGCCCCGGGATATCCGCGATCACGACCTGGCGGTCGTCGAGGTCGAGGGTGCCGAGCACCGGCTCGACCGTGGTGAACGGATACTCGGCGACCTTCGGCGCCGCCCGGGTCAGCCGGCTCAGCAGCGACGACTTGCCGGCGTTCGGCAGCCCGACCAGCCCGACGTCGGCGAGCAGCTTCAGCCGCAGCTCGATCTCCCCCGACTCGCCCTCGAGCCCCCGCTCGGCGAACCGGGGCGCCTGCCGGGTGGAGGTGGCAAAGCGCTTGTTGCCATGGCCGCCGGCCCCGCCGCGGGCGACCACGACCCGCTGGCCCGGGGCCAGGAGCTCGGCGGTCGAGCCGTCGATCCCGGTGACGACGCGTGCCGGGCGGCACCGCGATCACCTTGTCCTCCCCGCGCTCTCCGTGCTGGCGCTTGCCGCGCCCGTGGCCGCCGCGGCCGGCCCGGAAGTGGCGGCTGCGCCCGAGCGCGGCGAGATCGCGGCGCGAGGGATCGCAGACGACGACCACGTCGCCGCCGCGGCCGCCGTCGCCACCATCGGGCCCGCCGCGCGGCACGTGCGCCTCGCGGCGGAAGCTGACGCTGCCGTCACCGCCGCGTCCACCTTCGACGTAGATCTTCGCCCGGTCGAAAAGCATCGGGGCGAAGTTAGCCGGAGCAGGCGATCTAGCTCGGTACCGGTCGGTGGCGCGGTCCCGCGGAACCGCGCCAGGAGGACGGCCCTAGTCGCCGTCGATGACCGAGATCCGGCGCCCCCGGCGGCCCGAGGTGTACTCGACCACACCGGCGCGGGTCGCGAAGATCGTGTGGTCGCGGCCGATGCCGACGCCGTCGCCTGGCCGGAAGCGGGTGCCGCGCTGGCGGACGATGATCTCGCCGCCGTCGACCCGCTCGCCGGCGAAGATCTTGACCCCGAGCATCTTCGGGTTCGAGTCACGACCATTGCGGCTGGATCCGAGCCCCTTCTTATGAGCCATCCTTCGTCTCCTTATCCGCCGCCTTTGCAGCCGGCTTCTTTGTAGCCGCCGTAGATCCGGCGGCGCTTTTTGTGGCCGTCGCCTTTTTGCTGGGCGGCTTTCTCTGCAGCAGCTTGATCTCGGTCACCTCGAGGCGGGTGAGCTCGGAGCGGTGCCCTGCTTGCCGCCGGTAGCCCTTCTTCGCCCGGTACTTGAAGACCCGGATCTTCGGCCCGCGTTCGTGACCGGCGACCTTCGCCTCGACCTTGACCTTCTCGGCGTCCTTGCCGACAACCAGGTCCTTGTCGAGGAGGGCGACCGCCCTCAGGTCCACCTTGGCACCCTCCTCGGCGGAGAGACGATCGACGAGCAGGGTCGTCCCCTTCTCGACCCGGTACTGCTTTCCGCCTGTCTCTACCACTGCGTACATGATTCTCTGACTTGTTAGTTGGGGCCGCCGCCACGGGCGCCCGTGCGCCGCCGGCCCCCTCTGCTGCCGCGACGTCGACGTCCTCCGGAGGCCGCCGATTCTAGCTTCTCGCCGTTCGCGTTCACGCCGTCGGCGTCGAGCAGGGATGCGGTCGCCGCGGCGCGCCCGACGCTCTCGATCCGAACCATCCGCCGCTCGCCCACGTGCGGGCCCCCGCCGGTGACGCTGACGATGTAGGAGTCGACCCGCGCCACGGCGTCATCGACGTTGTACATGTGGGGCTCCTCGATCGTCACCAGGACCTCGTCGCCGACCTGGAAGGGCAGAGCCCGCTCCTCGATCTCGGCGTTGTCCCCGGCCTCGACCACGTCGAAGGTGTCCAGCGGCAGCGCCTCACCGCCCTCGAAGTGGAAGCGTTTGCCGGTCTCCTCCTCGAGCTCGGTGAGCCCTGACTCGGGGCGGAGCAGCTCGCCCGCGACCGCCGGGTTCACCCTCACCAGGTAGGCCTCGGGCTTCGGCTGCTCCTCGACCACCTCCTGGAGCTTGCGGACGATCGAGATCGCCACCGTCTCCTCGGAGGGGACGACCCCCTCGCCGTCGCAGGTGGGGCAGCGCTTGGTGAGGATCTCCCGCACCCCGTCGGTGACGTTCTGGCGGGTCATCTCGACAAGGCCGAGCGGCGAGACCTCGACCACGTAGGTCTTGGTCCGGTCCTCGTCCAGGGCCTCGCGCAGCGTCTTCAGCACCTGGTCGCGGTTCCGGGAGCGAGCCATATCGATGAAGTCGATGACGATGATCCCGCCGATGTCCCGCATCCGCAGCTGGCGGACCACCTCCTCGGCGGCCTCGACGTTGACCTTGGTGATCGTGTCCTCGAGCCTGCCCTTTCCGCGCCCGGTGAAGCTGCCGGTATTGATGTCGATCACCGTGAGAGCTTCCGCGTAGTCGATCATCAGATAGCCGCCTGAGGGGAGGTCGACGCGTCGCGAAAGCACCGAGTCGAAGGCCTCCTCCACGCCCCACTTCTCCAGCAACGACGTCTTCTCCCGGTAGAGATCGACGCTGCCCGCGAGCTCCGGAGCTGTGCGCTGGAGGAATTTGGTGACCCGGTCGTGCTGCTTGGGGTCGTCGATGATCGCGCCCTCGAACTCCTCGGTGAGGACGTCGCGCACCACTCGGATCGAGAGGTCGGCCTCCTGGAAGACCATCTGGCCGACCTCGGCCTTCTCGGCGCGGGTCTCCACCACCTCGTTGAGGCGGTGGAGGTACTCGATCTCGCGGACGAAGTCCTCCTTCGTCGCGCCCTGAGCGGCGGTGCGGACGATGATGCCGCCGCTGCCGGTATCGACCTGGTCGATCAGCTTGCGGAGGCGCTGGCGCTCGTTGTCGCCGACCCGCTTGGAGACGCCGGTGCCGCCGCCCTGGGGCATGTAGACCAGGTAGCGACCGGCGATCGAGAGCTGCATCGAGAGCCGCGCGCCCTTCGTCTTCAGCGGATCCTTGACCACCTGGACGATGATCTCCTGGCCGGGCTTGATCAGCTCGTCGATCCGGCGGCCGCGGCCGCGGCCGCGCTTCGGCACCGCCTTGCCGTCCGGCATCACGATCTCGTCGACGTGGAGGAATCCGTTTCTCTCGAGGCCGATGTCGACGAAGGCGGCCTCCATCCCGGGCAGGACGTTGTCGACCCGCCCCTTGTAGATGTTTCCGACGATTGAGCGCCGGCCGCGTCGCTCCACATAGAGCTCGGCGACCTTCCAGTCCTCACCGGGCGCCGCCTTCTTGCGACGGCGACCGCCTCGGGCCGGGGCCCCTGTCGCCTCGAGCACGGCGACCCGGGTCTCGCCCCGGTCGACGCTTACGAGGATGTTCTTCTTCATGGTTTTCCTTTCTTCTGCGCAGCCACCGCCAGCAGGAGTTGCTCCTGGCGGAGCACCCTCGCACCCACGCGCACGCCCGGGCCACCGCTTGCGGGGCTCGGGGGCGTCTTGTCGGTGTTGGTGTCTGGTTCTCGGTGTCTCAGCGCAACAGTGGTGTAGGTGCCCTGCTGCTGCGAGACGTCAGCCGCGCCTGAACGTTGATGCTCTGTAGGAGGCCGATCGCGAGGAAGGTGACCAGCACCGAAGAGCCCCCGTAACTCATCAGGGGCAGGGTGATGCCGGTCACCGGCATGATCCCCAGATTCATGCCCACGTTCACCAGAATCTGGAACATGAGCATGGCGGCGATCCCGCCTGCGATCAGGGTCCCGTACAAGTTCTTCGAGAGCGTCAGGATGCGCAGCGCTCTCCAGATAAGCAGGGCGTATAGGGACAGTACGAATGCGGCCCCAAGGAACCCGAAGCGCTCACCGATCACAGCGAAGACGAAGTCGGTGTGCCGCTCGGGAAGGAACTCGAGCTCTGTCTGGCTCGCCTGATCGCCGCGGCCGGTCTTGCCGCCGGCTCCGACTGCGATCAGGCTCTGGTTGATCTGGTAGCTCGAGTCCGCCGGGTCGTCGCTCGGGTTCAAGAAGCTTGTCAGCCGCTCCTGCTGGTAATCCCGCAGGACCGGTACCCCAGCGGCGGGGGCGATGACGAGGGCGAAGGTGGCGGCTACCGCCGCCACGCCGCCCATCACCGCGAAGTGCGTCCAGCGCACCCCGGCGAGAAAGAGGACCGTCAATGTGATGACCAGCAGCACGACTCCCGTGCCGAGGTCCGGTTGAAGGAAGATCAGTGCCGCCGGAGCCAGCCCCAGGGCGAGCATGCGGATGGTCTGGCGGGCGTCGCTGCCCCGGCGGGTGCGCTCGATCACGAACGCGGCGAGGGCGACTATCAGGAGGATCTTGGCGAGCTCCGAGGGCTGGAAGCGGAAGTAGGGAAGCTCGATCCAGCGGCGGGAGCCACGCGCGGCGGCCCCGAAGACGAGGACGAGGCAGATCGCGGCGATCATCGCCGAGTAGATCCCGACACGGATCTCGCGGAACCGCGAGTAGTCGATCCGGGCGACGGCGAACATCAGCGCGATCCCGATCACCCCGTAGATCGACTGACGGAGCATGAAGTAGAGCGGTTGCCCGGGGATGTCGTCGCGGGTGGCGGTCGCCAGGGTGAAGACGCTGAAGGCGATCAGCCCGATCGCGGCGGCGAGCAGCACCCCGTCGAAGTAGGGGAGATTGAAGCGCTCGCCAATCGCCAGGCGGCGCGTGCGCAGGGTAAGTGGTCGTCTTGCTGCCTCCATCAATGGAGGGTAGCCCCCGGTCTCGATACGACTGATGCGCCTGTCATTCCTGCGTCCCGGGCTTGGTGGAAACGGATACGGACGGAGTGATCGGCAGCTTGAAGTAGTTCTCGAGCATCCGGGCGGCCACCGGCGCCGCGGACTCGACGCCGAAGCCGGCCCGCTCGATCGTCACCGCCACCACGATCTCGGGGTTGTCGGCGGGAGCGACCGCCACGTACCAGGACTGGTCGGGGAGGGTGACCCCGCGCTCCGCCGTACCGGTCTTGCCGGCGATCGGGAAGGGGAAGTTGCCGAACACGGGATATGAAGTCCCGCCATCCTCCATCGCCGCGCGGGTGAGGCCGCCCATGATCGTGCTCCGGGTGCCATCGTCGATGCTCAGCTGCCGCTTCGGCGCCGGCCGGATCTCGTCCAGCACCTCGCCGGTGACGCTCTCCACCTGCTCGGCGAGGTGCGGCCGCACCACCAGGCCGCCGTTGGCGATCGCGGCGTAGACCACCGCCATCTGCAGCGGGTCGGCCTGGAGATCGCCCTGGCCGACCGCGAAGTTGATGTTGTCGCCCGCCGACCAGGGCCGGTCGGTGAGGCCCTCGCGGTAGAGGCGGTTGCGCCAGGAGGGGTTCGGCACCAGTCCCTCGACCTCGGCCGGCAAGTCGATCCCGGTCGGCTCGCCGAGCCCCAGCCGGCGCGCCCAGTCCTGGATCTGCCCGCCGCCCCTGTTGGTCTTCGCCTTCAGCCCGAGGAGGTAGAAGTAGACGTCCGATGACACCTTGAAGGCGTCGCTCATGTTGATCGGGCCATAGATCTGATCGCCGGCGTTCTTGAAGACCACCGTGTCGACCTTGAGCTTGCCGCCGTCGTTGACGATCGTGTTCGGGTCGATCAGCCCGTCCTGGAGCGCCGCCGTCGCCGTGATCGGCTTGAACACCGACCCGGTCGGATAGAGCCCCTGGATCGCCCGGTTGGCCAGGGGCGCGTCGGTTTTCCGTGAGGTGAGGGCGCGGTACTGCCTTTGGGTGATCGGCCGGGTGAAGATCGAGGGATCGAAGCTGGGGGCCGAGCCCATCGCCAGGACGGCGCCGTCCTCGACGTTCATCACGACGAAGGCGCCGGGGAGCCCGAAGGAGCCGAGGGCGCCCTCGCCGTAGGCCTGGAGATCGGAGTCGATCGTCAGGCGGATGTTGTCGCCCGCCTCGGCGGGCTTCCCATCCAGCTGCCGGGTCGGTCGCCCAAGGGCATCGACCTGGACCCGGTCGGTTCCCGCCCGGCCGCGCAGGAAGCGGTCGTACTCGTATTCGATCCCGGACTGACCGACCAGGTCGCCCTGCTCGAGACCGGCGTAGCGGGGCTCCTTCAGCTGCTCGGCGGTGACCTCGCCGACGTTGCCGAACAGGTGTGCGGCGATCGCCCCCTGCTTGTACTCGCGGGCAAAGACCCGCTCGACGCTCACCCCCGGGAAGCGCTCCTGGTTCTCTCGCAGGTAGTAGACCTTGTCCGCTCCCAGCCCCTTGGCGAGGATCACCGGGCTGCTCGCCGACTCCTTCTGCACCGCCGTGATCTCGTCCTCGATCTCCTTCGGGGTCATCCCGGTGACGTTCTCCAGCCTTCGCAGCACCGCCCCGCGCTCCGGCCCGGGCCGAGGAAGGTCGTGGGGCTGCACCTGGAGCGCGAGATCGGTCCTGTTCGCGACGAGGATCTTGCCGTCCCGGTCGAGGACCTCCCCCCGCGGCGCCTGCACCCTGATCTCGCGGACGCGGTTGTCGTTGGCGAGGTCCAGGTACTTGTCGCCGGACAGCACCTCCAGGTACCAGAGGCGCAGGAAGATCACCGAGAAGATCGCAATTGCGAGGGCGGTGATGATCGCCACCCGGACCGCGAGCGACGAAGTGGCGCGCGGCGGCTCGTCTTCGGGTCGGTGCAGATACATCATCAGTTGCCGGTCGCCTGCGGTCTCGGCGGGCGCCGAGGGCGCCATCGGTCGGCGCGCCGACCGCCGGTCGTCGATCAACGCGGGCCGCATCAGGAGTCTGACGAGTAGGAGGACCGGAATCGCGAGCGCCGCGCCGATCAGTGTCTTGATCGCGGTGTCGCGGATGACGATCGTGCTGACGTCGGCGTCAACGCCGGTGCCGACCTGGATCGCCGCGAAAGCGAGCAGACCGACGAGGGTGAAGGCGCCAAACAGCAGCGGCACTGCGCCGCGGACCGGCGGGCCGACGTTCTCGCGGTAGCGCCCTGCGGCGTAGCCGACCGCCAGCATCGCGAGCGCGAAGGCGCCCAGTGTCTGCAGCAGCAGGCAGTCGATCAACAGCCCGGTCGAGAATCCGGAGACCGCGCCGGTGACGCTGCCGCCGAGCAGCCCCAACGAGATCACCACCAGGATGGCGATGTCGGGACTGGTGCCGAAGATGACCATCCCGGAGAAGCAAGCGACCTGAGCGAGCGCCGTGACCAGGATCAGCACCGCCAGCCGGATGATTATGGGGATCGTGAGGATCACTTCGATCCCCCCGCGTTGGCGAGGACCTGGACGAATTCCATGTCCCGGAGGTCAGCGAAGGCCTCCAAGTGGACCCGCTGATAGGCCTGCTGCTCCTCCAGGGTCGAGTCGGTGACCTCACCGATCGGAATGCCCGGTGGGAACAGCGAACCGAGGGCACCCGCCGAGAAGCCCGCCGTCACCACCATCTCCCCCTCGTTGATCTCCTCCCCGGGCTCGACGAAGTTGAGGGTCAGGTCACGCGGGTTGCCGACGTTCGGCTCGACCACCCCGGTCGCCCCCCCGGGCTGGACCCGGGCTGTCACCGAGCTGCTCGCGTCGGTGATCAGAGTGACCTGCGCGGTCCCGCGGGTGACCTGGCTGATCCGCCCGGCGAGCCCGTCGGCGGCGATCACCGGATCGTCGACAGCGATCCCGGCACTCGTCCCCTTGTCGATGGTCACGGTCGAGTACCAGACCGTCGGCGAGCGCCCGATCACCCGCGAGGTGACCGCCTGCTTTCCCGCCGGCACCAGGCCGCCGCCGGTGAGCGCGTCGAGCTTCGCGAGCTCCTTGCTCTGCTGGGCGGCTGTCTGCGCCTGCGCCAGCTGATCGCGCAGGTCTGCGACCTCGTCCCGGAGCTCCTTGTTGTCGCCGCGTGCCTCGAAGGTCTCCTGGAACCAGTTGACGAAGTCCTGCGCCGGCTTCAGTGCGCGGTCGGCTCCCTCCTCGAAGGGTCCGAGGATGGTTGAGACACCCCGCTCGAAGCCATGCAGCGGCCCGCCGTTACCCTCGCGGTAGTAGAGGCTGAGTAGGGTTAGCGAGGCGGCGACGAGCAGCAACAGCACCGCCCTTCGGCGGCGCACCTGCTTGCGGTACATGTCGTTGTCCTCGTACTCAAGTCTTGGCGGACGCCCGGCTTCGGCGCCCCTGTCTCGGGCGATGTCGGGCCGCCGCGGGGACGGCCGTGAGCGGCTCGAATGTAGCGGACCGCCTCACCGGGACTGAAAGAGTTCGGGCGCGAGCCGCCTGGACATGGATGCTTTGCAGCAGCCCGAGTGCCAGGAAGGTGGCCAGGACCGACGAGCCGCCGTAGCTCATCAGCGGAAGGGTAACCCCGGTGACGGGCATCATTCCCAGGTTCATGCCGACGTTGACGACGATCTGGAACCCCAGCATCGAAACGATTCCCCCCGCGATCACGGTCCCGTAGAAGCTCCGCGACAGCCTCATCACACGGAGCCCGCGCCAGAGGAGTAGGGCGTACACAAAGACGACGAGGGCGGCCCCGAGGAAACCGAAGCGCTCGCCGATCGCGGCAAAGACGAAGTCGGTGTGCCGCTCGGGGAGGAAGAGGAGGTCGGTCTGGGTTGCCTCCCCTCCCCGCCCGGTTCTCTCCCCGGAGCCGACCGCGATCACCGACTGGTTCACCTGGTAGCTGGCGTCGGCGGGGTCGTCGCTGGGGTTGAGGAACGAGGTCAGCCGGTCCTCCTGGTAGCCGCGGAGGACGTCGATCCCGACGGGAGGGCCGAGGGCGAGGACGGCCCCGGCGAGGGCCGCGGCGACAGCGGCGATCGCGGCGAAGTGCTGCCACGGGATCCCGGCACAGAAGAGGACGGCGAGGGTGACGACGACGAGGACGAGGCCGCTGCCGAGGTCGGGCTGCAGGAAGACGAGTGCAGCAGGGGCAAGCCCGAGCGCGAGGAGGGCGAGCGTCTGGCGAAGGCCGAAGGGCCGGCGGATGCGCTCGAGGACGATGGCGGCGAGCGACACGCAGAGCAAGACCTTGGCGAGCTCGGCCGGCTGAAAACGAAAGTCGGCGAGCTCGATCCAGCGGTGCGACCCCCTCACCGCGGTGCCGAGCAGCAAGACCGCCACGATCGAGCCGATCATCGCCGCGTAGATCGAGATCCGAGCGCCGCGAAGCCGCGAATACTCGATCCGCGAGATCGCAATCATCAGCGCGACCCCGATCACCGCGTAGACCCCCTGCCGGGTGGCGAAGTAGAGCGGCTGTCCGGCGATCTCGTGCCTGGTGGTGCCGGCAAGCGTGAAGACGCTGAAGGCGATCAGCCCGACCGAGGCTGCCAGCATCACTCGGTCCACATACGGGAGCCTGAGCCGCTCGGCGAGCATCGAGCGCCGGGGCGCAAAGGTGGGGTGCTTTGCCGCCTCCATCACTCCGGGTTGGAGGCTCCTCCGAGCCCCGACGAGGACCCTCCCGCACTCTGCTCGAGCCCGAAGTACCGCTCGAGGATCCGAGCGACCACGGGCGCCGCCGACTCGACACCGAAGCCGCCGCGCTCGACGGTCGCGACCACCGCGATCCTCGGGTCCCCGAAGGGCGCGACCGCCGCGTACCAGGACTGATCCGCTTCCCCGTCCCCCCGCTCGGCGGTTCCGGTCTTGCCGGCGATCGCGATGGGGAAGCCGCCGAACACCGAATAGGAGGTGCCACCCGGCTCCATCGCTGCCCTCTCCAGCCCGCCCAGGATCGTCTCCCGGGTGAGCTCGGAGATGTGGAGACGGCGCTGGGGCGGGGGCCGGATCCTCTTTACGGTGCGCCCGTCGATGCTCTCGATCCTCTTGCCGAGGTGCGGCGTCACCAGGGTGCCGCCATTGGCGAGCGCCGCGTAGGCCCGGGCAAGCTGCAGCGGGGTGACCTGGACGTCGCCCTGGCCGATCGCGAGGTTGACGTTGTCGCCCTGCGTCCAGGGCCGATCGATGTAGGGATTGGACCCCTTGTCAAATACGCGGTTGCGCCAGGCCGGCGTCGGAATCAGGCCGGGACCCTGGTTGGGCAGGTCGATTCCAGGCTTCTGCCCGAGCCCGAACCTACGCGCCCAGTCCTGGATCTGGCCATGGTTGCCCTCTGCGCTGGCCTCGAGCCCGAGGCTGTAGAAATAGACGTCCGAGGAGACCTTGAGCGCGTCGCTCATGTCCACCGGCCCGTTCGCGGCGCCGCCGGCGTTGTGGAGAACCGTCCCGCCGACGTCGAAAGAGCCGGTGTCCTGGAAGATCGTGTCGGGATCGATCAGCCCCTCCTCGAGTGCCGCGGTGGCCGTTATCGGCTTGAAGGCGGACCCGGTCGGATAGCCACCCTGGTCAGCGCGATCGATCAAGGGCGCTTCGGCCCGATTCTCGAGCGAGCGGTACTCCGCCCGCGTGCGGGGCTTGGTGTAGAAGGTGGGGTCGTAGGTGGGGAAGGAGCCCATCGCGAGCACCGCCCCCGTGTGGACGTTCATTGCCACGAAGGCGCCTGGCAACCCCTTGGACCTGAGCGCCGCCTCGCCGGTGGCCTGCAGGTCCAAATCGAGGGTCAGGCGCAGGTTGTCGCCGGGACGGCCCGCTTCGCTGGCCAGGACCCCTCTCGGGCGGCCGAGGGCGTCCACCTGGATCCTTTCCTCGCCCGCGGTGCCGCGCAGGTATCGGTCGTAGGTGTGCTCGACCCCCGCCTGGCCGATGATGTCGCCCGGCTCGAGCCCGTCGTACTGGGGCTCCTTCAGCTGCGCGGGGCCGACCTGGCCGACGAGCCCGAGGACGTGGGCGGCAAGCAAGCCCTGCTTGTAGCTGCGGACGTAGGTGGGCTCGACGCTGACGCCGGGAAAGCGATCCCGGTGCTCGAGCAGGTAGAACAGCGTCCGGCGGTCGAGCCCCTGCCGGAGGACGATCGGATAGCCGCCAAGCCGTGGCGTCTCGCGGATCTTCCGCCGCAGCACCGCCGGCGAGAGGCCCGCCAGCCGCCCGAGCGCGGCGAGCTCGTCGCGGCGCTCCCTCCGGGAGCTCGGCAGAGCCGCGGGCCGGAGCTCCAGCGTGATCACCGGCCGGTTCTCGACCAGGGCCCTCCCGCGCCGGTCGACGATCCCGCCCCGCGGCGCTTGCACCCTGAACTCTCGAACCCGGTTGTCGTTGGCGAGGGTTCGGTAGTGGTCGCCCGAGAGCACCTGCAGCGACCAGAGCCTCAGGAGGATCATCAGGAGCGCCGCGATCAGGAGCCCGGTCAGGACCGCGATCCGCACCGTCACCCCCGGCCTCAGCCGCGAGGGCACGTCCTCGGGTGGCTGCAGCAGGTACACCGCTCAACCAGCCTCGATCCAGATCCAGGCGAGGGTCATCCTGTGCCTCCTCAGACGTCGATCAATACCGTCTCCGCGCTCTCGAGCTCCTCTGCGCCCGCCTGATCGCCTCGAATTCCTCCAGGGCCTGCCCGGATCCTGTGGCGACGCAGGTCATTGGGGACTCGGCGACCCGGGCGGGCATCCGGCATTCGTCGCCCATCCTCTCTGCCATCCCGTGGACCAGGGCACCACCGCCGGCGAGCGTCACCCCGCGCTCCATCACGTCCCCGGCGAGCTCGGGAGGCGTGCGGTCCAGGGTCTCGCGAACCGCGGCGATGATCTGGGAGATCGGCTCGTCGAGCGCGTTGCGAATCTCCTCCGAGGTCAGCTTCACCTCGCGGGGTAGCCCCGAGGCGAGGTCGCGGCCGCGGATCTCGACTTCGACCTCCTCTGCGAGCGGGGCGGCAGAGCCGGCCTCCTCCTTGACCCTCTCGGCGGTCTGATTTCCGACCAGGAGCTGATGTTCACGCTTGCACGAGCTGATGATCGCCTCGTCCATCTCGTCGCCTCCCACCCGGATCGACTGGGAGACGACGATGTCGCCGAGCGAGATCACCGCCACCTCTGTCGTCCCCCCGCCGATGTCGACGATCAGGCTCCCGGTGGGCTCACTCACCGGCAGCCCCGAGCCGATCGCGGCCGCCATCGGCTCCTCGATCATGTAGGCCTCGCGCGCCCCCGCCCCGAGGCACGCTTCCTCCACCGCCCGCTTCTCGACCCCGGTGACCCCCGAAGGGACGCAGACCATGACCCGGGGGTGAGCGAGGCGGCTGTGGTTCACCTCGGCGATGAAATAGCGGAGCATCTGCTCGGTGACCTCGAAGTCGGCGATCACGCCGTCCTTGAGCGGCCTGATCGCGTTGATCGTGGACGGGGTGCGGCCGAGCATCTGCTTTGCGTGCGCGCCCACCGCGTGAACCTCGCCTGTTCCGACGTCAACCGCGACCACCGACGGCTCCGACAACACAATGCCGCGCCCGCGGACGTAGACGAGCGTGTTCGCGGTGCCGAGATCTACGGCCATGTCGCGAGCGCCGGTTATGGAGCTGAGCAAGGTCATTTTTCGAGTTGAGTCGAAGCTTGCTCGCCAATGTACCGGAGGCCCCTTCAAGCCCGCAAATTCCGGGGATTTCCCGCTAGCGGCGAGCGAGGAGCTCGGGAGCGAGCTGGAGGAGCAACCCGATCGGCAACCCGATCACGTTGGAGACGTCCCCTCGAACCGATTCGACGAGCGCCGAGCCGAGGCCCTGGATCGCATAGGAGCCGGCCCGGCCGCGCCACTCGCCGGAGACGAGATAGGCCTCGATCAGGGCCGGCTCGAGCTCCCGGAAGCGAACCGTTGAGCTGGCCACACCCTCACGCGTGGCCGGGCGCCCGATCGAATCCTCCTCGGGCCCGAGCAGGGCGATCGCGCCGAGCACCTGGTGCTCTCGGCCCGAGAGCCGCTCGAGATGGCTCCGCGCCTCGTCCTCGCCGCCGGGCTGCCCAAGCGCCTGTCCGTCAAGGGCGACCTCGGTGTCGCCACCAATCACAAGGGTGCCCGGGCGCGCGGCGGCCGCGACCGTCGCCGCCTTCCACCTGGCGTTCTCCAGCACGATCTCCTCCGGGTCCCCTTCGGTGATCTCGTCGATCATCGGCTCCACGACCTCGATCTCGAGCCCGAGGGCCTCGAGCAGGGCTCGCCGCTGCGGCGACCCGGAGGCGAGGACGAGCGCTATAGCCGCTCCCCGGCCCTCAGAGCTCGGGAAACCAGATCCCGATCTCGCGCTCGGCCGACTCGGCCGAGTCCGAGCCGTGGACGAGGTTGAAGGTGACCCCGGTCCCGAACTCGCCGCGGATCGAGCCGGCGTCCGCCTCGATCGGATCGGTGGCGCCGATCACCTGGCGGGCGGCGGCCACCGCGTTCGGGCCCGCAAGCACGAATGCGACCAGCGGCCCCCGGGTGATGAAGTTGACGAGCTCGCCGAAGAAGGGCTTTTCCTTGTGCTCCTCGTAGTGCACGTTTGCGAGCTCCTTGTCGGCCTCCATCAGCTTCATCGCTGTGATCCTCAAGCCCTTGCGCTCGAAGCGGGCGATCACCTCACCGGTGAGGGCGCGCTCGAATGCGTCGGGCTTGACCAGGATCAGGGTGCGCTCGGTGGCCATCAGATCTAAGGCGGGGAAGCTAGCGAGATCTGTTCGGGGAGGGCGAGCGTCCGTCAGCTGCTGGGGCGCTGCCCGCTGGGGCGCTGCCCGCTGGGGCGCTGCCCGCTGGGGCGCTGCTGCGAGCGTCCCTGGGCGCCGACGGCAGAGCGCTGCGGGCGGTCACGGCTCGGCCGGTCGCGGCTCGGCCCGTCGCCGCTGGGCGTCCCCGAGGAGCGCTGGCTTGCCGTCCGGGCCTGACGGGCGGGACGGCGCCCGCCGCGGGTTGCCGTCTCGCGCCGCTCGCGGGTCTTCCGAACCTCGGTCTCGCAATATGGGCAGATCCCCCACTTCGGGTCGAGCGGCTTGTGGCACTTCCGGCAGGGATTTCGCAACCGCCGCTCGCAGTTTGGGCATCGAAGGAAGTTGGCGGCGATCGGGTACTCGCAGTGCGGGCAGGACTGTTCGATCAGCTGCCGCAGGCGCAGCTCCGCTGCTCGCAGCTCGAGCTCGCGCTCCTCGCGGTCCTCGAGGAACTCCGGCGGCCGCAGGATCGTGTAGATGACCGTGCCGAGGAAGGGGAAGACGGAGGCGGCGGTCGCGCAGGCGATCAGCACCGGATCCTCGATCCGCCGGCGAGCGTCGAGGTAGGTCCAGTAGATCAGCGCCAGGTAGACGACGATCAGAAAGACGACCAGCAGATTTATGACGAGGCCGAGCGCCCCGCCGTCTATTCCGAATAGCGCTAGGAGCATGGGAGTGAGAGCGCGAGTCTACGTAGTTCCTTGTGTGGGGGTGGAACCCTGCTCTCAGAGGAAAAGCAGGCCGAAAACGTAGCCGACTGCGAAGAAAACCAGGATCACCACCGCGACAACGATGGCGACCAGGCCCATCATCGTCAGGAGCTCGCCGCGCGCCTCTCGATCCATATAGAGCTCAGAAGGTAGTGGCTACCGGTCGCCAGCGCGATCCCGTCGCGCTTCCTGGCAAGCTCGCGCGCCCGGCGCCAGGCGTCGATCGGGTCGACCACCGACTCGGCCTCCACCCCAGCGTCGCGGCACAGCGAAACCAGCTCTGAAGCGAGGTGCGCGCGGCCGCTGGGACGCCCCGAGCCCTCGATCGCCTCAGCTGGGATCTCGGTGCAGACGAAGGAGGAAATCGCGGGCGCGAGGGCGTTGACGATTCGCGCCGCGTCCTTGTCCTCGAGCACGGCGAGGCAGCAGACGATCTCGCGGCCGTCCGTGAGCTCCGGAAGCAGCTCGAACAGCGCCCGAGCCCCGTCGGGGTTGTGGGCGGCGTCGAAGATCACCGGTGGCTCGCCGGGGATCAGCTCGGCGCGCCCTGGGATCCGAACGCCGGCCAAGGCTCGGGTCATCGCTTCGGGCTCCATCGGCTCCGCACGACCGAGCGTTTCCTGCGCCGCCGTCCGCGCCAGCGCAAGGTTCAACGCCTGGAAACCCCGCAGGGACGGCCAGCGGCGATCTTCCGGCGATCCCTCGTCAAAGACGACGGGCCGAGGCTGTATTTGGGTCGCGTGGCGATTCTCGACTTCGCGCTCCACAACCGGCTCGACTGCGGCGGGGAGCTCGCCCCGGACCAGGATCGTGTGGTCCCGCAAGACCGCCAGCTTCTCCGCCGCGATCTCCTCGAGCGTCTCCCCCAGCCACTCGGTGTGGTCGAGCCCGACCGAGGTCAGCACGGTCAGCTTCGAGGGGATCACGTTGGTGGCGTCGAGGCGGCCGCCGAGACCGGCCTCGATCACCGCGTACTCGACCCTCGCCTCGGCGAAGGCGATGAAGGCGGCCGCGGTGAGGAGCTCGAACTGGGTCACCGGCCCCTCCTCGCCGGCGGCGCGGTCGGCGACCCGCGCCGACTGCTCGGCGCCGCTCTACCGCCGCGTCGAAGGCCCGCTCGGAGATCGGCTCCCCATGAATCAGGATCCGCTCGCGCCAGGACAGGATGTGGGGCGAGACGTAGGCGCCGGTGCTGACCCCGGACGCCTCGAGCAGCGCCGCGGTCATCCGGCTAACCGACGTCTTGCCGTTGGTGCCGACGACGTGGATCGAGGCGAAGCGGTTCTGCGGCATCCCGAGCAGCGAGCAGAGCCGGCGCATCCGCTCGAGCCCGAGCCGCCAGCCGAGGACCTCACGTCCTCGGAGAATCTCCTCCGCGCTCAGCCCAGCTCCTCCAACTCCGCCTTGTAGGCCTCGAGCTTGGACCGCTCGGCGTCGACGACGTCGGCGGGGGCCTTGGCGATGAAGCCCTCGTTGGCGAGCTTCCCCTCACCCCTTTTCACCTCCGCGCGCAGGCTCTCGCGCCGCTCCTCGATCCGGGCCCTGATCGCTTCCGGGTCGACCCCCTCGGTCTCGAGCAACTCGACCCCCTCCACCGTGGCGATCCCCTCACCGCCCCCGGAGTCGAACTCCACCCGCGCCAGGCGGTTGACCAGCTCGTGGGGCTTGGCGCCGTTGGCACGCGCCGACAGAACCTGTCCAGCCGGCACCCCGGCGAGGTCGCGCCAGCGCCGCAGCGCCCGGGTGAGCTTGATCGCGGCCCCGATCTCCTCCTCGGCAGCGTCGTCGAGCAGGGAATCGTCGGCCTCGGGGAACGGATGAATCACGAGCGCCTCGCTCTCCGGGCGCGGCAGATAGGAGTAGATCTCCTCGCTGACGAACGGGATCAGCGGGTGGGCGAGGGCCAGCACCTGCTCGAGCGCCCAGAGGAGGCTCGCCGAGGCGTCCTCGTCGCCGTCGTAGAGGCGGGGCTTGGCGATCTCCAGATACCAGTCGCAGAGCTCCGACCAGAAGAACTCATAGAGATCGAGAGCGGCGTGAGCGAAGTCGTACGCCTCGATGCTCGCGGTCGTTGAGCCAACCGCACGCTGCAGGCGGGAGGCGATCCAGCGGTCCTCCACCAGGTTCGTCGCCGGCTTCGCGGCGACCGCCTCTCCTTCGGCGGGGATCGCGTTGAGCAGGATCAGCCGGGAGGCGTTCCACATCTTGTTGGCGAGGTCGCGTCCCTGCTGGACGCGCGCCTGCGAGAAGCGGACGTCCTGGGCCGAGGACATCGCCAGCAGGCCAAAGCGCAGGGCGTCGGCGCCGTGCTCCGCGATCTCGTCGAGAGGGTCGATCCCGGTGCCGAGGCTCTTCGACATCCGCCGCCCGTCCGGCGCCTGGATCACCGAGTGCACGTATACGTCGCTGAAGGGGACCTCGCCGGTGAACTCGAGCGAGGTCATGATCATCCGCGCGACCCAGAGAAAGATGATGTCCCTCGCGGTGACCAGTACGTCGGTCGGAAAGAACGCCCGGTATTCCGGTGCCTCGGTGTCGGGCCAGCCGAGAGTGGCGAAGGGCCAGAGCGCCGAGCTGAACCAGGTGTCGAGCACGTCGGATTCCTGCTCCCAGCCGTCGCCCTCGGGCGGCTGCTCGCCGACGTAGATCTCGGGTTCCTCGTCGGGGTCGCCGCGGTACCAGACCGGCAGCCGGTGCCCCCACCACAGCTGGCGGGAGATCGCCCAGGGCCGGATTCGCTCGAGCCAATCGGTGTAGACGCGGGTATGTGGCTCGGCCGGGATGAACCGCACTCGCCCGTCCCGGACGACCTCGATCGCGGGCTTCGCCATCTCATCCATCCGGCAGAACCACTGCAGCGAGATCAGCGGCTCGATCCGCTCTCCCGAGCGATGGGAGAACGGCACGGTATGGGTGTATGGCTCCTCACCGCGAAGCAGTCCCTGCTCGCGAAGCTCAGAGACGACCGCCTCCTGCGCCTCCTGCGCGGTCATCCGTCGGAAGCGCTCCGGCGCGGCGTCGGTGATCCGCCCGTCCTCTCCGATCACCGAGATCTCCTCCAGGCCGTGCTCGCGGCCGATCTCGAAGTCGTTCGGGTCGTGACCGGGCGTGATCTTCAGCGCTCCGGTGCCGAACTCCGGATCGACGTGCTCGTCGGCGATCACCGGCAGCCGGCGGTCGACGAGCGGCAGGATCGCGTTCTTGCCGATCACGTCGCGGTATCGGTCGTCGTTGGGATTCACGGCGACGGCGGTGTCGGCGAGCATCGTCTCCGGCCGCACCGTGGCGACGATCAGCTCTCCCCGATCTTCGAGCGGATAGGCGATCTCGTAGAGCGTGTCGGTGACCTCGCGGTTCTCGACCTCGAGGTCGGAGATCGCCGAGTGTGAGCCCGGGTCCCAGTTGACCATGAAGTTGCCGCGGTAGATGTAGCCCTTCTCGTAGAGGGCGACGAAGACCCGGTAGACCGCCCGGACGTAGCCCTCGTCGAGGGTGAAGCGCTCGCGGTCGTAGTCGCAGGAGGCGCCGAGGCGCTTGTACTGCTCGACGATGGTCGAGCCGTAGCGGGCCTGCCACTTCCAGACGCGATTGAGGAACTCGTCGCGGCCGAGTTCCTGCCGGGTCTTGCCCTCCTCGGCCAGCTCCTTCTCGACTACCGCCTGGGTGGCGATCCCCGCGTGATCGGTTCCCAGGACCCAGATCGTGTTCCTCCCCCGCATCCGGTTGAGGCGGATCAACACGTCCTGGATCGCGCCGTTGAGCGCATGACCCATGTGGAGGGCGCCGGTGACGTTCGGCGGCGGGATCGAGATCGAGTAGTTCTCCTCGGGTGAGCCCTCCGCGGGCGGGTGGAACCAGCCGCCCTCCATCCAGCGCTCGAAAACGCGCTGCTCGACCGCGCCGGGGTCCCAGCGGGTCGTCGCTTCCAGGGTCTTTCTCTGGTCTGCATCCACTCGCCGCCGATGTTAATCAGCGCCCGCGAGGGTTGATGGGGTTAGGCGCGTGCGTGGATAACCCACACCCCTCCAGCCCGGATCGCGGCGATCCTTCACACTTCCGGCATGAGCCCCACTCGCCAGACCGTCCGCAGGGTGACGCTCGGCCCGGATCACCAGCCTCGGGGTCGGGTTCACTACTTCGTCTGGGGCTTCCCGATCTCGCGCCCGGCGCTGCTCGAGATCATCAAGCCGACACTGGGCGACGCCTGCCACATGGTCTACGTGGACTCCAACGACTACCAGCTCGCCGAGAGCTGGCACCCGACCGTCGGCGCCGCGGTCCTCCATGCCAAGTGGGAGTTCGGCGTCGAGCCGGACGACTGGGAGGTTCTCGTAGAGGCATAAGTCGGGGCCGCCAGCGGCCGCCCCGCACGGATCAAACGGGTCGCTCCTCGGCTTCGCCTGCGGAGCGCCCTCGCACTATGGGCTTCGCCCTACGCTCCTGAGTACGGCGGCCTTGCGGCCCCTAGGCCGTCCGCTCGCCCAGCGCCTCGTCGCCGTCGGCGGCGTCCTGCTCGCCGGTGGCGTCGGTGACCAGCATCGGCTTCAGGCCCTTCTCGATCGTCTCCCGGGTCACCAGGCACTTGCTGACGTCGCCCCGCGACGGGAGCTCGAACTGGACGTCCAGCAGCGTCTCCTCGAGGATCGAGCGGAGGCCGCGGGCGCCGGTCTCCCGTTCCAGGGCCTTGTCGGCGATCGCGCCGAGGGACTCAGGGGCGAAGACCAGCTCGATGTCGTCGAACTGGAAGAAGCGGTGGAACTGGCGGACGAGGGCGTTGCGCGGCTCGGTCAGGATCGTGATCAGGTCTTCGCGGGTGAGCTGGTGGATCGGGGAGACGACCGGCATCCGCCCGATGAACTCGGGGATCAGCCCGTACTCCATCAGGTCCTCTGGGAGGACCCGCTCGAAGGTCTCGCCGGCATCCTTCTCCGTCGCCGAGGTGACCTCGGCCCCGAAGCCGACGCCGTGGTTCCCGATCCGCTTCTCGATCACGTGCTCCAGCTGTCCGAAGGAGCCGCCGCAGACGAAGAGGATGTTCGAGGTGTCGATCGTGAGGAACTCCTGATGCGGGTGCTTGCGCCCGCCCTGGGGGGGCACCGAAGCGGTTGTGCCCTCGAGGATCTTCAGCAGCGCCTGCTGGACTCCCTCACCCGAGACGTCGCGGGTGATCGATGGGTTGTCGGCCTTGCGGGCGATCTTGTCGATCTCGTCGATGTAGATGATCCCCGTCTCCGCCTTCTTCACGTCGAAGTCGGCGGCTTGGATCAGCTTCAAGAGGATGTTCTCGACGTCCTCGCCGACGTAGCCCGCCTCGGTCAGCGCGGTGGCGTCGGCGATCGCGAAGGGGACGTTGAGGATCTTGGCCAGCGTCTGGGCGAGCAGGGTCTTGCCGCAGCCGGTCGGGCCGAGCAGGAGGATGTTCGACTTCTGCAGCTCGATCGCGCCGTCGCCCTCCTGGTCGGTGGACGACATCTGCACCCGCTTGTAGTGGTTGTAGACGGCCACCGAGAGCGCTCGCTTGGCGCCGTCCTGACCGACCACGTATTCGTTGAGGACCTCGTAGATCTCCTTCGGCTTCGGCAGGTTCTCGAGCTCGAAGCTGGGAGGAGCGGTGAGTTCCTCGTCGATGATCTCGTTGCAGAGGTCGATGCATTCGTCGCAGATGTAGACGCCGGGGCCGGCGATCAGCTTCTTGACTTGGCGCTGCGACTTGCCGCAGAAGCTGCAGAGGAGCTGCTCGTTGGATTCGGTGGGACGTGCCAGCGGAATGACTCCTGTATCTCGGCTTCGCCGCCCGAGTGCGCTTCCTCGCTGAAGCTTAGAAGACGCCCGGCATTGGCCTGACGCGTTCGGTTACGCCACCGGCGGCCGGTTTCCTTCCGCGTTCACATCGGCGGGCGGTTCGCTCCGAGATCGAGCGGCCTGCGCGGTGCTAGGAGAACGCGGTCCCAGGCGCGCAGCGAGGGCTCGGGGTCGATCGGGCGCCCACGGAGGTGGAGCTCGAAATGGAGGTGGCAGGGAGTGCTGGCGGCGTTGCCGGTGCGGCCGATGTGGCCGACGATGTCGCCCGGGTGTACCTCGTCGCCCTGCTGGAACGGCGAGGGCCGGACCATGTGCGAGTACTGGTACTTGCGGCGCTCGCCGAGCCCGCGGATGACGACGAAGTTGCCGTCGAGGCGGGGATCGAAGGCGCGCTTGACCACCGTTCCGGCCCGCACCGCCGCGAGCGGGGTGCCGCAGCGGGCGGTGACGTCGAATCCCTTGTGGATGCGACCGCCGTTGCGGGCGGCGCCGAACTCGCCGACGGGACCGCGGACCCCGTGCGGCCCTCGAACCGGGAAGAAGTGGCCGAAGAGCGTGAGCTTTGCGACCTGCTTGGCGTCACCGACGGGCGGCCCGATCAGAACGCGGTAGGAGCCGTCAGGAGCGGGCGTCCCCGCATTCATCAGCCCGTCCCAGGTCTCGATCCGCTCGGTGCCCGGCGGGACGTCATCGAGGTCGATCCGCCGCACCTCGCGACCTGCGCCGACGATCCGGATCGACACGTCGGCCGGCGCCGCGGCGGCGATCCGGAACTCGACTCTGACCCCACCGCGGGCACCGAGGAAGGCTTTCCGTGGCGACACCGACGCCTTCTCCACGCTGAAGTCGGCAGCCTGGGCCGGGGAGGCGACGAGGAGGGAGAACGCGAGCGGTACCGCTGGGAGAAGTGGGGAGAAGCGCCTCAGCGGTGCTCGATCACGCGGTCGACCAGCTTGTACTCCTTGGCCTCCTCCGCGCTCATGAAGTAGTCCCGCTCGGTGTCCTTCGCCACCTTCTCAAGGGCCTGGCCGGTGTGCTTGGCGATGATCTCGTCGAGCCGCTGGCGGACGTCGATGATCTCCTTGGCGTGGATCTCGATGTCGGTGGCCTGACCGGAGAAGCCGCCCGAGACCTGGTGGATGAGGATCTTCGAGTTGGGCAGTGCCATCCGCTTTTCCTGAGTGCCGCCGGCGAGCAGCAGCGCGCCCATGCTCATCGCGACGCCGACGCAGATCGTCTGGATGTCGGGCTTGATGAACTGCATCGCGTCGTAGATCGCGAGGCCGGCGTAGACCGAGCCGCCGGGGGAGTTGATGTAGATGCTGATGTCCTTGTCCGGGTCCTCAGACTCGAGATGGATCAGCTGGGCAACGATCAGGTTGGCGATGTCCTCGGTGATCGGGGTGCCGAGGAAGACGATCCGCTCGTTGAGCAGGCGCGAGTAGATGTCGAACGCCCGCTCGCCGCGGGACGTCTGCTCGACCACCATCGGGACCAAGGGGCTCATAGGCGCGGCAGTGTAGCGGTCGCCTGGAGTGGGCCAGGGAGGAGAATCCTGTCTCGTGGCCTCGGGTGAGGAGATCCTTACGGTCGGGCACTCCAACCACGAGGAGCGCCGTTTCCTGGAGCTGCTCGCCGACGCCCGAATCGGGCTGATCGCCGACGTCCGGGCCAATCCGCGCTCGCGCTACCCACAGTTCAATCGCTCGGCACTCGCCGCGTCGCTGGAAGGCGCCGGGATCGGCTACGCCCACCTCGGCGAGCAGCTCGGCGGCCGCCGCGAGTCCGCCGCCGACTCGCCTAACACCGGTTGGGAGGAGGGGCCCTTTCGCGGCTACGCCGACCACATGGCGAGTCCGGAGTTCGCTGCCGGGCTCGAGCGCCTGGAGGAGCTCGCCAGCGAGCGCCGGAGCGCGGTGATGTGCGCGGAGGCGGATTGGCGCCACTGCCACCGGCGTCTGATCGCAGACGTCCTTCTGATCCGCGGCTGGAAGGTGCTGCACCTGGACGGAAACGGGCTGCTCGTAAACCATGAGCTCACCGGGTTCGCCAGCGTCGATCGCGGCCGAATCACCTATCCGGAACGCCAGACCTCGCTCGAGGTCTAGTCGTCCTCAAAGAAGAAGAGCCGCGCCAATGGGCGCGGCTCTTCCGTGTGGTACGCGCAAGCACGGCAATTGCACGCGCTCGCGTGGAGTCCGGCCTAGAGGAGTGAGACCGTGCTCCAAACCCTGCCCCGGGCGAGCACCGGTTCCATCCGCTGTCGCCCGCCGATTCCCGATTCGCCCACATGCTTGGCGCGCGTACCGTTGCCGGCTGAATTGAAAATCACTGTCATCACCTTCGGTCGACTTACCCCGACCGGTGGTGACAAAGACCCCGACCGGCGGTGGTTAGCGCCCAAACAATCGGGTCGCGGCCAGACTACCAGCAGGGCGCAGGAATTCCGGTAGCTCGGCCTGCGCGGGGGCGCTAGTCGGAATCCGGAGTCCAGAGGCCACCCTTCTCCTCGCGCTCCTTCTCCGGGGTCCAGATCTGCTCGCGAGCCTCCGCCTGGTCGGCCGGGATCGGCTTTGACTCCTCAGCGATCAGCTCCATCGCCCGTCTCATCCTCAGGTCGTCGCGAAGGAGCTCCTCGCGGCCGGTACGCCGCAGCTGTTCGAGCGCCTCGGCGGGCTCCGGGTGGCCGTGGTCCTCGTGACCGGGCGGAGGGGTGAGCGCCTCGAGCAGGTCGTCTTCGCTGACCTCGATCCCCTCGGCGTCGGCGACGGCGGCCAGCACCGCCTCGCGCTTCAGCGAGCGCTCGGCGTCCGGGCGGGCCTCGGCGATCAGCTCGTCGCGGGTCTTGCCCTGCACCTCCAGGTAGGTCTCGGGGTCCATGCCCTGGCGCTGCAGGGAGCGCTCCACGCGGCGCCACATCTCCGCCGCCCGGGAGTTGATCAGCGACTCGGGCAACTCGACGGTCGCGTTCTCCGCCGCGGCGTCGAGCGCGGACTCGCGGAAGCGCTCGGCGATCTGTCGGTCGAGGACCTCGCGTATCCGGCTCTCGATCTGCTCGCGGAGCTCGGCGACGGTGTCGAACTCGGACGCCTCGGCGGCGAAATCGTCGTCGAGCTCGGGCAGCTCCTTCTCGCGCACCTCGCGCACCCTGACCTTGAACTGGGCGGTCTTGCCGGCAACCTCCTCGCCGGGGTAGTCGTCGGGGAAGTGCACGGTCGCCTCCCGCTCCTCGCCCGCGGTGGCCCCCTCGAGCGCCTGCTCCAGCTCCGGCAGCACCCGGCCCGCGCCGAGCTCCAGCAGATAGTCCTTGGCCTCGCCGCCCTCGAACGGCTCGCCGTCGACCTCACCCGCGTAGTCGATCAGGAGCACGTCGCCCTTCTGCCCGGCGCGATCGACCGGCTTCAGGCTGGCGAAAGCCTCCCGGAGCCGGTCGAGCTCTCCCTGGACCGCCTGCTCGGGCACCTCTGGCTCCTCGCGGCCGACCTCGAGCCCCTTGTACTCGCCGAGCTTGGCGACCGGCCTGACGCCCACCTCGATCGCGAAGCGGAGCGGCTCGCCCTCGTCCGGCATCTCGGTGAGGTCGAGGTTGGGATCGCCCACCGGGCTCACCCCGGAGTCGATCATTGCCTGCTCGTACCAGTCGGCGAGGGATGACTCGAGGGTCTGGGTGAGCACCGCCTCGCGTCCGAGCCGCTGGGAAACCATCTCCGGCGGCACCTTGCCCTTGCGGAAGCCGGGGATCTTCATCTCGCCCCCGAGCTGGGAGGCCGTCTCCGTGAGCCGGCGCTCGACCTCGTCGGGGTCGACGGTCACTTCGACCCGGACCCGGGACTCGGGTAGTTCCTTTACCGTCGTTTCCATCGCCGCTCGGACCCTAAAGCACGACCAACCTCGCCTCCGGTCGGGGGGGCCGCCGTCGGTCCGCGATCGAACAGGCGCCTGGCTCTATACCGGTCCGCTAGGTCGCCTCGCCTCGTTCGCGATCGACCTCGCCGCCACGGCGCGGGCGCTGGGGCTCTACGCGGGCAGGCGGCTGCGGGCGAGGCTTCACTAATCCGCGACCGCGGGCGGCCGCAAACATAAGTCGCTACGGCTTCGCCTTCGCTCCGATATGGAGCGGCCTTGCGGTCGCTGGGGTCAGTCCCCGGACGCGTAGCCGATGATCGAGCGGTCGATCAGCCATTCGACCGGGGCGACGTCGTCGGTGTAGACCTCGCCTCCAGGGAGCCTCGGGGCCAGCCGGCCCGCCTCCACCCCCGCCCGCGTCTGCAGGTCGGTCGTCAGCCCGGGGATTGCCTCGCGCAGGCGCTCGGCGGAGGCCGGGCCCTCGGTGCCGACCAGCAGTGTGTTCGAGTCCAAGATCGGATCGCGGAGGACGGTCGCGAAGGCGTCGGCCATCGTCCTCCCCACCACCTGCTCGAGGTCGTCGTTGTCATCGGGGTGGCCGACGTTGACGATCACCACGCCGCCGGGAGCCAGCCGCTCGCGCGCCAGCTCGAAGAACTCGCGGGTGGCGAGGTAGAAGGGGATGTAGGGCTGGCGGTAGGCGTCGACGACGATCACGTCGTAGTCGCCGTCGGCGGACTCGAGCCAGGGCCGCGCGTCCTCGTTGTAGATCGACAGATGAGGCGCTTGCATGTCGAAATAGCGGCGCCCGACCTCGGCCAGCTCCGGGTCGATCTCCACCGCGTCGATCTGGGCGGCGGGAAAGTAGTGGCCGTAGGCTCGCGCGGCGGTTCCCGCCGCGTTGCCGAGGATCGCGATTCGGCCGGGCGCCTGCTCGAGGCTGGTGAACGGCAGAACCAGCAGCCCGTCCCAGTAGTTCTCGGTGAGGTAGCTGCCGGGGCGGATGAGCGAGTGCTCGGCGACTCCCTCGTTGAGCTCGAGGCGGCGGTCGCCATCGGCCTCCTCCACCACCCGCACGTACTGGACCGCGGTCTCTTCCTCGTAGACCACCCGTTCGCCGTCCTCACCGGCAGCCTTCACCGTCCCCACCGGGATCGCGATCACTCCGGCGAGGGCGGCGGGAACCGCCAGGTAGCGCCAGCCGAGCCCCGCGGCCGCCACCAGCGCCAGCGTCACCGCGAAGACGAGGAAGGTCCGCTGGGTGCCGATCAGCGGAATCGTCACCAGCGCCGCCAGCATCGTCCCCAGCAGCGAGCCGGCCGTGGAGACGGCGTAGAGCCGCCCGGCGGTGCGGCCGGCGTGCTCGACGTCGGGGGTCGCCAGCCGCACCGCCCAGGGCGAGCAGGCGCCGAGCAGGATCACCGGGACCGCGATCAGCACGAGGACGCCGAGCAGGGAGCCGACGAAGGCGCCTGCCGAGATCTCATCGAGGGCGTCGACCGAGACCTCGAAGAAGGGGCGAGCCGCGAAGGGCACCAGCGCCAGCAGGGCGGCGGCCGCGATCACCAGCAGGCAGAGCCCCCGGATGTGCGGGTGGCGGTCGCCGAGGCGCCCGCCGAGCCAGTAGCCGATCGAGAGCGAGACGAGGACGACGCCGATCGTGTTCGCCCAGACGATCGTCGAGGCGCCGAAGTGGGGCGCCATCAGCCGGGCCACGGCGATCTCCGCCCCGAGGCTGGCCGTTCCCACCACGAAGACGAGCGCCAGCAGGAACCGGTCCTGCTCGATCAAGCGGACCCCTTGATCCTCTCCTCGAGCCGCGCACCCTGCCCGGCGGCGGCGGCGCGCCCGGCCCGGGCCTCGCTCAGTGGAACCCCCTCGGATTCGGCGAGGTCGAGCAGCCGCTGGCGCTCGGTGTCCTGCTCTGCCCAGGCCAGGAAGAGCCAGACGAGAACGCCGAGCGTCACCAGGCCCCCCTCCCCGACCATGATCACGCCGGCGACGCCCTGGTCGGTGAGCGGCGAGATCTGCCAGCCCCCATCTCCGCTCGCGTAGCGGTCGTAGATCACGTCGTTCGACCACATGAAGACGTTGCCGAGCACGGCGCCGGCGAACCGAACACCGACCAGGTAGCCGAGCTTCGCCGGGATCCCGAACCAGGCCGGCTGCGGGAGCGGCCCGACCAGCGGCATCCACATCAGGATTCCGAAGCCGATGAAGCAGGTGTGCTCGAGAGCGTGGAGCGCGCTTGCGCCCTGGGCGGCCTCGTAGAGCGCCGGGATGTGCCAGACGTAGAGGTTGATCACCCAGAGGGGGAAGGCGATCAGCGGATGGGTCAGGGTCCGCAGCCAGCCGAGCCAGCGAACCGCCAGCAGCGGCTGGAGCAGAGGCCCGGTGAGGCCGAGCACGACCAGCAGGGCGCCCAGGTCTCCCATCAGCAGGTGCTGCCCCATGTGCGCGAGCAGCAGCTCGCCGCCGAGGTGGGCGAGCGGCGAGGCGAAGGCGCCGGCGATCAGGGCGATCCCGGCCGCGAAGCAGACGAGCCGCCAGGTTGGGACCGGGCGCCCCTGATGACGCAACGAGATCGCCCGCAGCGCGTAGGCGGTCGCCAGCACGGTGAGGCCGGCGAGCTGCAGCGGCTCGAAGCTGCCGCCGCCGACGTGCGCGAACTGCGGGGTCATTCCGACCCCACAGTACCCCTGAACCCTTAACTCACAGCCAGTTGATGCGCCTGAAGAAGATGATGAGTGCGACCACGGAGAGCGCCATCCCGGCAAGCGCCAACGGATAGCCGATGGGCGAGCTGAGCTCGGGCATGTGCTCGAAGTTCATCCCGTAGTTGCTGGCGATGAAGGTCGGAACGGCGATGATCCCGGCGATCGAGGAGATCCTCTTGATCACCTCGTTCTGGTTGACGCTCACCAGCGCGAGGTTCGCCTCGAGGATGCTGGTGAGCAGCTCCCGCTGCGAGCTCACCTGCTCGTCGACCCGGCGATCGTGGTCGGCGATGTCGCGGAAGTAGCGGCGCAGCTCCTCCGGGATCGGGAAGGCTCCCGCCTCGAGTGCAGCGAGCGGGCCCAGCAGCGGGGAGACCGCGCGATGGAACTCGATCACCTCGCGCTTCAGGTGGTAGATGCGCTGGGTCGGGGCGGGGATGTTGTCGTCGAAGACGTCGTTCTCGACCTCCTCGATGTCGTCCTCGATCCCGTCGACGACCGGAATGTAATCGTCCACCACCTTGTCGACGATCGACCACACGGCCGCGGCGGGACCGAGCTTGAGCAGGTCGGGGCGCTCCTCGAGGCTCGCTCGGGCGGTCTTCAGCTCGCTGCCCGGGCCCCGGCGGACGGCGACAACGTAGCCCGGGCCGGCGAAGAGGCTGATCTCGCCGAAGTGGACTATCTCGTCCTTCTCGTGGTAGTGGGCGGTCTTGAGGACGATGAAGTAGGACTCGTCGTAGTCCTCGATCTTCGGGCGCTGGTGCTCGAGGCCGGCGTCCTCGACCGCAAGCTCGTGGAGGCCGAAGAGGCGGGCGAGCTCGTCGAGCTCACCGGGGTCGGGGTCGTGGAGCCCGATCCAGACGAACTCGCCCGGGACGTCTCGCGGGCGGCGAGCCGCCTCCTCGAGTGACATCGGCCCCTCGTGCTGGCGTTCCCCGTCCTTGTAATGGGCGCTGTCGACGATCATCGTTCGGCTCCGGGTGCTTCATTCCGCCCCTCCCCGCACCTTCCTGCGAGGCGGCGTGCAGGGGAGGCGCGGGCGCCGCATGCGGCGACCCTTTCGCCGACTTCTAGAGCGCCGCCTCCGCGAGAAGCTCCACCTGGCCGGGATCGCTGTTCGCCGGGAAACAGATCAACTCGTCCGCCCCGGCCTGCTCGAAGGCGGCGATGTAGGACTTGACCGTGTCGGCGTCGGTGGCGGTGCTGGCGATGATCTGGTTCGCGGTCTCCTCGCCGAGCCAGGCGTAGTAGGCGCCGAGGTCTTCGCGCGCATGCTCCTCCGCGCCCTCGCCGAGGGAGAAGTAGCAGAGCGCCATCGTGTAGGGGCGCCCCTCGCGCCCCTCCGCCTTCCAGATCTCCTCGAGCTTGCCGGCCGATTCCTTGAAGACATCGGGCGTCCCGCCGCCCATCGTCCAGCCGTCGGCGTATCGGGCGGCGCGCCGCATCGAGATCTCGGTGTAGCCGCCGATCAGCAGCGTCGGCCGATCGCCGCTGAGAAGGGGCGGGCCCACCTCGCCGCCCTGCCATATCTTCGGCAGCTCCTCGAGCTGGCGGTCGAAGATCTCGCCGCGGTGGTGGAAGTCAATCCCGGACACCTCGTAGTCGTCCTCGCGACCGCCCGGGGCGAGACCGAGGACAAGCCGGCCGCCGCCCGAAAGCGAGTCCAGGGTCGCCGCCTGCTTGGCGAGCAAGACCGTATTCGACCGCAGCGGCGCAATGAGGATGTCCGTGACGAGGCGGATCCGCTCGGTGACCGCGGCCGCGGCGGCGAGGGAGACCAGCGACTCGTAGTTGGGGAAGACGATCCGGTCGATCGTCCCCAGGGAGGGGAAGCCCGCTTCCTCGGCGCGGCGCGCCCAGTCGACGGTTCCGGCGCGATCCACCCCGGGCACGGCGTTCGGAAGTCCGATGCCTACGTCCATGTAGTTGCCTCCTGTCGCTCGAATCCGTTTACGGTGAGCCGAGGTGCCGGCGCGCAGCGAGTCTAGAAGAGCTCCCCAGTTGGGCTCAGGCGCCTGCTCGAGAGCGAGCCGCTGGGACACCTCGGCCTGATCGATGACGACGGGCAGCCGCGGGTGTTGCCGGTCACCTTCGCGCTCGTCGACGGCGAGATCTGGAGCGCGGTCGACGACAAGCCCAAGCGAGTTCCCGGCGAGGAGCTCGCCCGGATCCGCTGGCTCCGGGCGAGGCCGGAGTCCGCGCTGACCGTTGATCGCTACTCCGAGGACTGGAGCAGGCTCGCGTGGGTGCAGCTGCTCGGCGAGACCACGATCGTCGAGGTCGCCGGTCAAGAGCCGGTGCTCGAGGCCCTCGCCGCCCGCTACGCCCCCTATCGGCAGCAGTCGCCGCGGGGGCCTTTGCTCAGGCTGACTCCCGAGCGCTGCCGTCTGGTGGCGTGCTCAGCCGTCAGACGTTTAGCTCGGCCTGCATCCGACCGGAATCGATCGCCTCGGCGAAGGCCGCGTGGTCGCGCTCGTTCTGGTCCGCGTAGGCCTCGGCGAAGCGGGCCAACGCCTCCTCGAAGGCGGTGCCGCCGCCGAGGTAGGCGGCGATCGCGATCCGGTCTCCGGAGCGGGCATGGGCGCGCGCGAGGGTCCAGCCGCAGAGCCCCGCGTAGATCGTCAGCGCCTTCGGCGTCATCTCCTCGATCACCACCGACCCCTTCCCGTCCCAGAGCTGGCGAACGTAGAAATCGCGCCGCTTCCCGTCGATCAGCTCACCGGTGAGCCAGCCAAGGAAGATGTCGCCGGCGGCCTGCATCAGCCGCTGGCCCTCGACCACCCGGCGCCCGTGGTGCCGCCACCGGCTGGCGCCGGCGAACGGCTCGAGGACCGAGCGCTCGGCCTCCTTCACCTGGAGGAAGAGGGGGTCATCCGAATCGCGTCCGAGGAAGAGGGCGATCCACGAGCGGGTTCCGACGCTGCCGACGCCGACCACCTTTCGAGCCGCATCCACATACCGGTATCGGGAGACAAGCTGGCGAACGTCCGGATCGAGGGTCTCGCGGTATGCGGCCACCAGCTTCTCGAGCCTCTTCGCGATCTGGGGCTGGCCGGTCTCGATCAGCTCCTCGACCGGGACGATCAGGGGCGGATCGCTGACGATCCGGATCTGGTCCCCCTCGCGCCTGGTGAGCTTCGCGAACGCCCGCAGGCTGTTCTTGCGCTGGGCCTTGGCGACCAACCTGTCGAAGCGCTTCGCGGTCCGGCTGGTGACCTCTGAGCGGAACCGCTCGAGGTCGCTCAGGCTCAACCGCGCGTACCAGACGTCGACGTCGCGGTCGGCGGCGAACTCCCTGATCGTCTTCCGGTACGTCCCGACCGCGGCGAGCACCAGCCTACGCCGCTGGCTCTCCTTGAGTCCGGTCTCGCGGCCCGCGACCGCGAGGCTGGCGGCGAGCCGCTTCAGGTCCCACTCGAAGGGCCCCGGAAGGGTCTCGTCGAAGTCGTTGACGTCGAAGACGAGGGAGCGGTCGGGCGCCTCGAAGATCCCGAAGTTGGAGAGGTGGGCGTCGCCGCAGAGCTGCACCTTCAATCCAGAGTTCGGGCTGGCTGCCAGATCCGCGGCCATGATCGCCGCCCCACCCCGGAAGAAGGGGAACGCCGAGGCGACCATCCGCCCGTGGCGGATCGGGACCAGCTCCGGCACCCGGGTGGCGTCCTGGCGCTCGAGTGTCCGCACCGGATCGGGCCGCTTCGGGGAGGGCTCCCATTCACCCTGGCGTGACCGCGGCATCTGGCGCCGCGCGGCCCGGCCGGCTGCTTCCCGCTCGCTCGGCGTGGAGGGAGCTTGCCCACTCACCTCTTTGCAGTCTCCTCCATCCGGTCGGCGAGGCGATTCATCCCTCGCTCCCGCGCGGCCTTCGCCGCCGAGCGATAGTCGGTCCGCTTGTCACGCGGGCGGCGGACCTTCTCGTTGCGAAGGGTGGCGATCTCCTTGAACGCGAGGAGCTCGTCGCGGGCGCCGGTGAGGGCGGTCCGAAGCGCAGGCTTCGGCTCCCGGAAGGCGGCATCCAGCACTCCCTCGAGCGAGCCGTGCCTCCGGAGCAGCTCCGCGGCCGTCTTCTCGCCGACGCCCTTGGCGCCTGGGAGCCCGTCCGAGGGGTCGCCCCGCAGCGCGATGAAGTCGGGGACCAGCTTCGGCGGGATCCCGTAGCGCTCCTTCACCTGCGCCGGCCCGATCTCCTCCGCTCCACGGACACCGGTCCGGACGTAGAGGACCTTCACTCCCTTGCCGGCGCACTGGAACATGTCGCGGTCCCCGGTCATCAGCAATGCTCGGCCGCCCGCCTCCTGCTCGCGCCGGGCGTAGGAGCCGATCAGGTCGTCGGCCTCGAGGCTGTCATGGGTGGCGACGGTCCAGCCGAAGGCGCTGAAGAAGTCGAGTGAGTCCTCCCACTGCGGTCCGAGCTCGTCCGGAAAAGCCGCCTCGCGGTCGGCGTGGTAGGCGGGATAGAGCTCGACCCGGTAGGCGGCGGCGTCGGGGCCGATGCAAAGGACCACCGCCCTCGGCTTGCGTTCCTCGACCTGGCCGAGGATCAGGTTGGCGGCGCCGAGCAGCGCGTTGACGGACTCGCCCTGCGGATTCTTGATCGAGGCCGGCAGCGCGTAGAAGGCTCGGAAGAGCATCGACGGCAGATCGACGACGAGGAGCGGACCGGCCACGGCGTCACCGTAGCGAGGCGGCCACCGCGGGACAATGGAGGATCGGACGACCCCTGGAGGGGTCGTCCCCAGCTATCCCTTCGCCTTCAGGCAGTAGCCGTAGGCGGTGAAGCTGGGAACCGGGCCGAAGTAGCCGTAACCGGTGGCCGACCAGGTGCCGTTGCGGTTGAGCGAGCCGTCTCCGAAGAAGGCGTTCTGCGATCCGTTGGCGCTGAAGCCTCCTGAGGTCAGAGTGCGACCCGCCGGGCAGGTCGGTGTGGTCGCGGTCGCCGAGGCGCCGAACGCGATCGGGGTCGAGGCCGAGACCTCGGTGAGGGGCAGGCTCTTGTCCTTGGCGCAGTAGGCGATCGCGGTCAGCTCGCCGCCCCATAGGGCGAAGGCGCTACCGGTGACCGACCACGCCTTCGTCCCGATCGCTCGTGACTCGGTGACGTAGCTGCCGCCGGTGCTGATCCAGTTGTTGCGCTGGAACCCGCCGCCGAAGAGCTTCCTTCCACCGGGGCAGCGGGCGACCGCGGTCTTCGTCTGGCCGCTGCGCATGTAGACGGTCCTGTGCGGAGACGCGGTCGGGACCACGCCCTTGCCGCAGATCACCTGGAGGGTGACCTCGCGCGGGGTCGACCCGGGCAGGGTGGGGTCGAAGAGGACCTCGCTGACGTGCCACCCTCGCTGGACGCCGAGACGCTCATAGGAGTGGGGATAGGCGCCGGCGCCATCGGGCTCGATGGGCGGGCTGGTGGTGGCGCCGCCCCCGAGCGGGAAGGTCTTCCCCGGGCAGCGAATGTCGAAGCGATCCGGGATGTCGGGCTTGCTGATCCGGAAGCTCTCGGTCGCGAAGGTCAATCCCCGGAGCGGGCCACGCCCGCCGATCTCCGACTCGAGGCTCTGGCCGCTGCGCCCCTTGAGGCGGACCGGGCCGACGTCGGTATCGAGGACGTAGAGCCCCTGCCGGGCGAGGAGCGCCATCCGAAGGTGGTTGCACGACGTACCGCGCCTGAGCACGAAGACAACACCCGGGCGACGAACCGAGTTGTCGCCGGCGGCGACGCCGGCCTTGACGTTCGCCCGCTTCCGGATCTCGGCAGCCATCCGGGCCGGGGAGAGGTAACACCCCTGCGGGTCCTGCGACCGCCAATAGAGCGCGACCTTGAACGCACCCTCGAGCAGGTTGGTCGGGCGGTTGTGGCCGCCCTGGCCGATCGCGAAGGCGCTCGGCGAGAAGACGAGGAGCCCGAGCAGGGCGATGACGATGGGAAGGGTCCGTCTCACGATTGCTTCAAACATCGGAGCGACCCTACAGTTGTGGTCGGCGCCGGGAGCGCAGAACGGATGCTCGCGCCCCTGGCTGACCGATAATCAAGCGGTGGCCCACCGATCTGTGAGCGTCTCCACGACTGGATGGCGCGGTGCGTGAACTACCGCTCCCGGCCCACTTCGACCCGAGCCGCGTGGGCGAGGTCTGGCGAGTCCCGTACGAGGACCGCGCGCGCGAGGCCCCGGCGTGGGCCGAGAAGCACGGGGTAGGCCCGGCCGCCGGGGACTCGTTTCGCCTCTGCCTGCTCGCGGTCGATGTCCAGAACACCTTCTGCATCCCGGACTTCGAGCTCTTCGTCGCCGGGCGGTCGGGCACGGGCGCGGTCGAGGACAGCGGCCGTCTTTGCGAGTTCGTCTACCGCAATCTCGGCACGATCACGCAGATCTTCCCGAGCCTCGACACCCATCATGCGATGCAGGTGTTCCACGCGATCTGGCTGGTTGACGAGGACGGCAACCATCCACCGCCGTACACCCTCGTCTCGGCCGATGACGTCGCGACCGGCAGCTGGAGGATGAACACCGCGGTCCCCGAGGCGCTCGGGATCGACGTCGACTACGCGGAGCGCCACCTCGCCCACTACACCCGGCGGCTGGCCGAGGGCGGGAAGTACGACCTGACGATCTGGCCGTACCACGCGATGTTGGGTGGCATCGGGCACGCCCTCGTCTCGGCGGTCGAGGAGGCCTTCTTCTTCCACGGAATCGCCCGGCGAAGCCAGCCCGAGTTCCAGGTCAAGGGCGACAACCCGCTCACCGAGCACTATTCGATGCTCGGTCCGGAGGTAACCGAAGGCCCGGACGGCGATCGCCTCGGTCAGAAGAACTCCGAGCTGATCGAAAAGCTGCTCGCATTCGATGTAGTCATCGTCGCCGGGCAGGCGAAAAGCCACTGCATGGCCTGGACCATCGATGACCTCCTGGAGGACGAGGCCGCCGGGGAGCGGCTTGCCGAGCGCACCTATCTCCTCGAGGACTGCACGTCTCCGGTCGTCGTGCCCGGCGTGGTCGATTACACGGATGAGGCGGATGCCGCCTTCGAGCGCTATGCCGCCGCGGGCATGCACGTGGTTCGGTCGACCGACCCGATCGAGAGCTGGCCGGGCCTCGCGGAGCGTGCCTCCGCCTAGCCGCTACTCCCGCTTACCCGCCCGGAGCGCAGCACCCGGGCGAGATCGAAGTCGTAGATGAACAGCTGGAAGGGACCGATCTGCGCTTCCTCGGCCGGCTCGCCCCATCGGGTCGGCGGCGGACCGATCGCCCGAAAGGTCGTGGTCGGATTGAAGACGTAGAAGGTCCGGACGCCGGGTTTGCCTTCGTACCAGACATCCATTTGGTGCTCCAGCGATGGGCAGCGCTTGTCGTCATCTCGACCGCAGTCCGACACCGGGTAGAGCCGGACGCCGAAGTCGGTGAGCCGGGTGAGTGCGGCCGCGTACTCATAGCTCGAGTAGCCGTGATCGAGGCGGTTGACGTCCACAAAGCGCTCGAGCCGGACCACGTCGTCATTCGAATACTCGACTGGGAGCCGATAGCCATCCCGCGCCAGCTCGATACTGCCGAGAATCCCAGTCGTCGCGGCAAGGAGGGCCAATCCCGTCAGCGCCCTCTGCCCGAAGACGATCGCCGCCAGAGTCAGCAGTGCCGGCCAGGCGATCAGGAGGTAGCGGGCCGATCCGATGTCGACCGGGGCGGAGGAGGCGACGAACGCGGCGGCGAGCGCGCCGAGCGCCACCCCCCAGTAGACGAAGAGCAGACGCTGCCCGGCGGATCGGCCCGGGTCTCTCAGCAGCGCGGGCGCACTGCGAGTGACCGCGATGACCAGGATCGCCACCGCCACCACGGTCCCGATGACCAGGAAGACGTCGAGGCGATCCGGGATCGACGAGTTGCCCGGGATGGACGCATCGCCCGTTCGACCGTGCACGAACAGGGCGAGGCCCTCGAACAGCCGCCGGACGTTGTCCAGTGCGTGGTCCGCCGACGCGAGGGGAAAGTCCAGCCCACTGGGACGGATCCCGTCCTGCTTCGCGACCTCGGCGACCAAGAGTCCAGCGCCGGTGCCGACGAGGCATGCGGTGGCCGCGAGGATCGCGATCCCTCTCGACAGCAGCCGCAGCCAGAGGCCAAGGCCCACCGCTAGGAGGAACGGCACAACCCCGCCCACCAGGAGGATCGGGTCACTCGCCGCGCCCGGCGCCAGGGTGATCGCCAGGGCCAACGCCCACAATCCGGCCCTTGCGCGGCCCCAGGCGGCGACCCGAGGCGACGTGATCAGAAACGCCGCCAGGATCACCGCGTGCACCAACGAGTGGGCGTGGGCGTTCGGAGAGGTGACGTATTCGAGGACCAGCGGCGCGGGCGCCGCCATCCCGAGCGCGACGACCAGCCCCATCCGCCTGGAAACGGTTCGGGCCACCGTCCAGCCGACCAGGATCACGGTGATCGCATAGATGGCGAATGGCGCGGCCTCCCACACCTCCCGGTGCGCCGGCAGCCAACGGGTGAGGTGGAGGGCGTACAGGGGCTCCAGCCAGAAGTAGTCGCCCAGGACCGCGTCTCCTGAACCCCGCTCGTCCAGGAACTGGGCGAGCACGAGCGCCGACGAGTTGTCCGAGTTTGCGTAGAACGAGTCCCGGATTGAGCCCTAGGCGCACGAGCAGCCAAACGGCGAACACTGTGTTCGCGGCCAGCGCAAGCCAGATCGAAGCCGCCTCGACCAAGCTCCGTCGCGTCACTTGAGCGCGATCCCGATCGCGCGTAGCAGCAGATTCGATCATCGGAGGATCACGATATGACCAGGTCCAGTCGATCCTTCCCTGACTCGGGCAGCACCGAGAGGCCGAAACACAAAGCCCGCGGGCTAGCAGGCGCCTCGTGAGGGGCGAGCGACCGGACTCGAACCGGCGACCACCTAGACCACAACCCCGTAGGAACGGGGTTGTGGCCTGTTCAAAACACTCTTTCGTCTAGTCCGAACTCCGGCGGCCCTCAACCTCGCCGGCCTCCGTCCGGTCTTGCTATGCGTACACCCCGCAAACCTGAAAGCCGAACCCGGTGATGGCTCTCAGGCCGACGGCTTCGGCCTTATCGGCCTGGCGGATCAGCCGGAAGAACTTGCTTGTGTGGATCTGCTTCGACCGGCGGGGTAAACGCTCCCTCGCGTGAGCGCCTGTCGGGGCCGCAGGCCCACCGAGGCCCACGGCGGGCAGCGAGGAGTAGGCCGGAGGGCGCCAGGAGCAGCCGTGTGAGATTGAACGAGGCGCTGGCCGATGGTGGATTGGATCGGTCGGAGGCCAGGCCCTTACGCGGGCGTAGGTGGGCTCGGCGCCCTAGGTGTAGTTACCCACCACGTTGATCGCTGCGACAGCAGCATTCGACCTCGCTCATCGCGAGTAGCCTTGGCTGATGTTCAAGGGGTATCCGCAGCCTTGGCGAACGTGGCTGCTGATCTTGACCGCGCTGATCGTCGCGCTGTTCATCGTCCAGATCGTCACCAGTACCGGGTGGGTGCTGATCGTGGTCCTATTCGCGCTCATCGCGATCCAGTTCGGGCTGGCGCGCTACGCCCGTAGACAGTCGTAGTCAGGACTATCGAAGCTGTGTTGGAAATCCCAGTACGTCGCCCGAATCCCAGCGCCGCTGATGCACCTCCTGTAGTACCCCGGATCCCCGACGGCAGGCCGTCCCTCAGACGAAACCCCCCGCGTTTAGCAGGGGCTTCGTGAGGGGTGAGCGACCGGACTCGAACCGGCGACCACCTGGACCACAACCAGGAGCTCTACCAACTGAGCTACGCCCACCGTGTCTCCTGCCAATCTAGCGGTGCTGCGGCGGGATGCGGGTCGGCGTCAGCCGCCCGGCGGCTGGTGCAGCCCGAAGCCCGACCCCTGATCGTCCTTGCAGAGCGCGAACCGGCCGAACTCTGTGACTGAGTCTTCGGAATCCTCCAGCCACCGGCCCTCGCCGCCGAGTTCGCGGACTCGCGCGAGCGCCGCATCGAGGTCCGGGACGCTGAAGAAGGCATATACCGATGCGCCCTCGTCGCCGCTGTGGACCCCTCCCGGGATCGAACCGGTTGAGATCACGTAGCCGTCTCCCGACGGCCCGGTCTCGAACTTCCACGAATCGAACAGCCCGCTGTAGAACGCTCGCGCCTTCTCGGGGTCGCCGACGCCGAGCTCGAAAAAGCTGATCTCACCACCCATTTTCGCTCCCTTCGCTCACGAAACGCCCCCGGCAGGACTCGAACCTGCGACCTGGGGATTAGAAATCCCCCGCTCTATCCGGCTGAGCTACGGGGGCTCGGCCGTACTCATACGGTATGTGGTTCAGCACCGCTGGAGGTCACTCCGGGCTCCGGAACGCGAGCGGGATCTTGTCGCGCCGCAGGTAGGACCGAACGGCGTGGCAGTTCGCGCATACAAGCTCGCACTTCGCGATCTCCTCCAACACACGCCGACGACTACCGCGCTTGGCCAGGAATCCCAAAGCCGCCTTCTTGACGTGACCCGGAAGGTGATCCCACTGCATTGCCGCGTGATGAAAGGTCAACCCGCAGTCGGCACATGGACGCCCCGCCGAGGAAGACCGCGATCACGCCGAAGATGAGGCCGAACTGGAGCTTCGGGTTCGGGTCGGTCGGATCGGCGCTCAGCCCGATCGCGACGCAGATCGCTGCGACCACGAACACCCCGATGATCCCGTACCAGCCCGAGCGCCCGAACTCCCTCACGATCGCGTCAGCCTAATCGGACCACCGCGCGGTGCCGCGGTCCGAGACGGCCCGCACGCTCGACCCAGGCACCCCCGAGTAGCCAAGCGCCGGGTCCGCCCCGGCGGCTAGAGTGCCCGGCCGGTCCCTTCCGGCAACTGGGCCATCCTCCTCTCCCATGCCAAGACCATCCACTGGGCGTCGCCCCCTGATCCTGGTCGCGTCGCTGACGGTTCTGATCGCGGCCCTCGTCCTCTGCGTCGACCGCGGACTCGGCGGCGACATGTACATGGACCTGTTCACCGGGAGGTTCATCGCCGAGCATGGGGTGGTCAGCCACGACCCCTTCCCCACCGCCGCCCATGGCCAGGAATGGCTGAACCAGCAGTGGCTCTCCCAGCTCCTCTTCTTCTGGGCGGGCTGGGCGGTCGGGGTGACCGGGATCTCGATCGTCTATGCCCTCCTCCTGGCGATCCCCCTCGGCCTCCTCCTCTGGGCCTGCCGGCGGAAGGGTCCATGGATGCTGGTGGCGATCGCCGCCCTCTACTTCCCGGGGATGCTCGCGGTGATCCACCCGCGGGCGGCGGGATTCACCGTGATGGCCTTCTCGCTGTTGGTGATCCTGATCCTCGCGGTCTGGCGGGCGCCCTTGCCCGAGGGGGGCCTGGGCGCCAGGCCGCGGGTCACCCTGGCGGTGATCGCGGTCCTGTTCGCCGTGTGGGCGAACCTCCACGGCGGCTTCGTCGCCGGGCTGCTGCTGATCGGCCTGGTCACTGCCGGGCTGGCTCTCGATCGCTTCCGGGGCCTGACCGAGGTCGCCACCTCACATCGGGTCGGGCTGCTTGCCTTCGCCGGGGTCCTCGGGGCGGTGATCGCGAGCCTGGCGACGCCGCTCGGCGGCCAGATCTGGGAGTACTTCCAGAGCTTCAGCAATCCGGCGATCCGCTTCGCCTCGACCGAATGGCTGCCGGCGCTCCAGTCGGTGCCTGCGATGGGCTACCTGGCGCTCTCCGCCGTCTTCGCCACCTGGCTCTGGTGGCGGTCGACGCCACCGCGCCAGATCGCGCCGCTCCTGGTGGCGCTCGGGTTCATCGCCTTCGCCGTCTTCTCGATGCGCAACATCATCTTCGTTGCCCCCGCCCTCGCCTTCCAGATCGCCTGGGCGGCGCCCAACCGCCCCGACCAGGGGCTGCGGGCCCCGATCGCCCTCGCCGGGACCGCCGCGATCGGGGCGGTGGTCGCCTGGGCCGCCGTCCTCGGGCCGGCCCAGGCCCAGCCCCAGCTGCGCGCCCCGGCTGTCGAGTACGCGATTGATCACCCCCCGAAGGCAGGCAGGATCGCCACCTACGCCGGGACCGCGTCCTACATGCTCTGGCACGAGCCCGACACTCCGGTGGCGATCGACGGGCGGCTCGAGCACTACACCGAGGGACAGCTGCATGACAACTACGCGATCGTCCGGGGGACGCAGTCGGACCTCACGATCCCCCTCGAGGCGCTGGACGTGACCGGGGCGATCGTCCACGTTCCTCGTGCGATCGAGATCCTCGAGGCCCACGGCTTCGTCGTGGAGCTCGCCGCGCCGGACGGGACCTACCTCGTCCGGCGCGGCGAGTGCTGCGCCGATTGAGCGCAGCGCCGGTCGCCTACCTCGTGTAGCTGACCAGCTCCTCGCGCCCTCCGCCGCCAGAGATCCCGACCGCCAGCACCGGGCCGACGTCGCGAGCGAAGTACTTGTGCTCGACCGCCGGCTTGGGCTCGTTGAGCGGGTTGATGTCCTCTGTCTCGAGGACGCCGTCAAAGCTGCCGAAGGGCACCGTTGCCTGTGCGTCGAGGCTGAGCACCTTCGCCATGTCCTCGGCCTCGCCAGCGAGGTACTCCTGGCGGTAGGCGAGCCCCGCTTCGGGATTCCCGGGCATGATGATTCCGGGCTGGGCTCCGTCTACGCCGGCCTCGAAAGATCCCTCTCTCGAGACGACCTTGCCGTTCTTGTACTCGGCGGTGTCCTCGCCCAGGTACCAGACGTTGCCGGCCGAGTCCTGGGCGTACCAGTCATCGGTCACCTCGACCGACTCGCCGTCCTCACTGACGACGTCGTGGACGACCCGCGCCTCGACCCCGTTCGCGATCGTCTTCGTCTGGTCGGTGACGGTCACCTCGACTCGCAGCAACGTCCCCTCCTCATCGGTCTCCTTGTAGACCCAGCGGCTACCAGGCGACATCGGCCAGTAGGGGTTGTCGATCTCGGTGGTGAAGTCGGCCGGGTCGAGGTTGACCGGCTCGCTGCCCTGGGGCAGGGTCGGCGCCCCGGCGGTCGTTGGACCACCTGAATCGTCGCCGCCGTTGTCGCCGCCGCAGGCGGCGAGCGCGAGTATGGCACCCAGTGCTCCGATGGCCATCGCTGTCGATGTGAGCTTCTTCGATCTCAGCTTTCCCATCGTCATCTCCCTTCGATGGCTTCCCCCGGCGGATGCCGGCGGCTACGCGCGGTCTTTGTCGGGAGGTCTACGTACGCCAGATGAGAGGCCAATGAGGGCGCGCGTGTTGAGGCGGCGATTAGGAGGCTCGTGGTGCTTTCATCCCCATCTCATCGGCGGTTGGTACGACCGGGCAGGAACCCAAACGGATGGAGGGATGAGTGAGATGAGAATCGATCGAAGGTTGCTCGCCGCCGGCGGGGCGGTCGCAGTCGTCGCGGCCGGAGGGATCGGCGTCGCATACGCGGTCAGCGGCGACTCCGAGGAGCAGGCCACCGGCCCGGAGGCCGAGCGGGCGAAGAGCGCCGCGCTCGACGCGGTCGGCGGCGGCAGCGTGGTCGGCGTCGAGCACGAGGACGGAGACGGCGCCGGTGTGTACGAGGTCGAGGTCAAGCGTGACGACGGCTCCCAGGTCGAGGTCCAGGTCGACGCCCAGAATCAGGCTGTCGGGAGCGAGTCGGACGACGACTCCGGCTCCGGCGGCGAAGAGAACGAGGCGGGTGAGGGGCCCGACGACGACTAGTGGTCATGTGAGAGCCCCGGCCATCCGGGGCTCTCACCGCAGCCTCATCCGCCCCACATAGCGTGCCGGCCATTCGACAGGCGACTTCAGGGTTGGGAGGCAGCGATGAACCCGAAGATCAAGATTCTGTTCGGCACCGGGATGGCGACGGCGCTCCTACTCGCCGGGTGCGGCGGCGACGGCGGCTCGGCTGAGTCGACGGAGATCCCACAGCCGACGGCGGCGCAGCTGAAGGCGGCCGAGTTGGACAAGCTCCCGGTCGCACCCGACAGCGAGCGGGTCGATCTCTCCGCGCCGCCGTTCTCGGACTCCACCAAGGTCACCAACCCGCTGTTTCCGATCAGCGACCTGCACTCAGCAATCCTCAGCGGCAAGGTCGACGGCAAGCCCTTCCATACCGAGACGACGCTGCTGCCGTACACCAGGGTGATCGAGTGGAGTGAGGGCCAGCGGGTCGAGACGCTCGTCTCCCAGTACGTCGCCTATCTCGACGGTCGGATCGAGGAGGTGGCGCTCGACTACTACGCACAGGCGGACGACGGGTCGGTCTGGTATTTCGGCGAGGACGTCTTCAACTACAACGAGGACGGAGTGATCGCGCACACCGAGGGGACGTGGCTCGCCGGCAAGGAGGGTCCCGCGGCGATGATCATGCCCGCCGACCCGAGAGTCGGCGACGTCCACCGGCCCGAGAACATTCCCGGCCTGGTCTTCGAGGAAGTCGAGATCAAGACCGTCGGGAAGACTGTTGACGGACCGCTTGGTCCCGTCGATGGCGCAATCGTCGGTCGAGAGCTCCACGACGACGGCAGCTTCAGCGACAAGACGTTCGCTCCCGGCTACGGCGAGTTCTTCTCCGCCCACGAAGGTGACGTGGAGGCGATCGCGCTCGCCGTGCCCACCGACGCGCTCGACAGCCCTCCGCCGACCGAGCTCGAGGCCCTGACCTCCGGCGCGAATGCGAGCTTCGATGCAGCCCGATCCCGAGATTGGAAGACGAGCTCGGCCGAGCTGGAGGCGATGAGCGCGGCGTGGGACGCCTATCGGTCGGGCGAGGTGCCGCCGAGGCTCGCGGATGAGATGAGCCGTGCCCTCGAGTTGCTCGCGCGAGGCGGTCGACGCCCGCGATCCGACCCAGGCCGGCACAGCAGCGATCGACGTCGCTCAGTCCACGCTCGACCTGGAGCTGCGCTACCTGCCGCCGGCCGAGATCGACCGCGCCCGCTTCGAGCTCTGGGCCCGGCAGGTCCAGGTCGACGCGGCCGATGGCGACCTGGCCGGAGTCAGCGGCGACGTCGCCACCCTCGAGTGGATCCGGGATCGGTTCGTGCACACACTCGACCCCGTAGAGGTGACCACGATCGACACCGAGCTCGAGTCGCTGCGGACCGACCTGGTCGACGAGGACCTGAAGGCGGCGGCGGCTACCGCCGAGAGCCTCCGCGAGGCGGTCGCCGAGGCCCAGCCCGCGGCACTCTGAGTTTGAGATCGGCGCGGACGACGAGCCGCGACAGCGGTGCTAATCCGGGGGCCTCACGGGTGGCGTCAGGGGAACCGTGATCCGCACTGTGGTCGCGGTTGCGCCGGAGTCGGCTATCTCCACTTCGCCACCGTGGGCGACCGCGATCGCTCTGGCGATCGCCAGGCCGAGCCCGGCGCCGCCCCCGGTCCGGCCCTCGTCGCCGCGGGTGAAGCGCTCGAACGCCTGGGCCTCGAACCCGTCGGGAAAGCCGGAGCCCTGGTCGGAGACCTCAAAGACGGTGGCGCCATTGTCCCGCCGGGCGCTTAGCCGCACGTCGCCTCCGCCATGGCGGAGGGCGTTCTCTGTCAGGTTGCCGAGCGCCTGCTCGATCCGGAGGGGATCGAGCTCCGAAGACTCAGCGTCGCTCGCGTCAACGACGATCTCCCGCCCTCCCTCGGTTGCCCGGCGAGCGAATCGCTCCCGAACGCGTTCGAGCAGCGTCTGAAGCTCCACCCGCTGGCGGGCGATCGGCAACCGGCCCTGGTCGGATCTGGCGATCACGAGGAGATCCTCGGCCAGCTGGGAGAGCCGATCGACCTCCTCGCGCGGCCGAGCTGAGAGCGGCCCGCAGCTCCTCGGGTGAGCGCTCCTGGCGGCCGGCGAGCTCGAGCTCCGTCCGCAGGACCGCCAGCGGCCCCCGGAGCTCGTGGCTGGCGTCGGCTACGAAGACGCGCTCGCGCTCGAGCGAGGCCTCGATCCTGTCGAGCATTTCGTTGAGCGTCGCGCCGAGCTGGTGGATCTCGTCGTCGGCGCGCGGCAGCGGCAGCCGCTCGCCGGTTCGCTCCAGGGTGATCTCCCGGGCCCGCCGTCGCATCGCCTCCACCGGCAGCAGCGCACGCCCGGCGAGCAGGTAGCCGAGCCCGCAGGCAAGGAGAAGGGCGATCGGGGCGCCGATCAGGAAGGAGCCGGCGAGCCCCGCAAGGGTCTCGCTGCGATCCTGGGTTGAGGCGCCGGCGACGACGATGAAGGAGCCGGTGGCGGAGTCGGCGGGGCTGGCGACGATCCTCGCCTCGCCCTCGACGCTCGGAACCTCTCGGTCGCCGATCAGGATCGTCCCGCGGGCGGCGCGGTCGACCTCGGAGGGATTGAGAGGGCGCTGGCCCGGCGGCAGGGTCGAGGCGACCACCTGTCCGTTCTCGTCGAGGACCTGAGAGAAGCCCTCCTCGCTTTCGAGCAGACCGCCGCCCAGGTCGGGTGGGCCAGTGGAGCTGACAACCAGCGCCGCCAGGTCGTTGGCGCGCGCGTGAAGGCCATTGTCGATCGCGTCGTTGAGGTTGGAGGCCACCCGCAGGTAGACGAACAACACCGCCAGGACCAGGACGAGGACCAGCGCCGCGGCGAAGGCCGCGGTCAGCCTCGCTCGGATCGAGAGCCGGTCGGCGATCAGGGCTCCTTGCGCAGCCGGTAACCGGCGCCGCGCACGGTCTCGATGCTGTCCCGGCCGAAGGGCCGGTCGATCTTCTCGCGCAGGTAGCGGACGTAGACGTCGACGACGTTGGAGCGATTCTCGTAGTCGTAGTCCCAGCCGTGCTCGAGCAGCTGGAAGCGCGAGAGCACCTCGCCCGGGCGGCGCATGAACACCTCCAGCAGCGAGAACTCCTTGGCGGAGAGGGGGATCTCGGTGTCGCCTCGCCAGACCTGGCGGGTTGCCGGGTCGAGGCGGAGGTCGCCGACCTCGAGGAGGACGGGGCGTTCCACCGGTCCGCGCCGGGCGAGCGCCCGCAGCCGGGCGAGCAGCTCACCGAAGGAGAAGGGCTTGGTCAGATAGTCGTCGGCACCGCCGTCGAGCCCCGAGACCCGGTCCTCGACCGAGTCGCGCGCGGTGAGCATCAGGATCGGCGACCAGACGCTGTCGGCGCGGAGCCGGCGGCAGGTCTCGAAGCCGTCGATGCCGGGCAGCATCACGTCGAGGACGATCGCGTCGTATTCGGTCGAGCCCGCCATCCAGAGGGCGTCCTCGCCGCGGACGGCGACGTCGGCGGCCATCCCCTCCTCCCGCATGCCACGCCGGATCAGCGCGGCCATCTTCACCTCGTCCTCGACGATCAGGACCCGCATCGGTGCTCCATGTTCTAAGAGTCTTGCCCAAAGATGAGAGAAAGATGAAAGCGGCGGCCCCGGAGGCCGGGGCCGCCGCCGGATGGAGGAGAGGCGCTAGTCGTCCTCGCCCTGGCCCTCCTGCTCGCCGGCGTCGTCATCGCCGGGGCCGTCGTCCTCGTTCTCGGCCGAGCCCTCAGCCTCTGCCGCCTCGCCCTTCTCGCCGGCCTCGTTCTCGCCGCTCGCTGCTGAGAGGCGCTTGCCGGGGCGGTCGACTGATCGTTACCGCCACCGGCGCTCGCCAGCGCGGCGCCGCCGAGGGCGAGCGCCACCAGGGCAAGCACCCCGGCGATCACCTTCTTCATTCGTGTCATCAGATCTCCTTTGCTCGTCCCCACGCTCCCGAGCGGCGAAGCTAAGGAGGGCCGATGAGATGGCAATGAAAGCGCGAGGCGGCATACTCGGACGCGTGCCCGCCCCGCTGATCGAGTTCCCTGCCGATGACCCGGATCGCGCCCTCCGCTTCTGGCAGGGGGTCATCGGAGCTTCCCTGTCTCCGAGGGCGGCCGACGCCGGATCGGGCTGGGAAGCCGAGGCCGACGGCCTTCGACTCGGGATCCATGAGCGCGGCCCCGGCCCCGGCGACACCGCCTCCCTCCCCTACTTCACCGTCGCGGACCTCCCCGAGACGCTCGAGCGCATTCAGGAGCTCGGCGGCTCGGTGATCCACCCCGGCGATCGCTGGGCGATCTGCCGCGACTCCGAGGGCAGCCCCTTTGCCCTGGCCGCGGAGCCGAGACCTGGTAGGGTCGGCGCAGCGAATTGACCGTGAGACCTATGCCAGAAGTCGGGGCGCCCGGATTCGAACCGGGGATCTCGTGGACCCAGACCACGCGCGATGACCAGGCTGCGCTACGCCCCGAACGGAAGCCGAGTCTAGCCAGCGTCGCCTGGAGGCAATCGACCCATCCCTGCAGTCGCGCGCGTAAGTCCGTGTCGTTGGTGGCGACCGTGAGAACCCCGTGCTGCGATCGCCAGGTCCGCGGCCTTTAGCTGGTTGCTGTTCGACTTGCGCTGAAGTCGGATCTGGCTCGGGCCGACTCCGAGTTGCTCACCCCAGAAACGGCGGAGAGCTCTGAGATCCTGATCAGCGTGGAACTGCACCGAGTAGGTGAGCTTGTTGCGGGAGAGCTCGCTGATCCACGCGGCGACGAAAACGATGATCGCAGGATCCGAGTTGGCGATCGAGACCACATTCCTGTTCCGCTTGTACCCCTCCGCGATGAACAGGGTCACAAACTCCAGGAATCCGGATCTCTCCTTCAGCCGGTCGAACGAGTCCTTCCCCTCCCGAGTCGTACGCCCTCTCCCGGAGCCGTAGGTATTTCGCCCGCATGGCGTCGTTGCCGAGGCGGTGAGGGGGAGGCTTTGCGTTCTCGACGCAACGCTCGGGGCGTGGCATATCACCAACCCAGAAGAAGACCGTGGTGCGGGAAACCGCTAGGCGCTCGGCGATCTCGTCAATCGTGAGCTGCCTGTGGCGCCGTAGCTCCCGCGCCTTCTCCCTCATGTATGCCGGATAGGTCACTCGCCCATTTGAATCCGTCACCCTTATGAGCATTGCGCGCAGGATGTGACGAAAGTGCAACATCGGCGCGGGACGACGGGTTAGCGGCCTGACTAGGGTTCGCGGAATGGCTGGGGTCGAACCACTGCGGGCTTTGCACTACGACCTCGGCAGGGTCGGATCGCTGGCCGCGGTGACCTCGCCGCCCTACGACGTGATCGACGAGGAGCAGCGGGAGGAGCTCGCGGACCGCTCGCCGTACAACGTGGTCGAGATCGACCTCCCGCGCGACCCCGCCGGCGGCGATCCCTACGAGCATGCCGCGCGGCTGCTCGACTTCTGGAAACGGGAGGGCGTCCTGGTCGAGGACGAGGAGCCGGCGATCTGGGCGCTGGAGCAGGACTACGACGGCCCCGACGGCCGCCGCCTCAGCCGCCGGGGCTTCCTCGCCCGGGTGAAGCTGGCGCCCTACGGCGAGGGCATCCGCCCCCACGAGCGCACCCAGCCGGGCCCGAAGGAGGACCGGCTGCGGCTGACGCGCGCGACCAAGCACAACCTCTCTCCGATCTTCTCGCTCCATCCCGGCGACGCCTGGCGGCACATCGGCCCCGCCCTCGAGGACCCGTGGGACGAGGTCACCGATGACGAGGGCACCACCCACCGCGTCTGGCGGGTCGGCGACCCCGGCGTCCACGAGGCGATCGCCGCGGAGCTGGCAGATCGCGAGCTGCTGATCGCCGACGGCCACCACCGCTACGAGACTTCCCTCGCCTACCAGCGCGAGGTCGGGGCGGGAGGCGCGGCCGACTACGTCCTGATGGCGCTGGTCTCGCTCGAAGACCCCGGGCTCACCGTCTTCCCCACCCACCGCCTGCTCAAGGACCTCACTGATGAGCAGCGCGAGCGGATCCGCGCCGTGGCGACGGAGCACTTCGAGCTGGAGGAGGTTCCCGAGGCCGAGATCGTCCCCTCCCCCGACGACCCTCCCGGGACCTTCGGCTACATGGACGCCCACCACCTGAAGCCATGGCGGCTGCGGCTGAAGGACCGGGAGCTGCTGGAGCGCGAGCTCGGCGATCACTCCGAGCCCTACCGCCGCCTCGGTGCCGCCGCCCTCGAACAGCTCTTCCTCACCGGCGCCGTCGGCCTGAGCCCGGAGGACATCGCCGCCAAGCGCGGCCTCGGCTACACCCCCGATGCCGGCGAGGCTGTCGCGAAGCTGCGGGCGGGCGAGTACGACGCCGCCTTCTTCCTCGGGCCGACCCCGGTGGAGCTGGTCCGGGAGGTCGCCGCCGCCGGGGAGACGATGCCGCCGAAGTCGACCTACTTCTTCCCGAAGCTGCTCACCGGGATCGTCTTCAACCCGCTGAGCTGAAGGTCGGCCCGAGCGTGGTCAAGATCTACACGCGAAGGGCGACGACGGCAGCACCTCGCTCTGGTACGGCGGCCGGGTCGCCAAGCACGACGCCCGCACCGAGGCCTACGGCTCGATCGACGAGGCGAACTCCGCCCTCGGCGTCGCCCGCGCCCTCTGCGGCTCCCGCAAGCACCGCGACCTCGGCCTCCGACCTGCTCCAGCTCCAGCAGGACCTGTTCGTCGCCGGGGCCGAGCTCGCGACCGCGCCGGAGGCGAGCGAGCGGCTCGAGGACGGGGTGAGCAGGATCACCGACGGGATGGTCGAGGCGCTCGAGGTGGACATCGATCGCTACATGCGCCAGGTCGACCTGCCACCGCAGTTCGTGATCCCAGGAGGGACCGAGCTCTCCGCGGCGCTCGACGTGGCGCGAACCGCGATCCGGCGGGCCGAGCGCCGGGTGGTCGCCCTCCGCGACTCCGATGGGCTCGCCTCGGAGGCGGTCCTGCGCTTCCTCAACCGCGCCTCCGACCTCGCCTTCGCGATGGCGCGGTTCGCCGACGAGCCCAACCCCGAGCTGTTCGCGGGGAGAAGGGAGGCCAAGGATGGAAACGACGCGTAGCGCAGTCGCCCGCCGCCGCCAGGGCTACCAGCACGACATCGAGATCCGGGACCACCGCCTGGTCGCCGATGAGCCGGAGGACGAAGGCGGCGACGACGCCGGCCCGCGTCCGACCGAGCTGCTCGCGGCCTCGCTGGCGAGCTGCACCGCGATCACGATCGAGATGTACGCCGACCGCAAGGGGTGGGATCTGGGCACGGTCGAGGTGACCGTTGAATACGAGCCGGCGTCCACCGAGCGAGCCTCCCAGCTTCGACGTGACGATCCGGACACCGCTCGAGGAGGAGCTCACCGACGAGCAGCGCAAGCGGATCCTGGTGATCGCCGGCAAGTGCCCCGTCCATCGCGTACTCACTGGCCACAGGACGTCGAGATGACGGACTCGCTGAAGATGTTCGAGGAGTGACGGCATTGCTGTGGACTTCGGACTGAGCGGCAGAGGCTGCGTCGTCACCGGCGCCAGCCGGGGCATCGGCCGGGCGACGGCGCGGATCCTCTGCGCCGAGGGAGCGAAGGTGCTGCTGGTCGCCCGCACGGAGGAGCAGCTGTTGGAGGCCGCCGACGAGTGCGCCGCCGCCGGCGAGGAAGCCGGCGGCCAGGCCGAGTCGCTGGCCGCCGACCTGAGCGAGCCGGAGGCGGCCGCCGAGGGTCGTCGCCGAAGCCGAGGCAGCGCTTCGGCCAGCGTGGACGTCCTCGTCAACAACGCCGGCACCGCGCGCTGGCGCGACCTGGACGACGTTCCCGACGAGGACTGGTACGCGGCCTGGGAGCTGAACGTGATGGCCCCGACTGCGGCTGATGCGGGCGGCGGTGCCCGGCGATGCGCGAGCGCGGCTGGGGCCGGGTGGTGAACGTCTCCAGCACCGCCGGCAAGCGGCCCTCCGCGGCGATGGCCGAGTACTCGGTCGCGAAGGCGGCGGAGCTCTCCCTCTCGCGTCTCTACGCCGACCGCTGCGCCGCCGACGGGGTGCTGGTGAACGCGATCTGCCCGGGGCCGGTGAAGTCGGAGATGTGGATGGAGCCGGGCGGGCTGCTCGACCAGTCGAAGGAGATGGGCGGGTACGAGACCCGCGAGGAGGCCCTCGAGGCGGCGGGCGCCAGGCGCCCGATCGGGCGCCTCGCCGAGGTCGAGGAGATCGCCGGCGCGATCGCCTTCCTCTGCTCCGAGCACGCCTCCTACGTCGCCGGCGCCGCCTGGAGCGTCGACGGCGGCACCGTCCAGGTGATCATCTAGGGACGCGACTTCCGGGCCACCGGATCGCCTGCGCCCTGCAGGTAGCGTCCCGCCTGATGGCGAAGCAGCCCCTGACCGACCTCCTTCTCGACCCTGCCGAGGCCTCGCGGATGGACGCCGCCGGAGGCCGCACCGATGCCGCGGTGCTGATCCCAATGCACGGCTGGCCCGACAACCCCGGGCTGGTCTTCACCGAGCGGCGCGGCGACCTGCGCCGCCACGCCGGCGAGGTCTCCTTCCCCGGCGGCCGGCGCGACCCCGGCGAGGAGCTGCTGGAGACCGCCCTGCGCGAGGCCGAGGAGGAAATCGGCCTCGACCGGGAGAGGGTCGAGATCGCCGGCTGCCTGCCGCCGGTGGGCACCTTCGTCACCGGCTACAAGGTCCACCCCTTCGTCGGGCTGATCGAGGAGGGGCTGCGCTTCGAGCCCAACCCCGCCGAGGTCGAGAGCGTCCTGGTCGCCTCCCTCGACGACCTCCGGGCCGGCTACGGGAAGCGCCGGCTGGTGCGTCGCGGGATGCCGATCAAGACCGACAGCTACGTTTTGGGCGACGTTCTGATCTGGGGCGCGACCGCGCGGATCCTCGGCGAGCTCCTCAGGAGACTCGACCCAAACAAGGAGGCAGGATGAGCAAGTTCAGGTTCCATCTCTCAGTCTCGGCCGACGGCTACGTGGCCGGCCCCGACCAGAGCGAGGAGAACCCGCTCGGCGTCGGCGGCGAGCAGCTGCACGAATGGGTCATTCCCTTGGCGGCCTGGCGCCAGCCCCACGGCAAGGAGGGCGGCGAGGTCAACGCGAGCACGTCCGTCGTCGAGGAGCTACAGCGCAACGTCGGCGCCGGCGTGATGGGCCGCAACATGTTCGGCCCGATCGGGGGGGCGACTGGGGGGACGAGTCGTGGAAGGGCTGGTGGGGCGAGAGTCCTCCCTTTCAGTGCCCGGTCTTCGTGCTCACCCATCACGAACGCGAGCCCCTCGCGATGGAGGGAGGGACGACCTTCAGCTTCGTCACCGACGGAATCGAGTCGGCACTGGAGCAGGCCAGGGAAGCCGCCGGCGGCAAGGACGTTCAGCTCCACGGAGGCGCCGGCGTCGCCCAGCAGTACCTGTCCGCCGGGCTGATCGACGAGTTCGAGCTCCACATCGTCCCGGTCGTCCTCGGCGGCGGCGAGCGACTGCTGGACAACGTCGGCGAGCTGGAGCTCGAGCAGCTACGGGCGATCGAGGCGCCCGGCGTCACCCACATCAAGTACCGCGTCGTGAAGTGAGCTGAGCCCTAGACGTCCTTCTCGATCGGCACGTCCACGAGGTTCCCCCACTCCGTCCAGGAGCCGTCGTAGTTCTTCACCTTGTCCTCGCCGAGCAGCTCAGAGAGGACGAACCAGGTGTGCGCTGAGCGCTCGCCGATCCGGCAGTAGGCGATGATCGGGTCGCCGCCGTCGACCACGCCCTTGCCCTCGTAGAGCTCGCGGAGCTCGTCCGCTGACTTGAAGGTGCCGTCCTCGTTCACCGCCTGGGCCCAGGGGACCGAGGCCGCGCCGGGGATGTGGCCGGCGCGCTGGGCGCCCTCCTGCTCGTAACCCGCCATCGCGATCAGCTCGCCCGAGTACTCCTGGGGGCTGCGGACGTCGACCAGGTGGGTCTTCGAGTCGAGCGACTTCAGCACCTCGTCGCGCATCGCGCGAATCCCCTCGTCGCCCTTCTTCGCCTTGAACTCGGCCGGCGGATGCGAGGGGACCTCGGTGGTGGTCTCGCGCTCCTCGCCAATCCACTTCTCCCGCGGCCCGTTGATCAGCTTCACCTTGTCGTGGCCGTAGTAGCGGAAGTACCAGTAGGTGTAGGCCGCGAACCAGTTGTTGCGGTCGCCGTAGAGGACCACGGTGTGGTCGTTGGAGATCCCGCGGCTGCCCATCAGCTCGCCGAAATCGTCCGGTCCGAGGAAATCGCGCTTCACCTGGTCCTGCAGGTCCGTCTTCCAGTCGAAGCCGATCGCACCAGGGATGTGGGCCTCGGCATAGAGGGCCGGGTTCTCGTCGACCTCGACGATCCGGATGTCGTCGTCCTCGAGATGCTCGGCGACCCAGTCGGTCTCGACCAGAACGTCCTTCGCGTAGTCAGCCATTTCCTCTCGCTTTCCTAAGTATCTAATCCTGATCGGATTTTACCTATTGACTCCCGTGGTCAAACTCTACTCGCCCGGTGCAGAAGAGTGGGATGGGTTGGACGGCAGCGAGTCCCAGGTCGCGCCCGACTAGCCGGGCAAGCCGGCGACCGCGGTCGCAGTGAGCTCCGCCCAATCGTCCGCGTCACGGTCGTCCCTCAGCGCCACGACCGGAATCCGCCAGGTCTCGGCGGCGCGCTCGACGATCTCCCAACCGCCGCGGAGGTGCGCTTCCTCCACCTCGCCGTAAGCCTCATAGGCAAAGCCCCGAACCGGGCTGTCGACGAGCTTCTCCGAGAGGCGCTCCAGGCGCGGCCCGTGGATCGCGGCGACCACCTCCGGGTCGCCGCGAGCCGATCCCAGCAACCAGACGACCACGGTGATGTCGCCGCAGAGCTCGAGCACGGTGCCGGGGCTGTTTGGATCGGCGGTCGCCGCCTCCAGCCCCGCGGCTTCCATCGCCGCCACTCCCTCGGTCGAGCGGCTGGTCCCGCGGACCTGCCAGTCGCGCTCGCGCAGCCGCGCCCCCAGCTCCCGGCCGCGGCAGCCGCAGCCGACGATCAGCGCCCGGGCCACCAGATGAGTGACGCCACGGCGCTGTGCGCCTGGGGGCGGCCGCGGCCGAGCAGGTCGGCGGACGCAGGGCGACGCGCTTGCTGGCGGCAAGCGCGAGCCCGAGGACGCCGAGATGCGACGGCCGCGGCCGTCATCCAGGCGTGCATGGTCGTGGGGTCACTCATCTAGCTACGCGTCGTCGTCCTCGAGCCCGCCGCCCTGAGCGAACGGTCCGCGGCCGCGGGCCCGGACCTGCTGGTCCTCGCGCGCCTGGCGCTCGACGTCCTCCTCGGTGATCTCCCTGGCCCCGCGCTTGCGCCGGTATTCGTTCTGGGCCTCGATCATCTGCCGGACGTCATCGATCTCGTTCTGGGCCTCGACCTCGGGGGAGCGGGTCGGCTTCCAATCGAGGAGGTCGGCGACACTGTGATCGCGCGTCATCCGCGCCGTCAGCACCATCAGCAGGAAGAGGACGACGAGCAGCACCAGGGTGAACGCGATAAGGGTCATACCCCGAGGCACCCACAGTACAGTCATGCGCGTGCCCGAGGCGGTGATCGTCGATGCCCTTCGCACCCCGATGGGCGGCTTTCGCGGCGCCCTCTCCGGGGTGCGCCCCGACGACCTCGCCGCCCGGGTGATCGCCGCCGTGGTCGAGCGCAACGGCCTCGACCCCGACCGAATCGACGACGTCTACATGGGCGCCGCCAACCAGTCGGGCGAGGACAATCGCGACGTCGCCAGGATGGCGGCGCTGCTGGCGGGCCTGCCGGTCGAGACCCCCGGAGTGACGGTAAACCGCCTCTGTGCCTCGGGGCTGGAGGCGGTCAACCAAGCCTCCCGGGCGCTCCGGCTCGGCGAGGGGGACCTCTACCTCGCCGGTGGGGTCGAGTCGATGAGCAGGGCACCCTGGGTGATGCCGAAGCCGGAGAGGGGGCTGGCGCGAGGCGAGCAGACGCTCTACGACACCACCCTCGGCTGGCGGATGATCAACCCGCGGATGGAGGAGCTCCATTCGACCGAGTCGATGGGCGAGACCGGGGAGAACGTCGCCGAGCGCTACGCGATCAGCCGCGAGGAGCAGGACCGCTTCGCCCTCCAGAGCCACCGGCGAGCGGTGGCGGCGACCGAGGAGGGGCGGTTCGCCGAGCAGATCGTCCCGGTGGAGGCGCCGCCGCGGCGCCGGGGGGAGGACCCGGTGACCGTGAGCGTCGATGAGGGCCCCCGCGCGGACACCTCGCTCGAGAAGCTGGCGAAGCTGTCCCCCGCCTTCCGCGAGGGCGGCACGGTCACCGCGGGCAACGCCTCACCGCTCAACGACGGCGCCGCCTGCCTGCTGATGGCGAGCGAGGAGACCGCGGCCGAGCTCGGCCGCGAGCCCCTCGCCCGGGTCGTCTCGATCGGGGTGGCGGGGGTGGACCCCGCCTACATGGGGATCGGCCCCGTGCCGGCCACCCAGAGGGCGCTCGAGGCCGCCGGCCTGGAGCTCAGTGATATCGAGCTGATCGAGCTGAACGAGGCGTTCGCCTCCCAGGTGCTGGCGAGCGCCGGCGAGCTCGGAATCGACGAGGAGCGGCTCAATGTCAACGGCGGCGCGATCGCGCTTGGGCACCCGCTGGGCTGCTCCGGCGCGCGGCTGATGACCACTTTGGTCTGGGAGATGCGCCGCCGCGGGGCCCGCTACGGACTGGCGACGCTGTGCATCGGCGTCGGCCAGGGGGTCGCCACAGTGGTCGAGAACACCGGTGGCTAACCGCCGCGTACGCCCGTTCGGAGAGTTGAGGTTGCAATCGACGCAGGGCGTGCTGGAGCCCTGCACCGCCTGCCTGGAGTCCAGCCGTTGGCCGGGTGTACGGCTCCGATAGCCTCGCCCCGATGCCCGCCCCGGAGCTCGCCAGCGTCGACGGCTCGATCACCGGGACCGGCGATGCCCGGATCCCGCCGGGTGACGACGGCCTCCTGCGAGGCGACGGCGTCTTCGAGGTGATCCGGCTCTACCGTGGGACTCCGTTCGCCCTCGGCGACCATCTCGACCGGCTGCAGCGCTCGGCCGCCGCGATCGAGCTGCCCGTGGACCGTGACGCCCTCGAGGGGGAGATCGCGCCCCTGCTGGAGCGCTTCGGCGAGGAGGATGGCCAGCTGCGGATCGTCGTCACCCGCGGCGGCCGCAGGATCCTCCTGACGGAGAACCTGCCGCCGCGCGGTGAGACCGTCTCGCTCGCCTCGGTGCGCTACTCGCCGAGCATCATCCTCACCGGGGTGAAATCGCTCTCCTACGCCGCGAACATGCAGGCGACCCGGCTCGCTCAGGAGAAGGGAGCCGACGAGGCGATCCTGGTGCGGCCGGACGACGTCGTTCTCGAGGCCCCGACTTCGACCGTCTTCTGGGCCACCGCCGACGGCTCCCTGCGCACGCCGGCGATCGAGGTTGGCGTCCTCGAGTCGATCACCCGGGCGCGGATAGTCCGGGAGCTCGAGGTCGAGGAGGGCAGCTTCACCCTCGAGGACGCCCTCGGCGCCGAGGAGGCCTTCCTCGCCTCGACCACCCGCGAGGTCCAGCCGGTCTCCGCGATCGACGGCAAGGGGCTGCGGGCGTGCCCGGGACCCCGTACGCGGGAGGCGACCGAGGCGTTCAGTTCGGTCAGGGATCGTGAGCTGTGAGACTCGACCTCGACTAGACCTTGGATTTCCAGCTTTCCGATGAGCAGCGCCTGATCGCCGATTCGGCGCGCGAGTTCTGCGACCGCGAGATCGTGCCTCGGGTACGCGACAACGACCGCGCGGGCCGCTTCGACCGCGAGCTGGCGAGCAAGCTCGGCGAGGTCGGCTACCTGGGGGCGCCGGTCGCCGAGGAGTACGGCGGCCGTGGCCTCGACTATCTCGGCTACGGCCTGATCGTCGAGCAGGTCGGCCGCGCCGACTCCTCGGCGCGGACGGTGGTCTCGGTGCAGACCTCGCTCGTCTGCGGCTCGATCGAGAAGTGGGGAACAGAGGAGCAGAAGCGCGCGTGGCTGCCCCGGCTCTGCTCGGGCGAGGCACTCGGCTGCTTCGCGCTCACCGAGCCCGACTTCGGATCCGATGCCGCCAGCCTCCGCACCCGCGCCACGAAGACCGACTCGGGCTGGTCGATCACCGGCAACAAGATGTGGATCTCGATGGGGAACGTGGCCGAGGTGGCGCTGGTCTTCGCCCAGACCGACCCAGAGCTCAGGCACCAGGGACTCGCCTGCTTCCTGGTGCCGACCGCCGCCGACGGCTACAGCTCCCAGGAGATCCACGGCAAGCTCGGCCTGCGCTCATCCGACACCGCCGAGATCTCACTGGACGAGGTGGAGGTCCCCGCTGACGCAATGCTCGGGGAGGTCGGCGATGGCTTCAAGGTTGCGATGAGCGCCCTCGACAACGGGCGCTACAGCGTCGCCGCAGGCTGCGTCGGGATCTGCGACGGCTGCGTCGACGCCTCGGTCACGTATGCCCAGGAACGCAAGCAATTTGGTGTGCCGATCGGGAGCTTCCAGCTGGTCCAGGAGCTGATCGCAGAGATGGTGGTGAAGCGCGACGCCGCCCGGATGCTCGTCTGGCGCGCCGGTGACCTCAAGGACCGCGGCGAGCCGAACACGATCGAGACCTCGATCGCCAAGTACTACGCCACCGAGGCGGCGGTCGAGTGCGCCAACGCCGCGATCCAGGTGCACGGCGGGGCCGGCTACGTCGACGACTACCCGGTCGAGCGCTACCTGCGCGACGCCCGGGTGACCACCCTCTACGAGGGCACCTCGCAGATTCACAAGCTGATCATCGGCCGGGGAGTGACCGGCATCAACGCGATGACGCCGCCGGTACCCGAGGTGCTCCGCGATGCGAGGGGCTCCGCAGGCGAAGCCGAGGAGCCACCCGATTCCAGAGGGAGGAGCAACCCGATGAGCTGAGCCTGATTCGGTTCAGTCGTCGGTCGACGGCCAGGTCGCTCTCTGCCGCCTCAACCGCCCCGAGGCTCGCAACGCCCTCTCGCCCGAGCTGCGCCAGGAGCTGGTCGAGGCGGTCTCCGGGTTCGACGCCGACGAGGACGTCCACTGCATCGTGATCGCCGGCGACGACGAGGCGTTCGCGGCCGGAGCCGACGTCAAGGCGCTGAGCGAGCACCGGATCGGCGACGAGCTCAGCCCCACCGAGTCCTTCTGGCGCCGGATGGCCTCGGTCCGGACCCCGATGGTCGCCGCCGTCTCGGGCTGGGCGCTGGGCGGCGGCTGCGAGCTGGCACTGCTCTGCGACATGATCGTCGCCTCCGAGAGCGCCGAGTTCGGCCAGCCGGAGATCACCCTGGCGATCATTCCCGGCGGCGGAGGGACCCAGCGCCTGGCGAGGGCGATCGGCAAGGCGCGGGCGATGGAGCTGGTGCTGACAGGTCGACGCTTCGACGCGAAGGAGGCCCATGCGATGGGGCTGGTCAACCAGGTGACCGGCAATCGCGAGTGGCTGGACAAGGCGATGGAGCTGGCGCAGGTGATCGCCCGCCGGCCGCCGCTGGCCGCGAGGCTCGCGAAGGAGGCGATCCTGACGGCGGAGGAGACCGGGCTGACCGCCGGGGTCGAGGCCGAGCGCCGCCTGTTCGGCGTCGCGATGGCGACCGAGGACCGGGTCGAGGCGATGCAGGCCTTCCTGGAGAAGCGCCGCCCCGACTTCCACGGCCGCTAGTCCGGCGCGTGGCGAAGCTCGAGCGAATCGGGATCGCCGGCGCCGGGACGATGGGCGCCGGAATCGCCCAGGCCGCGGTCCTCGGCGGGCTGGAGACCGTGATCCAGGATCCCGACGCAGCGGCTCTCGAGAAGGGAGTCGCGCGGCTCCGCGAGGGGCTCGCCAAGGGCGCCGAGCGCGGGCGCTGGAGCGAGGACGACGCCGCCCGCGCCCTCGATCGCCTCACCCGGGGCGGCACCGAGATCGAGTCGCTGGCCGGGTGCGATCTGGTGATCGAGGCGGCGCCCGAGGATCTGGAGCTGAAGCGGAAGCTGTTCGCGGCCCTCGCCGAAGCCTGCGGCCCCGAGACGGTGCTGGCGACCAATACCTCGTCGCTCTCGGTGACCGCGATCGCCGCCTCCACCCCGGAGCCCGAGCGGGTGGTCGGGATGCACTTCTTCAACCCGCCGGCGCTGATGGAGCTGGTCGAGGTTGTCGCCGGGGACGACAGCTCCGCCGCCGCGATCGAGGCCGCGACCGAGGTCACCCGGCGGATGGGCAAGACCCCGATCCGCGCTCGCGACTCGGTCGGCTTCGTCGGCAACCGCTGCCTGCGCCCGTTCACCCTCGAGGCCCTGCGGATGCTCGGCGAGGGGATCGGCTCCCACGAGGAGATCGACCGGGTCTACCGGCTCGCCGGCGGCTTCCGGATGGGGCCATTCGAGCTCATCGACCTGATCGGCGTCGACGTCAACTTCGCCGTCGCCCGCTCGTTCTACGAGCAATCCTTCGGCGAGCCGCGCTGGCGCCCCCATCCGATCCAGGCGCGGATGGTCGCGGCCGGCCGGTTGGGCCGGAAGAGCGGCCGCGGCTTCTACTCCTATGCGGGAGAGCGGCACCGCGAGCCCGACCCCGAGGTCGAGGGCGATCCCCCGCTCTTCGACGAGGGAGAGCAGGAGCGGGTCGCCGGGCCGCTCGCCCCGCCGATCCTCAGCCGCCTCGGCGCTCAGATCGCCAACGAGGCCTGCTTCGCGCTCGGCGAGCGGGTCGCCACCGCCGAGGACATCGACACGGCGATGCGGCTGGGCTTCAACTGGCCGCTCGGGCCGCTCGAGTGGGGCGAGCGGCTGGGCTGGGCCCGCGCCGTGGGCACGCTCGAGGAGCTGCGCGAGACCCACGGGGAGCCCTACCGCCCGGCGCTGGTGCTTCGCCGGTTCGGCGCCGGCGACGCCTTCGGGGGCTGACGGGACAACGCCTTGCAGCAGAGAGGAAAAGGCCTGCGGCAAGCGCAAGCGCGAAGCGCTAGGCGCTAGCGGGAGGCGCCTTCGACCGCGGCGATGATCTCGCCGGTCTGGGTACCCCAGTGCTCCTCGGGAGCGGGGGGCATGTCGCGGAGGAACCACTCGGCGTCGAGCGCACCCTTGGTGCCGGACCCGGCGGCGGTCACCGCCTGTCGGTAGGTGCTGTCGACCAGGTCGCCGACCGCGAAGACACCCTTGAGGCTGGTCTTGGTCGAGGGCTCCTGGGCGACGACGTAGCCCTCGTCGTCGAGGTCGACCTGACCCTTGACCAGCTCGGAGAGAGGCTTGTGGCCGATCGCGACGAATGCCGCCCCGACCTCGAGCTCCCTCTGCTCGCCGGTCTCGGCGTTCTCGAGGGCGATCTTGGCGATCTTGCCGTCGTCACCGGCGACGAACTCCTTCGGCACGTACGGAGTGAGGAACTCGATGTTGTCCTTGCTCCGGGCGCGCTCCTGCATGATCTTCGAGGCGCGGTAGTCGTCGCGGCGGTGGACGCTGGTCAGCTTGTCGGCGAACTTGGAGACGAAGATCGAGTCCTCCATCGCCGAGTCGCCGCCGCCGATCACGGCGACGTCCTCGCCCTTGAAGAAGGCGCCGTCGCAGACCCCGCAGGTGGAGACGCCGCGGCCCTGAAGCTCCATCTCGCCGGGGATCCCGAGCCGCTTCGGCTCGGCACCCATCGAGAGGATCACAGCCTTTGCCTGGTAGGTGTCCTTGCCGACCTTCACGGTCTGGATCCCACCGTCGGTGAGCTCGACCTCGGTGACGTCGTCGGTGATGAAGCGGGTGCCGAAGCGCTCGGCCTGGGCCCGGAACTCATTCATCATCTCCGGCCCCATGACGCCCTCGAGGTAGCCGGGGTAGTTCTCGACCTCAGTTGTGTTCTGGAGCTGGCCGCCCCACCGGAAGCCCTCGATCACCAGGGGCTCGAGCTCGGCGCGGGCGGCGTAGAGCGCAGCGGTGTAGCCGGCGGGCCCGCCGCCGATGATGATCAGGTTTTCGATCCGCTTCTCGTTCATCGCTTCCTTTCGCGGAGGCTATCGGGATAGTCCGGTGGTGCTTTTCTGGCCGCCGAATATGCCGGGCCCTGCTTCTTACTTCACTTTTTATAGTAGCGCGGCCGTGGCCCACTTCGGCCCCGTGATCAGGGTCTGGCCGGGGCCGCCTCCCCCACCCCGACCCGTTCGGCGGGAGCGCTGCGGCCCTCGGCCTGCCAGCGCTGAACCGTCTTCCGGAGCTGGAAGAAGGCGATGATCCCGGGCGGGATCGGGAGCCAGAAGGCGATCACCCGGTAGGTGAGGACGGCCGCGAACACCTCCTCACTGGGCAGCCCGAAGAGGACGAAGGCGCCGATCATCCCCGCGTCGACCGCGCCGACGCCGCCCGGAGCGAAGGGGATGAGGTTGGCGAGCATGCCAAGGAAGAAGCCCTGGACCACCACCCCGAGAGGCACCGAGACATTGAAGGCGTGGAAGCTCGCCCAGAGGATCGCGATGTTTGCCGCCCAGAAGCCGATCGCCCCACCGACTGCGAGCGCTCCACTGCTCGGGTGACGAACGAAGGCGATCGCGGTCCGGGTGCCCTGGGCGAGGGTGGCGGGCGCGGTTCCCAGCCGCTGCGCGATCGCGCCGAAGCGGCCCGATGTCTGCCGCGCGATTCGCCGCTCGATGTCGTCCGGCAGCAGCGCCATCAGCAGGAAGACCACGATCACCACGGCCGAGAGCGCGGCGGGAATGATCGTCCCCGACAGCGGCGCTTCCCCGGAGAGGACCCCCGTTCGCAGCAGGACCCCGAAGACGATCAGAGCCACCATGTAGACCGAGTAGAGGAGGACGAGGAAGGCGACCATCCGGCAGGCCGCCTGGCGCCGCTCCATCCCCGCCTTCCGCAACGCCCAGTAGGTGAGGACAATGCCGCCGGCGCCGCCCGCCGAGAAGAGCCGCGTCGCCGCCAGCCCGGCCATCGTGATCTGATAGCTCTCGTTCCAGCGGAGGTGGATCACCTTCTCGCCGACGACGCCGCGGAAGAGGGCAACGTAGGCGGCGAAGGCAACCAGGTTGAAGGCGATCCCGATGCCGATCCAGAGAGAGTCGCCGTCCCCGATGCTGTCGAGCGCCCCCTCCAGGCCGACCACCCTCGGGAAGAGGACGTAGATCGCGACCACCAGGAGGATGACCGCGACGAAGGTCTCGACCAGTCGCTTCGGGTCGGCGAAGAAGCTCGGCTCCGCCTCGTCGGCCATCTGCCGAGAGGTCTCCTCCGCGGTCGCGGGCCCCTTCTTGGGGGGCGGACCATCGACAGAGCGCCGCCCATCGCCGAGCTTCGGCTCGTCGAAATCTGAAGCGCTTTCTGGGCGCTCCTCCCTCACCCGGTAATCCTCGCAAACCCTCCTATTCGGCCGCGATCCGCTCCAGTCGCTGCAAACCACGACTCACGGCCTGGGCGAGCGGCTCGGCGGCACGCTCGCCGCGGCGGACCGCCACAACCAGCGCCGCGCCCGCGATCAGGTCGACCACGTAGTGCTCGCCGAGGTAGACGAGCCCGAAGCCGAGCGCCCCGGCGTACGCCCAGCCGGCCGCCCCCTCGACCGGCCCCGCCTCGGTCAGGAGGATCGCCGCCATCAGCGAGGCGGCGAAATGAAGCGAGGGCATCGCCGCCCATGGGTTGCCCCCGAGGAAGTTGTAGAGGGGCTCCCATGAGCGCCCCCATTGCTCCTCGCCGACCTCGACCATGATCCGCCGGACCTTCTCGTCCGTGTGCCCCTCCTCGTAGGCCCACCAGGGGGGCGCGGTCGGCACCGCCCAGTAGACCGCGCAGCCGAGATCGAAGACCGCGGACATCTGGCGGGCCGAGCGAGGGAAGCGGTCGGGGTGACGGGCGAGGATCCAGGCAAGGGCGCTGTGGGGCTCGATGAACCAGACCCAGTGGACCCAGGCGAGGGTGCGGTCGAGGACGTTCGCCCGGCCGAGCCCGGCGAGGGCCCGCTGCAGGCGCACGTTCGGGAGCTCGCCGCCCCCGAGAGCGAGGTCCGCCCTGATCGGGTAGTCGATCCGAAGCCGCTGCCGGAGCAGATCGGGGTCGTCGTGCGGGAGGTCCTTGGCGTTGAGGAATCCCCACATCTGGAGGGCGTAGAGCGCAGCGTCGCGGCCTCGGGTTCGCGGGCGCAGCACCGCCAGCGCCGGCGGTCCGGCGGCGGCTGCGCCGAGGGTCACGGCGGCGGGCAGCCGCAGTTTCTTCCTCACCAGGGGCACGGCGATCGCCGCGGCCAGAGCGGCGGCCGCGACTCCCTTGACCAGGGGTCGCAGGGTCGAGCGGCGAGGCGATTCGCTGGCCCGGTACAAGGCCGCGGACTATAGGTCGGCGGCCGCCGACCAGGGCAAGCCCGGATTCACGTCCGCATCCATGTGAGGTGCGGCTCGGCCGAGCACGCCTGAGCTAGCTCGGCCTGGTCAGCGCCTCGAGGGGGATGAGGAAGGACTCGTAGGGGGCCCCGACCCCCTGCTGGAGGCCGATCTCGCAGGTGCGGTTGCTGCAGATGTAGGCGTCGTGCTCCCGGCCCGCCAGCTCCGCCGACTCCTCCGCGGTCGCCGCGGCGGTGAGCTCGGGATGGAGCAGCCCGCGGTCCCCCGCCATCCCGCAGCAGGTGGCCCGGATCGGGATCGTGACCTCGTCGGCGATCGCCCCCGCGATCTCCTGAAGCTGATCGGTGAGGCCGAGGTGGCGGGTCGCGCAGGTCGGGTGGATGGCGACCGAACGCAGGCGCCGCTCCAGCTCGAGCTTCGGCATCAACCGCCCGTGAGCCCAGGCGACCGAGTCGAGGATCTCGAGCTTGGCGTGCCGCTCGGCGTTCTCCTCGGTGAGGAAAGGCACGACCTCCTCGCTCAGCCCGAGCGCGCAGGAGCTGGCGTCGATCACGACCGGCAGCTCCCCCTCGCCGCTCCAGCGCCAGAGCGCCTCGACCGTCCGGTTCGTCATCAGCTCGGCACCCTCCCGGTAGCCCTTCGAGATCCAGGGGACGCCGCAGCAATGGCCGGCGGCGTCCTCGGGGATCCAGACCGGCAGCCCGGCCCTCGCCGACACCTCCACCAAAGCCTCCTGCAACCCGGGGCCGGCGCCGTCGCCACGGGGCCGGCCGAAGATCCGGTTGACGCAGGCCGGCAGGTAGACGGCGGCCGCCCCCTCCCGCGAGGTCTCGGGTGGCTCGGAGGGGGCGGGCAGGGGCATGTTCCGCGGCCAGGAGGGGACCAGCTCGTCGCTGAGCAGCGTCCGGACGGCGCCGGCGCCGCCGCGGAACGCGGGCCCCGCCACCCGGCCGGCCCGCAGCGAGCCACGCGCCAGCCGTTCGACCGCGGCCCAGCGCTCGGCCAGGCGGCGGCCGCGACGCTCGGAGCGCGGCGTCCGCTGGCGCCGGCGGAACTCCTTGATCAGCTTGCCGCTGTCGATCGCGACCGGGCAGGCGATCTCGCAGGTGCCGTCGGCGGCGCAGGTCTCGAGCCCGTCGTACTCGTACTGCTCGAGCAGCGCCCGCTGCACCGGGGCGCCGGCCGCCTGGCGGGCGATCTCGCGGCGAATCAGGATTCGCTGCCGCGGCGTCGTCGTCAGGTCCCGGCTGGGGCAGACCGGCTCGCAGAAGCCGCACTCGACGCAGGCGTTCGCCACCTCCTCGATCTCCGGGGTCGTCTTCAGGTTGCGGAGGTGGACGCCCGCGTCGCGGTTGAGCACCACGCCAGGAGCCAGCGCGCCCTCGGGATCGGCGAGCCGCTTCACCCGCCACATCAGCTCGGTCGCCTTCGTCCCCCACTCCCGCTCCACGTACGGGGCCATGTTCAGGCCGGTGCCGTGCTCGGCCTTCAGCGAGCCGTCGTATTTGTCGAGGATCACCTCGACCAGCCCGGCCATGAAGTGCTCGTAGCGCTCGATGTCCTCGGGCTTGGAGAAGTCGGGGGTGAGCATGAAGTGGAGGTTCCCCGCCGACGTATGGCCGGCGACCCCGGTGAGGAAGCCGTGCTCGCCGAGCAGCGCCTGGATGTCGCGGGCCGACTCGGCAATCCGGGCCGGCGGCACGCAGACGTCCTCGATGATCAGCGCGGTGCCGGGCGGGCGCAACTTGCCGATCAGGCCGTGGAGGCCCTCCCGCACCGTCCAGGCGACCTCGATCCGCCGCGGGTCGCGGGTGAAGTCCGGCTCGCGGATCAGCTCGTGCTCCTTGAGGATCTCCTCGGCCTCAGTGACCTGGCGATCGAGGTCAGCGTCGGTCTCCGCCCCGAACTCGACCAGCAGCGCCGCCGACTCCGGCGGCAGCTCCATCCAGTCCTGCGGCGCGCCGGCGATGTTCTGGCTGGCGACCATCAGCGCCGGAGCGACCATCAGCTCGACCGCGGTGGCGCCGGCGGCGACCAGCGCGGGGACCGGCTCGGTCGCCGACTCGATGCCGTCGAAGTGAAGCCAGGAGACCGTGGTCCGGGCCGGGAGGGGCACGGTCTCGAAGACGGCCTCGGCGATGAACGCCAGCGTCCCCTCCGAGCCGATCAGCAGGCGCCTGAAGATCTCCACGGGCTCATCGGCGTCGAGAAAGGCGCAGAGCCGGTAACCGGTGGTGTTCTTGATCTCGAACTTCCTCCGGATCCGCTCCGAGAGCTCCCCGTCCGAGCGGATCTGGTCGCGAATCTCGGCCAGCCCTCGAGCAAGCTCGGGCTCGGCCGCGGCGAAGCGCGCGGCGGCGCCCGGCGATGCGGTGTCGATCACCGTCCCCGAGGGGAGGACGAAGGTCAGCGAGCGAACGGTGCTGTAGGAGTCGGCGACCACGCCGCAGCGCATCCCGCCGGAGTTGTTGGCGACCACCCCGCCGACGCAGGCGATGTCGGTGCTCGCCGGGTCGGGGCCGAGCTTCCGGCCGTACGGAGCGAGGACCCGGTTGGCGTGGCCGAGGATCGTCCCGGGACGGACCCGAGCCCGCAGGCCCCCATCGAGGACCTCGATCCCGCGCCAGTGGCGGCGGACGTCCACGAGAATGCCGTCGCCCTGGGCCTGGCCGCTGAGACTGGTGCCGCCGGCCCGCAGGGTCACCGGGATCCCTGAGCGGCGGCCGTAGGCGACCACCTTGGAGACGTCGTCAGCATCGCGGGCCATCACGACCGCCTTCGGCAGCAGCCGGTAGGGGCTGGCGTCGGAGGCGTAGCGGACCAGGTCGAGCACCCGGGTCAGCACCGTGTCTTCGCCGAGCAGCGCGGTCAGCTCGCTCCGCAGCGGCTCCGGTGTGCCGCTCGCGAGCTCGTCCGGCACCCGGTCGGCGGCCGGCTCTCCATCCTCCGGGGCGATCCGCTGCGGATCGGGTGCGAGCAGCTCCACGGCTTAATTAAACGGGTTGCTCCTCGGCTTCGCCTGCGGAGCACCCTCGCATCAGGCTTAGAAGAGCGCCATCCCGGGGGTCACCGGGACCTCGATCAGCTCTGGCTTCCTCGACCCGAGCGCCGACTTCAGCGCCTCCCGCAGCTCCTCGCGCTCGCCGACCCGCTTGGACGAGACCCCGTAGCCGTCCGCGACCGCGGCCGTGTCGACGGCGGGCAGGTCGAGTCCCGGCGCCCCCCTCACCTCCTCGATCTCCGCGAACCACTTGAGGATCGCGTACTCCCTGTTCTGGAGGACGAGGAAGGTGACCGGGACCTGGTAGGCGACCGCCGACCAGAGCCCGCTGATCGCGTACTGGGCCGAGCCCTCGCCGAGGACGCAGACCACCGGGCGGTCGGGCTGGGCGAGCTGCACCCCGATCGACGCCGCCAGCCCGAAGCCAAGGCCACCACCGGCGCCGAAGAAGTAGCTCCCCGGCGCCGACAGCCGCAGCTGGTTCCGCAGCGCCAGGGTGCTCGACGGCGACTCGAGGACGACGATGCCGTCGTCGGGGAAGACGTCCGCGAGCGTGTGGTGGACCATCGTCGGCGTCAGCGGGTCGGACTCGTCTCCGGGCGCCGGGTCGGGAAGCGGCGTCGGCTCGGCCCGGTTCGCCTCCCCCACCTCCGCCAGCAGCGCCCGTACCGTGAGGGCGACGTCGGCGACGATCGCATCGCCCATCGGCGCCCGCGCCGCTTCGTCGGGATCGCTGGTGATCGCGACCAGCGAGGCGCCCTCGGGCAGCAGCGGCCCCGGGATGTAGGGGTAGTAGGGGAAGACCGAAGAGCCGACGACCAGGATCAGGTCGCGGCCCCTGAGCGTCTCAGCGACCGGCCCGATCGCCGGTGGCAGGACGCCTTGGAAGAGCGGGTGGCCCTCGGGGAAGCCGAGGCGCCCACCGCCCGGCGCCGGCGAGGCGAACACCGGCAACTTCTGGCGCTCCGCCAGGGCGACGACGTCGTCCCAGGCGCCGCTGGCGTCGATCTCGGGGCCGGCAACGAGCACGGGGCTTTTCGCCGCTTCGAGCCTCCCGGCGAGCTCCCTCACCTGCTCGGGGTCGGCCGAGGCCCGCCCGCTCACCGACCGGGCAATCGCCTGCTCCGTCTGGGCCTCATCGACCTCGGCGGTCCAGTCGTCCATCGGCAGCGAGACGAAGGCCGGGCCTTTGGGCGGCAGCGAAGCGATCTGGATCCCGTGGGCGAGCGCCAGCGGCACGTCCTCGGCCCGCGGCGGCTCGAAGCTCCACTTGACGAACGGGTGGACGACCCGGATCGCATCGCGGTTGGTGAGGTTGGCCTGCATCGTGATCTGGGCGCGGACCTGCTGGCCGGCGGTGACCAGCAGCGGCGAGTGATTGGCCTGAGCGTTGAAGATCGCCCCCATCCCGTTCCCGACCCCCGGCGCGGTGTGAAGGTTGACGTGGGTGGTCCGCCCCGACGCCTGGGCGTAGCCGTCGGCCATCCCGACCGCAACCGCCTCCTGGAGGCCGAGGAAGTAGGAGAAGTCGTCCGGGAATTCAGCCAGCATCGGCAGCTCGGTCGAGCCGGGATTGCCGAAGATCGTCGTCATCCCCCGCTCCCGGAACAACTCGAATGCCGCCTCGCGGACCGTGCTCACGGCCCGGACCCTATTCGGCCTGGTTCAGCTCGGCGACGTCGGCGAGATCCTGCTCGCGGCCGGCCGCCAGCTTGCTCCGAATCAGAGTGTCCTTGTCGAGAACGAGCACGGTTTGACCGAAAGCCTCCGCTTCCAGCGCCCGGGGTCGCGCCTCTTTCCATCTGGGTACGCCCTCGAGTCGATTCATGACATCGATTCCGCCCGCCCGGGTCTCGAACAGAAGGTTCTCCTTCGCAAGCCATTTCGGGTCCGCCTTCGGCGAGAGCTTCGTCCACCGGCCAGAAGAGAGCCGGTACTTCGCCTCGAGCTCGACGAGCGCTGCGATCAGGCGGCGGCAGTTGGCGACCCGAGTGTCGATCACGATGTCCAGATCCTGAGTGAGCCGCTGTGATCCATGGGCAATCGCCGCGAAGCCCCCGATCACCAGGAAGTCGACTTGATGCCCGGCGAGCACTTCCAGCACCTGGGCGATGTCGATCGGCCGCCGAGTCTTGACACCCCTAAGCGGCTGTCTTCGCCTTGCCACGGATCTCCCTCGCCAGCCTGTTCCAGCCCGCGGCCCGCTCCAGGCGCTCCCCGGGAGTCAAGAACAGTCGCGCCGCCTCTGTGTGCTGTGGCTCGCTCGGCGGCTCAGCCAAGGCGACCAGCCCGATCTCGGGGCGGAGCCCGAGCCCGGCCAGCAGCCTCGACCACCGCTCCAGCGAAGGAACCTCTCGTCCCGCCTCGATTCGACTGATCGCTGACTGAGAGGCGCCAGTCCTAAGCGCGAGCGAGGACTGACTTACCCCCCTCGCCTCGCGCTCCCTCCGAAGTGCCGCTCCAATTGCGCCGTTTGTCTCTCGAACCTCCATACCGGATTCAGTATAGGCTGTTAGGCATATGGACGACAGGAGGATCCGATGGAACAGGCATCCGGCGGCGAGCACGAACGACTTGCTGCGCTGATCGGCAGATGGAAGACCGAGGGAAGGACCACAGAGACTCCGGAAGCCCCGGCGGCGAAGATCGATGCAGTCGATACCTACGAGTGGGCTCCCGGCGGCTTCGCCCTCCTGCATGGGGTCGACGCCGAAGTGGGCGACGAAAAGGTCGAAGGCGCCGAGATCATTGGCTACGACCCTGAGCGAAGCGCCTACATCACGCAGTATTTCGGCAGCGATGGGCCGGGGGCGTATGAGGCGAACCTGGACAGGGAAGACGGGGCCCTCATCTGGAGAATGCGCGGCAAGGGAGAACGGTTCACCGGCACATTCAACGATGACGGCGACGTCATCACAGGGCACTGGGAGTTGCTGGATGACGAAGGAAAATGGCAGCCCTGGATGGACATCACCTTGACCAAGCAGGACAGCTGACCGGTTTCGATTTCGGCTTAGGCGGGCGCGGCCTCGGCGGCGATCACCCGGCGCTCGTCTAGGCCGCCGAAGTCGACCGGGCCCGGCATCAGCCGCTCGGGGGCGGGATCTCGACCCCGATCGCCGCCATCCGGCGCTTCAGCGCCTGGTAGGCGAAGCCGTAGACCTGGGAGGAGTGGTGGCCGTAGGAGACGAAGTCGGAGGGATCGTCGCACTCGGGTGGGCAGAAGACCTCGGCGGACTTCGGCAACAGCTTCTCGAGTGTGCTGACGACGACCTGCTTCATCTCAGGGCGCTCCTCGCAGACGTCCTTGAGAAAGCGGACCCCGAAGGCGATGTGGCGGTGCTCGTCCTGCTCGACCAGGCTGAAGCCCTTGTTGAAGCCCGGGTAGAGGTCGTGGTCCGCCGTGTACTGGATCATGATCCGCTGGCCGGGCATCGCCAGGACGCCCTCGGTGACCATGTGGTAGGTGACGATTCCCTCGACGAAGAGCTCGAGGTCGTCGGGCCTCGCCTTGATCCGGTTGGCGACCTCGCGCAGCGAGTCGTCGAAGAGGAAGTGCCAGGGACCGAGCATCCGCTCCTCGATCTCGTGCAGCCGGTTCCGGAAGCTGCCCGACTCGAGGGCCATCACCTCGCTCGCCCAGCGATCGAAGAAGACCGCGTGGCGCATCTCGTCAACCAGCTGGGTGGCGAGGAACGCCTCGATCTCCCCACTCGGCGCGGCCAGCACGAACGGCGCCAGGTCGGCCGTGACCCGCTCCTCGCCGACGTAGAAGCTGCCGACGCTGAAGGCGGTGTGCCGCTGCGCCTCGCTCGGGCTGTTCAGCCAGTGCTCCCGGTCGACGCTGAAGTCGAGCTCGTGGGCCCGCCAGTTCTGGCGCTCCCAGAGCGCATAGAGCTGCTCATAGCTCATCAGGCCGCCCCCGGGGCGCTTTCCTTCGGCCGGATCGCCGGCGTCGGCCGACGCGCCGTTGGAGCTGACCTTGCCGCCCCAGCTGCCGGCATTCTGCGCCTGCCGGCGCCGCTGGCGCTCCTCGCGCGCCAACTCCGGTCCATCGACACCCTCGGCCCGGTCGATCCAGCGCCCGAGCAACGTCACCGGCGGGATCTGGCCGTCGACCTCGGTGAGCCCCAGCTGCATCGCCTCCGGCGGGGTGATCTCTCCGGCGAGCATCCGCAGCCAGTCCGAGTAGCGGATCCGCACCACGGCGTCCGGCTCGTCTCCGAGCCCGGTCCCGGTGCTGACGCGACCGTCATCCACGACGACGTGCCAGCGGCCACCGCCCTCTCCGACCAGCTCGTAGCCGACGGTGAAGCGGTGGCCACGGGTCCACTCGGGATCGATCGCGTAGGCGAGCGAGCGGAAGAGGAGGTCGGGATCGACGGGAGAGCCGAGCCGGGCGAGGTCGCGGGGCCCGGCGTCCTGGGAGAGGCCGCGGAGGGCGAGCGCCTTGCGGCGCTTCCCGCGCAGCTTCAGCCGCCCGCGGGCGAGCGCACCGATCGGGTTGGCGCCCGCAGCCAGCCTGGCGAGGGTGCGGGCGTCGGTCGAGATCGCGAAGGCCTCTCCGTTCAGGTCCCCGCCACCGTTCACCTCGCTGACGTCGGCGCGGTCGCCGCGGGACTCGACCCGCCAGGCGCCGAGGTTCTCGAGCTCGAGGCGGTAGCTGAGTCCGGCCGGAAGGCCGGCGGCCGCCGCCGGCAGCGACTGGACGACGAGACGAGCGGCGAGCTCCGGATCGGCGTCGGCCATCCTTCGCATCGCCACCGCAGTCGTTCCTTTCGCGACCTGACCGTTTCTCGCCATCGCCTCTCCTCTCGATATTCGGCGCCATAAACGACGCGGCCGCGTCTACCGGCAGCCCGATTCTGCCAAAAAACTGGCCAGCTGGCCAATTCTCCTGATTCCGCCGGCCGCTCGGCGCGGCAATCGGGTCTCCCGGGCGGCTCCTTAATAGACTCACGCGCGTCTTGGGTCCCGAGACCGCCCACTCTCCGAACGCGGACGATCTCAACACCCTCTACTGGGTGCTGCTTGCGATCGCCGGGATCCTGGTGGTCGCGATCAACCTCGCCCTGGTGGCGGTGGTGGTCCGGTTCCGCGCCGCCCGTGGCCGCGAGCCGCGGCGGCTGAAGACCCGGCGCCCGCCGCAGCTTGCTGCCGGGGCAGCCTTCGGGGTGCTGGGCGCTGCCGTCTTCGTCGCCGGGGTCATCTTCACCGACAACGCCAGCGAGGTCGAGGCATCGGGGCCAGAGGGCCTCCAGTCCGCCGCCAACACCACTGCCCAGCGTCAGGTCAGTCTGCCGTCGGGACAACCGGCCCCGCTGACGATCGACGCATCCGGCCAGCAGTGGATCTGGCGCTACCAGTACCCGGACGGCACGTTCAGCTACTACGAGCTGGTGGTCCCGGTCGACACCGCGGTGGTCGTCAAGCTCGACTCCACCGACGTCGTCCACCGCTGGTGGGTGCCGGGGCTCGGCGGCAAGTTCGACGCGGTCCCCGGGGAGACGAACTCGACCTGGTTCAAGGCCGACGAGGAGGGCGTCCATGACGGGCAGTCCTACGCCTTCTCCGGGCCGGCGTACGCGGTGATGCGGACCCGGGTACGGGTGGTCAGCGTGACCGCCTACCAGGCCTGGCTCCAGGAGCAGGCAGCCGGGATCCAGGAGGCCCAGGCGTTCGTCCAGGAGCGGGTCTCGCGGATCACGCCGGGGACCGAAGCGGCGATCGAGGAGGAGGGGAAGTGAGCGACGGACGGGCCCTCTCCCCGCACCGGCCCGAGCTGGTAACCGACCGGGTCCCCTCCCCCGGCCCCCGCTGGCTCGAGCTCGCGACCAGCACCGACCACAAGGACATCGGGCGGCTCTTCATCGGCGCCGCCCTCTCCTTCCTCTTCGTCGGCCTGATCGGCTATCTGCTGATCCGGCTGCAGCTGGCGGTCCCCGAGAACGACCTGATCGACCCGATCACCTTCAACCGGCTGTTCTCGGTGAGCAGCGCCGCCCTGGTGGTCCTCTTCGCCCTCCCGCTGGCGATCGGGCTCTACACCTACGTCGTCCCGCTGCAGATCGGGGCGCGGGCGATCGCCTTCCCGCGGCTCGCCTCGCTGGCGGTGTGGCTCTACATCGCCGGCGGCGCGATCCTCTTCGCCAGCTTCGCCTACACGCCGCCGGAGTCGGGGTTCAACGCCTGGCCGCCGCTCTCCGACACGGTGTTCATCTCCAACAACGGCGTCGACGTCTGGATCACCGCCGTCGGCCTCACCGTCCTCGGCCTCGTCCTCCAGGCGATCAACCTCGCGGTGACGGTGGCGAAGCTGCGCGCCCCCGGGATGGCCTGGCGGCGGCTGCCCCCCTTCAGCTTCTCGGCCGCCGTCTCGAGCTGGGTGCTGATCGTCGCCGGCACGGTGATGCTCGCGGCGCTGGTGATGCTCGAGATCGACCGCCACTTCAACGGCGTCTTCTTCGATGCCGGCGAGGGCGGCGCACCCCTCTACTACCAGCACCTGAGCTGGATCTTCTTCACCGGGTGCTATCTGCTCTTCCTTCTCCCGGCGATCGGGGCGATCTCGGAGATCCTCCCCACGTTCTCCGGCAAGCCGCTGCTCTCCCGCGGCGCCGTCTCCGGCTCGATCGCGGCGATCGGCGCCCTCGGCCTCCTCGCCTGGATGGAGAACATGTACACCGCCTCGATCCCGATCGGCTGGCTGTATGGGTCGATGGCGGCGGCGCTGCTGTTGGTCGTGCCGCTGGGGGTTCTCCTCGTCAACTGGATCGGCACCCTCGCCTTCGGGGTGATCCGGCTCCGCGCACCGATGCTGTTCGCGCTCGGTGCGATCTCGACCCTCTCCTTCGGACTCGCGGGCGAGCTGATGCACGCCGTGATCCCGGTCAACTGGCTGCTCGCCGACACCACCGACGCCACCGCCGTCACCGGCTACGTCTTCGTCGGGGGGCCGGTGCTGGGCGGGCTCGCCGCCCTCTACTACTGGTTCCCGAAGATGACCGGGCGGACGATGGGCGAGGGGATGGCCGGCGCCTCGCTGCTGCTGATCATCGTCGGCGTCCACCTCACCCTGATCCCGATGGCGCTGGCCGGGCTCGAGGGGCAGCCCGTCGACGTCTACAAGTTCTTCGATGTCCAGTCGCTCGACATCTACAACCTGCTCTCGACGATCGGCGCCTTCGTCCTCGTCGCCGGGATCACCTTCTCGCTCCTCAACGCCTACTTCAGCGTCGGCCGCGGCGCTCGCGCCGGACATGATCCGTGGCGCGGCGACACGCTCGAGTGGCTGGCGCTCTCGCCTCCCCCGCCCCACAACTTCGACGTCGTTCCGGACGTCCGCAGCGAGGAGCCCCTGCGCGACATCCGCGAGGCGGTCGAGCAGCACGAGGCGCCCGAACCCGAGCGGTCGGCCGAGCCGTCTGAGAGCACCGAGCCGGTAGCCTGAGCCGCATGAATGGCCCTGGTGGGACTCGCGCCGGCGAGGGCGGTGACGAGCTTCGCCGGTTTCGCCGCCTGGCCGACCTGACCGCGATCACGACCTTCCTCCTGATCATCGTCGGGGGGGTAGTCCGGGTGAGCGACTCCGGCCTCGGCTGCGGCCCCGGCGGCAGCGGCACCGAGGGCTGGCCGCTCTGCGGCGGCGAGGTGATCCCCCTGGTCGGGGACGTCAACCGGATCGTCGAGTTCTCCCACCGCGTCCTCGCCGGGGTGGTCGTCGCCCTGATCGCGCTGCTCGCCTGGCGTGCCTACAAGGGGCTGCGCGACCGTTCCTGGCCACTCCGAGGGTCGGTGGCGGCGGGAGTGCTGGTGCTGGCGCAGGCCGGGCTCGGCGGCCTCGTCGTCGAGAACAGCCTCCACGAGCTGCTTGTCGCCGCCCATCTCGCCCTCGCGATGGTCCTGCTCGGCATCCTGCTTTGGCTCGGCGGCGCGGTCCCGCGCTCGAGCTCGCCGCCGGCTGAGGCCGAGGGCCGAGACGCCCGCCCCGCCCCGGGTCCGCGGGCTTCGTCCCTATGCCGCCGTCGCCGCGATCCTGCTTGCTGGCCGCGATCGTCGCCGGCGGCTACATGGCCGGCACCGAGGAGGAGGGGGTGAACGAGGTCGGGCCGAACATCGCCGGCGCCCACCTCGCCTGCGGCGAGACCTTCCCGACCTGCCTCGACGGGCGCATCCTTCCGTTCGGGGAGAGCCGGCTGACCGACATCCACCTCACCCACCGGGTGCTGGTCTACGCGGCGACCGCGGCGATCTTCCTGTTGCTCGGGGTCGCCTACCGGCGGGGCTCGCGCTCGCGGCTACTCGGCCTCGCGGTACTCCTGTTGCTGGGTCAGCTGCTGCTCGGGGCGCTCAACGTCTGGCTCGGCGAGCACGCGGTGCTGATCGTCGCCCACCTGACCGCGGCGACCCTGCTCTGGGGATGCCTGGTGCTGATCGCCTTCCGGCTCGCCTGGGCTCCGGCGACCGCGACCGAGGGCTCGCGGGCGCCGCGCGCCGAGGCCTCGACGGCGGCGGCCTAGATGAGGAGCAGCGCAGTGAAGCAGGGCCGGATCGGCCGCGGTCACCGGGCGATCGATCCCCCCGCGACCAGCGAGAACGGCGACCCGGCGGCCGGCCAGCGCGACCGGGTGATGCGGACCGCGATCGCCACCGCCAACGACTACGTCAGCCTGACCAAGCCGCGGATCATCTCGCTGCTGCTGCTGACCACGGTGGCGACGATGTTCGTCGCCGACCCCTCCGGCCCGGCGCTGTCTGTGATCCTCTGGACGATGCTCGGCGGCTACCTGGCGGCGGGCGGCGCCGGCGCGATCAACCACTACATCGAGCGCGAGCGCGACGCCCGGATGGAGCGGACCAGCGAGCGACCGCTCGCCAGCGGCAGGATCAGCCCCGCCCGCGGGCTCGCCTTCGGCGTCGCCCTCGGCCTGATCGCCGTCGTCCAGCTCGCGATCACGGTCAACGTCCTGACCGCGGCGCTCGCCGCCGCCGGCCTGCTCGGCTACGTCTTCGTCTACACGCTCTGGCTGAAGCCGCGCACGCCGCAGAACATCGTCCTCGGCGGCGCCGCCGGCGCGGTGCCGCCGCTCGTCGGCTGGGCGGCGGCCACCGGCGGGCTCTCCGCCCAGGCGCTGTGGCCGTTCGCGATCGTCTTCTTCTGGACGCCGCCGCACTTCTGGGCGCTGTCGCTGCTGATCGCCGACGACTACGCGCGCACCGGGGTGCCGATGCTGCCGGTGGTCCGCGGCGAGGACGACCACCCGCCGCCAGATCCTCGTCTACTCGGTCCTGCTGGTGGCGGTCACGGTCGGGCCGGTGCTCACCGGGCTCTTCGGCGACGCTCTACCTCGTCTCCGCGCTGGCGCTCGGGGCCGGGTTCATCGCGCCTCGCGCTGCGCCCTGCTGGCGCGGCCGTCGCGGGCGGCCGCCCGCCGCCTCTACCTCAGCTCGCTCGCCTACCTGGCGCTGCTCTTCGTCGCGATGGCGCTCGACCGGGCGTGGTGACCGCCAGGCCGCCCGGCGGGCGGCCGCCCGCGGGCACCCCGGTACTGGATAGGCTTCCGCCGTGGACCGCAATCGCGCCAGGGCGACCATCAGGGCCGGGATGGTGACCGCCAGCATCGCTCTCTTCGTCTTCGCGCTCGCCTTCTACGTCACCGTGCTCTACATCGCGTGAGCGAGCCGCCGAAGCCCACCGAGCTGATCTATCTGGCCCCCCCCTCGGCGCTGCCGGCCCTGGTCGCGATCGGGATCGCGGCGGTGGTGGTCGGCGTCTACGCCTGGTGGCCCTACTCGGCCGCCGGTGCTTTGATCGCGCTCCCGTCGCTGATCGCCTGGCTCCGGATCAACCGGAACGAGATCGCCCGGATGCCGATCGAGCAGCGCCCGGACACCGCGCCGATCCCGCTCTCGGTCTCGCCGCCGCCGGAGTAACTACGGAGGCGTCATCGACGAGGTTGCGCCGGCCGTCGTCCAGCAGCGGACGATGTCGCGCATCGAGAGCACCCCGACCAGCTCGCCGTGGTCGACCACAACCAGGTGGCGAATGCCGCGGGTGGCCATCTCCTCGGCGGCCTGCTCGAGGCTCCACTCGGGGGCGGCCGAGATCACGCTCTCGCTCATGTAATCGGCGACCCGCTCTTCGTCTGGGTTCTTGCCGTTGCCGACCGCCCTGAGGACGTCGCGCTCGGTGATGATCCGCGGCGCCGGAGACTCATCGTCGAAGACGATGGCGGCGCCGGTCCCCTTCTCGGTCATCTTGGTCGCCGCCTGACGCAGGGTGTGGGAAGGGCCGAGAGCCAGGACCACGCTCGACATCCCTTCGCGAACCTCCACCAGACTCCTCCGGTCACTTCCGACTAGTGCCCTTCGGCGCAAGCTTATCCGACGCCCGGGAGCTCGGGTGGAGAATCTGTGACGGCTATAGGATTCCGCTCCGCATGCGCCCCCTCAGGGACCAACGTCGGGTTGGGCGGCTCAGGCAGTCCTGGCGGGCCAGACGGCTGCTCGGCGCGGCCGTCGCCCTGGCCGCTCTCGCCGGGTTGACCGGCTGCGACCTCCAGGAGAACGCGGACCTCGACGAGGGCGAGCAGCTCTTCACCCAGAACTGCGGCACCTGCCACGCCCTGACCGGCGCCGGCACCAGCGCCACCGTCGGCCCGGATCTGGACGCCGCGTTCGCGCAGGCGCGGGCGAGCGGAATGGATCAGGACACGATCGAGGGCGTGGTCGAGTCCCAGATCGAGAACCCGCGCCCCGCTAACCCAGACCAGACCGACATCTACATGCCGGCGAACCTGGTCGAGGGTGACGACCTGAAGAACGTCGCCGCCTACGTCGCCAGCGTCGCCGGCGTCCCCGGGATCAAGCCGCCCGAGTTCATGCCGTCCGAGTTCTTCGCCACCAACTGCGGCGGCTGCCACACCCTCAGCCAGGCGGGCACGACGGGCACCGTCGGCCCCAACCTCGATCAGGTGCTCCCGGGCATGAGCCCCGCCGAGATCTCGCAGGACATCACCGACCCGAACGCGCAGATCACCCCGGGCTTCCCCGCCGGCGTGATGCCCCAGAACTACGGCACAACCTTGACCCCCCCGCAGCTCCAGCAGCTGGTCCAGTTCCTGACCCAGGCGGTCGGCGGGGGCGGTGGTGCTGCCGGCGGCGGTGGCGGTAAGTAGCTAGCGCTCCGCCGGATCCGAGCCGTACCGACGCCACTCCTGGATCAGCCCCCAGGCGCGCCAGAGTCCGAGCCCGACCAGGACCAGCGCGAGCAGGAAGCCGGCGAGCGAACTGACCACCAGCGCCACCGCGATCACCGCCGCGCCTGCGACCACGAACATCAGCAGCACCCGGAACATGTCCGCCTCGCTGCGCAGCGGGTTGCGGGGCCTCTCGTTCACCTGCGCGATCTTGCCAAGGTCGGGCACCAACTAGCCTCAACAGCGTGTACTTGATCGCCGGGGCGACGGGAAATGTGGGCGGAGAGCTGGTCCGCGCTCTCACCGGCGCCGGCGAGCCCGTACGCGCTCTGATCCGCAGCGACGCCGACAAGGCGAAGCTTCCCGAGGGCGCTGAGGGCTTCGTCGGCGATCTGAACGACCCTAAGCCCCTGTCGCCGGCCCTCGCTGGGGTGCGCGGTGCGGGGGAGCCCCGCTCCTTCGAGGAGTGGACGGTCGAGCACGCCGACGCCTTCCGCCAGATATGAACGCCCTCGAGCTCGACCAGCTGACCAAGCGCTACGACGACGGTACGCTCGCGCTCGACGCGCTCGACCTCCAGGTGCCCTCCGGCCGCTTCTTCGGCCTGCTCGGCCCGAATGGCGCCGGCAAGACCACCCTGATCAGCGCCGTCTGCAATCTGATCCGGCTGACCGAGGGCGAGATCCGGGTCTTCGGCCATCCCGGCGGAAGCATGGAGGCGCGGCGGACGATCGGCATCGCCGAGCAGGAGCCGAACCTCGACCGCTTCCTCACCGTCCACGAGACGCTCGTCTACCACGGGGGCTACTACGGGATGAGTGGCGATGCGGCCGCCGAGCGCGCCGAGCAGATGATCGACGTCTTCGACCTCCGCGCCAAGCGCGACGTCCGCGCCCCGAAGCTCTCCGGCGGCATGCGCCGCCGCCTGCTGCTCGCCCGCGCGCTCCTTCACGAGCCGCGCCTGGTGATCCTCGACGAGCCGACCGCCGGCGTCGACCTGGAGCTCCGCCACGAGCTCTGGCGCTACATCCGCCGACTCCACGAGCAGGGGACGACGATCCTGCTCACCACCCACTACCTCGAGGAAGCCGAGGCCCTCTGCGAGGAGATCGCCCTGATCGGCGGCGGCCGGATCATCGCCCGCGACACCGCCGCCGGCCTCAAGGAGCGCTTCGACGCCGCGACTCTGGAGGACGTCTACATGAAGACCGTCGCCACGGCTCGCCGCGAGGTGGAGGAATCCCCCGCCTGACGGCGCCCCAAGCGCTGCTCAGAATCAGTCCGGGTACTCGTCCTTGCGCCAGGCGCGAGGCTCCTCGGGCGGCTCCTTCGGCGTGCGATCGAGGAGGAACGAGTGATACGGCGCCACGAACGGGTCGGGCGCCATCACCTGGTAGGTCAGGTAGACGGTCCCGTTCTCGCGGGCGAAGGCGATGAATCCCGGTCCCTCGCGCAGCCCGTCCTTGAGCTCCGCGCCGACCTGCTCCGACCACTCCTGCAACCAACCAGGCGGGTCGTCGATCATCTGCTTCACCTCGGGGACCTCCTGGGCCTGTTCCTCGGTCATCGCCAGCCCGTAGTCGAAGGGGAAATCGGTGCCGTAGGTGGAGACCCAGGGGAACTGCCAGCCCATCCGCTCCTTGTAGGCAAGGAGTCGGTCGATCGGAGCGCGCGAGAAGCAGAGCATCGTCACGTCGCGCTTGTTCAGGTGGATCAGCCCGCCGTCGAACTCGTCGCCGAGGCTCGTGCATCCGGGACAGGCGCCCAGCTGATAGTCGGGCCCGAACATGATGTTGTAGGCGAGCAGCTGTGAGCGGCCGTCGAACAGCTCGGCCAGGGTCTTCTTGCCGTCCTCGGTGTCGAACTCGTACTCCTTCTCGACCGGCACCCACGGTAGGGAGCGCCGCTTCTCCTTGATCTCCTCATTGCGCTCGGCCTGCTCGGCCTCGAGCTTCGCCAGCTCCTCCCGCGCCGCCTCCCATTCTTCGCGCGTTCCGGTCGTGTGCTCAGGCATTGCTGCTCCTCCTATCGACGTCAGAGCGGTTCATGCCTCGATTCTATGATCCCGGGCGATGAGCGATCACGCTCAGCCGCGCCCCTGGCAGGGCTTCATCTGGCTCTCGCGCCGCGAGTGCCACCGGGTCCTCCGCCTCTGGACCCAGACCACCCTCGCCCCGGTCGTCTCCTCCCTGCTGTTCATCATCGTCTTCGGCCTCTCCCTCGGCGGGACGATCAGGACGGTTCGGGCTTCGACTACGACGTCTTCATCGTCCCCGGCCTGGTCGCGATGGCGATGGCCCAGGCCGCCTACTCGAACAACGCCTCGACGATCTTCCAGGGCCGCAACGACCGCTTCATCGACGACGTCCTCGCCGCCCCGATGCACCACTGGCAGGTCAACGTCGGCTACCTGATCGGCGGCGCCTTCCGCGCCCTGATCATCGGCGTCGGCCTCGCCGCCCTCGCGATCCCGATCACCGGCGCCCCGATCGAGCAGCCGGCCCTGCTCGCCCTCGCCGTCCTGCTCCTGGTGGTCGGCTTCGGCGCCCTCGGCACGATCGTCGGCATCTACGCCGAGACCTTCGACCACACCAGCTTCATCAACAACATCGTCATCCTCCCCCTCACCTTCCTCGGCGGCGTCTTCTACTCGATCGACCGCCTCGGCTGCCCCTGGGAGCAGCTCTCCCACGCCAACCCCCTCTTCTACGTCGTCGAGGCGATCCGCTACGGCTTCCTCGGCGTCTCCGACGTCAGCCCCTGGATCGCCTTCGCGGTGGTCGCGGCGATGTGCGCTGGCGCTGCTGGCGTGGTCGCAGTGGCTGTTTACGAGTGGGCGGAAGTTGAAGCCGTAGGCCGTCACATCGGCTCGCCGCCGCTTTCACGCGGAAGCGGAAGCTCGCCAGAGTTGGGGTGCCACGACTCCTGGAAGCCGTGGCACTGCTGCCGCAGGCATGGCGAGATACTGCGTGGGCGATGTCGGAGGAGAACGTGGAGTGCTACCTTCCTGCGCACCTGATGGGGCCGTGGGTTAGGCCGCATCGCTAGCCCAGGGCGAGGGAGATACTCATGAAGCGAAGGATTCGCATCGCGGCGGCATCGCTGATGGTCGCTGCGGACTGATCGGTGCCGTGGCCGCCCCGGCCTCGACGCCGTCGCCTTCCAACGCGATCGGTCAAGCTGCCGCGGCGCCTACCTGCAAGGGCGTCCCGGCGACGATCGTCGCCTCCCTGGGTGATGACGTAACGCTGGGAACGCCGGGGCCGGACGTGATCGTGGGCTCTGCCGGGGCCGACGTGATCCTCTCCTTCGGGGACAATGACCTCATCTGCGCCCGCAAGCACGCCGATTTTGCCAACGGGGGCAAGGGCCGCGATCGGATCTTCGGCGAGGAGGGCCCCGACGACCTGAACGGTAGGGGGGGCCGGGACCGCCCCTCCGGAGGCAAGGGCAGTGACTTCTTGCTGAAGGGCGGTAAGAAGGCCGACGTCCTTCGGGGAGGGGGTAAGCGCGAAGGGCTGCGGGGGGCGGAGGGGCCGACCGCCTGTTCGGGGGCAAGGGAACCACTCCTGCAAGGGCGGCGCGGGGAACGACGCGCTGCTCAGCCGCAAGGCGGAGCAGAGCACCCTCGAAGCCGCCGGGCTGTCGGAGAGAGCTGCGCGGTCACGCCGCGACCTCGATCACCGGCAGAGCGAGTCCCTCCGGTTTATCTGTGAATGGGTGGAAGTAGTGGCACCGGCGGCCCGCAGGCCAGAGCGAGATACTGCGTGGGCGATGTCGAAGGAGAACGTCGAGATCGTGCGTGGGGCCCACGAGGTCTTCGCCTAGTGAGAGGGCTTGATCGGTTCATGGAGCACTTCACCGACGACATCGAGTACCGCGCCTCTCGCGCGGGTGCGTCGGTTCTTGAGTTCCGTTTCCGCTTCACGGCAAGGACGCCGTGCGGGCATTGGCCCAAGGACTGGATCGACATGTTCACGGGTTCTGGTATTGGAGCTGGGTGGAACTGATCGACGCCGGTGGGGTCTACGGTGTTTACGGTAGGAGCGCTTTCGGCGGACGCGCCCGGCTCAGCGGTGTTGACACCGGATTCAGGCCAACTGGACGGTCTTCACCCACCCCGCGACGGGAAGATCGCGGGTGGCCGCGAGTACTGAGACCCGTGAAACAAGGCCCTCGAAGCCGCCGGGCTGTCGGAGTAGCTGCGCGGTCACGCCGCGACCTCGATCACCGGCAGAGCGAGTCCCTCCGGTTTATCGGTGGAAGGGTGGGGAAGTGTCAGCACTCCGAAGTCTCAAACTCTCGCTTTGCGCGAGAAGGAACAGCGCGGGGTTCGTCCATCGCCCGTCGGCTAC
>CAWFRG010000015.1:0-102904 GCA_963818205.1 uncultured Solirubrobacterales bacterium
AGACCAACCCCAACATTGCGCTGATCGAACAGCCTGAACACAAACGCCGTTGGAACATCGAGCAGTGGGATACGCAACAGATCGGCGTTACGCAACTGGTTACTAAGATTCGCCTGGAGAATCTTTCGACTTCGATGATCGGTTGAAGGAAGCGAAGATACCCAGCGTGAAAGTCGACATCGCGCTCATCTCTATCTCCCGGCTGGCCGAATGTGATCCGGCGGGACACCGACTTCATACGAGTTGGCGAGCTATACTGCAATGATCCTGCCTTCGATGTTGCCCGGCTGGTCGCCGAGCTGGTCGAGGCCGAAGTGTCCCGCTACTGCCAATCCTACGGTATAAAGACAGTGGCCGGCGCAAACACAGGGAATGGGAACAAATCTGGGACTTGCAGAGGCAGGAAGACGCCATAGACACCCGCACTCAGTTATCGAAGGACGACCTTCAATATCTGACGGACTCAGGCCCGGGAGCGAAAGCGCCACCAGGTCGGCAACATCCCCGTACCACCCAGGTACACGAACAGTGACTTTGCTACCAGCACCTCCTGGCGGTTGCGCGGTAAGCTAAATCGGGCCACATGAGATTCGTACACTCACGCTGCAAGCTTGGGTTGTTTCTCGGCGGCTATACGCTCGACAGCCGCTGTGACCTCAGGGGCATCATAGAGCTGGGAGAGTTTGTACTGCCATGGTCCATTTTCTTGCACGTGCTGCTCGACGTCCTGCACCAAATCGCGGAGACGTTTCCGTTTATGGTTCCGTGTGCACTTGTCGTGCACATCGCCGAACGCCCGCTCAATCGGATTGGCCCGCGGACAGTACGTCGGCAACCAGAGCAACACAAAACGGGGATGACTGGCTAACCACTGCTCGACGGCTTTCGCTTTATGAATACAGTAGTTATCCGCGACCACATAGATGCGCGAAATCTGTCGAGCCGGGTACGTGGCGTCCAGCAGCGTCAAGAGATCCCGAAACAACCCATTGTTTTTACGAGGACCGAGGCAATAGAGCAACTTGCCAGTGGCGAGATGCAGCGCCCCAGCGAGATAGTGCTTCTCATTCTTCCCTGGCGTCATGACCTCGGCCTGCGTGCCTTGCGGCATCCACGCCGCCCCGACCTTGGGCAGGAGGTGAATATCGAGTTCATCCGCAAAGACCATCACCTCATGCGCTTGCAAGTGTTCGTGATGGAACCGAATACGGGCCAAGCGCTCGATCCGGTGCGGGTCGTCATCTTTGGCCACCAGCTTGGCCCGTTTCCACACCCAGCCGATCTCATGGAGCCAGCGGCGTACCGTTTCCGCCGAGACCTCGATGCCGTGTTTGGCCTGGAGCGTCGCCGCGAGGGTGGCACAACTCCAGCGGGTGCGGCACCAGCCATAGGCACGCGGGGCCGCTTTGAGTAAGGCACCGAGGGAGCGCGTGAGCCACGGCATCAAGACCGTCGTCTGGACAGCGATGGAGAGCTGACCGTCTTGGTCAATCACGGATGCCGAGGCTCCCCGTGCGATACGCCCGCACGATACGGTACACACTGGAGCGTGAGCAAAACAGGAAGGCCGCAATCTCCGTCGGGTTTCGGCCCGCCGCACAGAGCAGTAAGATATGGAACGCCAGCAGATAGCCATACCGTGCGCGGCGGAGGATGGCGCGCATCTGGGCTTGCTCTTCTGGAGGTATCTCCAGTAAGGTTGTGGACGGCACAGTGGGGACTCCTTGAGACGTGGATGTGGGTGAACATCCAACGTATCACACGAGTGCCTCACTGTGCTAATGTCGTGTGGCCCGATTTAGATGTACCCAAAGAACGCTGGGTGAGCTTCCCGCACTGCGAAGGCCCTGACGGCACGCTGATGATCGCCTGGGCTGGCTACGACCATCTGCAACTGGCGCGTGCCATCAGTGCCTATTACGTCGATATCCAGGAACGCCTCGGCGGCCGTGACGACCCACGCCTGGTGCCATTGCTGGCTTGCCTGGTTGGCTGCTCCCCTGGCTCAAGCAGTGGCATAACGATATCGATCCCGAGTTTGGCATGAACATGGGCGACTACTTCGAGGGTTTCATCCAGGAAGAAGCCCGCCAGATGGGCAAGACGCTCGACCAGATCGCAGCGTGGGGGCCGCCGAAGAAGACGACACGTCGTCGCAGCAAAGCGACGCCGTAGTCATGATTGGAGAAACACATGAGCACAGGCGAATTGCGCGTGACCCTGCCCTTTAGTCTTTCAGAGGACGAGGCCAGGTTGTTGCTGGCCGTCAAACTCTATGAAGTCAGCAAAATCTCACTGGGACAGGCGGCAAAGCTCGCAGAGTTCTCCAGGCGGGCGTTTATGGACGTGCTCGGCCAATATCACGTCCCTGTCTTTGATTACGCGCCTGAGGAATTACAGGACGAGATCGAGCTGTGACGGAACCGGTTGTCACCGATAGTACCTGCTTGATCGGCCTGGAAAGGATCGGGCAGCTGGACCTCCTTCCGGCACCATGACCCGATTCTCGTCCCGCCGGAAGTACAGCACGAGTTTGGCACGCCCTTGCCATGGCTCATTGTGGAGACACCCACGGATCATGCCTTCATCGCCGCGCTGAAGATGCTGGTGGATGACGGCGAAGCCGAGGCAATTGCGTTGGCGCATGCACACGGATGGCGGATTATTCTCGATGATCGGCGCGCTCGCGCTGTCGCCAGAGGTTTGGGGGTTACAGGCACCGTAGGTCTACTCGTACGGGCGAAACGCCTTGGGATGATCCCGTCACTCAAGGCGAAGGCTGGACGCACTGGCAGCGCGGGAATTTTACATCAGTGGTTCAAGGCGAGTGCTGGCGACAGCCAGCACCGTCCGTCTCGTCTGCCATTCCTCCCACGCGGGGAAGGCGTTCCTGGAGGCAGATGCCTTATGGAAGGGAGAAGAACAACGTCTCACTTAGAAGGTGTTTATGCACTCTGGAGTCTCAACAGACGGCGTCGCAGCGAGTGGTCATTCCCGCGCACGCGGGAATCCCGGCGGCCCCCGGATCTGGATCCGGCGTACGCCGGGATGCGTTCATCTCTACATCAATGCTGCGATAGAACAGCGCGCGAGGCAGGCGCTCCGGGTTTTGGCTCGGCATATGCCGGTGCACGCTGGCTATGTCTTTGGCTCGCACGTGCACGGAACACCTGACACGTACAGCGATATTGATCTCGCGGTGTTTGTGGAAGGGCTTGAGGGGTGGACGCTTTTTCAGCGGGCGGAGATAACCGCTCTGGTCCAACGGGAGGTAGGGGACGATATTGAGCTGCACTATTTGCCAGCGCACGCTCTAACGTCGTCAGATCCTGCGAGCTTCGCAGCCTATGTGCTGCACTATGGGCTGCTGATGCCCATAGTGAGTAACCCATGACCACTTTTATTCACGAACTCATCGATATCCCGGCGCAGGTGCAACAGGGTGATTTTGTATTGCGCCTTGCCGAGGGTGTGAACCGTCCTGACGAGACGCTGCGTGACTATGTCGTGACCCCCGAATTGCAGGCATGCTTTGACAATGCCCTGACCTTCCTGAGCAGCGCCGTGCACAGTCGCACGAGCAAGGCGAGCTATCTGCACGGCAGCTTTGGGAGTGGGAAGAGCCATTTCATGGCCGTGCTGCACCTCATTCTGCACGGCAATGCAGCCGCCCGGAGCATCCCCGAACTGGCCCCGGTAATCAGCAAACATAACGCCTGGGCCCTGGAGAAAAAATTCCTGCTGGTGCCCTACCATATGATCGGCGCGCATGATATGGAGTCAGGGATCCTCGGCGGCTATGTCGATTTTATACGCCGCACCCATCCGCACGCACCCATTCCGGGGGTGTATCTGGCCGAAGGCGTGTTCCAAGACGCCCGCGCCTTGCGCGCGCGCATGGGCGATGCGCAGTTTTTTACGACGCTGAGTGAGGGCACCGGCGGCACAGGGGGATGGGGTGACCTGGCCGCCGGCTGGGACGCGATGCGCTTTGAGGCAGCCATGGAGGATCTCCCTGGCTCGGAAGAGCGCTCGCAGCTCATCAGCGCACTGCTCGGGACCTTCTTTGGCTCGTATCATCTGCAAGTCGATCGCCAGCGCGAAGCCTATCTGTCCCTTGATCAGGGGTTGTCGGTTATGAGCAAACATGCGGCCAGCCTGGGCTACGACGCGCTGATCCTGTTTCTCGACGAATTGATCCTGTGGCTGGCCAGTCATGCGGCTGATCTGACGTTTGTGCATCAGGAAGGCCAGAAGCTGGCCAAACTGGTGGAGGCGCAGACCCCCGATCGGCCCATACCTATCATTAGCTTTGTGGCGCGACAGCGTGATCTGAGCGAATTCATCGGGGATGCCGTGACGGGGGCGGAACGGCTGAACTTCAGCGATGCGCTGAAACACTGGGAAGGCCGCTTCCACACCATCACCCTCGAAGACCGCAACTTGCCGGCGATTGCCGAGAAGCGCGTCCTGAAATGCAAGAGCCCGGCGGCCCGGGCAGAGCTGGATGCGGCCTTTGCGCAGACAGCGCACATCCGCGAGGCGGTCATGACCACGCTGCTGACCAGTGCGGGGACCGGGAGATGTTCCGTAAACTCTACCCCTTCAGCCCGGCGCTGGTGCAGACGTTGATTGCCGTGTCCAGCGCCCTGCAGCGGGAGCGCACCGCGCTCAAAGTGATGGTGCAACTGCTGGTCGAGCACGCGACACCCTCACAGTCGGCGACATTCTCCCCGTCGGCGACCTGTTCGATGTGATCGCCCACGGGGATGAGGCGTTCAGCCAGGACATGGTGATTCACTTTGAGAACGCCAAACGGCTCTACCATCACAAGCTCTTGCCGCTGCTGGAACACCAGCACGGGCGACGCGAAGATTTAGTGCGTCTGCCGTACGATGATCCCAGGCAGACTGCCTTCCGCAACGACGACCGTCTGGTAAAAACCCTGCTGCTCGCGGCCCTTGTGCCCGGTGTGGAGTCCCTGCGTGCGCTCAAGGCTGAGCGCCTGGCAGCGCTGAATCACGGCACCATCAAGACGCCGATTCCCGGCCGCGAAGGCCAGGAAGTGCTGCGGCGCTGCCTCAGCTGGGCCGCCAGCGTCGGTGAGCTGCGCATTGGTGAAGAGGCGAATCCTCACCCTTCCCCCGACCGCGTCGTCGAGGATCTCCTCTATGCGCGCCCTGAAGCCCTCGACCAGGCGCAGCACGCCCGGCGATGCCTGTGTCGCGCTCACGGCCGCTCTGGTTTCGGGCTGTGCCATTTCCCCGTTGACCGGCGGCAATTGTATGTCGCTTTGTGTCCCTCTCACAGGGGACGGCGCTCGATCTTGGTGAGCGCTACTGATGATCCCGATGAGGATGAGAGTAGGTTGCGGGATGGGATCGAGGAGAGGTTTAAGCATGTCGACAACTACCGTTACGCAAGCCGAGGGCGCGGGTCGAATCGACGTCGGCAAGGCCCTGGGAACTGACTATTTCCTGCTCCGTGAGGACTTGAGCTCCGCGGAGCTGGACTACCTGGCCCGAACGCGCGAGTTCGTCGAGGAGGAGGTGCTCCCGGTCATCAACGACTACTGGGAGCGAGCCGAGTTTCCCCTCGAGCTCTGCAGGCGGCTTGGCGAGCTCGGCCTGGTAGGCGACGGTCTCGAGGGCTATGGCTGCCCCGAGATGAGCCCGCTCGCCGCGGGGCTGATCAACATGGAGCTCAGTCGGGGCGACGGCAGCCTCGGGACCTTCCTCGGCGTGCAGGCCGGACTGGCGATGCGCTCGATCCACATGCTCGGATCGGAGGAGCAAAAGCAGCGGTGGTTGCCGGAGATGGCTCGCGTCGAGAAGCTCGGGGCCTTCGCGCTCACCGAGCCCGAGCACGGCTCCGACTCGGTGGCGCTGGAGACGACGGCGCGCCGGGAGGGCGACGAGTACGTGATCGACGGGGCCAAGCGCTGGATCGGGAACGGGTCCGTCGCGGACGTGGTCGTGGTCTGGGCGCGCGACACAGAGGACGGTCAGGTCAAGGGCTTCCTCGTTGAGCTCCCGGCGGATGGGTACGAGGCGAGCGTGATCGAGGGCAAGGCCTCGGTCCGGGCGATCTGGAACGCCCAGATCCTGCTGGAGGGTCTGAGGGTCCCGGCCGAGAGCCGGTTGCCCGGGGCCGGGAGCTTCAAGGACACGGGGCGGGTGCTGGCGGCCACGCGCACCACCTGTGCCTATGCCGCGCTCGGCCATGCCGTGGCCGCATACGACGCGGCGCTCACGTATACGCGCTCGCGGCAGCAATTCGGCAAGCCGCTCGCGAGCTTCCAGATAGTGCAGGAGAAGCTGGTCCGGATGCTGGCCGAAGTCACCGCGATGCAGCTCTACTGCCTGCGGATCGGGCGGCTGACGGAGGAGGAGCGGCTCTCGGACACGATCGCCGCCCTCGGCAAGCTCAACAACACGGTCAAGGCCCGTGAGGTGATTGCGGAGGCGCGCAATCTGCTCGGCGGCAACGGCATCCTGCTCGAGAACCACGTGATTCGCCACATGGCGGACATCGAGGCGATCTACACGTTCGAGGGGACGGAGGCGATCCAGACGCTGGTAGTCGGGCGTGACATCACGGGCGAGAGCGCTTTCACCTAGCGGCTCCGGATCGGAAGCAAGAGGAGGAGGAGAGACCATGGAGAGCGCCACGAGCAAGGCACCGAAGGCGACTGCGGCGGACGGCGCCCCGGATCAGCGCGACCTGAGTGCGCCCCTCGACGTCCTCCTCACGGAGGCCACCTACAGCCCGCGCCAGCGCTTCTTCGCCGCGGATGCAACGCTCAAGCTGGGGTCTTCGCTCGTCCGACGTCCGCGAACCGTCGCCCGCCGGGTTACCGGGCTCGCGCGCGAGCTTGGCCGCGTGGCCGCGGGGGACTCCGAGCTCGAGCCGCCCCGCGGCGACCGTCGCTTCGGCGATTCCGCCTGGCAGGAGAACCCGTTGTTCCACCGACTGATGCAGGCCTACCTGGCGACGGGGGCGGCCCTCGACGGGCTGATCCGCGACGCGGACCTCGACATCCAGACCGAGCGCCGCGTCCGATTCCCGGTCGAGAACATCCGCGACGCCCTCGCCCCGTCCAACTTCCCGTGGTCGAATCCCGCCGCGATCAAGACCGCAGCCTCCACCCGTGGGGCGAGCTTCGTTCGCGGCGCCGGGCAACTCGCCTCCGACATGCGAACGCCGCCCCGGCTGCCGTCGATGGTCGATACCTCGAAGTTCGAGGTCGGCGTCAACCTCGCCACCACCAAGGGGGCCGTGATCCAGCGGGAGGACCCCTTCGAGCTGATCCAGTACGCGCCCCAGACCGACGAGGTGCGCTCCGTGCCGCTCCTGCTCGTGCCGCCGATGATCAACAAGTACTACATCGCGGACCTGGCGCCGGGCCGCAGCCTGGTCGAGTACCTGGTGCAGCAGGGACAGCAGGTGTTCGTGATCTCATGGCGCAACCCGGAGGCGGAGCACGGCAGCTGGGGACTCGACACCTACGCCGAGGCGATCCTCTCGGCGCTCGACACGGCCTCCGAGGTCGGCGAGTCGGAGCAGGCGCAGCTGCTCGCCTTCTGCGGCGGCGGGATCGCCGGCGCCTGCGTCGCGGGCCACCTCGCCGCGAACGGCGAGCAGGATCGGCTCGCGGGGCTGACGCTCGGGGTCTGCGTGCTCGACAACGAGCAGGCCGGCGTCCCGAGCGCCTTCGTCAACCGCGACATCGCGCGCGCGGCGCTCGCGGTCTCCGCCCGCAAGGGCTACCTCGACGGCGCGGCGCTGGCCGAGCTGTTCGCCTGGCTTCGGCCGAACGACCTGATCTGGTCCTACGTCGTCAACAACTACCTGCTCGGACAGCGGCCACCGGCGTTCGACATCCTCTTCTGGAACCAGGACGCGACCCGCCTGGCGGCAGGCCTGCATCGCGACTTCATCCAGATCGCGCTCGACAACCCGCTGGTCGAGCCCGGCGAGCTCGAGCTGCTCGGCTCACCGATCGATCTCGGAAAGGTCAGCGTCGACAGCTACGTCGTCGCCGGGATCGCCGATCACATCACGCCCTGGGAGAACTGCCAGCGGACGACGCGAATGCTCGGCGGCGATACCCGCTTCGCGCTCTCCACCAGCGGCCACATCGCCGCGATCGTCAACCCGCCGGGCAACGAGAAGGCGAGCTACCGCGTGGCCGAGCAGGGCGATCACGCAGACCCGGAGGCGTGGCTCGGCCGGGCCGAGAAGCGGCCCGGCACCTGGTGGGAGGATTGGAACGCCTGGCTGGCGGAGCGCTCGGGGCCGATGCGCGCCGCGCCCGCCAGGCTCGGTGACGACAGGTTCAAACCGCGGGGAAGGGCGCCCGGCACCTACGTGCTCGCGAACTGAAGACCAAGGACAGACGAATGAACCTCGCACAGAACCTCGTTAGCACGGCCTCCGAGCACCCCAATCGAGCGGCGCTGAAGCTCGACGACCTGGAGCTCACCTACTCCCAGCTCGACGATGCGAGCGCCCGTGTCGCCGGCCTGCTTGCAGCAATGGGGATCGAGCCCGGCGACCGGGTCGGGATCATGCTCCCCAACGTTCCCTACTTCCCCGTCGTCTACTTCGGCGTCCTGCGGGCCGGTGGCAGTGGTGGTGCCGATGAACGTTCTGCTGAAGGGGCGTGAGACCGCCTTCTACCTCTCCGACCCCGAGGCGAAGGCGGTCTTCGCCTGGCACGACTTCGCCGACGCGGCGGAGGCCGGCGCCGGGGAGGCCGGAGCCGAGTGCGTGCTCGTCAGGCCCGGTGATTTCGAGCAGCTCCTGGCCGCCGCGGAGCCACGTGCTGAGGTAGCCGAGCGCGACGAAGAGGACACCGCGGTGATCCTCTATACGTCCGGGACCACCGGCCAGCCAAAGGGAGCGGAGCTCACCCACTCGAACCTCGCCCGCAACGTCGAGGTAACCCGGGAGACGCTGATCCAGGCGGGCGAGGACGATGTGATCCTGGGCGCGCTGCCCCTGTTCCATTCCTTCGGCCAGACCTGCGGCATGAACATCGCCGCGGCGGGCGGCGCCTGCCTGACGTTGATCCCGCGCTTCGATCCCGGCAAGGCGCTGGAGATCATCGCCCGTGATCGGGTGACGATCTTCGAGGGGGTGCCGACGATGTACGCGGCGATGCTCAACCACCCCGAGCGCGAGCGCTTCGACCTCTCGACGCTGAGGCTGTGCGTCTCGGGCGGCGGCCCCTTGCCGCTCGAGGTCATGCGTGGCTTCGAGCAGGCCTTCGACGCGATCATCCTCGAGGGCTACGGGCTCTCCGAGACCTCGCCGGTCGCTTCCTTCAACCACCCCGACCGCGAGCGGAAGCCGGGCTCGATCGGGACCCCGATCGCCGGCGTCGAGATGAAGGTGATCGACAGCGCCGGCGAAGAGGTCCCCAGGGGCGAACCGGGCGAGGTCGCGATTCGCGGCCACAACGTGATGAAGGGCTACTGGAAGCGCCCCGAGGCGAGCGCCGAGGCGATCGACGCCGACGGATGGTTGAAGACCGGCGACATCGCGAAGGTCGATCCCGATGGCTACTTCTTCATCGTCGACCGCAAGAAGGACCTGATCATCCGCGGCGGTTACAACGTCTACCCGCGCGAGGTGGAGGAGGTCCTCTACGAGCATCCCGCGGTCCGTGAGGCGGCGGTGATCGGCATCCCCCACCCCGAGCTGGGCGAGGAGGTCTGCGCCGCGATCGCGGTAAACGAAGACTCGGAGGAGACGCCCGATGAGATCCGCGAGTACGTCAAAGGCCAGGTCGCCGCCTATAAGTACCCGCGGGTGATCTGGACCGTGGAGGAGCTGCCCAAGGGGCCCACAGGCAAGATCCTGAAGCGGGAGATCGAGGTACCGGCTGAGGTGGCTGGGAACACAGGGTTTGTCGTAACTCCGCCTTAGCGGGGTGAGGATCTTCCGAGCCGGATAGGGCTCGGGCCTTCTAGGTGTGCTGGAACTGCCACCTCTAGCCCACGGCGGGCGGCTCACAGCGGGACAATCGGGTTCGACATGGCACCGCAGGTCGGCCAGGCATTGCGCAAGGCTCGCACTGAGCGCGGGATCGAGCTGAGCGAGGTCGAGCGGGCCACCCACATCCGGATCAAGTTCCTCCATGCGATGGAGGAGGATCGATGGGAGGCGCTGCCCGCGCCTGCCTACGCCCCCAGTTTCCTCTCGGCCTACGCGCGGTTCCTGGGTCTCGACGACCAGGCGCTCGTCGATCAGTACCGGAGGACAGCCGAGGGGGTGGATCGCGCGGAGCCGATCCCGCACACGGTGCTGCAAGCGGGCGTCCTCAAGCGCGGTCGTTCGATCAGGCCTCTCGCCCTGTTGTTCACGGGTCTCGTCGCCGCGGTGCTGCTGGGTCTGCTGATCGTCGGCTCTCTCGGGGGCTCGGACGATGGTGGTGATGGGGCTGGCCAAGGTCGTGGGACCGCAGCCGGTTCGGCCGCCACGAACACCGCCACCGGCGAGACACCCGGTGCGCAGGCCTCCGAGGTGTCGCTGGAGCTCCGTTCGACCGGAACCGTTTGGGTGTGCCTCGTCAACGACGAGGACATTGCGCCGGTGAACGGGGAAACACTGACCGCGAACGAGGTGCGGGGGCCGTTCGATAGCCGAGCGTTCGAGGTTACCCTCGGTAACGGCTCCGTTGAGCTGATGGTTGACGGCGAGCGGGCCGAGATCCCGCCTGTCGCTGAGCCGGTCGGCTACCGGATCACGCCTAGCGGCGTGCGGGAGCTCGACCCCTCCTCCCAGCCGACCTGCCTCTGAGGCCGCCTCCGAGCCCGTCGGGGCGCTATCCTTTCTGTATCAACTACAGACACTGGACTGCCAAATGACCTTTCTTCTGATTCCACTCGACGAAGCGATCGTCTTCCCGTCGGTCACCGCAACCCTCCCGATCGACACGGGCAATGAGGATCGCGTGTTCCTGCTGCCGCGCCAGGACGGCAACTTCGGCCGCATCGGCGTCGTCGCCGAGGTGATCGAGCGCGGCCAGCTGCCAAACGGCGCATGGGCGGCGACCGTGGTCGGCCTGCATCGCGGGCTTGCCGGCGCCGCCGAGCCCACCGACGGCGAGCAGTTGCGAGTCGAGGTGCAGGAGATCCACGACGGCAACCCCGCGGACGAGCGCATTGACGAGCTTGTCCGTGAGTACCGCGCCGTAGTCGAGGAGATCCTCGAGCTGCGCGACGCCGACGAGCGCGTCGGCGCGTTCCTGCGCTCCATCGAGGAGCCCGGCGCGCTGGCCGACACCGCGGGCTATAGCCCCGATCTCTCGCGCGAGCAGAAGCTGAAGCTGCTGGAGACCCTCGAGGTCAAGGGCCGGCTCGAGCTCGCGGTCCAGATGCAGCGCGAGCGGCTGGCCGAGGTACAGGTCCGACGCAAGATCCGCGACGACGTCGATTCCGGCGCCCAGAAGCAGCAGCGCGAGTACTTCCTGCGCAAGCAGATGGAGTCGATCCGCAAGGAGCTGGGCGAGGACGATGAAGACGTGATCGCCGAATACGAGCGCAAGATCGCCGAGGCCGAGATGCCGGAGGCGGTTGCCGAGCAGGCCGAGCGCGAGCTGCGGCGGCTCGAGCGCCAGGGCGAGCAGTCGCCCGAGTCATCGACGATCCGCAGCTACCTCGACTGGCTGTTGGCGGTGCCGTGGTCGAAGCGCTCCGAGGACCGGCTGGATCCCGAGCACACCCGCAAGGTGCTCGATGAAGACCACGCCGGCCTCGAGGACGTGAAGCGCCGGATCACCGAGTTCATCGCCGTCCGCAAGCTGCGCCAGGAGCGCGGCGTCGAGGAGGAAAGCCGTGCCAATGGCGCCATCCTCACACTGGTTGGCCCGCCGGGTACCGGCAAGACCTCGATCGGCGAGTCGGTCGCCCGTTCGCTGGGGCGCGAGTTCGTCCGTCTATCCCTGGGTGGGATCCACGACGAGGCCGAGATTCGCGGCCACCGGCGCACCTACATCGGCGCCCTGCCGGGGCGGATCATCCGCGCCCTGCGCGACGCCGGGACGATGAACCCGGTGATCCTGCTCGACGAGGTGGACAAGGTCGGGGCCGACTGGCGCGGCGATCCCTCCGCCGCCCTGCTCGAGGTTCTCGACCCGGCCCAGAACCACTCCTTCCGCGACCACTACCTCGACGTCGAGGTGGACCTCTCCGAGGTCGTCTTCCTGGCCACCGCCAACATGACCGACACGGTCCCGGCACCCCTGCTCGACCGCATGGAGGTGATCGGATTCGACGGCTACACCAGCGAGGAGAAGCTCGCGATCGCCCGTGGCTACCTGTGGCCGCGGCAGGTGGAGAGAAACGGGCTCCGCGCCGACGAGGTCGAAGCCTCCGACGCGATCCTGCGCAAGGTGATCACCGAGTACACCCGCGAGGCCGGGGTGCGCCAGCTCGAGCGCGAGCTGGGCAAGCTGCTCCGGCGCGCGGCGACCCGAATCGCCTCAGGCGAGGCGGAGGCGCCGATCGCGATCGATCCCGACGCGGTGGTCGACGCCCTCGGCCGCCAGCGCTTCTTCCAGGAGTCGGTGGAGCGCACCGCGACTCCCGGCGTGGCCACCGGACTGGCGGTCACCGGGGCCGGCGGCGACGTTCTCTTCATCGAGGCCACCGCGATGGAGGGCGACAAGGGCCTGGTGCTGACGGGCCAGCTCGGCGACGTGATGAAGGAGTCGGCGCGGATCGCGCTCTCCTACGTCAGCTCGCACGCCGACCAGCTGGGCATCGACAGCGCCGATTTCAAGCGCGAGTTCCACGTCCACGTGCCCGCCGGGGCGATCCCGAAGGACGGGCCGAGCGCCGGAACGGCGATGACCACCGCGCTCGCGTCGCTGCTGAGCGGACGCCCGGTCAAGCACACCGTGGGGATGACCGGCGAGGTCACCCTGCAGGGCCGAGTGCTGCCGATCGGGGGGCTGAAGCAGAAGGTCCTCGCCGCTCACGCGGCGGGACTGACCGAGGTGTTCCTGCCGGAGCGAAACCGCGGCGACCTCGATGAGGTTCCCGAGGAGGTCCGTGAGCAGATGACCTTCCATCCGGTGATGAGCATCGACGAGGTGCTCGACCAGGCGCTGGAGCCGGCTGGACGCGGAGCGGATGTCGCAACGGTGTCGTAGCTACGCGCCGGTTCCCTCCGAGCTCCGCGCCGTCGCGGACCTGCTGGAGCGCCGCTGGACGCTGGGCACGATCTACGCCTGCTCCAGCGGCGCTGCGCGTTTCAACGAGTTTCGCCAGTCGCTCCCCGGGATTTCACCGACGACGCTCTCGGACCGGCTCGAGCAGCTCGAGGCCGCCGGAATAGTCGACCGGCGGCTCGTCCCGGGTCGTCCCCCGCACGCCGAGTACCGACTGACCGCGAAGGGAAGGCGGCTGGCGGCGGCGGTGACCGGTCTGCTCCAGCATCGCTGAGGCGCTGCCGCCGCGCTGTCGGTTCGGCGTGTACTGGCTCTACAGAGCCTTCTCGAGTGACCTCAGGCCACTGGGAGCCACTCGCCGATGCACTCGAGCTGGCAGCCGCGTGCTCCGTGACCACCAGCTGCTCAGCGATCGCAGCGTTGGAGCGGCCCTCGGCCATCAGGCCCAGTACCTCGCACGCCGCCAGTCACAGATGGGGGTCCCTATCTCGTCTCCTAGATAGAACCGATCGATCAGCCGACCCGAAGAGGCTGGTCGAGACCCAGAGCGACAAGCAAGCCGAGTCGCTCTCGGTCGGCCTCCTGATGCTGCTCGAGATCCCTCTCGCCGGAGGAGCGCGCCGTCTTCCTCCTCCGCGAGGTGTTCGAGTACCCCCACGAGCGGATCGGTCAGATCCTCGGCAAGAGCGATGCACGCCGTCCGTCAGCTCGCGGTGCAGGGCCCGCCGTCGCGTCGAGGAGGGTGAACCCCGGTTCGAGACGTCGCGCGAGCAACGCGATCGGCTCGGCAGGCCGATTCTTCGACGCGTTCGAGAGAGGGAAACCTCGAACCGTGATCGACTGCGAGCTCCTGCTCGACAGCCGCCGACGTCACACCGCGCGATCGAGGCGCGCGGACCTTCGGGAAGGTCATCCTCCGCCCTAGGGACGAGCGGCTGCTCTGTCGGATCAGCGCTCCGTGATCGCGCCGCACATGCCATGCTCGCCTTCCGGCGGGCGGCGGAGCGCTTCGGCGGCGGTCACGGTGCGCAGGGTGGAGGTAAACGGAGAGCCGGGCGCGGTCGCCCTCGAGCCCGAAGGCAAGCTGATCGGCGTGATCTCGCTCGAGGTCGCCGGCGGGCAGATCCAGGCCGTGAACAACATCGTCAACCCGGAGAAGCTCCGCCATCTCGGGCCCGTGGCCGACCTCCGGGCGCTGCTGGCCGGTGTCAGGCAGCTCGGTCCCACCAGAATCGACCCCGGCGACCGCTAGCAGCCGTTCTAGTTATCCGGCCTTCGTTCGGGAGCTTTGGTGCCGAGCGCCTCGGCGATCTGCTCGATCGCTGCCCGCTCTTCGGGGCTGACACGCTCGCCGGAGAGGCCGAGGAAGCCCTCCTTGCGAGCCTCGGCGACTCGCTCCGCGAGGTTGACGATGAACTGCTTGTACTCCTCGACCTCCTCCGGGGTGGCCTTCTGCTCGACCACGCCCACCGCGTCGCGAAGGCGCTGAAGGCTGCGCTCATTCAGCTCCTCGGCTGAGTGTGGCCGGGTCCTGTCGACCTCCGGCCTGGTCGAGACGATCGTGTCGAGCAGCTCGCTGTCGCCGCGCTGCTGGCGAGCGTCGGCATAGGCCCTGGCCATCGAGAAGCTCTCGCGGACGGACCCGCCGGGATCCGAGGTGACTACCAGCAATCCGGCGCTGGTCGGTCCCTGCAGGACCAGCTTCCATTCCTCCTCGGTGAAATCGGCCTTGGTTGTCATTTCTTCTCCTCGTCAGGGGATGGAGGAGACAGGATGGCCTACAAAGCGCTACCGGCGTGGTCTGGGCAGTCCGGCGATTCTCCTCTCGGCGGCGATCTAGCGGCTTGATTCAACCTCTGACCGCCGAGACCAGCACGTTGGCCGCGCCCTGCATCCCCGCTCGATTGGGATGGATCGGCGCCGCCGCGTTGCCAGGCACCAGCGGCTCGACCCAGCGGGTCGAGGAGCTCTTGCAGGCGTCGTGGCCGATGCTGGCCTGATACCAGCCGACCAGCCGGGCGCCGTTCGCGGCCGCCTGGTTGGCGAGCATCTGGTTCAGCTCCCGCTGCTTCGCCCGCAGGTAGGGCGCGTCGCTGAACGAGATCGGCATCTGCGGCCAGCAACCGCTCCCGGTCTCCGGGAAGATCGCCGGGTAGTTGACGACGAAGACCCGTGCCGCTGGGGAGCGGGCCCGGATCCCGTCCAGCACCGCATCGACCAGCGGCGAGGTCGCGTTGATCCGCTGGCTGATCGTGTCCACCCCGTTGACGATGTACCGGTTACGGCAAGGTGAGCTGAACGGGTTGAAGGTGATGCAGCTCTGGGCGATCCCCGAGAACCCGATGTCGTTGCCGCCGATCGTCAGCGAGACCACCGTCGTGTCCGCCGCCAGCGAATTGAACTGGGGCGGGTTGGGCCCGTCGGGATCGACGCTCTGCGGCTGGGCCATGTGCGTGGTCTTCGCGCCGCTGCAGCTCGGATCCCGCAAGGGGAGACCGATGCCGCTGGCAGACAGATGCGGATAGTTGTGATCCGACCTGATGCAGCCGAACGGCGAGCCGATCAGGTTGGGGATGAACGGGCCGGCGACGTAGGAGTCGCCGAGGCTGACGTAGTTGTCCGCCCGGGCCGTTGCTGCCGCCGAGGCGGCGACGAGGGCCGCGAGCGCCACCGCGAGGAGAGCTGCGATTCGCCTGCTCCACCGCGGGACGGACGGAGTCCACATATCCATATGCCTCTCCTTCCTGATGGCCCGCGCGTCTCCCCATCGGGGGGCCAGTTCGGCGCGAGTCTGATCCCGCGCACCCTGTCAGTAAAGATCGAGGCGGCGGTGTGCGAAAGGATCTGAGCTAGTCGGAGATGTGGGGATGAAGCGCCACAAAAGAGCCGTGCGGGCGACCGCGTCCCGCAGGTGATGACCTACCAGCGGACCGGCAGCGTCTTCAGCTGGTTGAGGAAGGGTGAGAGGGCGGGCTCGGGATCCCCCGCCAGCTCCATCTCGGGGAAGCGCCGAAGGGTCTCCTCGAAAAGGATGCGCAGCTCGAGGCGGGCGAGGGCCGCGCCGAGGCAGAAGTGCCGCCCGCCGGCCCCGAAGGCCTGGTGCTCGGGGTTGCGGTGGACGTCGAAGCTCTGCGGGTCCTCGTAGACGTCCTCGTCGCGGTTGCTCGACAGGTACCACATCACCGCCTTCTCGCCCTCCTTGATCGGCTGGCCGCGGATCTCGGTGTCCCGGGTCGCGGTGCGCCGGAAGTGGGCGAAGGCCGGGTACATCCGCAGGCACTCCTCCACCGCGCCGGGAATCAGGGAGGGGTCCTCGACCAGCTCCCGCATCTGCTCGGGGTGCTCCATCAGCGCCCGCATGCCGCTGGTGTAGGTCGCCTTGGTGCTGTCGTTGCCGGCGGCGACCAGTAGGAAGAAGCCCATCACGATCTCGTGTTCCTCCAAGCGCTGGCCGTCGATCTCGGCGTGGACGAGGACGCTGGTCAGGTCGTCGGTCGGATTCTCCCGCCGTTCGGCGATCAGCTCCCGGCAGCGCTCGAAGATCTCCGGGATGTCCTTCTGGAGGATCTCGTCTAGGCCGCCCGGGTTGAGGTCCGGGTCGCCGAGTCCGAGGGCCGCGTTCATCAGCCTCGCCCAGGTGGCGTCGTCCTCCTCGGCGATCCCCATGAAGCTGCCGATCACCCGCGAGACCACCGGCTGGGCGACCTCGGTGACCAGCTCGCAGCCGCCGCGGGGGGCAACGTCGTCGAGCACGCCCTCGGCGATCGCCCGGATCCGGTCCTCGTGCTCGGCGATCCGCTTCGGCGTGAAGCCGCGCTGGAAGAGCATCTTCAGCCGGTCGTGCTTGGGCGGGTCCTGGGCGATGAACATCGCCCGGGTCAGCTCGAGCGGGATCGCGTGGGTGAGGCCGGTGACCCCGCCCCGCTCGGAGGAGTAGGTCTCCCAGTCGAGGCTCACCTCCTTGACGTCATCGGCCTTGGTGACCGACCAGAACCCCGCCTCGCCCGGGTACTCGTTGATCTCGCTCCAGTGAACCGGGCAGCGGGCGCGGAGGTCGGTGAAGATCTCGTGCGGCGGGCCGTGCTCCCAGTGCTCGGAGTCGGTGACGTCGAGAGCGTCGAGGTCGCGCTCAGTGTGTGCTTCCATCGCCTGGGGAGGATACTGGCCGCTCAGCCAGTTTCGGGCGGCGGCGGCGGGATCCTCGGCCCTCGCTCATGCGCGCGGGAGCCTGAGGTAGGGTCGTCCCATGGTGCGGCGAGCCGCCGGCCGGGTGAGCACCTCGCTGCAGGTGGTCGGGTCCGTGTTCGCGAATCCCGACATGCGCAGGCTCCAGCTTGCCTGGGCCCTGTCTTCGTTCGCGATCTGGTCCTTTGCTATCGCCCTCGGCGTCTATGCGTTCGACTTGGGCGGGGCGGCCGCCGTCGGAATCGCGGCGCTCGTCCGGTTGCTGCCCGGCGCCGTTGCCTCTCCTTTTGCGGGATTGCTGGGTGATCGGCACTCGCGCCGGATCGTGCTCGTGCTCAGCGCGGGATGTGCAGCCGCCGCCCTGGCGTCCGCGGCGGTGGCGGCTGCGGTCGATGCGCCGGCGGCCGTGGTGCTCGGGCTCGCGGGTCTGTTCACGATCGCCACAAGCCCATACGTGCCGTCCGAGGGCGCAATGCTCCCTGTCGTCGCCCGCACGCCGCAGGAGCTCTCGGCCGCGAACGTCGCCCACAGCGCCATGGACAACGTGGGATTCCTGCTCGGCTCCGTGCTGACCGGGGTCCTGCTTGCCACCACCAGTCCCGAGATCGTCTTCGGGGCGACCGCGATCGCCAGCCTATGCGCGGCCGTGCTGCTGGCGAGACTGAGCCGGCACGAACAGCCTCGCTATTCGGCAGAGGTGAGGGCGCGGTCCGCCCTACGCGAGACCGCCCGCGGCGCGAAGTTGCTACTCGCGGATCCGCGCATGCGGGTGGTGGGGGCGGCCCTCACCCTGCTCGTCTTCTTCGAGGGCGCCGTCGACGTGCTGGTAGTGATCGTTGCCCTTGAGCTGCTTTCGCTCGGCCAGGGCGCCGTCGGCTATCTCAATGCGGCCTGGGGGATCGGGGCGCTGCTCGCGGCCGCGCCGTTGGCAATGCTGATCGAGCGAGGGCGCCTGGCCACGGGGCTGGTTTTGGGCAGCCTGATCGCCGGTGCGGTGCTGGCCCTTCCCGCGGTCTGGGTCGTTTCGGTGGCCGCCTATCTCGCCTGGGCGGGGATGGGGGCCGGCTATGAGCTCATCTACGTCGCCGGCCGTACCCTGCTGCAGCGTCTGGGCTCCGACGAGACCCTGGCGCGGGTGCTGGGCGCGCTCGAAACCTCGAGGCTCGCCGCAATGGCGCTCGGCGCGATCGTCGCCCCGGGGCTGATTGCGCTCGTCGAGATCAAGGGGGCGCTGATCGCGATCGGCGCCGTGCTGCCCCTGTTTGCGCTGCTGCGCTGGTCAGCGCTGCGCTCCTTCGAGATCGGGGTACCCGTGCGTGAGAGCAATTATCGGCTCCTGCGGGAGAACTCGATCTTTGCGCCCCTGCCCGTGGATGCTCTCGAGCGCCTCAGCCACGACCTCGTGTCGGTAAGCGCAATCGCCGGTCAGGAGATCATCACCCAGGGCGACCGCGGGGACCGCTTCTATCTGATCGAGAGAGGCCAGGTTGAGGTCTTCGAGAATGGAGCGTTCCGCCGCAAGGAGGCCGACGGGGAGTCGTTCGGCGAGATCGCCCTGATTCATGACGTCCCTCGCACCGCAACGGTGCGAGCCGTCCGCGAGACCAGGCTGCTGGCCCTCGAGCGGGATCAGTTCATCGCTGCGGTCACGGGTCACTACCGCAGCGGTGAGGCGGCGGCCGCGGTCGCGGAGGAGCGCCTCAGGAGCCGATCGGTCGGTGGCGCCGGTGAGGGCTTTGCCCGCAAGGATGCGGGGTAATACCGGGTGAGCGCATGAGTGGACGGACCAGAACCCTGGCCCTCTTGGGCCTGCCTGGTTGCGATCTCGGCGTTGCTCGCGGCCGGCTGCGGTGGTGACGACGAGGAGGCGACCTCGGAGCTGGCGCAGACCACCGCACCCACCACCGCGCCGCCGACGACCACCGCGCCCCCGGCGACCGCGCAGCCGACCGCACCGGCTCAGACTGCCCCGGCCCCGCCCCCGGCCCCGGCCCCCGAGCCCGAGCCCGCGGCCCCCACCTCCGCCCCCAACGCCTGCGCCACCGCCAGGGCGATAAGCCGCCTCAAGTTCACGGGGATCCCCTGCGCAGAGGCCGCCTCGGTCGCCGACGAGTGGAACGAGAGGGTCGACGACTGCAACACGATCGACGACCCGAACTCGCCGGAGGGCCGCAACCGCATTTGCACCGTCCAGACCTACACCTGCCGGGCGAAGCGCGACGTCAAGTCCGACGCCCGGTTCGTCGCCTGCGCCAAGGGCGCGGCGACGATCCGCTTCACCTGGGCGCCGGCCTGATCGCTGCCGGCGCTGATCGTTCACCGCCGGCGCCGATCCGAACTACGCTCTTCAGAGGTGCCGTGGACGACGAGCGCACCCCCATAGATCGTGCGGAAGCCGAGCGACCGGCTGCAGCCGAGCCGTCCACTCACGGCCGAGAGCCTGCCCATACGCCGGGCGATGGCACGGTCGAGTCCCTGGTCGACGCCACCGGGCGCCTGATGGCACCGGTCGGCCGGGCGGGCTGGCGCGGTGCACGCGCCATTGCCCGCGGCCTTGGCCTGGACCGGGTACTCGGTGGGGCCGTCGACCGCGGTGTCGACCGCGCGATGGATAGCGACGCCGCCGCGCGCGCCACTCAGAGAGCGCTGGAGAGCGAGACGGCGAAGCGGGTGTGGGGGAAGGTGCTGGAGAGCGACGAGGCCCAGAAGCTCGTCGAGCGCGTCGCCGACGCGCCGGAGGTCCGGGCCGCGATCGCCGCGCAGGGCGTGGGGCTGCTGGAGGACCTCCGCAGCGGCGTCCGCCAGGCGACTCGACGGCTCGACGACGGGGTCGAGCGAGTGGGGCGGCGGATCCTGCGCCGGCCGGTCCGCGATCAACGCCCGATCTACGCGGGGACGGTCACCCGGCTGGCGGCTCTGGCGATCGACGCCGGCGTCGTCTACGGCGGTCTGTTGCTGATCTCCGCCGCGATCGCGCTGCTGGCAAGCCTCTTCTCGGGCGACCAAAGCGCGGAGGGAATCGTGATCGCGCTCGGGGCGTCCATCTGGCTACTGATCGCCGGCGCCTACCTGATCGTCTTCTGGTCCGGTGCCGGCCGCACCCCGGGAATGTCGTTCATCGGCTTGCGGATGCTCTCGGCGAACGGAGATGAGGTCTCCGGGCGGCAGGCGTTCCGGCGTCTGCTGTGGCTGGTGTTGGCGGCGGTGCCGCTGGGGCTCGGCTTCTGGGGCGTGATCTTCGACGAGCGGCGCTGCGGCTGGCCGGATCGCCGCGCCCACACCCGAGTGCTTTACGCCGACCCCGACCTGGATCGGGCGGAGACGACGGGCGGCTAGTACCCGGTCCCCGTGTGGGCCCGCTTGCGCGCGTGCTCATCGAGCCCGCCGCGCTTGGCGAGGATCTCGATCGCATCCCCCATGTCGTCGGCGAGCTTGTCCACCAGCGTTCGGCCGAGGGTGAGCTTGACCAGCGCCCGCATCATCCTCACCTTGTCGGCGTTCGGCGGCATCGTGTAGGCGGGCAGCATCCAGCCTCGCTCGGCGGCGAGCTCGGATGAGATGTCGAACTCGTCATAGGACTGCTCCTCGGCGAGGTTGAAGGCAGCCAGGGGCAGCTGCTCCTCACCCTCGCCGATCAGCTGGAACGGACCGAGATCCTTGATCCGCTCGCCGAGCGTGCGCGCGTTCTCCTGCATGGCCTCCATCAGGTAGCGGTAGCCGCTGCGGCCCATGCGGATCAGCATGTAGTACTGGGCCAGCACCATCGCCGCCCCGGTGGAGAAGTTGAGGGTGAAGGTGGCGTCCTCCTTGCCCAGGTAGTTCTCGTAGAAGACCAGGTCGTCCGGCAGCGCCTGCTTGTCCCGGAAGACGAGCCAGCCGATCTCCGGGGAAGACGAACCCGAACTTGTGCCCCGAGGCGTTGATCGACTGGACCTGCTCGAGCCGGAAATCCCATTTGCTCTCCGGGTAGAGGAACGGCCAGACGAAGCCGCCGCTCGCTCCGTCGACGTGCATCGGCACGTCCAACCCTTTCTTCTCCTTGATCTCGAGGAGGAGCTTGTTGATCCCGACGACGTCGTCGGCGTGGCCGGTGAAGGTGGTCCCGACCACCGCGGCGACCCCGATCGTGTTCTCGTCCACGTGAGGCTCGATGTCTTCGGGGCCGATCGTGTACTTGTCCTCCTGCAGCGGCACGATCCGGGGCTCGACGTCGAAGTAGCGGCAGAACTTCTCCCAGACCACGTGGACGTCGCCGCCGAAGACGAGGTTGGGGCGGTCGGTGGCCTTGCCCTCGGCCTCGCGGCGGGCGCGCCACTTCCACTTCAGGGCGAGGGCGCCGAGCATGATCGCCTCCGACGATCCCTGGGTCCGGGCGCCGGTGGTCTCGCCGGGGGCGTGGAAGAGGTCGGCGAGCATCCGAATGCAGCGCTGCTCCATCTCGGCGCTCTCCGGGTACTCGGCGTGGTCGATGAAGTTGCGATGGAGGTTCTCGGCGATCACCTGGCGCGCCTCGTCCTCCATCCAGGTGGTGACGAAGGTGGCGAGGTTGCGCTGCGGCTCGCCGTCGAGGAACAGGTCCTCCTGGATCAGATGCATCGCCTGGCGGGCGGGCATGCCCTCCGCCGGGAACTCGTTGTCGGGAGAGTCCTCGGTCAGGAACCGAGGCGGAATGCCGTCGGCGCCCAACTCCTTTGCCGCCCTTGGGCATCGGCGCCAGTCTATTGACCCGCGCTTAAGCCTCGGATGGGACGGTGCACGGGTCCGGCGCAACGCCTCGAGGCTGAGGAGGATGAAGCCATGAGCCGATTCCTGGCGATCGCCACGCTCGCCGCCGGGCTGCTGGTCGCCGGCTGTGGCGGACGACGACGACGATTCGGAGGCGCCGCCGGCGGTGACACCACCGCGGCCACTGAGGCCGCGCGCCTCCGGCGGCGACCGAGCCCGCCCGGCTCCGGCGAGCCGAGGAACTGGAACCACGATCAAGACCGCGGACTCGCAGTTCGGCGACGTCCTCTTCGGCGGCGGGGACCAGGCGATCTACTACTTCGACAAGGAGAGCGGGTCGAAGAGCGAGTGCTACAGCGCCTGCGCCGAGGCCTGGCCGCCGGTGCTGACCGAGGGCGCGCCCCAGGCGGGCGCCGGCGCCCAGGCGGGGCTGCTGGGGACGACCGAGCGCGACGACGGCACCACCCAGGTCACCTATGACGGCCATCCGCTCTACTACTACGCGCACGAGGGACCGGGCGAGGTCCTCTGCCACAACGTCGAGGAGTTCGGCGGCCTGTGGCTGGCCGTGCAGCCGAACGGGGAGCGGGTGAGCTAAAGCGCAGCGTTCTCGACCCTGAGCTAAAGCTCAGGATCGAGGAGCTCGTTCGCCTCGCTCCACTGCCCGGGCGGAACCCGGAGGGCGATGTCGCCGCGCCCAAACTGGTTCGGCGGATAGTCGGCGGTCAGGACCGCCTCGAGGCCGGCGTCGGTGAGCTGCTGGCACCAGGCCCTGCCGGTCTCCAGGTCGTCGAAGTCCCGGACAACCTCCCAGTCGTCGTAGGCGGGATCGCCGATCCGAAGCTCGGCGAGGCCGTCGGGATGGAGGGATTCCTGCCCGACCCCAAACAGCTCGCGGAACCTGTCGCCCAGAGACATGGGCCCAGCGTATGGGTCTGCGGCGAGATCGAGGTGTGCCCGCGCTCAGCTGCGGGCTGTGTGCACGCCAGTCAGCTCCTCGGAGAGCTCGCGCAGCCGGCGCCGGGCCTCGGCGTCATACGCCTGCGGGTGCGGGGCGGACTCTTCGGTCCCGTCGAAGTAGCGGCCACTGACGCCTTCCAGCTCGGGGCTCTCGATCAGCCGCAGGGTCGCCTCGATCCCGTCCTCGAGGGGGGTGATCGGCCTCACCCCGGCCGCCTTGACCATCCCGGTCGGCATGAAGGTCCCGGGGTGGAGGGCGTTGGCGGTCACCCTTCCCGGGTCCAGCTCCTCGGCGAGGTCGAGCGTGAACATGATCAGGGCGAGCTTGCTCTGGCCGTAGGCCCGGATGCCGCCGTAGCCGCGCGCGAGCATCACGTCGTCGAAGTCGAGTCGGATCCTGCCCGGCGGAGGCGACGTTGACGATCCGCGAGGGGGCGGAGCGCTCGAGCAGCGGCAGCAGCCTCCTGGTGAGCAGGAACGGGGCGAGGTAGTTGACGGCGAGCCGGAGCTCGTAGCCGTCCTCGCTCTCCATTCGCTCCCCGGCGCCGGGCTCCGTCGGTGCCGATCCCGGCGTTGTTGACAAGCACGTCGAGGCGCTCCTCCTCGATCACCCGATCCGCCAGGACGGCGACCTGGTCGAGCGAGGAAAAGTCGGCGGGGCACCAGACGAGCTCGCCGGTCGCGCTCGCGCCGAGTTCTTCGAGAAGTCGCTCACCCTTCGCCTCGTTGCGGCCATGGAGCAGCAGCCGGGCGCCGGTGGGCGCCAGCCGCTCCGCCAGCCCCTTGCCGAGTCCGTCGGTGGCGCCGGTGATCAGGATCGTCCGCTCGCCCATTGCCTCGCCTTCTTACCCGCTTCCTCGGGGCCTATTCGTAGGCGAGCGCCTCGAGCACATCGAGCCGGGAGGCCCGCCGCGCAGGCCCGATCGCGGCGAGGACGCCTGCGATCGCCGCCAGCACCAGCAACAGCAGCAGGGTGGGAACGGGGATCGTCAGGGTGAAGCCCTCGTCTGCCAGCGGCCGGCTGACCAGGACCGCGAAGATCACCCCGAGGATGGTGCCGAGCACGGCGCCGATCAGGGCGGTGATCACCGCCTCGTAGCGGACGATCCGCCGCACCTGCCGCCGCGACATGCCGACGGCGCGCAGGAGCCCGAGCTCGCGGGTGCGCTCGTAGATCGAGAGCGCCAGGGTGTTGACGATTCCGAAGAGCGAGACGATTACCGCCAGGAAGAGGAGCGCGTAGACGACCCCGAGCAGCTGGTTGAGCTGGCTCGAGATCGAGTCCTTGAGCTCCTGCTGGTCCTCGGTCTTCGCGGTCGGGAAGCCGGTGTCGAGCACCTCGTCGATCTGGCCGTGGACCGCGTCGAGGTCGGCACCCGGGGCGAGCTTGACGAAGAGGTTGGTGGCGTTCTCCCCCTCCCCGTAGGCGGCGGCGTGGACGTCGGAGGCGATGTAGTCGCCGAAGAAGTCGGCGTTGTCGGTGAAGGTGCCCCTTACGGTGTAGGTGAACCTCTGGCCCGAGGCGGTGGTGGCGAGGAAGCGGTCGCCGACGTCGAGCTGGTTCTCGCCTGCCCATTTCTCGTCGACCACGGCGGCGGTGGGCCCGAGGCCGGAGAGGGTCTCGGGCGAGCCCCGCTTCCACTCGAGCGTCATCACCTCGGTGGCGGTGGCCGGGTTGACCAGCGTCAGCGAGCTGGTGCCACCGGGGTCGCTGGGGTCGGCCTTCGCGGCGTCCTCCGGCAGGGCCCGCGCCTGGGTGTAGCGGAGGGGCGAGACCGCCTCGACCTCCGGAACGGCGCGGACGGCATCGGCGGCGCGCACCGGGATGTCGGAGAAGCCGTCGGTGTTGGAGACGATCAGCTCGCCGGTGACGGTCTTGTCGATCGCGTCGTCGATCGAGCCCTTGAGGCCGGCGGCGAGGATCGTGACGAAGGAGACCAGCGCCAGCCCGATCATCAGGGCGGCGGCGGTGATCGCCGTTCGGCCGGGATTGCGAATCGCGTTCTCGCGCGCGATCCGACCAGAGACGCCGCGGAAGCGTTCGAGCGGTCTGCCGACCACCGAGGCCATCGGCCGCACCAGCCTCGGGCTGAGCAGGGCGACCCCGAGGAAGACGGTGCCGGCACCTACCCCGACCCAGGCCTCACCCGGATCGAGAACCCCGAACAGCCCGAGCAGGATCAGGCCCATTCCGAGCAGCTGTCAGGGCGACACCGATCGCGCCCTGCCGCCGCCGCTGGCCGCTGGTCTCCAGCACCGCCCCCTCGCGGAGCCCGACCACCGGCGGCACCCGGGTTGCGCGCAGCGCGGGGATCAGCGCCGATCCGACGGTGAGGGTGGTGCCGAGGAGCAGGGCGACGATCACCGTCCGGCTCTCGACCACGGTCCCTCGTTGGGCAGATCGATCCCGACGCTGTCGAAGAGGGCGGCGATCGCGGGGGCGAACGCGATCCCGGCGAAGAGCCCGATCACCGAAGCGACCACGCCGATCGCGAGCGCCTCGACCACCACCGCGGTGATGATCTGGCGGCGGTTGGCGCCCAGGGTGCGCAGCAGCGCGAACTCGCGGGTTCGCTGGGCGACGGTGATCGAGAAGGTGTTGAAGATCAGGAAAGCGGCGACGAAGAGGGCGACCCCGGCGAAGACGAGGAGAACCGTCTGGAGGATGCCGATGAACTGGTCTACGTCCTCGCGCTGGGAGTCGGTGTTCTGCTCGCCGGTCTCCACCTCGGCGGAGCTCGGCAGGACCTGCTCGATCCGGCTGGCGAGGAGCCCGGGGGAGACGCCGTCGGCGGCGGCGACGTTGATCTGGTCGAACTGGCCCTCCTTGCCGGTGATCCTCTGGGCCTCCGGCAGGGTCAGCTCCGCGAGGCTGGCGCCGCCGAAGGAGTCGACGTCGCCGAGGGTGGCGATCCCGACCAGGGCGTACTGCCTCGCCTGCTCCTTGCCGGCCAGGGTCACCTGATCGCCGACCTCGAAGTCGCCCTTCTCCGCTGTCGCCCTGTCGATCACCACCTCGCCGTCGCTTGCGGGCGGGCGACCCTCGCGGTAGGTGAGCGGGTCGAAGCGGTCGGGCCCGGCGGAGACGGCGAAGGTGGGCGCCCCCTGGCCGCCGATCCGGTCACCGTCCTTGTCGATGATCGCCACCTGCGGGTCGTCGATGCTGCCGCTGGCCTCCTCGACCCCGTCCACGCCGCTCACGGCCTCGAGCAGGTCGGCGCTGATCGGGGGCTCCTGCCCATCGTCCTGGTCGACCACCTCCTTCGAGGTGACGACCGCGTCGATGCCCCTGTTCGACTCGGTGAGGATGTCGTCGAAGGACTGCTCGATCGTGTCCGTGAGGACGTAGGTGGCGGAGACCATCATCACCCCGAGCAGGATCGCCAGCCCGGTGAGCACCGCCCGCAGCTTGTGGGAGACGAGGCTGCGGAGCGCGATCGAGGTCAAGCGGCGACCTGCTTCATCAGGTCGTGCATCTCTTCGGCGCTGCCCGCCTCCTCATCGCGCACGACCTTCCCGTCCACCAGCATCACCACCCGGTCGGCGATCGCGGCGGCGCTGGCGTCGTGGGTGACCATGACGACGGTCTGCTCGAATCGATCCACCGCCTCGCGCATCAACCTGAGCACGTCCTCGCCGGACTTCGAATCGAGGTTGCCGGTGGGCTCGTCGGCGAAGACCACGGCAGGCGCAGACACCAGCGCCCTGGCAATCGCCACCCGCTGCTGCTCGCCGCCGGAGAGCTCCGCGGGCCGGTGCTCCAGGCGGTCGCCGATCCCGACTGCCGTCACCAGCTGCTCGAGCAGCTCCGGATCGGGGTCGCGGCCGGCGAGTGAGAGGGGTAGCAGCAGGTTCTCCTTCGCGGTCAGCACCGGCAGCAGATTGAAGAACTGGAAGACGAAGCCGATCTTGTCACGGCGCAGTTGAGTGAGCTCGGCGTCGTCGAGCTCATTGAGGCGGACGCCATCGATCACCACCTCGCCCGCTGTGGGGCGGTCGAGCCCGGCGAGCAGATGCATCAGGGTCGACTTGCCGGAGCCCGAGGGCCCCATGATCGCCGTGAACCTGCTCTCTGGGAAGTCGATCGAGACGTCGTCCAGCGCCCGCACCGCGGTCGGGCCCTCGCCGAAGACCCGCTCCAGGTCGGTGGCGGAGACGATTGGCGAGTCGTTCACAACGAGTCCTTTCGTTCGTCGCGGTGCAACGCGGATGCTCATGCGCCGCAGCTTGACGGCGCGGCGGGCGGACTTCTATAAGGAATTGTCCCTAGGAGGCCCTACGAAAGGTCTACGCGCTCGATCACCTGTGGTTCGGCCGGGCGGTCGCCCGGGCCGGTCGCGGTCCCCTCGATCGAGTCGACCGCGTCCATCCCCTCGGTGACCTCGCCGAAGACGGTGTGCTTTCCATCCAGCCAGGGAGCGGCCTCGGTGGTGACGATGAAGAACTGCGAGCCGTTCGTGTCGGGACCGGCGTTCGCCATCGCCAGCGCGCCCCGGACGATCTTGTGCTCGTTGATCTCGTCCTCGAAGGTGTAGCCGGGGCCCCCGGTGCCGGTGCCCTCGGGGTCGCCGCCCTGGATCATGAAGTCGGGGATCACCCGGTGGAAGGTGAGGCCGTCATAGAAGCCGTCGCCGGCGAGCTTGCGGAAGTTCTCGACCGTCTTCGGGGCGTCCTCGTCGAAGAACTCGATCGAGATCGGCCCGGCGTTCGTGTGCAGGGTGGCCTGCGGACATCGCCGTCACTCTAGCGAGCGGTTGATGGGGTCATCCGCGTGCGCGGATAACCCAGATCAGCCCGCTAGGCGCCGACTCGGGCCAAGGGCTTCTCCGCCAGCCAGGGACGGCGCCAGCCGCCGTAGCCGGCGGTCAGGGTGGCGGCGCCCTCCGGGCCCCAGCTCCCGCGCTCGTAGGTCTCCAGCTCGCAGGGGTCGTCGAGCAGCGGCTGCACGATCCGCCAGGTCTCGATCACGCTGTCCTCGCGCGCGAAGCGCTGCTGGTAGCCGGCGAGCGCGTCGCTGAGCAGCCGCTCGTAGGGACCCGGTTGCCCGCCGAACTGCTGGTGGAAGATCAGGTCGAGGTGGACCCGGCGGAGGGCCTCCTCGCCCGGCTGCTTCGCCTCGAGCAGGATGCTGGCGCCCGCATCCGGATCGATGCGGAGGACGATCTCGTCCGTCTCCGGCGTGGGGCGCTTGCCGATCCCGACCCGCGGCGGGCTCTGCAGGATCACCCGGACCTCGGTCACCTTCTCCGCCAGCTCCTTGCCCGCTCGGAAGAAGAAGGGGACGTCGGACCAGCGCCAGTTCTCGATCCCCAGCCGCAGCGCGACGAAGGTCTCCGTGCTCGGAGTTCGGGATCGACGCCTTCGATCTCCCGGTAGCCCTCGTACTGGCCGCGCACGTAGCGGCTCGGGTTGATCCCGGGGATCGCCCGGAAGAGGTCGAGCTTCGCGTCGCGGATCGCATCGGGGTCGGCGCCGGCCGAGGGAGGCTCCATCGCGACGAGGGCGAGGGTCTGCAGCAGGTGGTTCTGGAAGACGTCGCGGAGGGCGCCGACCGCGTCGTAGAAGCTGCCGCGGTCCTCGACGCCGAAGTTCTCGGCCATCGTGATCTGGACCGACTCGACGTAGCGGCGGTTCCAGATCGGCTCGAGCATGGAGTTGGCGAAGCGCAGGTAGGTGATGTCCATCACCGGCTCCTTGCCCAGGAAGTGGTCGATCCGGTAGATCTGCTCCTCGTCCAGGACCTGGTGGATGTGGTCGTTGAGCTCGATCGCCGATTGAAGGTCGTGCCCGAACGGCTTCTCGATCACCACCCGCGCCCCCTCCGTGAGGCCGGCGCTGCCGAGGTGATCGATCACCGGGGCGAACAGCGACGGCGGGATCTCCAGGTAGAAGACCGGGTGCTTGGCGGAGGCGAGCGCCTTCTTGATCCGCTCGTAGGTGTCCTTCTCGGCGTAATCGCCCTGGACGTAGGAGAGCTTCTCCGCGAACGCCGCGAAGACGTCGTCGTCGATCTCCTCGCCTCGCGCCTTGGCGCGGGCCTCGACGGCCTCGCGCGCGTGTTGACGGAGGTCGTCGTCGCTCCAGTCAGTGCGGCCGACGCCGATCACCGGGACGGTGAGGGTGCCGTTCTCGGTCAGGTCGTACAGCGCCTTCAGGGTCATCCTCTTCGCCAGGTCGCCGGTGATCCCGAAGATCACCAGGGCGTCGCCGGGAGGGCCCGTTGGCGGGCCTGAACTCGTGTGGGCCATGAGCGGAACCTAGCGGACCGGCTCGGGGCCCATGATCGGATCAGGCTTAGGATGCTCCAATGGCGCAGCTCGGAATGGTCGGCCTCGGGCGGATGGGAGCGAACATGGTCCGGCGCCTGATGCGCGACGGGCACGAGTGCGTCGTCACCAACCGCAACCCGCAGCCCGATCAAGCAGCTCGAGGGCGAGGGCGCAATCGGAGCTTCCTCGCTGGCGGAGCTGGCGGAGAAGCTGACGCCCCCGAGGTCGGTCTGGGCGATGGTCCCGGCCGGCGAGATCACCGAGCAGGTCGTTCACGACGTCGCCGACGTGCTCGAGAAGGGCGACGCGATCATCGACGGCGGCAACTCCTATTACCGCGACGACATCCGCCGCTCGCAGGAGTTCGCCGAACGCGGCATCGACTACATCGACTGCGGCACCAGCGGCGGGGTCTTCGGCCTCGACCGGGGCTACTGCCTGATGATCGGCGGCCCCGACGCAGCGGTGAAGACGGCTCGACCCGATCTTCGCCACCCTCGCCCCCGGGGTCGAAGCTGCGGGGCGAACGCCCGGCCGCAAGGGCAAGCCGGGTCCCGCCGAGCACGGCTACCTGCACTGCGGCCCGAGCGGCGCCGGCCACTTCGTGAAGATGGTCCACAACGGGATCGAGTACGGGGTGATGGCCGCCTACGCCGAGGGGCTCAACATCCTCAAGCAACGCCAACGCCGGCAAGGTCGAGCGCGAGGCCGACGCCGAGACGGCGCCGCTCGAGCACCCCGAGTACTACCAGTACGACATGGACATCCCCGAGATCACCGAGGTCTGGCGGCGGGGGAGCGTGGTCGGCTCCTGGCTGCTCGACCTGACCGCGGCCGCTCTCCAGGAGTCCCCGGATCTCTCCGACTTCGAGGGCCGGGTCTCGGACTCGGGCGAGGGCCGCTGGACCTCGATCGCGGCGATCGAGGAGGGCGTCCCTGCCGAGGTCCTCACCGCCGCCCTGTATGAGCGCTTCGCCTCCCGCGGCCTGGACGACTTCGCCGACAAGGTGCTCTCGGCGATGCGCAAGCAGTTCGGGGGCCACGCCGAAAAGCCCTCGTGAGTGAACATCGGCTCGAGGTGCTTCCGGACGCGCCCGCGGTGCACCGGCGCGGCGCCGAGCTGATCGCGGAGGCGGCCCGCGCCGCGGTGGCCGAGCGCGGCCACTTCGCGATGGCGGCGAGCGGCGGCCGGGACCCGTGGCCGATGTACTCCCAGCTCGAGGACCACGACCTTCCCTGGGACCGGACGGAGATCTTCCAGGTCGACGAGCGGATCGCCCCCGCCGGCAGCGACGAGCGCAACCTCACCCACCTGATCGCCGCGCTCTCGATCGGTGCGCAGGGGTCGCTCCGCCCGATGCCGGTCACCGACGAGAACCTCGAGGCGGCGGCCGAGGACTACGCGGACTCGCTGCCCGAGGCCCTCGACCTTGCCCACCTGGGCCTCGGTGGCGACGGCCATACCGCCTCGCTCGTTCCCGGCGACCCGGTGCTCGAGGTCACCGACCGACGGGTCGCGCTCACCGGGGGCGAGTACCAGGGCGCCCGCAGGATGACCCTCACCTACCCGGAGCTGGCCAGGGTGCGGACACTGCTCTGGATCATCACCGGCGAGGAGAAGCGCGAGCCGCTCGCCAAGCTGCTTGCCCGGGACCCCTCGATCCCCGCCGGGCGGGTCGAGCCCTCGGGGGAGTCGCTGGTGCTCGCCGACCCCGCCGCGGCCGGCCAGGGCTGAGCTATCCGCTTTAGCTCTTGCGCCAGCCGAAGTAGATGCTGCTGTGCGGGAAGTTCGGGCAGAAGCCGTAGGAGTCCTCGGGCTCGAATCCCCACTTTGAGATCTTCTCCCGGAGGCTGTCCGCGAGCTCAGTGTCCGTCTCCTTCACCACGAGGGCTTTCCGTGGCCAGCGGTCCTTCTCGACCTTCAGCTTTCCACCGGGGGCGCTGCGGCGGGGGCCTCGCCGGTCCCGGGGCAATCACCGGCTGCGGCCAGCGCCCCTTCTTGTCCATCTCGGCGCGTAGCCTGCGATCCGGGCGATCCGGGGCGGTCCGGCGAGCGGGTCACCGGACGCACCAGGGGGCGCCGACCCGACGCCGCCGTACGTCTGCTGCAGCTTCTCGGCCTCGGCGATGATGTCGCCGAAATCGACCCCGGCGCCTTCCGCCGGGGCCTCCATCTCTATCTCGTCGCTTGGGTGCGGTCGACCTCGACCGGGCCGAACCGCTTCGGCTCGACCGGGGGCTCGAGCTTGGAGCCGGGCCTGCTCGTACTCGGGGCGGTCGCGGTAGAGGTAGAGCACCGCGGTGCCCTCGCGGATCCTCATCGGCAGGAAGCCGTAGCTGTCCTCGGGCCGCAAGCGAGCTGCCGGATGTACGACACCGGGTCGAGGGTGCGGACGTCATCGATCACGGTCACTTCGGGGTGGCCGCCTCCGCCTCGCTCGCGGCGGGCTCGGATTTGAACCAGCGCGCCAAGCGCTCCTTGCTCACCACCTGGGAGGGCTCCACCAGGCGGCTGAAGGAGTCGCGGAGGTCCTGTCCGGCGTCTGGCTCCGTTGCCCAGCCCCGGAACAGGTTCTCCGACTCGGGTCGCGGGAAGCGGCCCCAGGAAAACGACCAGTCGTAATGCTCGGCGGCGCGGGCGTCGCGCCACTGCTCGTAGCCGGCAAGGCTGGGATCCGAAGCCGACAGCTGCTCCGCGATGTAGATCGCCTGCTCGACCGCGTCGCAGATTCCCTGCGCGGTCCCCGGGTGCTTGAAGTGGCAGGCATCGCCGAGCAGCGCCCAGCCGGGACCATTCGGGGTCCGGTAGAAGCCGCGCATCAACGACTCCGGGGCGACGATCAGATCGCTGACCATCTCGGCGCGATCCAGATCCCCTGGTGGGATCGACTCCGGGAATCGCCGGAGCACCTCGAGGTAGCGGCGAGCGCGCTCCTCCTTGGTCCCACGGGTGAACTCGGCGTCGCCGGTTGCGACCAGAAGGTGGAGCCCGTCCTCAACCGCCCAGCGGCTGATCATCGCGTCCTCCCTGATGTCGAGGGTGCCGTAGCCGTTGTCGGGGATCCCGGCCCAGTAGGCGAACAGGAAGGAGATCTCGCCCTGCTGTGGACGCTCCTTCTCGACGCCGAGTCGGCCGGCGACGGTCGAGCCGCGGCCGTCGGCGCCGAACACCCACCTGGCGCCGATCCGTTCCCCGCTCTCGAGCACCACCCCGGCGACCGGGTCCTCGTCGGTGCCGGAGCCGATCAGCTCGACGACCCGCTCGCCGAAGCGACCCTCGGCCCCCGCGGCAAGGGCAGTATCGACGATCGCCTTGTCGAGGGCCGAGCGGCGCGGCCCCATTGCCCGGTCGAACCCGTCGATCGGAGTGAATTTTCCGGCGGTGTCGTGTCCGAGCCCGGATATCCGCCACTCGAGCAGCGGCACCTCGTGGGCGGCCCGCAGGGTGTCAAGGACGCCGAGCTGCTCGAACCGGGCCACGGTGTTTGGGAAGCAGAAGTGCGTCGAGACCGTCTCGCTCGGGAAGCTGTCGCGGTCCACCACCAGCACGTCCCAGCCGCGTTCGGCCAGAGCGATCGCCAGGCTCGATCCCGCACAACGAGCGCCGACGATGACCGCGTCGTATTCCTTCTCCCCAGTCACGATCGTCACAAGGCTAGCTCTGGTCGCGGGAGATTGGGTGTGAGCCCGCTCACCCGCCTTCCAGAGCGGCCCGAGCTTCCTCCCCGTCCCGGTAGGTCTCAAAACGAACGGCGAGCCCGTCCCGGAAGGTCCAGAGGTGCGCTCCGCTCGCCCGGATCTCCGCTCCGCTGCCCTTGCCCCGGCCCGACCAGCGGACCCGCACCAGAATCCGGTCCCCCGATTGGAGGAACTCCTCCGCCTCGATGGTCAGCGGACGCTCCCAGGCGCTCAGCCATTCGCGCATCGCGGCAACGAACTCCTCATGGCTCCGTACCCTGATCGGCTCCCCCATGCCGATGTTCTCGCTCTTCATCGCTCGATCGAAGATGTCGCCGTGCGAGAAGTCCCCGCGCGCCCACTGTCGGTAGAGGGCCTGGAGTCTCTCGAGGTCAGTCGCGCCGGAGCTCTCCACGCTTCAGTTGTACCCGAGGGATCCAACGGGGGACGGCTCGCCTGTAGTCCTCGTACTCGGTGCCGAAGCGGGCGACCAGGCCGGGCTCCTCGATCAGGGGGATGTAGATGAAGTTGGCAAGGGCGAAGAAACCGAAAACGGCCAGGATCGATGGGGAGCCCAGGATCGCCGACTCGCCCAGCAGCACCAGGCCCACCCCGGTGATCATCGGGTTCCGGACCCGCCGGTAGGGGCCGCGGACGACCAGCTTCCGGGTCGGATCCCAGGGGGCGAGCGTTCCCTCGCCCTCGCTCCCGACCAGGGAGATCGTCTCGTAGGCGAGCCGGAGCCCGGCCAGGACCGCGACTGTCCCGCCGATCACCGGTAGGGCCGCGGCCACCCCCGGCAGGCTCCAGCCGACCTCGGTCCCGTACCCGATCACCAGCAGCGCCGGGATCACGATCGCCACGCTTGTCGGCAAAAGCAGGACCGAGAGGAGCTGGCGCCAGAGGGGAGGACTCACCTGCCCCACGATATGCGGGTCGGTCGGCCTTGACTCAGAGCGCCGTCTACGGCGTATCTTGGCTCGACTACTACCGCGAAAGTTGAGCGAAGAGATGAATCAGAGAAAGCTTGGATCCCTCGACGTCTCCGCCCTCGGCCTTGGCTGCATGGGCATGTCCGCCCACATCTATGGCACCACCGACGATGAGGAGTCGATCGCCACGATCCAGCGGGCGCTCGAGCTCGGGATCAACTTCCTCGACACCGCCCAGATCTACGGCCCGCTCACCAACGAGCTGCTTGTCGGCCGAGCGATCGAGGGAAAGCGCGACGAGTACGTGATCGCGACCAAGTTCTCTCGCCGGATGGACAACGCGGTCCCGGGCGACATGTCCACCGTTGGCCCGCGCGACGGCTCCGCCGAGTGGGTGAAGAGCTCGATCGAGGGCTCGATGCAGCGGCTCGGCACCGACCACGTCGACCTCTACTACCAGCATCGCATGGACCCGGATACGCCGATCGAGGAGACGGTCGGCGCGATGGCCGAGCTCGTCCAGGAGGGGAAGATCCTCCACATCGGGCTGAGCGAGGCCGCCCCGGAGACGATCCGGCGGGCGCACGCCGTCCACCCGATCACCGCCGTGCAGACCGAGTACTCGGTCTTCGCGCGTCAGCCGGAGGCGGAGGTGCTGCCGACCTGCCGCGAGCTCGGGATCGGCTTCGTCTCCTACTCGCCGCTCGGGCGTGGCTTTCTCACCGGCCGCTTCTCCTCGACCGATGAGCTTGCCGAGGACGATTTCCGACGGACCCAGCCCCGCTTCCAGGGCGAGAACCTGGAAGCGAACCGCCGGATCGTTGCGAAGCTCGAGGAGATCGCGGCCGAGAAGGAGATCACCCCGGCCCAGCTCGCGATCGCCTGGGTGTTGGCCCAGGGAGAGGACATCGTTCCGATTCCGGGGACCAAGCGGCGCAAGTACCTCGAGGAGAATGCCGGTGCGGCCGATGTCGAGCTCTCCGACGAGGACCTCTCCCGGATCGAAGCGGAGCTGCCGGAGACCGCCGGCGAGCGCTACGACGAGGCGGGAATGGCCGCCGTCAACCGCTAGCGGGCACGAACCGTTCGACCTCATCCCCGCGGCCGACGAGCACCTCGGTGACCATCGAGGCGGGGAAGAGGCCGTGGTCGACGACGCCCGGGATCGCCGAGAGCATCGTCGCGAGCTCGGCCGGGTCATTGACCTTGCCGAGGTAGTCGGCGATCATGCCGCCGTCGGGGCTGACCGGCGCGCCGTCCCGCAGCGCCACCTCGCCCAGCTCGCCGGCCACTCGGAGCAGGGTCGAGGCGAGCCCGAAGGGGTAGAGCTCCAACGGGATCGGGGCGCCGATCCGCTCCACCGGCTTGCTCGAGTCGGCGATCACGACGAAGCGCTCGGCGGCCGCGGCGACGATCTTCTCCCGGGTGTGGGCGCCGCCGCCGCCCTTGACCAGCCAGCCGTCCGGCGCGACCTGGTCGGCGCCGTCGATCGCGATGTCGAGGGCCTCGATCGTGTCGAAGCGCTCGACCACGATCCCCAGCTCGCGAGCGTGCTTCTCGGTCGCCGGCGAGGTCGCCACGCAGGTCAGATCAAGGCCGCGTTCGGCGAGCGCCGGCAGCAGGTGGGCGACGGTGGAGCCAGTCCCGAGCCCGACCGCCATCCCGTCCTCGACCAGCTCGGCGGCCGCCTCGGCGGCGATCCTCTTCTCGGTGTCCAGATCCGGCTCGGTCACAACGGTGGAATCTATGTCCCCCGGGTAAGCGGAGGGCCAGAGGCGTGAACGGGCAAGGGCGTAGGATCGAGCCGAGACCCGAGGAGGCCAGATGGCTGTCACCGCTGAACGCCGAACCGACATCGAGCAGCTCTGCATCAACACGATCCGCACCCTCTCGATCGACGCGATTCAGAAGGCCAATTCGGGCCATCCCGGGACGCCGATGGCCCTGGCGCCGGTCGCCTACGTCCTCTGGCAGCGCTTTCTCCGCTTCGATCCCGAGAACCCGATCTGGCCGAATCGCGACCGCTTCGTCCTCTCCAACGGTCACGCCTCGATGCTCCTCTACTCGCTCCTGTATCTGACCGGCGTCCGGGCGGTCGACCCTGATTACGAGGTGGTGGGCGAGCCCGCGGTCAGTCTCGACGACATAAAGCGCTTCCGCCAGCTCGGCTCGAAGTGCCCGGGGCATCCCGAGTACCGGTTGACCTCCGGGGTCGAGACGACCACCGGCCCGCTCGGCCAGGGGATCGCGACCAGCATCGGGATGGCGATCGCCTCCAAGTGGATGGCGGCGCGCTTCAACCAAATCGGCTTCGAGCTCTTCGACTTCGACGTCTACGCCTTCGCCGGCGATGGCGACTTCATGGAGGGTGTCTCGAGCGAGGCCGCCTCGCTCGCCGGGCACCAGCGGCTCGACAACCTCTGCTGGGTCTACGACAACAACCACATCACGATCGACGGGCGTACCGAGATCACCTATTCGGACGACGTCGCCGCCCGCTTCATGGGCTACGGGTGGAACGTCACCCGGGTAGGCGACGCCAACGACCTCGAGCTGCTCACCAGGGCTTTTGACGAATTCAAGGCGGAGGACGGACGTCCGACGTTGGTCATCGTCGATAGCCACATCGGCTATGGCTCGCCGCACAAGGTCGACACCGCCGAGGCCCACGGCGAGCCACTCGGCGAGGAGGAGGTGCGCGAGACGAAGCGGGCCTATGGCTGGCCCGAGGACGCGGAGTTCCTGGTCCCCGATGGCGTCTCCGAGCACTTCGCCGAGGGGATCGGCAGGCGAGGCTCGGAGCTGCGCTCGGCATGGGAAGAGCTGTTGTCGGGGTACGCCGTGGAGGAGCCGGATCTGGCGGGCGAGCTCAAGGCGATGCAGCGCCGGGAGCTGCCGGAGGGCTGGGACACCGATCTCCCCGGCTTTGAGGCCGACGAGAAGGGAATCGCTACCCGCAAGGCCTCGAACAAGGTCGAGAACGCGATCGCCGAACGGGTGCCGTGGTTGCTCGCCGGCTCGGCCGACCTCACCGGCTCCACCTCGGTCGGCCTCGACGGCGCGGAGAACTTCGAGCCCGAGAGCCGCGCCGGGCGCCAGATCCATCTCGGGATCCGGGAGCACGGCTCGGCGGCCCTCTCCAACGGCCTCTCGCTCTCGAAGCTGCGGCCGCTGTGGTCCACCTACCTCACCTTCTCCGACTACGCCAAGCCTGCGATTCGGCTCTCCGCCCTGATGGAGCTGCCGGTGATCCACCTCTTCACCCACGATTCGATCGGGCTCGGCGAGGACGGTCCCACCCACCAGCCTGTGGAGCACCTGGCGGGGCTGCGGGCTATCCCCGGGCTCGACGTGATCCGCCCCGCCGACGCCAACGAGGTGACCGAGGCCTGGCGCGCGGCGATGGACCGCCACCATCAGCCCGCCGCCCTGGTGCTCACCCGCCAGAACGTGCCCGTCCTCGACCGCTCGCGTTACGCATCGGCCGAGGGCCTCCGCCGCGGCGGCTACGTCCTCGCCGACCCCGACGGGGCCGACCCCGAGGTGATCCTGATCGCGACCGGCAGCGAGGTGGCGCTCGCGACCGCCGCCCACGAGCAGCTGGTCTCGGACGGGATTCGCTCGCGGGTGGTCAGCCTCCCCTGTTGGGAGCTCTTCGACCGCCAGGACCATGCCTATCGCGATACCGTCCTGCCCCCGGAGATCAAAGCGCGGGTCTCGGTCGAGGAGGCCTCGACGGTGGGCTGGGATCGCTGGGTGGGTCCGAGTGGGAGGATGATCGGGATGCACACGTTCGGCTCCTCCGCTCCGCTCAAGGACGTCCAGAGCAGGTTCGGCTTCACCCCGGACAAGGTCGCGGAGGCCGCCCGGGAAGTCTTGGCGGGCGTCAACGAAGGGAGTGGGTCGTGAAGGCAACTGAGAAGCTCCACCAACTCGGCCAGAGCCTCTGGCTCGACAACATCACCCGGACGATCCTCGACGACGGCACCCTCGAGGGCTACATCTCCGATCTCTCGGTCACCGGGCTCACCTCGAACCCGACGATCTTCGACAAGGCGATCAGCGGCGGCGACGCCTACGACGAGCAGATCACCGAGCTGCGGAGCTCCGGCGCCGAGGGCGAGCAGCTCTTCTTCGAGCTCGCGCTCACCGACCTGAACCGGGCGGCGAAGCTGTTCGAGCCGATCCACGAGCGCACAGACCGGGTCGACGGCTGGGTCTCGCTCGAGGTCTCGCCGCTCCTCGCCGACGACGCGGAGAAGTCGATCGAGCAGGCCGCGGAGCTCCACGAGCGCGCCGAGTCCAACATCTTCATCAAGATCCCCGGCACCGAGGCCGGTCTGACGGCGATCGAGGAGTCGATCTTCGCCGGGGTCCCGATCAACGTCACCCTCCTCTTCTCCACCGACCACTACGAGGCGGCGGCGGACGCCTACATGAAGGGTGTCGAGCGCCGGATCGGCAAGGGCCTCGACCCCGCGGTGCCCTCGGTCGCCTCCATCTTCCTCAGCCGCTGGGACGTCGCCGTTGCCGACCAGGTCCCAGCCGAGCTCAAGAACAGGCTCGGGGTTGCGGTCGGGAAGCGGACCTATCGCGCCTACCGGGAGCTGCTCGACTCAGACCGCTGGCAGGGGCTCGAGAACGAGGGCGCCCGCGCCCAGCGCCTGCTCTTCGCCAGTACCGGCACCAAGGATCCCGAGGCCTCCGACACCCTCTACATCGAGGCGCTCGCCGCGCCGAACACGATCAACACGATGCCGGACAAGACCCTGCTCGCCTTCGCCGACCACGGCGAGGTCGGCGAACCGATCCCGGCCGACGGCGGCGACGCCTCACGGACGCTCGCCGAGTTCGCCGAGGCCGGCGTCGATACCGATGAACTGGCCACCCGGCTGCAGGTGGAGGGCGCCAAGGCCTTCGCCGACTCCTGGCGCGAGCTGCTCGAGACGATCAAGTCCGAGTCCGCGCGACTCGCCGCCTAGGACGGCGCCGCGGCGGGTTAGGCTGCGGGCTCGTGAGCGAGCAGCCGCCCGAGCCAACCCTCAGGAGTCGCGCGGCCTGGAAGGCGCTCGAGAAGCACCATGCCGAGGTCGGGGAGCGGCACCTTCGTGAGCTCTTCGCCGACGATCCGGAACGGGGGGAGCGCCTGGTTGCCGAGGGCGCCGGCCTCTTCCTCGATTACTCGAAGAACCGGGTCACCGACGAGACCTTGGAGCTGCTCACCCAGCTCGCCGGCGAATGCGGCGTCGCCGAGCGGCGCGAGGCGATGTTCCGCGGCGAGCACATCAACGTTTCAGAGGACAGAGCTGTCCTTCATGTCGCGCTGCGGATGCCGAGGGACCGATCCCTGATCGTCGATGGGGAGGACGTCGTCAAGCAGGTCCACGACGTGCTCGACCGGATGGCCGGGTTCAGCGACGCCGTTCGCTCAGGCGAGTGGAAGGGTCACACCGGGAAGCCGATCCGGAACGTGATCAACGTCGGGATCGGCGGCTCCGATCTCGGTCCGGTGATGGCCTACGAGGCGCTCCGGGACTACTCGCGCAGAGAGATGACCTTCCGCTTCGTCTCGAACGTCGACGGCACCGACTTCGCCGAGGCGACCCGCGACCTCGATCCCGCCGAGACCCTGTTCGTGATCTCCTCGAAGACCTTCACCACCCTCGAGACGATGACCAACGCGCGGACCGCTCGTCAATGGGCGCTGGATGCGCTCGGAGATGAGGCGGCGATCGCGAAGCACTTCGTTGCCGTCTCCACCAACGCCGACGAGGTGTCGGAGTTCGGGATCGACACCGCCAACATGTTCGGCTTCTGGGACTGGGTGGGCGGCCGCTATTCGATGGACTCGGCGATCGGCCTCTCGACGATGATCGCGATCGGACCCGAGGCCTTCGCCGAGATGCTCGCCGGCTTCCACGCGATGGACGAGCACTTCACCGAGGCGCCGATCGGCCAGAGCCTGCCCTCGATCATCGGCCTGCTCGCCCTCTGGTACGGCGACTTCTTCGGCGCCCAGACGGTCGCCGTCCTCCCCTATGACCAGTATCTGCACCGCTTCCCGGCCTACCTGCAGCAGCTGACGATGGAGTCGAACGGCAAGCACGTCACCCTCGACGGCGCCCGAGTGGACTACGACACCGGCGCGATCTTCTGGGGCGAGCCGGGCACCAACGGCCAGCACTCCTTCTACCAACTGATCCACCAGGGAACGAGGCTGATCCCCTGCGACTTCATCGGCTTCGACCGATCGCTCAACCCGCTGGGCGACCACCACGACCTGCTGATGTCAAACGTCTTCGCCCAGCCCGAGGCGCTCGCCTTCGGCAAGACGCCTGACCAGGTGCGGGAGGAGGGTACCCCCGAGGCGATCGTGCCCCACCGGGTGATGGAGGGCAACCGGCCCTCCAACGTGATCCTCGCTGAACGGCTGGACCCTCGCACCCTGGGGACGCTGGTCGCGCTCTACGAGCACAGCGTCTTCACCCAGGGCGCGATCTGGGAAATCGACTCCTTCGATCAATGGGGTGTGGAGCTGGGCAAGCAGCTCGCGCAGCGGATCATCCCCGAGCTCCAGGCGCCGGAGCAGCCGGAGCTCGAGCACGACAGCTCCACCAACTCGCTGATCAGGCGCTACCGCGCCAACCGCGCCGGCGGCTGAGCCCTCCGCGAGCGACCCCCGGTTCGGCGTCCGCGAGTGAACCGCTCGCTGACCCTGCGCGTAGACAGCCCGAGGAAGTTTGACCACAGGAGGGAATCCGATGAAGCGGAAAAGGACACGGCGCACCGCGCTGATCGTGCTGGCGCTCTCGCTGGCACTACCGGTGGCATTGCCCGCCGCGGGTCAGGCCACGAAGACGACCGGCCAGGGCAAGAAGGTGAAGGTGAAGGTCTCGAAGGCGAGTGGAAGGGTGCTCTACGCGACCGACAGCGTGGGCAACCTCGTCAGCTTCCGCGAGAACGGCTCGCAGCGGCTGCAGAGCAAGCGCAGGATCGTCGGCCTGCCCGGTGGAGTGCGGCTGGTCGGAATCGACTTCCGTCCGAAGACCGGCGAGCTGTTCGGCGTCGGCACAGACAGCGTCATCTACCGGATCCTGCTTGCCGACACCGACGCCAGAGCGCTGTCGGTGGCGAGCTTCGCCGGCATGGGGACGACGCTCGCGGGCTCCGTCTTCGGCGTCGACTTCAACCCGGTGCCGGATCGGATCCGGGTCGTCAGCGACGCCGACCAGAACCTGCGACTCGACCCCAGCGGGGTGGCTGCTCCGATGGCCGACGCGGCGCTCAATCCGGGGAACCCGACCGTCGTCGCGGCCGCGTACACGAACTCGTCGTTCAGCTTCGCCCAGCCGGCGACGACGACGCTGTACGTGATCGATGCGGGAAGCGACACGCTCAACATCCAGAACCCGCCGAACAACGGGACGCTGACCGCGCCCCTGCCGCTCGGCGTTGACGTCGGCAACGAGGTCGGCTTCGACATCGTCGGGGCGAGCACCGCGTATCTGACCAACGTCGGCTCGACGGGGACGACGCTCTACAGCGTCAACCTGACGACCGGGCGAGCGACGAAGCTCGGCGACGTCGGCAGCCTGGGCAAGCTGAACAAGAAGAAGGGAACCTTCAAGAAGGCGAGGACCACGATCACCGCTCTCGCCGCCGTTCAGGACTAGCCCCCGTTTCGGTTGACGGCTCAGTTGCCCGGGATGTTCCCGCCCGGGTGGCTGAGCCGTCGGCCTGCCGCAGCTAGGATCGCGCGGCAATGGCCGAGCGGCGGACCCAGGCGATTCTCTTCGACATCGACGGGACGCTGATCAGCAGCGGCGGGGCCAGCGACCGCGCCTGGAAGCGGGCCTTCAAGGAGCTCCACGAAGTGAACGTCGACGTCCCCGCGGTCACCGGCAAGGGCGTCCCCGACCCCGAGGTCGGCCGGGTCGTCTTCAGGTCCGCGATCGGAAGAGAGCCCACCGACGAGGAGGCCGAGGCGCTGATGCGCCGCCGCCTCGATTACCTGCCGGATGAAGTCGAGAACTCACCCGGGTATGTGGTCAAGGACGGCGTCGTCGAGCTCCTCGAGAAGCTGATCATCGACGGGAAGATGCTGGGGCTGACCACTGGCAACGTCGAGGAGGCCGCCCACATCAAGCTTTCCCGCGCCAACCTCAACCGGTTCTTCTGCTTCGGCGGCTACGGCTCGGACTCTCCCGACCGCACCGAGCTGACGAAGAAGGCGCTGGAGCGCGGCAAGCTGATCTCCGGCCACACTCTCGATCTCGCGCACTGCTTCTCCTGCGGCGACACCCCTCGCGACGTCGAGGCCGGACACGGCGCCGGGCTCAGGGTGGTCGGGGTCGCGACCGGCGAGTTCACCGCGGAGGAGCTTCTCGACGCCGGCGCCGACGCGGCCGTCCGCTCGCTGCGGGAGGGGTTGCCTTACTAGACTCGATCCCTGATCGGAGGGTGATGGTGCACCGCAACGAGCTGCCTCAGCTGGAGAGGGACCTGTTCCTCACCGACGGTGGGATCGAGACCACCCTGATCTTCCACCGGGGGCTCGACCTGCCTGAGTTCGCGGCCTTCGATCTGCTCAAGGACGAGAAGGGAACCGAGGAGCTCCGGCGCTACTTCGAGCCCTACCTCGCCTTGGCGGCCGAGCACGGCGCCGGCTTTGTCCTCGAGAGCCCCACCTGGCGCGCGAACCCGCGCTGGGCCGCCGAGATCGGCTACTCGCCGGAGGAGCTCGACCAGGCGAACCGCAAAGCGATCTCCCTGATGGCAGAGCTCCGGGACCGGTATCAGGAGGAGGTCTCGACGATCGTGATCAGCGGCTGCGTCGGTCCCCAAGACGACGGCTACAACCCCGCGGGGAAGCTCTCGGCCGATCAGGCGACCGGCTACCACTCGACCCAGATCGGAACCTTCGCCGACACCGACGCGGACATGGTCACCGCTATCACCATGACGTATGCCGATGAAGCGATCGGGGTGACCAGGGCGGCACAACGGGTTGGGCTCCCCGCTGCGATCTCCTTCACCCTGGAGACCGATGGCAAGCTGCCGAGCGGTCAGGCGCTCGGCGAGGCGATCGAGGAGACCGACGCGGCGACCGAAGGGGGCCCGGCGTATTACATGATCAACTGCGCCCATCCCACCCACTTCGACGCGGTGCTCGACCCAAACGAGCCGTGGGCACAGAGGATCCGCGGGCTTCGCGCCAACGCTTCGACCCGGAGCCACGCCGAGTTGGACGAGGCCGATGAGCTGGATGCCGGCGACCCGGCAGACCTTGGTGCCCGCTATGCGGCCCTCCGGGAGCGGCTGCCGAACCTGAACGTGGTCGGCGGCTGCTGCGGGACCGACGACCGGCACGTCGCCCAGATCTGCAGCGCCTGGCTCGCCCCCGCGGGTTAGTCCACCAGGCGACGGGTGACCGCCCAGCGGCTGAGCTCGTGGCGGTTTGAGAGCTGCAGCTTTCGGAGGACCGAGCTGACGTGGGCCTCGACGGTCTTCGCCGAGATGTTGAGGCGGAGCGCGATCTCCTTGTAGAGGTAGCCGCGGGCGAGGAGCCGGAGCACCTCGCGCTCGCGGGGAGTGAGCTGGTCGAGCTCGGGATCGACCTCCTCGGCTGGGATCTCTCCGGCGAAGGCGTCGAGGACGAAGCCGGCCAGCCTTGGGGAGAAGACCGCGTCGTCGTCGCGAACCCGGGCGACCGCGTCGGCGAGCTCCTCGCCGGTGATCGTCTTGGTGACGTAGCCGCGGGCACCGGCTCTGACGATCGCGATCACGTCCTTCGGGTCGTCGGAGACCGAGAGCGCAAGGAAGCGCTGCTGGGGGCGCGACTTGCTCACCTGCCCGATCACCTCGACGCCGCCGCCCCCGGGCATGTGAACGTCGAGGAGGACCACGTCGGGCTCGAGCTCGTTCACCGCGCGGACCGCCTCCTCGACCGTCTCCGCCTCGCCGAGCACCTCGACCATCTCGCCGAGCTCCGCCCTGACGCCGCTGCGGAAGATCCGGTGGTCGTCGACGATCACCACGCTCGGGGTGCGCTTGTTCATCGCTCGCTCTCCTCGACCGGGATCTCCAGCTCGACCTCGGTGCCGCTCTCGGGCGCGCTGCGGATCTCGGCGCGGCCGCCGTGCCTGCGCATGCGGCCGATTATCGACTCCCGGACGCCGCGGCGGTCGGCGGGGATCGTCTCGGGATCGAAGCCGGGGCCGCGGTCGTCGACGAAGACCCGGGCGGCGCCGTTCTCGATCTCGGCGTAGAGCCTCACCTCGCCGCTGTCCGAGGCGAACTTCGCGGCGTTCGTGAGCGCCTCCCGGGTCGCCGCCACCAGGGCCTCGAGATGCTCGTCAAGCCGGGCGTCGCCAACCACCACCGCCTCGACAGGAGCGCCGTGGCTCTCCTCCACCTCCTCGGCCGCCGCCCGGAGGGCGTCGGCGAGCCGCTCGCCGGGCCTCGCCTCGGAGCCGGCCAGCCAGGAGCGGAGCTCGCGCTCCTGATGGCGGGCGAGCCTCGCCACCGCGGACGGGTCGCCGGCTCGACGCTGGACCAGGGCAAGCGTCTGGAGGACCGAGTCGTGGAGGTGGGCGGCGACCTCGGCACGCTCCTGGGAGCGGATCCGCGCCGACCGCTCCACCGTCAGGCGCCGCAGCAGCCCCCACCAGAACGGGGCGGAGATCAGAATCAGCGCGAGCGTCACCACGAGGGCGGCGAGCGCGACGTCTCCGGCCGCGTCGAGCACTCCCTGAGCCCAGAGGAAGAGCAACCCGGCGCCGACGATCAGAGCGATCCCGAATCCCGCGCGGGAGAGGCGCCCGGCCTGCTCGCGCGCCGGCGGCGGCTCGATCTCTGCCAGGGCGGGAGGGGCGGCGCGGTCCTCGCGGGTCGGCTCGGCCTCCGGCCGCGGCCGGGAGAGGCTCCAGAGCAGGGCGACGCCGAACGCCGCCAGGGTCAGCGGCCAGACGAGCGCGTCGCTCCACCAGAAACCGAGCTCGCGGAAGGCGAGCAGCACGCTCAGCGCCAGCAGGGCGACCCCGGTGGCGATCCGCCAGCTCCCGCGGCGCCGGCGCGGCCGCTCCCGGGCGGTGGCCGTCCCTCCGGGCGAGGCGGGGATCAGCGCCCAGGCGAGGAGGTAGGCGACCGCGGCGATCCCGCTGGTGCCGACCGTGAGCACGACGAACCCGACCCGTGTGATGATCGGGTCGATCCGAAGGGCCCGGGCGATGCCGGCGCAGACCCCGCCCAGCATCGCGTTGGAGGAGTCGCGGCGCAGCCAAGGTGTGCGGCCGTTGCTCACACCCGGATTCTGATCGGGACGGTCAGTCCTCGCGGGCGCCGAGGCCGCTCGCGACCAGGGCGCCGCCCGCGCAGGCGGCCAGAAGCACCCCAAGCCATCCCGGCGAGAGGTCGATCGTCCCCTCCTCCTGGAGCAGGAGCAGGAGGCCGAGCAGGGCGACCGCGAGGCCCGCGGCGAGGGATCCCAGCTCGGGACGCCTCATCGCCCGCAAACCTCCCGCGCCGCCGCGGCCTCCTCGGAGTCCTCGCCGTGGTCGGCGCCGGGACCTCGGTCGTCGAAGTCGTCGGGGTCACGGTCGGTGACGACCACCTCGCCCAGCTGGATGTCGGCTTCGAGGTCGAGCCGCGGCGCGTCGCTCAAGGGCGTGCCGCTGTCGTATTCCGGGTCCACCCCGGAGCTCGACTCTCCCTGGACGAGGAGTTGTCCTGCCTTCGCACTTGCGCGAGCGTCGACGCAGACACTGGGGGGCACGGAGACCACCATCTGGCCGATCCCGAGCTCGCTGTCCACCGAGATCGTCTGTCCCGGCTGCCAGGGCATGTCGCGAAGGTCGACCACGAGCCGGCCGACGCCGAGGTCGTAGCCGTCATCGGGGATGTCCGTGACCGCGGCGGGACGATGGGTGCGCTCGCCGATCCCGCCGTCGAAGTGGATGTCGGCCGCCGCCACCGCCCCCGCGGGCAGGGCGAGGATCAGGGCGCCGGCGAGCAGCCAGGGGGAGGCCCGGCGGGCGTCGGCGATGAAGGCGGTCGCCGCCAGACCCAGTCCGAGGGCGATCACGATCCCGGCGACGATCGAGCCGTTCCCGGTGGCGGCCAGCCAGGCTGCGCAGGCGGCCACGCAGCAGACGGCCGCGATCCCGGCGAGGATCAGGATCGCGATCGCGATCCCGCGGACGATCCGCGGTGGCTGGTCGATCACCTCGGTTTCGGCGGTGTCGCCGGCGGATGCGGCGGAAGAGCCCCGCGACCGGGTCGGGTCGCCGCGACGGGACCTGCCGCTGATCGCGCGGTACGCGAGGACGCCGGCGAGGATGAGGACGCCGATCCAAAGGGGACCGGCGAATCCCCACCACAAGCCGTGGCCCCAGCCCCAGAAGGGGCCGGGAATCGCGACGAGCGCGACGAGCACCAGCAGCACGATCGCCGCCGTCGGCGGCCGCTGGCCGCTGACCGGCTTCCCGCTGCCGTCGTCCTGGGGGACGATCACCGCCATCAGGAGGTAGGCGAGGATGCCGAGACCGCCGAAGAAGCTGGCGACCGCGAATCCGAGCCGGACCAGTGTCGGGTCGACCCTCAGGTACTCGGCGAGCCCGCCGGCGACGCCCCAGAGCATCCGCTCGTTGGCGGAGCGGAGCAGGCGCCGGTCGCTTCCGGGCTCCTTCCGGGTGGGCTTCTTCGAGGGCTTCTTCTCTTGATCTGCCATGGCGACGACGATGACGGCTTGTGCCCCATGCGTCTATTGGGAATCACCCCGAGCTGACCCCAAACCGATCGGGATGAGCCAGATTCGGAAAACCGGACTTGACAAATGGAGTGAGTGAGTGCATACTCACTCCCAGATGGCGTCCAAGACCTCCACCCGCACCCTCTCCACCGCCGAAGACAGGCGCGAGACGGTGATCGCCGCTGCGATCCCGATCTTCGCCGAGCGCGGCTACGACGCCGGCTCGACGATGGAGATCGCGAAGGCGGCCGGGATCTCCCAGGCCTACGTCTTCCGCCTCTTCCCCACCAAGGCGGAGCTCTTCGCCGCCGTCGTCGGAGCCGCCAGCGAGCGGATGCAGGACGCGATCCGAGAGGCCAGCGCCCGCGCTCGCGCCGAGGGAGCCGACCTCCTCGAGATGGGCCGGGTGCTCGACGAGCTGACGGAGCAGGACCGCGACGTCCTCCTGATTCAGCTCCACTCGCAGGTGGCTGCCGGCCACGAGCCCCTGATTCGAGAGGCGGCGCGGCGTTGCTTCCGAGACCTCTATGAGCTCGTCGAGCGGGAGTCGGGAGCCACTCCGGAGGAGCTCCGGTCCTGGTTCGCGATCGGAATGCTCAACAACGTGATGGTGGCGATCGATGCCGACCAGGTCGACGCCCCCTGGGCCCGCACCCTGACCTCTCTGATCGGGAGCGCCAAGGAAACCTAGGAGCGAGACAGACTTCCACCACCGGCGGCTGCGGCCGCCTCTTTCAGGCCAGCGAAGTGAGTAAGCAATCACACACGCGATAGGAGATCATCATGACCCCCCAGACCAAGTCGCGCGCCGGCTGGACCCTCGCGGTCGCCGGAGCGGCTCTGTTCATGACCGCCCTCGACCAGCTCGTCGTCGGCGTCGCCCTCCATTCGATCCGCCTCGACCTCGGCGGCTCGATCGAAGGGCTCGAGTGGACCGTCAACGCCTACACCCTGGCGTTCGCGGTGCTCCTGATCACCGGCGCCGCGCTCGGCGACCGGTTCGGGCGCAAACGGATGTTCATCGTCGGCGTCGGCATCTTCACCGCCGCCAGCGCGCTGGCCGCGCTGTCGCCGTCGACCGATGCACTCGTCGGCGCTCGCGCGCTCCAGGGCGTCGGCGCGGCGATCGTCACCCCGCTCACCCTGACCCTGATCAGCGAGGCGTTCCCTCCGGAGCGGCGCGCCGCGGCGCTCGGGATCTGGGGAGGGATCACCGGCCTCGGCGTCGCGCTCGGACCGTTCGTCGGCGGGGCGGTCGTCGAAGGTATCGCCTGGCAGTGGATCTTCTGGGCAAACGTGCCGATCGGCCTCGCGCTGATCCCGCTCGCGGCCCGGTTGCTCACCGAGTCGCACGGTCCGGACCCCGAGCTCGACCTGGGCGGCCTCGCTCTCGCAAGCGCCGGCCTGTTCGCGCTCACCTTTGCCCTGATCCGCGGCGAGGCGCTGGGGTGGACGAGTGCCACCATTCTGGGCTCGCTGGGAATCGGGCTTGCGCTGTTGGCGGCGTTCGTGCGCTGGGAGCTGCAGGGCTCCGGCCCCGATGCTCCCGATGCGGTTCTTCCGCTCGCGAGCGTTCAGCGCCTCCAACGGGCTCTCGTTTGCGATGTTCTTCGGCGCCTTCGGGGCGATCTTCCTGATCAGCCAGTTCTTCCAGACGGCGCAGGGCTTCGGCCCGTTCGAGGCCGGGGCGCGGACGCTCCCGTGGACCGGGATGCCGATGATCTTCGCCCCGATCGCAGGCGTGCTCGCCACGCGGGTGGGGACGAGGCCGGTGCTGGCGGTCGGCCTGGCCCTCCAGGCGATCGGCTTGGGATGGATGACGCTGGTGTTCGAGGTCTCGACTCCCTTCGTCGAGTTGATCCCACCGTTTGTGATCACCGGGATCGGGATGGCGTTCGTCTTCTCGATGGCGCCGGAGGCGGTGCTCGCGTCGGTCCGTCCCACCGAGGCCGGCAAGGCATCCGGCGCGACGAACGCGATCCGCGAGATCGGCGCGGTGCTGGGCGTCGCGGTGCTGGCATCCGTGTTCGCGGCCAACGGCGGCTACGGGAGTCCGCAGGCATTCACCGACGGACTCGTCGCGGCGCTGCCGATCGCAGTCGTCGTCCTCGCCGCCGGCACCGTGTTGGCACTCCTCACCCCAGGCCGGGCGGCGGTCCGGAGAGCCGAGGCCGCAGGCCGCGGGGTGGGGCGCGAGGCGCCCGAGACCGTCTAGGCCAGCGGCGGCTCGACTGGCAGCGGAGGGCGGGGGCCGGGCCCCCCGCCCTCCGTCACGGCCGCAGAGCCCGGCTCGGGGCGCCGCTAGGCTCGGCTCATGTCGAAGCGGATCGTTCCCAGCCACTTCAACAAGGACGGCAAGCCCAAGCGTGGCTATGTGAAGGAGGAGGTGGCCCGCGCCGAGGCGGCCCGGTTCGGAAAGACCTACTACCGCTGCGACTTCTGCAACCGCTTCCACCTCGCCAGCAAGTAGGCCGACACCTATGTGATTGGCTTCCTCCGCGATGTCGTTGGAGTTGCCCCAGCTGATCGCCGACTCCTCGTCGAATCTGCTTGCGGCGCGGAACCAGATGGCCTTCACCCTCGGGTTCCACATCGTCCTCGCCTCCTTCGGCGTCGCCTTCCCGGCGATCATGTTGATCGCCGAGTACCGCGGCCGTAAGCACGACGACGCCGACGCGCTCCTGCTCGCCCGCCGCTGGTCGAAGGCGGTCGCGGTCCTGTTCGCGGTCGGCGCGGTCACCGGGACGGTGCTCTCCTTCGAGCTCGGGCTCCTCTGGCCGGAGTTGATGGACCGGTTCGGCGACGCCTTCGGGATCGGCTTCGCGATCGAGGGCCTCTTCTTCTTCCTCGAGGCGATCTTCATCGCGATCTACATCTACGGCTGGGACCGGCTCCCCGGCTGGGCCCACTTCTGGAGCGGGATCCCGATTGTGATCTCGGGGATCGGCGGCGCCGCCTCGGTGATCGCGGCCAACTCCTGGATGAACACCCCGCAGGGATTCGAGCTCGGCGCCGACGGGCGGATCGCCGACGTCGACGTCTCGCAGGTCCTCCTCAACCCCGCCTTCGGGTACGAGTTCCCCCACATGTGGCTCGCCGCCTACATGGTCACCGGCTTCACCGTCGCATCCGTCTACGCCGTCGGGATGCTGCGCGGTCGCCGCGACCGGTACCACCGGGTCGGCTTCCTCATCCCCTTCAGCGTCGCGGCGATCCTCACCCCGGTCCAGTTGTTTGTCGGCGACATCGCCGCCCGGGGGGTGTTCGACGACCAGCCGGTCAAGTTCGCTGCCTTCGAATGCGTTTACGAGAGCGGCGACAACCAGCCGGAGCACATCGGCGGGATCTGCACCGACGACGAGGTCAAGTACGACATCTCGATCCCCGGACTGGATTCGCTGCTCGCAGGGTTCAGCACCTCGACCGAGGTCCAGGGGCTCGAGGAGTTCCCCGACGATGAGGAGCCTCCGGCGCCCACCCTGCTCCATCTCTCCTTCGACGCGATGGTCGGGATCGGCACGGCGCTGCTCCTCCTGGGGCTGTGGTTCGGTGCGGTCTTCTGGCGCAGGCGGGACATCCCGGCGACGCCGTGGTTCCTGCGGGCGGCCGCGATTGCGGGGGTCGCCGCGATCGTCGCGATGTGGTGCGGCTGGATCGTCACCGAGGTCGGCCGGCAGCCATGGGTCGTCCACGGCTTTCTACGGACCGAGGACGCGGTCACCCCCGCCCAGGGGATCTGGTGGGTCTTCGGGGGGACGATCGCCCTGTACGCCGGGCTAGGCGTGCTCACGGTGATCGTCCTCCGGGGAATGTCGCGGCGCTGGCGCGAGGAGCCAGTGGAGGACGTGGAAGCCCCCTACAGTCCGCCGCCGGCCCGGGAGGAGGGGAGATGAGCCAGCCCGACGCGGTCGCCGCGATCCTCTGGATCGGGATCACCTTCTACGCCGTCTTCGCCGGCGCCGACTTCGGCGGCGGGATGTGGGACCTGCTCGCCGGGCGGGACCAACCTGAATCGGGTCGCTCTGGCGCGCGCCCTCTCACCAACCGTGCCCGGTCCCAGATCGACCGCTCGATCGCCCCGGTCTGGGAGGCGAACCACGTCTGGCTGATCTTCGTCCTCGTCGTCGCTTGGACCGCCTTCTCGCCGGCTTTCTCAGCGGTGATGACCACCCTCTACATCCCCCTCGCCCTCGCGGCGCTGGGAATCGTCCTCAGAGGCTCGGGGTTCGCCTTCCGTCATGCCCTGACCGGCCCCGTGCACGGGCCGGCCACCCGCGTCTTCGGGCTCTCCTCCCTTCTCACCCCCTTCTTCCTCGGGACGGTCGCCGGCGCGGTCGCCTCGGGGGAGGTCCCCGCCGACGGCGGCGGCGATCCGACCGCGAGCTGGACCGGCGTCCTCCCACTGCTCACCGGCGTCCTCTTCGTCGCGATCTGCGCCTACGTCGCCGCCGTCTTCCTCGTCCACGACGCCGGCGCCGCCGGCGACCAGGACCTCCAGCGCTACTTCGGCCGCCGCGCCCTGGTGATGGCGGTGGTCGCCGGTGCCGCGGCCGCGGGTCGGGATCTTCGCCCTGCACGCCGATGCCCGGTTCGTCTACGACGGGCTCACAAGCGAGGGCCTCCCCCTGGTGATCCTCTCCGGGATTGCCGGGCTGGCGGCGTTCGGCCTATTGGTCCGAGGGCTCCTCGGTGGCTTCGAGGGCCGCCTCAACCAGCTGCTTCGGCCGGCCGCGGTCGGGGCGGTGGTGACGGTGGTCTGGGGCTTCTTCGTCGCCCAGCACCCCTACATGCTTCCGACCTCGCTGACGATCGACGAGGCGGCCGGCGACCCCGCCTCCCTCACCGCGGTGATCGTCGTCTTCGCGATCGCCGCGGTGGTGATCCTGCCGTCGATCGCCCTGCTCTACTGGCTCTCCCAGCGCCGCGCGCTCGAGTAGGAACGGCCTGCGCCCCGGACCGATCCCGGGCGAACCGGAATAGAGTCCGCGAGCGATGAAGTGGAGGAGGGGGAAGCGCAGCCCCGATCTGCGCGATCAGCGGGCCGGAGGCGGCGGCGGCCGCTTCCCGGGCGGCGGCGGGGGCGGCGGCTTCCCGATCCCGACCGGGCGGCTGGGGGGCGGGGGCCTGGTCGGCTTCATCATCATCGTCATCCTCTTCTTCGTCCTCCGGGGTGGCGGCGGCGGCGCCGGCTTCGACATCCCCGACCCGACCGCCGGCTTCCCGCAGGCGCCCGCGAGCGGCAAGGGCGACAGCGTCCCCAAGGGCCCCGACCCCGAGGCCGAGCAGGTCGACTTCGTCTCCTTCGTCCTCGGCGACGCCCAGGGCTTCTGGGAGCAGCAGTTCCAGGCCGCCGGGAGGCCCTACCAGCGCGTCAAGCTCGTCCTCTTCAGGGACGCCGTCAACTCCGGCTGCGGGCAGGCGAGCTCCGCGACCGGTCCCTTCTATTGCCCGCTCGACCAGCAGGTCTACATCGATCTCGGCTTTTTCGACGAGCTCAACCGGCGCTTCAAAGCGCCCGGTGACTTCGCCCAGGCGTACGTGATCGCCCACGAGATCGGCCACCACCTCCAGCAACAGCTCGGGATCGAGGGCGAGGTCCGAGCGAAGAGCGAGGAGAGCCCTGACGACGCCAACGAGCTCTCGATCAGGCTCGAGCTCCAGGCTGACTGCTTCGCCGGCGTCTGGGGGCGATCCACCTATGACCGCGGAATCCTCGAGAACGGCGATCTCGACGAGGGCCTGACCGCCGCGGCGGCGGTCGGCGACGACCGGATCCAGGAGCAGGCGCAGGGCCGGATCGATCCCGAGGCGTGGACCCATGGCTCGGCCGAGCAGCGCTCCCACTGGCTGCAGACCGGCTTCGACTCCGGGAAGCTCGAAGCCTGCGACACCTTCTCGGGCAACGTCTGACCGCGGACGCGGGGGTAACCGGGTGCAGACGGCCGCCCGGGTCTCGGGCGGCCGTCTCGATGCTGGCTTCTTCCTTGGAGCTACCGGGTGGTGGCTCCGGCGGTCGTCCCGTTCGTGGTGTCCACACCGCGCGAGGTGCCGGTGTCGGTCACCCGCGTCGAGGGCTCGCCACGAGTGGTGCCGCGGGTGTTGCCGCGGCGGGACGTGGCGGTGCCGTCTCGCGTGCTCGCCTCTCCACGGGTCGTGCCCGCGGTCTCACGGGCGCCGTTCGAGGTCGCGCTGGCGGTGACGCTGTCGCTGTCGTCGCCCGTGTCGTCATCGCCGCCACCGGGCCCGCTGTTGTCGTCGTCCCCGCTCCCTGGCCCGCTGCTGTCGTCGTCGCTCTTCGTCGCGGTCACGGCGACGGCCTGATCGTTGCCGGGCCCGAGCGTGAGCCAGAGCACTGGGACGGCGAGCAGCGTCAGCACCGCCAGTCCCAAGGCGGCGAGCTTGCGCGCCCGGGAAGCCTGCTCGCTCTCGAGGGCCGCCTCGCCGCCCGACATCTGCAGGAAGGCGCGCGACGCGGGCCCCAGACCGCCTTCCCTGGGTGTCCTCCTGTCGCCTTCGCTCATAGAGGTCCCTCCTCTTCGGTCGTTCTCTCTCGTCGGCAGGCCAACTCACTCGAAGGCCCACATCCCAAGAGATCTCGACCGCCGGCGAAGATCACGCGGGCGAGGCGCGCGCCGGTCGGAGACTAGCTGATCAACTCGTCAGGACGCCGTCATGCCCGGCCGGGCCCCGAGCCCGACGAGCCCGAGCCGCTGCCGGATGAGCCGCTCCCCGAGGACCCGCTCCCCGAGGAGCCGCTGCCGGATGAGCCGCTGCCGGAGGAGCCGCTGCCGGAGGAGCCACTGCCGGAGGAGCCGCTGCCGGAAGCGCCCGATCCAGTCGAATCTCCGCCGCCACCGGGCCCTGAAGAGTCGGAGCCGCCGCCGCCCGGACCGCTGTGGTCAGTGCGACCGTCGCCCGAGCCGGAACCCGAGGAAGCGCTGGGCCCGGAGTTGTCGTCTCGTCCTTCCTCGAGCCGGGATCCTGTGCCGTGGCCCGAGTTATCGTCTTGGCCGCGGCTGGATTCGGTCGCGCTTGTCGAGCCCCCAGGCGAGGTGTTCGGACGTTCCCGTGCGGCGCTCGCTCCATCCGCCTTCCCTCGCTTCCCCTCCGGCGCCAGGGAGACGCCACCGGCAACCCCGCCCGCCAGCAGAGCGGCGACGAGCGCCTTGGCCGCCACGGCGCCTGCGGCGCCGCTTCCGACCAGGTCGCCGAACGGGGCGTTGCCCTCGGTTCCGGCGACTCGCAGCAACAGGGCGTAGGGGGTGACGGCTGAGACAGCGGAGCGCACGCTGCTGCGAGCCCTGTGAATGAGCTGACGGACGGCTCCCTGGCTGAGGCCGAGCGACCGCGCGATCTCGTCGTGGCTTCGACCCTCCAGCTCGCGAAGCACCAGGGCCCGCCGCTGGCGGGCGGGAAGCCCGCTGATCGCCTCGATCGTCTGCTGGAGGGTTTCGCGACGCTCCTGGCTCTCGGGTGGTTGCTCCACCCCGTTGGTCCGCTCCTCGTCCAGGGGGAGGTCCTCGGGCGAGCGCCGAAGTTCCTTCAGGGCGGCGTTGACGGCGATCTGGTGCAGCCACGGTTCGAACCGCTCGGGAGCCCCATTTCTCCGCAGCGCCTGGTGCGCGCTGAGGAGTGCCTGCTGGACCGCGTCTTCGGCCGCCGGCCCCGACAGGATCCTGGCGGAGGCGCGCTGCAGCGCCGGCCGGTGACGGCGCACCAGCAGCTCGAAGGCGGAGTCGCTCCCGTCGGCCGCAAGGCGGGCAAGCCGGTCGTCGGACTGCAGTCGAAGGAGCGGCGCGCGCAGGCGTCCGGATGTGAGGCTCACCGGCTCCATCGGAGTTCCAGTTTGGCAGGGGTTTTCCGCACGCGGCTCATGATTCTCCGGGAGCAGGTACGGCTCACCAGACCCGGGATCCACGGCGGCTAAACGCCATCTTGCGGGGAAGCTCCGCCACCGAGCGGTTCGAGCGCCGCCGCGACCTCGCCGGCGGTCGGGCGGTCGGCGGGGTTCCGGCTCGAGCATCGAGTCGAGCAGCGAGCGGAGGCCTCTCGGGAACGCGCTCGGGGAGAGGCTCGGGCTGGGCGCTGAGCTGAGGGAACCGGACGCAGCGGGTCCTCGCTGTCTCGGGCGTCCTTCTCCCGCGGGAAAGGCCTGCTCCCGGAAGAAGGCGTGGTGGAGCGTCGCCCCGAGCCCCCAGACGTCCGCGGGTGGCCCGACCAGCTCACCCAGACGCTCGGGCGCACATTGCTCCGGTGCCATGTAGGCGTCGGTGCCAAGGGGCTTCCTCACCCGCTTCGCTTTCTCCGTGGTCCGGGCGATGCTGAGGTCGATCAACCGCGGCGGCACCCCCACGATGATGTTGTCGGGCTTGACGTCGAGGTGGACGATGTCCATCTGGGCGATGTAATGGAGAGCGCCGGAGAGGCTCAGCGCCAGAGGGAGGAGCTGCTGGAGCGGGAGGGGGCCGCCGCGCTTGATCAGGCGGCGAAGCGAGGGGCCCTCCAGGTGCTCGATCAAAAGGTGGGGATGCGCCCCCTCGGGGACGGCGGCGAAGCCGCGGACGATCACCGGGTGGGCGAGGCGCTCCAGCGCCGCTGCTTCGGCCGCCAGCTCCTTCAGGACGTGTTCGTCCTCCACCTGGTCCGGGCGGACGATCTTGGCCACACAGATGGCATGGAGCTGCTCGTCCCAGACCAGATAGACCTCGTACATGCTCCCGCCGCCCAGCGGTTTCAGCGCCACTCTGCCGGGGGCGATCTCGGCGCCCTCGTCGAACTCCCACGAGGGGCGCTCAGCCCCGCGCGGGGCATCGCTGACCGCGCCCGAGGGGGCTTCGACGTCGCTGCTCGGTTTTCGGAACAAGAGACGAGGACCTCTACCAAATAGAGCCGTTTCGTCCGGAGCAGAAGATCACGGGCTGGTTCAATAGGTAGTCACGATGCGGTGTCCGTCCTGCGGCAACGAGAACCGCGAGGGGGCCAGGTTCTGCGACTCCTGCGGAACCGACCTGACCGCCAAGGTCAAGGCCGCCGAGGCCCCCCGGCCGGCGGAACCCCTGCCCGCCGACGTTCCCTCGGAGATCGCAGCCGGCCGCTACCGCCCCCGCCTCTTCCTCGGCCAGGGCGGACGCAAGCGCGTCTATCTCGCTGACGACGCGGCGACCGACAGGGAGGTCGCGGTGGCGCTGTTCGACAGCGAGGGCGTCGCTGCCGCGATCCAGGCCCGGGCTCGCCGCGAGGCCGAGGCGATGCGCAAGCTCGGCGACCACCCCCACGTGGTCTCCGTCCTCGACACCGGGGAGGAGAACGGCAACCCCTTCATCGTCAGCGAGTACATGCCGGGCGGCGACGTCGAGGGCCTGCTCTCCGCCGAGGGCGGCCGCCTCCAGGTCCGCCGGGCGGTCGAGATCGCCGCCGACGTCACCCGGGCGCTCGAGCACGCTCATGCCCGGGGGATCGTCCATCGCGACCTGAAGCCGGCCAACATCTGGCTCGACGACGACGGGCACGCGAGCATCGGCGACTTCGGCCTCGCCACCACCGAGGGGCGCTCGAGGATGAGCGGCGGGACTCTGGTGGGGACGGTCGCCTACCTGCCGCCGGAGCAGGCGCTCGGTGAGGCGGCGGGGCCCGAGAGCGACCTCTACTCGCTCGGCGCCCTGCTCTACGAGATGCTCACCGGACAGCCGCCCTTCCTCGGCGACGACGCGGTCTCGATCATCAGCCAGCATCTGCACGCCGATCCGGTGCCGCCGTCGCGGCACAACTCCGAGGTGCCGGAGGCACTCGACCGCGTCGTCCTCCGCCTGCTCGCCAAGCGCCGGAGCGACCGCTACGCGAGCGCCGCCGAGGCGCGCGAGCTGCTGCTCGCGGCGCTCGAGGAGGAGCCGGCCGAGCCGCCCGCGGAGCAGAAGGAGAACCCCCTCGACAGCCTCGCCGGAGGCGTCTTCGTCGGCCGCGATCGCGAGCTCGAGCAGATGCGCGAGGCGGTGGATGAGGCGATCGGCGGCCGCGGCCGCCTCTTACAGGTGATGGGCGAGCCGGGCATCGGCAAGACCCGGACGACCGAGGAGCTCACCACCTACGCCAAGGTCAACGGGGCCCGCGTCCACTGGGGGCGCTGCCGCGAGGACGAGGGCGCCCCCGCCTACTGGCCGTGGGTGCAGGCGATCCGCTCGTTCGTCCGCGAGGCGGATCCCGTCGGCCTCGCCTGGCAGATGGGCGGCGGGGCCGCCGAGATCGCCCAGCTGGTGCCAGAGGTGGCCGAGCGCCTCGACATCGAGCCGGCCTCGGCCGGGGAGAGCGAGGAGGCGCGCTTCCGCCTCTTCGATTCGGTCACCAGCTTCCTGGTCGCCGCGGCGCGCGACCGGCCGATCGTGATCGTGCTCGACGACCTCCACTGGGCCGATGAGCCCTCCCTGCTGCTGCTCAAGTTCGCCGCCCGTGAGATCGGCTCCAGCGGCCTGCTGGTCGTCGGCACCTATCGCGATGTCGAGCTTGGCCGCCACCATCCCCTCGCCAGGGTGCTCGGCGAGATCTCGGGCACCGAGGGAACCGTGCGGATCAACCTCCGGGGCCTCTCGGTCGACGCGGTCGAGCGCTACATCGGGATGACCGCCGGCACGGCGCCGCCGCCGGGACTCGCCGAGGCGGTCCAGTCGCAGACCGACGGCAACCCCTTCTTCGTCGGTGAGGTCGTGCGGCTGCTCGCCAGCGAGGGCCACCTGAACGACCCGGATGCGTGGCAGGGCGTGATCCCGCAGGGCGTTCGCGAGGTGGTCGGCCGCCGGCTCGACCGGCTCTCGGAGCCCACCAACCAGGCGCTTCGGGTGGCAGCGGCGATCGGCCGCGAGTTCGAGGAGCAGCTGCTGGTGGAGGTCGCCGATCTCTCTCCCGAGGAGCTGATGACTGCGGCGGGGGAGGCGATCTCCGAGCGCCTCGTCACCGACCTGGGCGACGGCCGCTACTCGTTCTCCCACGCGCTCGTCCGCGACACCCTCTACGACGAGGCCAGCCCCGCCCAGCGCGCCGCGCTGCACGAGCGAATCGGGCTGGCGCTCGAGGGGATCTGCGGCGACGAGCCGGAGGCGCGCCTCGGCGAGCTCGCCCACCACTTCCTCTCCGCCGCCCCCCGCGGGGACATCGCCCGCGCGATCGACTACGCCGAGCGGGCCGGCGCCCAGGCGATGGATCAGCTCGCCTACGAGGAGGCGGGGGAGCTCTACGAGCGCGCCCTCGAGGTCCTCGAGCTCAGCGACGAGCCCGACGAGAGCCGGCGCTGCGCGCTGCTCCTCGCCCTCGGCGGCGCCCGGATGAGCGCCGGCAACTTCGCCGACTCCCGCCAAGCCTACGAGCGGGCGGCAGCCAGCGCCCGGGCGCTCGGCGACACCGACCGCCTGGTCGGAGCGGCGATGGGGATCGCGCTGCTCTCCGAGGCGGGGGTCGTCGACGAGCCCTTGGTTGAGCTTCTCGACCAGGCGCTGGAGGCGGTCGGCCCCGAGCCCAGCGCCGAGCGGGCGAGCCTCCTGAGCGCCAAGGCCCAGGAGCTCTACTGGGTCGACGCTCAGGGGATCTCCGCTCCGCTGGCGGCGGAGGCGGTGGAGATCGCCCGCCAGGTCGGCGACCCGCGGGCGCTCGCCACCGCCCTGCTCCGGCGGTACTTCATCCCGATCGAGCCTGACTCGCAGAAGGAGCGCCTCGCGCTCGCCGACGAGATGCTGAAGCTGGGCGAGGCCTGCGAGGACCGCGAGATGGTGGTCCGAAGCCACGCCTACAAGCTGCGTGAGTACCTGGAGCTTGGCGACATCCCCGCGGTCGATCGCGAGCTCTCGACCTACGCCCGCCTGGCCGAGGAGCTGCGGATGCCGCAGCACATCTGGCACACCTTTGCCCTCCGAGCGATGCGGGCGATGATCGACGGCGAGCTGGAGGACGCGGAGGAGCTCGCCGGCGAGGCCCGGAGGCGCGGCGAGCGCGCCGAGCAGCCGCTCGCGACCCAGTACTACGGCGTCCAGCTGATCCTCCTGCGGCGGTTCCAGGGCCGCACCGACGAGCTCCTGCCGGCGGTCCGCGAGCTCGTCGAGCACTATCCGGCGATCCCGGCCTGGCGCACCGCGCTGATCACCCTCGAGGCGCTCGGCGGCCATCTCGAGGAAGGTCGGCTGGAGCTCGAGCGGTTCGTTGGCGAGGATTTCTCGGCGATCCCCCGCGATGCCAACTGGCTGCCGGCGATGGGGCTGATCGGAGAGGCCGCCGTGATGCTCGGGGACACCGGTCGTGCCGCGCGGCTCTACGAGCAGCTGCTCCCCTACGACGGGCTTGTGATCGTCCCTGCCCGCGCCGCCGCCGCCCAGGGGTCGGTCGCCCGGGTGCTGGGGTTGCTGGCGCGCTCGCTCGGCCGCCTCGACGACGCCCAGCGCCACCTCGAGGGCGCGGTCGAGATGGCGACCAGAATGGGGGACCGGCCGTTCCTGGCCGAGGCCCGGGTGCAGCTGGCCGAGGTCCTGCTGGGGCAGGATCGCAGCGCCAATCGCAGCGAGGCGCTGGAGCTGCTCTCCGAGGCCCTTTCCTCCGCCCGCGAGATCGGGGCGCGCTGGATCGCCGACATGGCGCTCGAGCTCCGCCTCGAGGCCCAGGGGCTCGCGGGAGTGGACATCACCACCTCGATCGACGACGTGGTTTCGGCGCTCGAGTCCGAGCAACCCGATCTTCGTGCCCACGCCGCCCCGGACGGCACCGTCGCGATCCTCTTCAGCGACATCGAGGACTCGACCGTCCTCACCGAGCGGCTCGGCGACGAGCGCTGGCTCGAGGTCCTGCGCGAGCACAACCGGGTCTTTCGCGAGCAGATCGCCCGCCACGGCGGCTACGAGGTGAAGAGCCAGGGCGACGGCTTCATGCTCGCCTTCCCCGATCCCTGCGAGGCGCTCGAGTGCGCCGTCTCCGTCCAGCGCGCCTTCGCCGAGCGCGAGCTCGAGGACGCCACCGATGGGAGGCGCTCCGGAGTCGCGAGAATGGGCCTCCACACAGGCGAGGTGATCGCGGAGGAGGGCGACTTCTTCGGCAAGAACGTGATCCTCGCGGCGCGGATCGCCGCCCAGGCGTCCGGCGGCGAGATCCTCGTCTCCGATGAGATGCGCGCCGCGGCCGGCGACGGCAACGGCTTCGCCTTCGACCAGGGCCGCGAGCTCGAGCTCAAGGGCCTCGCCGGCAGCCACAAGGTCTTCCGCGCCGATTGGGAGGAAGCGCAGGCGGCGGCCGCCTCGTAACTAGGCTTCCGCCGTGTTTTCGGCTCTCCTAGCCGGCGTACTGATCGCCGGCGCCTCGCTCCTGCTCGGGGCGGCGATCATGACCGCCGCCGGCCGTCCGCGGCACTCGGCCGCCGGCCCCGCGGTCGGCCTCTCGGCGCTGCTGGTGGTCTGCGGGATCGCGGTGAAGCTCCCCGGCCACGGGGTCACCGCCGCGGTCGCCACCGGGCTGGCGCTCGTCGTCGCCCTCCGCATCCTCGAGCGGAGCCGGGCCCCGCTGGGGACCGTGCGGGTGGGTGCGATCGTCGCCGTCGTCGGAGTGGCGCTGGTGGTCGCGATCCCGTTCGCGACCAACGGACGGGTCGGCATCCTCGGCCAGGGCCTGATCAACGACGACATGGCCTCGCACCTGTTGTTCACCGAGTGGGTGGACAGCCGCGACGGCCCCACCCCCGACCTGGTCAAGGACGGCTATCCCCTCGGGCCGCACGCGGTTGTCGCCGCCACCGCAAAGGTCAGCGGCGCCGGCCTGATCGAGGCCTTCGCCGGGTTGACCGGCGCGATCGCGGTCCTCACCGCGCTCACCGCCTACGGTGCCCTGGGCGGGGTGCGCGAGCTGGTCCGAGGGCCGGCGGCGGTCCTGGGGGCGATGTCGTATCTGTTCGCGGCCTACCTCGCGCAGGGGGCGTTCAAGGAGCCGATGCTCGGCCTCGCCCTGCTCGGCTTCGCCTTATCGCTGCCGGCCCTGCAGGGGACCTGGGACGGGCGGCAGCCGACCCTGGTCTCCACCCTGCCCGACCGGGGGCGGGGCTGGTTGCGGACGACCGCGGTCGCCGGCATCCCGGCCGGGGTGATCGCCGCCGGGACGATCTACAACTACAGCTTTCCCGGGCTCGCCTGGCTGATCCTCACCGCCGCCGTCTGGGGGCTGCTGATCGCCTGGCGCGAGCGGCCCCAGCGCCATGGCGAGTGGCAGTTGCGCAACCGGCTGCGCTGGGCGCGGCCCGCGCTCGCGGTGATGGTCGGGGTCACGGCGCTGGCGCTGCTGACCGAGATCGTCAGCCTCGTCCACTTCGCCAGCTTCGAGGCCTTCAGCCCCTCGGGCGAGGGAGGCAACACCGGCTTCGGCAACCTGCGCCAGCCGCTCAACCCGCTCGAGGCGCTGGGGATCTGGCCCTCGAGCGAGTTCCGGATCGCGCCCAAGAACGCCACTACGCCCGAGATCGCCTTCTGGCTCGGCGGCCTGCTCAGCCTCACCGCCTTCGCCTGGGGCCTGGGACGGGCGCTGGCCCGGCGCGAGGCGGCGCTTCCGGCCGCCCTCGCCGCCGGCGCGGTTGGCTACCTGGCGGCGGTCGCCTTCGGCACCCCCTATACCTCAGCCAAGTCGCTGGCGATCGTTGCCCCGGTGGTGATGGTGATCGTGCTCCGCGGCCTCCTGGCGGCCGACGCGCTCGAGGGCGAGGAGAACGGCGAGGCCGGCTGGTGGCCGCCGAGGATCGCCCGGCCGTTGCTCCGCCTCGGGCTGCCGGCTCTCACCATCGCCTTCGTAATCGCCGCCGCCATCTCGACCCTGCTGCCGCTGCGCCAGTCGGCGGTCGGGGCCGACTTCCACGTCGACGAGCTGCAGCGGATGCGCCCGCTCGTCGACGGGCAGAGGGTGCTCTTCCTCGGGCGCGACAACTTCGTCTCCTGGGAGCTGATCGGCTCGGAGATCTTCGCGCCGATCGTCAACCACTACGACACCGAGGAGGTCCCCTCCCTCTATCGGGCGACCCCGATCAATGCCAAGTTCGACTGGGACAACGTCCCGGTCGAGGTCCTCGACGACTTCGAGGGTCAGGGCTTCGACTGGGTGCTGACCACGAACGCGGCCGAGCAGAGCGAGGCGCCGCCGAGCTTCGAGCCGGCCCTGGAGACCGAGGATTTCGTCCTCTGGCACCGGGTCGGGGAAACCGGCGAGCGCCGGACGTTGCTGGAGCCCCTTTATCCGGGCGCCAGCCTCGATTGCTCGGGGCCGAACGGGAAGCTGGCCGGGATCGCCGGAACCGCCCGGATCTTCCCCCGTGACCCGGTGGTGAGCCGGGGGTGGAGCCCGGACCCCGACATCACCGGCGCCACCGGCGCCACGATTGGGCTGCCACTGACCCCGGGCCGCTGGGATCTCTCGATTCAGTACGCGAGCACCCAAGAGATGCGGATCAGCTGCGCCTGGCCTTCCGTTGCGAGCGAGACGATGCGCGCCAACCTGCTCTTCCGCGGCCCGTCGCCCTTCTACCGAGTCGGGACGATCGAGGTGAGCCGCCCCGGCCCCATCCGTTTCGAGGTCAGCGTCGAGCGCCCGCCGCTGATCGGCCGGCTGCTCGGCACCGAGAGCCGCGCCTACCTCGGCACCCTCGCCGCAACCCCCGCCGACCCGGCGCGAGAGACCGTGGCGCTGGGGGAAGCCTGCGGACGCTACGTCGACTGGTACGCGGTCGCCCCCGGCACCCCGCCGGAGGCGCTGGCGGGTGTCGAGGCGCCGGTGGTGCACGAGCTTGAAGGCGACTAGGCCAGATCAGGCGGGCGCGCTACCTGCAGTGATGGACCGCGCGATCGCTCATTTGTCGCGCGCCCTAGGATCACCCCATGCCGCGCCTCTGGGCCGCCACCCTCGTCATCCTCGTCGCCTGCCTGCTGGCGTCGATGGTGATCGCGATCACCAAGCTGACCTGAGCGGCTCACCATTCTCGGCCCTCGGAGTCGGGATAGACTGCCCCCGCAATCCGGCATTAGGCATTAGGCATTAGGAGGGGAGATGTTCGATCGCATCGTTGTTGGAACCGACGGATCCGAGACCGCCACGGAGGCGGTCCGGACGGCGATCGAGCTGGCGAAGCTCGCGAAGTCCAAGCTGGAGATCGTCAGCGCCTACGAGCCGATCCCCCAGGATCGCCTCAAGCAGGAGGTCGAGGGGATTAGCGGCGACGTCGCCTACGCGGTCAACCCCCGCGAGGACGTCCAGTTCGTGCTCGACAAGGCCGCGGCCGAAGCGAAGAAGGCGAAGGTCGAGGTGGTCACCCATCCCCGCGAGGGCGATCCCGCCGACGCGATCCTCGACGTGGCCGAGGAGAACGACGCCGACCTGGTCCTGGTCGGCAACAAGGGGATGACCGGGGCGCGGCGGTTCCTGCTCGGCAGCGTGCCGAACAAGATCTCGCACCACTCGCCGTGCGACGTCTGGATCGTTAAGACGACATAGAGCCGCGACGTCGGTCGTGTCGGATCCTCGATCTCTGCAGGTAGCGGCCCTGCCTGATCAACAACCGGGCGCCCGCGCGGTCACCGCCGCGGCGGCGTCCACGAGGCCGGCGCCGAAGAGGCGCGGGTCATAGGTCTGGCCCATCTGGGTCGAGTCGTGGCGGGCCGTCGCCTTCAGCTGGCACTCGACCGCGGTCGGCGAGGGATGCCCCCCGAGCACCCGGCTGGCGATCACCATCGCGGCGACGCCGGAAACGTGGGCGGCGGCCATCGAGGTTCCCTCATAGCCGCCCGGGTAGCCGAATACGCGGAAGTTGCCGCCGGCGAAGGTCAGCTGGGTGATGGTGGCCCCGCGGCTGAACAGCGGGTCGTCGCTGCCGCACGACGGCGACAGGGGCAGGCCGCCGCCCGGAGCGACCAGGTCGAGGCCGGCCCCGGTGCGGGATTCGCTCGCGAGGCAGGCGTCCTTGGTGATCCGCCCGACGCCGATCACGCTCGGGGCGCCCGCCGGCAAGGCGACCGGCTCGCCGTTCTCGTTGCCGGCCGCCGAGACCACCACCGCCCCCCGCTTGGTCGCGAACCTGATCGCCGAGCAGACGCTCTTGATCTTCGCGCAGCTGTTCACCACGGCGGAGAACTCGAAGCTCATGTTGATCACCTGGGCTCTGTTGCGGGCGGCGAAGCGGATTCCCTCGCCGATGTCGCGGCCGGTCCCGAGCCCCCGGGCGTCGAGCACCTGCACCGGGATGATCTTCGCCCGCGAGGCGAGGCCGGTGAGCGAGAAGTTGTTGCCGCTGCGCGCGGCGATCGTCCCGGTGATGTGGGTGCCGTGGCCGTCGCGGTCGAGCGGCTTGGCGCCCTTCTTGACAAAGTTGCGACCGGGCAGGAACTGACTGGAGAGGAAGTCGGGGCTCTTCCGGTACCCCGGGCGCTGCGACATGTAGGCGACGCCGGTATCGAGGACTGCGACCACCGCCCCCTTGGCGCCGGGGTGGCCGCGCAGCTTGAGGATGTCCCAAGCGTCGATCGCGTTGACGCCGCCGCGGGCCTCGAAGGGAAGCGGAGTCGCCGACTGTCCGCAGAGCGAGCCGCAGGGGAGGAAGTTCCACTGGGTCCGGCGCCAGTCGCCGGGGACGGTGCCGAGGCCGGGATCGTTGGGCACCGAGGAGGCATGGGCGAGGTAGTTCGGATTCGCGTAGGCGACCGTGGGGTTCGAGCGCAGCGCCCTGGCGGCATCGCCGACCGCAACTCCCTGGGGCAGCTCCACCAGGCGCTCCCGTCCGCCGTCGAAGCGCACCAGCAGCTCTCCCGGCGCGAATATCGGCGGCTCGGGCGACTCGGCAGCCGCCGCGGGCAAGGCGGGGACGAGCGCCATCAGGGTGGCGAGCATGGTTGTGACGATCAGCGTTCGCATGGGCCGCGAGTCCTGCCCCCTGTGGGGATCGACGCGGGAGGACGGCAATCGAGTAAACACTCGCACTTAGCGAAAGTTCCCCCTGGGCGGGTCCTCGCCGGCCCAGGGCGGACGCGGGTGCCTGATACTGGCCGCATCGCTTCGCTTCCAGCCGACACCGATGAGCGGATGATGCGGCGCGCGCTCGCCCTCGCCGAGCAGGCCGCCGGCCACGGTGACGTCCCGATCGGCGCCGTGGTCGCGCGCTCGGACGAGGTGCTGGGCGCCGCCGGGAACGAGCGCGAGCTGCGCCTTGACCCGACCGCGCACGCCGAGGTCCTGGCGCTGCGCCAGGCCGCCGAGCGGCTCGGCGGCTGGCGGCTGCCGGAGACCACGATCTACGTCACCCTCGAGCCCTGCGCGATGTGCGCGGGGGCGATCGCGCTCGCCCGGGTGCCGAGGCTCGTCTATGGGGCGCCCGATCCGAAGGGCGGTGCCGTCGGCACCGTCGTCGATCTCTACGCCGAGCCGGTGGTCAACCACCGCCCGCAGGTCGAGGGCGGCCTGCTGGCGGAGGAGTCCGCCGCCCTCCTCGAGTCGTTCTTCTCAGCTCGCCGCTGAGGCTCAGAGGTCAGCCGGTGAGCCAGCGAACGGCGTTGTCCACCATCATCGTCCGCTCCTGCTTCTCGGTCATTCCGCTCTCCCGCAGCTCGGGGAGCACCCTGTCGGGCACCAAGCGGATGGTCCAGTCTTTGGCCAGCCCCGCCTGGAGCATCTGTTCGATCGCGGCAGGCAGGAAACGAGTCGAGCGTTGCGCAGGAATCGGCCGAGAGGAACATCCGATCGGCGTAGCCCCGCTCGAGCAGCGCCTCGGTCGTCTGCTGGCGCTGCTCGAACGGCAGATACAGCTCCAGGCCGTAGCGGTCGAGCCCAATCCAGGCCCCCGTCTCGAGGATCCGCTCGATGTAGTCGAGGTCGGTGGTGTCGCCGGTATGGGCCATCTGGATCTTCGCCGGCTCGACCCCCTCCTCGAGGAAGATCTCGATCTGTCGCGGACCGGTGTTGCTCGCCGGCCGCGAGTGGGCCATGATCGGGGCGCCGGTCCGGACGCTCGCCCGCGCCGCCGCCCGGTGCACCTTCTCGATGTTCTCGGTTACGCCCGGCTCATCCGCCGCGCACTTGATGAACGCGGCCTTGATCTCGGTCCCCTGGATCCCCTCCTCGATGTCCCCGATGAACAGGTCGGCGATCTGGTCGGGGTCGCGACTGAGCAGGAACTGCGGCAGGTGGTCGTAGGTGTAGATCCCGGTGCAGGGGACCACCTGGAGGCCCGTCTGCTCTGAGACTCCCCGCATGAACTGGACGTCGCGGCCGAGGAACATCGCGGTCGGATCGCCAATCGTCTTCACGCCCAGCGCAAGGGCTGCGTTCGCCTCCCTGACGGCGACATCGAAGTCGTCTCCGGGAGCGACGGCATGCGGAGGGTCCTCCTTTGCGGTGCCGGCGCTCGGCCATTGCTCGTGGACGGCCTCGTCTCGCGTACGCAGGTGCTCGTGGATCAGCGTCGGGCCGAGATCCTCGGCCTCGACGGGCCCGGTCACGGTCTCCACCCTGGCCATCGATATCCAGCCTATTTCAAGGTTCGCGCGGGGGAGGCGCGCAGGCGCTCGCTGAGAGCGACGCCGTACGGCTCGCCGTCCCCCAGCCGCAGCCCGCGGGGGAGGGCAGCGAGATTGGCGTTCGTCCGCTCGCGCATCTGCTCGATCGTCTCGGTGAGGACGATCTCGCCGCCGCGGATCGCCGGCACCAGCAGCGGCTCGCCCTCGAGCTGCTCCTCAGCGGCGCCGATCACGTCGCCCTCCATCGTCGCCGTCGGTAGCGAAGCGCCGGAATACCTGTTTCGCCCCGGGGACGTCGGTCTTGCCCACCGAGGTCTTGGCGACCCCCCGCCACTCGCCCTCGCGGCGCTCGGCGACCAGCTTGTAGACCGCGTCAAGGCTCGGGGAGTCGCCGCTGGTGCCGAGCTCGGTCCCCACTCCCCAGGTGTCGATCGGCGCCCCGGCCGCCACCAGCTCGGCGATCCGCCGTTCGCCGAGGCCGCCGCTGGCGACCACCCGCGTCTCGCTCATCCCGGCCGCATCCAGCAGCCTCCTCGCTTCGCGGGTCGCCGCCAGCAAGTCGCCGGAGTCGATCCGCACCCCGGCCAGGGGAACGCCGGCCTCGCGCGAGGCCTCGATCGCGTTGCGCACCCCCTCCACGGTCTCGTAGGTGTCGACCAGGAGGACCGCGTTCTCGGGAAAGTCCTCGGCGAAGGCGCGGAGCGCCTCCAGCTCGGTGGGGAAGGAGAGCACGTAGGAGTGGGCCATCGTGCCCACGGGAGGCAGGCCGTATCGCATCGCGGCGGCGACGTTGGAGGTGCCGCCGCAGCCCGCCACCGCGGCGGACCGAGCCGCTTTCATCGCCGCGTCTGTGCCATGGTCACGGCGGGCCGAGAAGTCGAGGACCCGATCCCCGGCGCCCGGCTCGCCTCCGCCGGCGGCGAGCACGATCCGGGCCGCCTTGGTCGCGATCAAGGTCTGGAAGCCCACCTGGTTGAGCAGGAGCGTCTCGAGCAGCTGCGCCTCGACCAGCGGAGCGGTCACCCGCAGGAGCGGCTGCCCGGCAAAAGCGAGCGTCCCCTCCGGCATCGCCTCGACCTCACCGCTGAACCTGAACCCTTCGAGATGGCCGAGCAGCTGATCGCCGAAGCCTCGCTCGGCCAGGTAGGAGAGCTCGGCCTCGCCGAAGCGCAGCTCCCGGATCAGCCGCAGCGCCGGTCCGAGGCCGCAAGCGAGCAGCCAGTCGCGCTCCGGGGCGAGATTCCGCACGAACAGCTCGAATGAGGCCGGCTCGTTCATCCCCCGCTTCAGGTAGCCGGCCGCCATCGCCAGCTCGTACTGGTCGATCAGCAGAGAGGTCTCGGCCGGCGTCAGCAGGCCCGGGTCGTTTGGATCGGCCAAGTGGGCCAGTTTGCCCCACTCCCGGCCGCGATGCCTGCGACCGATTGGACTGGGATACTGCCGCCGGCGCCGCCTGGGGATGGCGCGGATGAGGGCCGCAAGGGGCGGCGCCAAGACAGGAGGGAGATCCCTATGAATGGCGAAGCATAGCGACTGGTTGGCGCCGCTGACCGGAGTCGGCTTCATCGTGCTCGCGATCATCGGCTTCGCCGATTGGCGGCGAGCCGAAGAGCGCCGACGACCCGGTCGAGGAGATCGTCGACTTCTACGTCGACAACAAGGACTCGATACATGATCGGGGACCTTGATCGGCAGTCGCCGGCAGGACCCTCCTGATCTTCTTCGGCGCCTACCTGCGCAAGGTGCTGCAGGCGGCAGGAGGGCGCGGGCGGAGATGCTCTCGCTGGTCTTCGCTGGTCGGCTTGGTGATCGTGGCGCTCGGCGATCGCGATCGACGCCACGATCTCGTTTGCGCTCGCCGAAGCGGCTGACGACATCGACCCGGGCGTCGGTGCAGACGCTCCAGGCGCTCTGGGACAACGACTTCCTCCCGATCATGCTCGGAGCTGGTGGTCTTCATGTGGGCGACGGGCATCTCGGTGATCCGGACCGGAGCGCTTCCGAAGTGGCTGGGATGGGTGCCATCGTGTTCGGGATCGCGGGGTTGACCCCGATCGGCTTCGCTCAGCCTTGCTGGCACGGCGATCTGGATCCTGATCGTCAGCATCATGCTGACGATGCGGGCCCGCAGCGGACCGTCGGCCCCGGCCCCCGCCGCGTAGCGGCTAAGGGGCGCCGCGCGCGGCTGCGATCGGCGCGCGGCGCTCCGCTTCATCGCATTACCCTTCGTCACCCCACGTTCCTGGAGAGGTGTCCGAGTGGCTTAAGGAGCTCGCTTGGAAAGCGAGTGGGCGGGCTTATACCTGCCTCGTGGGTTCGAATCCCACCCTCTCCGCTCCCAGCCGGCCGCCGCTGTCGCGGCCGTCGCAGCGGTCAGTCCGTGTCGTATAACTCAGCCGATGGCCTGGAACGTCTACCTCGCCGGTGAGGTCCACAGCGACTGGCGCGAGGAGGTCGCCGAGGGGGCCAAGCAGGACGGCCTCGACGTCACCTTCACCTCACCGGTCACCGACCACGGCGCCTCCGACGATGTCGGCGTCGCGATCCTCGGCGAGGAGTCCGACAACTTCTGGAAGGACCACAAGGGCGCCGGGGTGAACGCGATCCGCACCCAGACGCTGATCCGTCAGGCCGATGTCGTCGTGGTGCGGTTCGGCGGCAAGTACAAGCAGTGGAACGCCGCCTTCGACGCCGGCTTCGCCGCCGCCCTCGGCAAGCCGATCGTCACCCTCCACGACCCGGAGACCACCCACGCGCTGAAGGAGATCGACCGGGCGGCGATGGCGACGGCCGAGACCCCCGAGCAGGTGGTGGAGATCCTCCTTTACGTGCTCGAGGGCAAGCTGTCCGCGAGCGCGTAGGTCTTTACCTGTGTCTGTTGCCGGGATAGGATCGGACTGAAATTCAGGGATCGATCGAGGGAGAAGAAGATGAGCCTCAGTGACTACAAGGTCGGATCGGCAGTTCCAGTCAGCGATACGGGGAGGGCGAAGGAGTTCTACGAGGGAAAGCTGGGATTGACTGGGGGTGAGGAGCAGGGTGATGGCGGCACCACTTACCCGTGCGCGGAGGGCACCGAGATTCACCCCTACCCCTCACCTGACAACGCGGGCAAGTCCGGGGCGACGCTCGCCTTCTGGAGGGTCGACGATGTCGACAAGGTCGCCGATGACCTCGCCTCCAACGGCGTCACCTTCGAGCAGTACGACATGGACCCGATCAAGACCAACGAGAAGGGCATCGCGGAGTTGCCCGACGGCAACAAGGTTGCCTTCTTCAAGGATCCGGACGGCAACATCCTCGCCGTGGGCACCTGACGCTAGCCTTCTCCCCTCCGCCTCGGAGGGGTGCCGGAGTGGTTGAACGGGGCGGTCTCGAAAACCGTTAGGGGCCCTCGGGTCCCTCGTGGGTTCGAATCCCACCCCCTCCGCCTCATCAAGCCGAATCCGCTGTTGTCACGATGATGCTGGGGAGCGCCATAGGATCGCGCCCGCCCACCTCGATCATCGGCGGCAGTCGCGCGATCGGTGCTCGCGGTCGATCGCGGCGAGCAGCGTCTCCTCAGCGCGGTTGGGCCGCTCATAGGATCGCGATCGGATTCACCGGTGAGCCTGTCCCGCCAATGACGCGTAGCGGTGCCGCAACGAACAGGAACTCCCAGCGCCCTTCGCGCTCGCAGGCCGCCAAGAGATCCTCGAACTGGAGGTAGTCGAGCAGGTGGATGCCCATCGCGTTGAGCGCGAGCGCGTGGATCGGAAAGTCGATGCCCTCCGTCGTGCTCGGTGTGGTGTCGCTGTTGCCGTCCGAACCAAGCGCGGCGATGCGCCGCTCGGCCAGAAAACGCGCCACCGTGGGATGAAGGCCGGCCTTGGCGCTGTCGGTGTCCCAGGGACCGAGCTCGAGATGGCGTTTCGCGTGGCCGGTGCGGATCAGCAGGATGTCGGCCTCCGTGACCGCCAGGCCCTGGTCGCGCTCGGCGCCCTCGAGATCCTCGGTGAACACGTGCTCGCCGGGCTCCAGCCAGGGAACCCCTCGCAATCGGGGCACATCAAGCAGCACGCCGCGTCCAACCAGACCGTCCTTGAGCACGTCGATCGCGTCGGCCGCGGCGCCCTCGGAAGTAACCGAGGCGCTCGGCTTGCCGTTATAGAGGACACCGTCGAGAGAGACGTGGCAGAAGGCGTCGATATGGCTGTGCGAGGGGTTGTGGTAGTCGGCGCCGACGTAGTCCTTGGCGAAGCGGAGCGTTCCTGACCCGACATCTTCATCGGTGAGCATGGTCATGTGGTGATCCGCAGGGACGGGATTGTCGATCCCAGGCTCCGTCGGAAAAGGAAGGCTCAGCGTGATGGTCTCCCCACTCCTGACGAGCCGGGCGGCCTCGAGGACCCGGTCGGCGGTCAAGTAGTTGAGCGTCCCCCGCTCGTCGTCGCCGCCCCAACGGCCCCAGTTGGAGACGGCTTCGAACAGCTCCCTGAACTCGGCGGCGCTCAAGTCGACTCGGCGGCTTTCATCCCGGGTCATTTCTTCCGCCGCCCTCTGCTCAAGGCCCGGGCTCCCCGCGCCTTGACGACTGCGCGCCGGCGCAGGGTGCGTTGAACGATGAGCGTCGCCGAAGCGCCGAGCACCATCATCGCCACGTTGGTGCCAAGGACCGCCAGTGCGCCCCCGACGTTCCCGATCTCGCCGAGCCCAACCGCAACACCGAGGTAGGCGGCTGCGGGAATAGTCGTAACCGAGATCGCCACACCCACGCCCGAGCTGGCGCGAGTCTCCAGCGCCAGCATGCCGGCGACGCCGGCCGCCAGCGCGACCGCGATCGTCTCGTCATTGACCGTCGTCAGGCTTCCCAGGATGGTGGCGTCGATGTTGAAACCGGACGGGATCAGGTCGAGCTGGTCCTGCGCGAGCGTGAACGCGGCCGCCGCGACGCTCGCGAGCGCAAGACCAAGGGCAAGCGTCAGGAACGCCCAGCCCGCAAGACCGGCGTGGCGGCTCACCAACCCCACGCCGATTGAGGTGATCGGCAAGAGGTCGGGGCTGACCGCCATCGCGCCGACGATCAGGATCGAGTTGCGGTCAATCACTCCGTAGCCGCCGATCACGCCCGCCACCAACATGAACGCCAGGTAGCGGGCGATCGGTCGTGCGTTGAGCCAGGCCATGCCGAGCACGTCCTCCCACACCAGACTCACCTCGGGCCGCTCGGTGGCCGACGGTCCGACGACCTCCACCCGCGTCAACGTGATGTCGGCGTCAGGGACCCCGAGCCGCCGCATCTCCTCCAGCAGTCGGTCGACCGCCCTCGGACGCGCCGCGGCGGACACGATCGAGTGCTCTGCACGAGTCGCGTCGACGAGTCTCACGCGGCTGACACCGTCGGCCTCGTCGAGCAACTCCGCGACCGCAGCCATCGCGGCCGACTCCCCGAAGACCTCGAGGTTGATCATTGGCGCGAGCCTAACGCGACTCTGAGGTCACGCGGCGTGCCCCGACCACCGTTCTTTTGGTCCGACCGCATGGTCGTCGCGACCGGTGATCAGGGTCGCGGCCCGAGGTTCTTGATCGTCTCTTGCAGCTTGTTGATGGCTTGTGTGAGGCTCTTTCGCATCCGATTGATGCTGCTTTCCAGATCGGCGATCGCCCGTGCCTGCGAGGTCAGCACCGTGAGCACGGCGGAGTGGTCGCCTTGCGAGACGGAGTGTTCGCCTTGCGAGCCTTGGCATCGGCGAGGGCCGCGTTAGCGATGGCCTGGCGGGAGTTGGCGTTGCTCTCGGACTGATCAGCGAAGGCGGATAGCGCCTGGGCCTTGAACAGCTGGGACTGTTCTTGCAGAGCCTTCAATGGCTGGCTCGTCGTTCCGCCTGGCTCTGCGGGATCCCGGCGAGGGCGGCTTCCCGCGCCCTGGCCGGCTTCCCGCGCCTCCTGGCCGGACTCGAACAGTGAGATCAGCTCCGCGGTGCGGTCGCCGCTCCGGTTGAGCAGGATCGTGGAGAGGGTGAGCGCCCATCCCACCCCGATGATCGCCGAGATGACCGCGATCCAGGCGACTCGACGCCACTTGTCCTGGTCGGTGTGCCGCTCGCCCGTGTCCTTTGGCTCGTCCACATCCGCCTCACCGTCGCTCTCTTCGTAGGCGGCCACGTCGGCCGACCCAAGTTCGTCGTCGTCGAGCTCGTCTGCCGGATAAGGCTCGTCGACCACCTCGTCTTCAGCGACATCGCCCGACTCGGTGGTATCGGCGCGGTCGGCCTCGGAGTCGGCGCCGCTCCCAGTCCGCTTCGCCCGTTTCGCTCCGTTGCTCACTTGCTCCTCTCGCTCAGCCGATGGGGGTGACTCATCATCTGACCTCTGCGCCGTGAGGATATCCTGGCTGACTTTGCGCGACACCACAAGGCGATTGAAGCGGAGGGCTCGCCCCGGCACATCACCCGAAGCGGGTCAACTCCTCCGGGCGGCCGAGGGTAGCATGGCCGCGTCAGGTTGCTCCCGAAGCTTCCGATCAAGCGCTGGGCCGCCGATTACCGGCGCGGGTGGCTTTCCGGCGACCTGGCCGCTGGGCTCACGGTCGCCGCGGCGACGATCCCCGCGGCACTCGCCTACGCCCAACTCGCCGGTCTTCCAGCCGTTTACGGGCTTTACGCCTCGGTCGTGCCCGCGCTGCTCTATGCAGTGTTCGGCTACCTCGCGCCAGCTTCAGATCGGACCCGGGTCGACGCTCTCGATCCTGGTCGCCGCAAGTCTCGCCGGGGCGCTGTCACCGTCTGCCGCCAAGGACCCGGTCGTCGCGGCGGCCCTGCTGGCCCTGATCGCCGGCGCCCTCCTGCTGGCGGCAGGCCTGCTCCGACTCGGGTTCGTCGCCGAGTTCCTCTCCGGTCCGGTGCTGACCGGGTTCACGGCCGGAGCGGCGCTGATCATCATCGCCAGTCAGCTGCCGAAGCTCCTCGGCATCGACGTCGACGCCGACAGCTTCTTCGAGACGGTCTGGGAGGTGGCCTCCTCCCTCGGGGAGACCAACGCGCCGACGCTGGCATTGGGCGGTGGGACCATTCTCCTTCTCCTTGGAATGCAGCGGTGGCTGCCGATGCTCCCCGCCAGCCTGATCGCGGTCGCGCTGGGGATCGCGGCCGTGTCGGCGTTCGACCTCGAGGCCGAGGGCGTTGCCGTCGTCGGCGACGTCCCCGCCGGCCTGCCGGGGCTCGAGGTGCCGGGGCTCGACGGGGTCAAGGATCTGTTCGGCGGTGCGGCGGCGGTCGCCCTGCTGGTCTACATCGAGACGATCGCCGTCTCGCGCGAGTTTGCGGCCCGACACTCCTACGAGATCGACCCCAACCAGGAGCTCGTCGCCACCGGCGCCGCGAACCTGGGGGCCGGACTGTTCCAGGGCTTTCCGGTTGATGGCAGCTTTTCGCAGAGCGCGCTCGCCGACTCCGCCGGTGCCCGCACACAGCTCGCGGGGGCGGTCACGGCGATTGCCGTCGCGATCGTGCTGGTGGCGCTGACCGGGTTGCTGGCGAACCTGCCCAGCGCCGTGCTGGCGGCGATCATCATCGTCGCGGTCCTGAGCTTGATCAAGGTCGGCGAGCTCGGGCGCCTCTGGCGGCTGCAGCGCCGGCCCGACGGCGGCGCCCCTTGGCTCGCGGCGCGGGTTGACTTCGTCTCGGCCGCGGTGACCTTTGCCGGGACGCTCGCGCTGGGAATCCTCGAGGGGATCCTGATCGGTGTCGGGTTCACGCTGCTGGCGTTGCTTCAGCGCGCCACCCGCCCCAACGTCGCGGCGCTCGGTCGCGTCCCGGGCGAGGACGTCTATCGGGATGTCGACCGCGCGCCCGAGGCCGAGACGGTGCCCGGACTCGTGATCGTGCGCTGGGACGGAGAGCTGTTCTTCGCCAATGCCGCCCACTTTCGGGACCAGGTGATGAGCCTGGTCGAGGCTGCGGATGAACCGCGCGCGGTGTTGCTCGATGCGTCCGCGGTCACGAGCATCGACGTCACCGCCGCGGATATGCTGAGGACGCTGATCGGCGAGCTCGAGGAGCGCGGGGTGGCGGTGTTGGCGGCGCGGACCCGCGGGCCGCTCCGAGACATGGTCGTCAGCGCCGAACTCGATGAGCTGATCCCTCCGGAGCGCCAGCTCAGCTCGGTGCGCGACGGCGTCGAGTACTACCGCTCGCACCCTTCCCGCGAGGATCAACCGTGATCGAACGGATCTGAATGGAGTGGTCGCTGACGATCGTGGCGCTGGCGCTGATCGCCGTCGCCGCCGTCTCGAAGCCGCTGTCAGGATCGCCGATCACGCCCGCGATCCTGTTCGTCTCGATCGGGATCCTGGTTGGTCCCAAGGTCCTCGACGAAGTCGACATCGAGAGCACCAGCTCGACCGTGCGCGCGCTGGCCGAGGCGACGCTGGCGCTCGTGCTCTTCTCGGACGCCTCGCGCATCGACCTCGGAGCGCTGCGGCGTGAGGTCTCGGTGCCGGTGCGCCTGCTCGGGATCGGCCTGCCGCTGACGATCGCCCTCGGAGCACTCGCGGCGGCCGTGATCTTCGGCGAGTTGACCTTCTGGGAAGCCGCCATCGTCGGGGTGATCCTGGCGCCGACCGACGCCGCCCTCGGCCAGGCGGTCGTCACCGAGCCGCGCGTCCCGGGTCGGATTCGGCAGGGCGCTGAACGTCGAGAGCGGGCTCAACGACGGGATCTGCGTGCCGCTGCTGTTCGCGGCCGTCGCCGCCGCGGATGTCGAATCGCACATCTCGGAAGGGCGAACCGGGATGACGCTTCTGCTCGAGGAGGTCGGCTACGGCATCGCCGGAGGGGTCGCCGCCGGGCCTCCTGATCGGAGCCATCGTCGTGTACGCCGGCCGCAGGGATCTGATCGACGGGCAGCTGGCGCCAGGTGATCCCGGCCGCCGGCGCCGCGCTCGCCTACGGCACCGCGAGCGCACTCGACGGATCGGGCTTCATCGCGGCCTTCGTCGCCGGCATGGTCTTCCGGGCGGTGATCAAGCGCGACCCCGAGGACGAGAACCGGCTCACCGAGGAGGTCGGGGGCGTGCTCAACGGGGTCACCTTCGTGATCTTCGGGGCGATCCTGCTCGGGCCCGCGCTCGGGGAGCTGAGCTGGGAGCTCGCCCTCTACGCGGTCCTCAGCCTGACGGTCGTGCGAATGGTGCCCGTCGCGATCGCGATGCTGGGCTCGCACGCTCGGCTGCCGACGCTCGGCTTCCTCGGCTGGTTCGGACCCCGCGGCCTGGCCTCGATCGTCTTCGCGGTGATCGTGATCGAGGAGTCCCAGCTCCCCCACGAGCACCTGATCGTCCTCGCGATCTACCTCACCGTCGGCCTCTCGGTCTTCGCCCACGGCCTCACCGCCGCACCCCTGGCCAGACCGCTACGGACACTGGTTCGAGCGCCACCCCCGCGACACGGCACCGCCGATGGAGAGCGCCCCGATCGAGGTCACCCGCACCAGCAGGCGGGTCTGAAGTTATAGGCTCAGATCGACCACGAGCCGAAGGAGAATCGGATGGACCCGATCGACCGCACCGTCCTGCCGATGCCCGACCCGGAGGTCAGACGATGAGCGAGCCCGATCGAAGCAAGCTCCCGATCCGCATGCCGCCCTTCGGCGGTGTGGCGCAGCGGACGCTCGACGGCTCGCAGCCGGACTGGGAGTCGATCGGTCACGTCGAGGCTCCGGACGGCGCGCCGAACGTCCTGGTCGTGCTGATCGACGACGCAGGCTTCGGCAACCCCGCGACCTTCGGCGGCCCGATCGACACCCCCAACTACACGCGGATGGCGGACGAGGGCCTGCGCTACAACCGCTTCCACGTCACCGCGCTCTGCTCGCCGACCCGGGCGGCGCTCCTCACCGGCCGCAACAGCCACGCGGTCGGCTTCGGCTCGATCGGCGAGTTCTCGACCGGGTTCCCCGGATACACGGCCTTCGTCCCGGACGACTGCGCTCCCGTTCCCGAGGATCCTCCGGGACAACGGCTACAGCACCGCGGCGTTCGGCAAGTGGCACCTGACGCCGGACGACCAGCAGGGCCCGCCGGGCCCATTCAACCGCTGGCCGGACGGCTGGGGCTTCGACTACTTCTACGGCTTCCTCGGCGGGGGCTCGGGCCAGTGGGACCCATGCCTCGCCGAGAACCAGAAGATCATCGGCACGCCCGAGGCCTACTACGACGAGGACGAGGACCCTACTACCTGCCCGACGACATGGCGGACAAGACGATCGAGTGGCTGCACGCGGTCCGCGCGCAGGACGCGACGAAGCCGTTCTTCACCTACTTCTCGACCGGCTGCAGCCACGCTCCGCACCACGTCGCCGAGCAATGGGCCGAGAAGTACGAGGGCAAGTTCGACCAGGGCTGGGACAAGCTGCGCGAGGAGACGTTCGCCAGGCAGAAGGAGCTCGGGGTCATCCCCCCCGACGCGGAGCTCACCGAGCGCGACGAGCGTTCCCCGCCTGGGAGGACGTCGCCGGACAAGCTCAAGGCGTTCTACGCGCGGCAGATGGAGGTCTACGCCGGCTATTCGGAGAACGCCGACTACAACGTCGGCCGGGTGATCGACGCGATCGACGAGCTGGGCGAGCTCGACAACACGCTCGTGTTCTGGATCTGGGGCGACAACGGCGCCAGCATGGAGGGCACGATCACCGGCTCCTTCAACGAGCTGACGATGCAGAACGGGATCCCGCTGACCGACGAGATGCAGCTGCAGCTCTCCGAGCGCTACGGCGGGGTCGAGGCCTGGGGGAACCAGATGATGGCGCCCCACTACTCGGCGGCCTGGGCGTGGGCCGGCAACACGCCGTTCAAGTGGGGAAAGCAGGTGGGCTCACACCTCGGCGGAACGCGCAACCCGATGGTGGTCCACTGGCCCGACGCGGATCAAGGAGGGCGGCGCGCTTCGGAGCCAGTTCACCCACGTGATCGACATCGGCCCGACGATCCTCGACGTCGCCGGGATCCCGATGCCGACCCACGTCGACGGGATCGAGCAGCAGCCCATGCACGGCGAGACGCTTCGCCGACTCGCTCGCCGACGCCGAGGCTCCCGAGCGCCACACCCAGCAGTACTTCGAGACGATCGGCAACCGGGCGATGTACAAGGACGGCTGGTGGCTCGCGATGAAGACCGAGCGCATCCCCTGGGTGCTCACGCCGGAGGCGCTCGAGCCGTACGACCCGGCGTCTGGGACCCCGATCAGGACCCCGTCGAGCTCTACTACCTGCCCGACGACTTCTCGCAGGCCCATGACCTCGCCGCCGAGAACCCCGAGAAGGTCGAAGGAGCTGAAGGAGCTCTTCTGGGAGGAGGCCGAGAGGTACAACGTGACTGCCGCTGCTCGGCACGCACTCCGTCGTTCTTCGGCATCCTGCCGCCGCTGCCCGAGGTCGCCGAAGTACGAGTTCCGCGGCGACGTGCAGAACGTCGCTCTCGGGGATGATCCCGCGGATCTACAACCACTCCTACTCGATCAGCGCCGACCTGGTGATCCCCGAGGGCGGCGCCGAGGGCGTGATCGTCGCCGAGGCCGACCACCTGGGCGGGTTCTCGCTGTTCGTCGACGGCGGCAAGCTCGACGCACACCTACTCGATGATGGGCGTCTTCGTCTACCGCCAGGAGGCCGAGGAGCCGCTGCCCGAGGGCGAGGTCACGGTGCGGATGGAGTTCGCCGCCGACGGGCCGAAGCCGGCCACCGGCGGCGAGGTGACGCTGTTCATCGACGACTGGGCGGTCGGCACGGGCCGCATGGACCACACCGTGCCGATCCGCTTCTCCGGCTACGCGGGCATGGACATCGGCCGCGACAACGGCGGCGTCGTGGACCGCGGCTACGAGGACCGCAAGCCGTTCGCGTTCACCGGGGACGATCAAGAAGGTCGTGTTCGACATCAAGCCGCAGCCCTCGACCGGAGGACGGCGCACGAGCTGCACAAGGCCCACCACCACGGACACACCGCGCATGCGCTCTCGGCCTGACGCGGATGCCGCGATGAGGAGGTCTCCAGATGAAGCCGATGACGCGATCGACGTCCTGATCGGCGGCTACATGTCGAAGGACGCCGCCGAGGAGGACTACGAGGCGGTCCTGGCGAGCGGCGGCGAGCTGCAGGGAATGGCGCTCGTCGCCAAGGACCTGGAGGGCGAGCTGTCGGTCGTCGAGACCGACCACATGGCCCGTAAGGGCGCGGCGGGCCTCGGCGGTGCCGGCTTGGCGATCGGGCTGGCCGCGCCGCCGCTGCTGGCGACCACCGCGATCGGGGCAGCGCTGGGCGCGGGCGCGGGCAAGCTGCTTCATCACAAGACCGCCGACAAGATCGGCGAGCAGGCGGGCGAGACGATCCCGCTCGGCGGCGCCGGCCTGATCGTCGCCTATTCGCGCTCCGAGGCCGAGACGGTCGAGCCGGCTGTCACCGCGGCCGTGCAGAAGGTCGTCGGGGAGGCCGAGGGGCGCCGCGTCAAGGCCCTGAAGGGCGCCTCTGGCGGACGCCCAGCGAGAAGATGTCCGAAGAGGCGCGGCTGAAGCTCTCAGCGCGTCGAGCGCGCAGCGAAAGCCGACGTTGCCGGCAGAGCTGTCAGGTGTGTTGCCCTGCCGGGCGGCGACCCTGTAGCGCCGGCAGTAGGAGTCGTGGCAGAGGTACGAGCCGCCCTTCTGGACCTTGGTGACACCTGCGGCGGGACCGCGCGGATCGTGGTCCCGGTCCTGCCGGCGAAACGCCGGATCGAACCAGTCCGCGGCCCATTCCCAGACGTTGCCGGTGACGTTGTGCAGGCCGTAGCCGTTCGGCGGGAAGGCGTCCACGGGGCAGGTCCCGTAGTAGCCGTCTGCCTCGGTGTTCTTGGACGGGAAGGCGCCCTGCCATACGTTCATCCGGTGCTCGCCGCCCGGTTCGCGCTCGTCTCCCCAGGGGAAGACCTTGCTCTCGAGTCCCCCGCGGGCCGCGAACTCCCACTCGGCCTCGGTTGGCAGGCGCCGGCCGGCCCAGGTGCAATAGGCCTGGGCGTCGTTCCAGGAGACATGCAGGACTGGGTGATCGAGGCGTCCGTCGAGCGATGACTGGGGGCCCTCCGGGTGCTGCCAGTCGGCTCCCTCCACCTTGCGCCACCACGGCGCCTCGACGACCGCCTGAGTGGGCGGGAAGTCGTCCGGCAGGAGCCCTGCGAAGACGAATGACCAGCCGAATCGCTCCGCCTCGGTGGCGTATCCCGTCGCCTCGATGAAGGACGCGAAGGCCTCGTTGGAGACGGCCACCGGGTCGATCCGGAAGGAATCGAGCGAGATTTCGCGCACCGGTCCCTCGCCGTCGGCCGGATAGGCCCAGCCGTCGTCGCTGCCCATCAGGAACGAGCCCTTCGCGATCAGACGCATGTCATCGGCCGGGCGGGGCTCGGTGGCGGCGACGATCTCTACGGTCGGGCCCGCCTGCGCCTCGTGCTGCGCGTCTGGCGCACAGCACGGCGACCTCGTCGAGGCCGCCTCGTCTGTTTGCGACCCGTCCGTCAACGGGCTGACCCTAGCCGAGCAGCTTGGCCTTCTCGCGCTCGAACTCCTCGTCCGTGAGGACCCCCTGGTCGTGGAGCTCGCCGAGCTGCTTCAGCTGCTCCATCGTCTCGGGCGCCAGACCGCCTGCGGCGGGGGGTTCGGCCGCCGGGCCAGGGGCCGGCCGCTGTGCAGCCGCGGCCTCCTCCTGCTGCTGGGCTTGCTTCGCGTCGTGGTGCCTCTTGGCCGCCACAGCCGCTCCGCCGACCACGGCTGCGCGCCGCCTTCGCTGTCGTCTCTCTCGTCCCGGTGCCATGTGCGATCTCCTTGCTAGGCGTTACTGCCTGCGGGGCCGTACCGCCCCCGAGTCGTCACATTGTGATGGACGGTAACCCCAGCTGCTTCCACCCGTGGTACCGCTCGGGTACCGACCGATCCGTCCATTGCGGGGAGATCGTCCAGGGGCCTGGACGCGTAGGACGATCTGGACGCCCGTGGACGGATCTACACCGGGATCCGCTCGGCTGGGGGCCGAAAGGTCGCTGGTTCAAATCCAGTCGCCCCGACTAAGCCGAACCCCGCCTTGAGAGCGGGCTTCGGCGTTTCAGGTCCATCGCCACGGTTTGTCCCGGAGGGAAGCTGTTCAGGGCGTTCCCGGTCGATCGGCCCGAGTGCAGTTCAGTCGGTGATTTCCCCGGAGAGCCGGCCTTCGGCCTTGTCGAGGACGCCACGCCAGTCGACGAAGAGGGGTCGGAACGTGTCTTTCAGGATCAGCGCCTCCACTGTCCACTCCTGGCCGAGCTGCTGCATGACCGCATCGAATCTCGCTCGCGAGTCAAGTGTGTTGATCCACCAGACCACCTGAAGAACCGGAGGGGTGGATCCGGAGACGATGCCAAACGTGTCGATCCCCTGCTCCCGCCAAGCCCGGGCGACGCTCTGAAGTTCCCGTTCGAACATCGCGACCAGCTCATCCTCCTCGTCCATCGTTTCCAAGTCTTCCACGTCCAAGTCATGCCGGGGGATCGCGATGCTCGGGGGGCCCGGTGAGGTATCAGCTAGCCCACCAGCCTCAAGAGTCCTAGAAACGGCCTGCTACATTCGTGGCCCGCTGCAATCAGCGGCTCGAGCGAGGAGGCGATTGCCCCCGCAATCCGATTCCGCGACCTTCGAGACCCTGCCTTCCGGGGGCCGAGTGCACGTCCTCGGCGCAGGACCCGTCGGTCTCCTGCTGACCGCATTGCTTCAGTCGATGGAGGGTCTCTCCGTGCGCCTCTATGAGAAGCGTCGCGAGTACACGCGTACCCGGATGGTCCAGCTCGAGTCGTACCTCGTGGCGGATTCAGTCGAGAGCTACCGCACCGACTACATCGATGGAGAGAACGTCGAGGCCGTCTTCGATCCACCGGAGCTCGACGAGGGCCTCGCGTTCAGACAGTCCATTCCTTCGGACCTGATGGCACTTCTTCGCGATTGGGAACAGGGGTTCTGCCCGCTCAACGACATCGAGCGTTCCCTCAGCGATCTGATCGATGCGCGCGGGTCGAATTCGGTGCAGCGCACCTCAGCCGTCGTCACGGCGCAGGACGCGATGGCGATGCTCGAGCCGGGAGACATCCTGATCGACTGCACGGGCGGCAGGTCGGTGCTTCGAGATCACTTAATGCCCGGCTCCGTCGGAGTTGATGGCGCGAACACGCTCAAGATCCGGCTCGAATACGCCCTCGTCATCACCTTCCTGTACGGCCAGCAATACGACTGCAACGAGTACTGCAAGTACTACAAGAACGTCGAGAACGCGCACTACAAGTTCATTCCAATGGTCCACCGCACACACTACGACGGCAACATCAGCCACGTGACGGGCATCGTCAACATCACTGCCGAGGACTATGAGGCGATGCCGTCCCGATTCGACGGTCAGTGGCTTCGCAGCAACTTCCCCGGCGTGGGCGAGTCGATGGACCGTTTCATCGACAAGGTCAAGCAGGAAACTCATGGCGAGATACTCGGCGACCTGGACGTTGTCCGGATACCCCTGGATCTGTACCGGGCTCGCAGTGCGACCAGCCGGCAGTGGCGTACAGCAGGGCCCGGCGACCACCCGTTCGGCAGTTCGCCGGTGTTCCTGGCCGGCGATTCGGCCATTGGCTCCCCGTACTTTCAGTCGATTTCGCTGGGGTTCGAGTGTGCGATGTTCCTGGCGGGACTAATCGCGCAGCGTGACCTGCCACTCAGAGACGTGTTTGATCGCTATGAGCTGTACATGTACAAGCAGTGGCTTCGCGTCTACATGCGCAGCAAGATGATCAAGCACAACAAGGATCTGTTCGAGTGCGTCGATGACCCGTTCGCGCTGCTGGACAAGCTGCATATTTACTAGTGGCCCGTTACGGGCGCGACAGCGCGCCGTGGTACCGGTTTGGTACCGAACGTATCGTCCGATGCGTCCATAGCGTCCTCGAACGTGGACACATGGGACGCGGGGGACGCCTCGGGACACATCGACACCGATTGCCCCTCGGCTGGGGGCCGAAAGGTCGCTGGTTCAAATCCAGTCGCCCCGACTTACCGGAACCCGCTTGGGTGATGCAGGCCCGGCGCCGGGTGGGACGTCGGCCACGTTCACATGCGATTCACACCCCGGCTCTCGGTCCAGGCATAGATTGCTCGCTCGACTAGTGCCGCCTGTCGTGATTAGGATGCGAGCCGATGCCAAGGAAGGTTGATCGCTCATGCGATTACTTCGTCGTTTTTGGGATCACCGGCGACCTGGCGAAGGTGATGACCTTCCACTCGCTATACCGCCTCGAGCAGCGAGGCCTACTCGACTGCCCGATCGTCGGCGTCGCGGTCGACGACTGGTCCGACAAGGACCTCCGAGAGCACGCCCGCAAAGCGATCGAGACCTCCTCGGGCGCGAAGCCCGATCCGAAGGTCTTCAACCGCCTCGCCAAGCGCTTCTCCTACGTGCAGGGCGACTTCGCGGACGACGGGACCTACGAGCGCCTCGCTAAGGAGATCAAGGGTGCCAGGAACCCGGTCTTCTACCTGGAGATCCCGCCGTCACTGTTCGGGATGACGATCAAGGGGCTAGCCGGTGCCGGCCTGACGAAGGACGCGCGAGTGGTGGTCGAGAAGCCCTTCGGCCACGACCTCGAGTCGTCTCGGGCGCTGGCGGAGGAGATCCACCAGTACATCGACGAGGACCAGCTCTACCGGATCGACCACTTCCTCGGCAAGATGGGTCTGGCCGAGATCCTCTTCCTGCGGTTCGCGAACGCGATGATCGAGCCGATCTGGAACCGCGAGCACGTCGCCTGCGTGCAGATCACGATGGCGGAGGAGTTTGGGGTCTCGGACCGCGGCCACTTCTACGACCCGGTCGGGGCGCTGCGCGACGTCGTCGTCAACCACCTGATGCAGGTGGTCGCCGCCTGCGCCATGGAGCCGCCTGCCGGGCGCGCCGCGCGGCCCCTGAAGGACGCGATATTCGCCGTGTTTGAATCGATGCCCGCCGCAGACCCGAAGCAGTACATCCGTGGCCAGCACGATGGGTATCGGAGGATCAAGGGCTGCGCCAACGACTCGAGCACCGAGACCTATGCGGCGATGCGCCTTGAGATCGACAGTTGGCGCTGGAGCGGCGTGCCCTTCTTCATCCGCACCGGAAAGCTTCTGCCGGTGACCCAGACAGAGCTTCGGCTGATCTTCGAGGAGCCGCCCGGGCTCGGCTTTCGCGGTCCAAAGACTCGGCGACCTGAGCCCGACCAGCTGGTAGTGAAGCTCGACCCCAGCACCGGGATCCGGTTCCTGCTCGAGGCTCAGCGCGCCGGCGGCACCGAGCCCGAGTCGATCAACCTCGACATGGAATTCGCCCAGGAGGGCGGCGAGGGCGCGACCCCGTACGAGGTTCTCCTCCATGCGGCGATGATGGGCGACAGCACCCGCTTCAAGCGTCAGGACAGCGTCGAGGAGACCTGGCGGATCATGCAGCCGCTCCTCGACAAGCCACCGAAGCCGCGCCCCTACAAGCCCGGCTCTTGGGGCCCCAAGGCGGCCGACAACCTGGTCAAGGATTACGGCGGCTGGCACGGCCCCTGGATCGCGTCGTGAGCGCGGCAAAGGGAAAAACCGCGGCGAGGAAGGCGCCGGCTGAAAAGGGGGACGGCAAGACTCGTCGCGCGACGGAGCCCGGCATGCCCCAGAGCGCGGCGGCCCCCTCACCATTTCCGCCGATCGCCGACTACGCCTTCCTCTCGAACTGCCACACGGGCGCCCTGGTTGCACAAGACGGTGCGATCGACTGGCTCTGCGTGCCGCGCTTCGACTCCCCCAGCATCTTCGGCACTCTGCTCGACCGTGAGGCGGGCTCCTTCAGATTCGGTCCGTTCGGGATCAACGTGCCTACCACGAGGATCTACGAGCCCGGCACGAACATCCTCAACACCACCTGGCACACGCCGACCGGCTGGGCGATCGTCCGCGACGCGCTCACGATCGGCCCAAGCCGCGGCGAGGATGAGATAACGCCGCACACGCGGGCCCCGGCCGACGAGGATGGCCATCACCTCCTGGTGCGGATCGTGCTCTGTCTCGAGGGCACGGTCGAGATGGAAATGAGGTGCGAGCCGGATTTCGACTACGGCCGGGAGCCCGCCAAGTGGTCGCCTGGCGCGGATGACCGCTACACGGCCGACGCCACCGCCGGGGACGTGACGATCAGGCTGCGGACCAGCATGCCCCTCGGCATCGAGGACGAGACCGTACGAGCCCGCCACACCCTGCAACAGGGTGAGCAGGCCTTCTGCAGCCTCTCGTGGGCCGAGGAGCTGGCATCCCCCAAGGACATCGACGAGGCCAACGCGCGGATGGGCGAGACGACGCGCTACTGGCGGGGCTGGCTCGGCGGAGCCCGGATGCCCGACCACCGCTTCCGCGAGGCGATCCAGCGCTCGGCGCTCGCGATCAAGGGGCTGACCTACATGCCGACGGGCGCCACGGTGGCAGCCCTGACCACGTCCCTGCCCGAGACTCCGGGCGGGGAGCGGAACTGGGACTACCGCTTCACCTGGATCCGCGACTCGACCTTCACCCTCCAGGCGCTTCACTTCCTCAACCTCGACTGGGAGGCGAACGAGTTCATGCAGTTCGTCGGTGACCTGGAGACGAACGAGGACGGCGCGCTGCAGATCATGTACGGGATCGACGGGCGCCGCGATTTGACCGAATCCCTTCGTGACGATCTCTCCGGCTACGCGGGCGCCCGCCCCGTCCGGATCGGGAACGGCGCCTTCGACCAGCGCCAGAACGACGTCTTCGGTGCGGCGCTCGACTCGATCCTCCTCCACACCCGCCGCAGCAAGCGACTGCCCCGCCGCCTCTGGCCGGTCGTCCAGGCTCAGGCTCAGTGCGCCACGGCTGTCTGGAAGAACCCGGATCAGGGGATATGGGAGGCGCGCGGCGACCCCCAGCAGTACGTCTCATCGAAGCTGATGTGCTGGGTCGCCCTGGACCGCGCGTCGCAGCTCGCGGAGATTCGCGGGGATTCCGATCTCCAGGCCAAGTGGGGCGCCATCGCGGACGAAATCCGCAAGGACATCCTCGAGCACGGGGTCCGGGACGGCGTCCTGCGCCAGCACTACGACACCGACGCGCTCGATGCCTCGACTCTGCTGGCGGCGATCTTCGGTTTCCTGCCCGGCGACGACCAGGTGATGCGTAAGAGCGTGCTCGCGATCGCCGATGACCTCACAGAGAATGGCTTCGTGCTCCGATACGTCACTGGCGAGACCGACGACGGGCTCTCGGGCAAGGAGGGAAGCTTTCTGATCTGCTCCTTCTGGCTCGTCTCGGCCCTGGCGGTCATCGGCGAGCAGCAGCGGGCGCGGGACCTGATGGACAAGCTCCTCAGCGTGTCCTCGCCGCTGGGGCTCTACGCCGAGGAGTTCGATACCGACACCGGGCGCCATCTCGGGAACTTCCCGCAGGCCTTCTCCCACCTCGCCCTGATCGAGGCGGCGGCCCGGATCATCGTCGCCGAGCGCCTCAAGGAGTACACGAATTGAGCGACTACGACGTGATCGTGATCGGCAGCGGCGCCGGGGGCGGGACGCTGGTCCATCGCCTCGCCCCGTCGGGCAAGAAGATCCTGTTGCTGGAGCGGGGCGACTGGCTCACGCGAGAGCCGCAGAACTGGCTCTCCCAGGACGTCTTCGTCGACGGCCGCTACCAGTCCGAGGACACCTGGTACGACGACAAGAACAAGCCCTTCCCGCCGCAGGTCCACTACTTCGTCGGGGGGGCGACAAAGCTCTACGGCGCCGCGCTCTACCGCCTCCGTGCCGAGGACTTCGGCGAGCTCCATCACCACGACGGCATCTCTCCCGCATGGCCGATTTCCTACGAGGAGATGGAGCCCCACTACATGCAGGCCGAGCAGCTCTACCAGGTCCACGGGGCACGGGGAGAGGACCCGACCGAGCCGCCGGCAAGCGGCGACTATCCCTTCCCCGCCGTCAGCCACGAGCCGCGAATCCAGCAGCTATCCGACGACCTCGCCGCAGCCGGCCACCAGCCGTTCCACGCCCCGTGCGGCGTGATGCTCAACGAGTCGAACATGCCCTACAGCACGTGCGTGCGATGCCAGGACTGCGACGGCTTCCCCTGCCTGGTGCACGCCAAGTCGGACGCAGAGGTGATCTCGGTGCGACCGGCGCTCGAGCACGACAACGTCACCCTGTTGACGGGAGCGCAGGCTGTGAAGCTCAACACCGACGCCGGTGGCAAGGCGGTCACCGAGGTCGTCGTCGAGCGCGGCGGGGAAACCGAGATGCACACGGCGGACATCGTCGTCGTTTCCTGCGGCGCGGCCAATTCGGCCAGGCTGCTGCTCGCCTCGGCCACCGACAAGCACCCCAATGGCCTCGCCAACGGCTCCGACCAGGTGGGCCGCAACTACATGTTCCACAACAGCCAAGCGGTGCTGGCCCTCTCGAAGGAGCCCAACCCGACCATCTTCCAGAAGACCCTCGGGCTCAATGACTACTACTTCGCGAGCGACGAGTTCGACTACCCCCTGGGGAACATCCAGATGGTCGGCAAGTCGCAGGCGCCGATGTTCCGGGGCGAGAAGCCCGGGGAGACCAAGTTTGCGCCCGAGTGGACGCTCGAGAACGTGGCCGCACATGCGGTGGACTTCTGGCTCTCGACCGAGGATCTGCCCAAGGCTGAGAACCGAGTCACCCTGGGTCCCGACGGTCATGTGAAGCTGAGCTACACCAACTCGAATAACGAGCCCAAGAAGCAGCTGCTGGGAAAGCTCGAGTCGATGCTCGGCGACATCGGCATGCACCCCCACCACCTGCTCCCACACCACGCCTACCTGAAGAACGAGATCCCGGTGGCTGGAGTCGCCCATCAGACAGGCACCTGCCGGTTCGGCGCCGACCCGGCGAGCTCGGTGCTGAACACGGACTGCCGCGCCCACGAGCTCGACAACCTCTACGTCGTCGACACGAGCTTCTTCCCCAGCATCGGCGCCGTCAACCCGGCGCTCACCGCGATGGCGAACGCCCTGCGGGTGGGAGACCATCTGCTCGAGCGCATGGGCGCGCCCGCGGTCCAGCGGGAGCCCGCGGGTGACGGCTGAGGCCGACGGCGGGGGGCGACGCCGCGTCGTCGTTATCGGCGGCGGCTTCGGGGGTCTGACCGTCGCGCGCGAGCTGCGGCGCGCCGATGCCGACGTGACGCTGGTCGACCGCACGAACCACCACCTGTTCCAGCCGCTGCTCTACCAGGTGGCGGCGGGCGGGCTGTCCGAGGGCGATTGCGCGTCGTCGATCCGTGGGCATCTGAGACGGCATTCGAATGCGAGCGTCCTGATGGCGGAGGTCACCGACCTCGACGTGGAGCGGCGCCGGGTAATCCTCGATCGGGCCGAGCCACTCGACTACGACAGCCTGGTTGTCGCCTGCGGCGCGGAGACCTCCTACTTCGGCCATGACGAGTGGGCGGAGACCTCGTTCGGGCTGAAGACGCTTCGCGACGCTGTCGCCCTTCGCGAGCGCATCGTCTCGGCCTTCGAGGAGGCCGAGCGGGCCACCGATTCGACCGTCCGGGACGAATTGCTGACCTTCGTGGTCGTCGGCGGCGGGCCGACCGGGGTCGAGATCGCGGGCCAGCTCGCGATCCTCGCCCAGTCGACGCTGGAGCGGCAGTTCTCGCGGATCGACACCACGAGGGCCCGCGTGATCCTGGTCGACGCCGGCGACCGCGTGGTGCCCGCGTTCAGCGAGAAGCTCTCGGCGAAGACCGCGCGCGGGCTGGCCGAGCTGGGCGTCACGGTCCGCGAGCATGCCATGGCGACCGCAATCGATCCGGGGGGGCTGACGGTCAAGACCGATGAGGGCGAGGAGCGAATCGCCTCCAGAACGGTCATCTGGGCGGCCGGCGTACACGCCGCCGGCCTGACCGAGGTCCTCGCGCGGGCCACCGGCGCCAGCACCGACCGGGGTGGGCGCATCGAGGTCGGCTCCGACTGCACGGTCCCCGGTCATCCCGAGATCTCCGCGATCGGCGACATGGCGGCCCACGCGGGGCCCGACGGCAAGCCGCTTCCGGGCCTGGCGACCACCGCCATTCAGCAAGCGCATCACGTCGCGCGGGCAATTCGCCGCGGCCAACCCGGTCCATCGACCCCGTTCAAGTACCTCGACAAGGGAGCCCTCGCCGTGATCGGACGCGGGAAGGCGGTCTGCCAGATCAGAGGCGTGGAGCTCTCCGGCCGCCCCGCCTTCGCGATGTACCTGGGGATCCACCTCACCTACCTGAGCGGCGTGCGTGGCCGGCGCCTACGGGTGCTGAACGCGTGGGCCGCCTCCCGGTTCGGCACTCGGGAGAGCTGGGTCCTCGAGGACGAGCTGCCAGGCGCTGACACCGCTTCCCGCGATGAGGGGGCCCCTGCGCGGGAGCCGGCACCTCGCTAGCCGATGGCCTGACAACGCTCGCCGCCTCCTCTCAGCTGCTCCCCGCGCGCGAGCAGATGGCCTTCACGCTCGGCTTCCACATCATCCTCGCCTCCCTCGGCGTCGGCTTCCCGGCGCTGATGCTGATCGCCAACTACATCGGGCTGCGCCGCGACGACCCGGTGGCGCTCGAGCTGGCGCAGCGCTGGTCGAAGGTCGCCGCGGTCACCTTCGCGGTCGGCGCCGTCACCGGCACCGTGCTCTCGTTCGAGTTCGGGCTGCTCTGGCCCGAGTTCACCAAACGCTTCGGCGAGGTCTTCGGGGTGCTGTTCACGATCGAGGGGATCTTCTTCTTCCTCGAGGCGATCTTCCTGACGATCTACATCTTCGGCTGGAAGCGGCTGTCGGGCTGGAAGCACTTCTGGACCGGCGTACCGGTCGTGATCTGCGGGATCGGGGGCGCCTTCTCGGTGGTCGCCGTCAACTCCTGGATGAACCAGCCCCAGGGCTTCACGCTCGACTCCGCCGGCGCCGTCACCGACGTCGACCCGCTCAAGGTGATCTTCAACCCCGCCGTGCCCTACGAGGTCCCCCACATGATCCTCGCCGCCTACCTGCTCACCTGCTTCCTGGTCGCCTCGGTCTACGCGGTCGGGATGCTGCGCGGGCGCCGCGACCGCCACCACCGCCTCGGCCTGCTGATCCCGCTGACGGTCGGCTGCATCCTGGCGCCGATCCAGTTCATGGTCGGCGACACGGCGGCGCGCGAGATCGCCAAGGACCAGCCGATCAAGTTCGCCGCGATGGAGTGCGTGCAGACGACCCATAGCGACGTGACCGAGTACATCGGCGGCCGCTGCACCGACGACGGGGTCAAGGGGGGGATCGGGATCCCGGGGCTCGACTCGTTGCTGGTCGGATTCAGCACCGACACCGAGGTGACCGGCCTCGACACGGTGCCGCGCCGATGACCGGCCGCCGGCCAACACCCTGCTGCACTGGGCCTTCGACTTCATGGTCGGGGTCGGATCGGCCCTGATTCTGCTGGGCCTCTGGTTCGGGTTCGTCTGGTGGCGCAGCCGCGACATCCCCCAGACGAAGTGGTTCCTGCGCGCCGTGGCCGATCTCGGGGGTGGCGGTCGCCCTCACCGTCGAAGCCGGCTGGATCGTGACCGAGGTCGGCCGCCAGCCGTGGATCGTCTACGAGGTGATGCGGACCGAGGACGCGGTGACCGGCGCCGGCGGGATCTGGGTCACCTTCGGCATCGCGGTCGTCCTCTACGCGGCGCTGGGGGCGGCGGCGATCCTGATCCTGCGCTCGATGGCGCGGCGCTGGCGCGAGGGGGAGTCACTCGACGAGGACGTTCCCTACGGGCCCGGGGAGGGCGCGCCCGCCCCGGTGGCGGGAGGCTCGAAGTGAGCACCGCGGACGCCGTCGCCGGCGTGCTCTGGGTCGGCGTCACCCTCTACGCGGTCTTCGGCGGCGCCGACTTCGGTGGGGGCTTCTGGTCGCTGTTCGCCGGCGGCGGGGAGCGTGGCAAGCGGGCACGCGCGCTGATCGACTGGGCGATCGGGCCGGTCTGGGAGGCCAACCACGTCTGGCTGATCTTCGTCCTGGTGGTGCTCTGGACCGCCTTCTCGGCCGCCTTCGCCGCGATCTTCTCGACCCTGTTCATCCCCCTCAGCCTCGCCGCCTTCGGGATCGTGCTCCGGGGCGCGGGGTTCGCCTTTCACCGGCTGGCGCCGCGGCCCCCGCGAGCGCCGGCTCTCCCAGGCGCTGTTCGGCCTCTCTTCGCTGCTGACCCCGTTCTTCATGGGCACCGTGGTCGGCGCCGTCGCCTCCGGCCGGGTGCCCCTGGGCAACGCCGAGGGGGATCCCGTGACGAGCTGGCTCAACAGCGTCTCGCTGCTGACCGGGGCGCTGTTCGTAGCCACCGGCGCCTACCTCGCGGCCGTCTTCCTGGTCAGCGACTCCCGCAGGGCCGGCGACGCCGACCTCGAGCGCTACTTCACGGCGCGCGCCCTCGGTGCCGCTATTGCGGCCGGTGCTGTCGCCGTTGCCGGGATCTTCGTCTTCCGCGCCGACGCGCGCTACATCTACGACGGGCTCGTGAGCGAGGGGCTGCCACTCGTGATCCTCTCGGGCGTCTGCGGCATCGCGGTGCTGGCCCTGCTCCGCCGCGGCGCGCAGCGCGGCGCGCGCGTGCTCGCGGTGGGGGCGGTGGCCGCGGTGGTCTGGGCCTGGGGCGTGGCGCAGTACCCCTACCTGCTCCCGAAGACGCTGACGATCTCCGCCGGCGCCGCCGACTCCGCAACCCTGACCGAGGTGCTTGATCGTGTTCGGGGTCGCCGTGCTGCTGGTGATCCCGTCGCTTGGCCTGCTCTACGTCCTCAGCCAGCGCAGCATGCTCGAGGAGGAGAGCGGTTAGCCGGTGTGAGGCCTGAGCTCCAAACCCGACTCCGCCAGCCAGCGCCGGATCGCATTGTGCATCGCCTCGACCCCGACGATCGGCGCCCTCACCTCGCTCCAGGCACCCGGGACGAGGGCGAACGGGTGGCTCTGCCACCCGCCCAGCCCGCCGTGAGAGCCCATGAACTCCTCGAAGGGGGCGACCTCGTTCGCCTCCGGGTCGTACATGCAGTTGACCAGGATGTCGGGGCAGTTGGGAAAGCCGTCGGTGCGGCGCAGATGGTCGGCGGCGTTGGGCCCGAAGTCCCGCAGGGGATCGTGGCCGGTTATCGCATCGTCGCGTAGCCGGTGCCTTCCCCCGGCCCCGATCGCAATCGCGCCGTCCTCCTCGTCCCTGACCATCACGAACCCGATCCCGGGATGGTTGGCGAGGGTGTCGATCAGCTCGGGGTGCAGGGACTCGATCTCCCCCCTCGACATGCGATGGCTTTGCTCGGGCAGCGAAATCAGGCCAAGGCCGCCCGAGGCGAGAACGATCGCGGCATGCTCGCCGGCGGTATCCGACTTCTGCTGCTCGATGGCCTCGCGGTTGGGGCCGAGGGCGACCTCCCCCTCGACCATCTGGCCGCGGGTCGCCCGCGCCAGCACGCGAGCCGCCGCGGTGTCCTCGTCCCGGGCGTCGGTGAGGGCGCCCCCGACCGTGGTCATGCCCTCATCGGCCGAGGCGGGCGCGAACACATCGCCCTCTCCTAGGGCCCCTCGGACCAGCTCGTCGAGCGTCTGGCCGTAGCGCTGCCGAAACGGCCGGCCCTGGCTCTGACCGTGATCCGAGAGCACCACCAGGTGGTATGGACGCGGCGCCTGAGCGACGGCGCGCTCGAGACGGGCGAGCTCCGCGTCGTGTTGCCTCAGCACCGCGAATGCATCGGGCTGCTCGATCCCAGAGTGGTGGGCGACCTCGTCGTAGCCGACGAAGGTCGAGTAGACCACCGGAACGCCCTCGACGATGTCGCCGAGCAGCGTGGCCACGTTGAGATCGCGCATGACGACGGTGATCGCGCCCCTCATCCACGGGTAGAGGCCCCCGCGGTTGATGTGCTCGTCACCGCGCCGGCGCTGGCGGCGCGCCGCCAGGCGCTCGACGACGACGTCCCAGAGGTAGAGAGCGATCGTGCGCGTGAAGCCATAGGGATCGGCGAAGTAGGCGAAATACTCCTTGGCTCCCGAGCGTTGACGGTCCCTGATCACGCTCATCGTCGCCGAACAGCGAGGCGCATCCCCCGAGAACATGTTGCCGCGGCTGGCTCCACCCGCGGCGAGGAGACCGCCACCGTCGGAGTGCCGCCGCTCGAGCTCGGTGGCGTCCTTCCCGTGGTTCGAGACCATCGTGCGGCCCGTCTCCTTCTCGTACCAGCGAAAGGCCGGCATGTCGTAGTTGCTCCCCAACAGCAGCCCCGCCTGGCTGGCGCCGGTCTGGGACGAGAGATCGCATTCCCAGGGAACGATCCGGTGGCCGCCGTCCTCGAGCCACCCGGCCATGGTCGGGGCGTGGCCCTCGCTGAGGGCCCGGCGCAGGACGGGCTCGGCGAGTCCATCGATCTCGAACAGAATCACGCCCGGGATCTCGGTCCGGTTCTCCTCGCGGACCCGACGGGCCCGCCGCCGCACGATCCGCAGCTGGCGCGCGTCATCGTCGAAGCTCAGCGCCGGCGTCAGCAGCATCAGGCTGGCCGAGAGCACGATCGCCGACACGATCGCTCCGAGGAAGGGAGGCGCGGTGCCGTCGACCAGCTTGATCGCTAGCACGACGACTCCCGCGTTCAGGGCCAGCGAGCCGAGCCCGAAGGTGATCACCGTGAGCGGCAGGACGATTCGGATCAGCAGCGGCCAGAGCAGCGCGTTGAACAGGGCCACCAGGCCGGTGGTCAGCAGAGCAGCGCGAAAGCTCGGCAGGTCGAACCCGGGGATCAGGGCCACCGCCACCCAGAAGACGAGGGTGACAAGGGCCCAGAGGACGACCCCGCGCGCCGCGACCCCGGCGCCGTGGCGGATGCGCGCCCTCATCGAGTCAAAGGCATCTCGGAGCCGGGTTGCAGGACCTCCACCCTAACGTCCGGCGCCAGCTCGGCTGCAAGCCGCTTGAACTCTCGCGGTGGTAGGGAGAGCGGATCAGGTCGCAGGCGGCTCAGGCCCGCGGGGTAGAAGGTGCCCCAGTGGATCGGCACCGCCGCGCGGGGGCGAAGCAGCGTCAGGGCGCGCGCCGCCCGCGCGGGATCGAGGTGCCCTGGCCCCACCGATAGCCCCCAGCCCCAGACCGGAAGCAGCGCAAGATCGAGCGGTCGGAGGTCCGCCATACCATCGAACAAGTCCGTGTCGCCCGCGAAATAGACCCGGCGGCCTCCTCCGCTGATCACATATCCAAGCGGATCGATTTGCGCTCCCCAGCGGTCGCGGTGCCCGTCGTGCGACGCCGGCACGGCGGTCACCTCGATCTTCCCGACCGAGATCGTCTCGCCCAGGCGGATCTCCCTGATCCGATCGCCGCCCCCTTTCGCCACCAGCCCGGCGGCGCCGTGTGGCGCCACGCGGGGGGTGCTCGAAGGAAAGCGCCGGAGTGAAGGCAGGTCGAGATGGTCGCGATGCAGGTGCGAGATCAACACCGCATCCGCGATCCTCGGCAGCTCGGTGGGCGGCGCCGGCCCCTGCCGTCGTAGGGGGCCGAGCCACCCCCTCAGCATCGGATCGGTGAGCACAGAGAACCCATCCAGCCGCAGCAGCGTGGTCGCGTGGCCGATGTAGGTCAGCCGGTCGATGCGGGGGATTGTGACTACGTTGCGGCGATGAAGGGGAGAGGCCGCGATACAGGACGGAACGCGTGTGCGGGGTCGGCTTGGGCAGGTGCGCCGGCGGGAATTCCACCCTGCCGCGCTCGCTTTCGGTCCTGGCCGCAGACCTTGAACCCGTAGCCCTGGGCGATGCCGGTGGCCTCGGCGGTGTCCTCAGCGATGCGCGTTTGAAACCTTCGAATCTCCCGGGCGTCCAGCTTGTCGTAGGCGTCGGCCCAATCGTCGATCTCGGCGGCCTGGGCGCTGAGGATCGAGAGCATCGACCCGAGGGTGCCGGCGTCGGCGGTCGGCGGCTGGAGCGCCCGAAGTTCTTGGACTTCGACCATCAGGTTGTCGCTCGCCTGGCGAAGGAGATCGGCCACTTCCTGGGCCTGATCCTTCGAGACGATGGGGCCGACATCGGTGGCCTGTCTCTCGAGGTCCTCTCGCCTTGCCCGATGGTTCCCGCAGATCGCGTCGGCCGCCGCGATGTACTCGGCCTTGGTCAGCGCTTCCGCGCTCGTCTGCGTCCTGACCTGGGTCACGGTTTCTGTACCCCCGCCACCGCAAGCGGCGATCGCCAGGCTGGCCCCGAGACCCAAGACGACGAGTACGGCACGAGCCACGCGACAACCGTAACCCGCCGGAGGCTCGGGTGAGGAACCGGGTCGAGAACATCGGTGCGTGCTCGACCATGGGTAGTAAGTGTCGGGACGGGTAGTTGCCCGCTTGGGATCTGCAACCGAGAAGGAGAGCCATGGCCATGGCCACAGTCACAAGGGAAATGCTGGAAGCCCACCCCTGGCCGGGCGAGGTTGATCGTGACATTCTCGCCCGCTGCATCCAGGAGTGCGTTGCGTGCGCGCAGAGCTGTACGGCCTGCGCCGATGCGGATCTAGCCGAGGAGGATGTCGCCGAGATGCGCAGATGCATACGCCTCTGCCTCGACTGTGCCGACATCTGCGAGGCGACGGGACGCGTCCTCACTCGGCAGACGGAGTACGACGCCGCGACATCGAAGGCGCAGCTGTCCTCGTGCCTCCAGGCGTGTGCCACCTGCGCCGAGGAGTGCGAGCGTCACGCCGAGCACCATGAGCACTGCCGGATCTGCGCCGAGGAGTGCAGGCGATGCGAGGAGGCCTGCTCGGCGCTGTTGGAGGCGATGAAGTAGGCGACGACCCCGGTCAGCGCTGCATCGGCGCGGAGGCCGCCGGTCGAAACTCCCGAAATCCTGGCCGAGGGCATCCCGGCTACGGCTTGAAGGCCAGGACCGAAACGCTCTTGACGCCATACTTGGCGCTCGCGTCGACGGCGCGCTGTGAGATGAACTCGTAGGGATTGTCGCGGACCTGCTCGATCCGCAGGCCGGCCGCCTCGATCGCCTCACGGTAGGCGTCCTCCTGGGCCGCGCCGCCGATGCATGAGGCCCACAGGTCCGCGTCGCAGACGATGCTCTCCTTCAGCTGCTGCTCGCTGACGATGTCCGCGATCGCCAGACGGCCGCCGGGCTTCAGCACGCGGGCTGCCTCGGCAAAGACGCGCTCCTTCTCCGGGGCCAGGTTGATCACCCCGTTCGAGATCACGCAGTCGCAGCTCGCGTCTTCAACCGGCAGGTCCTCGATTCGCCCCTCGCGGAGCTCCACCTGTGGGTAGCCGCCTTCGTCCGCGATCCTTCTGGCCTTCTCGAGCTGCTCGACCGTGAAGTCGATACCCACCACCCGTCCGGAGGGACCGACGCGCTCGGCAGCGAAGAAGACGTCCATGCCCGAGCCGCTGCCGAGATCGACGACGCTCTCACCGTCCTCAAGGTCCGCCAGGTCAAAAAAGTAGCCGACGCCGGCGAACGACTCGATCGCGCTCGTTGGGATGCGGTCGAGGATGTCAGGCGGGTAGCCGAGCCGCTCGGCCAGGGGGCGGCCCAACTCGAAGTGGTACTTGCCCTGGGGCTCGTTGGCCACATGCCGGTACATGTCCTTGACCTTCGCCTCGAGCTCCTGGGTATCAACGGAAGCTTCCATCTCTCCTCCTTGTCGCTGCTCAGCTTGGCTGGGTCGTTGGCGTGCCGGCCCCGTGACGACGCCACCAGATTCCGAGCAGCGTCGAGGGCACGCAGAAGTTCGTGGTGGTGTTCAGCACGCAGACCCCGACCAGGAGCCGCTCCCAAGACCAGGCCGGCCGTCGTCTGGCCGAAGGCGAACAGGAGGCCGACGGCGAGCAGCCACACCGTCGCCAGCTTGAAGGCGTGCCGGCGGGGCCTCGGGTTGGGCGGGAGCTCCGGCGCTCCGCTCAGATGCCGGATCCCGTGGTTCCAGATCAGGTCGAAGGGATGGCGCCGGGTCCATCCGGCCACCGCCCCGATCGGGACCAGGGCGAGGATCAGAGCGGCTGACTGGAGGGCGAGGCCGATAATGACGATCGCCAGGCAAAGCGCGGTCGGGAAGCGCAGACCCCAGCGCAGAGCCCGGCTCTCCTCCGCGCTCAAGCAGTAGCCCTGGACGTCGAGGTTCGCGTCCATCCAGCCGCGCCCGGCGGTCGGATTCGTACCTCTACCCGTCTCCGAGATCAACGCTGCTCCGCCCCGGCGGTCACTGGCGACCGAGACCGATCCAGTTTCCACTCGGGCCACCCCTCTTCCAGCCGGCGAGCGGAGACCCCGGCGGCCTGCAAGCGGCGCACCGCCTCTTGGGCCATGACGCAGAACGGGCCGCGGCAGTAGGCGATCACCTCACGATCGCTCTTCAGCTCCTCCAGGTGGTGCTCGAGCTCGTCGAGCGGGATCGAACGGGCGCCCTCGATGTGCCCAGCGGCAAACTCGTCGCGCGGACGCACGTCGACCAGTACGACGTCTCGCCGCCGCATCCGGGCGACCAGCTCGTCGGCGTCGATCCGCTCCACCTCCTCGCCGAGGTAATCGCGCGCCGAGCGCTCGACCTCCGCCAGCCGCTCCGCCGATGTGTCGCGCAAGGCGAGCCACAGGCGCAGGACGTCATCGCCCGCCAGCTCATAGCGCACCCGTGTGCCATCTCGCTCCCGGGTGACCAGGCCGGCCGCGTGCAGGGCTTGTAGATGCTGGGAGGTGTTCGCCACCGACTGCTTGCTGGCGCGCGCCAGCTCATCGACGGTTCGCTGGCCCTGGGCGAGCAGGTCGAGCAGCTCCAGTCGTCGCGGGCTCGCAAACGCCTTGCCCATCACCGCAATCGCCTCGAAGACCGCATTCTTGGTTCGCTCTGACGCCATATCTGCTATTCAATAGACTACTTGATTAGCTCTAGCGTGAACCTCGACATCGGAGGCCCGTGTGTACTTCCGCCAGCTGCTGAACGATGAGACGGCCTGCGCCTCCTACCTGTTCGGCTGCAACACCGCGGGTGAGCTGGCCGTGGTCGACCCTCACGCGGATCTGGTCGACTACGATAGCGATTACATCTAGCAGGCGGTCGCCTCGAAGAGCTACGAGCGAGAAGGGCCAGCTACGGCGGGCCCTTCTGGGCGCCGACAGCCGCTCACAGTGGCGGCAGGTGGCTGCATGCACCCGGCCGCTCCGCCCGTGGTCGGAGGCCGTCTGCCGCCTCTGGGGGATGTCGAGCAGCGGCGTGGCGCAGTACCGTCGAGGTGTGTCCGGCGGGTCACTTGCCGGAGTCGTCCCAAACCGACCAGGTGCGCGCGCTGGTCCCGGTCGTTCGCGCTCGTGGTCGCGATCGTCGCCGCCGTCACCGACCCGTCGTCCGCCGCCGACCTCGTCCTCGCCGCCGTCCCGGTCGGCGCCTTCGCCGTCTGGGCCTACGTGCCCAGACGTACCGCTGTCGGCGCTGTCGCTCGCGGTGCTCGTCCCGGTGGTCGTGGCGCAGCGCATCGGGACAGCTCGAGCCACTCCTGTTCGAGGTGTCTCTGCTCGCCTTCGTCGTCGGGCGCTGGGCCCCGTCGCTCGCGGCCGCGGTCGCGCTCGGCCTGCTCGCCGTGATCTGCGCCGGTCGTGGCGAGCCTGATCCAGGACCCGCCCGAGATCGCAGTCGGCATCTGGATCATGGGCATCGCCTTCCCCTGGATCATCGCCCGCGCGGCCGCTCGCCAGAGCCAACTCGCAACCCAGCTCGACGCCACCCGGCGCGAGCTCGCCCAGCAGGCGCTGCTCGGCGAGCGGCGTCGGATCGCGCGCGACGTCCACGACTTCGTCGGGACACGGGTTGGCTGCCGTGATGCTTCAGATCACCAGCGCCCGCCACGTGCTGCGCCGTGACCCCGCGGCCGCCGAGGAGGCGCTGCGGTCGGCCGAGGAGGTGGGCCGGCGCAGCATGCAGGAGCTGCGCCGTACGGTCGCGCTGCTCCGCAGCGACGACGAGGCGGCGGTGGCGCCGCCACTCCCGTCGGCGAGGGACATTCCGGCGCTGGTCGACCATGCGCGGGCCGGGGGTCTCGCCGTCGAGCTGCGCACGCGAGGGGACCTCGTCTCGGATCGCGCCGAGCGTCGGAGTCGCGCTCTACCGGATCGCCCAGGAGGCGCTCGCGAATGCGGCCCAGCACGCGCCGCACGCGCGGACCGTTCTCGAGCTCGAGGTGGCCGACGGGCGGGCGCGCCTCGTCGCCGAGACGACCGGACCGACGGTCGCCGGACCGGCTCGGTCGAGCCGGAGCGACCCCGGTACGGCCTGGTCGGGATGCGGGAGCGGGCGACCGCGCTCGGCGGCGATTCTCCGCCGGGCCGACACCCGAGGGCTGGCGGGTGAGCTGCCGGCTTCCGCTGGAGGCGAAGGACGCAGGTACCGGACGGAGGCGGCGCACCGATGATCCGGGTCGCCCTCGTCGACGACCAGGCGATCGTCCGGGCCGGCCTGGCGCGGATCCTCTCCCCGACCGATGGGTTCGAGGTCGTCGCCGAGTGCGCGGACGGCCAGCAGGCCGTCGAGGAGCTGCCCGCCGTGCGCCCGGACGTGATCCTGATGGACATCCGCATGCCGAGGCTCGACGGCATCGCCGCGACGGCGCAGCTGCGCGACACGGCAGACCCCGTTCCCGTCCTCGTGCTCACGACGTTCGGCGAGGACGAGGTGCTGTGGGGGGCGATCGAGGCCGGCGCCGCCGGGTTCGTGCTCAAGGACAGCTCCGCCGAGGACCTGATCGCGGCGGTGCGGGCGGTCGCCGGAGGCGGCGCCTGGTTCGACCCCGCCGTCGCGCCGCGGGTCCTCGACCGCTACCGCCGAGGTGGTGGCGCCGGCCACCCGTGACGCGGCCCGGCTCGACCTGCTCACCGATCGCGAGCACGCCGTGCTGCGGCTGATGGCGCGCGGCGCGACCAACGCCGAGATCGCCGCGACGCCTGTTCGTCGCCGAGGCGACGGTGAAGACCCACGTCGGCAGCATCTTCACGAAGCTCGACGTTCGCGACCGGGCCGCGGCGATCGTGTTCGCCTACGACCACGGCGTAGTCAGCCCCGGCGCGACGCCACCGCCCACCACCATCTGATCCCCGGCTGCACGAGTCTCCGATCACCGTCCCCCGGTGGGAGGACCTATCCTCCCCAGGGGGCAGACCAAGTCGATACGCCGGTGGGATGTGGCCCCCGGCCCCCGGCCGTACGGTCCGACGGCGATGGATTTGCGCCCACCTAGGATTACGAAACGCAAGGGTTGACAGATGACGCAGGTGACGGACAGGTTCAGATCGATTGGACGCCGGGTCGCGGAGCTGCCGGGGGGCCGGCGCACGAAGTTCGCCGTCATCGCCGTCTGGCTCGTGGTCCTGGTGGCGATCGGCCCGCTGGCGGGCAAGTTCGAGGACGCCCAGGAGAACGACCCCGCCGACTACCTGCCGGCCAACGCGGAGTCGGTGAAGACGATCGATCAACTGGAGGGCTTTCCCTCGGACGATCAGGCCGACGCGATCACCGTCTTTCATCGCGACGGCGGGCTGACCGCCGAGGACAGGGCCGCGATCGAGCGGGTCCGCACGGCGATCAACGAGCGGGTCCGGCCGCAGATCAACGCCGAGCGCCGCGACACCGTCGCCGAGACCGGCCCCGCCGTGATCTCGGACGACGGCGGCACCGCACTCCTGACGACCCCGATCACCGTTCCCGAGGAAGCCAGCGGCGATGAGGAGGACCTGCTCACCGACACGCCGGAGGAGATCAAGACCGAGCTCGACTCGCTGCCGCGCGGCCTCGAGGCGGAGGTGACCGGCCCGGCCGGCTTCGCCGCCGACGCGGTCGAGGTCTTCAACGACATCAACGGCACCCTGCTCTTCGCGACCGCAGCGCTGGTGCTGGTGCTGCTGATCGTCATCTACCGCAGCCCGATCTTCTGGGTGATCCCGTTCTTCGCTGTGCTGCTCGCCGAGATCAGCTCGCGCGGGTTCGGCTATCTGCTCGCCGACGCCGGCGTGACCGTCACCGGCCAGTCGGGGGGCATCCTGCCCGGTGCTGGTATTCGGCGCCGGCACCGACTACGCGCTGCTGCTCGTCTCGCGATACCGCGAGGAGCTGCGCCGGCACGAGGACAAGCACGAAGCGGTTCGGGTGGCGATGCGCCGCACCGGGCCGGTGATCCTCGCCTCGGGCGCGACGGTGATGGCCGCCCTGCTGACGCTTTCATTCGCCGAGGTGAGCTCGACAGCGGGCCTCGGGCCGATCGGTGCGATGGGGATCGCGCCTCGCGATGGTCTCGATGCTGACCATCCTCCCGGCGCTGCTGGCGGTGACCGGGCGCCGGGCCTTCTGGCCGTTCATTCCCCGTGTCGGCACCCACGGCACGGATGCGACGCACGGCCGCTGGCGCCGGATCGCCGAGTGGGTCGGCCGCGGCCCGCGGCGCGTCTGGATCGGCACCACCGCGGTGCTCGCGGTGATGATCGCGGGCCTCGCCTTCCTCAACAGCGATCTGACCTCCGGCAACGTGTTCCGGGACGACGTCGACTCGGTCCAGGGCCAGGAGCTCCTCGAGGCCGGCTTCCCCGCGGGAGCGAACGCCCCGACCGACGTGCTGGTGCCGACGAGTCGAGGCTGGGCGCCACCCGCGCGGCCGTCGCTGAGGCACCGGGCGTGGCGGAGGTGTCGCCTCAGGAGGAGCGGGGACCGACCGGGACCAAGCTCGAGCTCACGCTCGAGGAGGACCCGTACAGCACAGCCGCGTTCGACCTGATCCCGGGGATTCGGAATGCGGTCAAGGCGGTCGGCGGCGACGACGTGCTGGTCGGCGGCCCGACCGCCGAGGAGTACGACCTGCGCCAGTCGGCGGCGCGCGACAACCGGCTGATCGTGCCGATCGCTCTGGTCGTCGTCTTCCTGATCCTCGCCGCCCTGTTGCGCGCGGTGGTCGCGCCGCTGGTCCTGATCGGGACGGTGATCGTCTCGTTCTTCGCCGCGCTCGGGCTCGGAGCGTTCTTCTTCGAGAACGTGTTCGACTTCCCCGGCATGGCCCCCGACCTGCCGCTGTTCGCGTTCATCTTCCTGGTCGCGCTGGGCATCGACTACAACATCTTCCTGATGGCGCGCGTGCGCGAGGAGACGTTCACCCACGGCACGCGCGACGGGACGATCCGGGGCCTGGCCGTGACCGGCGCGGTGATCACCTCGGCGGGTCTCGTCCTCGCCGGCACCTTCTCGACCCTGGCGGTGCTGCCGCTGGTCTTCCTGACCGAGATCGGGTTCGTGATCGCGATCGGCGTCCTGATCGACACCTTCCTCGTCCGGTCTCTCCTGGTGCCGGCCCTGGTGCTCGAGATCGGCGATCGCGTCTGGTGGCCCTCGGCACTCGCCCATCTGGCCGGCCGCGCGGGCCGGGAGCCGGTCACCGGTGACGTCGCCGCCGAGACGAAGACATGAGCCTCACCAGCTCTCGACCGGACCCGAAACGAAAGGACGAGTCGCGCCTCAATCGGAGAATACCCACTAACCGACCGACCCGTTCTCAAGCAGGAGGGCCCTCCGGCGTTACGCCGACCGCGAACATCGAGCGGGCGACATCGCGAAACGCCGCACCGGCGGCGGAGCTGTCATCGGTGCGCCAGATCAGCGCGGTCTCGAGCGGGTCCGGCGGGTCGTCGATGCGAACCGCGACTATTCCCTCCGGAAGGCTGCGCTCGACGGAGGCGGGCACCAGAGCCACGGCTGGGACGTCGCCGAGGATCTGAATCTCCCAGCCGGTGTGGAATGACTCGCTACGGATCTGGGGCTCGAACCCCCCGCGCCGGCAAAGTCCCACCATGAAGTCGTGGAGGCGTGGCGCCAGGTCACGAGGGAACATCAGGAACTGCTCTGGTCGCCAACGCGTCAACGGGTGTGGAGTCCGCTGCTGCGAGCGGGTGCGCCTCCGCCACCACCACCGCTACCGGCTCCCGCCGAGTCGTCAGGTAGGAGCAGTCGCTGACTCTCTCCGGGCAGAGCGAGATGGCGACGTCGATCTCGCCCGAGAGCAGCGCCGGAGGCATCTTCGCGTTCCACATCTGTTCCGTACGCACCTCGACGTCCGGGTGGTTGGTCCGAAACGCCTGTCCGAGCTCCGGCAGGATTTCGAAGCGCGCGCTCCAGCTGAAGGCCACCCTCAACATCCCGAGCTCCCCCGCTGCGGTGCGCCTCGCGTCGGATTCGGCGCGGTCCAGCTCGGTCAGCGTCCGCCGCGCCCCCTCGAGAAAGGCCCGACCGGCGTCCGTGAGTTGCACCTCGCGCGTGGTGCGCATAAACAGGTCGGTCCCGAGCTCCTGCTCGAGCTGCGGATGGCGACGCTGAGCGGCGGCTGCGCCATGTGCAGCCTCTCGGCCGCGCGGCTGAAGTTGAGCTCCTCTGCGACCGCGATGAAGTAGCGCAGGTGGCAAGCTCGAGCATCGCAATGGCGATCGTACTCCCGCTCATAGCGAATCGGTCTAGCGTAAGACGCGAAAGGTGTTGCGCCTTTGCTGCGCGAGCCAATCTCAGGGCGATGCAAATCGGGATCATCGGTGCGGGAAGCCTGGGCAGCGCACTCGGTCAGCGCCTCAGCGAGGGCGGGCACGAGGTCATGTTCGGCGGAGGAGGCTCTGCGCACGCAGTGGCCGGCGC
>CAWFRG010000016.1:0-214284 GCA_963818205.1 uncultured Solirubrobacterales bacterium
CGGGGGTCACCATGGAGACGATCGAGCCCTACCTGCCGGAGGAGGTAGCCAATGTCTGGCGGCTTTGGAAGGCGGGGGTGGTTCGAGAGAACTATGCGCGCGCCGACGAACCCGGTGTCGTGGTCGTCTTCGCTCGACAGCGTCGAGGCGGCCAAGCGCTACACCGACGACTTCCCGCTGACCAAGGGCGGCTTCCTCGAGTGGTTCTTCATCCCGCTGATGATTCCGCTCCCGATCGAGAGCCTCTTCCGGAGCGACGTCGACTGCGCCGAACCGTACGACCGAACGACCAGAGGCTCGAACTAGGCCGGCGCCAGCACCGATCGGAGGACGGCATGCAGCGATATCACCAGATCGAGATTCCGAAAACGCTCGAGGAGGCCTGCGACCCACGCCACCTGGCGCTGATCGTCTATGACATGCAGGTCGGCGTCGTCGGGCAGCTCGATGACGGCCCGGAGGTCACCGCCCGCGTTGCCCGCGTCCTCGACGCAGCGCGGAATGCAGGCGTCCGCGTCTACTTCACCCGCCACATGAGCCTGCCGGCGGAGTTGATGGGGGTCTCACAACTCCGCACGGGGATGACCTGGCAGCACAAGGATCGAGTCGGAGACGTGGTATCGGGGCCGTTCCTGCGTGGCTCGCCCCAATTCGAGCTCGTGCCAGAACTGGAGCCAGGTGACTCGGAGGCGGTCTTCGACAAGCTGTCGATGTCCGCGTTCGAGGGGACACCACTCGAGTTCGCTCTCCGTGATTGTCAGATCACCGCCTTCGCGATCGCGGGTGTGGCGATGGAGGTCGGCGTTGAACCCACGGTTCGCCACGGCGCCGACCGAGGCCTGATTCCCATCGTGGTCAGCGACGCGTGCGGAGCCGGGAACGCTGCGGCCGCCCAGCGTTCACTCGACTCCCTCGCCTTCGCCGGCGACGCACTCATGACCGACGTAGCCACTCTCACCCGACTCCTAGGAGATTCCGATGCTCGGAAACCAACCGATTGACGTGATGCTGCCGTCGACCGACCTCGCGGTCGCCAAGGATTTCTACCGGGACAGGATCGGGCTCGAGATCCTGATCGAGAGCGACGACTTCCTGACCTTCAAGTGTGGGGGAGACAGCCGCCTCGTCCTCACCAAGAGCAGCACCGGGTCGACCGAGGGACAGACGAAGGCTTCATGGCGTGTGGACGACCTCCCGGCCGAGCTCGCTGAGCTTCGCTCACGCGGAGTCGAGATCGAGGAATACGACGGCCCCGGCCTGAAGACCGTCGACGGCATCGCCGACGTGGGTTTCGCCCTGAGCGCGTGGTTCGTCGACCCGGATCGGAACACGATCGGGCTGCTGCAGTTCAAGGATGAGGAGACCAATTGAGCGGCGGGAACGGTTCGAGCGGCGGGGCCCCGGCCCCGCCGGAGGGTGAAGGCGGTCCCGTCACCACGACGGTGACCCGGCGCGTCAGACGGGGGCATGAACCCTTCTACGAGAAATTCCTCGAGGGGATCATCGCCGCGGCGAGCGAGTTTCCCGGTCATCTCGGGGTCGAGGTCTTCGGCCCCAGAGCGCAACCGCCGGCGAGTATCGGATCGTCTATCGGTTCGACAGCTCGGAGCACCTGCGCGCCTGGCTCGACTCCCCCGAGCACGCGGCTTGGGTGGAGCGGGCCGAACCGCATGCGATCGGCCCCACCCACACCAGCTTCGTGACCGGGCTCGAGAGCTGGTTCACGTTGCCGGGACAGCCGGCGACGCCGCCGCCGCCTCCGTACAAGATGGCGCTGGTTACCTGGATCGCGATCTTTCCGTTGATCACCGGGATCGTCGTCGCGGCGGAACCGCTGCTCGAGGGCCTGCCGGTGGTCGTGAGGCTGGGGATCACGACAGCGGTGGCTGTTCCTTGATGACGTGGGTGGTGATGCCCCGGGTGACCCGACTGCTACGCGGATGGCTGTACCCGCATGGTCGAGGAAAGAGCACGCCGGTAAGCGATGCGAAGGAGTAGCTGATGGAAATGAAACTCGAGCTTGTCCCGGTACCAGTTTCTTCGCTCACCGGCCTCGCCCCGCGGCGGTCAATTCAATAGCGCTTCGCAGTCCTTACTTGTATGGACACGGGATCGAGCGAGCACGGAGGCAGCGCGGGGGCGGGCGCGAGCGACCCGGCACCGGCCAAGGCAGGGCGGCGCGAGTGGATCGGGCTCGCCGTGATCGCCCTCCCCTGCGTCGGTCTACTCGATGGACCTGACCGTGCTCAACCTCGCGCTGCCGGCCCTGAGCGAGGACCTGCAGCCGAGCAGCTCGCAGCTGCTGTGGATCATGGACATCTACGGCTTCCTGGTCGCCGGGTTGCTGATCACGATGGGAACGCTGGGCGACCGGATCGGCCGCCGCCGGTTGCTGCTGATCGGCGCCGCCGCATTCGGCGCCGCCTCGGTGCTCGCCGCGCTCTCGACCAGCGCGGAGATGCTGATCGCCGCCCGGGCGCTGCTGGGGATGGCCGGGGCGACGCTGGCGCCCTCGACGCTCTCCCTGATCCGCAACATGTTCGCGGACCCGCAGCGAGCGCACATTCGCGATCGGCGTCTGGATCACCAGCTTCTCGGCCGGAGCGGCGATCGGGCCGCTGGTCGGCGGGCTGCTCCTGCAGCGCTTCTGGTGGGGCTCGGTGTTCCTGATCGCGGTGCCGGTGATGGCGCTGCTGCTCGCGGTCGGTCCAAGGCTTCTACCCGAGTACCGCGATCCCGAGGCCGGCCGGCTCGATTTGATCAGCGCCGCCGCATCGCTGGTCGCCGTGCTGGCGGTGATCTACGGCCTCAAGCAGATCGCCCAGGACGGCGTCGGTTGGACGGCGGCCGCGTCGATCGCGGGCGGCCTCGCCGTCGGAGTGGCGTTCGTGCGCCGGCAGCGAAGGCTCGCCGATCCGCTGATCGACCTGCGGCTCTTCCGGGTGCCCGCCTTCAGCGGCGGCGCTCGCCGCCAACACCCTCGGCTTCTTCGTCAACTTCGGGATCGCCGTCTTCATCGCCCAGTACCTGCAACTGGTGCTCGGGCTGTCGCCGCTGGAGGCCGGGCTCTGGACCGTGCCCTGGGCGGCGGCTTCATCGTCGGCTCGATGCTGACCCCGGTGATCGTCCGAAGGATCTCGCCCGCCTCCGCGATCGCCGGCGGACTCGTGCTGGCGGCCGTCGGCTTCGGGCTGCTGGCCCAGGTCAGCGGGGACTCCTCGCTCGCCGACCCTCGTCACCGGGTCCGTCGTCCTCGCCCTCGGTCTCGCCCCGGTGTTCACCCTGGCGGCCGACCTGATGGTCGGCGCCGCCCCACCCGAGCGGGCGGGCGCGGCCGCGGGGATCTCCGAGACCAGCTCCGAGTTCGGCGGCGCCCTCGGGATCGCGGTCCTCGGCGTCGTCGGGACGGCCCTCTACCGGGGCGAGGTGGCCGATGCCGTCCCAGCGGGCGTCCCGCCCGAGGCGGCGGAGGCCGCCCGCGACTCACTCGGGGGCGCCGTAGCCGCGGGGGATGGGCTCGCCGAGCCGTCAGCTGGCGCGCTGGTCGATGCGGCAAGCGACGCGTTCACCCAGGCGCTGCAGCTGGCAGCCACCCTCAGCGCCGCGGTCCTGATCGCGGCCGCCGCCGTCGCTTGGGCGCTGCTGCGTCGCGCGGGCGAAGGTCCCGAGGCTAGGGAGGAGCCGGTCCCGGAGGCCGTCCGAGCGGTCGCGGATCGCTCGCCGTGCCTGCCCGCGGAGGTGCCCGACGAGGCCGGAGCCTGAGGTGAACGAGGATTTGTCCGGAGGGTCGATCGTGATGAACGGGGCCGCCCTCCACTACGAGGAGCACGGTGACGGCGCGCCTGTGATCCTGATCCACGGCGGGCTCGGGTCCAGTGCCCAGTGGGGTCCGGTGGTCCCCGAGCTCGCGGACCGCTTCCGGGTGATCACGCCGGATAGCCGTGGCCACGGCCGCTCGACGAACCCGGCCGGGGAGCTCTCCTATCGCCCTGATCGCCGACGACATCGCGGCGCTGATCGCCGCGCTGGGGCTGCGGCGCCCGGTGGTTGCCGGCTGGAGCGACGGGGGACAGGTGACCCTGGAGCTCGGAGCCCGTCACCCCGGAGCCGCGGGCGCGTTGATCGTTGGTGCCGCGTATCCGGACTTCGACCGAAGCGGGCTACGGGAGGCCCACAGGGCGCTGCTCGGTGCAGACGACGCGGGCGCCCCAGATCCGGATCACCTCGACGCCGAGCTCGGCGAGTTCGCGGAGGAAATCAAGGCCTTGCATCCGGGCGGAGCCGAGCAGTGGCGGAGGCTGGTGCGCCAGACCGCGCCGATGTGGCTCGACTACGAGGGCCTCGGGCCGGACGAGCTCGAGGCGATCCAGACGCCGGTCCTGGTGCTCGCCGGCGATCGGGACGAGCTCATCCCGCTCGACCTCTCGCTCTCGCTCTACCGGGCGCTGCCCGACGCCGAGCTCGCGGTCTGTCCCCGGCTGAGCCACGACGGGCCGACGCCCGAGCGCGCTGCGGTCCTCGCGAGCGTGATCCGAGACTTCGCCCGGCGGCACGCCCTGGCCTGAGCTGTCGAAACGACCGAAAGGAGCTGGTCATGTTTGCGGACACAAAGGCGTACAGCGGTCTCGCTGTGGACGACATGCAGAAGGCGCGCGAGTTCTACGGCGAGACTCTGGGGCTGAGGACATCCGAGGAGTACGGCCTGATGTGGCTGCACCTCGCCGGCGGCCGGGACACGCTGGTCTATGAGCAGCCGGACCCGACTCCGGCGAGCTACACGATCCTGAACTTCGAGGTGGACGACATCGACGAGGCGGTCGACGCGCTGGCCGCGCGCGGCGTGCGCTTCGAGCGCTACGACGGCGTTGAGCAGGACGACAAGGGCGTGTTCCGGGAGGAAGGCCCCTACATCGCCTGGTTCAAGGATCCGTCCGGCAACGTGCTGTCCGTCCTCCAGGAGCGGTAAGCGTCCTTGCCGTGAAGGAGGACAGCGCGGGCATCGGCAGAACGGTTCGATCCGCCGGCCGAGCCGACGTGCCTGAGCTGGCCGCCGTGCTGAGCGACGCGTTCGCCAACAGGCCACCGTTCACCTGGGTTCAACCGGACAAGGAGCTTCGGGCCAGAGTCCAGCCAGCAATGTTCCAAGGGGCGCTGCGGTACATCTACCCGGTCGAACGCGGAACAGAGGTGCTGGTGGACAATGGAGCGATCCTGGGTGGCGCGGTATGGGCACCGCCGGGCAGCTGGAGGGCGCCGCCCTGGCAGCAGCTTCGTGTGATTCCGGGGCTGATCGGAGCACTGGGCATCAGGCACTTTCGGCAATACGCCCAGCGGGGCAAGGCGGTCGAAGACGCGCTGCACAGGGCGCACCCCTCAGCCCCGCATTGGTACCTCGCGACGCTGGGCACCGATCCGCAGGCGCAGGGCAAGGGCGTCGGGAGCGCGCTCGTCCGCTCCGGTCTGGAGCGCTGTGACCGGGAGGGCGAGCACGCCTACTTGGAGTGCATGGAGCCCCTGGTCCCGTATTACGAGCGGTTCGGCTTCGAGGTCACCGGGGAGATCGAGATGCCGGAGGAAGTACCGGACCAGGTGTCGATGTGGCGCGCCCCGCGCTGACCCTAACCCTCGCTTTGCTGGTGAGCGAGCAAGGCCGGCGCCTACGAAGCGAGCTTCCCTTGACATCGCCTATTCGGTCGCGATTTCACATCGATGCGGATCGCCGTCTACACAGGGGCGCTGAAGGAGTGGCCGAGTCCAGCGTCTCGACCGGAGAGGGCGCCGTTGCCGTCCTATCGGCCTCGGCTTCGGAGCAATCTTCCTCGTCAAGGGCGCGGTCGCGATCTAGGCCCCTGTTCGGGTAGGGTCGCTAGCCGGTCCCGCGCAAGCGGAGGGACATGGCCCGTCTCAGCAAAGACGCCTACCAGGCGATCGTCGTTGGCTCCGGCTTCGGCGGTGCCGTTGCGGCGTGCCGGCTCGCGCAGGCGGGTGTGGACGTTGCCGTCATCGAGCGTGGACGGCGTTACCCGCCCGGAGCGTTCCCCCGGCACCCGATCGTTACGACCTGATGGACTGGCACCACGGCGGGCCATACGACGTCCGGCCGATGAGAGAGGTCCTCGTGGTTCAGGGCGCCGGATACGGCGGCGGATCGTTGATCTACGCGAACGTGCAGATGCGTCCGCCGAGCGATGCGTTTTGGCTGAGGCAACTGCAGCCGGTCACGGCACACCTTGGCGCCCCGCCGGTATACGTGGGGCGGTTCGTCCAGACGCACGTCCGCGTGTACCAGGGCTCAGAAGGAATCGAGGCCGAGCTCTGGGAGCATCCGCGCCCGTCTCCCCCCCGCCTGCGTGTCGCGGAGCGCCTCGCCGTCGCCGGGCGGATGCCCACCGATCCCGACCCGGACGCAGCGCCCCAGAAGCGGGCTCGGATGTCGGTCGGGCTCGGTAGGACGGCCTCATCAGGGACGGTGAGGGCGCCGGTGCGCCGCTGATGCCGGCGGGGGAAGACCTGGTACCCGGTTTCACCGCCGAGAACGATCTCGAGTCCGCCCTCGCCTCCGACCCCGACATCCAGCGCGGTTGGGCCTTTCAGGTGGGGGGCACCGGCCATCCGGAGCGAAACGTCGGTGCTCACGTCGCCGCGATCCTCCGCGACATCGGCCCGAACGACGAGCTGCGTTCCCCCCTTCGCTCGATTGCGCTCGTCCACGACTCGATGAAGTGGGCGGTTGACCGGGAGCGGCCCTGGTCCCCCGACAACGATCACGCCGTGCTCGCCCGCCGCGCCGCCGAGCGGCACACGAGCGACCCGCGGCTGCTGCTGACGATCGAGCTGCACGACGAGGCGTACTGGCTCTTCACCAGCAAGCCGACCGATGACGCCCTCGACGGACTCCTGTCCCGGCTGCCCGATCTCGAGCTGTACGTCCGCTTCGTCGAGCTCGATGCCACCACGGGGCAAGGACCCGCCGTTCCTGATCTGGCTGCGCAACGAGCTTGCGTTCCGGGGCCAGCTCCCGGCCGGGCGGCCGGAGACCCCCGATCCCGACAGAGGCGGAGAGACGATCTTCCTGATGGAATGGGCGACCGAACCCGACCATCAGGCCCGCTTCGCGGCCGAACTCGCCTCGGCGATGGCCGGCGCCCCCGGTGCGGAGGAGTGGGGACAGTGGGAGGTGCTTCGGAGCTCGGACCGGTCACGCGTGGTCTTGTTCGCCCGCAATCCGATACCGACCGATGTCGCGCTGCTCCGCGGGCGAACGTTCGCGGACGCCCTCGCCAAACAGGTCGACCAGACTGGTGTGCGCATGCTCGAGGCCCGGCTGCTGGAACCGGTCGAACCTGAGCCTCCAGGTGGCGGTGGCGAGCCCGCCCGCCGAGACTCGAACCTGTGACGTTGCCTCACCGACTGCCGCGGCCGCCGAGCTAGCGGCGATTTCGCAACAGCTTGCGATGTTGCACGAGCAGCAGCAGCGAGCGCCAAACGCCGAGCTGCCTGGGGATCTCCATCGTGTCGCTTGCGGCCCAATCCTCGATGATCCTGCCGTCTTCGAAGCGGCTGATCACGATCCCGTGGAGGGTCACGCTTCGCCCGCGATGGGTGCCGTAAAGGGTCCAGCGCGAGGCAACGCGATCACCCTCGCTCACCTGCTCGTCGACCACGAAGCGGAGGTCCGGGAAAAGCTCGAGGTAGAGGGCCACCGAGCGGCGCGCCCCGTCGTGCCCCCGGTACTCGAGGGCGTTCACGTGATCGATGAAGTCGGGGTGGTAGACGTCGGGGACCCTGCCCAGGTCCTTTCCGGAGCAGACGTCCTCCAGCGCCCGGCGAGCCGTTTCGGCATGAGCGGACTGGGTTTCGGGCTGGCTGGAGATTGCTGGCGCCGGGTGGTGAGGTCGACTCGGTGCTGACTACGAGCTCGCCGTGACTTTTTCTTTCTCGCCGGGCTCGGCCTCCGGCAGCGGGACGCCGGCGACCTCGTAGGCCTCCGGTTGGTCGAGAGTCTCGCGCTCCAGCAGTGCCCCGGCGAGCGCTTCGAGCCGCTCGCGCTCGCCCTCGAGGAGCTGGATCGTGTCGCGCTCGGCGTCGTCCACGATTCTCCGAACCTCCTGGTCGACGAGCTCCTGGGTCGGCTCGGAAACGGGCACCGAGCCGGGTAGCAGCGCGCCGTCCTGGCGTCCGTCTGCGACGGCGACCGGGCCGATTGCGTCGCTCATCCCCCAGCGGCCGACCATGCCGCGCGCGGTCTGGGTGAGGTTCTGGATGTCCGACTCCGCGCCCGTGGTGACGTCGTTGAAGACGACCTTCTCCGCGGCGCGGCCGCCGAGCGCGACCTTGATCCTCGCGAGGAGGTCGTCGCGGGCATAGTTGTAACGGTCGCTCTCCGGAGTGGCGAGCGTGACGCCCAACGCCTGGCCGCGCGGGATGATCGAGATCTTCCGGACCGGGTCGGCGCCGGGGGTGAGCATGCCCACCAGGGCGTGGCCGGATTCGTGGTAGGCGGTGCGTTTGCGATCCGCGTCTGTCATCACCACCTGGCGCTCGGCGCCGAGGATGATCTTCTCGATCGCGTCCGTGAGGTCCCGCTGCTCCACCGCCTTGTGATCGCGGCGAGCGGCGAACAGAGCCGCCTCGTTGACGAGCAGAGCGATGTCGGCGCCGGTCGAGCCCGGAATTGACGCCGCGATCCTTTCCAGGTCGACGTCGGGCGCCAGCGGCACCGATCGCGTATGGATCTTGAGGATCTCGACGCGGCCCTTGCGGTCGGGCGGGTTGACGGCGATCCGCCGGTCGAAGCGTCCCGGGCGCAGGAGCGCGGGATCGAGGACCTCGGGGCGGTTCGTGGCGCCGAGGACGATCACGTTCGTGTCGGCCTCGAAGCCGTCCATCTCGGTGAGGATCTGATTGAGCGTCTGCTCGCGCTCGTCGTGGCCGCCGCTGATCCCGCCGACGTTGCCCGACCGCGAGCGCCCGATCGCGTCCAGCTCGTCGATGAAGACGATCGCCGGCGCCGCCTCCTTCGCCTGCTTGAACAGGTCGCGCACGCGCGAGGCGCCCACGCCGACGATCGCCTCGACGAACTCCGAGGCCGACAAGCGAGAAGAAGGCGGCGTGCGCCTCTCCCGCCACCGCGCGGGCAAGCAGGGTCTTCCCGGTCCCGGGCGGCCCGTAGAGGAGCACGCCGCGCGGGACCCGCGCCCCGAGCTTCGTGTAGCGCTGCGGGTTCTTCAGGAAGTCCACCACCTCGACCAGCTCGTCCTCGGCCTCGTCGATCCCGGCCACGTCGTCGAACGTGACCCGCTCCTGCTCGCCAGCCGTGAACCGGCGCGCGGTCGCGCGGCCGAAGCCACCGAGAATGCCGCCCGCTCCCGCCCCCATCTGGCGGCGCGCGAGCCAGACGAAGAAGGCGACCAGCAGGATCGTCGGGAGGAAGCCGAGCAGGAGCGTCCCCAAGAGCGAGCGGCCGGTGTCCGGCGCCTTGGCGTTGATGACGACGTTCCCCTGGTCGAGCAGCTGGGTGACCTGAGCGGGATCGATGAACGCGGGGACCTCGGTCTCGAATTTCGTGTTCACCGTTACGGGTTTGTCATCGCCAGGCGGGTCGTAGGTCGCCTCGTTCTTCAGCTCTCCCTCGATCGAGTCCTCCTGCGAGCTGATCTCCTGGACGTTCCCGGCCTTGACCTGGTCGGCGAAGAACGGCTGGTAGGGCACCCGCGGGCGGTCCTCGGGGCTGCCGGTGACGACCGAGATCACGATGTTCACCACCAGCAGCCCGAGCAGGAACGCGATGAACGTCCTGCTGCGCGGGATCATCGGCGGCTTGGACTCGGGCTGGGCGCCGCGTCCGTCTGGCGCCGGATCCACGCGCCAGCCCGAAGGCTCCGCCTTCCGCGGCGAGGGTGTTCTCAGCGGGCGGGTCGGAGGCCAGGTCGCTCACTGTACTCCTCCGCCGCCCGACCGCTCAGCCGGTCATTGACAGACAGTCAGGGAGGTCGAAGCGGCGCTCCTCCACATCGCCCCCGGAAGCGAGGCGGGCCCCCGGTTCGAATCCGTGAGCATCGTCACACATAGTCACTACGGTAATGATCATCCCTGCTATAGTGACGATCCTCGTGGAACTGAGCGATTCCAGAGTAGAGCAAGAGGCCGCCGATCGCAATCGCTGGATCGCCCTCTACGTCCTTTGCGTCGGGATGCTGATGATCGTCCTCGACGCGACGATCGTCAACGTCGCCCTCCCCTCGATCCAGGGCGACCTGGGCTTCTCCCAGTCGAGCCTCGCCTGGGTCGTCAACGGCTACCTGATCGCCTTCGGCGGGCTGCTGCTGCTCTCCGGGCGGCTCGGCGACCTGATCGGCCGCCGGCGGATCTTCCTGATCGGGCTGACGATCTTCACCGCGGCCTCGCTCGCCTGCGGGCTAGCCCAGAGCCAGGAGGTCCTCGTCGTTTCCCGGTTCATCCAGGGCGCCGGCGGAGCGATGACCTCGGCAGTGATCCTCGGAATCATCGTGACGATGTTCCCGGAGCCCCGCGAGCAGGCGCGGGCGATCGGCGTATACAGCTTCGTCGCCTCCGCCGGAGGATCGATCGGCCTGCTCGCCGGCGGGGCGCTCACCGACGCGATCAACTGGCATTGGATCTTCTTCGTCAACCTCCCGATCGCCGCCGCCACCGGGCTGCTCGCGCTCCGCCTGCTCGAGAACGACAAGGGCATCGGTCTGGGGAAGGGCGCGGACGTCCTCGGCGCCGGCCTCCTGGTCTCGGGACTGATGCTCGGTGTGTACGCGATCGTCGAGGCCGCCAATTACGGCTGGGCCTCGGCCCAGACCCTCGGCTTCGGGGCGACCTCGATACTGCTGCTGGCCGGATTCGTCGTTCGTGAAGCGACCGCGGAGACCCCCCTGATCCCGCTCCGGATCTTCCGCGATCGCAACCTCTCGGGTTCAAACGTGATCCAGGCGTTGATGGTCGCCGGGATGTTCGGCATGTTCTTCCTCGGTGCCCTCTACCTCCAACAGGTGCTCGGCTACAGCGCGATCGAGGTCGGCCTGGCCTTCCTGCCGGTGACCCTGCTCATCGGCGCCCTCTCGCTCGGCTTTTCGGCGCGGCTCAACCTCCGCTTCGGCGCCCGCGCGACCCTCCTCCCAGGCCTCGTCCTGATCGCTAGCGGGCTGGCCATGTTCGCCCGGGCGCCCGTCGACGCCAACTACCTGGTCGACATCCTCCCGTCGATGGTGCTGCTGGGCGCCGGCGCCGGCCTCTCCTTCCCCTCGCTGATGACCCTGGCGATGTCGGGGGCCACCGAGAGCGACTCGGGGCTTGCCTCCGGGCTCGTCAACACGACCCTCCAGGTCGGCGGCGCCCTCGGCCTCGCGGTTCTGGCCACCCTCTCGACCGAGCGGACGAGCGGACTCCTCGGCGACGGCGAGGCGACCGCGTCGGCGCTCACCAGCGGCTACCACCTCGCCTTCATCATCGCCGCCGGTCTCGTTGTCGCCGCGATCGCCGTCGCCCTGACGGTGCTCGAGCCGGTGCCCGAGCTCGAGGAGGGCGAGCTCGCCGAGCTTGAGCAGATCGAGCCCGAGCCCGCCGCATTCAGCTCCGAAGCGGCTTAGGGCCTCTTCGCTCAGAATCTGGCGGGTGAGCAGGTCCCCGAGGAGCTGCGCGCGGTCCACGACGACTACGCGCACGTCTTCATCCTCCAGGACACCTACCTGAGCGCATTGGTGCGGCGCTCGAGGAGCGGCAGTTCAACGAGCTGCCCGACGTCCAGGAGCAGCAGCGCGAGGCGATCATCGCCTGGCGCACCCGCCTGCAGGTTGTCGCGGACTCGCTCGGCGCCCAGCTGCCCGCCGACCTTCGGGTAGCGGGGAGGGGCGAGATCGTGCCCTCACCGCGTGGGGATTGAGAGTGATCGAGCCCACAGGGCCGAGGCGACCGCTCTCCTAATCTTTGAAGGTGATCGGCCGATACACCGATCGCACCATGTCAGAGTCGTCGCCACCCATCGAGCTCGAGGAGCCGGGAGCCGCCGGAATTCCCGATCAGCCGCTGGAGCTGATCCTGGCGCGCAACCTGATCTCGATCATTTCCCTGGCGGCGCTGCTGGTCGATTCCGATCAGCGGATCGTCTTCTACAACGACGCCGCGGCGGAGATCGTCGGCAGCCCGTTCGAGGAGATCGGGACGCTCCCTCAGGAAGAATGGAACGCCCGCTACGGCCCCTTCGACGATGAGGGCGCCCCGGTGCCCCCCGACGAGCTCCCGCTCTCGATCGCCGTCCGCGAGGGGCGCCCGGCTTATGCGCGGCTTCACATCCGCGGCGAGCGGGGGCCGCTCGAGGTTGAGACCGGCGCGCTGCCGCTGGTCGGCCCCGCCGGCTACCACGGGGCGATCGTGATCTTCTGGGTTATCGGCGACGACGGAGCGGGCGCGGGCTGATGCGGATCAAGCTCTGGGGCGTCCGGGGCTCGGTCCCGGTCCCGGGCGAGCAGTGGGAGGGCTTCGGCGGCAACACCTCCTGCGTCCAGGTGACCACCGACGACGGCAGCGAGTTCATCCTCGACGCCGGCACCGGGATCAGGGAGCTCGGCCAGGCGCTGGCGGGCGGCTGCAAGCGGATCCACCTGTTGCTGACCCACCTTCATCTCGACCACATTCAGGGGTTGACGTTCTTCGCCCCCCTCTTCGACCCCGAGGTCGAGGTCACGGTCTGGGGCCCTCCCTCCGCCGGCAGGTCGCTGCGCAAGCGGCTGGCGCGTTACATCTCGAACCCTCTCTCGCCGATCGAGATCGGCGAGCTCCCCGCCAAGGTCAGCTTCGAGGACGTGCCGGGCGCGCGCTGGAGCATCGATGGAATCGAGATCGGCGCCGAGCTCATCTCCCATCGCGGCGTCACCCTCGGCTACCGGCTGAGCGAGAACGGTGCCAGCCTCGCCTACCTGCCGGATCACGAGCCCGGCTTGGGACAGTCACTGGCGACCTCCAACCCTCGCTGGATCTCGGGGCGGACTCTCGCCAGGGACGCCTCCGTCCTCCTCCACGACGGCCAGTACACCGACGCGGAATACCCGGCGCGGCGGGGCTGGGGCCACTCAGCCCTCTCCGACACGCTCACCTACGCCCAGCGCAGCGAGGCCGAGCGCCTGTTGCTCTTTCACCACGACCCCGACCACGACGACGCCCGCCTCGAGACGCTCGAAGGCGAGGCCGTCGAGCGCTGGTCTGGCCTCGACGGCCAGGGCGCCGTGGCGATGGCCCGCGAGGGCGAGACGATTCAGCTCTAACTAGGAGTCGGCCTTCGGGTGGGGGAACTGGGTGCCGACGAAGCGGTCCCACATCCGGTCGCTCATCACCCCGTGCATCCCGAGCAGCATGTACGCGGAGGCGGCGACCTTGTAGCGGGGGCTGGGGCGGCGCGCCGAGAGCGCCCGCTCGATCTTCTTTGCAACCGCCTCCGGCCCGGCGCCGAGTCGCGCCATCGGCCCGTCATATGCTCCGGCGGTGGCCGCGGCGACGGCGGTGTTGAACTCGGTGTAGGGGGCGCTGTCGTCGGTGTCGGCCATGCTGCCGACCGCGGCCTCGCCGAAGCTGGTCACGATCAGGCCCGGCTCGATGATCACCACCTCCACCCCGAAGCCGGCGACTTCAAATCGGAGGGCGTCCGAGAGCGCCTCGACAGCGTGCTTTGCGGCGTGGTAGACCCCGCCGCCGGGGAAGACCAGCTTCCCGCCCATCGAGCTCAGGTTGACGATCCGACCCGAGCCGGCTCGGCGCATCCCCGGCAGCACCAGCTGGCACATCCGCATCAGCCCGAAGACGTTGGTCTCGAACTGGCGGCGGACACTGTCCATCGGGATCGTCTCGATCGCCCCGCTCTGGCTGTAGCCGGCGTTGTTGACCAAGCTCCCGATCGGGCCGTCGCGCTCGACCTCCTCGACCGCATTGCGCATCGAGCCCTCGTCGGTGACGTCGAGGGCGAGGGTCTTCGCGCCGCGCTTCGCCAGGTCCTCGATCGCCTCCGGGCTGCGCGCGGTCGCGTAGACGTTCCAGCCCCCATCCACCAGGTGCTCGGCGGTCGCCCTGCCGATCCCGCTCGAGCAGCCCGTGATCAGCGCCGGCCGTGACTTCTCGATCCCCATGCTCGTGCTCCTTTGGTGCGAGGGGGCTCCGTAAGGAGCCACCCGTTTCATGTTGGGCGATCCTCTCATAGGCTCCATCCCGTGAGAGCGATCACTTTCCAGGCTCCGGGCGAGGTGCGGGTGGACGAGGTCGCTGACCCCGAGCTGCTCGCATCCGACGACGCGATCGTCCGGGTCGAGGCGAGCGGCATCTGCGGCTCCGACCTCCACATCTACCACGGCCGGGTCCAGATCGAGCCCGGCTTCGTGATCGGCCACGAGTACGTCGGCGAGGTGGTCGCCGCCGGCGACGAAGTGAGCAGGGTGGCGGTTGGGGACCGGGTGCTCGGCACCTACGGCACCGCCTGCGGCGAGTGCTTCTTCTGCAAGCGCGGTGAGTTCCACAAGTGCGACGAGGCGCGCGTCTTCGGGCACGGGAAGACCCTGGGCTCCCTCCAGGGGGCCCAGGCCGAGCTGGTCCTCGTCCCGCACGCGAACCTCACCCTCCGGCGGGTCCCCGAGGGACTCTCGGACGACGTCGCCCTCTTCGCCGGCGACGTGATGGGGACCGGCTTCCACGCGATCGACTCCCGGCCGCTCGCCGAGGGCGAGAGCGCGGCGATCCTCGGCCTCGGTCCGGTCGGCCTCTGCGCGGTTCAGGCCGCCCGGGTGGCCGGGGCGTCGGAGGTGATCGCGATCGACACGGTCGAGGAGCGGCTGGAAATGGCGGAGTCCTTCGGCGCCACCGCGGTCCACCTCACCGAGGGCGATCCCAGGGGAGAGGTGAAGAAGCTGACCGAGGGGCGGGGGGTGGACCTGGCGGTCGACGCCGTCGGCCACCCCGATGCCCTCGACCTGGCACTCCGCTTGGCCCGGAAGGCGGGCACGGTCTCGGCCACCGGCGTCTACGCCGAGCGCACCGAGGTCCACATGGGGGTGCTCTGGATCAAGGCGCTCACCCTCCACAGTGGCCACGCCAACGTGATCAAGCACCTCGACCGGGTCCTGGAGCTGGTCTCCTCGGGGGAGCTCGACCCGGCACCCCTGGTCACCCACCACATGAAGCTCGATGAGGCGCCCGAGGCCTACCGGGTGTACGACCAGCGCGAGGCCCTGAAGATCGTCCTCACTCCGTAGCCGAGGGACTCGAGTGAGAGGCTTGGGGCATGAGCGAGAGCCTCTCGGGCAGGCTGCTGGTCGCCTCGCCGAGCATGCCCGACTACTTCAGCCGCACCGTGGTCGTGGTGGTCGAGCACAACCCCGACGGCGCCTTCGGCCTCGTTCTCAACCGGCCCTCGGAGGCGAGCGTGGGCGAGGCGGCGCCCGAGCTCGCCGAGCTGATCGGCGGCGAGCACATTCTGCACATCGGTGGCCCGGTGCAGCCAAATGCGGTGACCGCGATCGGCGAGCACGCCGACCCCGGCGAGGCGACCAAGATCGTCGCCGGGGCGACGATCGGGATGGTCGACCTCGACGCGCCGCCGGAGCTCGCCCGCCTCCGGGTGTTCGCCGGCTACGCGGGTTGGGGCCCCGAGCAGCTCGACGGCGAGATCGATGCCGAGGCCTGGATCGTCACCGACGCCCACCCCGACGATCCATTTGCCGAGGGCGACCTCTGGGCCATCGTCCTCGGCCGGATGGGCGGCGAGTACGCCCTGCTGGCTCGGATGCCGCCCGATCCCTCGGTCAATTAGAACGCGCTAGTTGCCGGAGACCCCGCGCGTCCGCTTGAGCAGGGCGATCACTTCCTGATCGGTGGTCTGCGAGAAATCCTCGTACCAGACCCCAACCCCGCCGAATCCCGACGGCGCCAGCACGGTGATCACCTCGTCGGCCTCCTGCCGAAGGGTCTCGATCGTCTCGGGCGGAGCCACCGGCACGGCGACGATCACCCGCTCGGGATCGCTCTGGCGGACGGCGCGGACAGCAGCGACCATCGTCGACCCCGTCGCCAGCCCGTCGTCGACGAGGATCACCTTGCGGTCGGTGAGATCCGGTGGCGGGCGATTACCGCGGTAGGCGCGCTCACGTCGCTCCAGCTCGCGCCTTTCCCTCGCGTCCACCGCCTCGATCCACTCGCGAGGTATCTCCAGCGAGGAGACCAGCTGCTGGTTGAGAATCCGGGTGCCGCCGGTCGCGATCGCCCCCATCGCCAGCTCATCGTGTCCGGGGACGCCCAGCTTGCGAACCAGGAAGACATCGAGTGGAGCCTTCAGCTCTCGGGCCACCTCGAAGCCGACCGGGACGCCGCCGCGGGGGAGCGCCAATACCACCACGTCCTCCTCCCCGGCGTAGCGATTTAGGCGCTCCGCCAGCAGCCTTCCAGCCGCTCGCCGATCCGCGAACCGCTCCATCGCGAGCGCCACACAAACCGCTTGCCCGGCTGAGGGGAGATCAAACTCGGGAGCGGAGATGGGCGCGGCTGGTTTCGAACCAGCGACCTCTCGCGTGTGAAGCGAGCGCTCTCCCACTGAGCTACGCGCCCGGGAGGGTGATGATAGGCCCGTCGGCTCAGGCGGAGGCTTGGGCGGAGGGCGTCTCGGCCTCCGTCTCGGGATCCCCCTCGACCTTGAGGTCGGGCAGCAGCCGGTCGAGCCAGCGCGGCAGGAACCAGTTTCGCTCCCCGGTCAGCTCCAGCAGGCCGGGCATGATCAGGAGGACGACGAGCGCGTCGATCGCGACCGACACCGCGAGGCCGACGCCGAACTGCTTGACGACGGGATCGCCGTTGATCACGAAGCTGAAGAAGACGGCGAACATGATCGTCGCGGCGGCGGCGATCACCGCGGCCGGCGTTGACGAGCCCGGCCCGTGACGGCCTCGCTGTTGTCGGCGCCGCCGCTGTGGCGCTCGGCGATCCGCGAGACCAGGAACACCTGGTAGTCCATCGAGAGCCCGAAGAGGATCGCGAACATCATCAGCGGCACGTAGCTGACCACCGGCATCTCGCTGTCGACGCCGATCAGCGACGAGGGCCAAGCCCTTCTCGAAGACGGCGGTAAGGACCCCGTACGAGGCGGCCACCGCGAGCAGGTTGACCAGCGCCGAGATCAGCGGCACAAGCACCGTGCGGAAGGCGAGGGTGAGCAGCAGGAAGCTGAGCAGGACGACGATCCCGATCACCAGGAAGAGCTTGTCGCTGATCTTCGTCGCGAGGTCGATGTAGCTCGCCGTGGTCCCGCCGACGTAGGCCTTCATCCCGGTGTCCGTGGTCTCATCGGGGATCGTCTTGTCGCGAAGGTGGTTGACCAGGTCCTGGGTCGCATAGGCGGAGGGGGAGGTCTTCGGGGTGACCGAGAAGACCGCCGCGGTGCCGTTCTTGTCGGTGGCGGCGGGAGAGACCGATTGGACGTTGCTCTGCTTGGCGATCTCCTGCTCGAGGTTGACCAGGCGCGGGTCGCCCGCCGCGGGGGTCTCGGCGATCTGCTGCTCCTCGGTGAGCTGCTGCTCCTGCGCCTGCTGCTGCGGCGTCGGGTGCGGCGCTGCCTCCGCCTGAAGCTGTTGGAGCTGGGTTGCTGCCTGCTGGGCTACCTGCGGGTCGGATTGGGCGGGACTCGTGCCGACGTCCACCGCGATCAGCAGCGGCCCGTTGGTGCCCACGCCGAAACCCTCGGTGAGGGCGTCGTAGGCCTGGCGGTCGGTGGTGTCCTCCGGCAGCTGGCCGAAGTCCTCCGCGCCCAGGCGCAGGTCGAGGGCGGGGATCGCGAGCAGGCCGAGGAAGACGATGCCGGTCAAGGAGGCGATCACGGGGTGGCCGCGGATCGCGCCGGCCCACCTGAACCAGCCGCCGGGGTGTCCGCGTCGAGCTTGCGCTCGCCGAGGCGGAACCGGCTCGTCGGAGGCGGAAGGGAGCTTCAGGATCCGCCGCCCGACAGGGCGAGGACCGCCGGCAGGAAGGTGATCGCCGCGGCGACCGCTGGCTGCGACCACCATCGACGTCGTGTAGCCGAGCGAGCGAACGAGGGGGATGCCGCTGAAGTAGAGGCAGAGCAGGGCGATGATCACCGTGACGCCCGCGAAGACGACGGCCGAGCCCGAGGAGCCGATCGAGCGGGCGATCGATTCCTCCGGTTCCACTCCCTCCTCGAGGAAGCGTAAGTGCCGGCTGATGATGAACAGCGAGTAGTCGGTCCCCACCGCCAGGCCGAGCATGATTCCCAGGGTCGGCGCGATCGACGGGACGTCGATCACGTGTCCGGCGAAGACCGACGATCGCCAGGCCGCTCATCAGGGCGACGATCGCGGTCGTCACCGGCAGCGGTGCGGCGACGAACGTCCGGAAGGCGAACAGCAGGATGATCAGCGCGCCGATCACGCCGATGATCTCGCTCGTCCGGGTGCTCGGGCTGGAGAGCTGCTGCCCGAGGTATCCGCCCGCCGACACCTCGATCCCGGCCTTGCGAGCCGGTTCGGCCGAGTCGAGGACGCTGTTCGCCTCGTCGTCGTCGAGGTCCCCCGACGAGACCTTCAGCGCCACCGCGATGTAGGCGATCTTGCCGTCTGCGGTGATGTTGCTCGCGCCCTGCTGGCTGAAGGGGCTAACCGCCTGGTGGACGTACTGGTTCTCCGAGACCGACTTGACCGTGTCGTCGACGGCCTGCTTGTTCGCTCCCCTGCGAGTGAGCTGTCTCGACTGGAGGACGATCGGGACGCTGCCGTTGGCCTGCTCGGGAAGCTTCTTGTCGAGCAGGTCAGTGGCCGATTGGTCGAGCCCGTCCCCGGGAGCGTCACGTCGTCGTTGTCGGCCGTGCCGACCGAGTTCGCGACCACCACGAGTCCCACCGCGATCACGATCCATGCGACCAGGACCCAGGGCGCATGGCGCGCGCAGAATCCCCCGAGGCGGCGGAGAAGGCCGCTCATCTCCTCTTCCTCACGCGCCGCATCATTTCATCCGGAGCGGCGCTGCCACCTCGACAGCCGGCTTTGCCGTTGAGGGATCGGCCGAGCCGTCGGCTCGCCGAGGCATCCCGATCTGAGCCGTCTCGCGGTCTCGGATCTCGCCGACCATCAGCCTGTGTCAGCGAATAGACTCGCCGCCCAGGTGGAGAAGACGGGAACAGCCGAGGGACCGGCGACCCGGGACAAGCCCTTCTATCAGCGGGCCTCGTTCTGGCTGGGGCCGTTCACGTGGGGGCTCGGCCTCCTGGTTGCGGTCGTGCTGGGGATCGGCTGGTACGTCCTCGGCGGCTTCCCGCGCGATTTCGACAAGTACGGAGAGGTCACGGTTCCGGGCACGGCGGTGCTGGCGCTGCCGGAGGGCGAGGTGTGGCTCAACTTCGAGAACCACGCGACTCAGAGCGGAGACTCGACCACGATCGACGATCGGCCCCCGGGCCTCACGGTCCGCGTGGCGCCGGTCGGCGGCGGGGACGCGCTGGATGTCGATGACGTCCCGAGGTGGTTCAGCTCCACCAGCGGCGACCGCGGCCACGAGCCCTGGGAGAAGGTCGACGTGCCCGAGGCTGGCGACTATTTCGTAGTGGCGAGTACCGAGGGCATCCCCCTGACGCCGCCCGCGGAGTCGGCGCCCTCGGCCGCCGCCGAGCCACCCTCGGTCGACTCCGGCCCCGCGATCTCGGTTGGCCAATCGCCCTGGACCCCGCTCGGCTCGAGGCTGCTCGGCGCGATCCTCTGCGTCGTCGTCGTGATGCTCGCGGTGCTGCTGCTCACCCTCCCGTTCCGGTACTTCATCAGGCGCCAGTAGCGCGAGGCATCTACGATGGTGAGTGGACCGTGCTAGGCGGGGAATTAGCGGTGCCCTGTATCCGCAATCCGCTCTAGCGGGGCTGAATTCCCGTCTGAGGGTCCGGCACTCGGAGCCGGGCCGCCGCGGGCGGCGTTGAAGGCCAGGTCCTGCGCAATGCCGGTCCGCGAATCAGGTCAGGTCCGGAAGGAAGCAGCCTTAAGCGATTCCCGGCATGTGATGCAGACCAGCCTGGCCCGAGCCAAACACGGCGGACACGCCTGGGTGCTCCTTCTCGACGACGGGTGCACGGTCCATTTTCATTTCGCCGGCAGCGAGGCGGCGTAGCCCGCGCCGGCCTCCACCCAGCCCGCGAGCGACTTCTCATCGGCGGTCTGCTCCGGCGCGACGAAGATCATGCCCTTCGCCGGCCGGCCGGTGAAGTCGAACTCGCGGACGCCTTCCTCGGCAAGCGCCTTCGCGGCCTCCTCCGGGTCGAGCCGGACGATCAGGTCCTCCCCGAGCACCCCGACGGCCATGTTCCCGCCGACCATGAAGGCGATCCCGCCGAACATCTTGCGCTCGCTCACCTCGCTGTGAGCGGAGAGAACGTCGCGGATCCGATCGGCGAGCCCCTCGTCGAAGGCCACGGCGAGATCTTACGGACGCTCCGGGAATCGGCCGCGTCCCTCAAGGTGGCGTTCCGGTCGCTGGGTAGACTCGCTCGCATGGCCGAAGCAACCTCCCTCTACCGCCGCCACCGCCCGCAGAGCTTCGCCGAGGTGGTCGGGCAGGAGCACGTGGTCCGCACCCTCTCCAACGCGGTCGAGAAGGACCGTGTCCACCACGCCTACCTCTTCGTCGGCTCACGCGGCACCGGGAAGACCTCGATGGCGAAGATCCTCGCCCGCTCGCTCAACTGCGTCAACGGCCCGACGCTCGAGCCCTGCGGCGAGTGCGAGGCATGCCGGACGATCGCCGCCGGCACCTCGCTCGACGTGATCGAGATGGACGCCGCCTCCAACCGCTCCGTCGACGACGTCCGCGAGCTCCGCGAGCGGGTCGGCTTCGCCCCGGCGGTGGGGCGCTGGAAGGTCTACATCCTCGACGAGGCCCATATGCTCACCAAGGAGGCCTGGAACGCCTTCCTGAAGACGCTGGAAGAGCCGCCGCCAAACACGGTCTTCGTCCTCGCGACCACAGAGCCGCAGAAGGTGATGGCGACGATCGTCGATCGCTGCCAGCGCTTCGACTTCCAGCGCCCCTCGCTCGAGCAGATCGCCGAGGTGGTCCGCCGGGTGGCCGACGCCGAGCAGATCGAGATCGACGACGGCGCCGTCGCGCTGATCTCGCGGTCGGCCTCCGGGAGCTTCCGCGACGCCCTCGGCACCCTCGACCAGCTGGTCGCATTCGTCGGCCCCAAGGTCGCCACCGAGGAGGTAGTCGAGCTGCTCGGGGCCGCCGACGCGGAGCTGCTCTTCGACACCACCGACGCTCTCGCGTCGGGTGACGCCCGGGCGGCGCTGGAGGCGGTCGAGCGGCTGTCTCGCTCGGGGCGCGATCCCGGCCAGTTCGCCCGCGACCTGATCGCCCACCTGCGCCAGCTGCTGGTCGCCCGGGCCACCGGCGAGGTACCTGAGTCGTTCACGGTCACCGTCGCCCAGCCCGAGCGGCTCGCGGGGCAGGCGGAGAGGATCGGCGATGCCCAGCTGATCGGAGCGATCGACTCGCTGTCCGCTGCGGTCGCGGCGATGCGCGAGGGGGACGACCCCCGCCTGAGCCTCGAGGTGTCCCTGCTCAAGGTTGCGACGCCGTCGCTTGACAGCTCGCGTGAGGCGCTGCTGCGGCGTCTGGAGCAACTTGAGCGGGCTCAGGATGGCGGCGGGTCATCGACCGCACCCTCCCCGGGCGGGGCCAGAGACGATCCTCAGGACGAAGGCCTGCCGTCGGCCGCGGCCTCCCCGGACGGGGCCAGTGACGTGGTCGATGATGCCGCCGGGGTGGCGATCGCCCAGATTGACACCGAGCACGTGATGGAGCTGTGGCCGGCGGTGGTCGATCACCTGCGGGACTCGGGCTCGGAGATGCTCGCAAGCCTCTTCGACGGGGCGCGTCCGCTGGGCGTCGACGAGGAGCGCTCGCTGCTGCGGATCGGCTTTCCCGCACCCGCCAAGTTCAACAAGCGAAAGGCCGAGGCGGAGGCCAACGTCGAGCGGATGGCCGAGGCGCTGGAGGCGATTGTCGGAGCCCGCCTGAAGCCCGTCTACGAGCTGATCGACGGCGAGCCCGAGGGCGAGGAGGGCGAGGGCGCCACTGCGATGGCCGAGGAGGAGATCATCGAGTTGCTCAAGTCCAAGTTCGACGCCAGCGAGGTCGTGGCCGAAGAGGACGACGACGAGACGCGCAAGAGCGAGGCCGGCTGATGCCAAAGGGACCCGACATGGGCCAGCTGATGAAGCAGGTCCAGCAGATGCAGGCCGAGATGGCGAAGGCCCAGGAGCAGCTCAAGACCGAGACGGTCGAGGCGAGCGCCGGCGGCGGCATGGTCAAGGTGACGATGAGCGGCGACCTGCAGCTCCGAGAGATCACGATCTCGCCGGAGGCGATCGACCCCGAGGACCCGGAGCTGCTCCAGGACATGGTCACCGCCGCGGTCAACGAGGCCCTGCGCTCCGCCCAGGAGCTGGCGTCCAGCAAGCTCGGCGGGATCGCCGGCATGGGCGGCGGCCTGCCCGGGATGCCAGGTCTCCCAGGCGCGTAGGCCGCGCACGCTTCGACGCCTCACCGCATTAGGAGAAGCAAAAACGGTTCCGCGGAACCGCCGTAGTTGACTCTCTCGTCACATTTCGCGGTTCCGCGGAGCCTCAGGCCCGGCGACGGGGTGCGTTGGACGCCAGCTGCGCCCAGCAGGGCGGCCAACCAGTCTGTCCACGAATCGAACACCTGTTCGATACTAGATGTGCTGGCGGACGGATTGGGGCTGCTGCACCGCGTCGAAAGGGGCAGCGCCTGTGGATCGGGCCCAGCGTGGCGGCGATGCCCCTTTCACGCGAAAGGGGCACTGTGCGGGGTCGGCTTCGTCAGCTCCGCCGGCCGCGCGAATCAGTGGCGGCAGAGCGTGTTCACCGGCGCACGCCCGCGAGACTCCACACGGGTGGGCCGAGCGTGCTGAGTTAAGTTGCCACCGCGAATAGCTGCCACTCGCCGGAAACGCCCTTCAGGGCGTGAGCACCGCGCTCGGTGAAGTGGATCCCGGAACCGGCGACGAGGTCGGTCACGGTGCGCGAGACGAGCACTTCTCCGGAGCCCGCTTTGGCTGCCACGCGGGCGCCGATGTTGACGGCGATGCCGCCGACGTCTTCCCCGATCAGCTCACATTCGCCCGTGTGCAAGCCGGCGCGGATCTCGATTCCAAGCTGGCTCACCGCCTCCCGGGCACAGCAGGCGCAGCGGATCGCGCGCGCCGGGCCGTCGAATGTGGCGAGAAAGCCGTCGCCCATCGTCTTTACCTCGCGGCCACGGAACCGCTCCAACTGCCCTCGCATGAGAGCGTCGTGGCGCCCCATCAGGTCCCGCCAGCGGCGATCCCCCATCTCAGCCGCCCGCTGCGTGGAGTCGACGATATCCGTGAACATCACCGTGGCAAGCGCTCGGTCCGGCTCGTGTACTCCCCTGGTGCCCGTGAGGAACTCCTCCATCTCGCCGAGGATGGCGTCGGAGTCGCCGTGGAACCAGAGGTGATCTTCTCCGGGAAGTTCGATAAACCTCGCGCCCGGAATCTGCTCTGCCATATGACGTCCGGCCTCAATCGAGATGAGCCCATCGCCGGTCCTGTGCAGCATCAACGTCGGAGCGCGAATCACCGGCAGCACGTGCCGGATGTCGATCGCGAGGTTCATCCTGGTGAGCGCAACCGCTGCGCTAGGACTTGCTCCGCTGCGGAGGTAGCGCCCGAATCGATCTCTCGCCCCCTCGTCATCGGCGACGCCCGGCGCCCATATCTGGAGCAGACCACCCGCATCGTCCCAGACCTCGGCAAGCCCTTCCAAGAAATCCTCGGCGGTCTCCCGCTCGGTAAGGCCCCAGGGGTAGTCGCCGTTGGGCAGGCCCTTGGCGTACGACCCGTAGACGATCAAGGCTGAGGATCGCTCCGGATAGGTGGCAGCGAAGAGGGCGCACAAGACGCCCCCCTCCGATGCTCCGAACAATGCTGCGCGCTCCGAGCCGGCAGCGTCCATCACCGCGCGCACGTCGTCCATCCGCTGTTCGAGGGTGGGAAGCTCGTTCAGTGGCACGCGATCTGACAGCCCGGTGCCCCTCTTATCGAACAAGATCAGGCGCGAGAACGAGCTGAGGCGTTCGAGGAAGCGGGCTACCGGCGGGTCCTCCCACGCAGTCTCGACGTTCGACACCCACCCCGGCACATAAACCAGGTCGTTTGGACCGTCCCCGACGACCTGATAGGCGATGCTGATGTTGCCGCTTTTCGCATATCTCGTCCTAGGCTTCATGCTGCTACCAAGCCTAACCCGGCTGGGGGAACCATCAGCGACATAAGCCCCGTCATCGACGGAAAGATCACGGAGGCGACCGACGGGCAGATCTCGAGTGGTCGCTAAAGCCTGGCTTACGAAATCCCCGCGCAGGAAGGCCCGTACGTACCGCGAACGACCTCGACGCTCTCCTTCGACATAACGTCTTGATTATCCGGAACCCGCGCTTATCAGCGCAGGATGGAAGGTGGACTGCCAGAAGCGGGATTCGCTGTTGCATCGCGCGAAACCCAGCACTGAGCACCCTCAGTGCCCCTAATCGCGCAACGCAGGCGCCCTGAGCGGAGGCGGTTCTGCTTCTGCTCCTCGTCCACTGCAGGCATTTGGCCGCCGAGACCGAGACGCTCGCAACCACGCTGTCGGGGCCCTCGATCAGCGCGTAGGTCGTTCCGCCGAACGAAGCTTGGACCGCGAGTGGCCGAGCCCTCGCCTGGTCCGACCTGGGCGACTACTCAGCCGCGGTCGCCGTCGTCCCTGAGCCGCCCCCGCGGTCGGCGAGGAACTCCTCCCATGTTCGCCGGCCAACGGCGCGATCGGGAGCGAGGTTGGCGCCCTGCCGATATGCGGCCGCCGCTTTACCCGGGAGTCGCATGGGGACGATCAGTCGGTGCTTTCGCGCCGCCCGCAGGTAGCCACGGACCAGCGTCGGCATCTCGAATACCTGCGGGCCGGCGATGTCGGCGACGTGGCCCCCCGGCGCGCGCATCGCGAGGTCAACAAGCCGGTCGGCGACCTCGCGCGCATCCACGGGCTGGAAACGGAACCCGGATGGAATCGGCATCACCGGCATCCTGGCCAGCTGCTCCGCGCTCATCCAGATGAAGTCGTGGAGTTGGGTTGAGCGCAGCGTCGTCCATGGGATCCCGGACTCGGCGATGATCTCCTCGGCGGCCAGCTTGGAGGCGAAGTAGCCGAACATCGCGCGGTCGACACGGCTACGGACCGGAATCCTGTCTGCCCCGACGACCGAGATGTAGACCAAGTGCGGTGCCCCGGTCTGCAACGCGGCCTCCACCAGGTTTCGCGCCTTGTCCTCGTCGCCCTTGCTGCTGCCCGCACAGTGCACGATGATCTCGGCACCGTCCACCGCGGCCTCGATCCCCTGGCCCGTGGCCAGGTCGCCGGTCACGACGTCGACGCCCTCGCCGGCCTCGCGAGTGCGCCTGCTGAGCACCCGCACCCTGCGGCCGGAGGCCTGCAGCCGCGGGACTACGAGGCGCCCGAGCGTGCCCGTACCGCCGGTGACCAGGATCGGGCCACCTTCGTGATTGCGCCCTGCGGTGCTGCTCATGGTTTGCTGTCTCCTGGCTCGGCGGTCTCCCGGATGCCCGCCCGGCGGAGAGCGGCGCGCTTGTCCTCAAGGCTGGCGCCGCCCGAGGCCGGCTCGGCGTCTCGGACGGGCTCGTAGGTGAGGATGGCGATGCCGTCACGGAGGGTCTGGGCGTCGAGGAGGCGCATGGGTTTCTTGTCGCTGGTCTCGCCGAAGAGGCGCGCGCCGGCGCCGAGCACGACCGGGAAGAGCTTCAGCCGCAGCTCGTCGACGAGGTCGTGCTCGATCAGCGTGCGTGCGAGCTGGAAGCTGGCGGGGACGTTGATATCCCCGTCGAGCTCGTGCTTCAACTTTGCGACCTCGTCGATGACGTCGCCCTTTAGGACCGTCGAGTTGTTCCAGTCGGGATCTGCGAGGGTCGAGGACACGACGTACTTGGGCAGCCTGTTCAACCTGTCGGCCAACTCGCCGCTCCGGGATGGCCACCGCGCGGCGAGCCACTCGTAGCTGCGCCGGCCCAGCAGCAGCGCCTCGGTGCCGAGCGCCTCGTCGAGCGCGACCTTGGCCAGCTCTGGGAGGGCCGCGATCCGTCCGACCCAGCCGCCGCGCGTGAAGCCCTCGTCACCGGCGGGGTCTTGGATGACTCCGTCGAGCGAGACGTTGTCGCTGATGATGACCTTTCCCATTTCGATTGTCCTTTCGTTGGTGTTGTCAGCTACCGCCGCCGCGGGCGGCGTGGGTGGCGAGAATGCGTGTGCTCTGGCTCATTCGTTGTCCTCTCCTCAGTCCCTGGCGCTGGTCGCTGGGGCCGGCTCCAGGTGCTGCTGCGGTGCTGTCCGCGACCGGCCGGGGAGCAGGAGCGCGAGCGCCATGCCGATCGCGGCCAGCACGACGAGGGCCAGGAAGGCGGACTGGAAGCCCTCGTTCAGCACGACGAGCTGATTCGCGCCTTCGTTCGCCGCCAGGTAGTCCTGGGAGCGGGAGACGGCAACCGTCGTGACGATGGCGACGCCGAGCGCTCCGCCGATCTGGAGGGCGGTGTTATTGAGGCCCGAGGCGAGCCCTGACTCGTGCTCGGCGACGCCCGCGAGCGCCGCGACCGTGGCGGTCACGAAGGCGAGGCCGGTCCCTGAACCGAAGACGAGCAGCCCGAAGAAGATGTCTCCGAGGTAGCTGCCGCCTACGGAGACCTGCGAGAGCAGGAGCGACCCCGAGCCCATGAGCGCCAAGCCCGTCGCGGCGACCGGCCGGAAGCCGACCTTGCCGACCGCGCCCTGAGCCGACGATCGCGCCGACCGTGACCGCAACCGCGAGCACGACCGAGCTGAGCCCGAACTTGACCGCCGAGTAGTCGAGCACCTGCTGCGCGTAGAGCGTGAGAACGAACGGCATCCCGACCGCGACGGCGCCGACGAGGAGCATCACCGCGTTCGCGCCGACGATCGTGCGTGAGCGGAGGAAGCGGAGCGGCACGAGCGGCGCGGGGTGGCGCGACTCGATCAGCGCGAAGGCAGCAAGCAGCACGGCCGAGCCGGCGAACAGGAGGATCGTCCGCAGGTCGCCCCAGCCGACGTCCGGCGCCTCGACGACCGCGTAGACGAGCAGGACGAGCGCACCGGTGATGGTGAGCGCCCCGCCGGGGTCGTAGCTTCGCCGCGTCAGCGCGGCCCGGCTCTCGCGCAGGAGCAGGGGCGAAAGCGCGAGCGCGGCCAGCCCGAGGGGGATGTTGATGAAGAAGATCCACTCCCAGCCGGGGCCGTCGACCAGCGGGCCGCCGATCAGCCACGCCGCGGCGGCGCCGATGCCGCCCAGCGAGCCCCAGATCCCGAGCGCCTTGTTCCGCTCGGAGCCCTCCGGGAAGGTCGTGGAGACGATCGAGAGGGCGGTCGGGGTCATGATCGCGGCGCCGACGCCCTGGACCACGCGGGCCGCAAGGAGCGCCGCCGGCGACCAGGCGAGCCCGCACATGAGCGACGCGGCCGTGAAGAAGAGGACACCGGTCATGAACAGGCGACGGCGCCCGAGCAGGTCGGCCGCCCGCCCTCCGAGCAAGAGCAGGCCGCCGAAGGTGAGGGCGTAGGCGCTCAGCACCCACTGGAGGCCTTGCTCCGAGAAGCCGAGGTCCGCCTGGATCGACGGCAGCGCCACGAGCACGATCGTGGCGTCGAGGAGCACCATGAAGAAGGCGCCGCAGAGGAGCGCGAGTGCCCACCAGCGGCGTGGGTCGGGTGTATTCAGTATGTCGCCTCCACCTCGTCGTGCGGAGGTGATCGGCGGGTTGCTGCCGCTCGGCTCCATGCATCCTCCTGGTTGTCGTTTTCGAGGTGTGCTCGTTGAGACACCGGCCATGCCCGAAATGGAACGGCAGCCGCTGTCGCTACCACCACGGTACTATCGAAGCGGTAGCGATTACCTGTGTCAAGGTCCAATCCAGGGATGGAAAAACAGACCAATTCGGATTCCGGCTTTCCGAGCGACCTGCTCGTCGATCTGCCCAACGGGCATGGAACGGGCATTCGCGAGCGGCTCGAGGCGGCGCTGCGGAGCGGGATTCAGGGAGGTCAGCTGGTAGCCGGCGCGGCGCTGCCGCCGTCACGGGTCCTGGCTGCCGAGCTGGGGATCGCCCGTAGTGTCGTCGTCGAGGCCTACGGGAACCTTGCGGCGGATGGATACCTGGAGGCAAGGCCGGGAGCCGGCACCTGGGTACGCCGCGATCCGCAAGTCGGCCACGCACCGCCCGGCAACGGTGTTCCCACCCGCGCGCCGGTCGCCTCGCCTCGCTTCCAGCCTCCGCGCCGGCCCCACCCGGCCCTGGGCGCGCCGACCATCCGGTTCTTTGGTGGCCTGCCCGATCCCTCCCTCTTTCCTCGCAGGAGGTGGCTGCGTCATTACCGCTCGGCGCTGGCGGACGTCCCCGATCCCGATCTCACCTACCCGGACATGCTCGGGACCCCAAGCCTTCGGGAAGCCCTCACCGCGTACCTGGGCCGGGTGCGCGGAGTCGCAACCACGGCGGATCGAATCCTCGTCTGCTCGGGATTCACTCAGGGATTGACCCTGCTCTGCCGTGCATTGCGGCGGCAGGGGGCGACGCGGGTGGCCGTTGAGGATCCCTGCTTCGCCCATCATCGAACGGCGATCGAGCGAACGGGGCTGGCGACGGTGCCGGTTCCGGTCGATGCCTCCGGTCTCGACCCGGACGGCCTGCCGAACGACGTCGCCGCCGTCCTGGTCGCGCCCGCCCACTCCTATCCAAGCGGCGGCACGCTGGACGCCGGCCGCCGACACGCCCTGATCGATTGGGCCGGTCGCACCGGCGCGATCATCATCGAGGACGACTACGACTCCGAGTTCCGCTACGACCGGCAACCGATCGGGGCCCTGCAGGGGCTTGCACCCGAGCAGGTCGTCCACATCGGCTGTGCCAGCAAGACGTTCACCCCCGCCCTGCGTCTTGGCTGGATGGCTGCTCCAGGGGCTCTGATCGACGAGCTCGAGCAGGAGAAGCTCTACGACGACATGGGCTCAAATCTGCTCGACCAACTCGCCTTCGCGCGCTTCGTCGACTCTGGAGACTTCTCCCGCCATCTGCGCCGGGTTCGGCCCACTTACCGCGCCCGACGTGATGCGACGCGGAAGGCGCTGGCGCTGCATCTGCCCGAGGTGCGACCCCAGGGCGAGGCCGCGGGGCTCCACCTGCACGTGCTACTGCCGAAAGGGGTCGACGAGCTCGAGTTCGCCGCCGAGGCCTATGACCGCGGCGTGCTCGTCGAGGACGGCGCCTGGCATTGGGCCCAACCGGAGAAGGCGCCGCCTTCAATCGTCCTCGGCTACGGCAGCCTCAGCGAAGCGGTGATCCGTCGCGGGATCGGAATCCTCGCCGACGCCATGCGCGCCTGCCTCTGAGGATCATCCCCAGGGGCGTCGACGTCTCAGCGGAGGGGGTGGGATTGACGCTGCTCCTCGCGGCTGTCACCGTCGCGGTGTGGCTCGCTCTTTCCCCGCGAAAGCCGCTCTCAGATTCTCAGCGCCTTTGCTGATTTTTCCGCTCCTGGCGCGAAAACGGCAGCGCAGACTCAACGTCGATGAGTTTGCACCGCTGCATACGTGAATAGCAGGCCCGTTGGCAGGAGCACGCCGAGACCGATGATGGTCTCCGTAGTGGTTCCTCCGATGCCCACGTGCGCCGCGGTGTAGGTGAAAGCGAATGCCACGAGTGCCAGGGCGACGGTCTTGATGCGCCTGTTTCGTCGATCGGTCGCGCTCATACGAGCACCCTAACGGCGAACGAGTGCCGCTCATGTTCCATGCGGGGAGCGGTGAGCAGCACGTCACCTCTGAGTGCTGCCTTCACGCGGAAGCAGCACCGACAGTCACTGAGCGGCGCCGCTAGTGGCAAGATTCTCCTCTCCAGAGGTCTGGCCGACAGAGGAGGAACGCGATGCCGGAGCACACAGTCGGGACCCAGGAGGAGTGGCAGGCCGAGCGAAACAAGCTGCTCGTGGAGGAGAAGGAGCTCACCCGCCGCAGCGACGAGCTCGCGCGGAAGCGCCGGGAGCTGCCGTGGGTGCCGGTTGAGAAGGACTACAGATTCGAGACCGAGGCCGGGACGAAGTCCCTCGCGGAGCTCTTCGACAGCCGCTCCCAGCTCCTCGTCTACCACATCATGTTCGGGGCGAGCTACGAGGCCGCCTGCCCCACCTGCTCGTCGATGGCCGACACCATCGACGGCGTCCTTCCGCACGTCCACGCGCGCGACGTGACGATGCTCCTCGTCTCGAACGCTCCCCTCGAGAGGCTCCTGGCGTACAAGCAGAGGATGGGCTGGAGCATTCCCTGGGCCTCGACCGCCGGCAACGACTTCAACTTCGATCTCGGCGTCTCGTCCACCCCCGAGCAGGTGCGCGAGTTCATGGGCCCTGCGCTGGACGACCCGCCGCCGGGCCTGCGTGAGGTCGCGGCCTCCACGGGAACGGACGTGGCGGGGTACGTCGCGGAGGCGCTGGAACCGACCGCCACCGCGTTCGTGCTCGATGACGGAGCCGTCTATCGGACCTATTCGACCCAAGGTCGAGGCGTGGAGTTCCTGATGGGCTACTACCCGATCCTCGACCGGGCGCCGAAGGGGCGCGACGAGGGAGACTCGCGGGCGCCGGCGTCACTGCTCTCCTTCCGGCGACACGACGAGTACGAGGACGCCGGCGCCGGAGGAACCTCCTGACTGGGTCGCTGGGGAGGATGGCAGCGAGCCAGCCAGATCCGCTTATGCCCCCTTTGCGCGAAACCCAGCACTGAGCAGCGGCAGTGCCTCTAATTGCGCATTGCGGCAGCGCCCGCGGAGCCGTTCGGCTACTCCTGCGGGCTCCCGAAAGCGGGACGGGGCAGCACCGGCCCCGTCCCGCTTCTCTGCTCGCGTCGATCGCTACGGAGCCGAAGTGGCGCTTATCAAAGTTCGGTACCTCGCCTGGTACCTAGGCGTGGAGCCGCGTCCCCGCCGAGCGGCATGGCCCATACTCGAGGCGTGCCCTCGCCGCTGATCGAGTTCCCCGCGGACGACCTCGAGCGCGCCCGGCGCTTCTGGCGCGGCGTGCTCGACGCCGAGCTCGCACCGAGGCCGAGCGAAGCCGGGGTGGGCTGGGAGACCGAGCGCGACGGCATGCGCCTCGGGATCCACGTGCGCGGGCAGGGCCCGGGCGATTCGGCCTCCCTTCCCTACTTCAGCGTCACCGACCTGCCGGCTGCCCTCGAGCGGGTTCGCGAGCACGGCGGCTCTGTCATCCATCCCGGTGAGCGGTGGGCGATCTGCCGCGACTCCGAGGGCAGCCCCTTCGCGCTCGCCGCGTCAGCTCCCGGCTAGGCCATCTTCGGTTTTCCGCCCTATCGCCACGATACGATCGTGTCGATAGAGGTTATGGCCTAATGGAAGACGATCGGATTTACCGGCACTTCTGCATGACGGCCAGAGCCCTCGAAGTCATCGGTGAGCGCTGGTCACTGTTGGTCGTGCGCGACCTTCTATTCGGCCCACGTCGGTTCACCGATCTCGTCCGCAGCCTCAACCCGATCACGCCCACCCGGCTGACGGATCGGCTGCGAAGGCTTGAGGCGGCTGGGGTCATCGAGCGTGAGTCAGCGGAGAGCGGTCGGGAGGTGTGGTACCGGCTGACCGATGCCGGGTTCGACCTGGCTCCTGCCATCGAAGAGCTCACCTTCTGGGGAATCGAGCACGCCAAGGAGCCTCCGCGGCCCGACGAGCCCGTCAACTCCGAGGCGGTGATGGTCGGCACCAAGGTGTGGCTCAATCGCTATGCCAGTCCGCCGGCGGATGGGCTCGTCTGGGTCTGGCGGTTTCCGGGCGGGGACTCGTACAGCCTTCGAGTCAGGGACGGAGGGTGGGAGGCCACTCGGGGCGAGGAGGAGGGCTCCGCGGTCACGGTGAACGCGACGACGGAGGCCTGGGCCACCTTTCTCACCAGCCCGCGCGAGGAGCGACGGCTCCCGGGCAACGGCGTCGAGCTCGAAGGACCTCGGGCCGATCTCAACAGGTTCGCGAAGGCATTCAAGGCCAAGCTAGCCGCCCGCTGATTCGCGGGAACCTTCGAGGAACGCCACGTGGCGGCTGATTTGGCAGCAGCGCGATTGCGAAGATGGCGCCGAGCACGGCACTCCGGCCCCGACCAGGCAGCCAGCTTCGAAGCCGTCGAAGAAGGCGGCGCCGGGTCCCGTAAGACCGCCCGCTGAAATGCCGGCGAGGGGGCGTCAAACGCACACCCCGTCGCTCCCGCGTTCAAAGGCGAGCGAGCGCGTCGGCGGTCGAGTCCGCCGCGACCGCCTTGACGACAAGCAGGCACCGTGTGAACCGATTACAGAGTGCTCCCTTCGCCCCTTTCGTCCCCTGGGGGCGGCGATTGAGATCGTGCGCCAGGTCCACGAAGCGATCAACGCCGGTGAGCAGGTGACATTGGGTTGAGTCGCTCGATCCTGAGGTCGTTTGGGATCCAGAACCCGAAAAGCGCCCGATCCCCGCACCTCGGGCGCCTGCCGACTGGTTTGGTGAAAGCCTCGGCGCTCGAGGCCCGAACCTCTAGCGAAGGCCCTCGATCAGCTCGGCGAGGCGCCTGGGCTGCTCCACCGTGGCGAGGTGGCCACCAGGAAGCCCTGTGGACTCGACCGCATCGCTGAGCCGCTCCCGAGCCAGGCGCAGTTGCCTTGCCTCGAATCGATCCTCGCTGCAGCCGACGACGTGGAAACGCACTGCTCCCCCGAGCTCCGCGGCGAGGCGCGCCAGATCCCAGCGTGCGGCGTGCTCGCGGTGCTCGTCGACGAAGGCGGCCGTCGCGGGCAGTACGCGGACCCCTTCGCGCCGGCTGATCGCCTGATAAGCCTGCGCGAGCTCGGCCGCGGTGACGCGATAAGAGCGGGAGAACACCGGCCGGAAGAAGGGAGCGAACGCGCGCCTCGAGTGCTGCCCGACCCACGTGAGCGGTCCGCCCGCGCGCGACTTGAACAGCGGCGTCGTGAACCACGGGTGTGTGTGGCCGTCGGCGAAGAGGCCACCGTTCGCCAGTAGGCAGGTATGGATCACCGTTCCAGGATCCTCGCCCGCCCTCTGCCGCTCGATCCGCCTCGCAAGGAGCTCGAGGCTGACGATGCACGAGTAGTCGAAGGCAACGACGACGGTCGCTTCGACCGACCTTGCTCGCCACAGCGCCTCGACGAGGTCGGCCCGCTCATAGGTCGAATACGGGTGTTCAAGCGGTTTGTCGGAATCGCCGTGCCCGACGTAATCGAGGAAGAGGCGGTCGGCGTCGCTTCGCTTGGCGAGCTCCGCATCCACCTTTGCCCAGCCGAAGGACCCATCCGGCCACCCAGGGAGGAACGTCAGCGTCGTGCCGCCGCCGGAAGCGTGCCTGACGAACACGCGCAGCGGGGAGCTGTCATCGAAGCTCGCGCACTCGGGATCGTAGGGCAGGCGTTCGCCGCCCGAGAACCACTCCTCCGCGCTGACTAGTCGCCCGTGCTCAGCAGCCATAGTCGCGACGGTCCTCGCGGATCTGCTGGCCCTCGGACCGTCCCCGAACGTGTCCGCGCCAGTGAAGAGTGGGACTGCGACTGAAAGACCCGCAACGATGCCCGGTGCTCAAAGGTTCCCGAATGTGCTGCCTCAGCCATTGGAGGTACCGCCTTCTCGTATCGCAGGGCCCAATCGTTGATCCGGCACGGACCAAGCGAGTCCCGGCCTAGCCGGTCATCACCTCACGCGCCTCGAGGACCTCGAACGGGGGGGGCTGCGCTCCCTCGGGCGGCGGGCCCATCGCCTCGACTATCGCGGCGCCGAGGCGGCCGTTCAGGAAGCTCTCCCACTTCTCCTTGGACTCCCAGATGTCGACGACCTTTATCTTGCCGTTGCCGGACTCCGCCCCGGCGTGCGCGATCAGCCCGTCCGGCACCTCGCCTCCGAGCTTCTCGTTCACCTGGTCGTACTGGTCAGTTGTCGCCTCGAACTCCTGGATCACGATCACGGCCATGCCTGGTCTCCTTCTTGGTTGCTTGACTGCCCGGTGCCGATGCTTGTCGGCATCGTTATCCCGAGCATACTATCAACACGATCGTATTCATTTGATAGTGATCAGGGGAGTGGAACGCGACGACAGTCGAGCCCGTTCGGTTGGCGATCAGCGTTGGCCGGAGAGGCTGTCGACGTGGTGATCGAGCGGCTCGCGGGACATGGTGTGACCTCTATAAGAGCTAGAGCCATAGTCATCGCCCTCCGCGAGACGATCCGTATCCGAGTCGTTCACCCGAGGCCGGGCGTAGATTGCCGCCACCCTTGGCTGGTCTTCGATGAATTGATGCCCGTTTGATGCCCGCTTCGGACTGAGAGAGTTCAACCTGACCAGACGAAAGGGCCGCATTAGCGGTCCTTTCGAGGTAGCGGGGGCCCGGGTCGTTTCTCGCTACCACCGCCCGCGGATTCGCGAGACCAGTCGGCATCCCCGCTAGGGCGCGCGCGCGCTCTCCCTTCCGAAGCGCAGCAAACCGAAGAGTCACCTAGCGAACTTGCGCTATCGGTTACACGCGAGGGGAGCGACGGCTGGCCACCTGGTTCGCGGCGCTGCTCCGCATTGAGAGCGAAACTCCCCGCCGGATGTCGGAGGCGCGTCAGCTGGCGGGTGGCGCCGGCGTTAGGCCGTGCCGGCGCATCACCTCCACCAGCTTCGCTATGTCCGGCGGGCCCCCGGGAGTCGATGCCAGCACCTCGCGGATCTCACGGAAGTAGTCCGGCGCATGACGCCGGGGCTGGATATCGCAAGGAACTTGGCGTCTTCGGTCCCGTGGTTGTCGAATCCATGGACCGCTCCGCGAGGAACGCAGAAGGCCTCGCCAGGGTGAATGTCGAGCGTCCGACCGTCAACCGTCCAAGTCGTGCTGCCTTCGAGCCCGTAGATCGTCTCCTCGAAGGCGTCGTGACTGTGCGGCACCGGCATCTTGCTGTCAGCCGGAACGAAGCACTCGAAGACACTCGCGCTGCCGTTCGAGTCGGCCGCCTCAACCAGGAAGCGCACGCTGAGGGCACCCACCTGAATCATTTCCGTCGATGCTGAAGTCATCCTGTCCCCAGTCCAATCGTTTCGATGGCCTCGCCTTCCGTCGCAAAGTTACGCCACCGGGTGAGCGCTCATCTAGGCTGACCTTCATGTACGCAGGACCGATCAGCCGCCTGATCGCCGAGCTCTCCCGGCTGCCGGGGATCGGCCAGCGCACCGCACAGCGGCTCGCCTTCCACCTTCTCCGTGCCGAGGACGGCGAGGCACTCGCGCTCGCCGACTCGATCCGCGAGGTGAAGGAGAAGGTCGGCCTCTGTGAGATCTGCTTCAACCTCGCCGAGGGCCCTCGCTGCACGATCTGCGAGGACACCCGACGCGACCGATCTTTGATCTGCGTGGTCGAGGAGCCCGCCGACGTGATCCCGATCGAGCGCACCGGCGAGTACCGCGGCGTCTATCACGTCCTCGGCGGGGCGCTCTCGCCGATCGACGGGATCGACCCCGAGGATCTGAAGATCGCGGAGCTGCTCGAGCGGGTGAACGGGGAGGTGAGCGAGGTGGTGCTCGCCACCAACCCGACCACCACCGGCGAGGCGACCGCGCTCCACATCGCCGAGGCTCTGCGCGATCGCGACGGCGTCACGGTCACCCGCCTCGCCAGCGGCCTCCCCGTCGGAGCCGACCTCGAGCACGCGGACGAGGTGACCATCGGCAAGGCTCTCGCCGGCCGTCGCTCGCTCGGCTAGCGAACGTAGCTAGAGGCGGCGGGTGGGGTCGTCGTAGCCGCTGCGCTGCGGGTACTCGTCCTTTTTCGAGCCGCCCGATTGGACCAGCTCGTAGAGGAGCGAGATCGCCAGCCCGGCGCCGCCGGCGATCATCAGGATCAGCCCGACGGTCTGGATGTCGATCACGTCGGACTCGACGTTGAGCGCATAACGAAGGACCGCGCCCGCGGCGATCAGGAATATGGCGGTGGCAATCGTCACGGTCGCGCCAGCATAGCCATCCCCTGGGCCGGCGCCGCGGAGGCGGCGCCGGCCATGGGCGAGGGGTTGCGAGGCGACTACGCCGGGTCCGGCGCCGTTTCGACTGAGGCCGAAGCGGTGGTGGAGGCGGCGCAGAGGCCGCGGCGCCCACCAGTTCCAGTGCCCGAGCAGCTCCATCAGCGAGGGGACGAGGAGGGCGCGGATGATGCTCGCGTCGAGGAGCACCGCGAGCGCCGTGCCGATCCCGTTCTCCTTGATGAAGATGATCTGCGAGGTGGCGAAGGCGCCGATCGCGATCGCGAACAGCAGCGCCGCGGCGGTGACGATCCGCCCCGTCCGCTCGAGGCCGATCGCGATGCACTCCGAGTCGCTGGCGCCCGCGTCGCGGGCCTCCTTGATCCGGGAGAGCAGGAAGACCCCGTAGTCGGTGGAGAGCCCGAAGGCGACCGCGAACAGCAGGATCGGCATCGTCTGCTCCAGCGCGCCCTGGCTGGTGTAGTCGAGCAGGCCCTCGAGCCGGCCGTCCTGGAAGATGAAGACCAGGATCCCGAAGACCGCGCCCAGGTTGAGCACGTTCATCAGCAGCTGCTTGACCGGCAGCACCACCGAGCCCGTCATCAGGAAGAGCACGATCAGGGTTGCCACCACCACGATCGCTCCCGCGATCGGCAGATGGTCCTTGAGGCTCTCCTGGAAGTCGATGAAGTGGGCCGCGTTACCGGTGACCAGGACCTCGGTGCCGGGCAGGGTCGGGAAGATCGCGGATCTCTCGGACGGTGTCGCGCCCGCGGTCCGAGTTGAAGGAGCTGTCCGAGATCGCCTCGACAACGGCGTCGCGGTTGGGAAGCGCTCGCGGCGGGTTCACCTGGACGACCCCGTCGACGCCCTGGAGCTGGCTCTGGACCTGGGCCAACGCCGCCGGGGAGGCGTTCTCGACCACCAGCCGGACAGGGCTATCCCGGTGGGGCGGGAACTCGCTCTTGAGGACGTCGTCCACGTGCCGGGCGCTGTGCCCCTCTCCCAGCACCGAGGCGTCCACCGAGGTGAACTTGAGGTTGAAGGCCGGGATTGCGAGGAGGATCAGGAACGCGGCGCTCAGGGTCGCGACCGGGAGCGGGCGGCGCATGATGAAGTGCGAGAGCCGGTACCAGAACCCGCTCTCCTCGGGACGCGCGTCGCGGTCGGCGCGGCGCTGGAGGAACGCCGGCGCCAGGGCGTTGACCCGGTTGCCGAGCAGCGCCAGGACCGCCGGGAGCACCGTCAGCGCGATCGTCGCCGCGAGCAGGGCGACCAGCGCGCCGCCGAGCCCCATCGAGTAGAGGAAGCGCTGGGGGAAGACCAGCAGCGAGGCGAGCGCGGCCGCCACCGTCAGCGAGGAGAAGAGGACCGTTCGCCCTGCGGTTGCCATCGTTCGCCTCATCGCCTGGAGCCCTGGCCCCGACTTGGCGATCTCCTCCCGGTAGCGGGAGACGACGAAGAGGCTGTAGTCGATCGCCAGCCCGAGGCCCAGCCCGGTGGTCAGGTTGAGGGCGAAGATCGAGATCGAGCCGAGCTCGCTGGCGATCCGCAGGAGCAGGAAGGTGCCGACGATCGCCAGGGCGCCGATCATCAGCGGCAGCAGCGAGGCGACCAGGCTGCGGAAGAAGAGCAGCGAGAGCAGGAAGAGCAGCGGGAAGGCGAGCATCTCGGCCGTCCGCAGGTCCTGCTCGACCTGCTTGTTGACCTGCTCGTTGGCGAGGGCGATGCCGCCGACTGAGACGCCCGGCTCGCCCTCGAGCTCGTCCGCGATCCGCTTGCCGCGTCCTGGAGCTCCTTGTCGTCGGTCGGCTTCAGGCTGACCGCGAGGTAGGTGGAGTTGCCGTCCTTGGAGACGAAGTCCGGGCTCTGGGTCTGGAGGTAGCCGGTGACCTCGGCGACGTCGGGGTCGGCCGCGACCTGCTGCTCGATCGCCTGGACCCGTGCCTGGCCGGCGGGCGTGGCCGGCGAGGCGTCCTCGATCAGGACGATCACGCTCGCGTCGCGGAAGCCGGCCGCCTCGGCCCGGTCGTCGGCGATCACGCTCTCGGTCGCCGGGTCGTCAGCGCCGTAGGGATCGAGCCTGTCGGCGACCGTGCCGCCGAGCGCACCCGCGACTCCGAAGAAGACCACCGCGAGGATCACGACCCGGCGGCCGCGCCTCTGTGCGAGCGATGCGAGTGCGTTGAACATCTCTACCTCCTGACGGCGTTGATGCGAGGGCGCGCGACAGCGCGACCCGTTTCAGGCTGTCGCCGGCGGTCTCCCTTTCCAGGTCCCGGGCGGCGCGCTCGAACCACTCCGCCGCCCACTCGTTCATCTCGATTCCGTACCGGAGCACTGTCATCGAACCCGGATCGGTGCTGTAGTCGGGCCCCTCTTCGTGCTCCCGGCTTTGAAGGTGGTCCTCGAGCGCCCGGAGCTGAGCCGCGGTCTCCGCGGCCTTCGCGGCGCGCTCGCGAGCGATCTCGGCGGTCCGGGCGGGCTCGATCGAGCCCGCGAAGAAGAGCTCCAGCAGCCCCTCGTCGCGAAGCTCGAACACCTGAGGCTCGGAGTTGATCCAGTCGCGGGCGGCGCGCTTTCCCTTCGCGGTCAGCTTGTAGACGGTCCGCTGCCGGGCGCCCTGCGAGGCGTCGCTGCCGGCGACCAGGCCCGCATCCTCGAGTCGCTTCAGCTCCGGATAGATCTGCCCGTAGCTGGCGGCCCAGAAGAAGCGGGCCGAGTTGTCGACCAGCTGCTTGATCTCGTAGCCCGAGCGGGGGCGGGCGGCGAGCATCCCGAGAATCACCTTCGCTGTTGCGCTCGGCTCCATTGGTCTAGATATATCAATCCGATATATGGCCGTGTGTGACCTGGATCACACGCGGTGCATGCCCGAACCGCGCCGCGATCGGGTGACGTCGTTCGGGGTCGCTGAGCGCTCGCCTATTCTCAGTCGCGATGAGCACGACCCGAACAGGCGAGATCGTGGTGATGAAGTTCGGCGGCACCTCGGTGGCCGGGACCGATGAGCTGAAGCGTGCCGCGCGCCGGATCGTCGCTGCCCGGGAGGGCGGCCAGCGGGTGGTCGCCGTGCTCTCGGCGCGCGGCAAGACGACCGACCGCCTGCTGGAGGCTGCGCGCGAGATCTCGCCGCGCCCCGACCCCCGCGAGATGGACATGCTGCTGTCCATCGGCGAGCGCGAGTCATGCGCGCTCTGCGCAATGGCGATCAACGACCTCGGCCACAAGGCGATCTCGCTGACCGGCTCCCAGGCTGGGATCGTCACCGACTCCTCCCACACCAAGGCGCGGATCCTCGACGTCCGCGCCGACCGGATCCGGGCCGCGCTCGAGGAGGACTCGATCGTGCTCGTTGCCGGCTTCCAGGGGGTCTCCACCGACAGCCGCGACGTCACCACCCTCGGCCGCGGGGGCTCCGACACCACCGCCACGGCGCTGGCCGCCGCCCTCGGCGCCCCGGTCTGCGAGATCTACACCGACGTCGCCGGCGTCTTCAGCGCCGACCCGCGGATCGTCCCCGACGCCCGGAAGCTGCCGGTGGTCTCCTACGAGGAGATGCTGGAGATGGCTTCCTCGGGCGCCAAGGTGCTCCAGCTGCGCGCGGTCGAATACGCCCGCAACCACGGGGTGAGCATCCACTGCCGCAGCTCCTCGGAGGAGGGCCCAGGTACTCTCGTCACCTCAGAGGAAGAGACGATGGAACGACCCCTCGTAACCGCCGTAACCCACTCCACCGACGAGGCGCGGGTGACGCTCACCGGCGTCCGCGACGAGCCTGGTGTCGCCGGGCGGATCTTCGGCGCCCTCGCCGACGCCAACATCAACGTCGACATGATCATCCAGAACGAGCCGGTCTCGCACGACGGCGGCGCCGACCTTTCCTTCACGGTCGAGAACGACGACCTGGCGACCGCGGTCGAGGTGATCGACCAGCTCGGCGCCGTCGAGGGCCACCAGACCGACGCCGGAATGGGAAAGGTCTCGATCGTCGGCGCCGGGATGCGCAGCCACCCCGGAGTCGCCGCCAAGGTCTTCCGCACCCTCGGCGAGGAGAAGATCAACATCGAGATGATCTCCACCTCGCCGATCAAGATCTCCTGCGTGATCCGGGGCGACCGGGTCCCGGCCGCGGTCAAGGCGCTTCACTCGGCCTTCGACCTCGGAGAGGACGCGATCCGCAAGGAGGACCCGACCGGCGAGCACCGGCCGACGGTCACCTCCTAGCCGCGGTCCGTCCGTACCCTTTGACCATGCCCTCGAACGGCGAATATCGAGTTGGAGTTGTCGGCGCCACCGGCGCCGTCGGCTCGACGATCCTCGAGGTGCTCGCCGAGCGCAAGTTCCCGGCCCGCGAGGTGGTGCCGTTCGCCTCCGAGCGCTCTGCGGGGAAGAAGGTCGACTTTGCCGGCTCGAGCCTCGAGTGCCGGCCGCTCACCCCGGAGTCGATTCAGGGGCTCGATCTGGTCCTCGCCTCCGCCGGGGGGAAGATCAGCGCAGAGTGGGCGCCGAAGTTCGTCGACGCGGGAGCGGTGGTCGTCGACAACACCAGCTACTGGCGGATGCACGACGACGTCCCCCTGGTCGTCGCCCAGGTGAACGACGATGCGGTCGAGGGCCACAACGGGATCGTCGCCAACCCGAACTGCACGACGATGCAGCTTATGGTTGCCCTGAAGCCGATCCACGACGCCGCAGGGCTCGAGCGCCTCGTCGTCTCCACCTACCAGTCGGTCTCAGGCACCGGCCGCGAGGCGATCAAGGAGCTGCGCGAGGAGTCGGCGGCGATCCTCGAGGGTAAGCCGGTCGAGCCGAAGGTCTTCCCCCATCAGGTCGCCTTCAACGTCCTCCCGCAGGTCGAGCAGTTCCTGGACGGCGACGACTACACCACAGAGGAGCGCAAGGTGATGGCGGAGACCCGGAAGATCCTCAACCTTTCCGAGGACGTCGGGATCTCCTCCACCTGTGTCCGGGTGCCGGTGGTCACTGGGCACTCTGAGTCGGTCAACGTGCAGACGAAGAGGGATCTCTCTCCGGGGGATTGCCGCGAGCTGCTCTCCCAGTCCCCAGGGCTGGTCGTCCTCGACGACCCCGGCGCCGGCATCTACCCGCTGCCGATCGCGGTCGAGGGCCGCGACGACGTCCTCGTCGGGCGGATCCGCCGTGATCCCTCGCACGAGCGCTGCCTCAACCTCTGGGTGGTCGGCGACAACCTGCGCAAGGGCGCCGCCACCAACGCGGTCCAGGTCGCCGAGCTTCTCGACGAACGCGATCTGGTCCGGGTGCCCGCCCACCAGGCCGGCTAGGTGAAGCTGTAACCCACCGCTAGGCGCAGGGAGGTCCGGTGTCCGCCACAGACCACATCCAGCTCGCGCGCGACATGTACGCGGCCTTCGCGGCCGGCGACCGGGACACCGTCGAGCAGATCCTGGCCGACGACCTCGCCTTCCATGCCCCTCCGGATCCGCACCTCGACCGCGCCGGCTACTTCGAGCGCTGTTGGCCCGGCGCCGGGAAAGGCCAGTCCTTCGAGTTCGTGCGGCTCATCGAGTCGGGCGACGAGGTGATCGTCACCTACGTCAGCACCAGGGCCGATGGGAGCCGGTTCCGGAACACCGAGGTCCTCCGGTTCGCGGGCGATCAGATCCGTGAGGTGGAGGTCTACTTCGGCTGGAACCTCGACTGACCCGGTCGGTCAACCTCGCTCGAGAGGCCGATGACGTTCCCGCCTGTGAAGGTGCGGGCGCGCCACTAGAGCGAGCGGGCACCCGGTTCGGGCAGACGGCTGCCGACCCGATATAAGCGGGGGATGGACGTCAGCTTCGGCGAGGCGCTTCTCTATTCCGGCGCGCTGCTCGCGGTCGCGGCCGCCCTGTCGGGCCTGATGCGGGGGACGGTGCTCTCGATCTCGGTCCTCTCGGTCGCGGCGGGAGTGGCGCTTGCGCTGACCGGGGCGATCGACGTGGACGCCGACGACTCCACCGTCGTCAACTTGTTCCTGCTGGCGCTGATCGTCACCCTGTTCTCGGACGGCCTCTTCGTCGAGCGCGAGCTGCTCTTCCTCCACTGGAGCCCGCCGGTGCGGGCGCTGGTGATTGCGATGCCGCTGACACTCGTCCTCCTGGCGCTGGCCGCCAAGCTGCTGTTCTCCGAGCTGAGCTGGGCCGAGGCCTTCCTGCTCGGCTCGGTCCTCTCGGCCACCGACCCGGTGGTGACCTCGGCCGTGGTTACCTCGCAGCGGGTCCCTGCCACCGTCCGCCACGCCCTCAATCTCGAATCCGGGCTCAACGACGGCCTCGCGCTGCCCTTCGTCCTCTTCTTCATCATCCTCGCCTCACCCGGAGGCGATGCCGGTCAGGAGGCAATGGAGTTGCTCGGCGAGGCCGCCGTCGGGGCCGTAATCGGGGTGGCACTCGGGTGGGGCGCCGGCCGGCTCACAAAGCACCTTCCGGGAGGCGGGATCGTCCGCCGCTACGAGGGCATCTACGCGCTCGGGGTCGGGGTGCTCGCATTCGGGCTCGCCGACGTCACCTTCGGCAACGGCCTGATCGCGGCCTTCGTCTGCGGGATCGCGCTTGGGGTCGCCGAGCACGACATCGCCGACGACTTCGTCGTCTTCAGCGAGAACGTCAGCTCGATCCTCCAGGTGCTCACCTTCTTCATCTTCGGGGGGCTGATCGTCGCCGCCGGTTATGGCGGCAGCATTCCGCTACTGGTGGCCTTCATCGCCATTGCCCTGCTCGTGGCGCGCCCGTTGGCAATCGCGGTCTCCTTCCTGCGGGTGCGGCTGCCCCGGCCGCACCGAGCGTTCATCGGCTGGTTCGGTCCCAAGGGGGTGTCCTCGATGCTCTTCGCCGTACTGGTGCTCGACTCAAGAGTCGGCGAAGGCGAGCTCGTCTTCCAGATCGCGGCGTACGTCATCCTCGCCTCGATCGCCGCCCACGGTCTCACCGACACGGTCGGCGCGCGCTGGATCGAGAAGCGAATGGAAGAGATGGCCGAGGCCGAGGGAGACTCAAAGGCCGGCCCCGTGCCCGGCGCCGTCTGACTTCAGCTCTTCGCGGGTTCAGCTCCCGCGGGCCTCGGCCATCAGGCCGCGATCGGCTCCAATCGCTGCTCTACCCATTCGGTCGAGGCGATATGGCGACGCATGCCCAGCTTCTTCGGCTCGAAGCCGAGCGCGAGGCCGACGAGCTGGGGGAGATGGAGGACTGCGAGCCCGAGGTCACGGTTGACGATCTTCGCCGCCTCCGGCTGCTGCATGTCGAGGTTCAGGTGGCAGAGCGGGCAGGGCGTCACCAGGCAGTCGGCGCCGGCGTCGAGCGCGTCGCCGACGTGGGTGCCGGCCTGGCGCAGGGAGACCTCGCGGGCCATGGTCACGATCGGGAAGCCACAGCACTTGCGGGCGCCGTCGTAGGAGACCACCTCGCCCCCGAGCGCCTCGATCAGCCGGTCGAGGTAGAGGTCGCGCTCGGGGTGCTCCTCGTAGCCGAGCCGGTGCTTGGGGCGGAGGATGTAGCAGCCGTAGAAGGGGCCCACCCTGAGCCCGTCGAGCGGACGGACGACCTGCTCCTTCAGGCGGTCGAGCCCGTAGTCCTCGACCAGGACCCAGAGGAAGTTCTTGTTCGAGAAGCCCTCCTTGTCGTAGCTGAGCCCCTCCTCCGCCAGAACCTCGTTGATGTGGGAGCGATAGCCCGAGTCGACGTCGAGCCGTTGCTGGCATTCGGACTGGGCGCCCTGGCAGGTCGAGCAGATGTTCATCATCGGCAGCCCGGTCTGCTGGGCGAGGGCGAAGGTGCGCGCGTTGAGGGTGTCGGCGAGCTCCTGGTTGTGCTCGGCGATCACCCCTGCGCCGCTGCAGTTCGCTCGGTCGAGCTCGACCAGCTCGATCCCGAGCCGCTCGGCGACCAGGGCCATCGAGCCGTGGAGCTCGGTTGTGAAGCCCCTGCTCACGCAACCCGGCCAGTAGGCAACCTTCACGCGCTCTCCCCCTCGTCGGGCTCCGGCTCGATCGCGGCCTCAGGGACGGCCTCCGCCTCCGGGACCGGCTGCTCGTCGTCGGCCTCCTCGCCGCGGATGTAGAGGTTGAGCTCGATCTCGTGCTCCTCGGCGTGGGCGTAGATCCGCTTGACGTGGTCCTGGGCGCCGTCGGGCAGCTTCGGGTGAACGCCGGGGATCAGCTTCGGTAGCGAGCGCATCTTGCCGCTCCGAATTCCTCTGATCGCGGTCGGGATCGACTCGAGCAGCCCCTTGATCGCTCCATGTCTCGGGATCAGCTTCCCCTTGATCCCCGGTGCATAGGAGTCCTGGAGCAGCAGCGCCTCGTCGAGGGTGCCCTTCTCCCGGATGATCTTGGTGAAGGCGGCTTCGTGGTTGTGGCCGTGGTTCTGGTCGTCGATCCCCTGCTCGCTGGCGGCCCGGCGCAGCCGCATGATCTGGTCCATCGGCGCCACCCCCTTGGGGCAGGCGTCGATGCAGGAGAAGCAGTGGGTGCAGTCGTAGATCCCATGCGGGTCCTGGGCGAGGTCGTTGAGCCGTTCGCGCTTCTCCGAGTCGCGCGGGTCGCCGACGAAGCGATAGGCCTTGGCGAGGGCGGCGGGGCCGATGAAGTCCGGATCGGCCTCCATCGAGAGACAGGCCGAGACGCAGGCGCCGCACTGGATGCAGGCCATCGACTGGGTGACGTCGATCATCGACTCCGGCGGAACCACGTACTCGCGCTCCGGCGGATCGCCCTCCGGGAGCAGCCACGGGGTCACCCGCCTGATCTTCTTCCAGTGGGTCGACTCCATGTCGGTGACCAGGTCCTTGATCACCGGCATGTTCCCCATCGGCTCGACGACGATCGGCTCCGCCTCGCCCTGCTTTCGCGCACCTTCGGTGCGCTCGCCGTTGGCGCGGTTCGCGAAGTCCTTCGCCTCGCCGATCATCGTCTTGCAGGCGAGACCGGACTCGCCGTTGATCTTCATTCCGCAGGAGCCGCAGATCGCGGCCCGGCAGGAGCAGCGGACGGCGAGCGAGCCGTCCTCGCGGTCCTTTGCCTGGAGGAGGCCGTCGAGCACCGAGAGGGTGGGGTCGAGGTCGACGTCGAACTGCTCCCAGTACGGCCCCTCGCCGGACTCGGGAAGGAAGCGGCGGACCTTGAGCGTGAACTCGGCCACTAGCTCACCCTACTCAGTAGGTCCGCTCCTGCGGCTGCCACTCGGTGATCGTCACCTCGGAGTAGCTGATCTCCGGTCCGTCGCCGTCACGGGAGAGGTCGATGTGCTTGAGCCAGTCGGTGTCGTTTCGCTCCGCGAAGTCGGTCCGGTACTGCGCCCCTCGGCTCTCGGTTCGGTGGATCGCGGCGACGCAGGTGCACTCGGCGTTGTCGAGCATGTAGCCCAGTTCGATCGCGCCGAGGACGTCCTGGTTGAAGACCGCGCCGCGGTCGTCGATGTAGCAGGAGGCGGCCTCCTCCTTCAGCCGCTGGACGGTCGCCAGAGCCGCCTCGAGGCCGTCGGCGTCCCGGAAGACGGCCACCTTCTCGTCCATCGTCTCGCCCAGCTCCTCGCGGATCTCCGAGACCCGCCGGCCCGACCCCTTCTCCCTCCCCAGGATCTCGGCGACGCGGGCCTCCTCATCGTGGAGCACCGAGTGCGCCGCGTGCACCGCCTCCCGGCCCTTGGCGCGCTCGGCCGCGTCCACGCCCGAACGTCGCCCGAAGATCAATGTGTCGAGCAGCGAGTTGGCACCGAGGCGGTTGCCGCCGTGTACGGAGACGCAGGCGACCTCGCCGGCGGCGTAGAGCCCGGGAACGGTGGTGCGGCCCTCGTTGTCGGTCTTCACCCCGCCCATCGTGTAGTGGTTCCCCGGCTTGATGTGGATCGGCTCCTTGGTGATATCGACGCCGGCGAAGTCGCGGCCTACGAGGACGATCTCGCGGAGCGCCTCGTGGATCCGCTTCCGGGGGACGACGGTGATGTCGAGCGACACGGTGCCGTCGGGGAAGCCGCGCCCCTCCTGGATCTCGGTCTGCTCGGCGCGGGAGACGACGTCGCGCGAGGCCAGCTCCATCTTGTTCGGCGCGTAGCGCTCCATGAACCGCTCGCCCCTGGCGTTCAGGAGGTGGGCGCCCTCGCCCCGGGCGCCCTCTGTGATCAGGAAGCCCTTCCCGGCCAGGGTGGTTGGGTGGTACTGGATCATCTCCATGTCCATCAGCTTCGCCCCGGCCTGGTAGGCCATCGCGATTCCGTCCCCGGTGCAGATCAGGGCGTTGGTGGTCGGGTGCCAGGCCTGGCCGTTGCCGCCCGTCGCCAGGATCACCGCCTTGGCGCCGAAGTCCTCCATCGAGCCGTCGCGGACGTTCCGGCAGATCGCGCCGACGCAGTCGCCGCCGTCGTCGAGCGCGAGTCCGGTGGTGAACCACTCCTCGTAGCGGTCGACCGCGTCGGAGTACTTCATCAGCTGCTCGTAGAGGACGTGCATGATCGCCTGGCCGGTGATGTCGGCGACGTAGTAGGTGCGGGCCGCCGAGGCGCCGCCGAAGGCGCGGGTGCCGAGCTTCCCTTCCTCGTTGCGGTGGAAGGTGACCCCGAGGTGCTCGAGGTGGAGGAGCTCCTCGGGGGCGGCGCGGCACATGATCTCGACCGCGTCCTGGTCGGCGAGGTAGTCGGAGCCCTTGATCGTGTCGAACGCGTGCGACTCCCAGCTGTCGTCCTCCTGGAGGGCGGCGTTGATCCCGCCCTGGGCAGCGTTCGAGTGCGAGCGGACCGGGTGGACCTTGCTGATGATCCCCACGGAGACCCCCTCCTCGGCGGCCGCGAGCGCCGCGCGCTGCCCGGCTAGCCCCGCCCCGATCACCAATACGTCGTGCTCAGGCATGCGGGGGCGATCCTATAGAGAGGTCCGAGGCGACAGCTAGGCGCCGGGCGCCTGGGGCGCCGGGTCGCGCAGCGCGCGGCCGATCTGGTCGACCGTGACCACGCCCCGCAGTCGGCCGTCGGCGTCGGTGGCGACCAGGGCGCCGAGGCGGCGGAGCGCCTCGTTGCCGAGCAGCGTCTCGAGCGGCGCGTCCTCGCGCACCGTGAGGTTGCCGCTGTCCCGGGCGAGGATCTCGCCGACGGTCGAACTGGCCCGCTCGACGGCCGGGACCGCCTCGGCGGTGCTGCTGTCGAGTAGGCCGACGAAGCGCTGGTTGCCATCGACCACCGGGAACCAGGGCCAGCGGTAGCGATGGAAGTACTCGTCGAGGGCACGCTCGACCGAGAGCGACTCGGGGATCGCCACCGGCTCGCGGTCCATCACGTCGCCGACTGAGACGTTCTCGATCCTGCTGGTGACCTGGCTCTGCGCGATCGCCCCGCGGGCCGAGCCGTTGAGGATGAAGCCGATCACCGCCAGCCAGATACCGCCGATGATGTCCCCCTGAAGGGCGAGGAAGATCCCGACCGCGATCAGCAGGTAGGCGAACCCGCGGCCGAGGGTGGCGGCGAAGCGGGTGGCGCCGGAGCGGTTGCCGGTCACCCGCCAGGCGATCGCCCGAGCTATTCGTCCCCCGTCGAGCGGGAAGGCCGGGACGAGGTTGAAGAGGAGGACCAGGAGGTTGATGCTTCCCAGCCAGGCGATCAGGGCGGCGATCGACGAGGTGTCGGTGCCGGTCTCGAGCGTGGCCGCGTCGCGGAACTCGTTCCCGCCCACCAGCAGCACGCCGACCACAGCGCAGACGACGACGATCGCCGCGCTCACCAGCGGTCCGGCGATTCCGATCTTGAACTCGGTGCCCGGGCTGTCGGAGTCGCGCTCCATCTGAGCGACTCCTCCGAACATCCACAGGGTGATCCCGGAGATCCCGACCCCATTCCTGAGCGCGACGAAGGCGTGGCCGAGCTCGTGGAGGAGGATCGAGGCGAAGAAGAGGAGGGCGCTCGCCAGCGCCAGGACATACGCCTCGCCGTCGCTGACGCCGGGCGCGAGAACGTCCTGATAGGAGGCAGAGAGCCAGATGATGATCAGGAAGAGGACGAGGAACCAGGAGAAGTCGACCGCGATCCTGATCCCGCGCACATGAAAGAGGGTGATTCCGCCCACGGGCATGGGACTGATCTTAGGCTGTGCCGGATAGGTTTCCGCGATCGCAATCGAGGCCCCACCCGCGATCTCCCCGCCCCCGGCCGCCGAATGGCTGCGTGGGCGGCTGGATCAGCTCTGTGCGATTGAGCGCCCCTCCGCCTCCGAGGGAGAGCGACAGGCCGCCGAGTGGCTGGCGGACGAGCTGCGCCAGGCAGGGGCCCGAGAGGTCCAGGTCGAGAAGGAACCCGAGGCCAGCGGCAACTTCTGGTGGCCGCTCGGCCTCCTGTCTGCCGCCGGGATTCTCGCCGGGATCGCCGCCCACCGCGGCGGCCGGCTCTCGCGGGCTCTCGCCGCCGCCACCGGGGCCGCCGCGGCGGGCCTGATCGCCGACGAGCTGCCGCCGGGCCGGAGGCGCTTTCGTCGCCTCCTGCCAAAGCGAAGCGCCCATCAGGTCCTCGCCGAGCTCGGGCCGGGCGACGCCGAGAGGACGATCGTCCTGGTCTCTCACCACGACGCCGCCCACACCGCGTTCTTCTTCAATCCGGCGATCACCGAGACGGTCGGGGAGCGAGCACCGTGGGTGTTCGAGAAGGCCGACACCAGCCCGCCCCTGATGTGGCCGGTGGTCGGCGGGCCGGCATTGGTCGCCGCCGGAGCGGCGCTGGGCAGCGACGCCCTCACCCGCCTCGGGACCTTGATCTCGGCGGGGAGTGCCGCGTTCATGGCGCACATCGGCGCCGGTGAGGTCGTCCCCGGCGCCAACGACAACGGCAGCGGCTGCGTCGCCCTGATCGCGCTGGCGCGGGCGCTCGCCGAGCAGCCGACCGAGGGCACCCGGGTCCTCTTCCTCTCCACCTCCGAGGAGGCGCTGTGTGAGGGAATGGGCTTGTTCATGGAGCGGCACGCCGGCGAGCTGCCCGTGGACCGGACCTTCTTCATCTGCCTCGACACGATCGCCTCCCCCCGGCTCTGCGTGCTCCGCGGGGAGGGAATGCTGAAGCTGCACGAGTACCCGGCCCCGGCGCTCGAGCTGGTCGACTCGACCGCTGAGCAGCTCGGGATCGAGCTGGTCCCGAACCTGCGGCTCCGGAACGCGACCGACGGGATCTTCCCGCTCGCCGCCGGCTACCAGTGCCTCTCGCTCGCCTCCTGCAACCGGTTCAAGAACCCCTCCAACTACCACTGGCCGACGGACACCCCCGAGAACGTCGACTACGGGACCCTCGCCGACGCGATCCGGCTTACCGAGGCGGTCGTCCGCCGCCTCGACCGAAGCTGGGTCTAGGGCATAAAACGGGTTGCTCCTCCATCATGAAACGGGTCGCTCCTTCGGAGCGCCCTTGGATTATCGGAGCACCCTCGCATAAAAAAACGCCGCGCCCTGGTGGGCGCGGCGCTCGCATCAGCTTCGACTAGCCAGTCTTGACTAGGCGGGCTTGACGTTGGCTGCCTTGGGACCCTTGTCCCCGGCCTCGACGTCGTAGGTCACCTTGGCGCCCTCGGCGAGGGTGCGGTGGCCGTCGGCGACGATCGCGCTGAAATGCACGAAGGCGTCATCGCCTCCATCGTCGGGCGTGATGAAGCCAAAGCCCTTGTCGTCACTGAACCACTTCACTGTGCCTGTCGGCATCTGTGTCCTCCGTTGTTCGGTGCTGCGAACGCGAGAGGATGCGGTGAGCAACGCCTGCGAGCGCTTGCACTGAATGTGTCGGGCTCCATGCCCGACCTAACAAGCCCACGGTAGCAGCCTGGACCGCGGACTTATGAAACGGCCTTGGCGGCCTGCCGCGAGGGCGCGATCCGGACCACGTCCCAGACCAACCCCGCCCGCTCCAGGCCCCAGATCAGCAGGGCGCCGGGATCGAACTGCCAGCGCCGCAGGCCGTGCACGGCCGAGGTCGGGAAGGCGTGGTGGTTGTTGTGCCAGGCCTCGCCGAAGCTCAGCGGCGCGAGCCAGGCGAGGTTCCTCGATTCGTCCCCGGTCTCGAAGCTCCGCTTCCCGAAGACGTGGCAGAGCGAGTTGATGCTGTAGGTGACGTGGTGGAGGACGAAGACCCGCACCGCGCCTCCCCAGAGCAGGCCGGTGAGCCCGGTCTCGATCGTGCCGCCGATCGCGACCCCGAGGCCGAAGGGGATCACCAGGCCGATCACCGCCCAGAAGAGGAAGGTGCGGTCGATGAAGCGGACCACCCGGTCCTTCTGCAGGTCCGGCGCGAAGCGGTCCTTGGAGCCGCGTTCGGTGTGAATGAAGAGCCAGCCGAGGTGTGCGTGGAACAGTCCGCGGAGGGTGCCTCGGATGCCGCCGCCGTGACCGACGTGGGGGCTGTGCGGGTCCCCCTCCTCATCTGAGAAGGCGTGATGCTTGCGGTGGTCGGCGACCCAGGAGATCACCGGGCCCTCGATCGCGGCGGAGCCGAGGGCGGCGAAGACGCCGCGGACCGCCGGGCTGGTCTTGAAGCTGCGGTGGGTGAAGAGGCGATGGAAGCCGACCGTGATCCCGAGGCCGGTGGGAAGGTAGATCAGGGCGAAGATCGTCAGATCGCTCCAGTGAAGGGCCTCGTTCCAGAGCTGCCAGGCGGCGAGCCCTAGGAGCAGGAACGGCACCACCGTGACCAGGCCGGTGATGATCCGGTCGGCGGTCTCGTGCTCGACCGGCTGGATCGCGTCGGCAAGGGGCTTCGGGGTCCGTTCCGCGGCGCTGTCCGTCCCCTGCTCGCTGCCACTCCTCCGCACGGTGCCGGTATCGCTACCGATACTGCCGGCTTCGACTGCTTCCATCGGCGATCTCCTCGTAGCACTGCGGCGCTACCACTAACGCTGCCGCGCGTTCTATTTGCGGTCCCCGCCACCTCGGATGACGTGGCGCGGCCACCCTAGCAGCGCAACCCGCGGGTGAAGATAAAGGCTGGACCAGGAGGCTGACCAGAACTGGCTCTAGAGCCCGTGGTGCGGCCACTCCGGAGTCCGGCCCTCCTTGAAGGCGCGGGCGCCGATCGCGTGCGAGTCGCGGCGGGCGAACATCGAGGCGGTGTTCTCGGCCTCGCGCGAGCAGCTGCTCCTCGTAGGTCCGCCCGACGTTGCGGACCATCGTCTCCTTGTCGGATGCGGATGGCGCCCTGGGGTAGCTCCGCGATCTGGTGGGCGAGCTCCAGCGCGCGCTCGAGCGACTTGCCCTCGGGGACCACCTCGTTGGCGAGGCCGATCCGAAGCGCCTCCTCGGCGCCCACCGGGCGACCGGTGATGATCAGCTCCATCGCCCGCGCCGTAGCCGACCACCAGCGGCAGCCGCACGGTCATCCCGTCGCCGCCGACGATGTTCCAGCGCCGCTCCAGCGCCCCGAATACGGCGTTCTCAGCGACGATCCTGATGTCGGCGAGGAGGGCGTTCTCGAGGCCGGCCGCCACCGCCCAGCCGTTGACCGCGGCGATCACCGGCTTGAAGACATCGACCCTGCGGGTGTAGCCGCATTCCCCGGGGGTGTTGTAGATGCTGGTCCGGAACTCGTCCCAGTCGGGAGGCTCGCCCTCGCCGAGCTCGGCGGCGTCCTCCAAATCCCAGCCCGCGCAGAAGGCCTCGCCCTCGCCGGTGATCACCAGGACGAAGTGCCTCGGGATCGTCGCGGAACCGCTGCCAGGCGTGATGGAGCTCGCGGTTCATCTGCCGGCTGACCGCGTTGCGCTGCTCGGGCCGGTCGTAGGTGAGCACGGTGACGTGCCCGTCGCTCTCGTAGCGGAGCGTCTCGTAGTCGACCGGCTCCCCCTTGCCGGGGGCCTAATGCCGCTAGGCGACCGCGTGGCGCTCGATGATCCGGCCGAAGTCGGTGCCGGCCGGCAGGGTGCCGAAGGCCTGGCCCCAGTCGCCGGCGAGGCGAGAGGCGACGAACGCGTCGGCCACCGCCCCGTCGCCGAAGCGGATCAGCAGCGAGCCCTGCAGCGCCAGCGCCAGCCGCTCGACCAGGCGGCGCGCCCGCGACTCGATCTCGGTCATGTCGGTGAGATCGGAGCGGAGCTCCGCCACATAGTCGTCGAGCCGGGGCTCGCCCCCCGCCTCGCCGACCTCGGCGAAGAAGGCCTCGACCGAGTCTGGGTTCTTGACCATCGCCCGGAGCACGTCCAGGCACTGGACGTTGCCGGAGCCCTCCCAGATCGAGGCGAGCGGGGTCTCGCGGTAGAGCCGGGGCATCCCCGACTCCTCGACGTAGCCGTTGCCGCCCAGGCACTCGAGGCACTCGACGGCGTGGCTCGGGCCGCGCTTGCAGATCCAGTACTTGAGCACCGCGTTCGCGATTCGCTTCAAGGCCTGGGCCTCGTCGTCGCCGGCGATCGCTTCGTCATAGGCGCGCGCCAGGCGCAGCGAGCTGATCGTCGCCGCCTCGGACTCGACAGCGAGATCGGCGAGGACGTTCTGCATCAGGGGCTGGTCGACCAGCAACTTTCCGAATGTCGAGCGGTGCGAAGCGTGATTGATCGCCTGCGCGACCCCGGCACGCATCCCGGTGGCGCTGCCCGTGGCGCAGTCGAGGCGGGTGTGGTTGACCATCTCGATGATCGTCCGCACGCCGGCGCCCTCGTCCCCGACAAGCCGGACCAGCGCGCCGTCGAACTCGATCTCGCTGGAGGCGTTCGAGCGGTTGCCGAGCTTGTCCTTCAGCCGCTGGAGGCGGAAGCGGTTGAGCTCGCCGTCGGGCAGCCGGCGGGGCAGGAGGAAGCAGGAGATGCCGCCCTCCGCCTGGGCCAGGACCAAGAACGCGTCGCACTGCGGCGCCGAGAAGAACCACTTGTGCCCGGTGATCTCGTATTCGGCGCCAGGACCGCCACCGTTGATCGGTCGAGCGACCGTTGTGTTCGCCCGCACGTCGGAGCCGCCCTGCTTCTCGGTCATCCCCATGCCGAAGAGGGAGCCGTGCTTCTCGGCCGCCGCAATCTCGCGGGGATCGTAGGTGTCGGAAAGGATGCGCGGCTCCCATTCCTCGGCCAGCTCAGGCTGGTGGCGGAGCGCCGGGACCACCGAGTAGGTCATCGAGATCGGGCAGCCGACCCCTGCCTCGGCCTGGGAGAAGCACATGAAGGCCGCGGCCCGGGCGACGTGCCCGCCGGGCTGGGGCTCGCGCCAGGGAAGCGAGTGGAGCTCGTGGCCGACCCCAAGGCGCATCAGGTCGTGCCAGGAAGGGTGGAACTCGACCTCGTCGATCCGGTTGCCGTAGCGGTCGTGGGTACGGAGCTTTGGCGGGTTCTCGTTCGCCTGCCTGCCCAGCTCGATCACGTCGGCGCGCCCCGCGATTTCGCCGACCTCGGAGATCCGCTGCTCGGCCCAGCCAGCGCCCTCCCGGCGAACGGCCTCAGTCATCACCCGGTCGGCCTCGAATACGTTGTAGTCGACCAGCGGCGGTGGCTGGTTGGTGACCTCGTGGGTGCGGACTCCAGCGGGCTTTTCAAGCGTTGACATGCGCGGGCTCCTTTCCGATCGCGCGAGTACAGAAGTTGATCAGGGAGGCGATCAGTGCCTCGGGATCGCCGCCGTCTGTGCGAGGGCGGAATGCGAGGGCGCTCCGAGAGGAGCGACCCGTTTTAGGGAGGAACGACCCGTCATATGCGGGCGACAGCGGGCCGAGCATCGCCTCGCCGATCGCCCCGATCAGGGCCGCGGCGGTCGCCTCGACATCCTGCGGCGGCAGCTCGCCGGAGGCGATCCCCTCGCTGAGCGTCTCGGCCATCAGGTCGCGGTAGCTGTGGCGGAAGTGAAGGCGCTCGGCCTCGACCGCCGGGTCAACCGGCTCGGCGAGCAGCGCCCAGGCAAGCCGTCGTCCGCGGAGGGCGCGGCGGGCGAAGATCTCGACCCCGGCGGCGATCCGCTCGGCGGCCGGGCCGCTCGCGGCATGCATCGCCTCGCGCATCGCGTCGACCTCGTGCTGGGAGGCGTCGCGAAAGACCTCGGCGAAGAGGTCGGCCTTGGAGGGGAAGTGGCGGTAGACGGTCCCGGTGGCGACTCCGGCCTCGGCCGCAACGGCGGAGACCTGTGCCTCGGCGTAGCCGCCGCGGGCGATCAGCCTGCGAGCGGCGGCGACGATGCGCTCGCGGACGTCTGCCTTGCGGGCCTCGGTTCGCTCGGTCGGACGGTAAGCCACAGCAAAGAAGTGAACCACAGTTCACATCTTTGTGTCAAGCCAGCGGCAGCGGCGGCCTCCGGTCGCGACCCGATCAGGCGGCTGCTCATGGGCTCAAGACAACGCCGGTTACAGGGGCGGGGCAGTCTGCCTCCAGGTCAGCGCGACTCGGCTAGCATCGCCGCGCTCGTGGCCAAGATCAAGGTCACGAACCCGATCGTCGAGCTCGACGGCGACGAGATGGCCCGGATCCTCTGGGCCTTCATCAAGGAGCAGCTGATCCTGCCCTACCTCGATATCGAGCTCGTCTACTTCGACCTCTCGATCGAGAGCCGGGAGGCGACCCACGACCAGATCACCCTCGACGCGGCCAACGCGATCAAGCAGCATGGGGTCGGGGTCAAGTGCGCGACGATCACCCCGGACGAGGCCCGGGTGAAGGAGTTCGGGCTCTCGGAGATGTACCGATCTCCGAACGGGACGATCCGCAACATCCTCGGTGGGGTGATCTTCCGCGAGCCGATCGTGATCTCGAACGTGCCGCGGCTGGTGCCAGGCTGGACGAAGCCGATCATCATCGGCCGCCACGCCTTCGGCGACCAGTACCGGGCGACGGACACGAGGATCCCCGGCGAGGGCATGCTGAAGCTCTCCTTTCATCCGAACGACCCCGACCAGGGGCCGATCGAGCTCGAGGTCTTCGACTTCCCCGAGGGCGGCGGGATCGCGATGGCGATGTACAACCTCGACGACTCGATCCGCGACTTCGCCCGCGCCTCGTTCCGCTACGGCCTCGAGCGCGGGCTGCCCGTCTACATGTCGACCAAGAACACGATCCTGAAGACCTACGACGGGCGCTTCAAGGACCTCTTCGAGGAGATCTACGACGCCGAGTTCAAGCAGGAGTTCGAGGCCCAGGGGCTCACCTACGAGCACCGCCTGATCGACGACATGGTCGCCGCCGCGCTCAAGTGGGAGGGGGGCTATGTCTGGGCGTGCAAGAACTACGACGGCGACGTCCAGTCGGACACCGTCGCCCAGGGCTTCGGCTCGCTCGGCCTGATGACGTCCGTGCTGATGACGCCCGACGGAAAGACGGTGGAGGCCGAGGCGGCGCACGGCACCGTCACCCGCCACTACCGCCAGCACCAGCAGGGCAAGCCGACCTCCACCAACCCGATCGCCTCGATCTTCGCCTGGACGCGTGGGCTCGCCGCTCGCGGCCGGATGGATGAGACTCCCAGGGTCTCCGAGTTCGCCGAGACCCTCGAGCGGGTATGCGTCGAGACCGTCGAGAGCGGCAAGATGACCAAAGACCTGGCGCTCCTGGTGGGCCCGGACCAGGAGTTCCAGACCACCGAGGAGTTCCTGAGCTCGATCGACGAGAACCTCGAAAAGGAGATGAAATGAGCAACGGCTCCGCTTCAGCTCCGGTGACGGTCACGGTCACCGGTGCGGCCGGCCAGATCGGCTACGCGATCCTCTTCCGGATCGCCAGCGGACAGATGCTGGGCGAGGACACCAGCATCCGTCTGAACCTGCTCGAGATCCCGGACGCGGTGAAGGCGGCCGAGGGCACGGCGATGGAGCTCGATGATTGCGCCTTTCCCCTCCTCGCCGGGGTCGACATCCATGACGACCCGAAGCAGGCATTCGACGGCTGCAACGTCGCCCTCCTCGTCGGCGCCCGTCCCCGGTCTGCGGGGATGGAGCGTTCGGACCTGCTGGAGGCGAACGGCGGCATCTTCAAGCCGCAGGGTGAGGCGATCGCCGCCGGGGCCGCCGACGACATCAAGGTCCTGGTCGTCGGCAATCCGGCGAACACCAACTGCCTGATCGCGATGTCGAACGCCGATGGAGTCCCCCGCGAGCGGTTCACTGCGATGGTTCGCCTCGACCAGAACCGGGCGACGGCGCAGCTCGCGAAGCGGACCGGGGCGGCGATTGACGAGATCACGAACCTGACGATCTGGGGCAACCACTCGACCACCCAGTACCCCGACCTGGTGAACGCGAAGGTGAGGGGAAAATCTGCCTGGGAGGAGGTCGGTGACGAGAACTGGATCGCCGAGGAGTTCATCCCCACCGTCTCGAAGCGGGGCGCGGCGATCATCGAGGCGCGGGGCGCCTCCAGCGCCGCCTCGGCGGCCAACGCCGCGATCGACCACGTCCACGACTGGGTGCTGGGCACCCCGGACGGCGACTGGGCCTCGATGGCGGTTCTCTCCGACGGCTCCTACGAGGTCGACGAGGGCCTGATCTCGGGCTCCCCCTGCACCTGCTCCGGCGGACAGTGGAAGCTGGTCGAGGGCCTCGATGTCCCCGACTTCTCCCGCGAGCGGATCGACGCCACGGTCGCCGAGCTCAAGGAGGAGCGCGACGCGGTCAAGGAGCTCGGCCTGATCTAGGGAAGCGGGCCTATTTCGACCCGCGACCGGGGTGGTAGCCCCGCCCCTTCTTCCGAATCCGCCCCTCCTTCTCCAGGCCGGGCAGCACCCGGTAGAGGTAGTTGGGGGCCTTCAGTCGCATCCTCTTGCCCAGCTCCGCGACGGTGATCCCCGGGTTGTCGCCGATGATCTTGACGGCCTGATCGGCCCTGCCGCCGCTGCGGCGCCGCCGTTGGCGACCCGAGCCCCGCGGGCGCCCGGGGCCGCGCCTGCGGCCCAGCCCGGCGAGGGCGGACTGGACCTTACGGCGCTCGTCGTCGAGCTCCTTCAGCCTGCGCTCGAGCAGTGCCCTGGCCTGATCGACTGTGTCGGATGCAGATGGCATCTGTTCCTCTCTCTTCCTTGAGTGGTGTGAGTTACTCACTGTAACCATTACTCACTTCTTTTCAGGGTCAGTGGGGTGAAACTGCAAGTCCGCTCATGAAGGCTCAAACTGCCGCTGGTGAGCGCCCCGGCTCCAATCGTGGTGATCGCCCGCCGCCTCCTGCCGGCCGGGTTGGAACCGCTGCGTGAGCGCTACGAAGTCCGGGAGGGGGGACTGGAGGTCGGCCGGGAGCAGCTGCTCGCGCTCGTCCCCGGCGCCTCCGCCCTGGTCGCCGACCCGACGATCCCGGTCGACGCCGAGCTGCTCGATGCCTGCGGCGAGCAGCTGAAGGTGGTCGCCAACTTCGCGGTCGGCTACGACAACATCGACCAGGCGGCCTGCGCCGAGCGGGGCGTGATCGTCACCAACACCCCTGGAGTGCTCACCGAGGCGACCGCCGAGCTGGCCCTGGCATTGACGCTGGCGGCCGCCCGCCAGATGAGCGACGCGGAGCGCGATCTACGGGCCGGTCGCTGGAGTGGCTTGGAACCGGCCGCCTATCTGGGGCTCGAGCTTCGCGGAGCGACGGTCGGGGTCGTCGGCCTCGGTCGGATCGGGCGTCGCTACGCGGAGCTGGTCAGGGCTGGCGGCGCCGAGGTTCTCTACAGCGGCCCCAGCGCGAAGCCGGAGGCCGAGGGAGAGCTCGGGGCCCGCCACCTCGAGCTCGGCGAGCTGCTCCAGTCTTCGGAGGTGGTCAGCCTGCACGCGCCGGCGACGCCCGACACCCACCACCTGATCGGGGCCGCTGAGCTCGAGCTGATCGGCTCCGGGGGCGTCCTGGTCAACACCTCGCGTGGGCCGCTGGTCGATGCCGAGGCGCTCGCCGCGGCACTCGAGCGCGGGACGCTCGGCGCCGCCGGGCTCGACGTCTACGAGAACGAGCCGAGCGTGCCGGCCTCGCTGCTCGCGGCGCCGCGTTGTGTCCTGTTGCCCCACATCGGCTCGGCCACGGTCACCGCTCGCGACGCGATGGCCCGCCTGGTGGCCGAGAACGTGATCGCCGTCCTCGAGGGGGCGAAGCCGCCGAACCCGGTTGGTCTAGCTAGCCTCGTCCGGCTTGGAGCCGGCCGGTGCACCGCGGCGCCTGGGCAGGGTGTTGAAGACGACGTCCCAGAGCGGCGAGGAGACGCCGAAGCCGTAGCGGTGGTCCTGGAAGTGGTGGCGCATGTGCTGCTCGCGAATCCGCTTGCCGAGCTTCGTCTTCGGGGTGTGGTGATGGAGGTGGTAGTGGGTGTAGTCGTAGGTGAGGTATCCGCCGATGAACCCGGAGAAGATCGGGAAGGCCTCGGGGGCGCCGAAGACGAGGACGAAGAGTCCGAGGAAGAGCGCCGCCAGCGGGATGCTGACGGCGGGCGGCATCACCAGGCGCATCGCGTCGTTGGGGTGGTCGTGGTGGACCCCGTGGATGATGAAGTGGAGGCGGTCGCCGCCCCGGAACTTGGGCTCCCAGTGAAAGAGCAGCCGGTGGAGCCAGTACTCGGTCAGGGTCCAGATCGCGATCCCCGCGAGCACAAGTAGTGCCGCAACGCCGGCCCCGACGCCGCGGTCAATCGCCAGCCAGATCCCGCCGACCACCACCGGGACGAAGACGAGCGCCGGGACGGCTGGATGGATCCGGGAGAAGAAGTCGAGGAGGCGGCTCTCGAAGAGGGGCGGCGAGGCCGAGAGCTGGGAAGTCCGCTGCTGCGCCATCGGCTGAAAATATTACCGCCGGAGCCGCAACGGCGTTCTCTTCTTAGGGCGCCCTAATCGACATCCCCGTCCTGAATCGAGGCCAAAAAGATAAGCACGCCAATTGCGGAAAGGGCAGTGGCGAGCCGACGGCGGGGGTGGCATTATGCCCTTCTCGCTCGCGGCGGCCACGGAGAAGGCCACCGGCCGGGAAACCAGATCCAGGTAGAGAGAGGAAAGGGGAAGGACATTGGCCGAGAGTCGGTCACGCGATGCTGCGGTCTCATGCGATCAGTGTTTCTTTCGCCGCCGCAACCTCTGCGCTCTCGGACGAGATGAGCCCTGCCCGACCTTTCGCCCCGATACCCCGCAGGGTCTGGTCCCACCCCGCCAGGCGACCCTGCTCGAGCGAGCGGGAGATGTGACCCCGGTTCCCGCTCCGCTGCTCAGCACCGCCGCCGCTGCGGTCGTGCCGCGCTAGTCACGCACCGCGGCTAGAGTCCGCGCGGGGCAAGTGAAGAGGCACGCCGACAGTTGAGGGTCACTGTGCTGGGCAAGTCCCCGTCCTGGCAGGACGCGGGCGGGGCCTGCAGCGGCTATCTGATCGAGGACGGGGAGACCGGCGTCCTCCTCGACTGCGGCAACGGCGTCTTCGGCAAGCTCCGGGAGCGGATCGACTACGTCGATCTCGACGGCGTCATCCTCTCCCACCTCCACGCCGATCACTTCCTCGATCTGGTCCCCTACTCCTACGCGCTGATCTATGCGCCCAGGCAGCAGCCGGTGCCGGTCCACACCTGGCCGGGCACCGACAGCCCGGCCCATCCGCGGCTGATCGCGCCGCCGGGCGCCACCGAGTTCTTCCGGCGGGTGGTCGGCGCCTGGGGCAACGACGATCTGATCGAGTCCGCGTTCGCGATCGAGGAGTACGAGCCGGGCGACTCGGTCGAGATCGGGGGAATCGAGGCGAGCTTCCACCCGGTTCCCCACTTCATCGATACCTACGCCGTCAACCTCAGCGCCGGCAAGGGCAAGCTCACCTACAGCGCCGACACCCGGCCGGGCGAAGAGCTCGTCGAGATCGCCCGCGACGCCGACCTGCTGCTGGTCGAGGCGACCCTGCCACGGCCGGAGCGCACCGGGGTGCGCGGTCACCTCACCCCCGAGGAGGCCGGGGAGCTTGCCCGGCGGGCCGGAGCGAAGCGCGTGGTGATCACCCACATCTCCGACGAGCTCGGCGACGAGTGGGCGCGCGAGCAGGCCGAGCTCGGCTTCGGCGGCCCGGTCGAAGTGGCCGCGGAAGGAGCGACGTACGAAGTGTGAGGCCTGGCGGTAGCTACTCTGTTCCGAGATGACCAGCCAACGCGATCCATTCGCGGACTTCGCCCGGATGCGCCGGGAGATGGACGAGCTCCTCGGTGAGTTCTGGGACCAGGCGGGTTATCGCTCCCAGCGCAGCACGGTGGTCTTCGTCCCCCGTGTCGACGTCTACTACTGCGGCGAGGACGCCCCCGAGAAAGCGATCGTCAAGGTCGAGCTGCCCGGGATCGAGCTGGAGGCCGTAAACCTCGAGGTTCGGGGACGGGCCCTGGTGATCAGCGGCGAGCGTCCGGTTCGCGAGACCGAAGGCCGCACCTACCAGCGGGTCGAGCTGCCCTCCGGCCCCTTCCGCCGCGCGGTCGAGCTGTCGGTCGATGTCGAGGCCGATCACGCTCAGGCCACCTACGAGGACGGGATCCTCCGCGTCGAGCTGCCGGTCCGCCTGCCCCAGCAGGCGCGCCAGGTCCCGATCGAGCGCTCGGAGTAGGGGCCTCATGGCGGAGGTCGAGACGCCTCAGCTCGAGGTCGTTGAGATTCCCGACGCGGAGGAGGCGGTGCGCAGCCAGGAGCCGCTTCCCGACGCCCTCCCGGTGCTGCCCCTGCGCGAGACCGTCACCTATCCCGACACCCTGACCCCGCTGGCGGTCGGCCAGGAGCGCTCGATCAAGCTGGTCAACGACGTCCTCTCCGGCAACCGGATGCTGGCGATGGTCGGCTCGCGCGACCCCGAGAACGACGCACCAGGCCCCGACGATCTCTACGACGTCGGCGTCGCCGGTGTTGTCGCCCGGATGATGAAAGTCCCCGACGGGACCCTGCGGATCCTGGTCCAGGGCGGACAGCGCGTCCGGCTCACCGACTACGTCTCCGAGGAGCCCTATCTGGTCGCCCGGATCGAGGTGCTCGAGGACGTGCTCGAGCCATCGCCGGAGCTGGAGGCGCTCACCCGGAACGTCCAGAACACCTTCAGCGAGATCATCGAGCAGATTCCCTACCTGCCCGAGGAGCTCCAGCTCGCGGTCACCAATCTCGACGATCCCTCGGCGCTCGGGCACCTGATCGCCGGGGCGCTGAGGATCCCGAGCGAGGAGAAGCAGGAGCTGCTCGAGGAGGTCAACGTGACCAAGAGGCTGCGGCGGCTCTCGGAGATCCTCACCCGGGAGCTCGAGGTCGTCCGGCTGGGCACCAAGATCCAGTCGCAGGTCGAGTCGGAGATCGACAAGGGCCAGCGCGAGTACTTTCTCCGCCAGCAGCTGAAGGCGATCCAGGACGAACTCGGCGAGGGCGACGAGCAGCAGGCGGAGATCAAGGAGCTCCGCGAGCGGATCGAGGCGGCGGAGCTGCCCGAGGAGCCGCGCAAGCAGGCCGAGCGCGAGCTGGGGCGGCTGGAGAGGCTGCCGCCGGCCGCCGCCGAGTACGGGGTGATCCGCACCTACCTCGAGTGGCTGGTCGACCTTCCCTGGGCGAAGGAGACCGAGGACAACCTAGACATCGAGCACGCCCGCAAGGTCCTCGACGAGGATCACTACGACCTCGAGGAGGTGAAGGAACGGATCCTCGAGTACCTCGCTGTGCGCAAGCTGAATCCAGACTCGCCCGGCCCGATCCTCTGCTTCGTCGGCCCGCCGGGGGTCGGCAAGACCAGCCTCGGCCGCTCGATCGCTCGCGCCCTCGGCCGCGAATTCGAGCGGATCTCCCTCGGCGGCGTCCGCGACGAGGCCGAGATCCGCGGTCACCGGCGCACCTACATCGGCGCCCTTCCGGGAACGATCATCCGGGCGCTGCGCGACGCCGGCACCCGGAACCCCGTCTTCATGATCGACGAGATCGACAAGATGGGCGCCGACTTCCGCGGCGATCCCTCGAGCGCGATGCTCGAGGTGCTCGACCCGGCCCAGAACTCGACCTTCCGCGACAGCTACCTGGACCTCCCCTTCGACCTTTCCGAGGTCCTGTTCATCGCGACCGCCAACTTCCTCGAGCCGGTGCCGCCCGCGCTCCAGGACCGGATGGAGGTGATCCAGCTCGCCGGCTACACGGTCGACGAGAAGCTCCACATCGCCAAGCGCTACCTGGTACCTCGGCAGCTGCAGGCGAACGGGCTGAAGCCCTCCCAGATCGAGTTCTCGGACGCGGCTCTGAGCGCGATCATCGACGAGTACACGCGCGAGGCCGGGGTCCGCAACCTGGAGCGCCAGATCGGCACCGTCTGCCGGAAGATCGCCAGGCAGGTCGCCGAGGGCACCTCCGAGGGCAAGGTGAAGATCTCCGCCAAGCGGGCCCGCGAGCTGCTCGGCAAGCGCCGCTTCTTCGCCGAGCAGCGTCGTCGCACCAAGGACCCGGGCGTCGCCACCGGCCTCGCCTGGACCCCGGTCGGGGGCGAGGTCCTTTTCGTCGAGTCGAGCGCGATCCCCGGGTCGGGGAAGCTGACGATCACCGGCCAGCTCGGCGACGTGATGCGGGAGTCGGCCCAGGCGGCGCTCACCTACGTCCGCGGCCATGCGAAGGAGCTGGCGCCGGAGCTGCCCGACGACTGGTTCGCCAACCACGACATCCACATCCACGTGCCCGCCGGCGCCGTGCCCAAGGACGGGCCCTCAGCCGGCGTCGCGATGGTCACCTCGCTCGCCTCCCTGGTCACCGGCGTCCCCGTGCGCAACGACGTCGCGATGACCGGCGAGATCACCCTCACCGGCCAGGTGCTTCCAATCGGCGGCTTGAAGGAGAAGTCGCTTGCGGCCCAGCGAGCCGGGATCAAGACGGTGATCGTTCCCGACCGCAATCAGGGCGACGTCGAGGAGATCTCCGAGCACGAGCGCGCCGGGCTCGAGTTCGTCTACGTCGACGAGATCGGCGACGCCCTCGCGGCCGCGCTCGAACAGCGTCCCGCGAAGCCGAGCGGCAACTCGAAGCCGGCGAAGACGAAGGAGAGAGTCGCCGCCAAGGCGAAGGCCAAGGGCTAGAGGGCTGATGTGGGTTATCCACGCACGCGGATGACGCCGATCAACCCTCTAGCGCGGGCGCAGCGGGTATATCCTCCGCCTGCACCCTGGAAACGACTGAGGAGACCAATGGGGGCACAAAGCAGAAGCGCGAAGGCCGGTGACGCGGCCAGGTCGGTGGCCTCCAACCCGTACGTACGGCGGCTGCTCGAGGACGAAGAGCTCCGCCAGAACATTCGCGTCGCCTTCGAGGCGGCCCGCAACGCCTACGGGCGGATGTCGAACGGCAAGGGCCCGGCGAAGGCGGTGATGGACGACAAGAAGGTCCAGCGCGACCTCCGCACCGCCGCCGAGTCGCTGCGCGACGCCAGCCAGCAGCTTCGCGGCAGGCGCACTGGCCGGCGGAAGTTCGGGATCGGCAAGGCCCTGCTGCTCGCGATTCTCGGCGCGGCCCTGGTCCTGATCCTGAGTGAGGACGTGCGCAACGCGGTGCTCGACAGGCTGTTCGGAGCCGAGGAGGAGTTCGAGTACACCTCGACCACCACTCCGGCGACGGAGAGCGAGAGCGTTCCCACCAGCTGATCCCCGCGCACAACCGGTTTCAACGAGGGCGCCCAGCTGGGCGCCCTCAGTCTGCGCCGGGTTAGTCTGCCCCGGTGACGAGCGTCCACATCCTCGTGCCCGCGCAGCGCTACGTCTTCGCGGTCTCCAACGGCGAGGCAGAGGCGGCCACCGTGGACAGCTCCGCCGAGGGCTTCCAGCGCTACAAGTCGCTCCAGGAGGGCGGGCGGACGACCGGAATGGTCGCCTTCCCCAACACCCTGCTGGTCCGCGGTGAGCGGGACTACCTGGTCGATCCGGGCCTGATCATGCAGGGGGCACCGGTGATCGGGGCGCTGGCGGAGCTCGGGGTAGGGCCCGAGGAGATCAAGGACGTGATCCTCACCCACCTCCATTTCGACCACGCGGAGGGGATCGCAGGCTGGCCGATGCGCCGGACCTACGTCCACCGGCTGGAGACCGAAGCGCCCTACGCCCAGATCGTCTCCGGCCAGCTGGAGAACGCGAAACTCGAGCTCCTCGAGGGAGAGGAGGGCGAGATCGAGCCCGGCTTGCGCTGGATTCGGACCCCGGGGCACTCCGACGGCCTGATCACTCTGCTGGTCGACACCGAGGAGGGCCTGGTCGCGATCGCCTCCGATTGCGTCGGCCCACTGCCCGAGTACTTCGATCGCATGGAGCTGCCCGAGGATTTCGGGCCCGAGCGCGAGGAGCTGCTGCGCCAGTGGCAGCGGATCCGCGCGCTCCAGCCCCATATGGTGATTCCCGGGCACAACCCACCCGTCGTTCTCGACTGAGAACCACCACGCTCGAGGAACCGCTGGGCGTGTCGATAGAGCGGGGGCGTAGGCCTAGCTGCACGTGGGCGGCTGCCTGCGGGGGGCTGAGGAAATCGCAGGAGAATGCCGAGCAGGATGAGGATGAAGGCCCTTCTGCAGCCTTCGAGGCGAGCTACCCGCGCAGAGCAGGCGGACAGCGCCCGGGGCGAGACGGTGCGAGCGCCGCGCCGGAGCACCGCGGTGCGCATGGCGCGCTGGCGGCGTGGTCACGGATGCGCTGATGCTGATGCTCGCGGGCGCAGTCGAGACCCTTTCGGCATCGGCAGCCGAATCGGCGAGAGCCCGAGCTGGCGGACTCGTCTTCGTCGCCCTGGTTCTTGCGGCGCTGGGCTCGCGGCTCTACCGGGCCATGTCGACCAGCGGCAGTTCCTCGATGAGGCGCGGGCGATCCTGGCCGCGACGGCGCTCGCGGCGATGGTGATCGCCTTCCTGCGTGTCGCCTTCACCGACAATTACGCGGTTGCGGAAGAGACGATCCGCGGCTGGTTATTCGCTGCCGTCTATCTAGTCGCGGGAAGGGCAATCTTGGCGATCGTCGCCGACCGCTTCAACAGGCTTGGGCACGGAGCGCCCACCCTGATCGTTGGCGCGGGGCAGGGTGGGGCACCTGATCGCCGCCGCCTGCTCGCCCACCCGGAGTTGGGCCTGCGGCCGATCGGTTTCGTGGACCCGAGCCGCTCGAGGTGGCGAGCATCCCAGCGGGCTGCCGGTGCTCGGGTCCGAGGAGCGGCTGGAGGAGATCGTTCGCGACCGGGGCATAGAGCACGCGATCATCAGCTTTTCCAACGACCCCTACGACGTTCAGCTCGGGTCTCCTGCGGACGCTGCAGCGGATGAGGTCTCGGTGGCGATCGTGCCCGCGGCTCTACGAGGGTATCCTGCCGGACAGCATCACTTTGGAGCGGGTGGGCGGGCTGCCGCTGGTGACGCTCTACCCCTCCAACCAAAGGACTGGCGGGTCTCGGTCAAGTACACGTTCGACCGTGCTGCTTGCCTCGTGGCGATCGTTGTGGTCTCCCCGCTGCTCGATCCTTGCGGCGGTCGGCACGGCGCTGACGCTGGGGCGCCCGATCTTCTTCCGCCAGCGCCGGGTCGGCCTCGACGACCATGAGTTCGAGATGCTCAAGATCAGGACGATGAGCTGGCCGCTCCGGAGGAGCATGGCGAGGCGGACGCTCGATAGGTCGCGCGAGGCGACGGGCGGCGACGCCGCCGCCGGCGACGGTAACGAGCGTCCTCAGCGATTGAGGAACGCCGCACCACCAGATTTGGCGCTTTCTGCGGCGGACTGGTCTCGACGAGCTCGCCACAGCTCTTCAATGTGCTGCGAGGCGAGATGTCGATGGTGGGTCCGCGGCCGGAGCGCTCCTCATACGTAGCGCTGTTCAAGGACCGGGTGCGCCGCTACAGCGACCGCCACCAGGTGAAGGCAGGGATCACCGGCTGGGCGCAGGTTCACGGCCTGCGTGGGAGCACCTCGCTCGAGGACCGGATCGAGTGGGACAACTACTACATCGAAAACTGGTCGTTGTGGCTCGACCTGAAAACCCTGCTGTTGAGCGTACTGGCGATCTTCCGGACGCCGGCGGAGTAGAGGATTCAGCTCGCGGGCAGGGCGGATCGAGGAATCTGCGGCTGCCATCTACAGCGCCCGGCGCCTACGAGCGGTAAGGCGGGGCAACCTTGAGAGACCTCCATCCAGACGGATCCGGGATCGAGTCTCGCGGCGCGCGCCAGCCTCGGAGACGGCTTTGCCGGGGCGCCGATGCGTGGCGTAGATACGCCGGCGTGGGCCAGCGACCGCGCTCTGGCCTTACGCTCGAGCGCGGTGCCTCGCTGCTCTGGATGGCGCTCGAAGTAGCGCGCCACCACACGCTCCGCAGCTTTGGCGCCGGCCGTCGGATTCGCTGTCACGCCGCCGGGGTGTCTTCGATACAGGGCGGCGACCGAGCCGGTTCCACGGACCTGCGCATGCTCGAGCGACCGCAGGATGAAGTCCCAGTCGGGAGAGACCTCGAAGTCCGGATCCCAGGCACCGGTCAGCTCGATCACCCGCCTGGGAAAGAGAAAGGCGGTCAGGCGCGTCTGGAATCTGCCAAGGAGACATGCCGTGACGCCGTTTCCCTCGACTTCGCTGGTCATTTTCCAGAGCGGCCGCAGATCTTCGTCGCAGAACATGGTGGCGCCGTAGGCGATCAGATCACGGCGTCCTTTGCACAACCCCAGGAGGAGGGAGGTGCTCGACGGCTCGATCACATCGTCGGCGTCGATGAAGCGGAGGTAGTCCCCCCGCGCCGCGGCGATCCCGGAGTTCCTCGCTTGCGCCTCTCCGCGATGGTCGATGCGGATGATCCGCAGCCGTGGGTCCTCGAGCCCTTCGAGGAGGTCGGCGACCGGGATCGGTGAGCCGTCGTCGATCAGCACCAGCTCTATCGCGCATCCGGTTTGGGCGAGGGCGCTTCTCACCGCCTCCCCAGCCACTCGGCCTGCGGGCGCCAGGCCGGCATCATCAGGGAAACCAGGGTTTCACTCAACGGCTGATGCCTGCCTTATGTTGCTCGCCCGTGAGCAATCCCAGGGTCACGATCGTGATTGTCGCCCACTCGGAGCGCGATGAGCTCGAACGTTGCCTGGGCTCGATTCGCGATCACGCCGGGATGCCCGTCCAGGTTGTCCTGATCGACAACGCATCGACCGATGACAGCGTGTCGGCTGGGTGCGGAAGAACCAGCCGCGAGATCGAGATCGTCGGGCTCGAGGAGAACATCGGCGTTGCCGCGCGTAGGTACGGCCTGGAGCGCGCACGGGCGCCGCTGACGATGTTCCTCGATAGCGACGCCGCCCTCACAGCGGAGCCCTGGCCGACGATGGTGGCGGCGCTCGAGCAGCAATCCTGATTGGGGACTTGATCGGCCCGCGATTGATCGGCGAGGACGGTCAAGCTTGCAACTCTCCAGTCGGCGATTTCCGCCACTCATGCTGCCGCTGGTGCGACGCCCGCCGCTCTCGTGCTGGCTGGAGGACTCGCGCCTTGGTTCGCCGCCACCTGATGACGGATGTCGATCACAGCTGTTGCCGACCGGTTCTCTACGTGCTGGGCGCTTGCCAGATCTTTCGCACCGAGCTTGCGCGAGCGGCCGGCCCGTTTCCGGAGTGGATATTCCTGGGCCCCGACGACATCGAGTGGTGCTTTCGGATTCGCGACGCGGGAGGTGAGGTGGTCTACTTCCCGGAGGCGACGGTGATGCACAGGTACCGGCGGCGCACCGCCGTCTCGCAGCTCCGCGCACGGCCCTGCGGCCACCTGCGCGCCTTCGCGGGCTTTCAATGGCGCTATCGGAAGAGGAGAGGGGAGATGATGGAGCTGCAGGAGGCCCTGGACCGCCGCCCGGCTCGATGAGCGGCCGGCCCGAAGTCTCGGTGGTGGTGGTCGCACTACCGCGCGCGCGAGCTGCGTGCGTGCAATGCCTTGAGTCGCTTCAGCAGCACGCGCGGATCGACCACGAGGCGATCGTCGTCGACGACGGCTCGGACGACGGCACCGCCGAGGCGGTTCGGGAGCGGTTTCCCGCCGCCCGGCTTGTGGTGAAGGAGTCGAGCGAGGGACTGGCGGCTGGGCGCAACTCCGCGCTACCGCCGGCTCAAGGGGCGTTTCGTGTTGATGCTGGACTCGGACACAAGGGTGCGACCGGGAGCGCTCGAAACGATGGCGTCGGTGCTCGACAGCGACGGAGGCGTAGGCCTAGTCGGCCCGAGGCTCGTCTATCCCGACGGCGAGGTACAACCCTCGTGCCGCCGCTTCCCGTCGCCGCTGATCCCGATCGTGCGACGCTGGCCCTTCGTGCGGATCGCGCCCGAATCGCGTACCCACCGGCGACACATGATGCTCGACTTCGACCACGCTTCCGAGCGCCCGGTGGTCTACGTGATGGGGGCGGCGCAGATGTGGAGAGCCGAGCTGCCCGGACTGATCGGACCCTACGATGAGAGGGTCTCTTCCTACGGAGGCGAGGATCTCGACTGGTGTCTACGAGTCTGGGCAGCCGGCCTCGAGGTTCGCTATGTGCCAGAGGCCGTGGTAGTCCATGACTGGCAACGGGTCGTGCATCACGGACGGGGCTGGGACCAGCACGCGATTCGTGCGGCGCGGGACTTCTACTACCTGCAGTGGAAGCATCGCTCACTGCGCCGGGACCCGCGGCTGCGCCGCCTAGACTGAGCCACCATGCAGGCGCCACAGGTAAGCGTGGTGCTGCCCACCCGCAACCGCTCCGCGATGCTGAGGAAGTCGCTGCGGAGCGCCCTCGACCAGGACGGGATGGGGCTCGAGGTGATCGTCATCGACGAGGGCTCCTCGGATGACACCGCGGAGCAACTGGCGCGAATCGATGACCAGCGCCTCACCGTCCTTCGCAACGACCCACCACAGGGGGTGGCGCGAGCCCGCAACGCAGCGATCGAGCGAGCCCGCGGCGAGTGGATCGCCTTTCTCGACGACGACGATCTCTGGGCGCCCGGCTACCTGCGTGCCCAGCTCGCCACCGCCGCCGAGCAGGGGCTCTCGCTCTGCTACAGCGGACGGATCGAGATCGACGAGCGCGGGGATGTGATCAACAACGCCTACTGCCCCCGGCCGCGGCGGCTCGCCCGCCAGCTGCTCGCCAACAACGCGATCGGCGGCCCTACAGGTGTCGTCGGTGCAGCGCGGACCTGCTGCGAGAGAATGGGTCGCTTCGACGAGCGTCTCTCCGGCGTTCGCCGACTGGGATCTCTGGATCGGGCCGCCGTGGCGGCCGTGGTCGGGCGCCTGCGCCGAGCCCTGGTCGCCTACCGCAACCACCCAACAGAACATGATGGTCACGGACGTCGATGAGATCATGGCGGAGTTCGAGCTGCTCCGTGAGAAGCACGCCGAAGGCTGCCATGGCGGCGGGAATGCGAGTTCGGAGCCGCCTGGTTGGGCCGCTGGACGGCCGCGCGTAACCTCGCTGCTGGACGCAGGCTGAAGGCTGCCGGCGGCTTCCTCGGTCGGCGCTGCGAGAGCGAAGCGGGCGGGACCTGGCGCGCGCCGCTGGCGCCCTCGGCGGCGGCGTTCTTCAACGGCTCGGCCGCTCCGCGGAGGCCCGTGTCACCGCGAGGCCGGAGTGGCTCGACCGCGATGCCTGATCCGGCCGGCGACAGGCCGGGGCCGCCCCCGCGGCCGTCGGGGCAGGCGCACCTTCCTGCTCAACGCGCTGAGCTCGTACGGCCAGCGGGCGCTGGTCGGCCTGAGCGCGCTCGTGCTGACGCCGATCCTCTTCCGGACTCTCGGCACCGGCGGGTTCGGCACCTGGAGCGTGATGTTCACGCTAACCACCATCTTCTCGATGCTCGAAGTCGGCTTCTCACTGGGGACTACCAAATTCATCGCGCAGCATCGGGCCGAGAACCGCCGCCAGGAGATGGAGGCGACCCTTGGTGCCTCGGTGGTGCTGATGATGGGGCTCGGCCTGGTGGCGCTGGCGGTAAGCGTGGCGATGGCGCTCTTTGCCTCCGGCCTCGCGGCCGCCGGCGACGAAGACGCCTTCCGCGCGGGCATGGTCATCCTAGGCGGCGCCTACTTCCTGCGCCTCCCCTTCGTTGCCTATGGCTCGGCGCTGGCCGGCTACCAGCGCTATGACCTCTACAACCTCGGCCAGGCCGTCACCGTGATCGTTTCGACCGTCGGTGCGATAGCGGTGGTGACAGCGGGAGGTGGAGTACTGGGGGTGGCGATCGCGTACGCGGTGGCGTTCGTCGCTGGCGGAATCGGCTACGCGCTTTTGCTGCGGCGGCTCGACAGCAGGCTGCGCCTCGTCCCCCGGGGCACCGATCGCTCGGCGCGCCGGACGGTCCTCGGTTTCAGCTCGTTCACCTTGCTCGCCGACAGCATGATGTTCGTCGGGGCTCGGCTCGACACGGTGGTGATCGCCGCCCTCAGGAACGCGGCCGCCGCCGCCCCCTTCGCCGCCGCCAACAAGCTCCAGACGGGCATCCAGACGCTCACTCTGCCGGTGATCAATCTGATGCTGCCGATGGTCTCCGACTCGAGGCCCGGGGGATGCGGGAAACGGTGATCGAGCGGTTGCTGGTCGCGACCCGAGTGACCCTGCAGGTGACCGCCCCGGTGGCGCTCGCCTTTGCCTTCTTCTCCGCGGACATCGTCGACCTTTGGCTCGGCGACACCGCTCCGGCGGTCACCGCAAGCATCGTCACGATCCTCGTGATCAGCACTTGGACCCTGTGCGCGGTCCCCGCCAACAGGGTCCTGATCGGGATCGGCCGGGCCCGCACGGTCGGTTGGCTGAACGCGGTTGAAGGTCTCTTGAACCTGGCGATCTCGATCGCGCTGGTCTCCGCCTATGGAGCGGTCGGTGCCGCGATCGGGACGTTGATCAGCAGCAGCCTGATCGGCCCCGCTCACTTCCCGATCGTCTGCCGGGCCACCGAGTATCCGCTGCCGCACTTCCTCCGGGTTGGTCTCTTGCCGGCGGTCTCGTCGTCGCTGCCCAGCGCCGCGGCGATGCTCCTGGTCTGGCTGCTGATGGCGCCGAGCAACGCCCGCCTGATCGTTGGGCTTCTGGTGGGAGTGTCGGCGGCGGCTCTGGTCGCGGTTCTCCAGCTTGGCCCCGAGGAGGGCGCTGCGCGAGCTGCGCACCGGGCTCGGGGCAAGACCCGAGCCTGATGCGGCTCCCCAGGAGCTGCTGGCCGAGGGATCCTCCTAGGGAGCTCCGCTCAAGGCGCGGCCGCCGAAGCGACGTGGGCCCAGCACGAACTCGCCGGGCGGCTCCGGTTCCGTCAGGGGCCAGCGAAAGGCGCTCTCTGCGGTCGTAGCGATCCCGAGCAGGGTGAACAGGATCACCACCTGGACCTCCTGCAGGGAGATTTCAGCGAGGCTGTAGAGGACGACCGCGAAAACGGAGATGCCGATCCCGAGTCCCAGCCCCCTCACCGCGGGGTCCCGAGCCTTGCTGACCGCCAGGCGCTGCCGAGCGCCAGCAGAAGGAAGACCGCAAGCGCCCCGATCCCAACCAAGCCCTGTTCGGCAAGCGTGTTCAGGTACTGACTCGGTGATGCGGTGGGCACCAGCAGCTGCTCGTTGTGGAGAAGGCGGCGCTGGCCGGCCGTCTCCGTCGCCAGGTGCTCGGAATAAGCGGTTTGGAAGTTGTTCACACCGACACCCAGGAGCGGTTGCTCGCCGTAGATATCGAGCGCCGACTGCGCGACGTCGGTTCGCAGCGCCACGTCGTCCGCGGCGGATTCGGGGTTGAAGCGCTCCTTGAGCACGCCAGGCGCGAGCGCAACCGCACCGACGGCGACGACCACGGCTGCGATCAGGGCGAGCTTCGGACGCATGATCAACAGCCAGATCAGCGCCGCGAGCACGAGGCTGGCGATTGCCGTGCGAGCGTAGGAGTAGTTGAGCGCCGGGACGGCGGCTAGCGCTGCGGCGCCGGCGAGCAACCTCAGCTGCGAGGGCAACTCCTTGGTCGCAGCGACGGCGACAGCCAGCGGCAACAGCAGCGCCACGAACCCCGCGTACTCGTTGGGGTGCCCGAACGATCCCTGCACTCGCCCCACGCTCTCGCCGCCGGCGACAAACCCCTGGGTGCTGAAGACCCCCTCGAAATGCTGGACGACCCCGTGAACGGAGGCGATCAGGAGAGCGCAGAGGGCACCGGCGACCACCACCAGCAGCTGATCGCGCGTGCGGCAGATGTTGAGGATCGCGACGAAGAGGGCACTGGCGGTGAGCAGCAGAAAGACGTCGGCGACCGCCTCGGATGGCTCGAGCGCCTGAACGCTTGAGACCAGGGCGGCGCCGATCACAGCGTGATACCCACGAAGACCCCTGGCAGCTTGCGGCGATCCGGACCCTGAAGCAGGCCGCCGTAGATGAGCACGCCGAAGACGATCAGCGGAAGCAGGAACTTGAACGGCTCGCGCGGCAGGCTGACGTTGGCGCCGAGCTGCTGGTCGATCTCGATCCCGGTGAGGGGCGTTATCGCCACCGCCACCGCCAGCCCGTACTCCGGCCTGCGAAAAACCGCGAGCACGATCGCTCCCAGCAGCAAGGCAGTGGGCAACAGCAGGGGGTTGAGCGAATAGGCGGTCAGGGGCCAGAGGGCGGCCACCCCGACCCCGATCAGCGGCAGGTAGATCTGCGGGAATCGACCGGCACCGACCAAGCGACTACTTCTCCTGACGCGGCTGGGCCAACTGACGGCTCGCGGGCTCCTCGGTCAGATACCGGTAGGAATCGAGCTCAGTCGGCGGGGCGTGGTTTACGACCACCCCGAGGATCCGAGCGCGTACCGTCCGCAGGTGTTTGAATCCGCCCTCCAGAGCGGGTCCGGTGGTCTCCTCGGCGTCGATCACCATCACGGTGCCGTCAGCGTGCGAGCTCACGATCAGGGCGTCGTCACCAACGGCGAGCGAGGGTGTGTCGAGGATCACCCAATCATGGTTGCGGCCCAGCGACTCGAGCAGAAGGCGCAGGCGCCCGGAGCGGAGCAGCGGACCTGGCTCTGGAACCGGGGTCCCCGCCCAGACCACGTGCAGGCCGGCCATGGATGGGATCGTCTTGACGACCTGCCGGACAGTGGCCTGTTTGTCCAGGTAATCGGAGAGGCCGGGAGCGGAGCGCACCCACTGACTGCCGAAGCCGTTCGCGTCAAGCGCTCGGTGCCTCAGGTCGCACTCGACGATCGCGACCTTCTCGCGGTCCGTCGCCAGCGTGAGCGCGAGCTGCGCGGCGATCGTCGTTTTTCCCTCTCCGTTCCCCGGGCTGGTGATGGCGATCGTTCGGGCGACCCTGCCCGTGGCGAGATCGAGATTAGTGCGCAGAATGCGCAAGGCATCCGAACGCAGGATCCGCGCGGCCCCTGCGACCCACGACCCGGCACCGTTTCCGTTCACCGCGCCCGGCTCGAGCAGCGTCGGAATCCGGGCGAGGATCAGCTGGCCCTGAACCGTGTCGTCGCGCGGGCCGATCCGGAGTCGGCGATCGAGGCGATCGCGAACCACGGCAACCGCTGCGGCGATCAACACCGAGAGGAGAGCGCCGAACCCGAGGTAGAGCGGATAGTTTGGCCTGATCGGGTCCGAGGGCTCCACCGCCGGCTGGTTCACGGAGACGTCGCCGGAGCGTTCCCAGTGGCGACTTGAGCCGCCACGGTGTTCGCGAACACATCGGCGTAGGTGTTCGCGATCAGTTGCGCCTCCGCTGGGGACCGGTCCTCAGCGCCGATCTCGAGCAGCTGAGTGCGCTCGACCGGCGTGAACGACATCTTGTCGAGGAGCTCCTGGCGCGTCAGGCCGATGTCGAGGGCCTCGAGCGCCTCCTGAGCGACGTTCGGGTTTCCGGCCAGGGTCGTATAAGTGCGGGACAGCTGCTCCCCCTGGTCGGTGTTGAAGCGGGGAGTGTCCTTTCCAACGTAGATGGTCGCGGTCGCCTTGTAGACCTTCGGAACCGCCGCGGTGATCACAGCCACCACGCTTAGGCACGCGATCAGGGTTACCGCGAATAAGTGGCGACGACTCCAAAGCGCGGATGTGATCTCAGCGAAGCTCATTCAGAGCCCGGCGGCGAAGCGCGTCAATCTTAGAGTTCGCTCTGGATCCCACCGACGGGGGTCGTATGATGCTCGCGGCCAATCGCCAGACCGACGGGAAAGATGGGAAGAGGCAAGACCAAGCCAGCGGAAAGCCCCCAGCCGCCCGGCGATGACGGCGAGACCAACGGATACGAGGTCGCCCAGCCGCAGCTGCTGCCGCAGCCGATGTCGAGAAAGCAGCGGCGACTCGCCCGCCGTCGCCGGCGGGAGCTGAAGAAGCTTGAGCGCCAATTGCTTGGCCGGCGGTCGAGGCTGCGCCCCCGTCTGTTCCGCAAGGGGGTGCGCTCGCCGCACGGGCGGCTCGAGGCAGTGGTTGACGCGGCCCTGGCCCGGGCGCTCGAGCGGGAGCGAGAGGGGTTGGTTGAGCAGACCAAGGAGACGATCGACGAGCATCTCAAGGAGATGAGCGAGAGCTGGGAGCGCCGGCAACGAGCGGCCGAAAAGCGAATCATCGCCCGCACCGAGCGCTCACTCGAGCAGATGGCCCAGAGCGCCAGCAAGCGGCTCAACCGCGAGGCCGCTCGACTTCGGTCCGAGCTTCGAAACGGAACGCCCTCCAAAGTCAGCCCCGAGGGGGAGGGATCGGTTGAGCTGAGCGAGGAGACGATCGACGAGCGCCTCGAGGCGATGAGCAAGAGCTGGGAGCGCCGGCAACGAAAGGCCGAGATGCGAATCATCGTCCGCACCGAGCGCTCACTCGAGCAGATGGCCCAGAGCGCCAGCAAGCGGCTCAACCGCGAGGCTGCTCGACTTCGGTCCGAGCTTCAAAACGGAACGCCCTCCAAAGCTAGCCGCGAGCGCCACCAGCAGTCGTGAACGACGCGGATAGCGGCCTGCCGAAGAGGCAAGGCCGCGTCGCGCTGCGCCCCGGTGAGCTGCCCCGGGCCGCCCCCCAGTCGAGACGCATCGACGGTGGTGGCGCCGCCTGGATCGCAGTGGTTACCCGCAGCCCCGAGTTGATCCCGGGGGTTGCCGCGGTGGCGGTTTTCCTCTTCTGGGCGACCGCTCAGGGAGGCGTGATGGCAACCGACTCCTACCCGGGCGCGCTCTTCCTGCTTGGGGTGCTGTGCGTCACGCTCTACGCCTTCAGGGCGCGCCTGCCCCGTCTCCCCCGTCTGCCGCTCGCCGCGATCGCCTTGCTCGGCGCATTTGCGCTCTGGAGTTATCTCTCGATCGTCTGGGCCGACGACCAGGGTGCCGCCTGGGACGGCGCGAATCGCTCCCTGCTGTATCTGACCGCCTTCGTCATCTTCACGCTGCCTCCGTGGCGGCCGCGCACCGCCGCGGCCCTGCTCGGCCTATACGCGGTCGGGATTGGCGTGATCGGCGGCACGGTCCTGCTCGAGGCCGCGGACTCCGCGAACCCACTCCAGTACTTCATCGCCGGCCGCTTCGCCGAGCCCACCGGCTACCACAACGCCAACGCAGCGCTCTTCACCAGCGCTATCTTCCCGGCGATCTTCCTCGCCTCCCGGCAGGAGACCCCGTGGCCCGCGCGGGGGTTGATGCTGGCGCTTGCCGGCGTCCTCTTTCAGCTCGCCCTGATGCCGCAGAGCCGGGGGTGGCTGATCGCTGCGCCCCTCGCCGCGCTGGCCTACGTCGCATTCGTCCCCGGCCTGGTGCGCTCGCTGATCATGGTCGGGCCGCTGGCGGTGGTTGTGGCGCTCACCGCCGACCCCATCCTCGACGTCTTCGACGCGGTGGACAACGCGGCGGCGCTCGGGCCTGCGCTCGACAGCGCCCGGGACGCCACCCTGATCGGCGCGGTCGTCCTCTTCTTGGCCGGCTCATTGATCGGCTTCCTCGATCATCATCTGGACCTTCCCGAGCATGCCGCGCGCGTCGGGTCCCGCGCCGTGCTTGGAGTGGCCGGGGTGATCGCGCTCGCGGGTGCCGTGGTGGCGATTGGTGTGATCGGCAACCCAATCGGCTGGGCGGGCGACCGATGGGACGACTTCAAGAGTGGCGAATTCGAGCACCAGTTCGAGGGCTCGCGGCTGAGTCAGGGGCTCGGCAGCAACCGCTACGACTTCTGGAGCGTCGCCTTCGACGAGTTCAAGGACTCGCCGATCAGCGGGGTTGGTTCTGAGAACTTCGCGGAGGACTACGTGCGGGAGCGCAACAGCGACGAGGAGCCAACTCATCCGCACAACCTCTCCCTGCGGATTCTCGCCCAGACCGGCCTGGTGGGCGCGGCGCTCTTCATCGGTTTTCTTGTCGCAGCTCTGATTGGCGTGGGTCGGACGCGGCTCCGCTCTTCGGATCCACTCGGCCGCGGCGTGGGCGGGCTCGCCGCGGTCGTTTTCGTCTATTGGTTCGCGCACTCGACCGGGGACTGGTTCTGGGCTTTTCCCGCCCTCTCGGCGCCGGTCTTCGCCTGGCTCGGGCTGGGGATGAGCGTGGGCGCTGATCGCGGCCTGCGGGCGGCGCCGACCTGGGCGAGCGACTGGGAACGGCCGGCCGCGGTGGCGGGCGGAGTGGTGGTCGTGTTCGCCACGCTCTCGCTGGCGCTGCCCTGGACCGCCGCGGTCGACACCAAGAAGGCCGCCGAGACCTGGGGAGTAAACCCCAACGCTGCCTACGACCGCCTCGATCGGGCCGCCGATCTCAACTTTCTCAGCGCCAACCCTTACCTGGTGGAAGGAGCGATTGCCTCGCGGCTCGATAACCCCCGGCGTATGCGGATTGCATTCGACCGGGCGCTGGACCGGGATCCCGACAACTGGTACGCGACGCTGGAGCTGGCGGCGCTCGACGCGACCGAGGGCGACAGGCAATCCGCCCTGGAACGGCTGCAGCGGGTAGGCGAGTTGAACCCTCGCGAGCCCGTGACCGACCAGGTCCGCCAGGGCGTGCTCAGCGGCCGTCCGGTCAGCCTGGAGACGCTTGATGCCATCTTCCTCGAGCGCTACTGCCAGCGGCTCGGCCGCGAGGTGGGGCCCGGTGGCTGCACCTCGGGCTGAATGGAACTCTTGCCGGATGCCCCAGGAAACGAAGATCCCGGCCGGCGGCCGGGAGCCTCGCTGGTTTCAGCGTATGAGGTCGCCTACGCGGGGTTGCGTGCGACCACGCGGCTGAGTGCAACGCCGCCCGCGAGCAGCAGCAAGCCGCCACCCAAGATCAGCGCCACGTCAAGCCCAGTGAACGCAAGGAGGCCACCCTCCTCCGCGCCGACGAGCTTCGGCCGCGGCGGCGCCGCCACCGGCGCCAGCTTGGCCTGCAGCCCCACTGGGTGGCGCCCCACCGGGAGCCCCGCCCGGCGCAACCTGACCCGCGACCCCGCCCGCCTGGCCGCCGTAGCCGGCACCCGAAGACTGGGCGAACGCGGCAGGCGCCAGAGCGAGAACAGCGGCAACGGCTGCAAGGATGCACACCGCTCGGGTTGATCCCTTTACCTTTTCCACCTTCTTACTCTCTTCCTGTTTGGGCCTGCCGAAAACCGGCGAGACCAGGCATTTCTCCGTATTCCCCATAGCCTCGAGGGTGAAACGATGATGGCAGAAGCCCGGCCCTGATGTACCCCGCCAACCCGCCAATCTGGATGTTGATGGCCAATTCGAGGCAGATCGGAGTCCGTCACGGTCGGGTTATTTGTCCAGGCCGGGCCCTCGGAGCTGAGGGGACCGCACGCCGTCGGCGCCTCTAGACTGCGGTCGGTGGAGGCGGCGACCGACCGACGAGAGCTGACTGGAGAGAAGGCGAGCCGGATCGTCGAGGCGATGCGCTCGAGCGTCGCTCGGCGGGGGATCTCGGGCTCGACCTTCGAGCACGTAGCCCGCGAGGCGGGCGTCAGCCGGGGGCTGCTCCACTACTACTTCGGCACCAAGGAGGCGCTCCTGGTCGAGGTGGTCAAGCGCGACACCGAGCACCGGATCGCCCGCCTCGACGAGCCGCTAGGCAAGGCGAAGACCGCGGAGGAGATCCTCCAGGCCCTGGTGGTCAGCCTCGAGGACTCGATCCAGAACGAGCCCGGCTTCTGGGTGCTGATCTTCGAGCTGTTCACGGCCGGCCGCCGGAACCCCGAGATCCAGCACGAGGTCGGCGAGCTCTTCAACCGCACCCGTGACCACGTCGCCGAGATCTTCCGCGCCAAGGAGCGGGAGGGCGTCCTCTCCTTCCGCGCCGACGTCGACGCCGTCGTCGCCTTCCTCTTCGCGCTCGCCGACGGGATCGCGCTTCAGGTCCTCTCCGACCCCCAGCGCGACCACGCCGAGATGATCGCCGCCTCCACCGTCGCGGCACGGCACCTCCTGACCGCCGAGTAACGGCTCCCAGGCCGCCCTGATCCCGCCGGTGTGACCGAACTCACACCGCGCCCGGAGGCGGTCACATACCGTCTGTACGTGGGATTGGCCACGCTGGCCAGCTCGCGGAAGAAATGCGCACCCTGATGGGAAATCTCGCCGGCCTGATCGCCCGCCGCCGCTGGCTGATCGTCGGCGTCTGGCTGGCGATCGTTGCCTTCTCGCTGCCCCTGGCGGCCCGCCAGACCGAGGATCTGGGCGGCGGCGGCTTCGATGTGCCCGGTAGCCAATCCGAGGCGGTCGAGAAGGCAGTGACGCGTGACTTCGCCTCCTCGGACCGCGGCCGGCTGGCGCTGGTCCTTCAGCCCGAGCCGCGGCTGACTGTTGAGGCGGCGTCCGCCGCGGTCGATCGCGCCGGGGCCCAGGTGGCCAAGGCCGACGGCGCCACGATCGCCCCGAAGGTGGCGGCCGGGGCGAAGGCCGAACTCGCCGCCGGCCGGGTCGCGGTCGTTCCGGTTGACGCCAAGGGCGACTCCGACGAGCTCGTCGACACCGCCACCGAGCTCCGCGACGAGCTCTCCCCCGGGGAGGCCGCGGGTGGGGTAACCCCGTACATCGTCGGCCAGCCCGCGATGTGGGCCGCCCTCGCCGAGGTCTCCAGGGAGGATCTGGCGAGCGCCGAGCGCACCGGCTTTCCGATCGTCGCTCTGATCCTGATCACCGTCTTCGGCTCGCTCGCCGCCGCCACCCTCCCGCTCGCCCTCGGCTTCGTCGCCGTCACGATCACCGGCGCGGTCATCTACCTGCTCTCGCAGCAGATGGAGATGTCGGTCTTCGTCACCAACATGGCCTCGATGATCGGGATCGGCGTCGCGGTCGACTACTCGCTCTTCATCCTCGCCCGCTTTCGGGAGTCGGTCCGCTCGGGTCGGAGCTCCGCCGAGGCCCGCGCCGAGGCGCTCTCGACCTCGGGCCTCGCGGTGACCTTCTCGGGCCTCGCGGTGATCATTTCCCTCGCCGGTCTCTGGATGGTCGAGAACCAGGCCCTGCGATCGATGGCGCTGGGGGCGATGGTGGTGGTGGCGATTGCAATCCTGGTGGCAACCACCCTGCTTCCGGCCCTGATCCGGATCCTCGGCTATCGGGTTGAGGCGGGCGGGGTCGCCTGGTCGGTGATCCGCTCCGTCAAGGGCCTCTGGCGCCGGCGCCGGCGCCCGGGCTCGACCGCCCCCGATCGGGAGAGCTTCTGGCAGCGCTGGACCGACGCGGTGATGCGCCGGCCGGTGCTCTCCGTCCTCGGCGCCAGCGCGATCCTCCTGACCCTGTCGATCCCGGTGCTCAGCCTGACCACCGGCAACGGGGCCCTGAAGCAGTTCTCACCCGACAACGACGCCCGGGTGGGCACAGAGCTGGCGGCCGAGGCGACCGGGGGCGGCTCCGACCCGGTGCGGGTTCTGGTCAGCTTCGACAACGGAACCCTCGCCGATCGCTCGAATGCGGCTGCCGTCCGCGACTTCGCCCGGCTCGCCCGCGAGGATCCCGAGGTCAACAGCGTGGCGCCGGCGGTCCCCAACGGCGGCCGGGCGCTCGTCGACCTGGAGCCCGCCGAGGGGGCTGAATCGGAGCAGACGCTCGCCCTGATCCAGCGGCTGCGCGACCAGGTCGTCCCCGCCTCGGCACTGGCGGCGACGGCGTCGGTGGACGTCGGCGGCGAGTCGGCACGGATCGACGATTCCCGCGAGCAGATCAACGGCTCGATGTGGAAGATCATCGGCTTCGTCCTCGCCTTCTCCTTCGTCGTCCTGATGGTGATGCTGCGCTCGCTGCTGCTCCCGCTGAAGGCGGTGCTGATGAACCTGCTCTCGATCGGGGCGGCGTACGGGGTTCTGGTCGCGGTGTTCCAGTGGGGCTGGTTGGAGGGCCTGCTCGGCCTCGAGGAGCTGGGCGCGCTCGACACGCTCACCCCGCCCCTGGTGCTGGCGGTGGTCTTCGGCCTCTCGATGGACTACGAGGTCTTCCTGCTCTCCCGGATCAAGGAGCGCTACGAGGAGCACGGCGACAATCGCCGCGCCGTCGCCGAGGGGCTCGCCTCCAGCGCCGGCACGATCTCCTCGGCGGCGCTGATCATGGTCGCCGTCTTCGCGGTCTTCGTCCTCACCGGGGTCCCCTCGATCCAGCAGCTCGGGCTCGGCACCGCCGTCGCGATCGCGATCGACGCGACCCTGGTCCGCCTGATCCTGGTGCCCGCGGCGATGGAGCTGATGGGGCGGTGGAACTGGTGGCTGCCGGGCTGGCTCGACCGGATCCTGCCCCACGTCGGGCTCGAGGGCAGGCCACGGAAGGGACCACGGTCTCCCGAGGCCGAGCCGCCCGCGCTTAGGTCGCTGAGCGCGCGCTCGCTGGTCTTCGCCGAGCGCTCCGACATCCCGTCCGTTAGGTTCGGCCCCGATGGCCGAAGCGGGACGGAAGGCGGAGCGATGGCAGGAGCCGCATCTCGGCGGTTACCCGACCCTTCGAATTTCGGCCTCTCCGGCCTCGAGCGGATGAGGCGCGGGCGCGAGGGTCGCCGCATTCCGATCCCGCCGATCGCCTATCTCTCGAGATCGCATTCGCGAGCTCTCCAGGGGCACGCGTCCTTCACGATCCCCGCCTCGCCGTGGTTCGCCAACTCGGCCGGGGTGATCCCCGGCGGGATGCTGGCGGTGCTGGCCGACGCCCCGCTGGGCGCCTCGATCCACACCGAGCACCGCCAGGGGTCGACCTTCACCACGGCCGAGATCTCGCTTACCTTCCTCCGTCCCGTCCACCCCGATCCCGAAGCCGAAGATCAGCGGGTCCGGGCACGTGATCCACGTCGGCCGCTCGATCGCCCTCTCCGAGGCGTTCATGATCAACGAGGCCAGCGGTGACCTGGTGGCCCACGGGACCTCCCGCTGCTCGATCTTCCCGCCGGTCGATCCGATCCCCGAGCCGCCGGCGGAGATGCCGCGGTCCTGGAGCAGCCATATCCGGGCGATGACCCATCGCCACCCCTGCGGCGAGCGTTGCGGGGAGCGCGGCCGACCAGGAGGTATTCGACCGGATGAGCGGCCTGGAGTTCCTGGGCGCCCAGATCGTCGGGCGAGATGGAGGCGCCGCCGATCCACCACCTGACCGGGGGTCGCGCCCGACGGCGGCCGAGGACGGGCGAGCGACCTTCGTCCTTCCCTGCAGCCCCTGGCTGTCGACCGGCATGCGGAGCGTCCAGGGCGGATTCACCGCGATGCTGGCGGAGCTCGCGCTGCCGGCGCCTCCTTCAGCACCATCGATCCCGGCGTGGCGGTCGCGCCCCTGGACTTGAAGATGAACTTGCTGCGGCCGGTGATGCCCGACATGCGTGACCTCACCGCCGAGGCGGAGATTGTCCATCGCGGGCGCACGATCGCGATTACCTCCTGTCGGGTGACCAATGCTGACGGCAAACCGGTGGCGCTCGCGACCGGCTCCGGCATGTACCTGCCAGGGCGCCCGGCGAGCCTGGTCGGGGTCGAGCAGCTCGGCTCCTCCGACGCTGAGGAGGCGGGAGCGTAGGGCGCGCGGCACCGCAGCGATCGCGCGGCTCGTTTGGCAGGTAGCGCGCCCGCTATTACGATGGCGTCCCATGGGACTGTTCAGCTGGCTTCGGCGCAAGGACGAGCGGGCGATTCCCGAGCCGGGCACCCCGGAGTTCGAGGCCGCAGTGCAGGGTTCGGCGATCCCCGACTCCCAGAGCGTCTCGATGGGCGAAACGGGCTGGACCTCGCCGACCGACTCCGACGCCGCCCAGCAGGCGCTCGGCCAGCTCGGGATCGATCCGAGCCAGGTGGAGGTCGAGCGGAGCAGCCAGACGATCGACCTGCGCGGCAGCGGCCACCGGGAGCAGGTCGAGGAGGTCCTGCGCCAGCACGGCATTGACCCAGATAAAGAGGGTCAGACGATCGACGCCTCCAAGGTTCCGGGCCTGCCGAAGGCGCTGCTCTCGGTGCTGATGGGCGGGGGGATGCGGATCCCGAACGCCGGCGGCTTCGGCGGGGGGATCTCGGGACCCGAGCAGGACCCGCTCGCGGTGGTCGAGCACCTGGCGAAGCAGCGCGATGCCGGTGAGATCACCGAGGCCGAGTTCGAGGCGCAGAAGAAGCGCCTCCTCGGCGGCTAGCTACTCGATCGGGGCCGGCCGCGGCGGGAAGATCTTCGGCAGGCGCGCCAGCTGGCGCAGGGAGCCGCGCGGCCGCAGCCGGCGGCGCAGCATCGCCCGCCGCGCGTCATGCCCCCGAGTCGCGATCTCGATCCAGTCGGCCCAGGTGGTGCGCAGGGTGACGTCGGCCTTGTCCGCGGTGCCCTGTTGGGCGCGGGTCGAGCCGTCGTCGATGCTGACGTAGTAGGGGTCGGCGTCCTCGAACCGCCACTGGATCGTCACCGGGCGGTCGACCGCATCTGTGTGCGCCGAGCGGGCGATCACCTCGAAGAGGATCTTCTCGACCTCGGGGTCGCACTTGGGCTTGCCGTTCGGCTCGCCGAGGATCCCGGCCTTGAGCAGCTTGATCTGGCGCTCGGCCCGCTCCCGGTGGGGCATCTCGGGATCGAACGGGTAGATCCCGGGCGGATGCTCGTCCAGCGGGTAGCCGGTCGCCCGCCACTTCATCTCCACCGAGCGCATCCCGAAGGCGTAGATGTCCTCGAGGGTGAAGCCGTACTCGGTCGTGTAGCGCTCGTCCCATCCCGGCGGGACCATCACCGCCAGCGTGTACGGCAGTACCTCGCGCAGGACCTCGGAGGCGGCGTCCTTGCACTCGTCGGACTCGGCGAAGAGCTCGGAGAGCACCTTGACCCCGAAGCCGATGTGGCGCTGCTCGTCGCGCGAGACCCTCTCCATCCCGAAGCTGAAGCCGGGGAGGGTCTCCGCCTTGGCGAAGAAGTCCTCGATGAAATGCTGGGCGGGCTGGGCCATCGCCGCCTCGACGATCATGTGGTAGAGGGTGATCGCCTGCGCGAACTTCGGCAGGGAGCGGTCGTGGCGGAGCTCCTCGGCCATCGTCTCGAGCCGGTCGAAGACGCCCCGGTAGCCCCAGCCGAGCTGCGGGTGGGTGGAGGCGAGGGTCTCGGAGATGCTGTCGCCGGCCCCGATCACCTCCTTGAAGAAACGGTGGAAGAAGAAGCTGTGGCGGGCCTCGTCGACCTGCTGGGTCGCGAGGAAGTACTTCTGCTCCTCCTTCGGGGCGGCGTCGATGTAGGGGGAGAGGCCGTCGGTGACCGCGTCCTCGCCATAGAGGAACATCGAGTAGAGCCAGAGCGCCGACTTGCGCTGGATCTCGCTCAGCGACTCCCAGCCGGCTCTGTCCTCGGAGAAGTCGATCTCGCTCGCCTTCCAGTTCCCCTCCTCCCAGCGCTGGTAGAGGTCCTGATAGCTGATCTGCCCGGCGAGGTTCTGCTGCGCGACCGACATCTCACTTCCTCTCGTCCGATTCTGGAGCCGTCTCTGGTCCCTGTAAGATAACTAACTGACCAGTCAGTTAGGAGTTATTGGGGAGATTTTGGCTCTGTGACACAGGTCACACAACAATCGAAGTCCGGCGCCGCCCCGCGGCGGCGGATGGCAGCCTCCGATCGCCGCCTGGCGATCCTCGAGGCCGCCCGGGCCGCCTTCGCCGAGGGCGGCTTTCACCAGACCTCCCTCGATGCGGTCGCCGAGCAAGCGGGGGTCTCGAAGGCCCTGATCTACGAGCACTTCGACTCGAAGCGCGAGCTCTACCTGGCGATGCTGGAGATGCACACAGACGAGCTGGTCGAGCGGGTGACCGCGGCGGTGACCGCGGCCGAGCAGCCCGAGGAGCGGATGCGCTCGGGGCTGGAGGCTTTCTTCGGCTTCGTCGAGGAACGCCGCGGCGCCTGGCGGATCATGTTCCGCAACCCGGGCGATCCCGACGTCGCCGTCTACATGGAGCGCCTCCGCGACGGCGTCGCGGCGGTGGTTGCCGCCCTGATGAGCGAGGAGGCCGAGCAGGCCTTCCCCGACGCGCCCGAGCGCGAGCGAATCATCCAGATGGTCGCCCAGCAGCTGGTCGGGGCGATGCAGGCGCTGGCCGACTGGTGGGATCTCCATCGCGAGATCCCACGCGAGCAGGTGATCCAGGGGGCGATGGACTTCGCCTGGTCCGGGCAGGAGCGCCTCAGCCGGGGGCTGCGCTGGTCCCCTTAGCTGAATCCAGGCGCGCGCTCAGCGATCACGCAGGCCGCCGGCGCACCCCCAACTTCCTCAACCAGCGCATCGGTGACGATGAAGCCGCTCTGCTCGAGCGTTGCGGTCAGCCGCGCGCAGAACTGCCTCCTCGCTCCCAGAGGGAACGAACGTGGAGGGCCTGCATCGCCCACGCGAGGCGCTCTGAGCTCTTTCTTGCCACGGACGGGGCAACCATCCTCGTCTGGCGAACGCCCGTCTACGACGAAGCCCCGGTTTCGGCCGATCGAGGTGACGCGTTCGTGGCGTCGGGCGGCTCGGCGAACGCGATCGTGTTCCCATCCGGATCGGGGACGTTCACGTGGCGGACGCCGTTCGAGTAGGTCTCGATCGGTTCGTGCTCGATGCGCTGGGCAGCGAGGCGCTCGAGGAGCGCGTCGAGCCCGGCGACGGAGAGGGTGATCCGCCCCGCGCCCGCCTGCGCCGCGTTCGGCTCGATGAAGAGCCAGGCGTGCTCGTCGATCTCCCAGAGGATCTCTTCGCCGACGCGACTGTCAGGCGGTCGCCCGAAGAACCGCGTGTACCAATCGATGCTGGCGTCAAGATCGGATACCGGGACGCCGGCGAAGAGGTCGGTGATCGCGCCCATCTCAGGCAGTGGTATAGCGCCTAAAGCGCTGCGCAGCCAGGTGCGGCCACCGATCGGCGTGATCGCGGCCGCATCCCGGCAATCCCGGCGATCCAGATGTCGCCGTCTACATGGATCGTCTCCGCGACGGGGTCGCCGCCGCGGTCGTCGCCCTGATGAGCGAGAAGGCGACCCGGGCCTTCCCCGACGTACCCGAGCGTGAGCGGATCATCGAGATGACCGCCCAGCAGCTGGCAGCCCGGCAAGTTCGGCGACTGAATCAGTTCGCGGGCGACCGCAGCTTGCTCGCGGGCGAGGCGGGCCGGGCATTGGCGAGCCCCGCGACAAGGACGATTCCGGCCAGGGCCAGGAAGGCCGCCTCCGCGTTCCCGTCGGCCAGCGCCGCCCCGACGAGGGGCACGGCCGGGATAGGGAAGAAGTTGGCCGCCACCTGCATCAGGCCGAGTCCGCCGAGGGGGCGGCCGGGCAGCACGCGCTCGGCCTCGTCGTATGCGAGCGCGGCCGGGAGCGACATCCCGAGCCCCATCAACGCCACCGCCAGCAGGACCCAGGGGACCGTGTTGTCGATCGCGAGGGTCGCGATTCCCGCGGCGGCGACGGCGCAGCTTCCGAGCGCCAGCGGGCCCGGCGGCGCCCCGCGGGCCGACAGCACGCCCCCGACGTAGCGCAGCAGCGCGGTCAGCGCGAACAGCCCGAACGAGACGAGCCCCGCGAGCCCGGCACTGAACGAATCGCCGGCCGTCAGGTAACCGATCAGCCAGGCCCCGAGCACGAACGGGACCCCGAGCGTGGCGACGCCGAGCAGGGAGACTCGCCAGAAGGCGAGGCTGGGGAGGGCCTCGCGAATCAGGCCCTCGCTCGGCTCGCTGCGGGGGACGCCGCCCGGGATCTCCCGCGGTAGGAACGCGAACGGCAGGAGGCCGACGGCGGCGCTGGCCGCGAACGCGACGCGCCAGTCCGCGTCGAGCTCCTCGAGCAGCCCGCCGACACCGAGCGCGCCGGCGATCCCGAGAGTGATTCCCGCGCCGAACACGCCGAGCAGCTTCACCCCTCCGGCCGCCCGGGCGAAGCCACCGCCGAACAGGAAGATCAGGCCCGCTCCGATTCCGGCGATCACCCTGCCGCCGACGACGCCGGCGAATGCCGGACTCACCGCGATCAGCACGTTTCCTGTGACGCAGAAGAGGCAGGCCGAGCGCAGCCCGGTCCCGAGGGAGATCCGGCGCGAGAGCTCCGCCCCGGCGAGTCCGGCGGCGACCACCCCGGCGAAGAAGAACGTCCCCGAGGCCAGTCCCACCTCGCCCAGGGAGACCGAGAACTCGTCCGCGACCGCGCCGGAGACCGGGCCGAAGTTGCCGGCATTCCAGGTCCCGCTCACCCCGAGCACGAACACCGCCTGGCGGGCTCGCCTGCTCACGGCGCGGATTCTCCTGGAGCAGCGCTCAGATCGCGGGTTTCGGCGAGCTCCAGGGCTCGGCGAGACGGCGCGTGAGCTCGCCGGGCAGTTCGTCCGCGGCGATCCGGGTCTGGTCGAGCGTGTCACGGTCGCGCAGCGTCACCGTCCCGTCCTCCATCGTCTGATGGTCGACGGTGACCCCCCACGGGGTCCCGATCTCGTCCTGGCGCCGGTAGCGCTTCCCGATCGAGCCGCCGGTGTCGTATTCGGCCCACATCAGTGTCCGCAGCTCCTCGTAGATCTCGCGGGCTCGCTCCGGCTGACCGTCCTTGTTGACCAGCGGCAAGACCGCCACCTTCACCGGGGCCAGCCTCGGGTGCAGGCGCAGGACGGTGCGCTGGCGCCCCTCCACCTCCTCGGTGTCATAGCCGTCGACCATGAAGGCGAGCAGCGCCCGGTCGGCGCCGGCGGAGGGCTCGATCACATAGGGGACGTAGCGCTCGCCGCTGCCCGAGTCCACGTACTCGAGCTTCTCGCCGGAGAACTTCGCGTGCTGGGTGAGGTCATAGTCGCCGCGGTTGGCGATCCCCTCCAGCTCCGACCAGCCCATCGGGAACAGGTACTCGATGTCGGAGGTGGCGCTGGAGTAGTGGGAGAGCTCGTCGGGGCCGTGCTCGCGGAGCTGCAGGTGGTCGGCCCGGATCCCGAGGTCGGTGTACCAGCGCATCCGCTCCTCCATCCAGCGCTTGTGCCAGTCGGGCGCCTCATCGGGCGGGACGAAGAACTCGATCTCCATCTGCTCGAACTCACGGGTGCGGAAGATGAAGTTCCCCGGGGTGATCTCGTTGCGGAAGGCCTTGCCGATCTGGGCGATCCCGAAGGGCGGCTTCTTCCGGGAGAACTGGAGGACGTTCTTGAAATTGACGAAGATGCCCTGGGCGGTCTCGGGGCGCAGGTAGACCTTCATCCCCGTCTCCTCCGAGGGGCCCATCAGGGTCTCGAACATGAGGTTGAACTGGCGCGGCTCGGAGAGCTCACCGCCGCACTCGGGGCAGCGGATCTCGCCTTCCGCGTCCTCGGCGCCAAGCTGTTCGGTGCGCAGATCGTCCTCCCGCCAGCGCTTCTTGCACTCGCCGAGGCACTGCACCAGCGGATCGGTGAAGCCCTCGAGGTGGCCCGACGCCTCCCAGACCTTCGGGTGCATGAGGATCGCGGCGTCGAGCGCGACCATGTCGTCGCGCTCCTGGAGTACGGCACGCCACCATTCGGCCTTGATGTTGTTCTTCAGCAGGACCCCGTAGTGGCCGTAGTCATAGGTCGACGCCAGCCCACCGTAGATCTCCGAGGACTGGAAGACGAACCCGCGCCGCTTGCAGAGCGCGACGATTTCCTCGAGGGTTACGCGAGGGGGCTCCGGAGGCGAAGCCGAGGAACCACCCGTTCTGTCCTTGGACTCAGTCGCCATTGGCCCAGAGTAGCCGCGGGCCTGCGGGGACCGCGCGCCCGGTTGGGATACTTGCTCGATGCCGATCTACGAGTACCGGTGCGAGAACGGCCACGAGTTCGAGGTCGTTCAGAGCATGTCTGATGACCCGGTGAAGGTCTGCCCGGAGTGCGGGGCGCCGGTCGAGCGCGTCTTTCATCCTGTCGCCGTCCACTTCAAGGGCTCGGGCTTTTACACGACCGACTACGCCGCCAAGGGCAAGGCGGAGGCAGGAGCCTCGCAGAAGGGCGAATCGAGCTCCGACGGATCGGCCGATTCGAAAAGCTCCACGGACTCGGGCGGGGACGGCAAGGCGAAGCCGAACGGCGGCGAGACCAAGACGAAAACCGGATCGAGCTCCGACTAGCCGGGGCTGCAGGCGGGGTCCCGCTCCGGCGCGCCACCGGTGAGGGCCTCGACGGCGCGATTGCACTCGCCCTCGGAGATGAAGAGGCTGCCGCCCGGTCCGGGAGCGGAGGGTTCGAGCACGTTGGTGTCGCCGCTGCCCCCGAAGATCGCTGCGATCGCCAGCTGCGGAAGGGTTAACCCACCCATGTCGCTGACGAAGGCCCTGGGAGCGTCCCAGCCGATGAACGGGCCCTTGATGAAATTGATCGGGAGCCGCAGCGGGGAGGTGAGCCGTCCCTTGACCCCGTTGAGGACGAGCTGCTGGCGCTCGGCTCGGTCGCGGTCGTCCTCGGAGGGATCGCAGGTGTTCTGGCGGAGGCGGGCGAAGGCGAGCGCCTTGTCCCCCTCCAGGGTGTGATCGCCGGGGGTCAGCTTCAGCGAGACGCCCCCCTGGGCCTTGCCGCCGTCGACGTCGCCGCAGACGACCGGCCCCTTGCCCCTACCCCTTCGGGGCACGTCGATGGTGACGCCGCCGAGGGTGTCGATGAAGTCGGCGAAGCCGTCGAAGTCGACGATGATGATGTGGTTGATGTCGATGCCGAGGAAATCCTCGACGGTGTTGATCGTCGAGGCCGCGTTCCCCTTCGGGCTGTTGGTGTTGCAGGCGAACGAGGCGTTGATCTTCTGGGACCCGCAGTCGGGGATCGCCGCGTAGGTGTCGCGGGGGATCGAGAGCTTGCGGAAGGAGGTGAGCGAGGCGTGGAGGACGATGATCGAGTCCGCCCGTGGGGGACCCTGACCCTCTCTGCCGGCGGCGTTTCGCTGGGTGCTGCCCCGGCGGTCGCCGCCGAGGATGAGGATGTTCTGTCCCGCCAGCAGGTCAGGCCCGCCGGCGAGCGCCTCCTTGGCGTTGTCGTCCAGCTTCCCCTTCTGAATCTGAGCAGAGATCGCGAAGACGATGAAGCTGAGTGCGAACCAGGCGACGATCGCGATCAGGACCCAACGCAGCCAGCGCCGGCGGCCGCCGCCGCCTAGGCGCGAAAGCCGCTCGCGCAGGCCGCCCCTCGAGGCCTCCCGGAGGCCACTCAGCCCCGGCTTCCGGAAGCGATCAAGCAGGCTCGGACGGGAGCGGTAGACGCGGTAGGTGGGCTTCTCGCCTCCCTTGTCCTTGCCCGCGCGCTTCGGCGCCTCGCGCCTCTCCCCGGAGCCGCCGCGCTTGCCGTAGACGGTGTACTCGGGCTTCTCGGGCCGCTCGGGCTCCTCCGGGCGCTCGGGCTTATCGGGCCGCTCCGGCGGCCGTTCCTCTCCCTGCGGGGACATGGGATATCAATACTTGCGCATGCCGCCGACGATCCACCGCCCCCGCCCTTGACAGCCCGCGAGACGATCGGAGTCGACCTTGGCGGCACCAAGATGCTGATCGGGGTGGTCGACTCGGAGCAGGGGACCCATTACGAGAGCCGCGAGTCGTCCACTGGTCTCAGCGAGAACGAGATGGTCAACGAGCTCGCCCGGGAGCTCGAGGAGGCTCGCGAAGCCCGGCCCGGGGTGCTCGCCGCCGGGCTCGGCATCCCGGCGACGATCGACCGCGAGCGGGGCGTGGCGATCAACGCGGTCAACCTCGAGATCACCGACGTGCCGCTGCGGGACATCATGCGCAAGCGCCTCGGCCTCCCCGTGTTCATCGACAATGACGCGAACTGCGCGGCGCTGGCGGAATATCTCTACGGCGCCGGGAAGGGAGCGCGCGATCTGGTGATGCTCACCCTGGGCACCGGGATCGGCGGCGGCCTGGTCCTCGGGGGCGAGATCTACCGGGGCTCGTCCGGAGCCGGCGCCGAGCTCGGCCACGTGGTGATCGACGAGAACGGCCCCCCTTGCCAGGGCAACTGCCCCAACCACGGGTGCCTGGAGACCTACGCCTCGGGAACGGCCCTCGCTCGGGACGGAACCGCCGCCGCCGGCCGCGCGCCGGAGTCGGCGCTCGGCCTGGCGCTGGCGAAGGGCGAGGGGGTGAGCGGCAAGACCGTGACCGAGGCGGCGATCGCCGGCGATCAGGTGGCCCGGGAGGTGATCGCGACCGCCGGGCGCCACCTCGGGGTCGGTCTCGCCAGCTTCGCCAACATCTTCGACCCCGACGTGATCGTGATCGGCGGCGGGGTTTCGGCTGCCGGTGATCTGCTCTTGGAGCCTGCCCGCGAGGAGCTGCGGTCAAGGGCGCTGCCGCCGATGAACAAGACCGCGGTGAAGCTGGCGGAGCTGGGCCCGGATGCCGGGATGATCGGGGCCGCGGCGATGGCGCTGATCGAGCTCGACGCGGCAGGGTAGGAGGGCGGGATGCCCGGCAAGCTGGTTGTCTGCCCGACCCCGATCGGCAACCTCGAGGACATCACCGCCCGCGCTCGGCGGGCGCTCCACGACGCCGACGTGATCGCCTGCGAGGACACCCGCCGCACCGGGCTGCTGCTCGAGCGGCTCGAGATCAAGGCGCTGCGAATGGTCTCCTACCACGAGGGCAACGAGGCCGAGCGGGCCCGAGAGCTCGCCCAGCGGATCGAGCGCGGCGACACCGTCACCCTGGTCTCCGACTCCGGCACCCCGGCGATCAGCGATCCCGGCTACCGCTTGATCAGGGCCTGCATCGACCGCGACCTCGAGATCGAGGTGCTCCCGGGCCCCTCTTCGATCATCACGGCGCTGGTCGCCTCGGGATTGCCGACCCACCGATTCCGCTTCCAGGGCTTCCTCCCCCGCCGCACCGGCGAGCTCGAACGGGTGCTGCAGTCGGCCGACACCCTGGTCGCCTTCGAATCGCCGCGACGGCTGCCCGATTCGCTCGCGGCGCTCGCCCAGCTCGCCCCCGACCGGCCGGCGGCCGTCTGCCGTGAGCTGACGAAGCTGCACGAGGAGGTCGCCCGCGGCACCCTCGGCGAGCTCTCCCGCCGCTTTCGGGAGGAGGCGCGCGGCGAGATCGTCGTCGTGATCGGACCCGGGGTCGAGGGCGGCACCCCCGACATCGCCTTCGCCGTCGACGCGCTTCGCGGCCTCGTCCGCGCCGGCGCCCGCCCCCGCGCCGCCGCCAGCGTCGTCTCGGCACTCACCGGGGTGCCCGCGAACGAGCTCTACCGCGGGATCACCGGCCGCGACCCGCGGCGCTAGCGGTACGGTGACGAGGGACATGGCCAAGCGTGAGCCACGCATGGTGTCGCTGGGCTACGGGAAGCTCGCCCGGGCGGACCGAATCTACGCACTGGTCCCGCTGGAACCGAAGGACCGGGGCGAGGGCCGGCGCACCTACGTCCACGTCGACGGGATGGCGGAGCCGATCGTCGCCTCACGCTCCGAGCGGGCGATCCTCAGCGACATCGAGGAGGCGCTCACCGAGGCGGCCGGGATCCCCCGAAGGCGCCGCTCCGCGAAGGGACAGGAAAAGCTGCTCTAGACGCCCGACGGAGGTTGTTACCTTTAGCCGAGCACCCGGCGAAGAGGTAAACGATGATCGGATCCAGGTCGGGGATCCTCAGGTTCTTCTGCACCGGCCTTTGTGTTATCTGCGTCCTGATCGCGGGCGGCTGCGGAGACGGCGATTCCTCGGCGGATTGCACGAGCCCCGCCGGCTCGCCGGCAGCGGCAGCCTGCCCCGAGGCGGCGCGCTCCATCGGGCTCCCCGACGAGCCCGTCCGCAGGGGCGAGGGCATGCAGGGCATGTTTCGCCCTCGGGGCTTCTGAGCTCGCCTGGTCAAGCACCGGGGCGGCTTTATGCTCAGCCGCCCCGTGTCGTTCTACGTCACCACACCGATCTACTACGTCAACGGCGAGCCCCACCTGGGGCACGCCTACTCGACGATCGCCGCCGACATCCTCGCCCGGCACATGCGCCAGCGCGGCGAGGACGTCTTCTTCCTCACCGGCACCGACGAGCACGGCGAGCCGGTCGCCCAGGAGGCCGAGCGCGAGGGGGTCACCCCGCGCGAGCTCGGCGACCGCTACGCCCCCCGGTTCAAGGAGATGGCGGCGAAGATCGAGGCCTCCAACGACTTCTTCATCAGGACCACCGACCAGGGTCACATCGAGCGGGTCCAGGAGGTCGTCCAGCGGGTCCAGGACAACGGCCACGTCTACGAGGGCGTCTACGAGGGCTGGTACTGCCCGCGCTGCGCCGACTTCAAGACTGAGTCGGAGCTGGGCCCGGGGAACACCTGCCCGATCCACCAGATCCCGCTCACCCGGGAGAAGGAGACAAACTGGTTCTTCCGGCTCTCGAGCTTCCAGGAAGACCTCGAGCGGCTCTACGCCGAGCGGCCCGATTTCGTCCAGCCCGACTTCCGCCGGAACGAGGCGCTCGCCTTCATCCGCCAGGGGCTCCAGGACGTCTCGCTCTCCCGCCCCCGGCTGAAGTGGGGGGTGCCGGTGCCCTGGGACCCCGACCAGGTGATCTACGTCTGGTTCGACGCCCTCCTCAACTACGTCACCGCTCTCGCCTACGCCCGCGAGGGCGAGGACCTCACCGACCGCTTCTGGCCCGCCTTCCACATCCTCGCCAAGGACATCCTCAAGTTCCACGCCGTCTACTGGCCCGCCTTCCTGATCGCGGCGGGGATCGAGGTGCCGAAGGGGATGTTCATCCACGGTTACCTGCTGCTGGAGGGCCACAAGATGTCGAAGTCGCTGGGCAACGTGCTCGACCCGGACGAGGTGATCGCGAAGTTCGGCGCCGACGCGCTCCGCTACTACTGCTTCCGCGAGGTCTCCTTCGGCCAGGACGGCCAGATTTCCCCGGCCGGCTTCGAGGCTCGCTACGAGAGCGAGCTCGCGAACGAGTTCGGCAACCTCGCCAACCGGACTCTCGCCCTAACCGAGCGCTACCGCGACGGGCGGGTGCCGGAGGCCGAGATCGACACGGCGATCGCCGCCGACTTCGAGGGCGCCGCCGACCGGGTCCGCGGCCTGCTCGACCGGGCCGAGCTCACCCAGGCCCTGGAGGAGATCTGGAAGCTGGTCCGCCGCCTCAACCAGTACGTCGAGGAGACCCGGCCTTGGGACCTCGCCAAGGACGAGAGTGAGTCAGGGCGCCTGGACCAGGTCCTCTTCAACCTGGCCGAGGGTCTGCGGGTGACGACTCTGCTGTTGCACGCCTACATGCCCGAGACCACCGGCCGGCTGCTCGATGCGCTCGGGGAGCCCTCGCGGGAGCTGGCCGAGCTCGGATCCCAGGATGGCGGCCGGCAGATCGAGCGGATCCCGCCCCTCTTCCCGAAGCTCGAGCCGGAGCCCGCCGCCTAGCGGAAACTTGTTAGCGTGCCCGTCGCCTTGAGGATCAAGGGACTGAGGACAGGGATCGTCGTCGCGGCGCTCGCGCTCGGGTTGCTGTTGCTGCCGGGCACCGCCGCCGCCGGTGACGGGCCGAGCGCGACCAAGTCCGGCGCGCTCGTCAACTACGTCAGCACCGGCAAGCTCAAGGTCGCGAAGAAGATCACGATCTTCGTCGTCTGCGCGGCGAACTGCAACGTGGACACGACCACCGTCGTCAAGGGGCCGGGCATCAAGCAGAACGCGCAGGTCGGCGGACCGCTCGCGGCCGGGGTTCCGGGAGGCCCGTTCTTCCAGCCCAACGGACCGCTGCTGAAGGCGATGAAGGCGCAGCCCGGCAGGTTCAGAGTGAACAGCACGATCACCGCGACCGATCCGGCGACCGGTGCCACCGAGACCATCTCGCGCTCCTTCAGGCTGAAGCGCTAGCGACTGCCAGGCCGCCCGCATCTCGGAGCGAAGGCATAGCCCGGAGCGACTTGTGTGGGGCGGCCGCTCGCAGTCGCGATCTGATGGCGAAGCCGGACTAGCATCACGGCGTGGTCGATACCCACGCCCACCTCGGGCTCTGCGAGCCCGATGACTCGGCTCTTATCGCCGCCGCCCGCGAGGCGGGCGTGCGCCGCGTGCTCACCGTGGGCCTCGGCGAGGACTCGAACCCGAGCGCGGTCGAGGCGGCCGAGAAGTACGAGGAGGTCTTCGCCTCCGTCGGGCGCCATCCGAACGGCTCCGCCGGCTTCGACCAGGCGGCGGCGGAGGCGATCGAGGAGCTCTGCGCCGAGCCCCGGGTGGTCGCGGTCGGTGAGACCGGGCTCGACTTCTACCGCGACAGCGCCGATCCCGAGGACCAGCGGCGGGCCTTCGCCGCCCAGATCTCGATCGCGCGGCGCACCCGCAAGCCGCTGGTGATCCATCTCCGGGATCGGGACGGCTTCGAGGATGCGGTCACCGAGGCGTTCGCGACACTGGAGGCCGAGGCGGACGGCACAGAGGTGATCCTCCACTGCTTCTCGGCCGCTCCGAGCTGGGCCGAGCGGGCCGCCGAGCGCGACTGGTACTGCTCGTTCGCCGGCAACCTCACCTACCCCAAGTCGGACGCCCTGCGCGAGGCGGCGCGGATCGTCCCCGACGAGCGGATCCTGACCGAGACCGACTCACCCTTCCTCGCGCCGCAGCCGGTGCGGGGCAAGCCGAACGAGCCCGCCAATGTGGTCGCCACCGCCGAGCGCCTCGCCGAGGTGCGGGCAACGGACTACGAGAAGCTCGAGCGCCAGATCGAGGCCAATGCGGCCCGGGTCTTTGGCTGGTAGCCGGCGCCCGGGGCGCCGCCGGCGCCGGCTCGGCCAGAACTTTCTCGCCGATCCGAACCTGCTGGAGACGATCGTCCGGGAGGCCGCCCTCGAGCCCGCGGACGTGGTCCTCGAGGTCGGCGGAGGCGGCGGCGCGCTCAGCGAGCGGCTGGCGCCGGCGGTCTCCTGCCTGCATCTGGTCGAGGTCGACGAGCGGCTGCGGCCGGAGCTCGAGCCCCTCGCCGAGGAGGCCGGCAACGTCAACCTCGTCTGGGGCGACGCGATGCGGATCGATCTCGGCGCACTGCTTCCGGCTCCCAACAAGCTGGTCGCCAACCTCCCCTACTCGATCGCCACCCCGCTGCTCCTCCGGACGATCGCCGAGGTCCCATCCCTCACCGGTTGGCTGGTCATGGTCCAGCGCGAGATCGCCGAGCGCCTCCGGGCCTCGCCGGGCGGCCGCGAGTACGGGTCGCCGAGCGTGCTCGTGCAGATGGCGTGCGAGGTGACCCTGCTTCGCACCGTCGACCCCGCCGTGTTCACGCCGCGGCCGCGGGTGGAGTCGGCGCTGCTGCGGCTGCGCCGCCGCGGCCCGGCGGCGCCGCAGGCAGTACGAGAGCTGGTGCGGGACGGGTTCGCCCACCGGCGCAAGTCGCTGGCGCGTTCGCTCGAGCTCGCCCGGCCCGGGCGCCTGCAGGCGGCCCGCCGGGCGCTCGAGGCGATCGGCCGTCCCGCCGACGCCCGCGCCGAGACGCTTTCGGGAGCGGATTTCGAGGCGCTGGCGGAGGCGCTTGAGGAGGGGGACCAATGAGCGGACCGGAGACGGTCGTCAGCGCGCCGGCGAAGCTCAACCTCTGCCTCTACGTCGGCGGCCGCCGCGACGACGGCCTCCACGAGATCCGCTCCCTGTTCGAGCCGCTCGAGCTCGCCGACCAGCTCCGGGTCTCGGAGTCGGCATCGGGGACAGACGAGGTCCACTGCCCCGGGGTCGAGGGCCCGAACCTGGTCGAGACGGCGCTGGCCGCGCTGCGGGAGGCGGGCTGGGGCTCGCCGCCGCTCCGAATCGAGGTGGAGAAGCGGGTGCCGGTCGCCGCCGGGCTCGGTGGCGGCAGCGCCGACGCGGCCGCCGTGCTGCGGCTGGCGCGAGGGGAGGTAGAGGGGATCCGTTCGATCGCCGCCGCGGTGGGGGCGGACGTCCCCTCCCAGGTCGCACCCCGGCCCTGCCTGGTGGCGGGCGCCGGCGAGATCGTCGAGCCGGTGCCCCCGCCGGGCGAGCACGCGGCGATCCTCGTCCCCCAGGAGGCGGGGCTCTCCACCGCCGAGGTCTACGCCGAGGCCGACAAGCTGGGATCCGAGCGCAGCGAAGCCGAGCTCGACGCCTTCCGCCGGAACCTGCATGACGCGACCCGCGAAGGAGCTTCGCCGCTTGCGTACACCGAGCTGCTGGTCAACGACCTGCAGCCGGCGGCCCTGTCGTTGCGGCCGGAGATCGCCGAGCTCCTCGACGCGCTCGGCGAGGCCGGTGCCGCCCACGCGATGGTCACCGGCTCGGGGCCAACGGCGGTCGGGCTCTTTCCCGACCGGGCGGCGGCCAGCGAGGCAGCGGAAGCGCTGTCAGGGCGCCTCGAGCCACTGATCGTCACCGAGCCACTCCGAGGGGGCGAGGCCTGATCCGCTCCCGCGGCCTCGACAACAGGATTGTCCGTCCACTCCTCCTCGTGGCGCTGGTCGTCGGCGTGATCGTGCTCTACCGGTTGCTCCCCCACATCGACCTCGAGGAGATCATCAGTGATCTCTCCAGGGGCCTCGGCTCGTGGACCTACCTCCTGGTCGGCGTCCTCGCCTTCCTTGAGACCGGGGCATTCGTCGGCCTCGTCGCCCCCGGCGAGTTCACGGTGCTGCTCGGCGGTGCGGTCGCCGGCCAGGGGGACATCTCGCTTCCTCTGATCCTCGGCATCACCTGGCTCTCAGCCTTCCTCGGCGACTCGGTCAGCTTCATGCTCGGCGCCAGGCTCGGCCGCGGCTTTCTGGTCCGGCACGGGGCGCGTTTCCGGATCACCGAAGAGCGGCTCCATCAGGTCGAGCAGTACTTCGACAGGTACGGCGGCAGGACCATCCTCATCGGCCGCTTCATCGGCCTGGTGCGCGCCCTCGCCCCCTTCATCGCCGGCACCAGCAAGATGCGCTACGCGGCATTCGCTCCCTATTCGATCCTCGGCACGGGGCTTTGGTCGACGGCCCTGATCCTGATCGGCTACTTCGCCTCACAGAGCCTCGGCACCGTCGCCGACATCGTCAGCCGGGGCTTCCTCTACTTCGGGTTCTTCGTCGGGACGGTGGTCGGCCTGGTGCTGCTCTATCCGCTTCCTGCGCGAGCCCGAGAATCGCGCGCGGGTGGCGGCGACGATGGAGCAGAGCCGCCTCCTCCGTCCGCTCCTCGCCCTCGGCCGCCGTCTACGGCCCCAGGCGGTCTTCCTCTGGCAACGGATTACCCCGGGCGGTCTCGGGCTGGAGCTGACCACCCTGCTGGCGGTGCTGGCCGTCAGCCTGTTCGTGCTGATCTCCTACTGGAGCGTCGTCGCCGGGGATCCCGGGCCCGACGCCGGGTGACCAGGCGGTGCTCGACTTCTGCAACGACATCCGTACCGGCTGGCTCAACGATCTCGCCAAGGTGGTCACCTGGCTCGGCTCCGGCTGGGTCGTATTCCCGGTCGCCGCGGTGGCGGCGATCGCCCTCGGAATCGGCCGCCGCTGGGCCGAGCTCGGCGTGCTGCTCGCCGGCATCGCAGTGATCGCCGTGATGCCCGACGCGATCAAGCACTGGACCGAGCGCCCCCGCCCTGCTGGGGGCCTGACCTCAGCGGATGGCTTCGCGTTCCCGAGCGGCCACGCCGCCCAAGCGACCCTCTACACATGGCTGGCCGTGACCCTCGCATGGCGGATCCGGCCGGCGATCACCTGGCGCACGGGAGCGGTCGTCGCCGGAATCGTGGTCACGGCGCTGATCGGCCTCAGCCGCGTCTACCTGCGGGTTCACTGGCTCAGCGACGTTTGGGGCGGCTGGGCGCTCGGGTTCGCGGGATTCGCGGCGGCGGCGGCCGTGGCGCTGATCATCGTTCACATTCGAAACAATCCTCGACGCGATGCCCGGCCTTCTGAGCGTAGCCGTGACGCCCCTGCTGGCGCTCGGCACTGAGTACTACCTGTTCGGCGCCGCCGGGCTGGTCTCGATTGCCGCCTTCGCCGGGCTGATCCTGGCGCCCGCCCTCGGCGCCTACGGGCGCCCCTGGGAGAAGATGGCCGCCGCGTTCCTCTCCCTGTTCGTGCTCGGCGCCCTCGTCGCCCTCGGGCTGGCGCTCGGCGTCTTCATCTTCTTCAACTGGGACAAGATCACCGATTTCTTCTAGCGGCCACCAGGCCGCCCTACTTCGGAGCGCAGGGCGAAGCCCGGAGAGATGCGAGGGCGCTCCGCAGGCGAAGCCGAGGAGCGACCCGTGTCGTTCGGGGCGGCCGCCGCTCGCGACCTGATGGCGAAGCGTCTATTCCTCGAACCTAGAATGTGCAGATGAGCGCGAAGGAACAGCAGCGCGCGACCAACGATCCGCTCGAGGGGACCCTCGAGGCGCTCTCCGGCGCGATCGAGTCGGGCGCCGGGCTGCCGGCGGTGGCGCGAGCGGCCGGCAAGGTGCTCGACTCGAGCGTCGCCCTGATCGACCGCTCGAGCACGGTTCTGGCGGTCGCCGCCGCCTCGGCCGACGAGGAGAAGAAGCTGCTCTCCGGCGGCCCCGGCGTCGAGGCGATCGACCTCCGGGTCGCCGACAACCCGGTCGGGGAGCTGCGCTGGCGCCGGCGCTCGGACGAGCCGCCGGGCCCCGCCATGCTGCGGATGGTCGGCACCCTGCTCGGGCTGGAGCTGGAGCGCTCGCGCTCGCCCGAGTGGGCATCGGAGGAGGCGGCCGGAGGCTTCGTCCGCTCGCTGCTCGCCAGGGAGATCACCGACCGGGGCGACATCTCCGCGCGGGCCGCCGAGCTCGGCGCCGACCTCGGCGCCGGCTCCGGGGTCCTGATCGGCCGCGCCTTCCCGCGCTCTGCCCAGAGCGGGCGACTGGCGCACAAGGGTGCTGACCGTGGCCGTCCGCGCTCTCCGTGCGGTCGCCCCCGGGGCGCTGATCGCCGAGGGCAGCGAGGAGAGCGAACGGGCCGAGGTCGTCGCCGTCGTTCCCGCGGACACCGACGAGCGCCTGGGGCGCGCCGCCGAGGCGCTCAGCTCCGAGCTCGAGCAGGAGCTGACCGGGTTCGCGATCACCGTTTCCCGGAGCAGGCTGGTCGCCGACGCGGTCGACCTCTACCGGGCTGGGCACGAGGCCCGCCTCGCCGCCAATGTCGGCGAGGCGGAGGGGGCGCCCCTGCTCGCCTTCGAGGACACCGGCGCCTACCGGCTGCTGCTGCCGGCGATGAGCGAGGACCCGGCCGAGCTCGAGCGCTTCTATGCCGAGACGGTGGAGCCCCTGGTCGCCTACGACGAGCAGTACGAGACCGAGCTGCTGACGACGGTCGAGACCTATCTCGACAACGACGGCAACGTCGCGGCTACCGCCCAGCGGCTCTTCACCCACCGCCACACGATCCGCTACCGGCTGGAGCGAGCGAAGGAGCTCTGCGGCCACGACGTCACCTCGACCGAGGGGCGGGAGAAGCTCGGTCTCGGGCTGAAGGCGATGCGGGTGCTGGGGATCGCGCCGCCGGTGGGCCCGGCGGGCGAGCCGGGGACCGCCGCGGGCAAGGTCCCGCGGCAACCCGAGGCCTGAGGCGTCAGTCTAGGTCTGCTCGGCGAGCATCTCGGTGAGCACCGCCGTCCTGGTCCGGTCGGGCGCCGCGTGGTCGTCCCTGATCCGTGCACGACGGCGTTGATCAGGGCCAGGTGGGTGAAGACCTGGGGGTAGTTGCCCCAGTGGCGACCCGAGTCGGGGTCGAGCTCCTCGGCGAACAGGCCGAGCGGGCCGGCGTGCTCCAGGAGCCGCTCGCAGAGCTCCCGGGCCCGTTCGGCCCCTGCTTGGGGTCGTCGGAGCGATCATTGCCGTCCCCGTCGCGGGCGCGATCCGCCTGATCCTGCTCGACATGTCCCGCGACCGGCGGGCGCGGATGGCGGCGCTGCGGGCTTCCGCCTGACCGGACAGGCTGGCGGCGGCCGCGCGGTCAGCCGGTGGAGATCACCGCGGCGATCACCCCGACCAGTCCGACGATGATCCCCCCGCCCGACCTGAACTCAAGATCGTTCGCAACTGCACGAATATCGCGGTCCATTCGGTCGAACCCGGAGTCAACCCGGCGGGCAAGATTATCCAGCCTCTCGTCGGTCCAGGTCGCACGCTCCATCACACGAGAGTACCGCCGGCTCTCTGCCGGCGGTCGCGCAGATCGTGTCGAGACGCGTCTAGCCTCGACCACGTTCCGGGAGGGTAGGGCTAGCACCCCAGGTTTTGGTCCGGCAGCGGAGGTTCGCGAATCCTCCTCCCGGAGCTCGAAGGCGGCGCGCCGATGGCGCGCCCCTTGACGTTTCAGAGCCATGATGGTCTGACCTCGCCGCGAGAGGAGACCCAATGCAAGTCGCCTACCTGCTCTACGACCGCTTCACCGCCCTCGACATCATCGGGCCGCACGACGTTCTCAACTCGGTTCCCGGCAACGAGTCGATCTTCGTCGCCGAGCAGGCCGGCCCGGTCCGCAACGAGTCCGACACCCTCTCGCTGGTCGCCGACGCCTCGATCGACGAGGTGAGAAGCCCCGAGATCATCGTCGTCCCCGGCGGCTTCGGTACTCGCGCCCTGCTCGACCACGAGCCGCTGCTCTCCTGGCTCCGCCAGGTCCACGAGACCAGCACCTGGACGACCTCGGTCTGCACCGGCTCGCTGCTGCTGGCCGCCGCCGGCCTGCTCAAGGGCGCACCGGCCACCACCCACTGGCTCGCCCGCGACCTGCTCGAGGAGCTGGGCGCGGTCCCGGTCCCCGATCGGGTGGTCGAGCACGGCAAGATCGTCACCGCGGCGGGGGTCTCCTCCGGGATCGACATGGCCCTCCGCCTCGTCCAGAAGATCAACGGCGACGAGGTCGCCCAGGCCGTCCAGCTGGGGATCGAGTACGACCCCGAGCCGCCACTCGATGCCGGCTCTCCCGAGAAGGCGCCCGAGCCGATCGTCGAGCTGGTCACCGCCGCATTCGCCGCCCAGGAGGATCAGACAGCCGGCGAGCACGCATAGCGCCGTCCCGCTCCGCGAGGGCCGCCGGATTACTCTTTTAGGGTGAACGCGGCGGCCCCCACCGCGCTGATCATGGCCGCGGGCGAGGGCACGCGGATGCGCTCGTCTGTGCCCAAGGTCCTGCACGAGGTCTGCGGGCGGCCGATGGTCGCCTGGCCGATCCTCGCGGCTCGCAAGGCGGGCGCGGGACGGGTCTGCGTGATCGTCTCCCCGGGAGCCGACCTCTCCCCGGCGCTCCCGGATGGAGTGGAGACCGTCATCCAGCCCGAGGCGAACGGCACCGGGGGCGCCCTTCGCGCCGCACGCGGGATCGTTGCCGACAGCGAGACGGTCCTGGTGCTCTCCGGCGACCACCCGCTGATCTCGGCGGCGGTGATCGAGCAGCTGGTTGCGACCCATAACGCCCAGGGCGCCGCCGCCACCGTCCTCACCACCGAGCTCGACGACCCGGGCACCTACGGCCGGGTCGTCCGGGCGCCGGACGGGACGTTCGAGCGGATCGTCGAGGCAAAGGGACCGGGGGACGCGACCGCGGCCGAGCTCGAGATCCGCGAGGTCAACGCGGGCACCTATGTCTTCTCGGCGGCTTCGCTGGAAAACGCGCTCGCGGACCTGAGCAACGACAATGCCCAGGGTGAGTACTACCTGCCCGACCTGCTCCCGCTCATCCGCCGGGACGGCCTGGCCGTCCTTGCCCACAAGGTCGAGGATCATTCCGTCAACCTCGGCGTCAATGACCGCGTCCAGCTCGCAAAGGTGAACGAGGTGGCTCGAGAGGAGCTCCTCGAGCGGCACATGCGCGCCGGGGTGACGATCGTCGATCCCGCCGCGACCTGGATCGACGCCGAGGTCGAGCTCGCGCCCGACGTCACCCTTGAGCCGGGCACCACGCTCCGCGGGCGGACCAGGGTCGGCAGCGGCTCGGTGATCGGGCCGATGACCACCCTGATCGACGCCCGCGTCGGGGAGCGGGTGACGATCCCCCACTCGTATCTGACCGAGTGCGAGATCGCCGACGGCGCCTCGATCGGCCCCTTCGCCTATCTCCGCCCTGGCGCCCGGATCGGCGAGGGCGCCAAGATCGGCTCCTTCGTCGAGATCAAGAACTCGGAGATCGGCGCCGGCGCCAAGGTGCCGCACCTCTCCTACATCGGCGATGCCGAGGTGGGTGAGGGCAGCAACCTCGGCGCCAGCACGATCACCGCCAACTACGACGGATTCGAGCAAAAACCGCACCAAGATCGGCAAGAACGTGCACACCGGGGTTGACACGACCTTCGTCGCTCCCGTAGAAGTCGGAGACGAGGCATACACTGGTGCCGGCTCGGTGATCGCCGAGGACGTTCCGCCCGGGGCACTTGGCATCGAGAGGGCGGAGCAGGAGAACGTCGAGGGCTACGCCGAGAAGAAGGCGAAGGAGTCGAGGGCGAAGGAGGACTCGTGAGCGCGATCGAGGAGCGGAGCCAGCCGATCACCGAGATCACCCAGGACTACACCAAGCGCCTGATGGTCTTCGGCGGGCGCGCCTCGATGGAGCTCGCCGCCAACATCGCGCGCCACCTCGACGTCGACATGGGCGACATCACCCTGAAGACCTTCTCCAACGGAGAGGTCTACTGCCGCTACGAGGAGTCGATCCGGGGCGCCGATGTCTTCCTTGTCCAGTCGACCGCCGCCAATGCGGTCGAGGGGATCTCGCCGAACGACGCGCTGATGGAGCTGCTGGCGATGATCGATGCCGCCCAGGGCGCCTCCGCCCACCGGATCATTGCGGTGATGCCCTGGTACGGCTACGCCCGCCAGGACAAGAAGTCGGCGCCGCGCGAGCCGATCTCAGCCCGGATCGTCGCCAAGTGCCTGGAGGGGGTGGGGGTCGACCGAGTCCTGACCATGGACCTCCACGCCGGCCAGGTCCAGGGCTTCTTCAACGTCCCCCTCGACCACATGACCGCGATGCCGATGCTGACCCAGTACATCGCCGACCTCGGCTTCGACGAGGAGCCGGTGATCGTCTCCCCCGACGCCGGCCGGGTGAAGACGGCGCGCAACTTCGCCCGCAAGGTCGGCACCCACTGGGCGGTGATGGAGAAGGAGCGGCCGGCCCAGCAGGTCGCCGAGATCGGCTACATCGTCGGTGACGTGAAGGGGAAGACCGCGGTCCTCGTCGACGACATGATCGACACCGCGGGCACCCTCACCGCCGCCGCGCGCACCGTGCTCGAGGAGGGCGCGAAGCGGGTGATCGCGGTCGCCACCCACGGCGTCTTCTCGGGGCCCGCCTACGAGCGCCTCGCCCAGGAGAACTCGGGGATCGAGCGGATCGTCGTCACCGACACCCTGCCCCAGCGCCCCGGCGCCCCTGAGAACATCGAGGTGATCTCGGCGGCGCGGACGCTCGCCGACTCGATCCGGCGGATCTTCACCGACGACTCGGTCTCCGAGATCTTCGCCGGCGAGAACCAGCTGTTCTAGCTTCACCCGCATTCCAGAGCGGTTTGCGGGCCGAACTGCAACCCGATTGCTACCCGGCGAGTACGGCCGCCACCCGCTCAGCTGCCAGCTCATCCGATTGCGGCAGCAGGTGGGCGTAGGTCCCGAGCACCGTCGCCGGCGTGTCACCGAGCCGGGCGGCGACGATGTGCACCGGGACCCCGGACGTGAGCGCCAGCGTCGCCGCGGTGTGGCGCAGGATGTGCAGCGTCCCCGTCAGGATCTCGGCCGCCTTGCGATGACGCCGGAACCACTCGGTGAGCCGCTGTGGATGGATCGAGCCGCCGAGCTCCGAGGAGCGGCGGCTTCACGCCGCCCGACAGGGCGACCTCAGCGGACCCGCAGAGCGGCCATGGCCCGGCGAAGCCAATGCTTTGGCTTCGGCGCCAGAGGACGCTTCCAAACGTGTCGGTCGCGGTATGCATGCTCGCGCATGTGGTGGTCCATGTTGCTCACCATGAAGTGGGGGTTGTGCACCTGGGGCCTCCCTCTTTCAGGCTCTCGCGAAGGTTCTCATCTGGAGTCGTGAACCTCGGCATAGTCGTCGGCCTCGCGCGCCAACTCCCGCTCAAGCTTGCGGTCCACTGCTGCCCACTCTCGGGCCTCACGCAGTTCCTCGGCTCGCTGGTCGTGCCGACTGTGCTCGCGCAACCAGCGCGGGTGTTCGCGGTCGCCAAACTCCATCAGACCACCGTCCTCACGCCAACCACTCCACCGGCCGTCACGTCCTACGAAAACCACGAAGGCTCTCATCTGGAGTCTCCCCTCTCCACCCCTGTCATGGACCGATACGCGCCGCGCGCGCACGGGTTCTGTCTCAACCCTATGCGTCAGCTGGCGGTCCGCACAAGGGGATTAGTGGGACCAATCCGCAGGGAAAATCGGGGGCGGATGGCTTGACCCCGACCGCCGCACGGCAGTATTCCTTTGCATGGAAAGCGGGTCTTGCCACCGGGGGCGCTGACACATCAGGTCGGGGGGCTGCAGCCAGGTAGGCACCGTAGGATTGCGGCAGTGCCGTTCACGCTCAGGAACCTCAAGGAGGACCTGCCGGACGTCGGGTCCAACTTCGACGGGGCGCCGGACCTGGAGTTCCGCTTGGCGACCGAGGCGCTCGAGCTCGAGCAATCCGGCCTGGGCTACCAGCGCGTGCCACCCGGCTATCGCTTTCCGTACGGCCACACGCACAAGAAGCAGGAGGAGGTGTACGTGGTCGTGCGCGGGAGCGGGCGGATGAAGCTCGACGACGAGATCGTCGAGCTCAGGGAGTGGGACGTGGTGCGCGTCCCGCCCGGTACGTGGCGAGGCTACGAGGCCGGGCACGAGGGCCTCGAGATCATCGTCATCGGCGCGCCCAACCTTGGCGAGGCTCCGCGCGAAGACGTCGAGGGCCAGCGCGACTGGTGGGCTGACTAACTCGATCCGAACTGCCGGCGGCCGTGAGGGCCGAAGTGCAGTCCTGAGCGCCCTCCGACCGCCGCTTTGGACGAGAAGCTGCTATCCGCCAGGTCCGGCGGGTCATGACAGGATGTGCCCGGGAATCCGCCGTCACGACATGGATGAGCAATGAGCAAACCAGCCGAGAGAGGGACCGGATCCACGCCGGAGATCCCCGGATTCCGCGGACAGGTGATCGGGCATGACAGCGCCGACTACGACGAGGCACGCCGGGTCTACAACGCGATGATCGACAAGCGCCCGGCGCTGATCGCCCTCTGCGCCGACGCCGACGACGTTGCCACCGCCGTCTCGTTCGCCCGCGAGCGCGGGTTGCTCCTCGCCGTGCGCGGGGGCGGCCACAACGGCGCGGGCTTCGGAACCTGCGACGACGGGATCGTGATCGATCTCTCCGGGCTGAAGCAGATTGACGTCGATCCCGATACACGCACCGCCAGCGTCGGCGGCGGCTGCTTGTGGCAGGAAGTCGATGCGGCGACGGGCGAGCACGAACTCGCGACGCCGAGCGGGATCATTTCGACGACCGGCGTCGGCGGGCTCACCTTGGGTGGCGGGATCGGGCATCTCACCCGCAGGCACGGGTTGACGATCGACAACCTGCTGGCGGCCGACGTGGTGCTCGCCACCGGCGAGACGGTGCGCGCGAGCGGCGACGAGAACCCCGATCTCTTCTGGGCGATCCGGGGAGGCGGTGGCAACTTTGGGGTCGTCACCTCTTTCACCTTCCGCCTCCACGAGGTGGGGATGGTCTTCGGCGGCCCGACCTTCTGGTCCGCCGAGTCGGCGGCCGAGGTGCTCGCGGTCTACCGAGAGTTCCTGCCGCAGGCGCCGCACGACCTAAACGGGTTTTTCTGTTTCCACCACGTGCCGCCGGCGCCGCCCTTCCCCGAGGAGCTCCACCTGCAAAAGGTGTGCGGCATCGTGTGGTGCGGCCTCGGTGGCGAGGAGGCATCCGCCGAGGCGATGGCGCCACTGCTCGACGCCGTGCCCGAGCCACTCCTGCACGGGGTCCAGGCGATGCCGCACGCCGCGCTTCAGAGCGCCTTCGACGGGGTCTATCCACGTGGCGATCAGTGGTATTGGCGGGCGGACTTCATTAACGAGGTTCCCGACCAAGCCGTCGAAGCGCACGCGCGGATCGGCCCCGACGATGCCAACGCCCCAGTCGTTGATGCACATGTATCCGATAGATGGCGCCGCGAATGACGTCGACTCGAACGACACGGCGTTCATTTATCGCGAGGCGAGGTGGGCGACCGTGTTCGCGGGCGTCGACCACGACCCGGCGAAGGCGGACGCGATCCGACAGTGGACCGTGGATTACTTCGAGGCGCTCCACCCGTACTCCGCCGGGGGCGCGTACGTGAACATGATGATGGACGAGGGCCAGGAGCGGGTACGCGCGAGCTACGGTTCGAACTACGACCGCCTCGCGCGCATGAAGGCTCAGTACGACCCGCAGAACCTCTTCCGCGTCAACCAGAACATCCAGCCGCAGGCGTAGCGCGACGGCTGCGGCCGTTCGGCCGACCCGCAGGTCGTCTTGGGCTCCGCCTCGGGGATCCGTGGGGTGGGTACTACGACGATACGGTCGCGGTCGCCGCTTCTGAGTTGTACGAGGACCACCGCTTTGCATGGAAAGCAGGAGTCCGGTTGATGGAGATAGTGGTCGACCCGGACGAGACGTGGAAAGGAGCCCAAATGGCGCAAAGCGCAAAAGACGTGGCTCGCGAGAGCATCGAGTCGTATAACGCCGGTGTCTTCGAATGGCCTCCGCTCGCTTCTCGTCGACGACTTCTACGAGGAGGAGCTCGCTACGCAGCGCCGCCTCGCGGGGGCAGATGCCCGTGTCGAGGCAGCGCAGGCCTGGAAGCAAGCGTTTCCGGACGAGCGCGGCACGATAATCGGGGCGTGCACGAGCGGAAACACGGTGGCGATCGAGCTCACCTGGGAGGGCACCCAGAGCGGCCCGATGCCGACGCCCGACGGTCAGGAGCTGCCGCCGTCGAACAAACGCATAACGGTCAAGTCGGTCGAGGTGATTGAGATCGAGGACGGCAAGAGCAAGGTGCTTCGCCACTACTTCGATCTGATGACGCTGGGTCCGAGCGGACTCGAAGCGATGGACCAGGCGGTAACACCCGTCAGCCGAGCAGCGCTTCGATAGCTAATCGCGACCGCTGCTTTAGGACGAAAAGCGGCTGTTACGTCGACTGGCGCACAGACCTGGCGCAACAGCTTGGCTGCGCCGCCGCCCCGAGGGATCTCGACGCTGGAGCCGGGCTACCTGTCCAGATCCCTGAGAGCGTCCCAGCGCGGCGTAGCTCCGGGCGCCGGCAGCCCGTCCGCGATCAGCTCGGCGATCGCCGCCAGGTCGATGCAGGGCCTGGCCGAAGATGTAGTCGGCGCCCTCCTCGCCCTCGGCCCGGGCCCGGCAAGCGCCGGCGACGGCGCGGATGCGCGCGGCCAGGATCTCCTCGCAGTTCAAATGATCGCGATCGCGCACCTTCTGCGAGGAGATGTCGCGCCGGACGCGGGTGGTGGCGGCCATGATCATGGTGAGTTTGCCACGCCAGCGGGCGGCCAAGACTGCAACCCGATTGCAAACGAACGGCGCCGAACGGGACGGATTTGGCGGCATTCGACGTCACGACGAGGGACCCGGAAACCGGCGATTAGCAGCCGATTCCGTACAGGAGACGACGGCCTGTCACGAGGGCGAAAGAACCAGCTGTTCTAGGGCCCGCGACGTGGGCGCGATCGGACGGTTTGACCCTGCAGGTAGCGGGCCCGACTGATGCGCCCGCGGCGTAAGCGCGATCGGACGTTCGTCCCTGCAGGTTGCGGGCCCGACTGATGCGGGCGCGGCGCCTCACTGCAGCCCGGTGATCTTCCACTCGCCATCGTCCTGACGCTCGAGGACGAGGGCGATGCGGCTGGGGCCCTCTTGGCCCTCGCTGACGTCGATGTCGGCGGTGGCCCGGTCGTCGTTGACGTGTACGTCGGCCACCGAGAGCTCACCGCCCGCTCCGGTGGTCTGCTCCTCGACGAAGGCCGCGCAGTTCTCCTCACCGACCGCCAACTGCTGCTTGAAGCTGTCGCTGTAGAGGTCGCAGACGAGCGCGAAGTCACCCTCGTTGCGGGCGTCGACGTAGTCCTGAACGACCTCGCGGGCCTGCTCCTGATCGGTCTCGCCACAGCCGGCCGCGAGCAGGAGCGCGGCGGCGCAAACCAGGGCTGTGATCGTCCGTCGCACCATGCTCGGGCCGTCGCAGTCAATCATCTAGCCGTTAGCTAGGGTGCGCGAATGGCGGCGAAAAAGGGCGAGAAGGAGGAGCCCCTGCAAAAGGACAGGCATGTCTATCGGCGGATCGGCCACAAGGGCGCCGACACGATCACCCCCGGGAACACGATCGAGAGCTTCATCGCCGCGGTCGAGCAGGGCGTCGACATGATCGAGCTCGACGTGCTCAGGGGCCGTGAGGGCCGGCTGTTGGTCGCCCACGATCACCGGGACGCGCTGGCGCGCCGGCCGCTCGATCTCACCGACGCCCTCGATGCCTTCCAGGAGAAGCCGCTCGACCAGGTCGAGATCGACTGCGATCTGAAGCTCCCCGGCCGCGAGGCCGAGCTGGCGGGGGCTCTGGCGGGCCACGGCATGATCGAGCGGGCGATGGTCTCGACGATGGAAATCGAGAGCCTCCATAAGCTGCGCCAGCTCGAGCCCAATCTGAGACTCGGCTGGACCTATCCCAAGACTCGCCGCGACTGGACCAGCTACGGCTGGGCGCGGCTCGGGGTGGCGGCCGCCCTCGCGGCGATCCGCCGCCGGTTCCCCGCGATCCTCGCGTCGAAGGTCCCCGAGCTCGGAGTCGATGCGGTTTGGGCCTATCACCTCGCGATCACACCGAGGCTGGTCGAGGCGGCGAATCAGCAGGACGTCGAGCTGATCGCCTGGACGGTGGACGACCCCGCCCGGATCCGAAAGCTGGCCGAGATGGGCGTCCACGGGATCTGCAGCAACGACCCGCGTCTGTTTGCGGTCGCCGACCGCGTCCCGGAGAAGCCCGCGAAGCAGTCGCGCGCCGAGAAACGGGAGGCGAAGAGGACGGCGAAGCAGGCCGCCAGCAAACGGCGGCCACAAAAACCGCCGCCGGATCAGAAGGCCGAGGAGGCCGGCTAGCGATCGCCAGGCCGCCCTACTCAGGAGCGAAGGGCGAAGCCCGCAGCGACTTATGCGGGGCGGCCGCCCGCGATCGCGACTGTCACACCCGGCTCGGCAGGCCGGGCGTCTGCGCGGTGCCGCGGCGCTCGAAGTAGCGCCACTCGGCCTCGCCGAGCACCGTCGAGGGGGGATCGGCGTAGACCCACTCGCGCATGATCCGGTGCCAGTTGGCGGTCGCCCGCAGCTGGGCGAGGACCGCCAGCAGCCCGGTCTCCATCCGCCGCCCCATCAGCTCGTCGGCCGGGAGGCTCTCCCGCCGGACCAGATCGAAGAAGTCCGAGCGGGGGTCGGAGGTGACCTCGATCATCTTCATCACCCGCTTCGGGGTGATCTGGACCTTCCTGTCCTCCATGTACCAGCCGCCGACCATCTTCACGTGCTCCATCAGCCGCTCGGCCTCGACCCGGTCGGGGTTGGCGACGAAGCCGAGATCGTGGAGCGCCTCGCGCAGGGCCTCGGCGTCGTCCCTGGCGGCGGCGTCGATCGCCCGCTGCTCGAGCTTGATCTGGTCGGGCGAGAGCCGCTTCGTCATCCCGAAGTCGAGGAAGGCGACTCGCCCGTCCTCCATCAGCAGGTAGTTGCCGGGATGGGTGTCGGCGTTGAAGTGCCGCAGGTGGTAGATCGAGCCGAAGCAGAAGCGGAAGATGATCTCGCCGTAGATGTCGCGCTCGTCCTGGGGCAGGCGCTTCACCGCCTCGAACCCCTCCCCCTCGACGTAATCGCTCACCAGCACCCGCCGGCGGGAGAGACGCGAGTGGACCTTGGGGACGTAGATGAAGGGGTGCCCGTCATAGGCGCGGGCGAAGACGCGCTGGTTCTGGGCCTCGTACTCGTAGTCGAGCTCCTCGAGGACCCGCTCGCGCAGCTCCCCGGCGACAGCCTTGGCGTCGAGCCCGGGGGCGAGCGCCCTGGCCAGGCGCACGAGGATGCCGGCGTTGGCCACGTCTGACTCCAGCGCGTCGGCGATCCCCGGGTACTGGACCTTGACCGCCACCTGGCTCCCGTCCCGCAGGGTGGCGCGATGGACCTGGCCAATCGAGGCGGCGGCGAACGCCTCCTCCTCGATCGAGGCGAAGACCTGCTCCGGCGGGCGGCCCTCATACTCGTCCGTCATCACCTCGCGCACCTTCTCCCAGGGCATCGCCGGCGCATGGGTGCGCAGCTTCGCCAGGTTCTTCTGGTAGATCTCGCGGTACTCCGGCGGCAGGAGGTCGATGTCGATGAAGGAGGCCATCTGGCCGATCTTCATCGCCGCGCCCTTCATCTCCCCGAGCACCGAGGCCATCTTCAGGGCGGCCTCTATGTGGCGAGTCTCCAGCCGTTCCCGGGCCTTCTCGTCGGAGCGCGCCACGTTCGCCGCCACGGTGCCCGCGTAGCGGGTCGCCTGGCCGCCGATCGCCGAGCCCAGCTTCGCCGACCGGCCGACCCGGCTGCTCGGGATCTCCCCTTCCTGCTCGCGGTCATCGCCGGTCCCCGGCGCCCCCTCAACCTCCTTGTCTCGATCTCTTTCCACAGCCTCCTCACATTTTCTATGCTGGCTCGCGTCTATGGCATCAGACCGAGCCACCTTGAAGGTCAACGCCCGCGACTCCTTCGGGTCGCGGGCCAGCCGCCGCCTGCGCCGCGAGGGTCTGGTCCCGGGCGTGGTCTACGGCCAGGGCGGCGAAGCCCGCCCCTTCCAAGTGTCGCAGCGCGAGCTCCGAATGCTGCTCTCCCAGGGCCATACCCTGCTTGACCTCGAGCTCGACGGATCGAAGGCTGTGCCGGTGGTGATCAAGGAAGAGCAGCACCACCCGGTGCGCGGCGACATCGTTCATCTCGATTGCCTCGAGGTGCGCCTCGACGAGGAGATCCAGTCCGAGGTCCCGATCGAGCTCGAGGGCACCGATCAGGCCCCCGGCGTTCGCGAGGGCGGGGTGCTCGAGCACGTCACCCGCGAGGTCACCGTGGAGGCGCTGCCGACCGCGATCCCCGAGCAGATCACCGTCGACGTCTCGGAGATGGAGATCGGCGACACGATCTCGCTGGCCACCGTGATCCCGCCCACCGGCACCACGTTCATGGTGGACGAGCCCGAGGAAATCACGATCGCCACCCTGAGCCCCCCGCGGGTCGAGGAGGAGCCCGAGCCCGAGGTCGAGGAGGAGGCCGAGCTGGTCGGCGAGGGCGAGGAGGTCCCCGAGGGCGAGGAGGCTGCCGAGGGCGAGGAGGGTCCGGAGGGCGAGTCCGCCGAGGGGGCGGGCGGCGAGGAATCGGGGAACGACTAGTGGGTTTGTTCGACCGGCTTTTCCGACGTGGCGGCAGGCAGGGCGGCATCTCTCACGACACGTCGAGCGCCAGGCTATTACCCGGTCACCACCGGCGGCGGCCACCGCGACGACGACAGGGACGACAAGGAGAACGGCAGGGACGAGCAGAGCCAGGAGGATGAGGGCGCGGTCGATCCTTCCTCCCAGGAGATCGAGGTCGACGAGTCGAGTGCGTCCGAGGCCGGCGCCTCCGGCGGAGACGGCGGCGGAGGAGACGGCGGTGGCGGAGGCAACGGCGGCGGAGGGGGCGAGTAGCAGCTGTCGCTGCTTCGCCGGCACCGGCGCCGGGAGTCAGGTGATGGCGATCAGGCGGGACCGTCGCGAGCGGACCTGCTCGTGGTTGGGCTCGGCAATCCGGGGTCGCGCTACGCGGGCACCAGGCACAACATCGGCTTCGAGATCGCTAACGAGCTCGCCTGTCGCTGGAAGCTTCCCCGCGCCCGCAAGCGCTTCCGCAGCGTGATCAGTGAGGGCCGGGTGCGGCCCGGCGGCCCCCGGGTCGCGTTGCTCTTTCCCCAGACCTTCATGAACGAGTCGGGATCGGCCGCCGGCCCGGCCCGCGGCGCCCTCGGGGTCCCCCTCGACCACGTGATCGTTCTTCACGACGAGATCGACCTTCCGTTTGGTGAGGTCCGCAGCAAGCTCGGAGGCGGGCTCGCCGGTCATAACGGGCTGAAGAGCCTCGGCGCCGGCCTCGGTGGCCCGGACTTCTGGCGGGTTCGTGCCGGGGTCGGGCGCCCCGAGAGCACCGACCCGGAGATCGTCTCCTCCTACGTCCTCTCGCGGTTCCGTGAGCCCAGGGACCAGGTCAAGGCCCTGATCGAGGCGGCCGCCGACGAGGCCGAGCGGCTGGTCGAGGAGATCGCTGCGCCCGGAACCGAGGTCGAGGACGTGGGCGGATGACCCTGACCAGCTATTCGGTCGACGAGTCGGGCGTCGCACTGCTGCGGCTCGAGCGCGAGGAGGCTCGGAACGCGATCAACACCGTGATGCTCGAGGAGCTGCTCGGCCACCTCCCTTCGGCGCGCGACGACGAGGCGGCGCGGGTGCTGGTGATCTCCTCGGACGACCATCTCGGGCTCTCGGCGGGCGCCGACGTCCGCGAGGAGCTCGACGAGGAGGGAGGGGTCCACCGGATGCAGCTGTTCGCCGACCTCTATGACCAGCTCACCGATTTCCCAAAGCCGACGGTTGCCGCCTGCCACGGTGCCGTGGTCGGCGCCGGCGCCGAGATCGCGATCGCATGCGATCTGCGGGTGGCGGGGAGCAACCTCCGGATGAAGTTCCCGGGGGGCGAGCTCGGCGTCCCGGTGGGCCCCGCTCGCCTGGTCACCCTCTGCGGGCTCTCCACCGCCAAGTACCTGCTGCTGACCGCCCGCAACGTGAGCGCCGACGAGGCGCTCCGGATGGGACTCGTCCACCGGGTCGCTCCGGCCGCCCGCACCGAGGAGGCGGCGCTCGAGCTCGCGGGAGAGGTAGCCGCCCACCCACCCGAGGCGGTCGCCCGCCTCAAGCGGATGCTGCTCAACTGGGACGGCGTCGTCGAGCGCTCCGCCGACGAGGGCCGCGGCCAGGTCGAGTGGCAGCGCTCCGGCCCCGGACTCCCGTACCGAGAACCCTAGGCGCAACTCGTTGACGCTCCCGGCTCGGGATGCGAGGATCGATTCGTGGCCGCGGATCGGGACCTCACTCTGGAGCTCGCGCGCGAGGTGCCCGCGCCCAGGGAGGCGGTGTGGAAGGCGCTGATCGAACCGGATGAGCTCCCCAGGTGGTGGGGTCCCAACGGTTTCACCACCCAGAGCATCGAGCTCGATCTACGCGTCGGCGGCGGCTACCGGTTCGCGATGCAGCCGCCCGAAGGGGAGGCATTCCACCTCTCGGGCGCGTTCACGGAGGTCGAGCCGCCCGCGCGGTTGGCCTACACGTTCGTCTGGGACCCCCCCAACCCCGACGACCAGGAGACCCTCGCCACCCTCTCGCTCGAGGAGGCGGGGGACTCGACCAGGCTCACCCTCGTTCAGGGGCCGTTTGCCACCGAGGAGCGAATCGCGCTCCACCGGGATGGCTGGACCGAGAGCCTCGAAAAGCTGGCATCGCTCTTCACCTAGCTACGATCGAATAAGGCCGGGCCCGTGCCCGGTTGAACGGCCGGATCAGCGATCCGGTCATTCGTCGTGCCGTGATGAGGTGCCCTGATGGGAGAGTCGAGACCGAGATGAGCCTGAGACCGCTGCTGGAGATCGCCACCGAGAATGAGCGAATCGGTGCCGTGAGCGCCGCGATCGGCGCCGGCGAGGGGACCGTGGAGGCCTATGCCTCGGCGGCGCTCCGCCCCTACCTGCTCGCAGCCCTGATCGATCACCCGGACGGTCCGGGCTCGCGCGCGGTGCTGATCGTCACGGCCGACGACCGCTCCGCCCGCGACCTCACCGTGGACCTTCGCGCCTACCTTCAGCCCCGCTCCGTTCATCTCTACCCCTCACGCGGGACTACATACGAGTCGCACATCGCGCCGCCTCCTCACCTGGCGGGGCTCCGGATCGCCGCGCTGCGGGCGCTCGCCGAGAGCGAACCGATCGTCGTCGCCAGCGCGATCGCCCTGGCGGAGGCGGTCCCCGACAAGTCGCTGTGGCCGGAGGGCCTCGCCCTCCACAAGGGTGAGTCCGTTGACCTGACGGACGTCGCCATGCTCCTTGCCGACGCCGGCTACGAGCGGGTCGACCAGGTCGAGGAGCGGGGCCAGTTCGCCGTCCGCGGCGGGATCCTCGACGTCTATCCGGCGACCGAGGAGCGGGCGGTGCGGGTGGAGCTGTTCGGCGACGAGATCGAATCGCTCCGCTGGTTCTCGATCTTCACCCAGCGATCGCTCGGCGACGCCGAGCGGGTGGAGCTGGCGCCGGCGGCGGAGCTCGCCGCCGAGCACCGCGATGCCGCCGAGCAGGTGGTTGAGCGCTACCTCGCCCCCCTTGACCTGGTGCCGGAGACGGCGCTGGTGGCGATCACGGCCAGCGAGGAGATCCCCGGGGCGCTGCGCGATCACTGGGAGGACGTGACCACGGCGATGCACGCCGACGACGCCCGCCGCTTCTACGTCGACCCCGCCGAGCCGCTCGAGGCGCGCGCGGGATTGGCGCTGAGCGCCGCGGACGCCGGGCAGGAGCTCTCCTTCCGCGCCCAGAGCGCCGACTTCCCCTCGCGCACTCTGGCGGAGGCCGAGGGCGAGCTCGAGAAGCTGGTTCGCTCCGGCTACCGCACCGTCGTCGCCTTCGAGGGTCGCGGCGAGGCCGAGCGCACCCGCTTCAACCTCAGCCGCATCGACGTCCCCTTCCTCTCGGACAAGCTCCCGGAGGAGCCGGGGGTGAGCTTCGCCGAGGCGAGGCTCCGCGAGGGATTCCTGGCGCCCGAGCTGAAGCTCGCCGTGATCCCCCAGCGCCGCCTCCTCCATCGGCGCCGGGCGGCGACCCAAGTCTCGGCCCGCGCCCGCCTCGCCGCCGCGATCGAGCTCCGGGTCGGCGACCTGGTCGTCCACGAGGACCACGGCGTCGCCCGCTTCTCGGGCTTCGACACCAGGACCCTGGCGGGCACCACGCGCGACTACCTCGAGCTCGAGTACCGGGGCGGCGACAGGGTTTTCGCCCCGACCGACCAGCTCGCCCGAATCAGCCGCTACGTCGGTGCCGATGGGGGGGAGCCCCAGCTCAGCGCCCTCGGGGGCAAGCGCTGGCAGAACCTGAAGGCGAGGGCGCGGCGCGCCGCGAGCGCGATGGCCGGCGACCTGCTCAACCTCTACGCCGAGCGCCAGGTACGAAGCGGCCACGCCTTCTCCCCCGACGGCGAATGGCAGCTCAACTTCGAGGCCGCCTTCCCCTACCGGGAGACCGCCGACCAGGCCGACGCGATCGAGGCGGTGAAGGCCGACATGGAGGCCGAGCGGCCGATGGACCGGCTGATCTGCGGCGACGTCGGCTACGGCAAGACCGAGGTGGCGCTGCGCGCCGCCCACAAGGCGGCGGCGGACGGCAAGCAGGTGATGATGCTGGTTCCGACCACGATCCTCGCCCAACAGCATTTCGGCACCTTCCGCGAGCGCTTCGCGGAGACACCCTTCACCGTCGAGATGGTCTCCCGCCTTCGCCGCCCCGCCGAGGTGCGCGAGGTCGTCGACCGGTTCACGGAGGGCAGGGTCGACATCCTGCTCGGCACCCATCGGCTTCTCTCCCGCGACGTCCGCGCCAAGGACCTCGGCCTCCTGATCGTCGACGAGGAGCACCGCTTCGGGGTCAAGCAGAAGGAGCTGCTGCGCCAGCTGAAGCTCAAGGTCGACGTCCTCTCCCTCTCGGCGACGCCGATTCCCCGCACCCTGCAGATGTCGCTGGCGGGTCTTCGCGACATCTCCGTGATCGAAACCCCGCCCGAGGGCCGCCGCCCAGTCCGCACCCACGTCGGCCCCTACGACGAGGATCTGGTGAAGCGGGCGATCGAGCGCGAGGCGGCGCGGGGCGGGCAGATCTTCTTCCTCCACAACCGGATCGACACCCTCCACGAGACCGCCGAGCGGTTGCGGGCGCTCTGCCCCGGGGTCCGCTTCGCCGAGGCGCACGGCCGGATGGACGAGCTCGAGCTGGAGGCGACGATGCTCGCCTTCGTCCGCGGCGAGCACGACGCCCTGGTGACGACCACGATCATCGAGTCGGGGCTCGACATTCCCACCGCCAACACCCTGATCGTCGAGCGGGCCGACCAGCTCGGTCTCGCCCAGGCCTACCAGATCCGCGGCCGGGTGGGCCGCAGCCGCGAGCACGCCTACGCCTATCTGCTCTTTCCCTCCCCCGAGGCGCTCACCGCGGACGCCGCCGCCCGTCTCGCCACCCTCTCGGACAACACCGAGCTCGGCTCGGGATTCCGGGTTGCGATGCGTGACCTCGAGATCAGGGGCGCCGGCAACCTGCTCGGAGACGAGCAGTCCGGTCACGTCGCCGCGGTCGGCTTCGAGCTCTACTGCCAGATGCTCGAGGATGCCGCCGAGGAGCTCCGCGCGGGCGTAACAGAGGGAGTGGCAGAGCCGCGCGAGCCGGTCCGGGTCGAGGTCGATGTTGACGCCTACGTCCCCGCCGACTACATCCCCTTCGAGGCGGCGAAGATCGACGTTCACCGCCGGGTCGCCGCCGCCCGCGAGCCCGGCGAGCTGCGGGCGCTTCGCGAGGAGCTCGAGGACCGCTTCGGAGAGCCGCCGCAGCCGGTCACCAACCTGATCGACCTGCAACGGGCGCGGATCACACTCGGTGACGCCGGCGCCCGCTCGGTCGAGTTTCGCGCCGGCCGCCTCCGGGTGGCGCCGGTCGAGCTCGACTCGAGCCAGGTCGAGGTGCTGCGCGAGGGCCTCAGTGAGGTGATCTACGAGTGGCGGGAGCGGACCGTGGTGCTGCCTGTTCCCGACGAGCCCGGGGCCCGGCTGGGCGCGGTCACCGCGCTCGCCGACGGTCTCGGCGCCGCCCGGGCGCTCCCCGCCGCCGCCTGATCGCTCGATCGCGAACGGCCTTAGAGCGCCCTTAGGCACCTGCCTTTATGCTGCCGCCCGGTGAGTTCGGGACTTTTCGCGAGGCGCAACGTCGCCATCTTCCTCGGGGCGCTCCTTGTCCTCGGGGTGGTCCTGATTGCCGTGATCCAGGGCCTCGGCAAGGACGACGTCCCGAGCGGCGACGTCGCCGTCGTCGACGGCAACGCGATCACCCAGGCCGACTTCGATACGGCCTTCCAGCAGGCCGCCTCGCAGGCGGGGCTGCCGCAACCGCCGGCGCCCGGCGACGACCAGTACGAGCAGGTCCGCGACCAGGCGCTGAGCACCCTCCTCGATTCGGCCTGGATCGAGGGAGAGGGTGAGCGACAGGGAGTGGAGGTCACCGACAAGGAGGTCCAGGACACCTTCACCCAGCTGAAGGACCAGAACTTCCAGACCGAGGAGGAGTACCAGCAGTTCCTCCAGCAGTCGGGCCTCACCCAGGAGGACATCGACGAGCGCGTCCGCCTCCAGGTGATCAGCCAGAAGATCCAGGAGCAGATCACCAACGACACCCCCGAGGTCTCCGACGAGGAGGCACGGGAGTTCTACGACGCAAACAAGGCCCAGTTCGAGCAGCCCGAGTCGCGGGACATCCGGGTGATCGTCAACAACGACCCGGCGCAGGTCGAGCAGGCCCTGACCCAGCTCCAGGCCGACAACTCACCGGAGAACTGGAAGAGGGTGGCGGCCGCAGTTCTCAACCGATCCCCAGTCAAAGGACAGGGGCGGCGTGCGCGGCGGGGTCGTCCCGGAGACCTTCGAGGAGCCGCTCAACACCGAGATCTTCGAGGCGCCCGAGGGCGAGGTCAGGGGCCAGTCGAGACCTCGGTTTCCAACTACGCCTTCCAGGTCGACATCGATCACCCCCGGCAGCACCACCTCATTCGAGGATCGCCTGCCGAGCAGATCAAGCAGCAGCTCGAGCAGCAGGCCCAGCAGGGGCAGTTCGCGGCCTTCCTCGCCGACTACCGCGATCACTGGGTCGAGCTGACGATCTGCTCCGACGACTTCCTGACCGAGCGCTGCGACAACTTCAAGGGCAATCCCGCTCCCTGCCCGGACCCGAGCCTCACCCCCGAGCAGCAGCAACAGCAGCTTCAGCAGTCGGGCTGCCCGCCCCCCGTCCTGACGATCTCGCCGGCGCCCCCGGGCGACGATCACCGCCTTCCAGCAGGCGACCGGCGGCCCTGCCCCAGAAGCCCCATCCGGCCGGTGAGGACCAGCCGCCGACGCCGACCCTCCCGGGCGGGGCCACGGGTGCCATTCCCGGGGCCGGCGGGGCGCCCGTCCAGGTCGGGCAGTAGGCGCCGGCCGAAGTCGGCCGCCGGCCGTGGACCGCAGCACCGCCGACTCCCTCGCGCGGCTCGATGAGATCACCCGGCACCTGCGCCGCGAGTGCCCCTGGGACCGCGACCAGGACGAGCGCTCGATCGTCCCCCACACCGTCGAGGAGGCCCAGGAGGTGGCGGATGCGGCCCTCGCCGGCGACGACGAGGCGCTGGTCGAGGAGCTCGGCGACCTGCTCTTCCAGGTCTGGTTCCTCGCCCTGCTGTTGGAGGAGCGCGGGGTCGGCGACCTGGGCACCGTCGCCGAGAGCCTGACCGAGAAGCTGATCCGTCGCCACCCCCACGTCTTCGGCGAGGTCAAGGCGGAGACCGCCGAGGAGGCGATCGAGGTCTGGCGGCGGGTGAAGGAGGAGGAGAAACGCGGTGATCCCTCGTCTGATTGAGTTCGGCGCCGCTTGAGCGTGATCGCCAGCATCCACGGGCGCCAGATCCTCGACTCGCGGGGGAACCCGACGGTCGAGGTCGAGGTCGCCCTCGATTCAGAAGCGCGGGGGGTTGCCGCGGTCCCCTCCGGTGCCTCGACCGGCGAGTTCGAGGCGGTCGAGCTCCGCGACGGCGGCGATGCCTGGGGCGGCAAGGGTGTCAGCAAGGCGGTCGGCCACGTGAACGGCGAGCTCGCAAAGGAGCTGACGGGAGCCGACCCCGCCGATCAGACCGCCCTCGATCGGCGGATGATCGAGCTCGACGGGACGCCGAACAAGGGACGCCTGGGGGCGAACGCGATCCTCGGGGTGTCGCTGGCGGCGGCGAAGGCCGCGGCCGCCGACGCCGGGCGGCCGCTGTACGAGCACTTCGCGGAGCTCTACGGCGCTGAGGCGGGGGAGGAGCGGGTGATGCCGGTGCCGATGATGAACGTGCTCAACGGCGGCGCCCACGCCGACAACAAGGTCGACTTCCAGGAGTTCATGGTCGTCCCCGCCGGCTCGGAGAGCTTCGCCGACTGCCTCCGGGTCGGCGCCGAGGTCTTCCACGCGCTCAAGGGGACCCTGCACGAGCACGGCCTCTCCACGGCCGGCGGTGACGAGGGCGGCTTCGCGCCGGACCTCGAGTCGAACCAGTCCGCGCTCGACTTCCTGATCGCCGCGATTGAGGCTGCGGGCTATGCCCCCGGCGTCGACGTCTCGATCGCGATGGACCCGGCGACCAGCGAGCTGTTCGAGGGAGGCAAATACGTGCTCGAGCACGAGGGTCGGACCCTCACCCCCGAGGAGATGACCGACTACTGGCACGGGGTGGTCGAACGCTTCCCGATCGTCTCGATCGAGGACGGGATGGATGAGGAGGACTGGGAGGGCTGGAAGCTGCTCACCGAGAGGCTCGACGACCACTGCCAGCTCGTCGGCGACGACCTCTTCGTCACCAACCCGGAGCGCCTCCGGCGCGGGATCGAGATGGGCGTCGCCAACTCGATCCTGGTCAAGGTGAACCAGATCGGCACCCTCAGCGAGACCCTGGAGGCGATCAGGATCGCGCGCGACGCCGGCTACACCGCGGTGATCTCGCACCGATCGGGCGAGACCGAGGACACCACGATCGCCGACCTCGCCGTCGGCACAGGGGCCGGCCAGATCAAGACCGGCGCCCCCTCGCGCTCGGATCGGGTCGCCAAGTACAACCGCCTCCTTCGGATCGAGGAGGAGCTGGGCGACCGCGCCAGCTTTCCCGGCGCCTCCGTCTTTGAGCGCCGCGTCTAGGCCGCGACGCGAGGAAAGACGGAGGGGATGGCGAAGCGGTACGCATGTCTCCACGGCCACGAAGGCGGGTACGGCGCAGGGGCGGACCGAGCCGCGTCCGCTGGGATCGGATTGGGCGGATCGCTCTCGTCCTCGTCCTCTTCGGGGTGCTGGTCTCCTACCTCAACCCGCTGGTCAACCTCGTCCACGCCTGGAGCGACTCGAAGGCGGGGGAGGAGCGGCTGGCCGAGCTGCGGCAGGAGAATTCGGAGCTCCAGTTGGCAGGTCCGCGAGGCCTCCAGCCCGCTCACCCTCGAGCGCGAGGCCCGGCGGCTGGGCATGGTGAAGCCCGGCGAGCACGCCTACGTGCTCCGCGGGCTCGACTGACCTTCGTTTAGGAAGCCCTGGATATGATTCCCGGCCTCGCGCGCGGGATGCGAGGGTGATTCGAGGGGCTCCGTAAGGAGCCGCCCGTTAATCGAAAAGCCACCCGTTTGATGAGGCGCGCGTTTTCTCTGATCCGACCGGAATGATGAGCCGCGCCCCGCAGGCACACTAGTGTCAACCAGCCAATACCTGCTCGGCACGGGGGAGTTGGTGGTGATCGCCGCCGCCCTCGGCCTCGGTGCCTTCCACGTTCGCGCCCTGCTGGTCCCCGGGTGGTCAGGCGCGATGGCGCGGCTGTCGGAGTTCGTAATCGGCCTCTCGGCCCTGGTCGTGATCGCCGAGGTGCTCGGATTCTTCAAGATCCTCGAGGAGGTGCCGCTGGTGCTGGCGGCGGTGATCGTCGGCCTCACCGCCACCTACCTGGCCAGGCCGCATCTGCCCGACCCCGGCGCCCGGCCGGAGGTCAGCCCGACCCACCTGATGACCGCGATCGCGGTCGCCGCCGCCGCCCTCGTCGTCGCTCACTGGGCGCAGCCCGCCCAGCAGTCCATGGACATCGGCATGTACTTCCAGGACACCACCTGGTACCACATGTCGTTCTCGGCGCGGTTCGACCAGACCGCGGAGGTCGGGCCCCTCCACTTCACCGATCCGCTGAAGCTCGCCGTCTGGTTCTACCCCCAGAACTCCGAGCTCCTCCATTCGATCGGGATCGTCGCCCTCGACAACGACTTCCTCTCCACCCTGGTCAATCTCGGCTGGCTGGCGCTCTCGCTGCTCGCCGCCTGGTGCATCGGCCGCCCCTACGCGATCGGCGCCGCCACCGTGCTCGGCGCCGCAGTTGTCCTCGACTCCGAGATGCTGGTCGCCTCACAGGCGGGCAACGCACCCAATGACATCGCCGGCCTCTTCTTCCTCTTAGCGACGGTCGCCTTCATCGTCAACGGCGCCGCCACCGACGGCGCCCGCCTCGCCAGCGCCCCGGTCAGCGAGGGTCCAGGGGTGGCGCCGGTCAGGCGACCCGGTGCCCCGCTCGCCGGTCCCGCATCGGAGGCTCCCGAGCCCCGGGCCTTGCGGGGATCGGCACCGGTCCTCTCTTTCTCGGCGGCCTTGCTGCAGGCCTCGGCATCGGCACCAAGATCACCCTGCTGGCGGCTCTCGGGGTGCTCACGATCGGGATCGCCGTCCTCGCCGGGCGCCGGAACTGGCTCCACGCGCTCGGAATCTGGCTCGGCGGGATGCTGATCACCTCCGGCTTCTGGTACGGCCGCAACCTGGTCCACGCCGCCAACCCCTTCCCCCAGCTGGAGAAGATCGGCCCGATCGACCTCCCAGGACCCGAGCAGGTGGACCTCTACCCGCGCGAGCCCCACAAGCTCAGCGAGTACTACAACGACCCCCACGTCTGGCAGGACGTCTTCTTCCCCGTTCTCCACGACCGGCTCGGACCGCTCTGGCCGGTGATCCTCGCCTTCGTCGCCTTCGGGCTGTTGGCCGCCCTGATCTGGGGCCGCAGTGGGGTGATGCGGGTGCTGGCGATCACCGGGATCGTCGCCGGCATCGCCTACGTGTTCACCCCTCTTACCGCCTCGGGAGCGCTCGGCGACGCCGGCGGCTTCGACGCCAACCTCCGCTATGTCTCTCCGGCGCTGGTGATCGGCTTCGTCCTTGTGCCCCTGATCCCCAGGCTGCGCCATGGGCCCTGGCCATGGGTCCTGATCGGGTTCTTCGGGATCCTGGTGATCCAGGGCACGATCACCGAGCCGAGCTGGGGCAAGTACGACCACGTATTCGAGTCGCTGGAGCTGGCGCTGATCGTGGTCGCGGTCCCGGCGGTGCTGGTCGCCCTCTCCCGCCTCGGCACCCACCGGGTGGCGCTGGCGGCGTTCGCCGCAGTCGCCCTGGTGGTAATCGTGATCATCGGCCGAACCCAGGAGGAGCAGTACCTCGACCACCGCTACCAGGCCGATGTGGCGCCGCCGCTCACCGGCGGCTTCCGGGCCTCGCCGGAGTGGGTGCCGCTGCAGAAGTTCGGGCGAAACACCACCGATTCCCGGATTGCCGTCGTCGGCCGGGCCGGCGCCTTCGGCCAGTACTTCTTCTACGGCACCGATCTCTCCAACTGGGTCCAGTACGTGGGGCGCAACCTCCGCAAGGGGACCTTCCGGCCGATCGACCGCTGCGTCGACTGGCGAAACGCGATCAACGAGGGCGACTACGACTACATCGTCACCACCCCGCGGCTGAACCAGGAGGAGACCACCGAACCGCCGGAGAACGCCTGGACCGGCCAGGACCCGAACGCGGAGGCGATCGTGGTCTCGGGCCCGGCCCGCGTATTCCAGGTCAACGGGCCGCTCGACCCGAGCACCTGCTCCGAGCTCGGTGAGGCTGCGCGCGCGTGAGCTTCGGCGAATACCTCGCCGGTTCACTCGAGCTGATCGTGGTCGCGGCGGCGATCGCGTTCGCCGCCGTGCGGCTGCGCAGCCGCCTGCTGCCGGGCTGGTCCGGTGCCTCGGCCCGGCTCGCCGAGGTGGTGCTCGGCATCTCGCTTCTGGTGGTCATCCTGGAGCTGATCGGCGTCGTCGGCCTCTACCGCCCCGGGTGGGTGCTGGCCGGCGCGATCGCCGCCGGAGTGGGCATCGGCCTTGCCGCCGGGAGGCCTGGAGAGGCGGGGCGGCTACCAGCGCCCCCGGTGGCGCCGGTGGCGATGGCGCTCGCCCTCGCCGGAGCCCTGCTTGTCGCCGCCCACTGGGCGATGCCGACCCAGGTCGGGCTCGACATCGGCATGTACCTGCCGAACACCACCTGGCACAACGCCCCCTTCGCCGCCCGCTTCGTCCAGGACGCTCAGGTCGGAGCTCTGCACTTCACCGAGGTCCTCCGGCTGACCGTCTGGTTCTACCCCCAGAACTCCGAGCTGCTCCACTCGGCCGGGGTCCTCTTCCTCGGCAACGACTTCCTCTCGCCGCTGATCAACATCGGCTGGATGGCGCTTTGCCTGCTGGCGGCCTGGAGCTTCGGCCGCCCCTACGGCGCCGGCGCCGCGGCGGTGCTGGCGGTGGCGCTGGTCCTCGACGCCAACATGCTCCTGCTCTACCAGCCCGGCGACGCCAAGAACGACACCGCCGGGCTCTTCTTCCTGCTCGCCTCGGCGGCGATCCTGGTCAACGCCGAGGCGCAGCGGAGGGCGGCGACCCGAGCGGCGAGGCCGGTCGCCGGGGGGTCGCCCGAGGCCGGGCCCGCCGGCTCGCGGATTCCACTCCGGGGGGCCGCCGCTGCGCGCGGTGCTCCCGAACGGCGCCCTGATCGTCGCCGGCCTCGCGGCGGGGCTGGCGCTGGGAACCAAGCTCAACCTGCTCGCCCCGTTCGGCCTCCTCACCCTCGGCGTGATCGCGGTCACCGCCGGCTACCGGGCGCGGGCGACACTGGTTTGGGTGGCGAGCTCGCTGGTCACCGGCGGCTTCTGGTTCGCCCGCAACCTGGTCGAGGCGGGAAACCCGCTGCCCTGGCTCGATGCCGGGCCCCTTCCCGGGCCCGACCAGCTCGACATCGACATCCGCGAGCCCCACACGGTCTCCGACTACCTCACCAACGGCGATGTGATCAAGGACTCGTTCATCCCCGGCCTCCACGACAGCTTCGGCGACCTCTGGCCGCTGATCCTGGTCGCGGTGATCGGCGGCTTCCTTCTGGCGATCTTCCGCGGCCGCACCCCGATCATCCGGATGCTCGGCTTCGTCGCCCTGTTCAGCGGGATTGCCTACCTGTTCACGCCACTGACCGCGGCCGGCCCGCTCGACCATCCGACCGCCTTCACCACCAATCTCCGCTACGCCTCGCCGGCGCTCGGGCTCGGGGCGATGCTGCTCGCGGTGGACCCCGGGCTCAGCCGCCCGAGGACCCAGGGGTGGCTGCTCGGGATCCTCGCGGTTCTGCTCCTGACCCAGGCGCTCCCGGTCTGGGACCTCGGCGACGACGTCTGGGAGGGCGACTTCCTCATCGGCGGGATCGCGCTCGCCTTCTTCGTCGTCCTCGTCCCGGTCGCGCTCGCCCTCGCCGGACAGCGAGGAATCTCGCCGCTCGCGCTGGTCGCCGGCGCCGCCCTCGCCCTCGCGATCGTCGTCGGGATCGGCTGGCGCCAAAGCGACGACTACCTCGATGACCGCTACCGGGCGGCGACCGCGCCGAGCGATTTCCCCGAGGGGATCAGGGCGGCGCTCGCCTGGTTCAACGAAGAGGACCCACACGACGCCCGGATCGCCGTGGTCGGCGGCCGCCCGGGCTTCAAGCAGTACGTCTTCTACGGCGACGATCTCTCCAACTACGTCCAGTACGTCGCCCACCATGGCCCCCACGGCGCCTATACCCCGATCGCAAGCGAGGCCGCGCAGAAGGGAGAGGATCCGGACCCCGTGCCGCAATGCGAGGAATGGAAGCGCGCCCTCAACGAGGGCGACTACGACTTCGTCGTCATCGGTCCGGACCAGCGCACTCAGTCGCTGCCACCGGTCGAGGCCGAGTGGACCGGGAGCGATCCGGCGGCGACCGAGCTGGAGGAGAACGACATGACCTTCGTCTTCCAACTCAACGGGGACCTGAACCCGGCGCGCTGCGCCTGAGTCATGCCTTTCGGCGACTACCTGGCGGGGGTCATCGGGTTGGCCCTCGTCGCGGGCCCGCTCGTCTACGCCGCGGTCCGCCTCCGTGCCCGTCTGCTGCCGGGTTGGGACGGGCGCTCCGGCCCGGCTCGCCGAGGCCGTCCTCGGCGTCTCAGTTCTCACCGTGCTCCTCCAGCTGCTCGGGGCGGTCGGCATCCTCGACTTCGCTGTGCTCGTCCTCGCCGCGCTCGCGATCGGGGTCGCCGCATACGCGGCGCCCTGGCTGCGGGACGTCGGCGAGGCAGGCGCCCCGCCTCCGGCGCCGCCGATCCCGCCCCTGCACGCGCTGATCGCGCTCGCCGGCGTCGCCTTCGTCGCCGCCCACTGGGCGACCGGGCTCCAGGACGTCTGGGCGCGGGGGATGCTCACCTTCGACACCCTCTGGTACCACGGCCCGTTCGCCGCCCGGATCGCCGAGAGCGGCTCGGTCTGGGGACTGCACTTCACCGACCCGCTCTACCTCAACTGGTTCTATCCCCAGAACTCGGAGCTGCTCCACGGCGCCGGGATCGCCCTCTTCGATCGCGATCTCTTCTCGCCCCTGGTGAACTTCGCCTGGCTCGGCGTCGCTTTGCTGGCGGCGTGGTGCATCGGCCGTCCCTACGGCGTCGCCCCGCTCTCCCTGCTGGCGGTCGCCCTGATCCTCGACACCGGCCCGATCGTCCCCCGCGAGGCGGGCACCCCCGCCAACGACATGGCCCCCGTTGCGCTTTTGCTGGCTGCCGCGGCCGTCCTCATCAATGCCTGGGCTACGCGGGCGGCGGGGTCCGGGGAGGGTCTGACGGACGATAAAAACGATTTGCCGAGCGAAGCGAGGTCGTCCGGCGGGCCCTCCCCGGGACCCGCCGCAATCTTCATCGCGGGCCTCGCGATGGGCCTGGCCCTCGGGACGAAATTGACCATCGCCGGACCCACCGCGGCGATGGCGGTCGGCGTCCCGCTGATCGTCGATCCCGGCTTCCGCCGCCGCGCCCTCCTCCTCTTCCTCGGCGGGGTGACGATCACCGCCGGCTTCTGGTTCCTGCGCAACCTGATCCACTCGGGCAGCCCGCTCCCCTGGCTCCAGGACATCGGGCCGATCGACCTGCCCGGACCGGGACGGGGCCTCGAGGGCCGCGACGACTTCAGCGTCGCCCACTACCTCTTCGCCAACCCCGACGTCGACGTCTGGAAGGACTTCTACAAGGCGATCACCAACCTGCTCGGGCCGGTCTGGTTCGTCCTCCTCGGCGCCACCGCGCTGGGGGCGATCCTCGCGGTCTGGAGACCGCGGTCGGCCGCGGTCCGCCTCTGCGGAGCGGTGGCGATCGCCGGTGCGGTCGCCTATCTGTTCACGCCGCTGACCGCCGCCGGGCCCGAGGGCGATCCGCTCGCCTTCGGGATCAATCTCCGCTATCTGGTCCCGGCCTTTGCCCTCGGCCTGGCGCTGGTGCCGCTCGAGCCGCGCCTCACTCCCGGGCGCGCCCGCCTGCCGCTGCTGATCGGCGGGATCGCCGCCCTGCTCCTGGTCTCGCTCTACTCGGACTCCGCCTTTATCTGGGACGAGCCCTTCGCCTCGAAACCCTGGGCGGCGTTGATCGGGATCGTCCTGATCGGGGCCCCCGTCGGCCTCGCGCTGCTCGCGCAGCGGAGGCCGGTGGTCGCCGCCGGGGCCGCGGCGGCACTGGTGCTGGCGGTTGCCGCGGTCGGCTGGGAACGCCAGAACGACTACTTCGATCACCGCTATACCCGCGCCGAGGACTTTCGCTTCGACCTCGGCGACGCCTTCATCTGGGCCAAGGAGACGAGCGGGGAGCGGATCGCGGTCGCGGGGACAAGCGGCGCCTACAACCAGTACGGACTCTACGGTGACCGGTTGGAGAACTACGTCCAGTACGTCGGCCAGACCGGCCCTGGGGGCAACTTCACCCGGATCGAGAAGTGCCCGGAGTTCCGGGAGGCGGTTAACGACGGCGACTACGACTACCTCGTGACCACGCCCGACCTCGACCTCAACAACCCGGTTCGCGCCAGGACCTCGCCCGAGCGCGGCTGGGTCGAGGGCGACTCCGCGGTCGAGCCGGTGCTCCGTGTCGGCAGGGTCGCGGTCTTCCGGCTGAACGGCGAGCTGGCGGTGGGCGGCTGCCCAAATGAGGAGATCCGGGGAACCGTGGTCTCGGGTAAGACCGGCAAGAACGCCCTTCCTGACCCGGAGCGATGAGCAGTACCGGCGACTACATCCTCGGCGTCGTTGGGCTGCTCGCGATCGCCGTCTCGATGGCGATCGCCGGGCGCACCGCGCGGCGCGCCGCCCTTCCGTATTGGACCGGGGCGCCCGCGCTGCTCGCCGACGCCATCCTCGCGATCGGGATCCTGGTCGTGATCTCGGAGCTGCTCGGGCTGTTCGGGATCCTCGACGGGGTCTTGCTGGTGGCCGCCTGCGTGATCGTCGGTGGCGGCGGGGTGAGGATGGAGCCGCTCCTGGTCCGGGCGGCGAGGGCGGGGCGGGCGGAGCGCCCGCATACGGGCCAGCGCCATCCCCCGTCGGTCTCCGGGATCGAGATCGGGATCGCCGTCGCCCTGGCGCTGCTGGTCGCCGCGCAGTGGGCGGGGCCGACCCTCCTCGCCCTCGACCGGGGCATCTACGGCGGCGATTCGCTCTGGTACCACATGCCGTTCGCGGCGCACATCGCCCAGACCGGGTCGGTGACCGAGCTCCTCTACATCGACCCGCTCTACCTCAACTGGTTCTATCCCCAGAACTCCGAGCTGATCCACGCCGGTGGCGCTGCTCCTGTTCGGCAACGACTTCCTCTCGCCGCTGCTCAACCTCGGCTGGCTCGGCCTCGCCCTGCTGGCTGCGTGGTGCGTCGGCCGCCCGTACGGCGCCGGCGCCGCGACCGTCGCCGCCGTCGCCGCCCTGATGTCGGCCAACCTGCTGTTCTCCCGCCAGCCGGGGAATGCCAACAACGACGTCGTCGCGATTGCGCTCTTCGTCTCCTCGGTCGCGATCCTGCTCAACACCAGGTGGCTGCCGGGGGCCCTCCCGGTCGGGGCGCTGGCGGTCGCCGGCCTCGCCGCCGGGCTTTCCCTGGGGACGAAGCTGACCGTCGTCCCCCCGGTGCTGGCGCTGAGCGTGGGAGTGATCGTGATCGCCGGGGCAGGGGAGAGGCTGAGGGCAGCGGCTGTCTGGATCGGCGCCCTCGTCGTCGGTGGCGGGCTCTGGTATGCGCGCAACCTGGTGGTCTCCGGCACCCCGTTCCCGTTCGTCGACATCGGCCCGTTGACCAAGCCCGAGGAGCTCGAGGGGCGCCACCCCTACTCGATCGTCCACTACCTCACCGACACCGACGTCTGGGGCCGCTACTTCCGGCCGGCGCTCGAGGAGCGCCTCGGCGAGCTCTGGCCCCTCTACCTGGCGATCGCGGTGGCGGCGGTGGTCTTCCTCCTGATCCGCGGCGGCCGGCTCGAGCGGATGCTGGCCGCGGTGGCGGCCCTGGCGGCGATCGCCTACCTGTTCACCCCGCTCGGGGCTTCCGGCGACGAGGGAGCGCCGGTCGGCTTCCGGCTCAACATCCGCTACCTGGCGCCGGGGCTCGCCCTGGCGCTGCTCCTGATCCCGATCGCCGCCACCCGGCTACCAGGCCGCCAGGACCTCTGGCGCTGGGCCACCCTGGTCCTGTTCGCGGCCCTCACCGTGGTCAGCTCGGGAGCGATCGACGAGCTCGACACCGATCGCATCCCCGGCACCGCGGTGCTGGTGCTGGCCGTGATCGTCCTCCCGCTTGCTCTCTACCTGCTCTCCCGCCGCGGGGTGCCCCGCGGGGCGCTCCTGGCGGCCGGTGCAGTCGCCCTGATCGGACTGGCCGTCGTCGGCCGCTCCGCTCAGGAGGACTACCTCGAGCTGCGCTACTCCTCGGCCGCCCCGGACTATCCGCGCGGCGAGCAGCCCGCGATCGAGCTCGGCCAGGGGCTCGGCGCCGCCTACGACTGGGCGAGGGGAATCCGCAACCAGGGCATTGGGCTATCCGGCACCACCGGGGCGCTCTTCGGCTACGGGCTCTGGGGCCCGGACGCCAGCAACGCCGTCCGCTACCTCGGCGAGCACGGCGACCGCGGATCGTTCCGGGAGATCTCCGAGTGCCCCGAGTTCATCAGCGTGATCAACCAAGGCAACTTCGACTACGTCGTCACCACGCCGGAGTACCACCAGGACGATCCCGAGGCGGCGACGGTGCCGCGCGAGCGCGCCTGGATTGAGGCCGAGCCCGGGGCCCGGCGCGTCGCCGGGGCCGCGCTGGTCGACGTCTGGCAGCTCGGTGGCCCGCTCGACCCCGCGGCCTGCGCGGCCTCCTCGCCGCCGGGTGAGCCAATCCCCGCCAAGCCGGCTCCCGTCCCGTTGCCGCTCCCCACTGACTGACGACCCAAGATGCGAGCGCTGCGCAGATGCGAGGGCGCTCCGTCAGGAGCGACCCGTTTCATGAGCGAGGAGCAACCCGTTTGGTCGTGCCCGACCTGCTACCAAGCAGGGGATGCCCTATCCGCTCGATAACGCCCTCTACCAATGGGAGGAGGGAAATGCCCGGCTCCGGGAGCTTTCCCACGACCCCCGGACGGCGGCGAGGGTGAACCGCGCGGTGGAGGCGGTCCGCGACGAGCTAAGGCGGCGGATCGGGCCCACCTTCTCCGCCGCGGAGCTCGCCGAGCTCTATGCGCGCGGCACCGACTGGTGCCTCGAGGCCGCAACCCAGGCCGGCGCGGTCGACACCACCGACCTCGATCCGCAGGCGATCACCGACGGCGCCTTCTACCTCCACCTCCGCGGCGCCAGCGACTACTCGGGCGGGCGGCTCCTACCCACCGAGTAGGACCCGCCGGCCAGCAGCGTTGGTCAGTCGTCGGCGCGTTCGAGGACGATCCGATCGGGCTCGATCGTCACCTTCAGCGCCCGCTGTCCTGCCCAGTGCTCGGCGTAGACGGGGTTGTCCTTGACCGCCGGGTCGAGCCAGAGGCCGTAGCCCTCGGTTTCGCCCTGGTCGAAGGTGGCCTCGAGCGGCCCTCCGCCCCGGCGTCCGCGTCGGCCGCGGCCTCCGCGCCTCCGCCGTCGCCGTCGCCGGCCGCCGCCCTCGCGGCCGTCCGCTTCGTCGCCGGCATCCTCGTCGGTGGCGCCCTCCTCCTCGTCCTCCTCCTCGATGGGCTCACTCAGCTCGGCCTCGATCTCCGCCTCGATCTCGTCGCGCAGATCGACGTCGGCATCGGGTTCCTCGCCCTCGGTGTCGAGCCCGTGCCGCTTGCGGAATTCCTGCAGCTGTGAGGCCGAAACCTCGAGCTGATGGGCGATCCAGGCGTCGGTGCGGCCCTGGCGGACCCAGGCGCGAATCTGGTTCAGCTGCGGCCTCAGCGACTTGCGAGCCATCGGCGGCTGACTATAGCGACGGGTTTTCGTTCCCCCTGGCCAGGCAGGGCGGGCTGCGCTACCCTACTAATTTCTAGGTAGGGCAGGAAGTCGCCACCTGATTGCTGGGGGCAAAAATCTGATCGAGGAGGCTTTGATGCTGGTACTGACAAGGAAGCCGGGCCAGAGCATCATGATCGGCGATGGCGTCGAGATCCAGGTGCTGTCGGTGGCGGGGGAGAAGGTCCGCATCGGGGTCACCGCGCCGCGCGAGGTAGGCATCTACCGCAACGAGGTCTACGAGCGGATCGAGGACGAGCGCGCAGACAAGGCACTCGAGGAGGACCAGGAGCGCGAGGACGAGGGCTCGCGGTCGCACGTGGCCGGCCGGTTCACGCCGGGTTAGAGGTTCAGCGGCCTGGCGGTTGCTAGCCCATCAGCCAGGCCAGCGTCTCGAACATCGCCACGACCACGGTGACCACCGTGATCGTCAGGCAGAGGAGCAGGACGCTGAACCGGACCTTGCCACGCGACTCGTTTCGGGAAATGCGACGGGCGCGCGAGCGGTTTGCGGCGCGCTTGCGCAGCTGCTCGCGACGACGGCGCTCGAGCGCCATCTCTTGCTCGAACGCCAGTTCGATCTGAGACATGCTCTGTCGCATTCGCATCTGAGTCATCGGGCACGGCCCCCCGGACCGGCGGTCAAATTAGCAAAGCGACTGGCTCACAGAGCGCAGGCGCCCCAGAGCCCCCGGCCCGTCCGCCCGGCCTGCGCCGCCAGCCGCGCGAACAGCGGAGCGAAGTCGTCGTTCGGGGGGATCGTCAGCGTCCGCGCCAGGCCGCGGCGGACCAGCTCCGCGTTCACGAACATCGCCCCTCCGTCGCGGCCCGCCCCGGGAAGGTAGACATAGGCGAGAAGCCGACCGTAGACGTCGCGGCGCTCGGCCCCGAGGCGAAGGGTCACCCGGCGCCCGCCGACCAGCCGCTCGTTCACCCGATGGGCCATCGGTCCCCCGCACTCCACCGGGCTCCCGGGCTTCACCGTCTCCGGGGTGTCGATGCCGATGTAGCGGACGTCGTCCGTGCCTCCGTCGGGGAGCTCGACCTCGATCGTGTCGCCGTCGACGACCTCGCTCACCCGGGCGGTCAGCGTTCCCGACCGCTCCGCGGAGCCCCCGTCACCGTCGTTCCCGCCCTCGCCGCAGCGCGACAGTCCGAGGATCGCGAGGACCACGAGTAGCAGCAGCGGACCTCTCCACATCCCGCGTCTCACTCGCAGCTAAGCCCACGGCGCACGAACTTCGCCGGGCTCCGTCAGTGCGGCCTGGCAGCCGCTACGGAATCCGGTGCACGTGGGTGAGCAGCGTCTCCTTGATCTGGCCGATGATCTCCAGGGCCTCACTCTTCTCGCGCTGCCAGACGTTGCGCCCGAAGATCACGCCCGAGCCGCCCGCCTCCGCGATCGTCCTGGTGTGGCTGAGGACGGTCTCGTCGTCGGTCTTCGAGCCGCCCGAGAGCACCACCAGCGCGCGCCCGGCCGACTCGACGATCTGGCGGACCGCCTCCTCGGGGGTGACGTCGAGCTCGTTGTAGGGAGAGGGCTGGTCCTTGTCCTTCTCCGGATCGAACTTGGGGAAGTTGAGCTTGACCACGTCCGCCCCCATCTCCATCGCCATCCGCGCCGCGTAGTCGATCGCGTAGAAGGAGTCGCGGCCGCCCTTCGCGTCGATCGCGGAGCCGCGCGGGTACGCCCAGATCACCAGCGGCATCCCATAGCGCTCACAGTCCCGGCGGACGCCCTTCAGCTGAACGAGGTCCTCTTCCTGTCGCGGGGAGCCCAGGTACATCGTGTAGCCGACCGCATCGGCGCCAAGGCGAACCGCGTCCTCGACCGAGGAGTTGGTTGGCGAGACGGGCTCGGCGGAGGGCGGGATGTCGGTCCTCCCGTTCACCTTCAGGATCAGCGGCACCTGGCCCGCGTAGTCGGGGTAGTAGCGGGTGGCGAGGCCGATCTGGCAGGCGATCGCCGAGTAGCCGGCCTCGGCCGCGAGGCTGAACTGGTACTCGGGGTCCTTGGAGGCGGGGTTGGCGAAGAAGTCGCGGGGGCCGTGCTCGATCCCCTGGTCGATCGGCAGCAGCAACAGGGTTCCGTTGCCGGGGCCGTAGTCGAAGAGCAGCCGGCGCAGGCGGGCCCGCTTGCCGGGAGACAGGGTTGCGAGCAGTGATTTCTGCTCGGTGACCGACTTCACTTCCATCCGCGAAACCTCCTCAGCTGTCGCTCGTCAGGGCCTCGCCTGAGTATCGCGAATTCCGCCTCCCGGCGAGGCTAGGATCGCAGGCAAGCTGCTCGACCACAACTTCACCGGGACCCCTTTCACCGTCGGCATCGAAGAGGAGCTGATGATCTGCGATGCCGAGACCCTGGACCTGGCCCAGGGGATCGACCGCATCCTCGGGGCTCTCCCCGACGATTTCACGGGCTACGTCAAGCCGGAGTTGTTCCAGTCGGTGCTCGAGGTCGCCACCCTTCCCTGCGCGAACGTCGCCGAGGCGACCGCCCAGCTCGCCGACCTCCGCCGCCTCGTTCGCGAGGTCGCCGCCGGGCTTGGATTGACGATCGGCGCGTCGGGCACCCATCCGACGGCCCGCTACGAGGACCAGCTGATCGTCGATCTGCCCCGCTACAAGGAGCTCGCCGCCGAGCTCGGCTGGATCGCCCAGCAGGAGCTGATCTTCGGCACCCACGTCCACATCGGCGTCGACGACGCCGAGAAGGCGATCTACATCGCCGACGGCATCCGCGGCTATCTCCCCCTGCTGCTCGGGATGTCGGCGAACTCGCCCCTCTGGCAGGGCAGGAACACCGGGATGATGTCGGCCCGCACCCCGGTCTTCCGCGCCTTCCCCCGGATCGGCATCCCTCCCTACTACGGCAGCTGGGAGATCTACTCGCACCGGGTCGAGCTGATGATGCGGGGCGGCGCGATCCCCGACTACACCTACCTCTGGTGGGACGTCCGCGCCCACCCGAACCTCGGGACGGTCGAAACCCGCGTCCTCGATCAGCAGACCCGGCTCGAGCATACGATCGGCTTCGCCGCCCTCACCCAGAGCCTGGTCCACCGGCTCTCGGCGAACTATGACGAGGGGGTGCCGAGCGTCGAGCACCCCTGGGAGCTGATCGACGACAACAAGGTGCGCGCAGCGCTCGTCGGGATCGAGGGCAAGCTGATCGACTTCGACCGCGGCTTCGAGGTCCCCGGGGCCGAGCTGGTGCGCGGGATCATCTCCGACCTCCGCGAGCACGCCGAGGAGCTCGGCTGCGAGGCGGAGCTCAGCAGCCTCACCGACCTCCTCGACCACGGCACCGGCGCCCGCCGCCAGCTCAACTGGCTCGAGAGCCACGGCGGATTCGAGGGGCTGATGCGGGAGGTCGTGGACGCGACCGAGCCCTGAAAGGCTCGATTCCAAACGTCTTGGTGGGCCCGTAGTTCGAAAATCGTAGCTAAATACTTGCAATTTCGTGCGTTAAGTACGAAAATCGAAGTTGGTGCCCAATCGACGGCCGATAGCGAAGGTGCTGGACCTGCTCGGGAGGCGCTGGGCCCTGCGGCTGGTGTGGGAGCTCCGCCGCGATGCGGTTGCCTTCTCGGACCTGCGGAAGCGAACCGAGATCAGCCCCTCTGTCCTCTCCGCGCGGCTTGCCGAGCTCTCCGCGGCCGGGATCGTCGAGCGGGAGCGCTCTCGCCGCTACCGGCTCACCGGACGGGGCCGGGAGCTCGCCCGGATGCTCTACGAGATCAACCGGTGGGCCGAGGCGGCCGGGGTATCCTCGGAGGGTGAGCTCGCCTGAGCTAACCGTTGTCTGCCGCAGCTGCGGCTCGGAGGTAAGCCCATACGTGACCGAGTGCCCCTACTGCGGCACCCGGCTGCGCAAGCGGGCGCCGAAGCTCGAGCGCCAGGGCGACGAGCTCACCCCCCGGGAGCCACGGCGTCAGCGCCGGCGTCGCGAGCGCGCCGAGCGGCGCGAGCGCCGGACGCGGGCGCGGGTGCTGGTGGGGGAGGGCGAGCGCCGCTACGCGGTGATCGCCGCGATCCTCGCGCCGGCGCTGCTGGTCCTGGTGCAGCGCGCCGGCGACCTCCCGATCACCGATATCGGCGCGATCGTCGGTCCGGTGGAGGGCGAGTGGTGGCGGTATCTGGCTGCCCCGTTCGCCTACCCCGACGTCGGCTACCTCTTCGTCGTCTCGATCGGGATCGCGATCTTCGGGGTCGCGGTCGAGTCGAGGCTGGGAATGATCGCGACCGCGATCCTGATCATCGCCTGCGGGGCGCTCGGGATGCTGGCGGCCGACGGGATCGAGTCGGCGATCGGCGGCGAGGGCGACCTGCTGCTGGCCGCCGGCGGCAACGGCATCGCCCTCGGCCTGCTCGCCGCCTGGGCGGTGCTGCGCGCGGCAGAGATGCGCGCCGATCCAACCGCCGAGACCGAGGTGATCGGCGCCGCGGTCGCCGCGGCGGTCCTGATCATGCTGCCGTTGGTGGAGGACTACGCCAACGTCTTCGCCGGGCTCGGCGGCGCCCTGGTCGGCGGCGTCAGCGGCTTGGCCGCCGCCCTCGCCCGCCGCGAGCGCAAGCACGGTTGACCGTAGACAAGTTCACCACCCTGACGCCCGAGCTTCACCGCTACGCGGTCGAGCACAGCTCCTTCCGCGACCCGGTCTCCCTCGAGGTCGAGCAGGCGGCCGAGGAGATGGGCGGGCTCGCCCTGATGCAGATCGCCGGCGACCAGGCGGCCTTCACCACGATCCTGGTGAAGGCGATCGGCGCCCGCCGCTGTCTCGAGCTCGGGACCTTCCTCGGCTACGGAGCGATCTCGATCGCCCGCGGGCTTCCCGACGACGGCGAGCTGATCTGCTGCGAGCTGAAGGAGGAGTACGCCGAGCGTGCTCGCGCCCACCTCGGCAAGGCGGGACTCTCCGACCTGGTCGAGATCCGGGTCGGGCCCGCGATCGAGACCCTGCGGGCGATCTCCGATGACGGCTCCTTCGACCTCGCCTTCATCGACGCCGACAAGGAGAACTACCCGACCTACTACGAGGAGTGCCTGCGGCTGGTCCGCACAAACGGTCTGATCCTGATCGACAACGTCTTCAAGGACGGCCGGGTGCTCGGCTCGCCGGAGGGCTCAGACAAGGTGGTCGCGGAGCTCAACGACCGGATCGCCGCCGACGACCGGGTCGAGGTGGCGATGCTGAGCATCGCCGACGGCGTCAGTCTCGTTCGCAAGCGCTAGGCACCCCACCTCGCCCGGGCGATAGAAATCCGGCGATGACGGTGCCGGAGAACGACGCCGCCTGGCTCCAGCTGATCCGCGAGGGGATGCCGCCCTTCTGGCGGTCGATCGCCGAGCGGTCCGGCGGCTCGATCTGGGAGGACGGGGACGTCGTCGCGGCCGTCTTCCCGATGGCCCCGGAGCGCTCGGTCTTCAACTCGGTCTTCTACGAGGACGGCGAGCGGCTTCTCGCCTCGCTCGATCGGATCGCCGCCGCCTATGAGCAGGCGGGGGTGCGCGCCTGGACGGTCTGGGTGCCTGAAGCCGAGGCGCCGGTCGCGCGCGGGCTCGCCGATGCCGGCCACCTGCTCGACGCCGAGCCCCGGGCGATGGCGATGGAGATCGCCGAGCTCCGGGCGCCGCAGCCCGACCGGGCGATCGAGCTGCGTCAGGAGCCGGACATGGCCGAGGTCGCTCGGCTCAACGAGATCGCCTACGGCTGGGCTCCGGGCGAGTTCGAGGCGGTGGGCCGCTCGAGCGGGCCCCGACACCTTCGCCTACTTCGCCTCGATCGACGGCGAGACGGTCGGGACGACGGTCGCCTGGGATTACGCGGCACGATGCGCAGATCGCCTGGGTCGCGACCCTGCCCGAGGCACGCGGCCGCGGGGTCGCCGGCCAGCTCGACGGCCCGGGCGGTGGCCGAGGCGGGGGGGCGCGGCCGTCGCACCACGACCCTGGTGGCGACGAAGCTGGGCCGGCCCGTCTACGACAAGCTCGGCTACCGGGACTTTGGGGCGCTGCAGATGTGGGAGCGGCGCAAGGCCTAGCCGCCGGGCGCCACCGATCGACGACAGGCGGATAAGGTCCGCGCCGTGGCGCGGGGTCCCTACAGCGACCAGGAGGTCGAGGCCGCGATCGCGGCGATCTCACAGCCGGAGGCCTTCCAGGAGGCCGAGGGCTCGGTGGCCCGTGCCGCCCCCCAGCTTCAGCGCATCCTCACCGAGGCTCTCAGCGCCGGCGGCTGGTTCGACGAGTCGCACGAGGCCGAGGTGCTGAAGGCGGCGACCACTCCCGACGAGGAGGAGCGGCTGACCGCCGTCCGGACGCTGCTCGCCGAGGAGACGCGGATGGGAATGATGATCGGGGTCGCCGTCGGCTGGGCCCTGTCCGAGGAACTTGCAAGCGACGAGGAGGACTGAGAGCAGATGGAGATCAACTACCTCGGCCACTCCACCGTCGAGCTCGTCGACGGTGATACCCGGGTGCTGATCGACCCGTTCCTGAAGCCCAACAACCCGGCCGCCCTGGTGACCGCCGAGGAGGTCAACCCGACCCACGTGTTCATGACCCACGCGCACATGGACCACTACGCCGACGCAGTCGCCGTCGGAAAGCGCACTGGCGCCTCCTTCGTTGCGATCACCGAGCTCGCCAACGTGCTCGGGGAGCAGGGGATCGAGGACGCGATCGACGCCAACCTCGGCGGCATCGTCACCTACGACTGGGGCTGGGTGAAACTGGTCCAGGCCCACCACACCAGCACCGTCCCCGGCTCCGCCGACCGCCCCTACAGCCCCACCTCCGGCACCGTGATCGGTGCGGCCTGCGGGGTGGTGGTCAACATCGGCGGCAAGACGCTCTACCACCTCGGCGATACCGCGCTCTTCAGCGACCTGAAGCTGATCGCCGAGCGCACTCCGCCGGACGTCGCCTTCATCCCGATCGGGGGGCACTACACGATGCATCGAGAGGACGCGGTGGTCGCCGCCGAGTTCGTCGGCGCCGAGACCGTGATCCCGGTCCACTACAACACCTTCCCGCCGATCGAGACCGACGCCGAGGCGTACAAGGCCGACGTCGAGTCGCAGACGAAGTCGAAGGTGGCGGTGCTGGCCCCCGGTGAGTCGCTGACCGTCTAACCCACCCCGGCCCGCCGGCCGAAAACTGGCCAAGCAGCCAGTCGAAGCGGTAGGCTGCGCCCAACAGCGAGGAGAGGAGCCAGAGGTGGAAGCGAAGGAAGCGACCTGGACCGACCCGTCCCGGACCCATCGAGAGGACTTTGTCGCCACCTCGGATCCGGCGCTGCAGGACCCGGCCGACCGAGACCACCAGGTCAAGCTCCTCGACTACGGCGAGCTCTACGGCCTTTGGGAGCGCCAGCAGTGGCTCACCCAGGAGCTCGACTTCTCCCAGGACCGGCGCGACTGGCACGAGCGGATCCCCGAGGAGGAGCGCTTCCAGCGCATGTACGGGCTCTCATCCTTCTTCATCGGCGAGCAGAAGGTCGCCGACGAGCTCGGGCCGATCATGCGCGCCTGCCCCGGCGAGGAGCAGCGAATCTTCCTCTGCACTCAGATCGCCGACGAGGCCCGCCACGTCCGCTTCTTCGACCGCTTCTACAGCGAGGTCGGGGTGCTCGACGCCGGCGATCTCGCCGAGCGTCTCCGCGCCACCGAGGAGCACCTGAACCCGGCCTTCACCGAGCTCTTCGACGGGCTCCTGAAGCCCCTGGTCGACCGGCTCGGCAGTGAGCCCGAGGACCGCAACGCCCTGATCGAGGCGATCACCCTGTACCACATGGTGATCGAGGGAATGCTGGCGCTCACCGGCCAGCACTTCATCATCGACTACAACGAGCGCGAGGGGACCCTGCCGGCATTCGTCGAGGGCTTCTCCAAGGTGGCTCGCGATGAGCACCGGCACATCGCCTTCGGGGTTCGATTCCTCGCCGACCAGGTCCGCGAGGACGAGCGGAACCGCGAGGTGATCCAGAAGATGCTCGAGAAGGCGACCCCGATCGCCGATCGGGTCATCGATCCGCCCTGGGCCGAGGAGGAGGACTACGACCTATTCGGGGTGAGCCGGGAGGAGACTCACGCCTTCGCCGCTCAGTGCCTGACGCGGCGACTGAAGGTCATCGGGCTGATGCCCGCTTCCGCTTGACCTTCGACTTCGGCGCGGCCTTCTTCTTCTTCGGCGCGACCGACTCCGGCGCCACCTGAACCGGCGCCGACTCCGTGGTGCTGACGCCGGTGGTGGTGCCGGGGCCCGCGCAGGCGGGGTCGGTCCCCGGATCGACGAGGCCGTCGCCGTTGGCGTCGCAGCCAGTCTGAAGGCCGGTGGTCGTGGGAGCGGTATGAGTGGTCGCCTTCGTCTGGCTGTCCGTGTTCGCCACCGCCCCCTTCTTGCGCCTGTGCTTGCCGAAGAGCGGTGCGGGAACGGCGCTCGTCGTCGCCTGGCCGCTGGTCGTCGGCTCGGCGGGCGCCGGCGGGACCACGACCTCGGTGGGGGGCGTCGGGCTGAGGTTGGCTGGCGGTCGGGACGACCGGTGGAGTGGCGGGCTCGGCGGGCGGCTTGATCACCACGGGGTTGCCGCGGTCGATCGCAGTCTTCGAGATCCCGCTTTCCTTCTTCACCGGATCCTTGTCGGCGACGTGCTTGATCTCGGCGGCACCTCCGGCGATGATCGCGGCGGTCGCCAGCCCGGCGGCGGCCTTGGTCCCGATCGCGGCCGCGGCGCCCCCGGCGGCTGTGGCCGCGGCGCCGGCTCCACCGGCGGCGGCGGCTCCACCCGCGGCTGTGGCCGCGGCTCCGCCGATCGCGGCGCTGCCACCAGCGGCCGCAGCGCCCGCGCCGGCAGCCCCGGCACCAGCGGCGCCCGCACCGGCGGCACCGGCGCCCGCGGCGCCTGCGCCAGCGCCGGCCGCGCCCGCGCCGCCTCCGGCACCGGCGGCACCGCCGCCACCGCCGAAGAGGCCGGTGAGCTTGCCGACCAGCAGTCCCTTGAGCAGGAGCAGCGGACCGACGGGGAAGATCGCGGCCAGGACCTTGCTGTCGGAGCGAAGCTGGGAGCGGAAGTCGCGGCAGGGCTCGCAGCCCTTGATGTGGCGGCGCACCGGGCCGCCGACCTTGGCGAGCCCCTCGGCGGCCTCGGCCAGCTCGAGGCGAACCTCGTCGCAGGTGAGCTGGCGAGCCTGGCTCGACTCGGCGAGGGCGATCCGGGCCCGGACCAGAAGCGACTTCACCCCGGGGACGGTGGTGTCCATCGCCTGCGCGATCTCCTCGTAGCTCATCGCGTCGATCTCGCGCAGGAGCAGCGCCGAGCGCTGGGTCTCCGGCAGCTTGCCGACGTCGCATAGGAGATTGCGGAACTCCTCACGGTTCTGGACCCGCTCGAGCGTGGTCACCCCGTTCATGTGGGGGTGGGTGTCCATCGTGTCCTGGCCGTCGGCGGTCGGCTTGCGAAGGTGGTTGAGGCAGCGGTTGCGGGCGATCCGGTAGAGCCAGGGGCGCACCGCGATCGGCCGCTCGTCGGCGACCATTGCGTTGTAGGCGGCGACGAAGACCTCCTGGAGGACGTCCTCGGCGTCCTCGGTACAGCCGAGCATCTGGCGGCAGAAGCCGAGCAGACGCGACTGGTAGCGCTCGACCAGCGCCTCGAAGGCATGCTGATGTCCCCTGCGGGTGAGGGCGACGAGGTGCTCATCGTCCTGGAACTTGAGGAGTGGGGAGCGCCGGGCAAAGAGCCCGCGTTTCTGCGCGTGTGTGAGTGCGGCGGCTTCCACGAGTGGACGGGCGGGATTGCCCCTGCCCAGAGGAACACGCTAACAGGGGTTTGGTTGCGCCTCCATCCTGCTTAACCGAGCAGCAATCCTGTTCACAAATCGGGTATTGGCGACCCGCTTGGTCGCGCGCTATCGTTGTATTCACACGGGATGATCACTGACCTAGTGATTATCTGAGATATGTGATAATCGTCCAGCAGCTGTTACGATCGATACATATGGCAACCGCTTCAACAGCCACCACAAAGCCTTCGACTGGCGCTCCGACGCCTGAGAGCCCCATCCAGGAGGAGCGCGCCGGCCTGGTAGCCCTGCTTATGCGGGTCGCCAAGGGCACCTATCGCCGCGCCACCGAGGATGTCCTCGGTCTTCGCCTGAAGGAATACATCGCGCTCCAGTACCTGAGCGACCAGGGGAAGACAGCTCAGGCGGAGCTCGCCGAGCAGATGATGCTCGATGCGAACAACTGCGTGATCCTCCTCAACGGCCTCGAAGAGGGCGGCTACGTCGAACGCCGCCGTGACCCCGCCGATCGCCGCCGCCACATCGTCGAGATGACCAAGACGGGCGAGCGCGCCCTGGAGAAGGCCGACCGGGCCTTCGCCAGCCTCGAGGACGAGGTCTTCGTCGGCCTCAGCGTCGACGAGCGCTGCCAGCTCTGGAACCTCTTACGCCGGGCGCTCGACGGCGGCGCCGAGCCGGCCCACTAGGCCTAGGCCGCAGCTTCCGTCCGGGGCGCCACCGCGATCCACCCTGCCGGGGTGGCGAAACTGGTAGACGCGATCGCCGACTTAAGCCCGATCGTCCCTTCGGGGGCGTGGGGGTTCGAATCCCTCCCCCGGCACTCCTCGCCCCAAGTCGGGCTTCAGCCGCAGGCGGGGTCAGCGCAGCAGGCCTCGCCGCGCCAGGCCTCCCGGCCCTCACGCGCGGCGACGGCGGCGATCAGCAAAGCGGCTGCCGGGTCGGCCCACCACCAACCGAATACGGCGTTCGCCCCGAGCCCGACCAGCAGCCCCACCGAGAGGTATGCGCATAGAAGGTTCTGGCGGCCCTCGCTCTTGGTCGCCGAGGAGCCGAGCCGCTCTCCTACCCGCGCCTTGGCACTAGCGAGCAGCGGCATCGTCACCAGGGTCACCGCCGCTAGCCCGATCCCAACCGGGCTCACCTCGGGGCGCTCGACGATCAGCAGCGTCCGGGTCGCCTCGACCGCGATGTATGCCGCGATCGCGTAGAAGCTCACCGCGATCATTCGCTGCGCCCGCCGTTCCGCGATCTCCGATCCTGCCCTCGCCTCGGCGAAGCGCCAGATCACCACCAGCGCGGCGAGGGACTCGACCAGGCTGTCGGCGCCGAAACCGATCAGGGCGATCGAGCCGGCAGCCAGTCCGGCGGCGATCGCCACCGCGGCCTCGACCGCGTGCCAGCCGATCCCCACCCAGGCCAGCGACCGCGCCCGCCGGACCAACGGGGCTCTCGGCTCCGGCGCCGCAGGGGTCAGAGGAAGATCGATCGTCGCCCGCTCCATCGGGCTAATTGTCCTTCAGCCGCTCCTCGACCGAGCGGACCTTGTCCTCGAGCGTCTGCTCCTTGTCGCGGCGCTCGTCGAGCTTCAGCACCGAGTAGACGCGGGGGAGTCCGAGCTCGAACGGCACCCGGTGGAGCTCGGCGACCACCGCGAGGATGTCCTCGGTCGAGCCCTCCAGCTCGGTGCCCATCGCCTGGAGCTTGTAGCGGACCTTCTCCTGGGCGGCGAGGCGCCGCTGGATCTCGGCGATGTACTCGCCGGCGCTCGGGTCCGAGCGCCCCAGCCCGATCACGGTGAGCTCGGCGGTCGCCATCGCTCGGGCCCGGCGGGCTACTCCGCCGCGAACAAGGAGGGCAGCGATTCGATCCGTTGCCAGCCCTGGCCCTCGTCGACCTCCTCGACCTCGATCCCGTCGAAGTAGTCATCGAGCACCGCCTCGCGCTCCTGGGCGAGCGGCGGCGAGCAGTAGTCCTCTTCCTCCCAGACCGCGGTTGCGTTGTCGACCCGGGCGCCGTTCAGCCCCCGGCTCAGTGCACGTCCGAATGGCCGCATCCCGATGAACGCGTCGCGGTCCAGCTCGGCGCGAAGCTCAGGGAGCTTCTCCTCCTTCGGCTGGGCGCGGACGAGGTAGTGGGCCATCGTTCGATTCTACGACGACATGATTTCCGTACCTCTGGTATGTTCTTGCGTACTAGGAGTACGGAAATGCTCGACGGCGAAATCGAACGGAGGCTGAGGATGGCTGAATCGACCGACGCACCACTCGACCTGGAGGCGATCTCGGAGCGCTACTTCGCCGCCTGGGAGGCTCGCGACCCCGACGCAATCGTCTCCCTACATACAGACGACACGCAGTTCTGGGCCCACCTCGGCACCGAGCCGGTCAGGGGCCGGGAGGCGGTTCGCGCCACCTTCGCCGACCTCTTCGAGCGCTTCCCCGAGTTCGGCTTCGAGACCCACCGGGTTCTCTACGGCCCCGATTTCTGGATCCTCGACTGGGCGCTCACCTTCCAGCCCGAGGGCTCGGATCGAGCGGGCGCAGTTCGACTGCCTCGACGTGGTCAACATCTCGGCCGATGGCCTGGTGGCCCGCAAGGACACCTTCGTCGACATGGTCCAGCTGCAGGCGGCGCTCCCCGACCTTGACGTCGAGGCCGAGATCGAGGCCTCGGAGGTCATCAAGCCGGAGGTGGCGGCATGAACCCCGCGACCGAGACCACCACCGCAACCGGCACGACAGTTGCCGGCCCTCCGCTCCTCGAGCGTCCCACCCTCTCGCGGCTCCCGGTCGAGCACCTCTGCGACTTCCGCGTCGACCTCGAGCCCGCTCAGCTGATCGGCACCCCGGTCGGGATCCAGATGGTGTTCATCGCCAGGGGCGGCCTGGTCGAGGGCCCGAAGCTGAAGGGCGAGATCCTCCCCGGCGGCGGCGACTGGCTCCTGGTCGGCGAAGACAAGATCGGCCGAGTGAACGCGAAGGCCATGGTCCGCACCGACGACGGCGTCCTGATCCACTACACCGCTGGCGGCATCATCGAGATCCCGGACGACGGGCTCGAGAGGCTGGCGGCGGGCGAGCGGCTCCCGTTCGACGAGACCTACGTGCGGACGACGCCGAAGTTCGAGACCGCCGACGAGCGCTACTCCTGGCTCAACCGGCTGGTGATCGTCGGCCACAACGAGCTCTCCAAGGACCACATCGACTACCGCATGTACCAGGTCCTCTGAGTGGACCAGAGGCGGATCGCCAAGCGCTCGAACTGGCTGGTCCGGAACGCGGCGGGGTCGGGCGCTGGCCTGGGGGCGGCTGCATGCTCGCCTCTACCGCCTCACCCGCGGGCGCTTCCTGCCGCGCTGGTTCGCCGGGGCGCCGGTGATGGTGCTGGAGACGCATGGGGCGCCGAAGCGGCGAGCCGCGGGCGACGCCGGTGCTCTACCTGCGCGACGGCGATGCCCTGGTGGTCTGCGCCTCCAACGCCGGCGCCGAGCGCACCCCGGCCTGGTGGCTCAACCTCCGCGAGGCGGGCGAGGGGACCGCGGTGGTGGGGAGCGAGCGGACCCGGGTGCGGCCGCGGGTGCTCGAGGGGGCCGAGCGCGAGCGGCTCTGGCGGGCGTTCGCGGAGATGTACCCGCAGCTGGATATCTACACCGAGTTCACGCGAGCGACCGTTCCCCCTGGTTGCATTGGAGCCCGTGACCACGGAGGAGCAGCGATGAGCCCCACCCAGCAGGAGCGCACGCGAGGCCACCACCACCTCCCTGGTCAGCGGCGGCCCGTGAGCTCTTCGCCGAGGACGGCTACGCGGCGACCTCGCTCGATGCGGTCGTCGCCAAGGCCGGGGTGACGAAGGGCGCCCTCTATCACCACTTCGGCGGCAAGCGCGAGCTCTTCGCCGCCGTCTTCGCCGCCGAGCAGGTGAAGCTCTCGGGCGCGATCGTCGCCGCCTACCAGCGAAGGAAGGATCCCTGGGAGGCCTTCGAGGCCGGCTGCGCCGCCTTCATCGAGGCCTGCCAGGAGCCGGGAGTGCAGCGGATCGCGCTGCTCGACGCACCCCCGGCCCTGGGCTGGGAGACGATCCGCCGGCTCGAGTCGGGTTCGCTGCAGATGATGGAGCAGGGGATCGAGCGGGCGATCGAGGCCGGATCGATCGAGGCGCGACCGGTCACCCCGCTGGCGCACCTGCTCTTCGGCGCGATCTGCGAGAGCGCCATGGTCGTCGCACGGGCGCCCGACCAGGAGGCTGCCCTCGCCGACGCCCTGGCCGAGCTCCACCGCATGCTTAGCTCGCTCGCCCGCTGAGGTCGCTCGCCCGACCCGCTGAGCCCGGTTGCATGCCCGGGCAGCCGGGTATGGTCGGCGCATGAACGTCGTCGTCATCGGCGGGCACGGCAAGATCGCTCGGCGGCTGCTGAAGCTGCTCGCCGACCGGAGTGACACCGGCCGCGGGGTGATCCGCAACCCTGACCAGGCCAAGGACCTGGAGGCGATCGGCGCCACCCCGATCGTCCTCGACATCGAGAACAAGGAGATCGGCGACGCGGTCGCCGGCGCCGACGCGGTGATCTTCGCCGCCGGGGCGGGGCCTGGCAGCGGCCCGGCGCGGAAGCAGACAGTCGACTACGGGGGCGCGGTGAAGCTGATCGACGCCGCCAAGGCAAACGGCGTCTCCCGCTATCTGATCGTCAGCGCGATGGGCGCCAACCATCCCGAGCGCTGGTCGGGGCAGATCCGCCCCTACTACGAGGCGAAGGCGGCGGCCGACAAGGCGGTCGTCGAGAGCGGCCTCGACTACACGGTCGTTCGCCCGGGAGGACTCACCGACGATCCCGGCACCGGCAAGGTCGAGATCGCCGAGCGGCTTGATCACTCCGGCAGGGTCCCCCGCGACGACGTCGCCCTGGTGCTCGTCGAGTGCCTCACCGCGGAGAACACGTTCGGCAAGAGCTTCGACCTGCTCGGCGGCGACACGCCGGTCGCCGAGGCGATCCGCTCGCTCTAGGCGTCAACCCCGCCCGGAATGCCGCACCGTCCGACTGGCTACTCAGCCAGTGTCAGGGCGCCCATCTGACCGCTAGGGGACAATTGCGTGTCTATGCGCCACCCGCTCACCTTCATGTACCGGAAGCTCGGTCGGCGCTACCCGACCACCTTCATCACGCTCGAGCTGCCGACGGCCTTCATCGTCGCCGCCGTCGCCGTCGCGCTGTTCAGCTTCTACTACGAGGTCAGCAGCTCGGAGTTCCTCACGGTGTTGGCGATCACCGAGGGCCTGACCGCGATCGCGATCTGCTTCGCCCTCGCCCGCACCTACAGGAGGATGCGCCCCCTGCAGGAATGGATCGGCGGCGCCCGCTCGCCCGGCCAGACCGCGCGGGCCTGGCGGGTCGCGGTCGAGCTGCCGCGGGAGCTGGTCCAGCGCGACTTCTACTTCCCGATCGTCGTCACCCTGGTCGCCTGCCTCACCGCGGTGATCGTCCTCGGGCTCAGCTGGCTCGCCTTCTTCCCGATCATCTTCGCCGGGCTGCTGGCGATCGCCTACTCGGGGACCCTCCACTTCCTGGCGATCGAGTTGGCGATGCGGCCGATCCTCTTCGACATCAACGCCGCCCTCGAGACGCCGGTGCGGATCGACCGCCCCTCGTTTCCGCTCCGCCTCAAGCTGCTCGGCTCGCTGCCGCTGATCAACGTGATCACCGGCGTCGTGGTGGCGGCGCTGACCTCGGAGGGGGGAGGGTCCGAAGCGCTCGGGATCAACGTGCTGATCGCGCTCGCCGTCTCGTTCCTGATCAGCTTCGAGCTCACCGTGCTCCTCACCCGCTCGATCCTCCGCCCGGTCGAGGACCTCGAGGCGGCGACCGAGCGGATCCGCCAGGGGCGCTTCGACGAGCACGTCCCGGTGACCACCACGGACGAGTTCGGCGAGCTCTCCTCGGCCTTCAACCAGATGGTCGACGGGCTCAACGAGCGCGAGCGGTTGCGCCAGGCCTTCGGCACCTATCTCGACGAAGAGGTCGCGAGCCACATCATCAGCGAGGACTACGACCCGGAGGGCGCCGAGGTGGAGGTGTCGCTCGTCTTCTGTGACGTGCAGACGTTCACCACCGCCGCCGCCGGGGCGAGCGCGCCGGAGATCGTCGCCCGGCTGAACGAGCTCTTCGAGTGCGTGGTCCCAATCGTCGCCCGCCACCGCGGCCACATCGACCAGTTCATCGGCGACGGGGTGCTGGCGGTGTTCGGCGCACCCAACCGGATGTCCGATCACGCCGACCGCGCCGTCCAGTGCGCGGTCGAGCTCGCCCGGACCGTCAACAGCCGCCGCCCCGGCGGCTTCGAGGTCGGGATCGGGGTGAACACCGGACAGGTGGTGGCGGGATCGATCGGCGGCGCCGGGCGTCTCTCCTTCAGCGTCATCGGCGACGCGGTCAACCTCTGCTCCCGGGTCGAGGCCGCCACCCGCGACACCGGGGATCCGGTGCTGATCACCGCCGACACCCGCGCCCAGCTCTCAGAGACGATCGAGGTGGAGGAGCGCGGCAGGCTCAAGATCCAGGGCTATGACCGCAGGGTGGAGCTCTACGCGCCGCTGGTCCCGGACGCGGTGGCATCGGGCGAGGGCGGCATCGATGTCGCCGACCCGGTCGGGCCGCCGTCACCGGGCTTCGGCGACGCACCGGTTCCCGGCGACGGCCTCGGCCGGCGCTCGCGCCCCGGGCCCGGAGTCGGCCGCGGCGGCCGCGGCGACCGGGGCCTCGGCCGCACCCACACCCTCCCGGGCGGGTAGCGCTTGGCGCCCAAGGCGCAATCCTCGCCGATCGATCCGCCCGCCGGGGTCCCGGGGGAGGAGCTCGACCGGCTCTACCACGGTCCGCTCGAGGAGTTCACCGCCGGGCGGAACGAGCTCGCCAAGTCCCTGCGCTCGGACGGCAAAGGGGAGGCCGCCGACTGGGTGAAGGTGCTGAAGAAGCCGACCCGGGCGGCTTGGCTCGTCAACCAGCTCGCCGTCCGGAAGCCGAAGGACGTCGCGAAGCTGCTCGAGGTCGGGGATGAGCTTCGCCGCGGCCAGGAGGAGATGCTGGCCGGGTCCCCCGACCGCGAGGCGCTGCGGAAGGCGGCGCGGCGCGAGCAGGAGGCGGTCGATTCGCTCGTTCGCACCGCCGAGGCGATCGGCCGGGAGCACAAGGTCGGCTCCGCGATCCTCGACCGGGTGACGGAGACCCTGCGGGCGGCGGCGGGCGATCCCGAGGTGGCCCGGGCGATCGAGCTGGGCCGACTGGAGCGCGAGCAGCGGGCGGTCTCGATCGGGCTGACCGGCGCGGTCGCGCCCTCGCCGCCGAAGGGGAGGCGCGCCAAGGACGATGCCGCCGAGCGCCGCGCCCGCCAGCAGACCGCCCGCCGTCGGAAGGCGGCGGAGGGCAAGGTGGCGGCGCGCGGAGAAGAAGCTTGAGCGGGCGCGCGCCGCGACCGAGCGGGCGCGAGAGACCCTGACGGAGCGGGAGCAGGCCGTCCGCGACGCCGAGCACGACCTCCACGCCGCCCGGCGGGAGCTCGATCAGTTCTAAGGCCGGCTCCTCTGCAGGCCCGCCGACGAGGTGTTCGCCATCGACTGGGATCAGTTCTGAGCTAGGCTCGCTTCGATGGCGATGCACGAGCAGGTCGAGGCCCAGGCCGAGGAAAAGGCAGCCGTGCACGGTGGCCGGCTGGTCGCCCAGGCGCTGAAGAGCCGCGGGGTCTCGAAGCTCTTCACCCTCTCCGGCGGCCACCTCTTCTCGATCTACGACGGCTGCAAGGCGGAGGGGATCGAGCGTGATCGACTTCCGCCACGAGCAGTCGGCCGCCTTCGCCGCGATCGGCTGGGCGAAGGCGACCCGGGAGCCCGGCGTCTGCGCGCTCACCGCCGGCTGCGGGGTGACCAACGGGATGAGCGCGATCGCCTCCGCCCAGGCCGACGGGGTGCCGCTGGTGACGCTCGGCGGCCGCGCCCCGGAGATGCGCTGGGGATCGGGCTCGCTACAGGAGATCGACCACCTCCCCTTCGTCAGGCCGCTGGTGAAGTCGGCGCAGACGGTCGAAGGACCCGGCGAAGATCGCCCGGACCACCGCCGAGGCGATCGACACCGCCGATACCCCGCCCTTCGGCCCCACCTTCGTCGACTATCCGCTGGACGTCGTCTTCATGGAGGCCGAGGCGAAGGTCCCGGATCCCGCACCGGAGCCGTTCAGGATCGCCGAGGGAGTCGAGGAGGCCGCGAAGCTGCTGGCCGAGGCGCACCGTCCGGCGATCATGGCCGGCTCGGGCCTCTACTGGGCCCAGGCGGAGTCCGAGCTGCGGGAACTGGCCGAGGCGCTCGGCATCCCCGTCTTCCTCAACGGCCTCGGCCGCGGCTGCCTCCCGCCCGACCACGAGCTCTACTTCTCCCGCGCTCGTGGCTCCGCTCTCAAGGGATGCGACGTCGCCCTGGTGATCGGCGTGCCGCTCGACTTCCGCCTCGGCTTTGGAGGCTCGATCGGCGAGGAGGCGAAGCTGATCCAGCTCGACTTCGCGCCGCCGCGGCTCGAGAGGACCCGGCAGCCCGATCTCGCCCTCGTCGGGGACATCGGCGCCACCCTGACGCGCGATCCGCGAGTCAGTGCCCGACGATCCCCGGCGGACATCGGCCTGGATCGTGCGGCTCAGGGAGATCGAGACAGTGAAGCGCGAGGAAGAGCAGGAGATGCTCGACGACGATCGCTCCCCGCTCCACCCGATGCGGGTCTACAGGGAGCTGGGCGATTTCCTCGACCGCGACGCGATCGTGATCGGCGACGGCGGCGACTTCGTCTCGTTCGCGGGGCGGGTGTGGGAGACCTGGGAGCCCGGCACCTGGATGGACCCCGGCCCCTACGGCTGCCTCGGCGCCGGCCCCGGCCAGGCGATCGGCGCGAAGCTCGCCCACCCCGAGCGCCAGGTCTGCCTGCTGCTCGGCGACGGCGCCTTCGGCTTCTCCGGGATGGAGTTCGACACGATGGTCCGCCACAAGCTGCCGATCGTCGCGGTGATCGGCAACAACGGGATCTGGGCGCTCGAGCACCACCCGATGAAGATGCTCTACGGCTACTCGATCGCCGCCGAGCTCCGTCCCGAGACCCGCTACGACGAGGTCGTCTCCGCCCTCGGCGGCCACGGCGAGCTGGTCCGCTCGCCCGAGGAGCTCGAGCCCGCCCTCGAGCGCGCCTTCGCCTCCGGCAAGCCCGCCCTGGTCAACGTCCTCACCGACCCCGAGGTCGTCTACCCGCGTCGGGCGAACCTGGCTTAGCGGTTCCGCGGAACCGCTCAGGCCCCGCGGGCAACGATCGCGGCCAGGACGCTGATGAAGCCAAGCAGCATGCCTCCGCCGAGCCGGATCATCGTCTGACGGAGAGCGTCGATCTGCCCGGTCAGCTCGGCGCGGGTGCCGCGGATCTCCTCGCGTAGCTCAACTCGTGTGCCGCGGATCTCCTCGCGGAGGTCGCGGATGTCCTGATCGACCCGCGCGAAGCCGGTGCGCATCGCCTCGGCGAGGTCGTCAAGTCGCTCGTTGGTCCAGGCAGCGCGCTCCATCGTCAGCACAGAGTAGCCCTGGCGCTGTCGCCCGTTTCGCGCCCTTTGCAACGGAGTGCGCCCTGAGTGCAGGCGTTTTTCCGCACACTGAGCAACCGCCAGACGAAATCCCGGACGCGGCCGGGATCGGCGCTAGGCTGGGTGGGCAGGATCCGCGAAGGTTCTTCGCCCTCTTCCCTCGCGCGAGTCGTCCCAGAGGGACCTGAGCGGTGAAAGAAGGGACAGCGTGGCCGGATCAGATGGGCTCGAGGAGCCTCGGATTGCGCCCGAGGAGGCTCGGATCGAGCGTGAAGTGAAGCGAGACCCGAACCGCGGCGACACCCGGATTGCCCGCGCCGCCCGCAGCACCGCGGCCGCCGTACGAGTAGTTCGCGGGCGCCTCGGCCTCTATCCGACTCGGCCGAGTTGAGCGGGATGCCCGAAACCGCCCCCGCGACCGACTGGACCTGCACCCGCTGCGAGATGACCGCGAGCTGGAGCACCGAGTCCGAGAACACCGACCGGCCGCCGAACTGGGTCGAGGCCGACGGGGAGCTCTTCTGCCTTAGCTGCCGGCGGGAGATCGCCGCCGAAGAGGGCCTCGCCTCCCTCCCCGAGGATGCCAGCCGCGAGAACCGCCGCCAGGCCCGCTCCGACGCCCGGATCCGATTCGAGATCGAGCGCGATCCCACCCGCGAGGACAACCGGATCGCCAAGTCCTGTCACACCTCGATCGTCGCCGTCCGCAAGGCGCGGGCCCGGCTCGTGACCAAGAGCCCCTAGGAGGGGCTGGCCCGTAGCTAGATCGCCGGCTGGGGGTGCGGCCGCCAGAGGCGGTCCACCAGCGCCCAGGTGGCGAAGCAGATCGCCCCGATCGCGGCGGTCACCGTAAGCAGGGCACCGGCCGCGGCCGCTGCGGCCGCCCCGCCGGTGCCGAGGATCAGCACCGCTGCCGCTGCGCCGAGGCTGGGGCCGACCGGGAAGAGGCCGACCACGGCGAGCCCGATCAGCAGCGCCATCGAATCGAGCACCGAGGCGTCGACCCCGGTGACGTTGAGGAGCAGCCAGTTGCGAGCGATCTGCACCAGGACCGCGACGATCACCAGAGCGATGATCCGGCTGCCGCCGTCGAGCCCGCGCAGCACCGCGAGGCCCTTCCAGAATCCCTCCCGGCGGTCGCGGGCGACCCGCTGAAGGCCGGCGATTACCGAGACCATGAAGGCGAAGCAGATCAGCGGCACCCACCACGGGACTCCGAGAGGGCCGACCAGGGTGAAGGCGAAGATCGCCGCCAGCGCCGCCTCGATCACCACCACCGGGAGCTCGGCGGCGACCAGGACCGAGGCCTTGGGGCTGTCCTTCGGGGCGGTGCGGCGGAGTGCGGCGATCCGCACCGCGAGCCCGAACTGGCCGTTGAAGATGTTCCCGAGGTAGCCGACGCTCGATGCCCGGTAGAGCCGCCGCCGTCCGCAGCGGCCGCCCGCCGCGTGGATGCAGACGTTCCAGGCCTCGCTCCGAGCGACCAGCCAGAAGACGTGGAGGGCGACCGCGACCCCGAGGATCCAGAGGGGTGCCGAGCCGAGCGCGGTCACGAACTCGTCGCGGTGGCCGGCCAGCCCGATCACCAGGGCGGCCGCGACCACCAGGCTCCCCGCCACGGTTACCGCTGTCGAGTGCCCGCCGAGGAACGAACGGACGGCGCTCAGGCGGCTGGTCAACGGGCTCGATTCATGCGGCCAACCGAGCCTACCTGTATTTCAGGCGGTTATTTGCATTCATCCAGCGCAGCGCGGCTTGTCCAGGACGGCCCCTGCTACCGTGGGTCAGGTCGGGTCGACCAACCGGGTCCCCGAGAGGTTCCGTTTCCTCCCTGCGCTCCGAAAGCGCGTTGGCGGTCTCAGGATCTCCCCAACGCACATAAGGAGTAAGCACACACATGTCTTCCGAATCATTCGCCGATCTCGGCGTGTCCAGCCCCGTCGTGGGCGCACTCGCCGAGGGCGGCTTCACCGAGCCCTTCGCGGTTCAGAGGTCTTTGTATCGCGGACGTCCTCGCCGGAGAGGACGTCCTCGTCCAGTCGCCGACCGGGTCGGGCAAGACGCTCGCCTTCGGGGTGCCGATCGTCGACCGGCTCGACTCAAACGGCCCCCGCCAGGCGGCCCTCGTCCTCGCCCCCACCCGCGAGCTCGCCGAGCAGATCGTCGACGACATCCGCCCAATCGCCCACGCCCGGGCGCTGCGGGTAGCGGCCGTCTACGGCGGCGTCGGCTTCCCCGCCCAGGTGAAGCGCGCCCGCAAGGCGCACATCATCGTTGCCACCCCGGGCCGGCTCGAGGACCTGATCGAGCGCGGCGACATCTCCCTGAAGCAGGTCCGGATCCTCGTCCTCGATGAGGCCGACCGGATGCTCGACATGGGCTTCAAGCCCGCCGTCGACCGGATCGTCCGCCAGATGCCGCGGGATCGCCAGACGCTCTTCTTCTCGGCGACCCTCGAGGGAGCGGCCGGCGACCTCGCCGCCGCCTACACCCGCAACCCGCGCCGCCACGTCCACAAGCCGAAGGTCGAGAAGCACGCCATGACCGAGCACCGCTTCATCCACCTCAGCCACGAGGCGAAGGTCGACGCCCTGGTCGGCGAGCTCCGCCACGCTGAGCGCGGCCGCACCCTGGTCTTCGTCCGCACCAAGCGCGGCGCCGACCGGCTGGTGAAGAAGCTCGCCGCCCACAAGGTCCGGGCCGTCGCCATGCACGGCAACAAGTCACAGGGCCAGCGCCAGCGCGCCCTCGCCGGCTTCGAGCGCGGCGACCACGACACCCTCGTCGCCACCGACGTCGCCTCCCGTGGGATCGACGTCGAGGACATCACCCACGTGATCAACTTCGACGCCCCCGAGGACCGCGACGCCTACGTCCACCGAACCGGCCGCACCGGCCGCGCCGGCGCCTCCGGGATCGCCGCCAGCTTCGTCCTCCCGGACCAGCACCGCGAGATGCGGAAAATCGCGACTGAGCTCGGGCTACACAAGGAGTTCGACTCGGGCCCGGGCTTCGAGCACGCCGCTCGCCAGCACTCCGCCAACGGAGGCGGGAGCGGCAAGAGCTTCAGCGGCAACGGGCGCGGCAACCGGAAGAGCCGCGGCTCCCGCAACGGCGGCCCGAGGACCTACAGCGCCCGCCCCAAGCGCAACGGCCGGGGCCGGCGTCGCCGCTAGGCCCTGGAAGCCGCGCGCTGGCGGCGCGCGACCTTCACCCGGGCGGTCTGATCGAGGTCGACCTTCCGGAGGCGAACCGCCTCGGGGGTCACCTCGACGCACTCGTCCTCCCGGAGGAACTCGAGCGCCTGCTCCAGGGAGAGCCGCTGGGCGGGCACGAGCCGGACGAGCTGGTCGGCTGCTGCGGCGCGGACGTTCGTCTGGTGCTTCTCCTTGATCGCGTTGACGTCGATGTCCTCGGCCCGCGAGTTCTCGCCGATCACCATCCCCTCGTAGACGTCCTCTCCGGGGCCGACGAACAGCGTTCCTCGCTCCTGCAGCCCGAATAGGGCGAAGGCGGCGGTCTTCCCGAGCCGGTCGGCGACCAGCGACCCGGTCGGCCGCGCCCGGAGATCCCCGACCCACGGCTCCCAGCCCTCGAAGACGTGATGCATGAGCCCGGTCCCGCGGGTCTCGGTCAGGAACTCGGTCCGGAACCCGATCAGGCCCCGCGCCGGCACCAGGTACTCGAAGCGCACCCAGCCGGTCTGGTGGTTGACCATCTGCTCCATCCGGCCCTTGCGAACCGCGAGCGCCTGGGTGACGACCCCGACGAAGTCCTCCGGGACGTCGATCGCGAGCCGCTCGACCGGCTCGCAGAGCTTCCCGTCCACCTCGCGGGTCAGCACCCGCGGCTGGCCGGCGGTCAGCTCGAACCCCTCGCGCCGCATCATCTCCAGGAGGACGACGAGCTGGAGCTCGCCGCGCCCCTCGACCTCCCAGGTGTCGGGCCGCTCGGTCTCGCGAACCCGGATCGAGACGTTCCCGACCAGCTCCTGGTCGAGCCGGTCGCGGATCTGCCGCGCGGTCAGCTTGCTCCCGTCCCTGCCCGCCAGCGGCGAGGTGTTGATCCCGACCGTGATCGAGAGCGATGGCTCGTCGACCGTGATCACCGGCAGCGGCCGCGGGTCGTCGGGGTCGGCGAGCGTCTCTCCGATCGTCACCTCCGGCAGGCCGGCGACGGCGATGATCTCGCCCGGGCCGGCCTCCTCGGCCTCCACCCGGTCGAGCGCCTCGGTCACGTAGAGCTCGCTGACCGTCGCCGGCTCGATCTCCCCGCTGGCCCGGCACCAGGCGATCCGCTGCCCCGAGCGAATCGTTCCGTTCCGGACCCGGCAGAGCGCCAGCCTCCCTACATAAGGGGAGGCGTCGAGGTTGGTGACGTGCGCCTGCAGCGGGGCGTCGGGGTCGTAGGAGGGCGCCGGGATCCGATCCAGGACCAGGTCGAGGAGGGGGGAGAGGTCGCTGCCCTCGGTTCCCTCCTCCAGCGACGCCCAGCCGGCGCGGGCGTTGGTGTAGACGATCGGGAAGTCGATCTGGGACTCGTCGGCGTCGAGGTCGATGAAGAGCTCGTAGACCTCGTCCACGACCTCTCCGATCCGGGCGTCGGGCCGGTCGACCTTGTTCACCACCAGGATCACCGGCAGCTTCGCCTCGAGCGCCTTCCGGAGCACGAACCGGGTCTGCGGCAAGGGCCCCTCCGAGGCGTCGACCAGCAGCAGGCACCCCATCCACCATCGTCAGCCCCCGCTCGACCTCCCCGCCGAAGTCCGCGTGCCCGGGCGTGTCGATGATGTTCAGCTTCACCTCGCCGTAGCGGACCGCGGTGTTCTTGGCGAGGATCGTGATCCCCTTCTCCCGCTCGAGGTCCATCGAGTCCAGCACCCGCTCGGCGACGTCCTGACCCGAGCGAAACGCCCCCGACTGCCAGAGCATCGCGTCGACCAGCGTCGTCTTCCCGTGGTCGACGTGGGCGACGATCGCGATGTTGCGGATGTCCTCGCGACGGGCCATGGGACGCGGCATGGTAGGGAGGTCGCGCGGCAGGGCCGTGCGCCCTGCTCTTCCGCTTTCACGCGAAGGCAGCAGCCACTCAGCCGTCAGAGCCTTGCAACAGCACAAGCCAGCGTCTAGCCTTGCCCTCGCGGTCTCAACAAATGCCTCGAACGAGCTTCGGAGGACCGAATGAGCGTCATGACGGAAGTTCCAAGCCAGGCTTTGATCGGGGGGCGCTGGGTCGATGGCAGCGCCGGCACCTTCGAGGTCCGCTCCCCGCACTCGCGCGAGGTGGTCAACGTGGTCAGCCGCTGCGACGAGAGCGACGTGGACAAGGCCGTGGCCGCCGCGCGCGCGGCGCAGCCCGACTGGGCGGCGATGCCGCTGATCGACCGCGTCAAGATCCTGCGGCGGATCAACCAGGTCTTCCTCGAACGCGCTGAGCCGATCGCGCGCATGGTCTCGCTCGAGATCGGCAAGACGATCACCGACTCTCGTGAGGAGGTCTACGAGTACGCCGCGCCGTCCTACGAGAAGGCCGGGGCCGAGGTGCTTCGCCATCGCGGCCTGTCCTTTCCGTCCACGCAGGAGCAGACCAACAACAAGCGCTTGGTCACCACCCACCGGCCGCTGGGTGTGGTCGGCGCGATCACTCCGTACAACTTCCCGACGGACATCTCGTCGATCGCGCTAGCCCACATCATCGCCGCCGGCAATACGGCGGTATGGAAGCCGTCCGAGTTCTCCCCGACCTGCTGCGCGATGGTCGCGGAGGTGTTCGACGAGGCCGGGCTCCCCCCGGGGGTGGTCAACGTCGTCCAGGGCTACGGCGACGTCGGAGCGGCGATCGTCGGTCACGACGACGTCGACGGTGTCTTCTTCACCGGCTCGACCGCCACCGGCGAGCAGATCGCGACGAGCGCGCCGCTGAAGCCGCAGCTGCTGGAGCTTGGGGGCGACGGCCCCTTCATCATCCTCGCCGACGCCGACATCGACGCGGCGGTCGAGGGAGCGATGAACGGCTGCTTCTACTACACCGGCCAGGTCTGCACCTCGGCCGAGCGCCTGCTAGTGCATGACGACGTCTACGACGAGTTCGTCGCCAAGCTGAGGGGCCGGATGAAGGAGCTGAAGATCGGGGATCCAGCCGACGAGGAGACCGAAATGGGCCCCCTCTGCAACGAGGGAACCCTCGGTCGCGTCGTCGAGCATGTGGAGGGCGCGCGCGCCGCTGGAGCCGAGATCGAGCAGTTCGGGCCCGAGGAGGAGCTCTACTACCCGGCGACGATCCTGACCGGAGTCACCCCCGAGATGCAGATCATGCGCGAGGAGACGTTCGGGCCGGTGGCGCCGATCATGCGCGTCTCGTCGTCCCAGGAAGCGGTCGAGGTCGCGAAGGAGAGCGGCTTGGGGTTGATCGCTTCACTCTGGACCCGCGATCTCGCCACTGCCTGGCGCGTGGGCGAGGCGCTTCCGCATGGCTCGGTCAACATCAACGAGACCAGCAACTACTGGGATCAGCTTGCGCCGTTCGGCGGAGCCGGCCGGAGCGGCGTGGGGCGCGAGCTGTCCGAGTGGTTCCTGGAGCGGTTCACTGAGTCAAAGCTGCTGGTCTTCGAGCTCGGCGACACCGACGTCAAGTACGACCGCCGAGCCGAGGGCGGCTGGTAGCCGGGACTTCCCCGGAAGGCCACGCCCGCGACCACCCGCTGCGCGCCGAGACCCTCGACGCGATCGCGGTGGGCCAGGACCTCCTCGCGGGCGCGCCCGGAGTCCCAGCCGCACGGCATCGCAACCACGACCTCGGCTCCCGCCGCCTCCAAGCTCCTCCCAGCTCGCGGTGCGCGACTTGGCGCCCGGGGCGCCGATCGCGTCCGCGACGCGCGCTGGCGCTCGCTGCTGCTATGCGCGACGAGGAGCACTGCCGCCTCTCAGTGCTCGGTTTCGCGCAAAGCGGCAGCGAGCGGGACCGACGCGTTGAACACGTTGTTCTCGTCGCCGCCGCCTGATGCTAGCTCCCGGCTGGAGCCATGCCGAGCTGCTCCATCAGCGCGGCCGAGTCGATCACGCCCCAGTGCTCGGCGGCCTGGTCATTCTCGAACCGGACGAAGTCGTAGTTCGAGACCTCGACCTTCTTGCCGCTGCCCGGGATTCCCATGAAGTCGCCCTCGTGGGTTCCGCGCATGGTCGAGCGAACCGCGAGTCGGTCGCCCTCGACGATCAGGTCGTCGGCGGTCACCTGCATGTCGGGGAACGCCGCTCGGATCTGGGCGACGAAGTCCTTCAGACCGGCGAGATCGGCGGTGGTTCCGGGGAGTGGATCGTGGTCGAGGAAGTCCGGCGCGCAGAGCTCGTCTATCACCTCCGTCTTGCCCTCGCTCATCACCTCGCTGTACCAGCGCTGTGCCATTTCCTTGTAGTCGGCCATCTTCGATACCTCCAGGTGGAGTGGACGCCTTCGCTGTCTGTACGACCCTAACTCCCGCCGGCAGCTCCGTGTGTGAGCAAATCCGTAGTCGCGCTTACCTCGGCTAGCGGGACTCCACCCCGGACCAGCGGGCTCCTCGCCACCCGCACGGCGAGTACGGGTCGCGCCCAACAGTCGCTACTGCCTTCGCGTGCGGGGAGCACCTGGCGCGGACCGGGTCCGGGCCGTGCGTCGCGCCTCCTATGCGCGAGGAGGAGTCGCGGTTCGAGTCCCTCCTCCGGCATCGGAGAGAAAGCCCCGCTCAGGCCGCGTTCCTAACCACCCCTGACGCGGAGGCAGTAGCCGTAGGCGATCAGGTTCGGTGCCGGGCCGAAGTGGCCGAAGACCGTGGACGACGAGGAGCCGTCCTCGTTCAGCGAGCTGCCGACGAAGAAGGCATTGCGCGAGCCGTCCGTGCTGAAGCCCGTCGTGGTCAGCCGCCGACCCGCCGGGCATCGCGGGGTCGTTGCGGTCGCGGATTGACCGGGGGCGACTGGCGTCGACGCCGAGACCTCGGTCAGGAACGGTCGCCTGTGCTTGACGCAGTATGCGATCGCCGTCAGCTCGCCACCCCCCGGGGGGAAGGACGAGCCCGTCACCCGCCATGCCCTGGTCCCGATCGCCCGTGACTCCGTGACGTAGTTGCCGCCGCCCTCGAATCCGAAGTTCGTCCGCTGGAAGCCCCCGGTTACCAGCTGCTGCCCCTTCGGGCAGCGAGCGGTGGCCGACCGGATCTCCCCTGACTTGATGAACACGGTCTTGTGCGGCGAGGGGTTGGCCGGGACCAGCCCGCGGCCGCAGACGACCTGAATCGTCGCCCGGCGCGTCGTCGTCGAGCCCTGGCTCGCATCGAAGAGGACCGCGCTGATGTGGAAGCCGCGCTGCGCCCCGAGTCGCTCATACGAATGCGGGTAGATCCCCTCACCGTCGGGATCGGGGAGCTCATGGTTGATCATCCCGCCACCGAGCGGGTGGCTCCGCCCCGGGCAGAGGACCTCGAACCGTGCCAGTTCCTCCGGCGTGGTCATCTTGACGGTCTCCTGCCTGAGGATCAGCCCCCGAGCCGGGCCGCTTTCTCCCGGGTCGCTCCTGGGGCCGCCGAACTTGCCCTGAACCCGGATCGAGCCCTTGGCCGAGTCGAGCACGTAGAGCCCTGACGCAGACAGCAGCGCCATGCGCACCTTGCCGCAGGAGGCCCCTTTCGTGATCACGAAGATGATGCCCCGGCGTCGAACCGAGTCCGGTTGACGGGCGACCCCCGTCTTGATGCGCATCCCCTGGCGGATCGCTTGCGCCACGCGGGCCGGGGCCGGGTAGCAGCCGTCCTCGCTCACCGAGCGCTGGTAAAGCGCGATTTTGAAGGCCGCCTCGAGCTTCCTCGTCGGAGGATTGTGTCCGGCGCCGCCCGGACGAGCGGTCGCCTGCGAGGTGGCGAGCAATGCGATCAGGACGACCAGGGCAGGCAGGATCCTACGCATGGTCACGACTGGCTAATGAACACGGCGGTGGAGCCTAAAGAGCGGAGCTGGCGCGGTCCGCTAGAGCGGCAGGCGCTGGCCCGGCGAGCACGTCCACGCGCGCCCAGCGGCTCAATTCGTTGGTGCGACGCCTTGTTCGGCGCGAAGGACCGAGACGACCTCGAAGATCTCGACCCGCGGCTCGCCCTCGACGCGGTAGGCCTCTGCGATCGTCGCGGCGAGATCCGACTCGCGGAATTGGCGCATCGAATCTTCGTCCTCCCAGATGTAGATCCCGCCGTACTCGCCGGTCCCCTGCTCCCTGATGTAGAGCTTCTGCCGAAGCCCCGGCAGTGCCTCGTACCGCGGCGCTCGCTCGGCGATGGTCTGAGCGGCCTCCTCATCCGAGAGACCGGTCTTGTATTTGACAACCTGCACGATCATTCGCCTCGACCTCCTCCGGATTGACGGATCACCGTCCGGTCGAGGTTACGCCTGGTCGGGAGACTCCTATCCCGCGGCCCGGCGGTTCAGCCGCCCTGGCTCGCCTGCTCGACGTTCAGGAGCGCCACCTCGTAGCGCTCGACCGACGCCGTCTCACCGGGTCCCGTGACCTCCTCCCGGACGCGCGTCGCCTCGTCCTCGCTCGCCCGCATCGCCTCCTCCCCCTGCCACAGGGAGATGACGACGATCGTTCCGGTCTGCCGGTCGACGAGGAAGACGACGCCCTTCATGTCCTCGGTCTGCCCGAACTCGGTAGGCAGCACGTGCTTCTTCGTCTCGAGGGCCTCCTCGATCGCCTCGGGCGCCGCACCCTCGTAGCGGGTTACACGAGCATGCATGTCTTCCTCCTCTTGGCTCGGAAATCTCGCTAAGCAGTTCTTATCCCATTTCAGGCAGGACGGGGGCGACGCTGGCCGAGCTCCTCGCCGCAGGTCGGCGCTGAAGCTCGCGCTTGGCCGCCTTGCGACCCGGCGCGAGGGTGCGATAGCGTGGCGCGGCGACGGATCGCGACCCACGGGGAAGGAGCCCCATTCATGCGTCTCCCGGTTCGAGCTCTCATCGCCAGCGCCGGCATCGCCTTGCTGTCCGCCCCCGCCGCGAGCGCCGACAGCTTCAGCCTCGGGGTCGCGGCCGGAGACGTGACCGCCAACTCGGCCGTGCTGTGGGCACGCGCCGATCAACCCGGCGGAACGCGGCTCGAGGTGGCCACCGACGAGGACTTCACGCAGGTGGTCCGCAGGCTCAAGGTCGAGGCGACCGCGGCCAACGACCTCACCGTCCAGCGGCGGGTCGAGGGGCTCCAGTCGAACACCAGCTACTGGTACCGCTTCACCAGCGGGGCGGCGGCCAGCGACGTGGGCACCTTCGCCACCGCCCCGAAGCCGAACGACGACGCGACGATTCGGTTCGCCTGGACCGGCGACTACGACGCCGAGCGGGCGATCGGGGAGACGGAGCCGTTCTGGAACGACTTCGGTGTCTTCGGCTCCATGGAGGCGGAGGGGAACGACTTCAACATCGGCCTCGGCGACACGATCTACTCCGACAGCGAGGTGCCCGGCAACCAACCCCGTCGCCCTCACGGTCGAGCAGAAGTGGGCGAAGTACGAGCTCAACCTGGGCGAGGAGCCGCTGGCCGACCTCCGCGGCGCCGCGGGCTTCTACTCCCACTGGGACGACCACGAGTTCATCAACGACTTCTCGCCCTTCGAGAGCGTCTTCTCGAGCGGCACGATCGACGGACGGGAGCTCTACGAGCGCGGCGTGAAGGCGTTCACCGACTACGCCCCGGTCGACTTCAGCAGCCGCGACGGGCTCTACCGGACAACGCGGTGGGGCAAGAACCTGGAGCTCTTCTTCCTGGACGAGCGCTCCTTCCGCTCCGCCAAGGCGAGCAAGGACGGCGTCTGCGACAACCCCCAGACCCCCGGCGCGCCGGACCTGGCGCCGACCGCGCCTCAGAGCGTCCGAGACGCGTTCGCGGTCCTGATCCCCTCGCTGGCCGCGCCCGTTTCCCAGGCCTGCCTCGACGCGATCAGCGATCCCGACCGGACGCTGCTCGGCGACAAGCAGCTGAAGACCTTCCTCCACGACGTCGAGCACTCCCAGGCTCGCTTCAAGGTGGTGGTCAACGAGGTGCCGATCCAGCAGTTCTACGCGCTTCCGTACGATCGCTGGGAGGGTTACGAGGCGGAGCGCCAGCGCGTCCTCAGCGGGCTCCAGGGTGTGAACAACGTCGTCTTCCTCACCACCGACGTCCACGCCACCCTCGTCAACGACGCCCGCTTCAAGACCCTGGAGCCCGGCGGCCCGCAGAACAGCGGCATCCTCGACGTCACCGTCGGACCGGCGGCCACCGCGCCGTTTGCCCAGGAGATCAACGACGCCGTCGGTCTCCCCTTCGCTGCGGGCCTCATCGATTCCCTGTTCTTCGAGAGACGTGCTCGGAATGCAGTGTTCGGGCATCAACCAGTTCAGCTACGGCGAGGTCGAGGTGACCAGCACCCAGCTCACGATCACCCCCAAGGACATCGCCGGCAACCCGTTGACGACCGACGACGGTCCCTGCGGGCCGTTCGTCTTGAGCTTCCAGCCCTGACGCAAGGCGAGCCGCGCGGAACCTGGCGTCAGCCGCGCGCGCGTGTTTGCCCGGCGATCGTCCAGCTAATAAGGTCCTTGGACCCGCTACCGACAAGGAGAGTCGGGGTGCGCAGGACGCTCTTCGTGGGGCTCATCGCCGGGATGACGATGGCATTCGCGTCGGCCGCGGATGCGAAGACGGTCGACCTCACGGTTCTCTCCAGCCAGCCGAACCAGGTGAGCGGTGGGGACGCTCTGGTGCGCGTAGACGCGCCCCCCAACCAGATCGACACGCTGCGCGTGGAACGCAACGGAGTGGACGTGACCGCTGCCTTCTCCAAGCAGGGAGGCGCGCTCGTCGGCGTCGTCGATGGCCTCGCGCTCGGTAAGAACGAGCTGGCGGTCGTCGATGGCTCCACCTCGCGCCGGCTCGCGCAACGGAAGCTCTTCAACTACCCGACTGCCGGGCCGATCTTCTCCGGGCCGCATCAGGAGTTCTTCGTCTGCAACACGATCCAGGCCGGGCTCGGCGAGCCGTTGGTCGACAACCAGGCGGGCCAGGGATTCCGCGTGCTCAACCCCGACGGCAGCACGGCCGGCTGGAGCCTCGACTGCTCCGCCAACACCAGGGTCGATTACCTCTACCGGACGACCACCGGCTCGTTCCAGCCGCTGCCCGGCGACGGCTCACGTCCGGCGAACATGGCGCAGACCACGCTGCTCGACGGCCGCACGGTCGACTACGTCGTCCGGCGGGAGCGCGGCACGATCGACCGCTTCATCTACTCCTTCGCGATGCTCGCCCCATTCGGCGAGCAGCCGGGGGCCCCCGACACCTCGCTCTGGAACCGCCGCGCGATCTACACCTTCGACGGCGGCGTCCAGATCGGCCACCGGCAGGGCACCCCCGGCGGCAGCGCCCTCTACGACCCGGGCCTGAGCAAGGGCTACGCGATCATCCACTCCTCGGGCAACCGGACGAGCACCACTACAACCTCCAGCTCGGCGGCGAGGCGGCGCTGATGACGAAGGAGGAGTTCATCGAGCGCTACGGGGCGCCGCTGTACACGGTCGGCCTGGGCGGCTCCGGCGGCGCGATCCAGCAGTACGTCTACGGGCAGAACCACGAGCAAGCTGCTCGACGCCGGGATCCCCCAGTACTCCTATCCCGACATGGTCACCCAGACGATCCACGTCGGCGACTGTGAGCTGCTCGAGCGCTTCATGGACATCACGACGGCTCCAACCCGAAGTGGCAGACGTGGGACAACCGAGAGTTCCTCGAGGGCCTCAACGCGGACTCCAACATTCCCAACCCCTTCTTCGGCGGCACCCCCGGCAACAGCGAGTGCGTCAAGGGCTGGCGTGGGCTGACGCCGCTGGCGCTGAACCCGCTCTGGTTCCAGGCCTTCAACGGGCTCGACCGAATGGACCCGGCGGAGATGGCGCAGGTCCACTGGACCCATTCGGAGGACCTGAAGAACGTCTACGGCGTCGGCGCTGACGGCTACGCCCGGATGACCTTGGACAACGTGGGCGTCCAGTACGGCCTCGAGGCCCTGAAGGACGGCAACATCACTCCGGCGGAGTTCCTGGACGTGAACGCCCGGATCGGCAGCTGGAAGGACCCGGCCGACATGGTCCAGGAGGCCTTCCCGTTCCCGGCGCCGCCGCCGCCGATGCCACCGCGGACACCGGGCTTCGACCCCTGGAGCGCCCGCAACATGAACCTCAGCCCGGATGGCGGCGTCACCCCGGCGCCGCGGCGCGAGGGTGACATCAGCGCGATGAACGCGGCCTACAACAAGGGGCTCTACTTCGACGGCGACATCGACATCCCGCTGATCGACTGGCGCCACTACCTCGAGGAAGAGCTCGACATGCACAACAGCCACCAGTCGTTCGCCTCCCGGCAGCGGATGCTCGACTTCGACGGCGACGCCTCGAACCAGGTGATCTGGTTCACCGACGCCCGCCCGGCGCGGCAGGTCGACGCGACGCCCGAGGCGCTCGCGGTGATCGATCAGTGGATGGCGAACATCCGCGCCCACCCCGACCTGGGCGTGGCGGGCAACAAGCCGGAGCTCGCCACCGACCGCTGCTTCACGACCCAGGGCGCGGAGATCGCCCGCGGCCCCGACGTCTGGGGCGGGATCCTCGACGGCGGGCCGAAGGGCGTCGTGCGCGCAGGAGTTCCCGCTCCACTCGACCTCGCGGATCGTCGCCGGCGGCCCGCTGCGGGGCGGCGTCTACAAGTGCGCGCTGCAGTCGGTCGACGAGGCGATCGCGAACGGCGCGTACGGCTCCTGGACGCCGTCGGCGACCGAGGTCGCCCGGCTCAAGCAGATCTTCCCGACCGGGGTCTGCGACTACAGCCAGGGAGACGTCGGCCGGCCCTGATCCTTGGGCTCAGCCCCTACGCCTCCTCGGTCGGCTCGGCGGGACCCACCGCCCCCGCCGCGGGAGCGTAGATGCTCTCGTGCCCGTCGTCCCAGCGAACGCGATACCGAGGGGAAGGCGGCTCGTTCACCACCTCCTCTATGACGCCGGTCCGAGGCGTCCGCTCGGTCGACTCCGCCTCAACCTTGATGTGATTCCCGACCTCCAGCTTCATCTCTTCACCTCCTCACCTCCGATTCGCCCTCATAGGGTGATACCACCATCCGGCGCGACAGGCCCGCTCCCTTGGCTTCGGCCGACGAGCTCGCGCCGTCACACTTGTTCTTCTGCACGCAAACCAAGGAGGAGCAATGGACTTCATGGAGACGATCTCGGGTGCCCGTGATGCGATCACCGTGAAGCGCGTCTACGGCGAGCCGTACGAGCGCAACGGCGTCGCGGTGATTCCCGCCGCCGTGGTACAGGGCGGCGGCGGCGGCGGCGGGGGCGAGGAGCCCGATGGGCAAACGGGCGGTGGCGGCGGCTTCGGGCTTCGCGCCAGGCCCGTCGGTGCTTATGTGATCCGGGGGGAGGAGGTGTACTGGGAGTCTGCCCTGGACCTCAACCGAGTGATCCTTGGCGGCCAGCTCCTCGCTCTGGCAGCGTTGCTCGTCGTCCGCTCGATTGCCCGTCGCCGACGCTGATTTGAGGAAGGGGTAGGCCTTTACCATTGCTTGGACGAACCAACTCCGAAAGGGGCCGAGATGAGCGCCATTGACGAGTTCCTGAAGAACAACGAGGCCTTTGCCGATGGCTTCGACAAGGGCGACCTGCCGCTGCCGCCCGCCAAGAAGGTCGCGATCGTTGCCTGTATGGACGCCCGTCTGAACCCGTATCCGATCCTCGGGCTTTCGGTCGGGGACGCGCACGTAATCCGCAACGCGGGCGGCGTGGTCACCGATGACGAGATCCGTTCCCTGGCGATCTCCCAGCACCTACTCGGTACGGAGGAGATCATGCTGATCCATCACACCGACTGCGGGATGCTCACCTTCGGCGACGCGGAGTTCGAGCAGATGCTCGAGGAGGAGACCGGGCGGCGGCCGGAGTGGAGCCCGCGATCATTTCCTGACCTAGAAGATGACGTCCGGGACTCCATCCAGCGGATCAAGGAAAGTCCCTTCATCCCCAAGAGCGATGAGGTGCGGGGCTTCATCTACGACGTGAAGACCGGCCGGCTCGACGAGGTCACCTGAGCACACCCGCGATTAGGTCACTTCTGCCGACGGCTGATTGGGCACGACGGCGCCGCGGGCGTGCGCCCTGATCGGCGAGCACGCCAGCCGCGCCGATCACCGCCACGGCCAAGGCCCCGAGGCCCCAGGCGACGCCCGCGACATCCCAGCCGATCGCGTTGTCGACCGACCATTCTCCGGCGCCGTGAAAGGCGAGTGCGGTGACGACGGCGACGTTGGTCAGCACGTACTCGTTGCCGCCGTTGTAGATCCAGAAGCCCTTGCCGGCGTGATCGGTGACGGCCGCGACAAGCATCGTCGCCGCGATCAAGGCCGCCGCTCCGGGCGTGAAGAATCCCGCTGCAAGGGCGAGTCCGCCGACAAGCTCGGCCGAGCCGGCGACGAAGGCGAAGAGCTTGCCGGGCCGGAGGCCAAAGCCCTCGAGGTACTGGCCGGTGCCTTCGAGGCCGTAGCCGCCGAGGATCCCGAAGAGCTTCTGGGAGCCGTGGGCAGCGACAAAGCTGCCGATCACGACCTGGATGAGAAACAGACCTACTTCCATCTCGTCCGTCCTTTCAAATGTAGGTGCAGATGCACTTAGTATAGTGCAACCGCACATAAATGTCTCTAGACTCGTTCGAATGGATGAATCCGAGCTCGCAATCTGGAGGGCGTTTCTCAACGCGCACGCCGTTCTGATCCAGCGGATCGAGGAGGACCTCAAGGCGCACGGGCTGCCGCCCCTCGCTTGGTACGACGTGCTCTGGCCTCTTCAACGCGCCGAGGACCGGCGGTTGCGCATGAATGAACTCGCTCAGGAGGTCGTCCTAAGCCGCACGGGCCTGGTGCGGCTCGTGGACCGGATCGAGGCCGCCGGGCTCCTCAGACGCGAGCCCGTCCCCGAGGACGGACGCGGCTCATACGCGGTGATCACAGAGGGAGGGAGCGGCCACCCTGCGGAGGATGTGGCCCGTCTACCGGTCCCACATCCAGCGGGACTTCCTCGACCCGCTCGGAGCCGGGGCGGGCCCCCTGAAAAAGGCCCTCGAGCGGATCATCGAGGCGAGTCGGGCGGCGGCTTCCGCCTGAGGCGCGTCGGCTGACTCGCGATTCAGCCCCGGCTCTCTCGCGCGGGCGCTACGGGGCTGCTGTGAACAGCCGCCAGTCTCCCGGGACCCCCTTGAGATGCTTCTCGCCGCGGTCGTCAAACCGAATCCCCGATCCGGCAACGAGATCCTTGACGGTGCTGGAGACCAGCACCTCGCCCGCGTCCGCGAGGGCGCCGACGCGCGCCGCGATGTGGACGGCGATCCCGCCGACATCCTCTCCCATCAGCTCGATCTCGCCGCAATGGAGGCCGACCCGAACCTCCAAGCCGAGGGAGCGGGCCGCCTCCGTGATCGCGCCCCCGCATTGGATCGCCCGGGCGGGGCCGTCGAAGGTGGCGAGGCCGCCGTCGCCCAGCGTCTTCACCTCACGTCCTCGGAACCGGATCAGCTCCCGCCGCAGCGCTTCCTGATGCGCTGCTAGCAGCTCCCGCCAGCGTGCGTCCCCGAGCTCGGCCGCGCGCTCCGTCGAGCCGACGATGTCCGTGAACATCACCGTGGCGAGCACCCGGTCGGGCTCGGGTGCCGAGCGGGCGCCGGTCAGGAACTCCTCGACCTCCCCGAGCACGGCTTCCGAGTCGCCTGCCCAGGGCAGATGGTCGATCCCGGGAAGCTCGACGTATCGGGCGTGTGGGATCTGCGCCGCGAGCTCCTCGCCGGCGCGTCGATTGACGACCCGGTCGCCGCGCCGGTGGAGGACGAGCGTCGGAACCTGGATCGTGGGCAGGACGGCTCGCACATCGATGTCCAGAAACATCTCCATGATCTGCTGGACCATCGCCGGGCTCGCGGCGGAGCGCTCCATACGTGCCGTGAACTCCGCCGCCTGGGGATCGTCGGCGAAGCTCGGAGCGAAGAGCTCGACCATCCCCTCTGCCTGTTGCCCCCAGTATGGGGCGATTAACTCGGCGGCGGACTCGCGAAGCGCCTCCGCGGGCGACGCCCAGGGGTAGTCGGGCGCCTCGGTGGTCCGCCCCATCGCGCCGTGGAGCACCAGGGCGCTGACGCGATCGGGGTGAGTGGCCGCGAACAGGACGCTCATCGGCCCGCCCTCGGAGACCCCAAAAAGGGCCGCCCGCTCGGACCCCGCGGCGTCCATGACCGCCCGGACGTCGTCGATCCGCTGCTCGAGGGTCGGCACCTCGGTGACCGGGTCGGACAGCCCGGTGCCGCGCTTGTCGAAGATGATCAGGCGCGAGAACGAGCTGAGCCGCTCGAAGAAGCGAGCGAACGGAGGCGACTCCCACTGGAGCTCGAGGTGGGTGGCGAAGCCGAGGACGATGGCCAAGTCGATTGGCCCGTCGCCGACGACCTGATAGGCGATCGACGCGTCGCCGGACTTGACGTACTTGGTCGGCGGGGTGCTCATCGCTTTTCGCGCATCGGGCCGCCCTCGGTTAACGGACCTTCGAACAGCGCGATCCTGAGGCGAATCGTATCCCGGGCATGCGGCCCGGCTTCCATCAACGTGCGTTCACCTGGGCTCGGCCGGGGTGTCGGCCCCAGGCCGATCCATCGAAGCGGAGGGTGTAGCCCTCCTCGCCGAACCGCCAGGCCCTGACAGAGCGGTCATACAGAAGTGGGGGTAGAAGCGATCGGAGTCCGTTGGCAGCATGATCGCTATCGACACGATAGTATCGCTGCGGTAGTAAGGTTGACGGATCCTGTACAGGACACCTAGACGCTAAACGAGGCTAACGCCGAGGAAGGAGAACCACCGTGAGCGATGAGACAAGCCAGCAGCCGCCGAAGCCCGATCCCGCCCTCAGGGAACTGGACTTCCTGGTCGGCACTTGGAGCATGAAGGGCCACCTGGTCGGCTCCGAAGAGGAGAACATCGTCGGCGAGACAACCTACGAGTGGCTCCCGGGCGGGTTCTTCCTGCGCCAGCGGGTGAAGCTGGACTTCGCCGGGCTCTTCGAGGTCGACAGCGAGGAGCTGATCGCCCACGACCCGGAGACCGGGAAGTTCAAGTCAAACGTCTACTCGAACATGTCGCCTGTGCCGCTGCCGTACGACTGGGACGTCAAGGACGGCTCGATGACGATCACGGTTTCGCACGGTCCGCTCGACGCGACCTTCAAGGGCGAGCTCGGAGAGGACGGCGATACCTTCTCCGGCGGCTGGCGTCCCAACCCGGGCGCGGACGAGATGGTGAACCCGCCCTATGACATCGGCGGAACCCGGATCAAGTAGCAAGCGTGCGAGCTGAACGACCTGCCCAGCAAACTGCGACAGACAGGACACGGAAATGAACTGGACGCTCGAAGTCGTCGTCGTCCCCGTTTCGGACGTCGACCGCGCGAAGGCCTTCTACGCCGACCAGCTCGGCTTCAACCTGGACCACGACTCGCGGATGGGCGAGGGAAACCGGGTCGTGCAGCTCACCCCTCCCGGATCGGGCTGCTCGATCGTCATCGGCGAAGGCGTCGCCCCGGACATGGCGCCTGGCTCGCTCAAGGGCCTGCAGCTGGTCGTCCCGGACCTCCATGCCGCGCGCGCTCAGCTCGCCGAGCATGGCGTGGACGTCAGCGAGATCCAGGTGATGGGCGAGAGTCCCGGCCCTGAGCCGGAAGCGCTCGACAATGTCGGGTTCGTCTTCTTCAGCGATCCCGACGGCAACGGGTGGGCGGTACAGCAGATCTCGGCCCGGGGTTAGGCGGACGGCCTCCCGCTCTCCGCCGTTGCCGCGCTCGGTGGCGGCCGCTCAGAGGTCGGCCTCATGGGCCCGGGCGAAGGCCTTCACCGCCGCCGCTGCTCCCTCGATCTCGACCCCGTCGACCGGGAGGCGGCGGGCATCGGTGGGAGTGGTCAGAAATCCGGCCCACGCCTCCGGGGTCGCGACGACGGTCACCGCCGCCCCTTCGCTCTCGCCGCGCTCCAGCTCCCAGGCCGATCCATCGAAGCGGAGGGTGTAGCCCTCCTCGCCGAACCGCCAGGCCCAGACCACCGGCTTGCGTGACTTAGGCGGGCGTCGGTTGAGCCAAACCTTGTTGGCCAGCATGACGTGATCGGGATGGACGGACTCGTCGGGTCTGGGCGGCCCACCGGAGTGCCTGAAGCCCCACGCTCCGAGGGCCTCGACCACCGGTCGCAGCTCCTCGCCGGCCTCGGTCAGCCGATACCAGACCTCGCGTCCCGCGGCCGGCTCCTCTCGGACGACGATTCCTGCCGCCTCGAGGCTGCGCAGCCGCTCGGTGAGTCGCGTCGGCGTGATCCCGCCAACGCTCCGGGAGAGATCGGTGAACCGCCGTGGCCCCAGCATCAGGTCACGTACGACGAGCAGGGACCACCGCTCCCCTACTTCCTCGAGAGCTCGAGCGGTCATGCAGAAGTGGGGGTAGACGCGATCGGAGTCCATGGCTTACATAATCCCTATCGACGCGATAGTATCGCGGCGGTAGCGACTGTCTCGTAAGGGAGCCATTATCGGCGACACAGCGGCGCACAGCCCCACTGATGACGGACGAGCCGTCCCCGGGCAGCGGCCCCGCAAGGGGCTGATTCTCGGCGCCCTCCTGCTGGCGTCCTTCGTGATCAACCTCGACACGACGATCATCAACGTCGCCCTCCCGACGCTGGTGCGCGAGCTCGATGCCTCCACGATCCAGCTCGAATGGATCGTCGATGCCTACAACCTGATGTTCGCCGCCCTCGTCCTGGCGGCCGGCAATCTCGGCGACCGGGTCGGGCGAAAGGGCGTCCTCCTCGCCGGACTGGCCGTCTTCGGCGCCGCCACCCTCGCCGGCGGCTTTGGGGAGAACCCGGGCCCGCTGATCGCCGCCCGCGCCGCGATGGGCATCGGCGCGGCCCTGATCTTCCCGGCGACCCTCTCGCTCCTCACCAACGTCTTCACCGAGCGCCGCGAGCGGGCCCGGGCGATCGGCCTCTGGGGTGCGACGACCGGGGTCGGGATCGCCTTGGGGCCGATCGTCGGCGGCTGGCTCCTCGAACGCTTCGACTGGTCGAGCGTCTTCTTCGCCCTCGCCCCCGTCGCCGCGCTGGCGGTCCTCCTGGTCGCCGTCGGCGCCCGACCTCCCGCGATCCCGACGCCCCTCCGGCCGACCGCGTCGGCCTCGTCCCTCCACCGCGGCGATTGCGATCTTGGTCTACACGATCATCGAGGCACCGAGGGAGGGCTGGGATGCGGCCCGCAGCATCGCGGGCTTCGCCTTGGCCGCCGCGCTCCTTGTCGCCTTCATCGGCTGGGAGCGCGGGGATCGGGACCGATGCTCGACGTCGGGCTCTTTCGCAACCTCCGCTTCAGCGCCGCCAGCGGGGCGGTGACGATCACCTTCTTCTCGCTGTTGGGCTTCATCTTCCTCGTCACCCTCTACTTTCAGTTCCTCAAGGGATATTCACCGCTCAGCACCGGGGTGCGGCTGCTGCCGGTGGCGACATTGACCGCGATCACCTCGGTCCTCGGCACCAGCATGGCCGTGCGTACCGGTACCAAGCAGGTCGTCGCCGGCGGCCTGGTGTCGCTCGCCGCCGGCCTCGCCTGGACCTCGACGGCATCCGAGAGCACGTCTTACCTGACGATCGCCGGCCAGATGGTGTTGATCGGCTCCGGGATCGGCCTGACGAGCGCCCCCGCGACCGAGTCGATCATGGGCGCGGTCCCCGGGCCAAGGCGGGTGTCGGCTCGGCGGTCAACGACGCCACCCGGATCCTCGGCGGCACCCTCGGGGTCGCCGTGATCGGCAGCGTCTATGCCTCCCTCTACAGCAGCCGGCTCACGGCCGCGCTCCCGGCCCAACTCCCGGAGGGGGTGCGCCCGATAGCGCCGAGCGCTCGGTGGGTACCGCCTTCGGCGTCGCGGCGCCAACTGCAGGCGGGCGGTCAGACCGGCCTCTCCCAGGCCCTGCACGACGCAGCCTCGTCGGCCTTCTTTGACGGCTTCGCCGTGGCGTGCCTGGTCGCGGCCGGGGTCGCCGTTCTCGGGGCGGTCTTCGCAGCCGCTCTGCTTCCGGCGCAACCGCCACAGGCGGCCACGGAGGGTGCCGAGGGTGAGCCATTAGCGGCGACGGCGGGGGCTTCTGCCGGCGACATGGCTCCGGAAGGGGACCCCGCCATCTGAGTCAACACCCAAGCGACAGGAGGATCAATGTGAGAAAGCGATGTAATTCGGCGAGGACCGCGGGTCTCTTTCGAAAGACCTCAGCCGAGACGAAGGGAGACCGATGACCGCGCAAGCCAGAACCAGCCGATCGACAGCATGGGTGGTCGCCCTGACCGCGATCGGCTCGCTGATGGCCGCCCTCGACACCCTGGTGGTGTCGACCTCGCTGAGCACGATCCGGCTCGATCTCGGGTGCCTCGATCGAGGATCTGGAGTGGACGGTGAACGCCTACAACCTGAGCTTCGCAGTGCTCCTGATCCCGGCCGCGGCGCTCGGCGATCGCTACGGGCGCCGGCAGGCTCTATGCCGGCGGACTCGGCCTGTTCGCGGCGGCGTCCGCGGCCTGCGCGCTGGCGCCGGAGGTCGGCTGGCTGATCGCGGCGCGGGCGGTCCAGGGCGCCGGCGCGGCGCTCGTGCTGACCCTCGGCCTGGCCCTCCTCAGCGCCGCCTTCCCGCCCGAGAAGCGGGGGGCGGCGATCGGCCTGTTCAGCGCGGTCACCGGGATCTCGGTCGCCCTCGGCCCGCTCGTCGGCGGCGCGATCGTCGAGGGGATCGCCTGGGAGTGGATCTTCTGGATCAACGTCCCGATCGGCCTCGTCGCGATCCCGCTCGTCCTCAGCCGGATCGAGGAGAGCTTCGGCGGCGACACCGGCCTCGACCTCCCCGGCCTCGGGCTGATCAGCGCCGCCGCCTTCGGGATCGTCTGGGGGCTGGTCCGCGGCAACTCCGCCGGCTGGGGGAGCCTCGAGGTCGTCGGCTCGCTCGCCGCCGGGGTGCTCCTGGTGGGGGCGTTCATCGCCCGGGAGCTGCGGGCGCCGGAGCCGATGCTGCCGATCCGCTTCTTTCGCTCCCGCGCCTTCTCGGCCGGGAACGCGGCGATCTTCTTCACCTTCGCCTCGCTCTTCGGCGCCGTCTTCTTCTTCGCCCAGATGCTGCAGACGGCGCTCGGCTACGGGCCCCTCGACGCCGGCCTCCGGCTGATCCCCTGGACGATCACCTTCATCACCATCGCCCCGGTGGTCGGCGCGCTGGCGGACCGCTTCGGCGAGCGCCCCTTCATGGTCGGGGGGCTCACCCTGCAGGCACTCGGGATGGGCTGGGTCGCGCTGATCGCCGACCCGGGACTGACCTACTCCGAGTTCGTGCTTCCGTCGGTCATCGCCGGCATCGGGGTCTCGATGGCGATCCCCGCGGCGCAGAACTCCGTCGTCGGCTCCTTCGCCCTCGAGGATCTCGGCAAGGCCGCCGGCGCGAACAGCATGATGCGCGAGCTCGGCGGGGTCTTCGGGATCGCGGTCGCGGTCGCGGTCTTCGCCGGCGCCGGCAGTTACGCCTCGGCCGACGCGTTCCTCGACGGGTTCGCGCCCGCGATCGCCGTCGTCGCGGCGCTCTCCCTGGCCGGCGCGGTCGTCGCGCTTGCCCTGCCGGTCGCCGCTCGGCGCCCGAGGTCGCTCCCGCGCAGGCGGTCCCGGCACTCGAGGCCGAGGGCCGCAGGTGATCAGACAACCGTCACGAGCGCCAGGAGGTCGTTGAAACGACAGAGGTAAGTCCCGAAGTGGTGTTCTCGAAGACGCTATCGGCGCCGCTGGAGTGGGAGGCCGCGAAGCTTGCCGAGGGTGATCTGGCCGAGGAGGTGGCGGCGCCGAGCGGCAAATGCTTGTCCTCGTTATCTAGCCAACCGAATTCGCGGGCTGATCGCTAGCCAGCCCGATGTCACGCGAGCAGAGGATGTTCGGAGGCCTCGCCTTCCTCGTCGGCGGCAACATGTCGGTCGCAGCCAGCGGTCAGGGCGGCCTGATGGTCCGGGTCGATCCCGGGGAGACCGATGTGCTTCTCGCGAAGCCGCACGCGCAACCATTCGAGATGCGTGGGCGTGCAATACAGGGCTGGCTTCGCATCGACGCCGCGGGCGTGCGAACCAACCGGCAGCTCGAACCCTGGGTGTGGCGCGGCGTCGCGTACGCACGCACGCTTCCGGCAAAGCGGTAGGACAGCTTGCCGACGGATCAGGTGCGGGACCATCTGCGCCCCGGGCGCAATGAGCGTCCGTTGGCGTTGCCTGTCACGCATTGCGACCCACGGCCAGGCGAGCTGCAGTGGGCCACCAGGCGGCGCTAGGCGAACCGCGCCTCGATGTTGGCGAACTCGCGCTTCAGCGACTCGTACTGACTCTCGAACAGCTCGTCGGGCATTCCCGGACCCTGGAACATCGTGAACGAGTACGCAGTGCGCCCGTCGGGGAGTTCCACCGCGCGGGTGGGGAAGACCGCCATCTCCTCAGCTGTTGGACCGGCGAGCATGTCGATCACCCCGGTTTGCTCGTCGGCTTCGATCTTGAATCGGAACTCGCCGAGGTTGTTGATCACCTTGTAGCCGTTCTCGTCGCGACGAAGCTCGCGGGCGAATTCGGTCGCCCACTCGGGCAGGTTTTCGATCGAGGACATGTAGTCGAAGACCTCCTCCTTGGGCGCCGGCAGGACCGTCGTTACCGTGCGGCTTCTCATAGTTCGCCTACCTCCTTGAGGTCGATTGCAAGCAGCCGGGCGCGCCGGGCGCCCAGCGATCTCATCACCAGCTGGTCCAGTTCCCGTAGCGCGGACTCGGCGACCGGACGAAAGCTCGTGAGCGCGCTCAGTCAGAACGATCCGAGTCGCCCGGCCGTCCACGGGGTCGGTCTTACGCCTGACGAGCCCGTCGCGCTCGAGCAACCTGACCATCGTCGTCATCGTCTGCTTCGCGAGCCGGGCGCGACGAGCGAGCTCTCCCATCCGCAGTCCGTCCTCCTCGAACAGGGGGAGTAGCAGCGAGCCGTACGCCGGCCGGACCTCGCCGTAGCCACGCTCGCTGAAGTGGGCGTAGAGCAGCTCGTTCCACGCTGGACGCCTTTGCCAGCAGAAAGCCGAGGTTCCCCGCGCGTCGCCAGCCTGGGCGAGGCCGAACGATCCGTGGTCGAGCTTGCGACCATAGTCCCATATCGGACTATATCACCATAGGCTCCTCGTCTGCGCTGCTCCCTTCGCGTGAATGCGGCAACGCCAAGCCGGGTTCTCTCGCCTTCGTGACCGGCAGCTCCTCCAAAGCGCTCGAGGCGACCAGAATATCTGCGGCCGCGTATACGACTGGTCGGTCCTTTACCTAAGTAGCCACGCTCGAGATGGACCGGGACCGTGCGGATGCGGCCTCATAACCCGACGGTCGGGGTTCGAATCCCGCCGGCGATCGATCTCGCGAAGCTCTGCTCCTGGCGACTCAGGAACGGTCTGTTCATGCGGCTCGTTCGTGGGCGCGCTCCTCCAGCGTGGCGCGGGCGCGCTGCAGGGCGCTGTTCACCGCCGCGACGCTGATGTCGAGCCGTGTCCCAGTCTCCTCGGCCGAGAAGCCCAGCGCCTCGCGCAGGATCAGGACCGCCCTCTGCCTTCCCGTGAGCACCTGATCCGCCCGCACAAGCGCGCGCTCGAGGGCCTCGCGGCGCTTCGTAGCGACCCTCTGGATCGGTCTCGACTTCTGTCGCTCGGCGGCTCCTCCTCGATCGGGACGACCTTGCGCGGCCTGCGGCGCAGGGTGTCGAGCGCCGCGTTGGTCGCGATCCGGTAGAGCCACCAGCGCACCGAGCTCCGGCCCTCGAACTGGTCCCGCGATCTCCAGGCTCGGAGGAGCGCCTCTTGGAGCGCATCCTCGGCGTCATGCGCCGAGCCGAGCAGCCGGCGGCAGTGCGCCTGGAGCTCGGCCCGGTGGCGCTCGACGAGCTCGGCGTAGGCCGTCTCGTCCACCCCCGTCGCGGAGCCACGGTCGCTCAGCAGCTCGGTCACCTCCTCCTCGGTGACCGCCGTGCGTGGCAGCGCCAGCGAGAGCAGGGCGGCGGCCAGGAAGAGCCCGATCACGACGGGGGCGCTGTGCTTGAAGGCCTGCGTGAACGAGTGGCTCTCGAGCTCGGAGAAGAACACCGTCCCGGCCAGCGCGACGCCCAGCGCGCCGCCCAGCTGCTGGGCGGTGCTGAGGATCCCGCCCGCGCCGCCGGCGGCCTCGCGCGGGACCGCCGCCAGGACGACGTTCACCAGCGGGATGATCAGCAGCGAGAGGCCGACCCCGGCAACCACGCATCCCGGGGACCACGGGCCAGGGATCGGAGCCGTGGCCGACGCCGCCTGCGCCGAGCAGGACGCCGAGGGTCCCGAGCGCCATCAGCACGGCACCACCGCTGAGGACGAGCCGCCCGTAGCGCTGCGCCAGAGGTACTGATGCGCCCGCCAGCAGGAAGCTGCCGACGCTGAAGGCGAGCGCCGTCAGGCCCGCGCCGAGCGGTGAGAACCCCATCCCGGTCTGGATCCAGATGGCGAAGATCAGGAAGAAGCCCTGCAAACCGGCGGAAAAGGCCAGCTGCACGCCGAGCCCCGCTGAGAAGGCGGGGATCCGCAGCAGCCGGGTGCGAAGCAGCGGCGCGACCCGCGTCCGGCGGCGGCGCTCCTCGACGACGCCGAGCGCCACCAGCCCGGCGACGCCGGCGCCGACCATCGGCCACGTCCAGGCGGGCCAGCCGAGGCTCTGACCCTCGAGGAGCGGATAGGCGATCGCGACGATCGACGTGGCGAGCAGGCCGGCGCCGACCAGGTCCGGGCGGCGCGCCACGGGGTCGTAGGTCTCGGGGACGGCCAAGGCCGCCGCAACCAGGGAGACGAGCGCGATCGGGACGTTGATCAAGAACACGGCCCGCCAGGACCAGCCGAAGATGTCCGCGTCCGTGAGGACGCCGCCGAGCACCAGCCCGAGGGCGGAGGCAAAGCCCAGGATCGCGCCGTACAGGCCGAAGGCCTTGCCGCGCTCCTCACCGGAGAAGATCACGCGGAAGGTCCCGAGCAGCTGCGGGATCATCGCCGCCGCTGCGACCCCCTGGACGACGCGCGCCGCGATCAGCTCGCCGGGCGACGGCGCGAGGCCGGCGCCGAGGCTGGCGAGCCCGAACACGGCGATGCCGCCGAGGAAGATCCGCTTGCGACCCAGCAGGTCGCCGAAGCTGCCGGCGACGATCAGCCCGGCCGCGAAGGCGAGCATGTAGGCCGAGACGACCCACTCGAGCTCGGTGCCGCTCGCCCCCAGGTCAGCCTGGATCGTCGGCAGGGCGACGTTGACAATCGTGAGGTCGATCAGGTCCATCATCGCCGCGCCGATCATCACCACCGCCGCGAACCACCTTCGGGGATAGGTGGGCGCTCCGCTCCGTATCGCTGTCGCTGCCGCTTCCATCCTTCCGCTCCTTGCTCGAACACCTATCGGTAGACGAATACTGTTTGAACTCGAACAGTGTTCTAGCAGATCTCGAAGGATTATGCAATGTCGTTCGGTAGTAGTACGGTGTTCGAGCATGCTGACGAGAAGCCGACACTCCCCCCGCCCCCGTGGCAGCGGGTCCCGGAACGCGCGAGAGGCAGGCGCCGCGACCCACTGACCCGCGAGGCGATCGTGGCGGCGGCGATCAAGGTGCTCGACGCCGGGGGGCTCGACGGATTCAGCATGCGCCGCGTCGCGGAGGTGCTCGACACGGGTGCCGCCTCGCTCTACTGGCACGTGGGCTCGAAGGACGGTCTCCTCGACCTGGTCATGGACGAGGTGATCGGGGAGCAGGTCGGGGAGATTCCCGACCCGGAGCCGGAGCGCTGGCAGGAGCAGCTCCGGGAGGTCGCCCGCAAGATGCGCGAGACGATCCTCCGCCACCCCGACATCGTCCGGATCTCGATCGGCCGGATCCCAATGGGGCCGAACGCCCTGCGCTTCAACGAACGGGTGCTGGCGATCCTTCGCGCCGGCGGCGTCCCCGACGAGCTCGCCGTACAGAGCTTCCTGCTGATGCTCTCGGTGGTCAACGGGTTCACGATGGATGAGACGGGTTACGTCGAGGAGCCCGCGGAGACCGCCCCGCCGATGGACCAGGCGGCCGAGATGGTCCGGGGCTATCTCGGCTCCCTCCCGCCGGAGCAGTTTCCGAACGTGATCGAGGTCGCCGACCACTTCGCGATCACCGATCAGGACGCTCGCTTCGAGCTGCTGCTCGACCTGTTCGTCGACGGGCTCGCGGCGCGAGCGGAGGCCGAGTCGAGCCAGGCCTCGTAGATCGGGCCTGCGAGCACCGCGTCGGGTCCTGGCACGGGCGAAATGGACAGCTCACCCAGGTTGCTGGAGCGGGCCGTGACCATCGAGAGGGCAGTTACTGGCGCACGGTCAGCGCGCTCGCGCTAGGGGTCTCGAACTTATCGATGAGCTTTGGGCGCATCGAACGTCTGTAGATCCAACATCAACCGAAAGGAAGACCAATGACACCCGACACCAAGACAAAGCCCACACTGGTCCTGGGAGGCACCGGCAAGACCGGCCGCCGAGTGGCGGAGCGGCTCATGGCGCGCGACATCCCGGTGCGGCTCGGCTCGCGCTCTGGCGAGCCGCCGTTCGACTGGGAGGTCCGCTCGACCTGGGCGCCCGCGCTCGAGGGCGTCGGCGCCGTGTACATCTCCTACTACCCGGACATCGCGATCCCGGGCGCGGGGGAGAAAAGCGCGCGCCTTCGCGGAGCTCGCCCTGGAGAGGGGGGTCCGCAGGATGGCGCTGCTTTCCGGCCGCGGCGAGCCGATCGCCGAGCAGGCCGAGGAGGCGGTGCGCGACACCGGCGCCGACCTGACCATCCTGCGCTCGACGTGGTTCATGCAGAACTTCTCGGAGGACTACATGCTCGACCACGTGCTGAGCGGAGACATCCGGCTCCCGGCGGGCGAGGTGCCGACGCCGTTCCTCGACATCGACGACGTCGCCGACATCGCCGTCGAGGCGCTGACGGACGACCGCCATATCGGCGAGCTTTACGAGTTGACCGGCCCACGATCGCTGACCTTCGCGGAGGCTGCTGCGGAGATCGGCGAGGCCGCGGGTCGCGAGATCCACTACACGCCGGTCACTCTCGAGCAGCACGAGGCCGAGCTTGCCGAGCACGGCGTCGCGCCCGACGTGATCGAGCTGCTGACCTACCTGTTCAAGGAGGTCGTCGACGGCCGCAACGCCGACACGACGGACGGCGTCCAGCGCGCCCTGGGTCGGGAGCCGCGGGACTTCCGTGACTACGCCCGCGATGCCGCCGCCACGGGTGTCTGGAACACGTCGGCGGTGAGCGCCTGAGGCGCGGGACTGTGACCCACCGGGATCGCTACGCACCGGGGTGGACGGCGACGAACCATCTGGACGTCGCCGAGCCACTTGGCGCCCCTGCGACATTTCCAATTGCCCTCAATGTTGACTGAACGTCAAGCGGCAGCCCCGCGCCCCCGCCCGAGACGAGTCGAGGAACGGTGACGCGGTCTTCAGGGATGCGCTCCGCAAGTTGGAGCACGCGGCCTCGTTCAGGCCGATTGACCCCGAGGCGCTCGAGCGTCTGAAACACCCGAAGGCGATCCTTCAGGTCTCGGTACCCGCGAGACTGGTGGAAACGCGACCCCTCAGCTCCGGCGTCGTCATCCTCAGCTACGAGCCGGCCAGGTACAGTCGCCAGCCTGGTCGCGCGGATGAGGGTCGTAGAGTCCGGGCAAGACCCATGGCCGACGGATCCGACGCTCCGAATGATCGCGACGAAGTGGAGCGGCTTGTCCGACTGGGGCCCAGGGAGCTCACCTGGCCGGAGGTCTGCTCGCGGGCCGGGGTGGAACCCGAGGTGGCCGACGTCCTCTGGCGCGCGCTCGGCTTCCCCGATGTGTCGCCGGACGAGCGCGCATACACCGACGAGGACGTCAGGGCACTCGCGATCGCGGCCGAGGGAATCGACCCAGCTCCGGGGCGATCGCCGCGAGGCCGCGCTCGAGGCGATCGTGCGCGAGGCACGGATGGTCAGCGCTCACCTCACCCGGGTCGCGGAGATCGAGGTCGAGGCGATGGCGGAGATGCGCGCCCTCGGTTTGCGCGAGCGGCTGCTCGACGGTGCGCTCGAGCGCGGCCTCGAGCGCTCGGACATGGCCTGGCTCCTGCTCTACGGGTTGCGGCGCCGCCTGGACGAGGCGCTCCGTCGTCGCCTGACGATCGAGGCCGGCAGTCATCCGACCCTGGCGGTCGGCTTCGTCGACCTGGTCGGCTTCACGCGCGTCAGCGGCTCCCTGCAGGACGACGAGTTCGCGCGCTCTGCTCAGTCGGTTTGAGTCGCTGGCGTCCGACATCGTCACGGAGGCCGGCGGCAGGGTGGTGAAGCTGATCGGCGACGAGGCGATGTTCGTCGCCCCCGCTGCGGAGGGGGCGGCCCGAGCCGCGCTGGAGCTGGTGGCCGCCTGCGAGGCCAACGGTCTTCCGGCGGCGCGGGCCGGTCTGGCGGTCGGCCCCGTGCTGGCGCGGGGAGGCGACTACTTCGGCCGTGCCGTCAACCTGGCGAGCCGGCTGGTGGACGCGGCGCCGCCCGGCGGCGTGATTGCCGACGAGCAGCTCGCCGATGCGATCCGCCAGGACCCGACCTTCGCGGCCGAGTCAGAGGGACGCCAGCCGATCAGGGGGTTGGGGGATGTCGAGGTGTGGCGCCTGCACTCCGCGTCGGGCGTGCAGCGCTAGCACCGGCCTGGACAGGCTCGGTATCCGGCCGCTCCAGCCTGGATCACGCGGATCGCGCCGGGGCGGTCCCCTACGGCTGGCCCAGCGCTTCGAGAACGTCCATCCTGACGACCAGTCCATCCTCGAGGCGATAGCGGTGGCGAACGCGGGAGTCGGAGATGAGCTCTCCGGTGCGCGCGTCGTGGACCACCTGGTGGACCTCGACCGTGATGCTGCCGTCGGGCTCCATCGGTGAAGCCTTCAGGCTCAACCTTGCTCGAGATCGCGGCGAACTGCCTGTTCCAATAGTCGCGGACCGCCGCGTGGCCGACGACCCGCCCGCCCTCCCAGGCGTTGGGCCAGTCGACCTCGGGGTGCATCAGCTCGACGGCGGCCTCGATGTCGCGGGCGTTGAAAGCGCGGTAGGCGGATCGCAAGGTTTCCTCCGCGTCTAGCACGTGACCAACGTAGCGGGCGGGGAGTGATCCCTGGTTGCAACGTGCCGGCTGACTAGGCATCGTGAGCCAGCCGAAGCCGGCGGAAGCTAGCCTTGCCGCGAATGCCGCAGACGCCGGAAAGGCCGCTCGACCGCGACCGGCTCGCCACCCTCGTCGAGCGGGAGGAGCGGCGCTTCGTCGAGCGGCACCCGCGTTCGCAAGAGCTTTTTGAACGCGGCCGGCGAGCGCTGCTCGCCGGCGTGCCGATGCCGTGGATGACGCAGTGGGCGAGCCCCTATCCCGTGTTCGCCGAGAGCGCGGCGGGCGCCCGGTTCACCGATGTTGACGGCAACGACTACCTCGACCTCTGCCTCGGGGACACCGGGGCGATGACGGGCCACTCGCCGCCGGCGACCGCAGCGGCGGTGGCCGAGCGCGCCGCTCGCGGGATCACGCTGATGCTGCCGACCGAGGACGCGAGCCGGGTTGGGGAGGAGCTCACCCGCCGCTTCGGCCTGCCGCGCTGGCAGTTCGCCCTAACGGCGACCGACGCCAACCGCTTCGCGCTGCGCCTCGCGAGGGCGATTACCGCCCGGCCGAAGGTCCTGGTCTACGCCTGGTGCTACCACGGCACGGTCGACGAGAGCTTCGCGATCGAGGTCGAGGGCGAGACCCGCTCCCGCCCGGACAACATCGGCCCGCCCGTCGACCCGGCGCTGACGACGCGGGCGATCGAGTGGAACGACATCGCCGCCCTCGAGCGTGCCCTTGCGCCCGGCGACGTCGCCTGCGTGCTGGCGGAGCCGGCGATGACGAACGCCGGGATCGTTCTCCCCGAGGCCGGCTACCACGAGGCGCTTCGCCGGCTCACGCGCGAGCACGGCACCCTACTCGTGATCGACGAGACCCACACCTTCTGCGCCGGGCCCGGCGGCTACACCGCCGCCGCGGGGCTGGAACCCGACCTGCTCACGATCGGCAAGGCGATCGCCGCTGGGATCCCCGCCGCGGCCTACGGTATGACCGAGGCGGTGGCCGAGCGGATCACCGGCCACCGCCGGATGCTGGAGACATCTGACGTCGGCGGGATCGGCGGGACGCTGGCGGGCAACGCGCTCTCCCTGGCGGCGACGCGCGCGACCCTCGAGAAGGTGCTCACCGACGCGGCCTTCGACCACATGATCGAGATCGCCGAGCGGTTCGCGGCCGGCGTGAACGACGTGATCGCCGCCCACGGCCTCCCCTGGCAGTCGACCCGGCTCGGGTGCCGGGTCGAGTACCACTTCCGGCCGACGCCGCCGCGCAACGGGTCCGAGGCGATGGCGGCGGACGACGCCATGCTCGGCCGCTACATGCATCTCCACGCCCTGAACCAGGGGATCCTGCTGACGCCGTTCCACAACATGGCGCTGATGTGCCCGGCGACAACCGACGCCGACATCGACCGGCACACGGCGGCGTTCGAGGAGGCGGTGGCGGCGCTGGCAGGCGCAACCGTGAGCTGACGCGAATCAGCCGGACCGCCATCTGCGCCGCCAGCCTACTCGGCGATCACGATCCTTTCGGCTGGTGCTAGCGGGCAGCGGGCTCGTAGTAGAGGAGGAGGTTCCCGGAGTTGAAGGCCCTGGTCTTGAGCAGCTTCAGGCTGATCCTCTCCTCTGCGTTCCTGAATAGCGGATTTGCCGGCGCCGAGGATGACCGGGTTCACCATGATCCGCAATTCGTCGACCAGGCCCATCGGCAGGAGGCTCACCGTCAGATCGGAGCTGCCGAATATCGCGATGTCCTTGCCTGGCTGTTGCCTGAGCTTCGCGAGCTCGTCCGGGGCGGTGATCAGCCGGGTATTTGCCCACTCCGCCTTGTCGAGCGTTCGCGAGACGACGATCTTCGAAATGCTGTTCATCCTCGCCGCGATCCTCGGGTCTTCCTCCTCCGCCGCTGACGTAGGCCAGAACGCCGCCATCCCCTCGTAGGTGACGCGCCCGAATACCAGCGTGTCGACCTCATCGAGCTGCTCCACCGAGAACTCGTCGAACTCCTCATCGATGTTCCAGAAGTCGAACTCCTGATTCGGGCCTTCGTAATACCCGTCGACGGTCGCCATCATGAACGAGAAGATCCTCCTCATCGAAACTCCTTCGAGTCCCTCAGCCGGGCGGCCCCCAAGCTACTGGGCCGTGAAGCCCCCGTCGAGGACAAGCGTCGTTCCGGTGCAGAAGCGGGCCTCGTCGGAGCACAGGTACATCGCCGCCGCAACCAGCTCCTCGGGGCGACCCATGCGCCCCACCGGAAACGCCTGCAGGAGTGCTTCCTTCGGCACCTTCTGCTCATCGAGGTAGCGCCAGATCATGCTGCCGGGGATGTCGATCGCGGCGAAGGCGAGGGCATTGACGCTGATGTCGTCCTTGCCGACCTCGATCGCGGCCGCCTTCGTGAGGCCGTTGACGCCGCCCTTGGTCGCCGCGTAGAGCCCGTTCGCCGGAGCGGCCGTGATGCTGCTGGTGACCGAGGACATGTTGAGGATGGCGCCGCCGCCGCCCGTGCGCATCGCGTTTATCTCGTGCTTGAGGCAGAAGAAGAGGCCCTTGAGATCCGTCGCAATCAGCTCGTCGAAGGCGCTCTCGGTCGCCTCCGCGATCTCGCCCAGCTCTTCGGTGCCGGCGTTGTTGATCGCGCAACTGAGGCGGCCATGCGCATCGACCGTGCCGGCGACGAGCGCCTCCACCTCCTCCTCGCGGGACACATCGGCCGGCGAGAAGTCAATCCGACCCCCGGCCGCCCGTATCTTCTCCGCGGCCGCCTCGCCTGCGGCGGCGTCGCGGTCGCAGCCCACGACCGTCGCCCCAGCGTTCGCGAAGGCCTCGGCCAGCACTGCCCCGCAGCCGCGGGCGGTCCCGGTTATCAGGACCACCTTGTCGGCGAAGGCCGGCACCGGGCGACTCTATCGCCGGACCGCGATCGCGTCGAGTATTAACTCCCGACAGTAGGCATTGACCAACCCCGGAAAGGACCGCAGGGTGGACGCCGGCCGCGGATGCCGCTAGCTCAGCGAGCGTCGGAGACGGCGCGCTCGGACTGCTGGGCGGTGACAACCGTGACAGGGAGGCCGAGCGCCTCCACGCGGTGGGGGAGGTCGCGGCGGAGCCAGCGCGAGACGCGCGCCGGAAGGGTGGAGATGATGATCTCGTCGAACCCGCCTCGCTCGACCGCCTGCTGCACGGCGACGAAGGGATCGTTGTCGCCGACGGTCCCTTCGACGTGGCCGCCGGCGGCCTCGCGGAGCAGCGGGATGGCCAGCTCGAGTGTGGCCGCGGCCGCCTCGGTTTCCGGGTCCCAGTAGGGACGCGGCACCATCAGCGTGAACGTGCAGGGAGACCGGCGGGCGCGGGCACGGACCTCGTCGAGCAGCCTCGGTGTCGCCGCGGTCTGGTGAGCCACGACCAGGACGCGCGTAGGCGCTGGGGACGTCATCCCGGTGCTGATTGTCGCATCGCCCGCCGCCGGCGGCCAAACACGCGTCAGCGGAGATGCTCCTCGCCGCGGGTAAGGAGAAGCGGTATCTCAGGTGATCCTCTGACGTAGGATCGAGTGGTGGACTACCTCGCACCGGACTTCAGCTCTGCGGCGCTCGTCACGATCGACAGCCAGGTCGACACGCTTGACGGCCAGCCCCTGGAGATCCCGGGAACGTCTAAAGCCGTCACGAGGATCGCGGCGCTCGCGGCGACATTCCGGGACGTCGGCCGCCCGATCGTCCACATCGTCCGCCTGTATCGGAAGGACGGGAGCAATGTCGACCTCTGCCGGCGCGCGGCCGTCGAGGCAGGGGCGGAGTGGCTTGCACCCGGATCGCCCGGCTCGCAGTTGGCGCCCGGCCTCGTCCAGGACGACAATTTCGCCCTCGAGCCCGACGCGCTCATACGGGGTCGCCTCCAGCGAGTCGGGCCGCATGAGGTCGTTATCTACAAGCCGCGCTGGGGGGCGTTCTACTCGACTCCGCTTGAGGACCACCTACGAGGGAGCGGGGTATCCACGATCGTGTTCTGCGGCTGCAACTTCCCGAACTGTCCGCGTACGTCGATCTATGAGGCCAGCGAGCGTGACTTCCGGGTTGTCCTTGCCGAGGACGCGGTCTCAGGTCTCTACGAGAAGGGCCGGGAGGAGCTCAACAACATCGGCGTGCGGCTGATGTCGACAGGTGAGCTCCTCGACGCTGCCGCGCCGACCGCTGCGGCTAAGACGTAGCGCTCGACTGCCTCCTCGCGCGAGAAGGAGGAGCAGGACGCGACCCGGATTCCCATCGCCCTCGCCGGACGAGCTCGGTATCCGGTCGCTCTAACCTGGATCGGATGAGAGAGATCCTCACCCCACCGCTCCGGGCGGCGGCCCTGACCGCCTTCATCGCCGGGCTCGCGCTGTTCCTCCTCAACCCGCCGTCGCTCGGCGGGCTGGAGAACCTGCTGATGATCCTGGGCGGCGCCGTCGCGATCGCGCTCGTCACCGCCTGGTTGACGGTGGTGATGATCGGCAAGGAGACCCCGGAGCCCGAGTTCCGGCGGCTGGTCGACCGCAGCGAGGCGCTCGCCTCGCTGCCGCCTCCCGAGCGGCCGCCGAGCGAGTTCGACGAGCTGGTGATGGAGGCGCTCGACGACCTCCCGGCGGAGTTCCGCGAGCTGCTCGAGCACACGCCGGTGGTCGTCTCCAACCTCGGCCACGAGCACCGCGCCTACGGCCACTACATCGGCGGCACCGTCGCCCGCGACATCTACCCGGACCGGATCGTCATCTACCAGGACACCCTGGAGCGCGACTTCGGCCACGACCCCGCCCTCCTGCGGGCGCAGGTCGAGCGAACCGTCCGCCACGAGATCGCCCACCATCTCGGCTGGGGCGAGCGCGGCGTCCGCGGCCTCGGGCTCTGAGCACGACGCGATCCCGCAACCCGCCGGTGGTGTGAGAGATTGGGCCGGTGCCCCGTCGTCGCATCCTGCTTTGCCCCCAATTCACCGAGGTCGAGTGGACGATCGCGCCGCGGCTCTCCGAGTGGGCCGAGGTCGCGACCTTCGACGCTCCCGGAGTCGGCGACGAACCGATCCCCGGCGACGATCCGACCCGCTTCGATCGCGAGATGGTCGTTCAACGGGCGCTGCAGGAGGTCGAGAGACTGGACTGGGACTCCTACTTCGTGGTCGGAGACGCCTGGGGAACCGCGACCGCCGCGCGGATCGCCAACGCAAGGCCGGCGCCGGTGCTCGGGCTTGCGCTTGGCCACGCGTCCCTCGACTACGGGACGGAGGGTGAGCGAGCGGCGGTGAACGGCGAGTTGGTCGCGGCGATGACCCAGCTCCTGCGTTCTGACTACGACTCCTTCGTGCGCTACGGGATGACCCAATTCACGCAGGGGGCATTCGACGAGGAGACCTCGGGTCGGATCGTCGCCCGGTTCCCGCCGATGGAGGTCGCCGCGACGGTCTGGGAGACGCTTGTCGAGCGACCCGAGCCGCTCGGCGAAATGCTCGGGCAACTGGACATGCCGCTGCTGCTTGCGAAGCACGATGGATGCCTTGTGTTCACCGCGGAGGGTTACGAGGACGCGGTCGCCGCCTTTCCGCAAGCTCACAGGGCCAGCATCCCGAAGGCCCCGTCGGCCAGCGACGACTTCGCCGCAGCGCTCCGGGAGTTCTGCGAGAGCGTGCGCAACGAGCGCTAGACGGGCTGACCGGCGACCAGCTCGAGCACGTCGTCGCCGTGGCGCTTCAGGAAGGCCGGGCCGACGCCGTGGATCTCGGCGAGGCTGTCCGCGTCCCGCGGGCGCGAGGCGGCGATCCCCTCGAGCGTCCGGTTGTTGGCGACGGTGTAGGCGGGCTTGCCGCCCGCGGCCTCCCGCCGCCAGGCCCGGAGCGCCTCGAGCAGCGCCTCGTCCTCGGGCGAGAGGTCGGCCGGGGGAGAGCGCCTTCGCGCCCCGGCGCCTCGTCGCCTTCACCTCCAGCTCCTCGGGGTCCGGCAGCCAGGAGTCCGGATCGCAGACGTCGCAGCAGCGGCCCTCGGGCGCCCCGGGGGTGGCGTCGCCGAAGTGGTCGAGCAGCCTCCGCCGCCGGCAGCTCTCCGAGAAGCTGAACGACTCGACCGCGCGGTAGGCGCGCCAGGAGCGATCGCGCGCGGCGGTGCAGGCGGCCCGGGCGCGGGCGAGGTTGATCGTCGCGTTGAAGCGGAGCTCGAGCCGCCCGCCGGGCGCGGGCTCGACCTCGAACGCCCCGGCGCTCTCGGCGACCGCGAGCCGGACCCGTTCCTCGTCCTTCCGCGGGCTCTCGATCGTCAGCCGCCCCTCGCTGTCGGCTCCCGCCTTCAGGCGCTGCGCGTAGAACGAGACGCTCTCGGGCTCGACCTCGCGCATCTTGATGAAGCGGACCAGCCGGCCCAGGTCGGAGCGCCCCGCGAGCAGCACCGCTCGCGCCGGCAGCCCGTCGCGACCGGCGCGCCCCGCCTCCTGGTAGTAGGCCTCGACGCTCGTCGGGATCGCCCAGTGCCAGACCGAGCGCACATTCGCCTTGTCGACGCCCATCCCGAAGGCGTTGGTGGCGGTGATCACCTCGGCGTCGCCGGTCATGAACCGGTGCTGGGCCGAGGCGCGCTCGTCGGGGTCCATCCCCGCGTGGTAGCCGGCGGCGCTCAGCCCGTCCTCGCGGAGCGCCTGGGCGACCTCCTCGGTGTCGCGCCTGGTCCCGCAGTAGACGATCGCCGGCCGGTTCGCCTCGTCCCCGAGCCCGTGGCGCAGCAGCGCCAGCTTCCGCGCCTTCGACCCCTTGCCCTCGAACCGGACGATGTCGAAGGAGAGGTTGGGACGGTCGAAGCCCGCCCGGATCATCAGCGGCTCGCGGAGCCCGAGCCGCTGCGAGATCTCGGTCGCCACCCCCTCGGTCGCGGTCGCCGTGCACGCCATCACCGCCGGCCGCCCCAGCCGCTCGATCACCCGCGGCAGCCGCAGGTAGTCGGGCCTGAAGTCGTGCCCCCACTCCGAGATGCAGTGGGCCTCGTCGACCGCGAGCAGATCGACCTCGCGCCGCCCGACCGCCTCCATGAAGACGGGCGAGGCGAACCGCTCCGGCGAGCAGTAGACGATCCGCGCCTGCCCGCCGCGGATCTGCGCGAGCGCATCCCGCGCCACCTCCTCGGGCAGCCCCGAGGCGATCATCACCGCCGGATGCCCATCCGCCGCCAGCCGCCGCCACTGATCCGCCATCAGCGCGATCAGCGGACTGACGACGATCGTCAGCTCCTCCGAAGCGAGCCCGGGCAGCTGGTAGCAGAGGCTCTTCCCGCCCCCGGTCGGCATCACCACCAGCGAGTCCCGCCCCGCCAGCGCCGCCTCGACCGGCTCCCGCTGCCCGGGCCGGAAGCCCTCGTAGCCGAGGTGGGCCAGCAGCGCCTCGGGATCGCGCGGGCCCGTCGGTAGGCGCGCCGGGTCTCCGAGAGCTCGGAGTCAAGCCCCTCCAGCCCCCGGAGCGCCGCCCGCGCCTCTTCCATCTCAGGAAAAGCCGCCTGCGCCAGGTTCTCGCCCCGCTTGCTCACCCGCCTAGCCTGGCGCAGGGCGCGGTCAGATAGCGCTTGCGCTCACCCGGCCGCCATCCGTAGAAACCCCGTAGGGCGATTGGCACCTCTGGGCGGGCAGCGCGGCGCGCCGCCCTAGATCTTGAGCCGTTTGAGCGCGGCCCGAATCTGCTCCTGACTCTCCTCGTCCAAGACCGGCTCGTGCTCGAGCCACAGGACGAAGGCGTGAAGCCAGAGCAGCCGCACGTCCATCTCGAGCTCGCTCGCGTAGGCCATCAGCACCTCCTCGGGCTGCCTCGGCCAGGCGATGCCCGTCCTCAAAGCGCGCGATCGTCGCCTGGTTTACCTCGATCGCCGCCGCGATCTTGACCTGCACGACGCTGCTCTCCTCTCGCGCCTGGCGACAGGCGCGCCCCAGCCAGGGCAGTAGGGGACGCGGAACCTCCTCGGCCTTCATGCCCGCAGTTCTATCCGACCGGCGCGACACGAACGCGGTGGCCGGCGGGTTCGCGCCTGCTATGCGTTTCGAATATTCGTTCGAAATACTTACGCTTCCTTGATATTTACCAACAGCATGATACAAGATAGAACGTAAGAGCGCCAACGAAGCACGCATCCGGCGACCGCTTACGTGCCCGAGTGAGCCGAAACCTCGGTACGCCGGGGTCGGCGGTGAGCGACCTGCGCTCCCGCCCTGACGAGGCAGCCGGACGTACTGAGCAGCACACCCGAACACACACACAACTGAAGGAGACAAGGACAGTATGGGACTGGTTAAGACCGAAGTGGAGAAGGAAACTAGGCAAGCCAAGCGCCAAGCAGGAAGGAAGCGAAACAGGCCAAGAAGGAAGATGCAAAAGCTGAGCTACAGGCCAGGAAGGAAGCTGAGCAAGCCGAGAACGAGCGGCAGACCTGGCTCAACTCACCGCCTGGTCAGGCGTCCACGGCAAAAGAGAATGGCCAGCGATATTTTCAGGCCGTCCTATCCGTGGAAGAGGCCCGACGCACAGCAGCCTCGATCCTTTTTCACGATATGGGTCGAAACTCTCATAAGGTCATTAGCAACGAGGTTGGCGGTGTCCTGGAGGCGATTGAGGCTCAGGGCTGGGAGCTTGTCCACACAGCAGCCGCATTTCGCCAGACTCGCCAAGACAGTCGCGACAAGTTCTTGGCCTCAGGTCAGCAGGTCGCCATCGAAGGCGAAACGGTTGGCGTGTATCTGTTCAAGGCAGTTGCCAACGCCACGTCATGAAGCGGCTCGGCCTTTGTTTGTTGCTTAGCGGCGTCCTGGCAGGACAGCGCTGGCGTTGACGGTTGGTACCCCCGCCTCGGGGTCCGCGAGGTATCCAGACGAAACAGGCTCCGAAGGCTCAAGCCTCGACGAACACTCCATTCTCAAAAACAAAAGCTCAGGTCTCAACGACGAAGGCTCAAGCCTCAAGAAGGAAGAGGTGCAAGCCGGGGTGGAAACGGAAAACGAGGAACGCCAAGTGCGTCAACCGTGCAGACCGCCCCAGCGGATGCCCTGACCGAACCCGAGGTCGAGCCGTGGTCAACCAGAAGGCCTCCGAGTATTGCCAAGCCGATCCCTACTGCTACGCCTCGGGGGTCTACGTCGAGTACACCGGGGGGCCGCTTTCCTGCGGCTCCAAGCTGTACTGGACCTGGACGTGCTACGGGTACAACAAGGAGGACTACTTCCCATTCATCGTTCCGTGCCGTTTCAGGGAGATAGTCGACCGACTCTACGGAGGTGGAGTCGCCTCCCGCCCAGGACACCACATACGGATACAACGGCTGGTCTTGCTTCTGACCTAGATTCAGCCCTGAAGGGCGGGCTGCTGCGAGGGACTCCGAGCAGGTGACGGCGGAGGGAAGGTGGGGCACTGCGTCGAAGCCGTAGCTGTGGACGAGCGCAGCCTCCGGATTCAGCGGCGCTTCGACCTGCCGATGATCGTCGCGGCGCTGCTCGTCATCCCGCTGCTCGTCATCGAGGAGTCCGGCTTCGGCGAGCCCTCGAGCGGGTCGGCGAGATCCTCAACTGGGGGACGTGGCTCGCGTTCGTCATCGAGTTCGTGGTGATGATGGCCGTGGTCCCGAACCGCTGGTTATGGCTCCGACAGAACCCGATCGACGCGGTCGTCGTGTTCCTGACGCCCCCGTTCCTCCCGGCCGACCTTGCCGCAGCCCGCCTCTTCCGGCTGCTCCGACTCCTCCGGTTGGTGCGGATCGTGCCCGCTCTCCGCAGGCTCCTCACGGTCGAGGGGGTGAAGTACGCCGGGGTGCTCGCCGTGACCACCGTGGTCGCGGGGGGAGCCGCCTTCGCTGCTATCGAGAAGACGCACGACGGGGAGTCGCTGGACACCTGGGATGGAGTCTGGTGGGCGGCGACGACCGTGACGACGGTCGGTTACGGCGACATGTTCCCGGAGACGACTGCGGGCCGGGTGCTCGCCATGACGATCATGCTCGTCGGGATCGGGTTCGTCGCGCTGCTGACCGCGTTCGTCGCTGATCGCTTCATCCGCCGGGAGACGGAGGAGATCGCGAGCATGAGCAGCACGTTCTCGCCGAGCTTCGCCGGATCAGCGAGCGACTCGACCGGCTAGAGCGGCGCGGCTAAGGGTCAGCCGCTTCCGTCCGGGAGCGAACTTATTGCAGAAGCAGGAACAAAACGATCCACCACGTGGCGTACCTAGATCAGGATCTTTCCGACGGCTTCCGGGCGGCGGCGAAGAAGGATCGCCGGACGCTCTCGAACGCGCTCCGGGTTGCGATCGCCGATTACATCGAGAGCGTCGCCCGCCAAAACGGCGAAGACCCGGCGGCGGTGCCCGGTCCTCGCGGAAGCTCAGCCGAGAAGGCGGCGGAGCGTGTACCAGGCTAACGAGCAGACCGGATCGAGCAGCCCGGACCTCGACGAGCCCGAGTCCGGCATCGAGGTGATCGACGACCCGCTCACGCCGTTCGAGCGAGCGAAGGCGATGCTCGCCGAGCTTCGAGCCGCCGAGCGGGAAGAGCGGCTTCGCCAGCGCGAGTGTGCGAAAGGCCGCCGAAGCCGACAATGTTGCTTTTTCGCAGTCCTGCTGGCCTTTCCCAATCGAGCCGCATCACAGGACTACGACTGCTCTGACTTCTCGAACCAGGCCGAAGCTCAACAGCATCTGCTTCCGGGCGATCCTTACCGGCTAGACGGCGACGGCGACGGGTTGGCATGCGCGTCCTTGCCCTGTCCGTGCTCAACAGGCGGGGGTGACGGTGGCGGCACAAGCCAGCCCGAGAAACGGCTTCGAATAAAGGGCAAGGTCACTCACGTTGTTGACGGAGACACGATCGACGTTCGCTACAAGCGGCGGGGCGACCGCGTCTGCTTGATTGGGATCGATACGCCCGAGGTCTACGGAGGCGCGGAGTGCGGCGGGCCGGGAGCCTCCGCCACGATGCAGAAGCTCGCGGACGGCCGACGCGTCAAGCTCGTTACTACACAAGACAGACGCGACCGCTACGGGAGATTGCTCGCCTACGTCCGGGTCATCCGGGGAACATCTCTACAGCTCGCGATCCTTCGCAAAGGGTGGGCCAAGGTCTATGTGTACGGCGGAAATCCTTTTGAGCGGGTCGAGCAGTTCCGCCAGGCTGAGGATGCCGCCGGTTCCGCGAACCGCGGCGCATGGCGTTTGTGCGGCCCAGGGTTCTAGCTCGGGTGCGGCCCACGTGACGGCTGCGGTTGCGCGAAATCCGCGACGACTAGTCGAAGTCGTGCGCCCGTGGTGCGACCATCACGCGGGGTGGCTGAGAAGAGGAAACAGCCTTCAAGAGGCAGCCGCCGCTCCCCTTCGAAGAGACCGCGGCGGTCGAGGAGCGGGCAATCGAACCGCCTGTCCGAACAGATCCGAATCTGGCGAGATCAGAACCCTGTGTTATGGGCGCTTTTTCTCGCCGCCGCGATCGTCTCCGCCATCGTGGTGGTCGCGAACGCCGCCATCAACGTCGGGAAGTTTGTCGATGGAACGGTTCTGTGGAAGGACGAGCAGTACAGCAAGCTCGCAAGCCTCCGGGCCGGATTCTCCTTGGGGGCATTCAATGACGCGCTCGGCACGCCGGTGTTTGTCCGAGAAGCCGGACAGTTACGCGAGCAGACGTACCGAGGTCGGGATTACTCGGTCCCAAGACAGTCAGTGGTCCAGACAACGTCGTTCATCTCTATTCGGTTCTCTCATGTGACGAAGGGTTCCGACCCACATTCCGCGTCACCGGGGGTGAGGACTACGGTCGCAACGACGCCCGTGTGACGCTGCAAAGTTCCCGCGCAGATCGCGTCCTCGACAGGCCCTACACGCCGCGCTTGAACGTTCGTCTCGCAACAGCAACCGCGAATGTTCGCTTTCTCAACATTTGGTACGGGGGCAACCCGAGCAACTATCAGGCGTTCGCTTGGGGGCACAACGACGCGTGCAGCTCTGCGTGAGAGGCTCCCGCGGGGCATAACAGTGGGAACGCTGCGTGATGTCCCGTACGACGCAGTGGTCTATCGCGGGCCGGCCAGCAAGCGCCACCGGCTACACGCGCACTGAACTCATTCCCGGTCAACACCTATGCCGAAATTGCTCCGCTCAGAGGGTTTTCCCGGAAGGCGGCCGGTCCCTTCCAAATCGGGCCAGACCGCATCCTCTTAAGAACGGCCTGGGCGCCCCGTCCAGAGTTCCCAAACCTGAGGCAGGTAGCGCGTAAAGTCCAAGCTGCGCCGATGCTTGGACCCCTTCTTGAGTGGTTGGTTCCCACGCTGCCGAAGGAGCGCAGGAGACAGGGCGGCACCCGCTAACCGCTCTCGCAGCCGATTCCGTCGTTATCCGCGTCTAGGCCGTACGGGTCGCTTCCGGTCACTCTGACTGGACCCTGTACGTAGCGCGGCCCATTCCTCGAGCTGCCCGATGGTTCGAGCTATCAGTGGTTCCCGGAGGAGCCGGACGGCGGGCCCTATGGAGCGCGGCGCAAGCGCTGAGTCTCAGGCGCCGCGGGCGAGGATGGCGGCGATCACCCCGATCAGGCCGACTATGACGCCGCCGCCCACTCGGAACATGACCGCGCGGAACTCGGTGCGGAGATCGCCGATCTCCCCGCGGAGCTGCTGGAAGCCCTCCCTCATCTCGGTCCGCAGCGTCGCTGATTTCCGCGCCCACCTGTGTCAAGCCGCTGTTCATCTCGCCCCGCAAGTCGCGGATGTCCTGATCAACGCGAACGAAGCCGGACCTCATCGCCTCGACGAGGTCATCGAGCCGCTCGTTGGTCCAGGCGGTGCGCTCCATGGAACTCAGGATAGGCCCGAGGTGGTCACCGAGGGCGACCGTTTCGTTGCCTCATCCGCGCGCAGGCTGTGTCCGTCTTCGCGCGCGGCTGCGGCCCGGCGGTCGGTGCGGCGGTCGAGGGCCTCGAGCGCTCGCGATCAGTCCCTTGGCGACGAGCCAGCGGAAGGGCTCCGGCGGCATCGGGATCCGGCGGCGGGTGGTGAGCGCGGCGGGGCCGGGCTCGCCGCGGAGGACCATGCCGGCGAGCTGGGTGCCGAGGTGGCTCATCATCGCGACCCCGTGGCCGGCGCAGCCGATCGCGTAGTAGATGTTCTCTCCCTTGCCGGTGCGGCCGATCGAGGGGAGGAAGTCGAGCGAGATCGAGATCGGGCCCGACCAGGTGCGCTCGACCGCGACGTCGGAGAGCTCGGGGAAGCGGGCGCGGAACATCCGCTCGAGCCCGGCGGCGACCTCGGGATCGTCGTCGGGCGGGACGCGGCTGCCGAAGGAGTAGGCGATGAAGCGCGAGCCGCCGACGATCCGATCGTCGGCGGTGAGCCGGAAGCTCTCCAGCACCTCGTGGGCGGTGTAGATGCCCTCGCGCCCGGGCCAGCCGACCCGCTCGCGCTGCTCGTCCGTGAGCGGCTCGGTGGCAAAGAGCGAGACCCGGAGCGGGACGGCGTGGCTTTGGAGGAGCCCGAGCTCGGGGGTGTAGGCGTTGGTGGCGAGGACGCAGCGCTCGGCGCTCACCCGCCCGCGCGGGGTCTCGATCCTGACCCCGTCCGGCGAGGACCCGGCGCCCTCGGTGATCGCGCTCACCCGGGTGTCCTCGAACAGCTTCGCCCCCGCCCCGAGCGCCGCCTCGCGGAGGCCGCGGGCGTACTTGCCGGGATCGAGGATCCCGCCCTTCTCCTCGAGGTAGCCGCAGGAGACGAAGGCGGGCAGGCCGCGCTCGCCGAGCTCCTCGGCCGAGAGCAGCCGCATCGAGCCGCCGAGCTCGCCGGCGGCCCTGGCCGCCTTCTCGAGGATCGGCGCGTGGCCGGGGTGGATCCCGGCGAGGACGTTGCCCGAGGGCTCGTAGTCGCAGTCGATGCCGCGGTCGGCGATCGTCGCCTCGACCCGCTCCACCGCCTCCTCGGCCAGCCGCACCAGCGCCCCGCCGCGCTCGCGGCCGTAGAGGCGGAGCAGGGTGGGGAGGTCCTTGCCGACCGTCGGGGTGAGGTGGCCGGCGTTGCGGCCGCTGGCGCCGAAGCCGGCGTAGTCGCGCTCGAGCACGACCACGTCGGCGCCCGCCTCGGCCAGCGCCAGCGCCGCCGAGAGGCCGGTGTAGCCGGCCCCGATCACCGCGCAGTCGCACTCGAGCTCGCCCTCGAGCGCCGGCCCGGGCTCGGGCGCCGGGTCGAGCCAGAGGCTGGGCGGGTGAGCGTCGGGGCTCATGCGGTCCCGTTGACCTTACCCGGCAAGGTACGGCGTATTTGTTCGGGCCTATCCCGGTGGGGATGGATAGAGCGCCCGAGCCCGCCTAGTCCAGCTCGTCGATCTCGCCCTGGTACTGAGCCAGGCCGCGGGCGAGGCCCTCACCGATCGCGGCGGTGACGACACCCTGGGACTCGATGATCTGATCGGCTCGTATGACGCGGCGTTGGAACTCCTCGTCGATCTGTACCGCGGCGATCTGCTCCTCGCTGCCGCGCAGCAGGGCGAAGCCCTGCAGGTCGCCGCCGTGGGGCGTCAGGATGGCGACCTCGAAGTCCTCGATCTTGCCGTCGCCCTGGAGCCCTCCCCAGTACTCGATGCTCTCGTTGAATACCTGGAGGGCGCGCTTCTCGCGTCCGCGCACCACCTGACCCCACCCGATGAACAGTGCGGCATCAGCCATTGGTCTCTCCTTTGATCCGACCTGCCCTGGGTCTCCTCGACCCTACTCCGCGCCGGGGCGCCCGGCAAGTCCATCGAGCTCGAGGGCGAAATTGGCCACATCGTCACCCTCCGCGGCGAGAAGGCAGGGCGGCTCGACACCTACCTCAGTTGGGGTGCCGCCCGCGAGGCGGCGGGGCTCGGCAACTAGTCCGCCCTTGCGCGACGAGCCCGGCCCGGGATAGGGTCGGCGGGCAGTCTCAAAGAGAGGAGAGGGAGATGTCCGAGGAGAACGTCGAGATCGTCCGCGGCGGGTATGACGACTTCAACAGCGGCAACATCGCCGGAGTCCTGGGGAGGCTCGAGGAGAACGTCGAGTGGATCGAGCCCGGTGGCGGCAACGCTCCCGCCGGGACCTTCAACGGCCCCGACGCGGTCGGCAGTGAAGTATTTCCGCGCGTCCAGGAGAACTTCGATGAGTTCGTGTGCCAGCCAACGGAGTTCACGGATGAGGGCGATCGGGTGATCGCCACCGGCCGCTTCACCGGGAAGAACAAGAGCGGCTCCGAACTCGACGCCACGTTCGAGCACGTCTGGGAGCTGAGAGACGGCAAGATCGTCCGCCTCGAGAACCAGGTCGACGAGGAGGCCTGGGCCGCCGGCTGGAGCTGACCGCCACCCACCAACGTTCCGGGGGCGGCACGCGATAGGGTCGCCGTCGGTCCGTGTCCCGTCCCCGCGTAATCGCCGGCATCCTGATCGCCGCCGCCGCCGCCCTGGTGGTGATCCTGCTGATCACCGGCGGCGACGATGACGACGACGACGGGGCCGCCAACGAGTTCGCCCAGATCGAGGCGCTGCCCGCCTCCTCCTGCGAGGACGTGGAGTTCGGCGGCGAGGGCGAGCCGAACGCGCTGATCGTCTCCGACCTGCCGATGCAGGGCGACTCGGCCGAGCGCTCCGCCCAGATGGTCGCGGCGATCCGCCTGGAGCTGGAGAATCAGGGCTGGCAGGCGGGTGAGACGCGGATCGCCTACCAGGTCTGCGACGACTCGATCGCCGAGACCGGCGAGTGGGACGCCCGCAGGTGCCGCGACAACGCCGCCAACTACGCCAACAACGCCGACGTGATCGGGGTGATCGGCACCTACAACTCGGGCTGCGCGGCCGAGATCATCCCGATCCTGAACGAGGCGCCCGACGGCGGCGTGGCGATGGTCTCGCCGGGCAACACCCTGGTCTGCCTGACCGAGACGGCCAGCACCTGCGAGCCCGACCAGCCCGACTCGCTCTACCCGAGCGGCAGCCGCAACTACGCCCGGGTGGTCCCCAACGACGCCATCCAGGGCGCCGGCCTCGCCAGCTTCGCTCGAGAAGCAGGGGGTGCGGAACCCCTACGTGCTCTACGCCGCCGATGACCCGACCAGCACGGGCCAGGGCAGCACCTTCGCCGGTGCCGCCAAGGGCCTCGGGATGCAGGTCGCCGGCTTCGAGACCTGGGACCCCGACGCCGCCAGCTACACCGATCTGATGCAGAAGGTGAGGCGAAGTGGCGCCGACGCGGTGGTGCTCGCCGGCCTGCTTGAGCAGAACGGCCGTCAGATCATCCGCGACAAGGTGAAGGTCCTCGGTCCCAACGGTGGCGGGGTGAAGCTGCTGGCGCCGGACGGCTTCGCTCAACAGGCCACTATCGACGGCACGGGCCCGCCGTCGGCGGGGATGTTCGTGAGCGTGCCCGGCCGCCCACCGGAGACCCTCACCGGTCCAGGCAAGACCTTCGTCAGCGAGCTGAAGGCGGGTCTCGGGGGGGCGCCGGTCGAGCTCTTCGCGCCCTACGCCGGCCAGGCCGCCCAGCTCCTGCTCTCGGCGATCGCGCCCAGCCCGGCCCGCGCCGACGTGGTCGCGGCGGTGCTGCAGGCCAGGGTGGAGGATGGGATCATCGGCAGCTTCTCGATCACAGCCAGCGGCGACCCGAGCCAGGCGCCGATCGGCGTCTCGGTCGCCCGGGACACCTTCGAGGTCCAGGACGAGATCACCCCGCCGCCCGAGCTGGTCACAGCCGCCCGCGGGGGTTGACCAGCCCCTGGCCGCGGATGGTCACCTACGCGGATTCGTGGACAGATCTGTAGGAGAATGTGACGATCGTGGGTCGGCGGAAGCGCGAGATTGAGATTGAGGCTGAGCGCGAGCGCTTCCTAGACGCCGCCAACGCTGCGTTCGCCTGGCTCCGCGACGATCCCGAGCGGTGGCGAGGAGGTCCGCGAGCGCTCCCTCTGGGAGGGGACGCTGGCCGACGATCTCAGTTCCGACCGCTAGGTGCCCGCATGCGGCGCTAGGGGGCGAGGCCGGCGGCGTTTCGGATCCGGTCGATAACCGCGTGCTGGGGGCGAAGTCCCACCGGAGGATCCTCTTGAAAGGGCATGGACCGGCTCGGGACGATTGCCGACTGGGCTGCTGTCGGCGCAATCCTGGGTTCGGCCGCGGCGATCTTGCTCAAGCGCGAGGAGGTACTCACGGAATGGACCGCCCGAGGACTGGTGTGTGGCGGGGCACTGGGCGCCCTGATCGCAGGGTTGCGGGCGCTACTCTCAGTCTCATGACAAGGAGTCCTTGGTTCTGGGTCGGTTGGGCGTGCCTGGCGGGGGCGCTGACCGGGCTGGTGAACCTCGTGAGCCCCACGGATCAGTTCCTCTTGCTTGGGGCCGGGATCATGGCCTTCAAGCTCAGTCAAGCGCGAACCGCAGACCTTCGCCCGAGATAGACAGGCCATCCTCGCGGCGATTGACGGCGGCCCGCCCCGGGTAGGCTCGCGGGATGCGCTACCGCAAGCTAGGCGATTCGGAGATCGAGGTCTCGGAGATCTCGCTCGGCTCCTGGCTCACCTACGGGCACGGGGTCGAGCGCGACCAGACCGAGGCATGCACCCGGGCGGCCTTCGAGGCCGGGATCAACTTCTTCGACACATCCAACGTCTACGGCGCCGGTGCGGCCGAGACCGCCTGGGGGGAGATCTTCCAGGACTTCAAGCGCGACTCATACGTGCTCGCGACCAAGGTCTACTTTCCGATGTCGGAGAGCGACCGAGGCCTCTCCCGGGAGCAGATCCACAAGCAGCTCGACGCCTCGCTGGAGCGCCTCCAGACCGACTACGTCGACCTCTACCAGTGCCACCGCTTCGACCCCGAGACCCCGATCGAGGAGACGATGGAGGCGCTGACCGAGGTCGCCGCGGCGGGCAAGGTCCGCGAGATCGGCTTCTCGGAGTGGACCCCCGAGCAGATCCGCGCCGGGCTCGAGGTCCCCGGCGCGAAGAAGTTCGTCTCCTCGCAGCCCCAGTACAACATGATCTGGCGGGCGCCCGAGGCCGAGGTCTTCCCCCTCTGTGCCGAGAACGGGATCTCGCAGATCGTCTGGTCGCCGCTCGGCCAGGGCGTGCTCACCGGCAAGTACAAGCCCGGCGAGCCGCCGCCCGAGGACTCGCGCGCTACCAGCGAGGAGATGAGCATCTCGATCCGCCGCTACCTGGACGACCGGGTGCTGGAGGCGGTCCAGCGACTGGTGCCGATCGCCGAGGGCGCCGGTCTCTCGATGGCGCACATGGCGCTCGCCTGGGTGCTGCGCCGCGACGAGGTCGCCTCGGCGATCACCGGCGCCACCCGCCCCGAGCAGGTGCGCTCGAACGCCGAGGCCTCCGGGGTGGAGCTATCGGCGGACGTGCTCGAGGCGATCGACGAGGCCCTCGACGGCGTCGCGATCACCGGGCACCGGCTGGCCGGGTTCGCCAAGGAGGGCGTCATCCACCGCTAGAGCAGGGCGCCAGCGGTCGACCTGCCCGCGGGTCCCAGCCCGCTGCCGCCGGGCGAGGATGCGGGCGATGTGATGCCTCAGGGGACTGTCAGGGGATTCCGGATAGACGTCGGGGCCACCGGGCGTCAAGGTGGGACTGCAAAGGCCCGTGGAGGCCATATGCCCGGAACAAGGAGGACGCGAGGATGACGATTCTGACGGCACTTTCGACGTCTCTGGTGGCTTTTGCCGCCGGGGGGTGGATCCTGTTTCCACTGTTCTGGGTCCTGCTCATCGTCGGCATCGTGTTCCTGGTACGCGGCCGCGGCGCACCCTGGACGGGCGGCGGTCGGAAACCGGGATCGACGTACTCGAGCGCCGCTTCGCCGAAGGCGAACTGAGTCTCGAGCAGTACCGCGAACGACGCTCGGTGCTCGAGGAGAACGGTGACGTCTTGAGCGTCACCGCCCCGCGAGACCGTCATCACCTCCTCAGACGCCGACGAGACGGCGACGACATCGCTACCCCGACAACCCGGCGGCTTCGAGGGCCTCGTCCCTGGTCCAGAAGACCTGACGCCTCGTGATCTTGCCCTCCGCGAACGAGCCCACCATCCAGAATCGGAGCTCCACCGGTGCGCCGCTCCCCTTGCCGCGCCCCGTGAGAAAGATCTCGCCGAAGACCCGGTCATCACCCAGCTCCATCATCTCCTCGACCTCGGCGTCGGGGCTTTCCAGGACTTCGAGGATCTCCTCGATCCACTCTCGCACCTCCGCTCGCCCGCGGTAGACCTCTCGAAGTCCCGGAAGCTCGGGGTTCTCCTCCCATACGACATCGTGGCTAAGGAGAGCCACGAAGGCATCCACGTCACGCCGGTTCCATGCGTCAAGTGCGCGCAGAGTCAGCTCGACGTTCTCCTGCGACATCGCACGCGCATTATCTCGCTGGAGCAGTGATGGGCGTGGCCCAGCTTCCTCGCAGCGGGGACTGATTCGCTAAGCTAATTAGCGAGGATAACTACTTTGGCACGCACCCCCACACCCGCCGCAGGCCTCGAAGAGGAGCTGGCGCCGCGCCTGCGGCTGGCGATCGTCCGCACCGCCCGGCGGCTCCGCCAGGAGGCGGGCAGCGACATGGGGCCCTCGCAGACCGCCGCCCTGGCGACGATCGAGCGCCACGGTCCGCTCGCCCCCAGCGAGCTCGCCGAGCGCGAGCGGATCAAGCGCCCCACCGCGACCCGGATCCTCGGCCACCTCGAGCGAGCCGGCCTGGTCGAGCGCGTCCGCGACCCCGAGGACGGCCGCTCCTCGATCCTCAGCGTCACCACGGCGGGGCGGGTGCTGCTGCGAAGGATGCGGGCCCGGAAGACCGCCTACCTCGCTCACCGATTTCGCGATCTCCCCCCGGACGACCTGGCGGCGCTCGAGCGCGCCGCCGAGGTGCTCGAGCGGATGCTCGAGCAGGACCCCGCCGCGGAGCCTCGTGCGCGGAGGGGTGAGCGCCGGTGACCGAGGCCCTCGGCCGCTCCTTCGCCTCCCTGAAGATCCCCAACTACCGCCGCTACTTCACCGGCCAGCTGGTCTCGCTGTCCGGGAACTGGATGCAGACGGTGGCGGAGATCTGGCTGATCCTCACCCTGACCGGCAGCGGCGTCGCGGTCGGGGCTGACCACGGCGCTCCAGTTCCTGCCGATGCTCCTCTTCGGCGCCTGGGGCGGGCTGATCGCCGACCGGGTGCCGAAGCGGCGGCTGCTGCTGCTCACCCAGGGCCTCCACATGATCGCGCCGCTGGCGATGCTCGCCCTGGCGCTCGACGGGGACCTGGTCCCCTGGATGGTCTTCGCGCTCGTCTTCGTCCGCGGCTGTGTCAACGCCGTCGACTACCCGACCCGCCAGGCCTTCGTGATGGAGATGGTCGGCGGCGAGCGGGTCGTCAACGCGGTCAGCCTCAACAGCGTCCTCGTCCATTCGGCCCGGATCGTCGGCCCGGCCCTCGCCGGCGTCCTGATCGCCACCGTCGGGGTCGAGCCCTGCTTCGCCCTCAACGCCGCCAGCTTCGCCGTGATGATCTTCTGCCTGAGGGGGATGGACACCGAGGAGCTCCGGGCCACCGAGGTCGTCCCCCGCGAGCCGGGGGCGATTCGGGCCGGCCTTCGCTACGTCCGCTCCGACCCCGAGCTCTGGATCCCGATCGGACTGATGGCGATCGTCGGCACCCTCGGCTTCAACTTCCAGGCGATCCTGCCGCTGCTCGCCCGCTTCACCTTCGACGGCGGTCCCGGCGCCTACGCGGCGCTGGTCTCGGCGATGGGGGTCGGGGCGGTGGTCGGCGCCCTGGTGAACGGCGCCCGCGGCAAGGTCACCCCGCTGCTCCTGGCCGGCGCGGCGATCGGCTTCGGCGCCCTCTCGCTGCTGGCGGCGGGCGCGCCCACACTCGCGATCGAGCTGGTCGTGCTGGCGCCGCTCGGCGCCGCCAGCGTCACCCTGGCGGCGAGCATCAACTCCGCCCTCCAGCTGGCATCGGAGCCGAGCATGCGCGGCCGGGTGATGGCGCTCTACTCGATCGTCTTCCTCGGCTCGACCCCGATCGGCGCCCCGCTCGCGGGCTGGCTCGCCGAGGCGATCGACCCGCGCGCCGCCCTGGTGCTGGCGGGGGTGGCGGCGATCGCCGCGGGGCTGCTCGCCCGCCTCGCCTTCAACCGGGTGGCCGCCGACCCGGCGCTAGCCGCGGCGTAGCACGGCTTCGCCCCTTACGCAGACCGACCGCCTTCCATGGCGGCCGGTCTTTGAAATCGGCCCCGTCAGGACGGGCAGGGGTACGTCTCGGGGGCCGTACTTGGGGGGTATGTTGCGATTCCAGGCGACGGGAGGCGCCTGTTACGGCAAACGCCTGGAACCTATGAGCCGGGAGGGAGACGCCGGGCGTCCGGCCCAGCACACACTCTCCCGACCCAGGCAGTATCCGCACAGCCTGTTGCAAAAGGCAATACCCAAAACTGGGTGATCATGGAAATTGGTTAGGGAATGGCCAACCGTTGATCAGGCGGGTGCCATTGCGGCGGAGAGCGCCGAGCCGTGGAGGATGTCCCGCTCGGAGACCTCGACCTCCTCGACCCCGAAGGCGCGCATCACCTGCACGAGGATGACGGTGCCGGCGACGATCGTCGGGGCGCGGCCCGGGTGCAGGCCCGGGACCCGCAGCCGCTCGGCGAGCGGCATCGAGGCGAGCCGGGAGAGCATCCGCTGGACCGGCCGCATCCCCAGCCGGTAGCCGTGGACGCGGCTTGGGGTCGTAGGGCTCGAGCTCCTGGTCGATCGCGGCGAGCGAGGTGGGCGTGCCGGCGACGGCGATCGCAGTGCGCGGCGTGCGCCCACGCGTCGGCGGCGATCGCCTCCTCGACCAGGTTGCGGACGTCGGAGGCGAGGTCCTCCAGCTGGTGGGTATCGGGGGGGTCCGAGGTCAGGTGGCGCTCGGAATGGCGGACGGTGCCGGCCTGCAGCGAGGCGTGGAAGTCGACCTCCTCCCGGTGCCGACGATCAGCTCGGTGGAGCCGCCGCCGATGTCGAAGACCAGGGTCTTCCTCGTCGGCGCGCTGGGCGGTCGCCCCCAGGTAGGTGAGGTGGGCCTCCTCCTCGCCGGTGAGAAGCTGGGCGTGGAGGTCGAAGCGCTCGCGCAGCTCGGCGATGAAGGCATCGCCGTTGCTGGCGTCGCGGACGGCGCTGGTCGCGATCGCCATCACCCGCTCGGCGCCCAGCTCCTCATAGCGGGCCCGATAGTCGGCGACCACGTCGCAGACGTCGCTCGATCGCGTCCGAGGAGAGGCAGTTGGCTGTGGTCGACGCCCCGGCCGAGGTTGGTGACGGTGGTGCGGCGCTCGACCTCCTCGACCAGCCCGGCCTCGACATCGCCGATCAGCAGTCCGGGTCGAGTTGGTGCCGATGTCGACTACGGCTACCCGCATCGATTGCCCCAGCTCAGCCAGTCCCGGCCACGGCGGGGCATGCTACTAGCGACCGCGCAGTCACTACGCGATGCCCACCGCTCGAGAGCTTCCTTGCTGAATCCGAGCAGCTCGCGAGCGATCCTTGAAGGGATCGCCCCAGTACCCATTGCCGCGACCATACCCAGGCAAGGCGATGCCCAACCCGATTTCTTCCCCTTGCCTCGCTGCAGGCGCGTTAAAATCTATGGACCGACGCGGGGTGGAGCAGTCTGGTAGCTCGTCGGGCTCATAACCCGAAGGTCGCGGGTTCGAATCCCGCCCCCGCTACTCCCGTCAAGGTGAGCGAAAGGATCACCGAAGACGAGAAGAGGAGCCCCCGAAAGGGGGCTCCTCGCTTGTGAACACCTCGGCCCGCTACCTCAGAAAGGGACCCGAGTCGCTTTACGCGAGCTTGGGCGAACTTCTGACTAGCGCCTGTTCTGGTTTCTCGGCGCGTCCGCCTCCAGGCGCTCCTTAGCCTCCCGCAGCCACGCCCGCCTGCCCTGGCGGCTCGCCAGCTTCGGTTTGAGTGATTGCTCGCCATCGCGGCGAGCTTGGTCCCGTCGACCGCGATCACCCCGACCTCGACCAATCCGGCCTGCGCGCGGAGCCGAGGACCTGGCCGAAAACTTCGAGCGCTCCAGAGCTTCCACGATTCGCGGCCGTCTCAGCCGGATTCCTCCGCAAGAGCCTCTGCAGCGGCATCAAGGCGCAAGCGCTCCACCACCTCGCGCTGCGATTCGGCCCGCTCGATCAAGCCGGGCAGATCGAACTGCGAGAGCTTGGAGCCCAGGGTCCGTTGCAGCGCCTGCCACAACTCGAGCTTGCCCGTGATCCCGATGTGGAGCATCTCCAACTCGAGCAGTCGGCTGAGCGGCGAGTAGCCCGTCAGGCGCCCGTTCAGCTTGAGGCGGCCGAGCTTCTCGGCGGCCCATGCCCCAGCGATCTTGGCGGCGTTGCGCTTGATCGTGAGCTGCTCCATCACTCTCTCGAGGGTGGTGCGGTCGGCTTCAATCTCGACACAGATCCTCTCCAGCGCCTCGCCCCACTTGGTGCCGCGATTGCTCGAGCGGGCCCGCCGGGCGAGCTCAACCCCGGCCGTCGCCCCGGCCAAATGATCGTTGAGGTAGATGGCCAGGAGCCTGCGTTCGATCACGGCGTTTGTGTACCCGCTCCGCAACTGCCGAAAGGGACTCGTCGGTTACCCCCCGGTGCCTCGAGCTGATCGCGGACACACGGGTCGGTTCTCCGCCTCACTCGGACAGTTACTCCGACTGGGGCGCTTCCTCACCCGGCCAGGAACCCGTCGCCTTGGCGAAGGAGCGCCTTGCGCCATGATCGGTGAGGCCTTTGACCAAGCGGAAGATCGCGCCCTCGAAGAGCAGCGCCGCGATCAGCTTTGGCCACGAGAATTCCCGGTGCTCGGGCCGCGGCGGCTCCTCGTCGTCGACCAAGCCCCAGAGCCGATCGAAGACCTTCTGTCCCGCCAACCCGGCGAGCAGGCCGGCGGCGATGCTGATCGGCATGAATGCGAACTTCATTCTTAGCCCCCTTTCGGAGTCTGCTCGGACTGCGAACTGGATCCGAAGAGCGAGGAGCGGAGATCCTCGTTGGCGGCCAGGGCCAAGCCGACGCCGAGAGCGCCGATCCCGAGGAGCAGCACGCTCCGTCGCCCGCGCCGCTTGGCCGGTTTGCGACGGCCGCTCGCAAGCGCCCTTGCCCCCTCGCCGATCGAGGTCGCCGCGACCCCTAACTGGCGACGAAGCTTGCGGTCGCGGGCAGCCTTGACCGGCCGTTTCCTCGAGCGTTCGTAGGCGGTGCGGAGCTTGGCGGCCCCGTCGCGCAGATTTTCGCGGGCGTATTCGTTGTCGAGTAGCTCCTGGACGTAGGGGGTGAGGCGGGAAGTCGTATCGGTTGCTGGCATCTGGCTTTCCTTCCGGTCAGGTGGTCTTTTGCTCCTTGGGCTCGCTGCGTGGCTCGAGCTGGATCTCATGCTCTGCCCGCGGGCGGCCCTCTTCGATCTCGGCGCTGCGCTCCCGCTCGGCGTTCAGCTGGTGGCCAAAGAGGATCGCCAGGTTGCTGATCCAGAACCAGACCAGCAGGGCGATGAGGCCGCCGAGGGTGCCGTAGGTCTTGTCGTAGGAGCCGAAGTTGGCGACGTAGAAGGCGAAGGCCGCCGAGGCGACCGCCCAGACGACGATCGCCACCAGGCTCCCGGGCGTCACCCATTTGAAGCCGCGCAGCTTCACGTTTGGCGAGGCGTAGTAGAGGACGCGACTATGAGGAGGAAGATCGCCGCCATCACCGGCCACTTGGCGATGTTCCAGACGCTGACCGCGGTGTCGCTGAGCCCGATCGGGCCCGGCCACCGCCTCGACCACCGGTCCGGTCAGGACCAGGCCCAGCGCCAGGATCGCCATCAGCACGATCATCACCAGCGTCACGGCGAGCTGGAGCGGGCGCAGCTTCCAAAACGGCCGTCCCTCCGGCGTCTCGTAGATGACGTTCGAGGCGCGCATGAAGGCGCCGACGTAGCCCGAGGCCGACCACAGCGCCACCGCCAGGCCGAGCGACGAAGGCGAAGCCCGCGGCGCTCTGGTTGGAGGCGATCGATTCGATCGGGCCGGAGAAGGTCTCCGCCGCCGATTGCGGCCCGATCGAGGTGATGATTTCGGTCAGGCGTCGGGTCGTGCTTTTCGGGTCGCCGACCAGCCCGATCAGCGAGACCATCGCGATCAGGGCCGGGAAGAGCGCGAGCAGGCCGTAATAGGTGAGGGCGGCGGCCCAGTCGGTGAGGTTGTCCTCCATGAACTCGGTCGCGGTGCGCTTCAGCGTGGCGAAGGTGCCGGCATCGGCGCCGGCGCCCTCGGGGCGGTAGTCGCGGCGCACGCCGTCCTCCCGGTGTGCGCCGCGATCGTCGGTCGTCTCCTCGCGACGTGAGCCTGTCGGGCCGGGGTCGCTCACCGCGAAAGCAGCCTCCCGACTGCGAAGCCGGCCAGAAAGGCGCCGGCAAGGGCGGACGGCATCGGGTTCTTCTGGGCGAGCCGCTGCGCCTGCCGCACCCCTTCCCTGGCGGAGTCGGGGGCGACCTCCTTCGCTTTGTCGCCCAACTCCTTCGCCTTCGTGCTGGCCTGCCCTTTTCAACTCCTCGGCCTTCGCCTGCGCTTGCTGTTTGACATCCGTCTTTTCGGCCACCGCGGCCACAGTGTCACCCAGCTCCTCGCGGGTCTGCTCGATGTCGTCGCGAATCCCCTCGGGGTCGCGGGAGCTCTTGGCGCTCGCAGTCGTAGATGATTTCTTTTTCTGTGAAGCGTTCTGTGAAGCGTTCATGCTCTTCCCTCCTTGGCCTTCTCCTTGGTCAGTTCCAAGTCGTCCTTGACGCTCTCGGCGGTTTGCTCGGGGACAGGTGGCGTCGCGGCCTGGACTTTGGAGCGTCCAAGTAGGGCCAATACCCCGGCGACCAGCAGATAGACGCCCGCCACGATCAGGGCGGCGAGCCAACCCTGGAGCGCGGTTGCCAGCCCGAGGATCGCCGCCGCCGTCGCGGTGCCCAATGCGAAGAGGGCGATCAGGCCGGCGGCGCTGAAGGCGCCAGCGCCGGTTCCGAGTCGCTTGCCCTTCACCGCCATCTCGGCCTTGGCTAGCTCGATCTCCTTCTGGGCAAGCCTGGTCGTCTGCTGGGTCAGCTGTTGCAAGAGCTCTGAGATCGAGCGCTCCTCGGAAGGGACGCCCGTCCTCCGGGCGGGGCTCGCATTGGTTTTGGCCATCCGATGCTCCTTGAGTTGCGGGGGTTCGGTCTCTTGGTCTGGTCGCAGGCTTCTGCCCACCTTGACGAGATCAATCCGTCTAAGTCACCCAATACGGATCACATGACACACTTAGTAAGGACAAGCTGTTCCAATTAGTCCCCCATGAGACGGTCGAGTGTGGGACAAACCGTTCCAGTTCCTTCACTTCGGCAAGGAAGTAGAGGACGACCCCCGTGGCAAGGCATGCGAACGCACCGTTCTGGTTCGGTGAGGACTCACGACCCCGAGATCCGCGAGTTCGAGATCACCTCGGGCGGGATCGTGCTCGGGGATCCGATCGGCGGCGAGCACGCGCAGGGCATGCAGCGCGAGGAGTAAACGAATCTCAACATAAAATCCGATCGTTCGGCCGGGATCGGGGTATGAGCCGCAGATGCCTGATTTGGTCCTGGGTCCCGTCCTTCGCTACGTCTCCGACACGGAGGCCGTCGTCTGGGTGGAGACCGACGACGCCTGTGAGGTCGAGGTGCTCGACCATCGCGCGCGCACCTTCGGTGTCGAGGGCCACCACTACGCGCTGGTCTGCGTCGATGGGCTCGAACCGGGGACGACCTACGAGTACGGGGTCTCGCTCGACGGGGAAGCCCGCTGGCCCGAGCCGGGCTCCGAGTTCCCGCCCAGCATCATCCGCACCGTCGATCCGGACGGGCGGATCGATCTGATCTTCGGCTCCTGCCGGGTCGCCCTCCCGCACCACCCTCCCTACACCCTGCCCAAGGATGAGGACGAGCGCGGCCGCGGGCCCGACGCTCTCCACACGCTGGCGCTCTCGATGCTGGAGTCGGAGCCCGATCGCTGGCCCGAGCTCGTGCTCCTCCTCGGAGACCAGGTCTACGCGGACGAGGTCTCGCCGCAGGCGCGGGAGTTCATCCACTCGAGACGGGACACGACCCGGCCTCCGGGGGAGGAGGTGGCCGACTTCGAGGAGTACACGCGCCTCTACTGGGAGTCATGGGGGGACCCCGTGATCCGATGGCTGTTCTCGACGACCTCGATCTCGATGGTGATCGACGACCACGACATGCACGACGACTGGAACATCTCCCGCTCGTGGTTAGAGGAGATGCGTCGCCGGCCGTGGTGGCAGGAGCGAGTGGTGGGCGGGCTGATGTCGTACTGGATCTACCAGTTCATCGGCAACCTCTCGCCGCGGGAGCTCGAGGAGAACGACCTCTACCGGAAGGTTCGTCAGCTCGACGAGGCGGGTCCCGTGCTGCGGGAGTTCGCCGCCAAGGACGACCGCGAGCGGGAGGGCAAGCGGTGGAGCTACTACCGCGACCTCGGCTCGACGCGGCTGATCGTGATGGATTCACGGACCGGGCGGGAGTTGGAGGAGGGTCGTCGGTCGATCTTCGACGAGGACGAGTGGGACTGGATCCAGGACAAGGCGCGGGGCGACTTCGACCACCTCCTGATCGGGACCTCGGATCCCTACCTGCTGGCGCCCGGCCTGCACTACCTGGAGGCCTGGAACGAGGCGATCTGCAACGGCGCCTGGGGCGCGGCGGCGGCGGGGGTCGGAGAGCGGATGAGGCGCGCCCTCGACTGCGATCACTGGGGCGCGTTTCAGCGCTCGTTCATGCGGCTCACCGCCCTGCTGGAGGAGGTCGGCTCGGGCGAGCGCGGCCGTCCCCCGGCCTCGATCTGCATCCTCTCCGGCGACGTCCACCACGCCTACCTCGCCGAGGTGGCGTTCCGCCGCGACGCAAACGTGAGCAGCGCCGTCTACCAGGCGGTCTGCTCTCCGTACCGGAAGGCGCTCGACGCCCACGAGCGCCTCGCGGTGCGGATCGGTCATTCGCGCCCCACCGAAGTCCTCGTCCGCGCCCTCGCCCGAGCCGCGGGGGTCGAGGATCCCGACATCCGGTGGCGCTTCGCCGGCGGTCCGTACTTCGACAACCAGATCGCGACCCTGAGCCTCGAGGGACGAGAGGCGAGCCTGACGATCTCCAAGACGGTCCACGATCCCGAGGCGGGGGGGCCGCGGCTGGAGACCGCGTTCGAGCGACGGATCGCCTGACCTTGGCTCGCAGGGCGCTGGTCACAGGGGCGACGGGGTTCATCGGGCGCCGGTTGGCCGCCGCGCTCGCGGACGACGGCTGGGAGGTCCGCTGTCTGGTCCGAGACAGCTCGCGGGCCCGCGCCCTGGCCGATCGCGGCCTCGAGCTGCGCGAGGGTGACGTGCTGGACGCCGAGTCGCTGCGCGGGGTGGGGGAGGGGATCGAGGTCGCCTACTACCTCGTCCACGCGATGGGGCGCGGCGGCGAGGGTGACTTCGAGGAGCGCGAGCGGCGCGGCGCCCGCAACTTCGCCGAGATGGCGACGCGGGAGGGGATCGGTCGGGTCGTGTACCTCGGCGGGCTCGGCGAGCACCCCCGCTCCAAGCACCTCCGCAGTCGTCAGCGAACGGCCGAGATCCTCGCCGAGCTCGGGCCGCCGCTGACCTACTTCCGGGCCGGGATGGTCGTCGGAGCGGACAGCGAGTCCTACCGCACTTTGCGCTACCTGGTGCAGCGGCTACCAGCGATGATCGCTCCGGCTTGGCTGGCGACCCCGACGCAGCCGATCGCAGTCAACGACGTGATCACCTACCTCGCGCGCGCCCCGGACGTCGCCGCCTCGGAGGGCCGAGAGGTGCAGATCGGCGGACCGGACGTGCTCTCCTACGGCGACATGCTCGACCGGATGGCCGAGGCGCTGGGCGTGCGGCCCCGCCCCAGGTTGCCGGTCCCGCTGCTCACGCCGTGGCTGTCCTCTTTGTGGATCGGCCTCGTCACGCCCGTCGACGCCGCAATTGCCCGCCCGCTGATCGAGGGGCTCTCCACGCCGACGACCGTCACCGATCCCTCGGGTGCGGCCCCATTCGAGATCACCCCCACGCCGTTCATGGAGGCACTGCGGCGCACGCTCGCCGAGGATCCCGAGGTCGAGGCGGACGCTCGCCAGGCAGAGCTGCGTCTGTTACCGGACGAGCTCGGCAAGGTCCAGCGCACCGGCGCCGTCGAGTCGGTTCAGGCGGGGGAGCTGCGGCTCCCCGAGCCCCTGTCAAGGGTCCTGAGTCGGGACTTCCTGAGCCGAGCTGCGCGGGAGTACTGGCGCTTCGTCACTCGGAGATCCCTGGGCCTGATCCGTGTGGCCTACGCCGGCGACCACCAGTCGATCGTGCTGCTGGGGCGACCGCTGGTCCTGTTGCGCTTTCGCTCGCCCGAGTACGAGCTGCTCGAGAGCCGCGGCTCGGTCACCTGGCGGATCGAGCGCGGGCTGCTGGTCTCCCGGGACGGCCGCGATCAGGGATTCCTGCGATTGTCAGTGGGGCGGCGACGAGCCGGACGCCGGCGATCGCGTCCCCGTCCGTGTCCAGATGGAGGTACGCAACTTCTACCCGTGGCTGCGCGGAAGCGGTCGCTTCGCGCGGGTCGGGGTCTGGATCTACAGCCAAACGCAGCAGCGCATCCATCGATCCGTCACGAGGGGCTTCTTACGCTCGCTGGCGAAAACCGCCGCCACCTTTGATGCCCCGACGCGGGGGCAGCGGTCTGGTCGCTCGCCGGGCTCATAACCCGAAGGTCGCGGGTTCGAATCCGCCCCCGCTACTCCCGTCAAGGTGAGCGAAAGGATCACCGAAGACGAGAAGAGGAGCCCCCGAAAGGGGGCTCTCGCTTGTGGAAGTCGCGGCGGTCGACCCATTGTGCATCCGGCTGGGCCGAGCTCAGCCGAACTTCCTCTTGCACGTCTTAATGGCCTTCTTCTTCTTGGCCGGGTCGTTCTTGTACTTCTTCTTCGCCTTCTTGATGCACTTCTTCAGTTGCACCGGGTTGCCGGTCGGAGCGGCCTGAACCAGTACACCAACGCTGGGTGGCGGTGGGGCGGGCTGGTCGGCGGGCGCGATTAGCCATTGGGCAGCCAGAGGCCGCCTGGACCCTGGCCTACGCTGGCGACGAACGGGCACAGGTCCTCGCTCCTGACGTGACCGGTTCGAAGTCGGAGACAGTCCATGAGGTGACCATGGCGCCATTGGTCACCGGCGGCGTCGCTCAGCGGTTGAGCGGGTCGAAGCGGGTCGCCCGTGTAGGGCGCGACGTAGCCGCCAGCGTCGAGAACGGCACGGGACCGGGTTGCGTGCGTACGTCCATGCACGCAGGTGGTGGTCGAGCTCCGGCGATGTCGGCGTCGATCCGGTCGTCTCGAAATTCGCCGGATCGGTCGTCATCGCCCCCGTCGGCGCCCCGGGTCACCTAGGGTGCCGGTGAGGGTCTCGAGCGGCGTCACGGTGCTGGTCATGGTGACCCCGGGAATCGGTGCTTCAGAGAAACGGGGGAACTGCAAGCCCGGTGGCGGGAAACGTGGAAATCGCAGTGGCTCGGTCGATGTCCGCCGTGATCGTGACCAGTAACCGGATTGAGTCGAGAATGTCACGATCTCGATGCCCGTATGACGCACCGACGGTCCATCACCGCATGGTCGAGAACGGCACCGTGGTCTGGGCTTGGGCCGAGCCGGTCGTCCCTGCCGAGACGGCGCAGGCCACCACCGCGCCAAGGCAGGCGGCGCGCGCCCTTCTCAGACTCCTCCTCGGTCTGGACGGGATGTCAGGCATTGTCCACTTTGGTCTCCACTGAGGGCTGGCCCGCGACTTCAGCGCTTCTTGTACCACCGTGCGTCTTCTTGTCCTTGACGACCACCCGCTGCTGCATCTGCGTGGGATGGATGGCGCAGAAGAACCGGTAGGTGCCCGGGCGGTCGAACTGCTGCGTGAAGGCGCGGTCGCCGTCGAGATTGTCCGAGCCGATTCCGAGCGGCCCGTTGGCCAGCGTCAGGTTGTGGAGCTCCGCGCCAGAGAACTGCCAGGTGAGGCTGGAGCCCCTCCTCACCCTCAGGTTCGGAGCCCCGAAGGAGCGATCCCCGACGGGGACGATCGTGCCGGACGAAGCGTTCTGTAGCGGTCCGGGAGGGGCGTTGATCGTCACAGCCTGGCCGTTGGCGTCCAGTCCGGTGAGCGGGATCGTGAACGGGATTGGACCGGGCCTGCCGGGCTGGTCGGTCTTCAGGATCTCCCAGTTGGGGATCGGGCCGCAGGGCTGGGTCACCGACGGGTCGGGGGCGAGGTAGACGATCATGATCCCCATCACCCGCGTGTGCGGTAACGAGTTGTCGTAAATCGAGTTCAGCCTTATCGTCTCGCCCGCATGGACGGGGAGGCCCGTGGTGCTGCGGAATGCACTCATGTTGATCGGACCCGGCTCGTGCAGGACCGGACGCACGTTGTAGAAGGGGTGATCGGGAGGGCCCCAAGTCGGGTCGGAGCCGGCGACCTGCCGATTTCCGCAGCCGGGCTCGGTCAGCCTCAGGCCGATCGCCCCGCCGTGCACGTGGCCGCCACCGGCGACGATCCTGCCGCTTTCCGGGAAGACGTAGTCGCGGGCCTCGTTCGTCGTCGGGCGTGAGTTCCAGCCCGTCTTCACCTTCATCTTCCCGCGCTTTTGCTTCCTGGCGGCGGAGGCCTTGCTGCCGGCGCGCTTGTGCTTCTTCTTCACCTTCGGCGCGACGCCCGGGATGTTGTAGATCGGGTCCGCGCGGCAGTCGCGCGCGTCGAGCCAGTAGGGCTTGACGGCGGTCAGCGGACTGGTGTCGACCGTCACCTCATAGTGGATCAGGGCACGGTCCGCGGTCGCCCGGTGGTTCATGACCATGGCCACGACACCCCAGATGTCGGTGGCCTTGGTCCGGTAGCCGTAGCCTGGGGGCAGCGACATCTTCGCCCGCTCCTCGCCGGCAGCGTAGAAGCGCTGCGGAGCGAACGAGCCGAAGTTGTCTCGCCCATCGAAGCCGACGAAGCTGCCGCAGGTGCTGTCGCGCTGACTGAGGTTCGCGAAGACGATGTGATGCAGCATCAGTCGCGAGATCGGCACCTGCTGCCCGGTGTCGGCGTCGACGATGTCCGTCTCCATGTGCGTGATGTAGCCGTCGAGCGGAGGAGTCGGTGCGGGTGCGACCGACTGCCTCACCTCGTAGCCACCGATCGTCCCCGTCGGGATGTCGCAGGCATAGGTCGTCTGGGTACCAGACGTCGCGGTCGGGCTGCAGGCGGCGGCTGAGGCCGCGGAAGGCGCGAACAGCACGATGGCGCCGACGAGGCCGAGTAGCGCTGCGAACCGCGCTGGCCTGGCACCGGCCCGGTGCTCTGATCGGGTTTGCGCGTCCCTGCGCGAGGTTCCCAATGGATCTCTCCTTGTTGTGACTCCGCTCAGTCGGAGAGAATCAACCGACCGCGACTGACAGTATCGAATGTCTCTCCAAGCCGAGCCGTCGAGTAATGCTCTACTGGCTCACCGGCACAGCCGGTTCGGCGGCAAACCTCTACTACGAGGTCCAGCACGCGGACGAGTGGCCGGAGCCGTCCGGCGTCCCCACTGGAGTCGCTGTCTCTGCCGAGGACATCGCGATCCGGCGCTACGCCGAGCAGAGCAACGAGATCGTGCACTGGTCCGAGTTCGACCGCGGCGGCCACTTCGCCGCGATGGAAGCGCCGGATCTGCTGATCAACGACGTGCGGGCGTTCTTCCGTTCCCTGCGGTGACGGGCGCACCCTGTGAGCGGCATGCACGGGAAGTTTTCGATCAGCTCACGGAGGCGGTCGGCGTCGTAGCGAGAAACGGATCGGGCCCCCGCTACCTAACCGAGGGCCCTCAATAACGAGGGCCCTTGGTGTTTCTAGCTGCCGCGATGACTTCCTCGCGTAGGCGGATCCCCTCCCGGGCGGCGGAAATCCGACCGTATGGCCAGCGACGAATCCCGCCTGGCATCATCGCTGCATGGCCGGGGGCGGTGCTAGCACCACGTGGACCGTCGACGATGGCTTTGACCTCGACGGATTCCTCGGCCAGGCCCTCGTGGCGCGCGTCGCGACGGTCGGACGGACCGGGCCGAGCGTGCGACCGCTCTGGTACCTGTGGGAAGGGCGCGCTTTCTGGTGGCTGACCGGGGGATGGTCAAGGCTCGGACAGCTGCTCGAGCGCGACCCACGCGTCGCCCTCGTCGTCGACACCTGCGACCTCGATCGCGGCGAGGTGCTGCAGGTCACCGCGCGGGGAAGGGCGGAGCTCCATCCCTTCGAGGCCGACCGAGCGCGCCGCTGGGGACGCCGCTACCTCGGACCCGACGAGCGCCACTGGCGTCGCTTCAAAGGCGACGTCTTCCACGATCCTTCGACGCGCTTCGTCGCCCTGGAGCCGACGGTCCTCCGGCCCGCGACCTGTCCTACTGACTGCCGCGCGTCGCAACGGGAAACCCTTGCGGGCGTTCTCCCTGGATCGTGCCGCTTCCGCTCGCCGCGGAGTGTGAGGTGTCCCGTAAGACCCGCCCGCTAAACGCCCGGCGAGGGGGCGTCAAACGCACACCCCGTCGCTCCCGCGTTCGAACGCGAGCGAGCGCGTCGGCCGGGCTAGTCGTAGGTCTCTGATCATCCGC
>CAWFRG010000017.1:0-169852 GCA_963818205.1 uncultured Solirubrobacterales bacterium
CACCCTAGGCCCGGTCGCGGCCGGCGTAGGCGACGCGGGACCAGGAGGGCTCGGCGGAGAGCTGGATCAGCTCCGAGTCGCGGTCGGGCTGCACGTAGCCGAAGGTCTGGGTTCGACTCGTCGAAGACGATGTCCAGCTCGCCCTCCTTCACCCGCTGGTCGAGCCAGGCGCCGCGGAAGACGAGGCGCCGCAGCCAGTGCACCAGGCTCTTGTTGGACGGGCCGACCAGGTCGTCCCAGTTCTCGTTGACGTGCTCGCCGAGGCGGGAACAGGGCTCGCGGATCTCGCCGTTCACCGCCAGCTCCAGCAGGTCCTCGAGCTCGTGCTCGTCGAGGCCCTGGTGGACGAAGTCGAGCTTCACCGCCGCCTGCTCGACCCGCTGGGCGAAGTCGCGCTCGTTGAACGAGAAGCGGAGCTCGCCGTACTCGAGCACGTAGTCGGCGCCCGATTCGTAGTTGCCTCTTCGTGTGGTCTCGTCTTGCACTTTCGGTTCCTCTCCCGCCCCGTACTCCCAAACCCCGGGGACGGAAGCGGTGAGCGAATCTTTACGCATGAGCGGTGTGGTCGCCAGTGATCCACGGGGGCTGAACGTCCATTTGCAGCAAAAGGGATCCTGCGGGGGCGTCGACGGTTCGCTAGCGAAACTCGCACCCGGCGAGGTGGTCGTTTACCAGGCCGGCGGCCTGCATCGTCGCGTAGGCGGTGGTCGGCCCGACGAAGACGAATCCGCGGCGCTTCAGCTCTTTCGCCATCGCCTGTGACTCGGCGGTGGTCGATACGAGGTCGGAGCCGGAGCGCGGCGCCGGTCGCGAGTCGGGGTCGGGGGCGAATGACCAGAGCAGCTCGTCCAAGGTCTCGCCGTCGGCGTGCAAGCCGCGGTCGCCTGAGCGTTGGTGATCGCCGCCTCGATCTTCTTCCTGTTTCGGACGATCCCGGCGTCGCCGAGCAGCCTCGCCACCTCGTCGTCGCCGTACTCCGCTACCCGCTCGACCTCGAAGCCGTCGAACGCCCGCCGGAAGTTCTCTCGCTTGCGGAGGATCGTCAGCCACGAGAGCCCCGACTGGAACGCCTCCAGGGTGAGTCGCTCATAAAGGGCGAGGTCGCCGTGAAGCGGGCGGCCCCACTCGTCGTCGTGGTAGGCGACGTAGTCCTCGGTCCCGAGGGCCCACCAGCAGCGCCGCCGCCCATCGGGACCCGCTTCGACCCAGACCTTCCGCTCGCTCACGGCTGGTAGGGAGGGGCCTCTCCCCAGCCCCACTTCGGCACCGGGGCCTCGGCGGGCACCTCGGCGCCCGGCTGGGAGTTGTGGAGAGCGATTCGGGTTCCCCATTCGACGTAGGCGATGAACGCCGAGCGGAACTCGGGGTCGTCGGGCAGCTTGGCGTCGTCGGCGGCCTCGCTCATCAGGGTGGCGAAGCGGAGGCGCTGCTCGGGGGTGATCCCGAGGTCGCGGTGCTTGCCGGCCATCCGCGGGTAGCCGCCCAGCTGTTCGGTGTAGTCGGCGGGCCCGCCGAAGACCTCGGACCACCAGAGGATCACGTGGTCGCGGTGCTCGCGGCTGACCCCGCCGGGGAAGAGAGGCGAGATCAGCTCGTCGCGCTCGACCCGGTCGTAGAAGGCCTCGATCAGGCGCTCGAACGCCTCGCGTCCGCCCGCCCACTCGTACAGCGTCGGAGTCTCCGGCTCGGCCATTTGCCGAACTTAGCGGGTGAGTTCCGTCGACTGGCGGCTGCCCCCGAGATCCGCGGTCGCTGGGGATCCGGCCGGATCGATTGGGCTCCGGGGTAACCGTCCCGGGGGCGAGTGCGCTTAAGGGGGTGGATCAGAGGGCAGTGGAGAGATTTCGCGAGATGCCACGGGCGTCCGTGCTCGGCTTCAACGTCCCGGTCGCCACCACCCGCCGAGCTCGCCTGCTCGGCCTGGCCTTTCTCGATCGTGTCGAGGCCGGCGAAGGACTGCTGATCCCACGCTGCCGCAGCGTCCACACCTTCGGGATGCGCTTCGCCCTCGATCTCGTCTTCATCGCCGCCGACGGACGGGTGGTCGAGCTCCGCCGGGAGGTCCCGCCCGGGCGGCTGGTCCGCTGCCGGGCGGCCGAATCCGTGCTGGAGCTACCTGCGCCGGCGAGCCCGCCGTAGCTTTATCCGAGTGAAGAGAGAGCTCGAGCTGCAGGCGCCGGAGCCGGCCGACCACGGTTGGGTCCTGGAGAGCCATCGGGTTGTCTACCGGGAGCAACGCGATTGGGACGCCCCGGCGTTCATGGCCTTGGTGGCGAGGGTGATCGCCGACTTCCTCGGGGGTCACGATCCCGAGCGCGAGCGTGCCTGGATCGCCGAGCTCCGGGGCGAACGGGTCGGCTCGATCTTCTGCACCCGTCGCTCCTCCGACGTCGCCCAGCTCCGCCTACTTCTGGTGATGCCGGAGGCACGTGGAGCTGGGGTTGGCTCGGCCCTGGTCCGTGAGTGCGTTCGTTTCGCCGGCGAGGCCGGCTACAGGCAGATGATGCTGTTTACGAACAGCCGCCTGGCGAGCGCCCGGCGGATCTACGAGGCGGAGGGGTTCGAGCTCCGCTCCGAGGGGCCGAACGAGGTCTTCGGCACCGGTTCGCTCGGCCAGGAGTTCTGGCTCGACCTCTGAGCCGGAGGCGTCTGGGATGGGGGAGATTTCCGGCGGCGCCGGCCTCAAATGGCCGTGCTGCCCCAGATCGAAGAGCTGGCGACGGTGCTCGTCTGCGAAGACGACGATCCGACTCGGGAGCTCCTCTGCGACCACCTGACGGCAGATCGCTTCCGGGCCCTGCCGGCCCCCAGCGCATCGGACGCCCTCCGGCTCTGCGGCTACAACCACCCGGACCTGATGCTGCTCGACCTCGGCCTTCCCGATGCCGGCGGCATCGATGTCCTCCGCCAGATTCGCGCCGCGAACGGAGCCGCCGAGCGCTTCGACCCCGAGCTCCCGGTGATCGTCCTCTCTGGCCGGGGCAGCGAGGCGGACCGCCTGCGCGGCTTCGAGGCCGGCGCCGACGACTACCTCGCGAAGCCGTTCCACTACCCGGAGCTGCTCGCCCGAGTGACCGCGGTGCTGCGGCGGCGGATCGGCCGCCGCCGCGGCCCGATCCGGGTCGGGGAGCTAGTGATCGACCCGGTGACCAGACGGGTCCGGGTAGGGGAGCGGCAGGTCGAGCTCGCCAACAAGGAGTTCGTCCTCCTGCGGGCGCTGGCGTCCGAGCCGCACCGTGTCTTCACCAAGGAGGAGCTGCTTCGCGACGTTTGGGGGTTCCGGTCGATGGGGCGCACCCGAACGCTCGACTCGCACGCCAGCCGCCTCCGCCGCAAGCTCGATCCCGACGGCATCCGCTACGTCTTCAATTGCTGGGGCGTCGGCTACCGGCTGATCGAGGGATGATCACCCGCAGGCACAGACGGCGGCTGAACCGAGCGCTCCACGAGCTGCGCCGCCCGCTACAGGCGCTCACCCTGATCGACGACGGCGCCGGGCCACCGCCCGGGTCGCCTCCGGCGGCCGGGCGTCGGGGGCTGCTCGAGCTGGTTTCCGCAGCGGTCGACGATCTCGATCGCACCGTCAACGGCGGGAAGAAGCAGCGGGCGGTGCGCCCCTTCTGCTGCCGGGAGCTGCTCCTCGCCTCCCTGGAGCGCTGGCGGCCCGCCGCGGCCGGCGCCGGCGGCTTCAAGGTCTTCTGGGATGCGGGCCCGGCGCTGGTCGAGGGCGATCCCGCGGGAATGGCGCAGGCCTTCGACAACCTGATCGCCAACGCACTCGAGCACGGTGGGCCGCCGCTGGTGATCACCGGCGCCACGGTCGCCGGGAAGCTTCGGGTGACGGTGGCCAATGGCCGCGCCAAGGCCGGGGGGCCGGTGCGCAGCCCCGCCGATCCCCGTCACGGGCACGGCACCTCGGTGATCTCTGAGGTCGCCTCCGCCCACCATGGACGCTTCGCCCTCTGCCGCACTGGCGGCGGCTGCGTCGCGGCTCTGGAGCTGCCGCTGGCCGACCCGCGGTACGCCCGCGCGGCGTGAGCCGCCGCGCCCGGGCGCTCGCCTTCCTCGGGGCGGCGCTCGCCTGCGCGATTCTCGCCGCGACCCTGGCCGGCCGCTACCGCTCCTCCGTCGCCGCCCAGTACGGTGCCCTGCGGCCGGTTCTGGTGGCCGCCGCCGAGTTGCCTGCGGGTCAGCCAATCGGGCCGGGGGAGGCGCGAGGCGCGCTCGAGGTTCGCCGGGTGCCGGCCGCCTTCGCGCCGCCTGGGGCACTCAGCCACCCGCGAGACGCCCTCGGCCAGGCGCCAGCCGCGCCGATCCCCGCGGGTTCCTACGTGATCGGGGCGCAGCTGGCCGTGCCCGCGGCTGAGGCGCCGAGCGCGCCCGGGGTGGGGCGGGGGCACCAGCCGGTGCAGCTGGCGGTGACCGGCGCCGAGGCCCTGCTGGTCGGCGGCGCCTCGCCGGAGGGCAGCCGGGTCGACGTGGTGGTCTCCCAGCAGGGCGGCCTCGGGGAGCGCGGGCGGACCTACGTCGCGGCCTCGGGGGCCAGGCTGCTTGCTCTGACTCAGCCCAGTGGGCCGGGCGAAGGCTGGTCGGCGACCCTCGCCCTGACCCGAGACGAGGCCCTCGATCTGATCGGGGCCGAGAGCGCGGCGCGCCAGATCAGGCTTCTGCCGCGACCCTGAAGGCGCGCTCGGCATCCTCGCCGCGGACCGCGAAGACGATCCGCTCGAGACCGCCGCCGCCCTCGAGGTGCCGGCGCACCTCCTCGACCTCGATCAGGGCGGCCTCCTCGATCGGGAAACCGCCCACCCCGGTGCCGAAGGCGACCAGGGCAAGGCTCTTCGCGCCGAGCTCGTCGGCCTTCGCCAGGGCGCTGGCCGTCGCCCTCCGGATGATCTCGGCCGAGGTCGGGCCGCCCAGCTCCATCGTCGCCGCGTGGATCACCCAGCGGCACGGCATCTGGCACCGGCCGGTCGTCTCCACCGCCTCGCCGAGGCCGATCGGGGCCGCCCGGTCGCTCTCGGCCTGCACCTCGGGCCCGCCGGCGCGGGAGATCGCACCTGCGACTCCGCCACCGTGGCGCAGCTCGGTGTTGGCGGCGTTGGCGATCGCGTCCAGCCTCGAGATTGGTGATGTCGGCCTGCACGACCTCGATCTCGGCCACGCCGCAATTCTCTCCGATGCGCGAGCTAAGTTCGCGGCGTGGCCGAGCCAGACCGACAAGCGCTGCTCACCGCCCTGACCACCGAGCATTTCGGGCTCGCCGGCGCCCGCGCTCAGACGACCGGCGAGAGCTCGCTCGCGCCGCCCTCTACATCAGTGCTGTCTCCAGCACCCTCGTCGCGCTCGGCTTCATCGGGCAGATCACCGAGGTCGGGGACGCATTCGATGTCTTCGCGCTCACGGCGCTCCCGACGCTCTACATACTCGGGCTCTTCACCTTCATCCGGGTGGTCGAGAACGGGGTCGAGGACCTGATGCTGGGGCGGGCGATCAACCGGATCCGCAACTACTACCTCGAGCTGGCGGGGGAGCACCGCCGGTACTTCATGCTCTCCGGCCACGATGACGCGGTGGGCGTGATGCAGAACATGGGCGTGGCCCTGGAGCGCCGCCAGCAGTACTTCACCACCGGGGCGATGGTCGCGGTGATCAACAGCGTCGTCGGCGGCGCCGCGATCGCGATCGCGATAGGCGCGTTCACGGATGCGCCGCTTGGGATCTGCGCCGCCCTCGGGGGAGTCGCCGCGATCATCTCGCAGGTCCTCCTGATGCGGATCGAGAACCGCATGTACCACGAGATGGGTGGCTTCACCGAGACGCTCTTCCCCTCGCCAGACGCCGAGCGCGACTAGCCGGGCATACGTTCCCTCGCCGCGGCAAGGTCGCGGACCGGGGAGAGGGCGGTGGCGCCGCGGCTCAAATCCGTGGTGCGCGAACAGGTGCGCAAACGCCATCTCGACCTCTGGGCGGCGGAGCTGCGCCGGCGGCTGGTCGAGCGCCGCCGGGCGGAGGCCGCGGCAGGGCGGCGGGAGAGCGGGCCGCTGGCCGACGCGGTGCGTGAGCTGGTCGAGGCCGATTCGGCGATCCTCGAGCAGGCAACCCGCGAGCGCCTCTGCGAGCTGATCCGCCGGGAGGCGGTGGGCCTCGGCCCGCTCGAGGAGCTGCTCGCCGACCCCGCCGTCGAGGAGGTGATGGTCAACGGGCACGAGCGGGTCTACGTGGAGCGCTCAGGAAGGGTGGAGCGAACCGAGATCCGCTTCCCGAGCGAGCAGGCGCTTCGCGACGCGATCGAGCGGATCCTCACTCCGCTGGGCCGGCGGGTCGACGAGCTCAGCCCGATGGTCGACGCTCGGCTCGAGGACGGCTCCCGGGTGCATGTGGTGATTCCTCCACTGGCTGTCGACGGGCCCTCGCTATCGATCCGCCGCTTCACCGCGGTGCGACCGAGCCCCGACGAGCTTGTGCGCCTCGGAACCCTGACCGCGGAGCTGCGCGACGAGCTCGCCGCCGCGGTCGGCGCGCGCCGCAGCATCCTGGTCAGCGGCGGCACCGGCTCGGGCAAGACCACCCTGCTCAACGCGCTCTCGGCCTTCATCGACCCCGACGAGCGGGTGATCACGATCGAGGACGCGGCGGAGCTGCGGCTGCGCCAGCCGCACGTGGTCCGGCTCGAGAGCCGCCCCGCCAACGTCGAGGGCCGCGGGGTGGTGACGATCCGCGACCTCCTCCGTAACGCGCTCCGAATGCGCCCCGACCGGATCGTGATCGGCGAGGTTCGAGGCGGCGAGGCGCTCGATCTGCTGATGGCGCTGAACACAGGTCACGAGGGAGCGCTCTCGACCGTGCACGCCAACTCGCCCGAGGATGCTCTCCGCCGGATCGAGACCCTGGCGCTGATCGCCGGCGTCGGCCTCCCCCACGAGGCGATCCGGGAGCAGCTCGGCCGGGGCGTCGACCTTGTCATCCACCTTGCTCGGCTCGGTGACGGAGGCCGGCGCGTGGTCGAGGTCTCCGAGGTGGTGCGGGCAGCGGGGTCGGTGGGGGTCAGGGCCCTCTACAGGCGGGGCAGCGAGGGGGAGATGAGGCCATGGGCGCTGCCGCGCTGACCGCCCTCGCGGCGCTCGCCGGTGGACTGGTGGCTGTGGCGGCGCGCGACGCGCTGCTTTCCGCGCCCCGGATCGCACGGTGGCTCTCGGCCGCGGTGGCGCCCCTTGGCCGCGCCGGCCGGGAGGGGTATGCGCCCAGCGCCGACGAGCAGCGGCGGCTGGCGCTGCTCGGCAGCGCCGCCATCCTCGGCCTGGCACTCCTGGCGGCCGGCCCCGGGCCGCTGGCGGTGGGAGCCGCCGGGGGGCCGTCGGCGGCGGCCTGGGTGGTGACGCGGCGGCGGGAGCGCTATCGACGTGCGGTGGAGCGCTCGGTACCCGAGGTGGCGACGGCGATCGCTGACGCGATCTCGGGGGGACGCTCGGTGCGCGGGGCGCTGGCGGGGGCCTCCTCGTCGCTGGAGGGGCCGGCGGCGGTGGAGCTGGCGCGGCTGGCTGCCGAGCTCGAGCTCGGGGCCGCGACCGGCGAGGCCTTGGAAGCGATGCGCCGGCGACTCCGCTCGGCCCGGGTCGACGCGCTGGTCACGGCGCTGCTCAGCCAGCAGGGGGCGGGAGGTGACCTGGCGGGGCTGATGCGGAGGCTGGCCGCGGCGGCGGCCGAGCGCGACCGGGTCGACGACGAGGCGCGAACCGCGACCACCCAGGCGCGCTTCACCGGGCTCCTGGTGGTGGCGCTTCCGGCCGGCGCCACGGTGTTTGCGGAGCTCCTCGAGCCCGGCTTCATCTCCCAAGTGCTCGCCGAACCCGCTGCGGCGGCGATGCTGATCATGGCGGCCGCTCTCCAGCTGGTCGGGTTCGCGGCGATCCGCAGGCTCGGCAGGCCAGCGGAATGAGAGCGGCAAAGGCGTGACCGGGGCGGCGATTCTGACCCTGGCGGCGCTCCTCCTGGGCGCGGCCGCGGGGCTGGAGGTCTTGCGAGGGCGCTCCGGGGAGCGCGAGCCGCGGGGGCTGGGCTGGGTGCTTGGAGGCGGCCCGCGGGAGTCGGCGCTCGGCCTGCTGGCGTCCCGCCTCGGGCTGCCCGGCCGCCTCGCACGCGCGGGGCTCGCCGATCAGGTCAGCGTCACCGGGCTGCTGGCGGCGAAGTTGGCTGGGGCCGTCTCGGGGTTCTGCCTGGCGGCCGTGGCGGCCCCGGGGGCGCCGGGGCGCGTGTCGTGGATCGTCTTCGCCGGGCTGCCGGCGGCCGGCTTCCTCGGCCCCGACGCTCTGCTCGAGCGGCGCGCCCGACGGCGCCTCCAAGCTCTGCGCGGCGGCCTCCCGGGGGCGCTCGACCTGCTCGCCGTCGGGGCCTCGGCCGGCCGCAGCCCGCTGACCGGGCTGAGTGAGCTGGCCGACGGCGAAGGCCCGCTGGCCCGGGAGCTCGCGGTTCTCTCGGCCGAGACCTCCTGCGGCGCCCCGCAGCGAGAGGCTCTCGCCGGTCTCCGCCGCCGGGTTCCGGTCGGCGAGGTGGCGGCGATGTGCGGGGTGATCGAGCGCTCGCGCCGCTATGGCTCGCCGCTCGCCGAGCAGCTGCAGGAGCAAGCGAGCTCGCTCCGAGCCGCCCAGCGGCGCCGGATCGAGGAACAGGCCGCCCGGGCGGCGCCGAAGATCCAGCTCGCGGTGGCGCTGCTGCTGGTGCCCTCGGTCCTGCTGATGATCGCCGCCGGGCTGCTCGCCAACATCGATCGCTTCCTCGCCGGCCTGTGAGCGGGAGCCGCGAGCCGGGCGGCTTCGGGACCCGGAACGAGTAGGGGCCGCTCTCGCGAGCGGCCCCTCCTCTAGCGGGCGGTCTGCCTTCCAAGGTCGTGCGGCTCTACGGGAGGCGAGGACCGTAAGAGCCGCCCCTCGGTCGGGAGTTAACTCGGCGTGACGGGCCGGTAACGAGTTTGTGTAAGCCCTTCCGCTGCAAGCTCGGTTGCATCAGGGAGCTCGCTCGGCACCTGTCCGGGCGCTGATGGGCGCGCCGCATTCCCCACCACAGAGCCATTTCCCGGCGGTGCAGGGCTGGCTAGCAGTTCCGTCCGACGGATCGGCTCCAATCTGCCCGGCAGCGATGTGTTGCAAAGTGGGACAGAGTGGGTTAGCGTGTCGTCCCAGAGTTGGTCAAAGGGCCGGGGTGGTGAGGCTCCTCCCACCTCACCTCCCCGGCCCGCTCCGAACCAGACTCAACTCCGGAGGAAGCCCACCTTGTCTTTTCTCGGCCAGTACGAGCACAATCTCGACTCCAAGGACCGCCTCACGGTCCCGTCGAGGTTCCGTGCGGCGCTCGCTGATGGAGTCGTTCTCGCCAAGGGGCTCGAGCCCTCCGTCTGGGTGTTCGCGCCCGCCGGCTACGAGCGCTTCACCCAGCGCTTCCTCGGCGAGACCAACCCGCTCGGCCGCAAGGGCCGGATGATGCGCCGCCACTTCCACGGCGGCGCCTTCGACGACTCGCTCGACTCCGCGGGGCGGATCCGCCTGCCGAAGAAGCTGGTCGAGCACGCCGGCCTCGGCGAGGGGCCCTGCGTGATCGTCGGCTCCGACGACTGGTTCGAGATCTGGAGCGCCGATCGGTGGGCGAGCTACGAGAAGGAGATGGACGCCGAGGTCTCCGACGTCGCCGAGAACCTCTCGGAGGCGGAGTGATGAGCCCTTCCCCGAGGAGAGGAGCCTGAGATGGCCACGCCCTCATATACGGCCGCCACAAACACCGCGGCCGGACAAATGTCCCCGTCAGCGAACCTTACGTATGTGCCCCAGGACCACGAGCCGGTTCTCGCCGAGGAGCTCGTCGAGATCCTCGACCCCCGCCCGGGGGAGACCTTCGTCGACTGCACCTTCGGCGGCGGCGGCCACGCGCGGCTGATCGCCGAGCGGCTCGGCGCCGAGGGGGAGCTGATCGCGGTCGACCGCGATCCCTCCTCCGAGGCTCGCTGGCGGGAGTTCGCCGCCGACTCTCCGTCACGGGCCCGCTTTCTGCGCGCCGACTTCGTCGCCGCCCTGGAGGGGCTGCGCGGGGAGGGGGTTCGCCCCGACGGGATCGTCTTCGACCTCGGGATGTCCTCGCTCCAGCTCGACGCCTGGGAGCGGGGCTTCTCCTACGCCTTCGACGCGCCCCTCGACATGCGGATGGACCCCGACCAGAAGCTGACCGCGGCCGAGATCGTCAACGAGTGGGAGCAGGACCGGCTGGCGCGGGTGCTGCGCGAGTTCGGCGAGGAGCGTCGCGCCGGCTCGATCGCGCGAGAGATCGTCAAGCGGCGCCCGCTCGCCACCACCTCTGAGCTGGTCACCGCGGTGAAGGCGGCGATCCCGCCCGCCGAGCGCTTCGGCCGCGGGCACCCCGCTAAGCGCTCCTTTCAGGCGATCCGGATCGCGGTCAACGACGAGCTCGGGGCGCTCGACCGCGCCCTCCCGCTCGCCTGGCAGCTGCTCGCGGTCGGCGGCCGGCTCGGCGCGATCTCCTTCCACTCGCTCGAGGACCGCCGGGTGAAGCGCTTCCTCGCCGACCGCGCCCGCGGCTGCGTCTGCCCGCCCGAGCTTCCGGTCTGCGTCTGCGGCCGCGAGCCCGAGGCCGAGCCGCTCGGCCGCCGGGCGATCGCCCCGACCCCGGAGGAGATCGAGCGAAATCCGCGCGCCGCCTCGGCGCACCTCCGCGCGGCGCGCAAGCTTCGAGACGAGGAGCAGCCGGGCTAGTGGCAAATCCCGCCCTCGCCTCCGCCGCTCCCAGCGCCCCGCCGCGCCCCCTAAGCCGCGGCGAACGAGCGCCCCGGCCAAGGCCGGGACCGCGCCGGCGGCGCACGAGTGCCCAGGCCAGGACCGCGCCCGCGGCCCCGGAACGGCAGCCGCGCCCCGGACCAAGCGCCCCGCCGCCGCTCGCCGAGTCGTTCAGCCCGCCTTCGCCGGAGCGGCCGCGGGCGCCGCGATGCTGCCCGGGGCCGCGCTCCGCTCCGCGGTCGCGGTCCGCGATCTCTCCGACTCGGGCCTGATCATCCGCCTCACCCGGGGGCGCGGCTGGATCGCGGTGCTCTCGGTGCTGCTCTTCGGGATCGTCGCCCTCAACGTCGTCAGCCTCAGCCTCAACGCCGGCTCCGGCCGCGTGTCGCAGGCGGTCGAGGAGCTCGAGCGCCAGAACTCGGTCCTCCGCGCGCCAACTCGCCGAACAGCTCTCGGCGAGCCGGATCCAGGGGACGGCGGCGACGCAGGGGCTGGCGGTCCCGCCGCCCGAGGCGATCAGCTACCTGTCCGCCGAGGACGGCGATCTCGAGCGCCTGGTGAAGCTGCTCGACGAGGACAACCTCCTCACCAGCGATCCGATCGAGGTCGTCCCCGCGAGCGAGCCGATCTCCTACGAACCGCCCGTCAGCCAGTCGCCAAGCCCCAGCCCGGCTCCCGCACCGGAGCCCGCGGCGCCGGCCCCGGCGACCCCCGCGCCCGCCGCCCCATCAGGCGGCGGCTCCACCGGGTCGACCGGCTCCGGAGGCGTCGGCCTCTAGATGGCTAGCGAGGAGGCCCGAGGCCGATGCGACTGATCGACCGCCGGCTCGGGCTCCTCTTCTGCTTCTTCGTCCTGCTCTTCTCGGTCGCTCTCGCTCGCGCCGTTCTGGCTGCAGGGGGTGCGCGGAGGCGAGCTTCGGGCCGAGGCCCACAGCCAGCAGGTGACCGAGGTGACGATCCCCGGCCAGCGGGGGCGGGTGATCGACCGGACGGGCAAGGTGCTCGCGGTCTCCGAGGACGCCGCCGACGTGATCGCAACCCCCTACCAGGTGAAGGATCCGGTGCGGACGGCGGAGCGCCTCCACGACGTGACCGGGGTCTCCGAGGCCGACCTCTCCGAGGCGCTCTCCGATCGCAGCTCCGGCTTCGCCTACCTGGCGCGCAAGGTGGACCTCGACACCGCGGATCGGGTGGAGCGGCTCCAGATCGCCGGGGTCTCGACCGTGCCCGACAGCCGCCGCCTCTACCCGCAGGGCGAGCTCGCTTCGCAGGTGATCGGAGCGGTGGGCACCGAGAACCAGGGACTCACCGGCCTCGAGCAGGCAGAGGACGACGTGCTCGGAGGCGCGAACGGCGAGGAGGAGGTGGTCCACGACGCGCTCGGCGAGCCGCTCCGGACCGAGACCGTCCGCCCCGCCAGCATCGGTCAGGACGTCAGGGTGACGCTCGACGCGGCGATCCAGGGCCGCACCGAGGAGGCGCTGGCCGAGGCGGGAGAGCAGTTCGAGGCGAAGGGCGCCACGGCGATCGTCATGGACCCGAGCGGCGGCGACATCCTGGCGATGGCGAACTGGCCCGGCTATGACCCGACAGACCTGGAGTCGGCGAGCGAGGAGGAGCTCGCCAACCGGGCGACCGGCTTCACCTACGAGCCCGGCTCGACCTTCAAGGCTTTCACGGTGGCGGCGGCCCTCGAGGACAAGGTGGTGACCCCGCAGACGAGCTTCTACCTCCCCTCGGAGATCCAGGTGGCCGACCGCAGGATCGGCGAGGCCCACGAGCGATCCCCGATCGACGCAACCGTCTCGGAGATCCTCGCCCAGTCGTCCAACGTCGGCGCGGTGAAGATCGGGCTCGAGGAGGGCCCCGACCGCTTCTCGGACTGGATCGACAGGTTCGGCTTCGGTGAGAAGACCGGCCTCGACTATCCCGGAGAGGAGCAGGGGATCGTTCCCTCGCGCGACGACTACTCGGGCTCGACGATGGGCAACCTCCCGATCGGCCAGGGGCTCGCGGTCACTCCGCTGCAGATGGCCGCCGGGTACTCGGCGATCGCCAACGGCGGGATCCTCCGCCGCCCGCGGCTGATCACCCAGGTCGGCAGCGAGCCGGCCGAGAGCGAATCGGAGCGGGGAGCGCGTGATCAGCACCGAGACCTCGGCCCAGCTCCGCCGGATGCTCGAGGGCGTGCTGGAGCCCGGCGGTACCGCCTCCTCGGTCAGCGTCCCGGGCTACGTGCTCGCCGGCAAGACCGGCACCGCACAGAAGGTCGAGGACGGCACATATTCCGACTCTCGCTACGTCGCCTCGTTCGTCGGTTTCGCTCCCGCCCAGAACCCGAAGCTGCTGGTTACGGTGGTCGTCGACGAGCCGCTCTACGTCCACACCGGGGGCGAGGTGGCGGCACCCGTCTTCGGCGACATCGCCTCGTTTGCGCTCCCCTACCTGGGGATCTCGCCGCCATAAACCACTCATCCAGGGGGCCACACCTAGAATCGCCCGCGATGAGGCTCGAGGACCTCCTGCGCGACTCAGGTGTCGCCGCCGAAGTGCGCGGCGACACCGACGTGGAGATCTCCGATCTCGCCTACGACAGCCGCCATGTCGGGCCCGGCACCCTCTTCTTCTGCGTCACCGGGCTCAGCCGCGACGGGCACGAGTTCGCCGGCGAGGCGGTCGAGGCGGGCGCCGCCGCCCTCGTGGTCGAGCGGCCACTGGAGCTGGGCGTGCCCGAGGTCCAGGTCGCCGACGCCCGGGCGGCGATGGCGCCGCTCGCCGCGGCGTTCTGGGGTGATCCAACCGAGGACCTGACCGTGATCGGCGTCACCGGCACCAACGGCAAGACCACCACCGCCTTCCTGGTGCGCCACCTGCTCGAGGACGCCGGCCGCCGCTGCGGCCTGCTGGGCACGGTCCAGAGAGTGGTCGGCGGCCAGGTCGAGGAGGTCGAGCGGACGACGCCGGAGGCGATCGACCTGCAGGCGACCTTCCGGCGGATGGCCGAGGCCGGAGACGAGGCCTGCGTGCTCGAGGTCTCCTCGCACGCCCTTGTCCTCCATCGCGCCGACGCGATCCGGTTCGACGTCAAGGTGTTCACCAACCTCACCCAGGACCACCTCGACTTCCACGAGGGGATGGAGGACTATTTCGCCGCGAAGCGCCTGCTGTTCACGGCCGAGGGCGGCGCCCCGACGATTGAACTGGAGGGAGGGGTGTCGGTCGTCAACGTCGACGACCCCTATGGCCGCCGCCTGGCCGAAGAGCTCGCCGAGGGACCGAGCGGCGACCGGGTCACCTTCTCCCCCGGCGGGGCGAGGCGGACCTAGCGCCCGCGAGGTCGCCTTCGACGCCGCCGGCTCGACCTTCACCTGCGTCTCGCCCGCCGGGGCGCTCGAGGTCCGGACGCCGCTGCCCGGGCGACTTCAACGTCGCCAACGCGCTCGCGGCGCTCGCGGTCGCTCACGCGCTCGGCCTCGACCTGCGGCGCGCGGCCGCCGCCCTCGCATCGGCCGGGCAGGTCCCGGGCCGGTTCGAGTCGATCGACGAGGGCCAGCCCTTCGCGGTGCTCGTCGACTACGCCCACACCCCGGATTCGCTCCAGAACGTGCTCGAGGCCGCTCGCAGGATCACCCAGGGCCGGGTGATCTCGGTGTTCGGCGCCGGCGGCGACCGAGACCGCGAAAAGCGCCCCCTGATGGGCCGGGCCGGGGCCGAGCTCTCGGACCTGGCGATCGTCACCTCCGACAATCCCCGCTCCGAGCAGCCCGAGGCGATCATCGAGGAGATCGTCGCCGGCATCGACTCGGCCCTGATCGGCGAGGGAAAGGTGGTGGTCGAGCCCGACCGGCGGGCCGCGATCGCCCGGGCCCTGGAGGCCGCCGAGCGCGGCGACACCGTGGTGATCGCGGGCAAGGGCCACGAGCAGGGCCAGGAGTTCGAGCGCGGCCGAAAGATCCCGTTCGACGACCGCGACGTCGCCCGTGACGAGCTCCGCAAGCTGACGGCAACGACCCGATGATCTCCCTCGACGGCGAGCGCCTGGCCGCGGCTGCCGGGGCCGAGGTGGTGCGGCGCGGGGGCGGCGGAGGCCCCCGGCGGGCCGTGATCGACTCCCGCCAGGCGCGGGAGGGCGACCTCTTCGTCGGCCTGCGGGGAGAGCGCGAGGACGGCGGCCGCTTCGCCTCCGACGCGCTCCGCGGCGGAGCCTGGGGGGTGCTGGTGGGCGCGGAGCACGCCCGCGAGCTGGCCGGCGCCGGCGAGGACCAGCGGCTGGGTGCTGGGCAGCGAAGACCCGCTCGCCTCTCTCCAGGCCCTCGCCCGCCACTGGCGCCGGGAGCTCGGCTGCCGGGTGATCGGGATCACCGGCTCCACCGGCAAGACCTCGGTCAAGGACGTCTGCCGGGCGATCCTGCCCGCCGCCGTCCACGCCAGCCCCGAGAACTTCAACACCGAGATCGGCCTGCCGCTCGCGGTCCTCGGAGCCGGCGAGGACACCGAGGTCCTCGTCCTCGAGATGGCGATGCGCGGCGCGGGGCAGATCGCCGAGCTCAGCGCGATCGCGGAGCCCGACGTGGCCGTGATCACCAACGTCGGCCCCGTCCACGTTGAGCTGCTGGGCACGGTCGAGGCGATCGCGGCCGCCAAGGCGGAGATCATCGACGGCCTCGCCGAGGGCGGCACCGCGGTGGTCCCCGCCGATCCGGGCCCGCTGGAGCCGCACCTGGACCGGGCGCCGATGCTGCTGCGCTTCGGGCGAGGAGGCGACGTCCAGGCTCGGGATGTGGTCGCCGAGGCGGGGGAGACGAACGCAGTCGTCGTCACCCCGGCGGGGGAGCACGCCTTCAAGCTGCCGTTCGTCGAGGCCTACAACCTCGACAACGCGCTGGCGGCGATCGCCGCCGGCGTCGCCCTGGGGCTGCCGCTTGACGGGATGGCACAGCGGGCGCCGGGGATAGTCTTCTCGCGCCTCAGGGGGGAAATCGTCGAGCTCCCGGGGGACGCGATCCTGATCAACGACTCCTACAACGCCAACCCGATCTCGATGCGGGCGGCGCTCGATCACCTCGCCTCCCTGCCGGCCGGCGGCCGTCGGGTCGCGGTGCTCGGCGAGATGCGGGAGCTCGGCCCGGAGGCGGCGGCCTACCACCGCGAGATCGGCGAGCACGCCCGGCGGCGCGGGGTGGAGCTGCTGATCGGAGTCGGCGAGCTCGGCCGGGAGTACAACCCCGACGCCGAGGTGGCCGACGCGGAGGCCGCGGCGGCGGCGCTCGCCGAGCGCCTCCAGCCGGGAGACGCGATCCTGGTCAAGGGCTCGCGCGCGGTCGGCCTCGAGCTGGTCGCCGAGAGGCTGGCGAAGTAATGCTGGGAGAGATCCTGATCGCCGGGATGGCGGCGATGCTGATCTGCATCTTCCTCGGCCCGCGCTTCATCGAGTACCTGCGGGTCAAGGAGTTCGGCCAGCAGATCCGCGAGGAGGGCCCCGAGGAGCACCACGAGAAGGCCGGCACTCCGACGATGGGCGGGCTGATCATCTTCACGGCGATCGCGATCCCATACCTGGTGCTCTCCGACCGCGACGTCGCCAGCCTCGCGGTCTTCGGCGTGGCGATCGGATGCGCCGCGATCGGCTTCGCCGACGACTTCCTGAAGTTGGTCAAGCGGCGCTCACTCGGCCTCTCGGCCCGCTGGAAGCTCGCTTACCAGTTCCTGCTCGCGGTCGGCCTCTACTACGTCGCCAAGAACGAGGTCGGGCTGGAGTCGGTGATCGAGCTCCGGATCTCCGACGCCCAGGTGGACATCCCCGACGCCGTCTACCTGCTGCTCGTCTTCCTGGTGATCGCCGGCGCCAGCAACGCCGTCAATCTCACCGACGGGCTCGACGGGCTCGCCGCCGGCTGCTGCGCGATCGTCCTCCTCGCCTACACGGCGATCACCTTCATCACCAACGAGCAGGAGAACCTGGCGCTGCTCTCCGCCTGCCTCGTCGGCGGCTGCATCGGCTTCCTCTGGTTCAACGCCTTCCCCGCCTCGATCTTCATGGGGGACACCGGCTCCCTCGGCCTCGGGGGCGCGATCGGGGCGCTGGCGGTGATGACTCAGACCGAGGTGCTGCTGATCATCATCGGCGGGATCTTCGTGATCGAGGCGCTATCGGTGGCGCTCCAGGTCGCCGCCTTCAAGGCCTTCCGCCGGCGGATCCTGCTGATGGCTCCGGTCCACCACCACTTCGAGCTTCTCGCCTGGTCGGAGACCAAGATCATGCTCCGCTTCTGGATCGTTGCCGCGGTCTGCTCGGGGATCGGCTTCACCCTCTACCAGCAGGCGATCGGGCCCTAATTCAGGGGAGGAGCCGCGGCCAAAGCGGCACCTCTGCGGGCGCCGGCCAGATGGACATCAGGTGGCGCCCTAGACAGGCCTGCCGTGCGGTGAGCCTGAATCGGGGGAGGGCCGATCGGGGATCGCAGTCGAGCCCGCTCCGGCGTGAAAGTGCCGTAATTCGTCCCTGGCCTCCAGGGAGCCGAGCGGCGAGGGCGGAGATGGTCACGTAGACCGTGAGCTGAGGGCCGTGAGCCTGGCCGACCCAAGCCCCTTCCCTCTCCCTTCTTGGCAGTGATCCTACGCCAACATCGGCCAAGATCCGGCCGAGGATTTACCAGCGGGTCCAGGAACGTGGAAGGAAGAACGCGAGGATTGAGCGCCGCCCACATTTTGGACATCGGTGTAATGGCTCCACCGCAGTTCCGCAACGGAAGCACGCGCGCTTGTACGCGACGACTCCTTTCACCTGGCCGAGTCTAGGCCCCCCAGGTTCCTGCAGTAGCGCCTCGGGGCTTTCCCGCGAGCTCAGCCCTTAATTCAGGCGAAGCGCAATAGTGGCATGCCCTCTGACTCGTACTCCTGGAACGCGATGATGTGGTTGGCGTTGATCCAGACCTCTCGTCCGTCCTCATCGACGACCGGGATCATGGGGAGAGTCAGGTTCTTCCTGCCCTCGATCTCCGCGTTGATCTCCTTAACCGTGCTCTGCACCTTGAGGGGCTTGCCGGTGTCGAGGACGATCACCGCATTCGTTTCCTCGTCGGCCATCGGCCCGATCCTAGTTCATGGATGCAGCCGAGCTTTTCGTCCGAAGTAGTAGCCCGCAGCTACTCCCGCAGGCCGGCGGCTTCGAGGGCCTCGGCATGGCTTTGGTATGCGCGACCCCACACGGCAAGACCATTGCGGTAGCGGGTGAGCCAGCCGATTGCCGTATCCAGCGTGACGCCGCTCCTGAACCGGGCACGAAGGTGGCCGAGTGCGAGGACCGCGTCGCCGAGGTCTCGAACCTCCTCAACACTCGCCTCAAGGTCCTCGAAGGTGGCGTCCACGTTCGCCCACCACTGCCTGAGGCCCTCGTGACCGTGGTAGGCGTCGTCGCCCTCAACCTGCGCCGTGAACGGGTACCACTCGGCCTCGGGGTGCGAGATGTCCAGCATCGCCTCGATGTCGCGCCGGTTGTAGGCCTCGAGGGCCTTATGGAAGAGCTCCACGTTCTCCTCTGACATCGCCCACGCAGTATCCCGCGCACGGCGCCGCCACCCCCGGGCGCGGAGCGGTCTTCCTTAGCTTGGGTGCTTGGTGGAGCCCTTCCTCCCTCGCTCTAAGGGATCACGATCGTGAACCCGACGTTGTCCGCTACGTCGGCGTTTGTTGCCGGAAGGTGCAAAGCGGGCGCATTCGGCATAGCAAAGCGGGATTCTGCTACCGCAAGGGGTTTCCGCGCCCGCGCCGAAATGCGGTCAAGGTGGTTATGTGAACCGATTCGGCGATCCGCGGCCGCGGCCGCCCCTGCCTCGGGGGCCGTTTCTGGTGGTCGGGCTGGCCCGCTCGGGGGCGGCGATCGCGCGCCTGTTGGCGGAGCGCGGTGAGCGCGTCCTCGGCTGCGATTCGGGGCGCCCGCGCGAGGCGGAAGGTCTGCCCGAGGCGGGCGTCGAAGTCAGCCTGGAGGTGGATGGAACCGAGCTGCTCGATCAGGTCAAGACCCTTGTAAAGAGCCCCGGAGTGCCCCAGGAGGCGCCGGTGGTCGAGGCCGCGCGGGAGCGCGGCCTCGAGGTGACCGGGGAGCTCGAGCTTGCCTGGCGGCTGATCCCCAACCCCTTCATCGCGGTCACCGGCACCAACGGCAAGACCACCACGACCGAGCTGCTCGGCCACCTCCACCGGGTCGCCGGGCTGCCGGTGGCAGTGGCCGGCAACGTCGGCACCCCGCTCGCCTCGCTGGTGGGGAAGGTCGATCCCGACGACACGGTGGTCTGCGAGGCCTCGAGCTTCCAGCTCGAGGACTCCGAGTACTTCGCCCCGGAGTGCGCGGTCCTCCTCAACCTGGCGCCCGATCACCTCGACCGCCACGGGACCCTGGAGAGCTACATCGAGGCGAAGCTGCGGATCTTCGCCAACCAGGGAAACGACGACGTCGCCGTCTACAACGGTGCGACCCCGGAGCTGCGGGGCCGCGACCTCGGCGGCTGCGCCCGGCTGGTGCGCTTCTGCCCCGCGACCGAGATGGCGGCGGACCCCGACTGCGAGGTGAGCATGCGCGAAGGCGTGATCTTCGCCGGCGACGAGCCGCTGTTGCGCAGCGACCAGCTGAAGCTGCTCGGCCGCCACAACGCAGAGAACGCGATGGCGGCGGCCGCGGCGGCGCTCGCCACCGGGATCCCGCGGGATTCCGTCGTGGACGGGCTCTCGAGCTTTGAGGGTGTCCCACATCGGCTCGAGCGGCTGGGAGAACACGGCGGCGTCCTCTACGTCAACGACTCGAAGGCCACCAACGTCGCCTCGGCGATCGCCGGGATCGAGGCGTTCGAGGGAGGCGTCCACCTGATCCTCGGCGGATCGCTGAAGGGCGAGAGCTTCGAGCCACTGCTGGAGCCGGTCGAGGCCCGCTGCCGGGCCTGCTATCTGATCGGGGAGGCGGCCGAGCAGCTGTCCGCCGCTCTCGCCCCGGCGGAGTCGCACGGGGTGGCCCTGATCGAGTGCGGGACCCTCGAGCGCGCCGTCGAGGAGGCTGCGGCCCGGGCACAGCCGGGTGAGGTGGTGCTGCTCTCGCCGGCCTCCGCCAGCTTCGACGCCTTCGCGGACTTCGAGGAGCGCGGCGACCGCTTCCGGGAGCTGGTGGAGGGCCTCGGATGAGTGCCGAGCGTCGAGCGGGGGCTCGCGCTCGGCGCCGCCGCTCGAGTACTCGCTGCTGCTCACCGCCACCCTCTGCCTGCTCGCCCTCGGGGCGGTGATGGTGTTCAGCGCCAGCTCGGCGCGAACCCTGCTCGCCGGCGGCGGCGACGGCGCCTACTACCTGAAGCGCACCGTCCTCTTCGCCGGGATCGGGCTGGTGGTGTTGCGCTTCGCCTCGATCAGGGGCATCCAGGTCGTCCGGTTGCTCACCCCGGCCCTGCTGGGGATCTCCATCTTCCTGCTGCTCGCCGTTGCTGCTGCCCGGGGTCGGAACCACCGTCAACGGAGCCCAGCGCTGGCTCGGCGCCGGGCTGTTCCAGTTCCAGCCCTCCGAGCTGGCGAAGTTCGCGATCGTCCTCTACGGCGCCCACCTGCTGGCGTCGCGCCCGAAGCGCGTGCGCACTCTCGAGGGGCTGCTGCCATACCTGCTCGTGGTTGGCCTCGCGGCGGCTGCTGATCGGCCGCCAGCCCGATCTTGGCTCCGCGACCGTCCTCTGCTTCGCTGTCTGCTGCCTGCTGTTCGGGGCCGGCGTTCGCCCTCGCACCCTCGCCCCGGTCGGCGTGGTGATCGCGATCGCGGGGCTGGCGATGATCGCCATGAATCCCTACCAGCAGGAGCGGCTCACCGGGTTCCTCAACCCCGGCGCGGATTCGACCGGGGCGGGCTTCCAGGGCACCCAGGCGACGATCGCGGTCGGCTCGGGCAGCGTCCTCGGAGTCGGGCTCGGCGAGAGCGTCCAGAAGGCCTCGTATTTGCCCGAGGCCCACACCGACATGATCGCCGCCGTCCTCGGCGAGGAGACTGGCCTGGCCGGGATGGTCGTCCTGATCGGGCTCTTCGGAATGTTCGGCTACGCCGGCTTCCGCGCCGCCCACCGGGCTCGCGATCGCTTCAGCAAGCTGCTCGCGGCGGGGCTGACCTCGCTGATCATGGCTCAGGCGGCGGTCAACCTGTTTGCGGTGCTCGGCCTCGCGCCGCTCACCGGGGTGCCGCTGCCGTTCGTCTCCTACGGCGGCACCAGCCTGGTGATCACCCTGGCCGCCGCGGGCCTGATCCTCAACGTCGCCCGGAGGCCGGCCGCCGCGGGCGCCCGCCGCCGCCCCGCCGGGGCCTCTACCCGATCCCGGAGCGCGGCGTCGCGCGGCTCGGCCGGGGCCGCTGCAAGACTTCGCCTGGTCGAGGGCGGAACCCACACGAAGAGGAAGCGCGCAACCAGTGGCACGAGTCGTGATAGCGGCCGGCGGCACGGCGGGGCACGTCGTGCCGGCGATCGCCGTCGCCGACGCGCTGCGCGCTGAGGGCGCCCAGGTCAGCTTCCTCGGCACCCGCGAGCGGGCCGAGGCTGAGTTGGTGCCCGCCGCCGGCTATGAGATCGACTTCCTCCGGGTCAGCGGTCTCGATCGCCGCAACCCTCTCCGCGCCGCCCTTGCCGCGATCCGCTCGGCGCGCGCCGTTCGCGCCGCCCGGCGGGTGCTCGCCGAGCGCGGCGCCGAGGCGGTGCTCGGCGGTGGCGGCTACGTCGCCGGCCCGGCGGGGCTGGCGGCGGTGAGGATGGGGTTGCCGCTCGTGCTCACCGAGGCCGACAGCCACCTGGGCCTCGCCAACCGGCTGCTCGCTCGGCGCGCCCGGCGCGTTTGCCTCGCCTTTCCGATCCCCGGCCGCGAGGGTGCTCCCTATCTGGTCACCGGCCGCCCCGTCCCCCGCGCCGTCATCGACGCCGACCGGGGAGCTGCCCGGGCCCGCTTCGGACTCTCCGAGGGCGAGCGCTGCCTGGCGGTGGTCGGTGGCAGCCTCGGGGCCCGCTCGATCAACCAGGCGGCCTTCGCCGCCTTCGCCGAGCCAACCGCGGAGACGCGGGTGATCCACGTCGCCGGGCGCCGCGACTACCCCGAGCTCGAGCGGCGTTGGCGCGAGGCCGGTTCGCCGGGCGATTACACGCTGCTCGCCTATGAGCCCAACCTCGGCGACGTCCTCGCCGCCGCCGACCTGGTCCTCGCCCGGGCCGGCGGCTCGGTGATGGAGATCGCCGCCGCCGGCCGGCCGGCCGTGCTCGTCCCCTACCCGCACGCCACCGGCGACCATCAGGACGCCAACGCCCGCTGGATGGCGGATGGCGGCGCCGCGGTGGTGATCCCCGACGCCGAGCTCGAGGCCGCCCGCCTCGCTTCGGTGGTCGCCGACCTATTCGCCGACTCAACTCGCTTGGCTGCGATGTCCGAGGCCTCGACTCGGCTCGCCCGTCCCGACGCCGCCGAGCGGATCGCCGCGGAGGTCCTGGACGCGATCCCATCTACCGAGGCGGGGGCCACGTGAGCTGGAGCGACCGCAAGCTCCACTTCATCGCGATCGGCGGCGCCGGGATGAGCGGCCTGGCGCTGGTCTGCCACCGCCTCGGCGCCGAGGTGAGCGGCTCCGACCGCGCGGAGTCCTCCTACATGGAGCGGCTGCGGGCGGCGGGGACTCGAGCCGCGGCTCGGCCACGACCCGGCCCAGGTGCCCGCCGACGCGGAGGTGGTCGTCTCCACCGCGATTGGCGATGACAACCCCGAGCTGGCGATCGCCCGCGAGCGGGGACAGCGGGTCCTTCATCGCGGCGAGCTGCTCGCGGAGCTCTGCGCCGAGCGCCGCCTGCTGGCGGTCGCCGGCACACACGGCAAGACGACGACCACGGCGATCTGCGTGCATGCGCTCCGGGCGAGCGGAGCCGACCCGGCCTTCTTCCTCGGCGGCGAGCTGCCCGGCGCCGGGCCCGACGGCGAACCCGCGAACGCCGGCTGGGGCGAGGGGGAGTGGGTGGTCGCAGAAGCGGACGAGAGCGACGCAAGCTTCCTCGAGCTGCGGCCGGAGGTGGCGGTGGTCACGAACCTCGAGCTCGACCACCACTCCCGCTGGGGCTCGCTGGCGGAGCTTGCGGAGGCGTTCGCCCGCTTCAGCGCCCCCGCCTCCGACCTGGTTCGGGGAGCGGACGTCTCCCTCCCCGGCGCGGCGAGCCGCAGGGTCGAGATCAGCTTCGCCCTGGAGCCCGAGCCCGGCGCGGTCGGTCCCGCCCCGGAGGCGGACCTGCTGGCGACCGCGATCGAGCCGCAGCCGGGGGACGGCAGCCGCTTCCGGGCGCGCGGCGCCGGAATCGACACAGAGGTAACCCTGTCGGTGCCGGGGCGCCACAACGTCGCCGATGCCCTCGCTGCCCTCGGCGCCCTCGCCGGCACCGCGGTCGACGCCGACCCCGCCGCGGTTGCCGCCGCCCTCGGCGACTTCCCGGGGGTCGCCCGCCGGCTCGAGCGCAAGGGCAGCCACGACGGCGCGGTGATCTACGACGACTACGCCCACCACCCGACAGAGGTCCGCGCCACCCTCGAGGCGGCGCGAGAGCTCGGGCCGCGACGGCTGATCGCCGCCTTCCAGCCCCATCTCTACTCGCGCACCAAGGCGCTCGCGAGCGAGCTCGGCGCCGCCCTGGCGGCCGCCGATGAGGTCGCCGTCCTCGACGTCTACCCGGCCCGGGAGGAGCCGGTCGGGCCCCTCGAGGGGGTGAGCGGGCTGATGGTCGCCGAGGCCGCCGCCGAGCGCGCGGGGGGACGGCCGGTCTGGTGGCTCCCCGATGCCGAGGACGCCGCGGCGGCGCTCGGTCCCAGGCTCGGCGAGGGCGATCTGCTGGTGACGATCGGGGCGGGCGACATCTTCAAGCTCGCCGAGGCCCTCGCCGACAGCGACGGGGAGCGATCGTGAAGCGGCCGGACGGCGTCGAGGCGAACTACCCACTCGCCCGCCTGACCACCATCCGGGTCGGCGGCCCCGCCGACTACTTTGCCCGTCCCGAGTCGGAGAGGGCGATCGCCGAGCTCCTCGCCTGGGCCGAATCCGAGGAGCTCGCGGTCGCCGTGGTCGGATCGGGGTCCAACCTGCTGGTCTCCGATCAGGGCTTCCGCGGCCTGGTGCTGAAGCTGGCCGGCGATCTCACCCGGATCGAGCACCGCGGCTTGCGCGTGGTCTGCGGCGGGGGGGCGAGGCTCCCCTCGGCCGCCGCCCGGGCTGCGGGCTGGGGGCTCGAGGGGCTGGAGTTCGGGGTCAACATCCCGGGCACGGTCGGTGGGGCGGTGCGGATGAACGCCAACGCCTACGGCGGCGAGCTCGGCAGGGTGCTGGAGTGGGTGACGGTCTCCACCGCCGAGGGCAGCGAGCGGCGCCGGCCCGAGCAGCTCGGCTTTCGCTACCGGGCCTCGAACCTCGGCGACCGTGAGGTGGTCGCCCGCGCTTCCTTCGCCCTCGCCGAGGCGGATCCCGCCGAGGTGAAGGCGGCGATGGGGGAGATGCGCCGCCGCCGCCGCGAGGCGCAGCCGTCGGGGATCAAGACCTTCGGCTCCACCTTCGTCAACCCTGACGACCCTCGCGCCAAGGGCCGCTCGGCCGGCCAGCTCCTCGACGCGGCCGGCTGCCGCGGCCTGGAGCGGGGTGGTGCGCGGCTCTCCCCCAAGCACGCCAACTTCGTCGAAAACGCCGCCGACGCCACCACCGCCGACGTGCTCGCGGTGATGGCGGCCGCGCGGCAGCGGGTGCGGGAGCGCTTCGGGGTGGTCCTGGAGCCCGAGGTGCAGGTGCTGGGCGAGGTCGAGTGGCCGGCCGAGTGGAGGCTGTCATGAAGTTGAGCCGGGGGCGGGTGCGGCGCCGGCGGCTGGCCGCGGCGGGCGCGGTCGCCGTGATCCTGCTCGCCGTCTACCTGGTCTTCCTCCGCAACTCTTCGCTGTTCGCGGTCGACCAGGTAGAGGTCTCCGGGGTGACGGCGAACCAGGAGCGGATCACCGCAGCCCTTGTCCGGGCCTCCGAGGACATGACCACATTGCACGTCCGCGAGGACGATCTGCGCAAGGCGGTCGGGACCTTTCCCACCGTCGCCGCCCTCAGCACCAGCACCGACTTTCCCCACGGCCTCAAGATCGAGGTCACGGAGCGACCGCCCGTCGCGGTCGCCAAGATCGACGGTGAGCCGACGCCGGTCTCCGGAGACGGCTTCGTCCTCACCGGGATCGACTTCGATCCGAAGGAGCTCCCCTCCCTCGACGCCGGCCCCAGCGAGGACGCTCGCCTCGGAGGGGAGGGTGCGGCCCAGGCCGCGATCCTCGCCGCCGCTCCCGAGGAGCTGCGCCCCCGGCTGCGGGCCGCGACCTGGGACCTCGATCGCGGTGGGGTGGTGGTGGATCTCGACGGCGCCCCCGAGCTCCGCTTTGGCGAGGGCGACCGGGGCGCCGACAAGTGGGAGGCCGCGGTCACGGTGCTCGCCGACCCCGACCTCGGCGCGCCAGGGTACGTTGACGTCAGCGTCCCCGGGAGGCCCGTCTCGGGCAGTTGAGGGCCTTTCCGGGCCCGCTCGCGGAAATTGTTGCAACCGGTCCTGCACCCGATTTCGGTCCCAGGAGGGCTCCCGCGGGCTCCCGCGGAGCTTCAGCACGGGACCCACAAAAATCGCTGGTTTGCAGCGGTTTTCAGCACCCTCAAGCAACGCTCAGGCTCACCCTACACTCGAGAGTGACCCCGCTGGAACTCTAAAGCAAGACTTGAGAGTTCAGGCATCGGCGGGCATTGACAGTTTTCCCACTTTGCCCTACTTTCGATAGGCCCCAAGCCGGATTTTCCGGCCTCGGGGACGGAGCAGGACCAACATGGAAACTTCCTATCTCGCAGTAATCAAGGTCGTTGGCGTCGGCGGTGGCGGTTCGAACGCCGTCAGCCGCATGGTTGACGCTGGGCTCAGGGGGGTCGAGTTCATCGCCGTCAACACCGACGCCCAGGCGCTCCAGGCCTGCGACGCCGACGTCAAGATCGGGATCGGCCACAACCTCACCAAGGGCTTGGGCGCGGGCGCCAACCCCGAGGTGGGGGCGGGCGCCGCCGCCGAGTCCCGCGACGATGTCAAGGACGCCCTCAAGGGGGCGGACATGGTCTTCATCACCTGCGGCGAGGGCGGCGGCACCGGCACCGGCGCCGCCCCGGTGATCGCCGAGATCGCCAAGCAGGAGATCGGTGCCCTCACCGTCGGCGCGGTCACCAAGCCCTTCGAGTTCGAGGGCAAGAAGCGGATGGCCCAGGCCGAAGACGGGATCTCGAAGCTGCGCAACGAAGTCGACACCGTGATCACGGTTCCCAACGAGAAGCTCCTCCAGATCGTCGAGCGCCGCACCACCATCCTCGAGGCCTTCCGCGAGGCCGACGACATCCTCCGCCAGGGCGTGCAGGGGATCACCGACCTGATCACCATTCCCGGCCTGATCAACCTCGACTTCGCCGACGTCCGCCTGGTCATGCATCAGGCCGGCTCGGCGATGATGGGCGTCGGGACCGGCAGTGGCGAGAACCGCGCGATGGAGGCCGCCAAGAACGCGATCACCTCGCCGCTGATCGAGGAGAAGGTCGACGGCGCCAAGGGCATGCTGCTGAACGTCACCGGCGGCGAGGACCTGGGCCTGTTCGAGGTCAACGAGGCGGCCAACCTGGTGATCCAGGCCACCGACCCCAACGCCAACATCGTCTTCGGGGCGGTGGTCGATTCCTCGATGCACGAAGAGGTCCGTGTCACCTGCATCGCCACCGGCTTCGAGGGCTTCGAGATGATCGCCCGGGCGCCCGAGTTCACCCAGCGGCGCACCGAGCGCAAGGTCGGCGCTGTACGCGACCGCGACTCACTCGGCGATCTCCGGATCACCGAGTCCGACATCGACGTCCCCGACTTCCTGAAGTAGTCGCCGCCCCGGCGGGTGGGGAGTCGCCTTCTGGCGGCGGAGGGGGCAGTATGCAGCCAGCTCCGATGAGTTTTCCGCTGGCGATCGTCGTAATCCTTGATGAACAGCGATGAGCAGGTGACCCTGGAGATACGCGCGGGCGACGAATCTGCCTTCGCCGCTCAAGCCGAGCGCTACCGGCGGGAGCTGCAGGTCCACTGCTACCGGATGCTCGGCTCATTCGAGGACTCGGAGGACCTCGTGCAGGAGACGTTTCTGCGCGCATGGAGGAAGCGCGAGAGCTTCCAAGGCCGTTCCTCGTTTCGGGCGTGGCTTTACCGGATCGCGACCAACGCCTGTCTCGACGCCCTGCGCGGCAGGCCGCGGCGCGTGCTTCCCTCGCAGCTCGGGCCGGGTGGGGACCCGCCCCTTCCGACGCTTCCCCCCGCCGACCTTCCCTGGCTGCAGCCCTACCCGGACCACCTGCTCGAGGGGATCGCCCCGAGCGACGACCAGCCGGAGTCGGTGATCGTCGCCAGGGAGACGATCGAGATCGCGTTCCTGGCGACGATTCAGCTCCTCCCGCCGAGGCAGCGGGCGGTGCTGATCCTGCGCGACGTGCTCGGGTGGTCGGCCAAGGAGACGGCGTCGCTGCTCGAAGCGAGCGTTGCCGCGGTGAACAGCGCCCTGCAGCGCGCACGGGCGACCCTGAAGCAGGAGCTGCCGGCTCGCCGACTCGATTGGGCGCCGTCCTCGCATCCCAGCGAACCCGAGCGGGCGCTGCTTCAGCGCTTCATGGACGCCGTCGAGCGGGCCGACGTCGCCGCAATGGCAGCGCTGCTACGCGAGGACGCCCGCGCGACGATGCCCCCGACCCCGACCTGGCACGACGGGCGTGAGGCGATCATGACGGCCGTCAGCCAGTCCTTCCATCCCGCCTCGCCGCATTACGTCGGCCAGTGGCGGCTTCTGGCCACCGGCGCCAACCTGCAGCCCGCCTGCGCGGGCTACCTCCGGCGCCCGGGCGACACCGAGTACCGGGCCTTCGCGCTCGACGTGCTGCGGTTCGAGGAAGGGAAGCTGGTGGAAATCACCGCCTTCGGCGCCGCCTTGGAGCCCGACGAGCCCGGCGAGCTGCCCTTCGCCGTATCCGCCGACCTCTTCCGGGCGTTTGGCCTTCCGCCGACCCTCTGATGAACGAGCCACGCGGCGAGCGTCTCCCTCTCCTTGACAGGCCTCTTCCGCCTTCTTTCGAGCTGCGCGAGATCGCGATCGCACCCGGCTGCGAGCGGGCCTACGCCGAGGCCGAGTGGGGCGACGCGCTCGTCGTCGTCGAGCGGGGAGAGATCGAGCTCGAGTGTCTGGGCGGCAGCTGCCACAGCTTCCAGCGCGGAGACGTCCTCTGGCTGGTCGGGTTGCCCCTGCGGCGGCTGCGTAACCGGGCGACCGAGTCCGCGGTCCTCGTCGCGTTTTCACGACGGCCGAGCTAGCCGCGAATAGCTCCGAAAGAAACGTCGATTTCGGCGTCCGCCGCACGTCGTTGAGATAGAGGCCCGCAGCGATGAGTTTTCGCCGGCGTGGCCGTCCTACAGGCACCACAGCAATCCCCGACCAAAGGAGAGCGAGAAACGTGACAGCGGACACCGCCACCCAAAGCCCAGCAGATGACCTACCCGCGAGCCGCGACCGCAGGCGCTGGCTCGCGCTCTACGTCCTCTGCGCGGGGATGCTGATGATCGTCCTCGACATCACGATCGTGAATGTGGCGCTGCCCTCGATCCAGGACGACCTCGGCTTCTCGCAGTCCAGTCTCGCCTGGGTGGTCAACGCATACCTGATCGCCTTCGGCGGCCTGCTCCTCCTCTCCGGGCGCTTCGGCGACATCCTCGGACGCAAGACCGTGTTCATGGCCGGCCTCGGCGTCTTCACGGTGGCCTCGCTCCTGTGCGGGCTGGCGCAGAGCCAGGAGGTGCTCGTCGGGGCCCGATTCGCCCAAGGAGTCGGCGGCGCGATGACCTCGGCCGTGATCCTCGGGATGATCGTGACGATGTTCCCCGAGCCCCGGGAGCAGGCCAAGGCGATCGGCGTCTACGCCTTCGTCGCCTCCGGCGGCGGCTCGGTCGGGCTGCTCGCCGGCGGCGTGCTCACCGAGTCGATCAACTGGCACTGGATCTTCTTCGTCAACATCCCGATCGCGATCGCCACGGCCATCCTCGCTGCTCGGCTGCTCGAGCGCGACGAGGGGATCGGCTTCGGGGGCGGCGCCGACGTCCCCGGCGCCTTCCTGATCACGGGCTCGCTGATGCTCGGCGTCTACACGATCGTTTCGCCCGCCGCCGAGTACGGCTGGGGTGCGGGGCGAACGCTCGGGCTCTTCGCCGCGTCGCTGGTCCTGCTCGCCGCCTTCGTCGCGCGCGAGGCGCGGACCGGCAACCCGCTGATCCCGCTGCGGATCTTCCGATCGCGCAACGTCTCGGGCGCCAACGTGATCCAGGCGCTCTCGGTCGCCGGAATGTTCGGGATGTTCTTCCTCGGATCCCTGTACCTGGAGCGGGTGCTCGGCTACTCGGCCCTGGAGATCGGACTGGCGTTCATCCCCGTGACCATCGTCATGGGAACTGTGTCGATCCGCTACACGGAGCCTCTGGTCATGCGCTTCGGCGCGAAGACGATGGTGCTCCTCGGCATGGCCCTGATCGCCTCCGGGCTCATCCTCTTCACCCAAACGCCGGTTGACGGCAGCTACGTCCAGGATCTGCTCGCGCCGATGATTCTCTTCGGCCTCGGCGCCGGCCTCTCATTCCCGGCGCTGATGACCGTGGCGATGTCGGGCGCCACTGACGAGGACGCTGGGCTCGCCTCCGGCCTCGTCAACACCTCGGCGCAGGTGGGCGGGGCGCTTGGGCTGGCAGTCCTCGCGACCCTGTCGGCCTCGCGCAGCGACAGCCTGATCGCGGACGGGGAGCCGACCGCCTCGGCGCTGACCAGCGGATACCACCTCGCGTTCCTGATCGGTGCTGCGCTGGTGTTGGCCGCCATCGTGGTCGCGATCAAGGTGGTCCAGCCGGAGGAGCGGGTGGCGGCCGAGGCGGAGGCCGCGAGCGAGGCCGGCGCCCGAGGCGCTGACCCGGTCTACTCCGAGGCCACGTAGCTCCGCGCCCCACGCGAAGCGCTCGCTAGGGTCCCGGGCGTGGAGACCGGGACGCTGAGGAGGACCCCGCTGTACCAAGCCCACCTCGAGGCCGGGGCGAAGCTGGTCCCGTTCGCCGGATGGGAGATGCCGGTTCAATACGAGGGGATCAAGCAGGAGCACCTGGCGGTGCGCAATGGGTGCGGCGTCTTCGACGTCTCCCACATGGGCGAGATCGAGACCGAGGGCCCACAGGCGGCCGAGTTGCTGCAGTGGCTGCTGTCGAATGACGTGTCGAGGATCGAGGTCGAGGGCGCCCAGTACTCGTGCCTCTGCCGCGAGGACGGCGGCGTCCTCGACGACCTCTTCACCTACCGGCTCGGCGACCACCACTTCCTCACCGTCACCAACGCGGCCAACCACGAGCGCGACCTCGAGTGGTTCCGGCGCCACGCCGACGACTTCGACGCGGACGTCCACGACCGGATCGACGACTACGCGATGCTCGCCGTCCAAGGGCCGGAGGCGCGGCGGATCGTCGGCTCGATGGCGCAGGGGGAGCTGCCGGCCCGGTTCCACACCACCGACCTCAACCTCGGCACCGGCGATGCCCTCGTCTGCGGGACCGGCTATACCGGCGAGGACGGGGTCGAGATCCTGGTGCCCCCGGACGAGGCCGCGGCCCTCTGGGAGGAGCTCGTCGTCGCTGGGGCGACCCCGGCGGGGCTGGGAGCCCGCGACACCCTGCGGCTGGAGGTCAACTACTGCCTCTACGGCAACGAGCTGACCGAGGACCGGAACCCGATCGAGGCCGACCTCGGCTGGGCGGTGAAGGAGGAGACCGGGTTCATCGGCTCGGAGGCGTGCGCCCGCACCCGCGAGCAGGGTCCCGCCGATCTCCTCGCCGCCTTCGTAGTCGCCGACGGCATCCCCCGGCAGGGAAATCCGATCCTCGTCAGCGAGCAGATGGTCGGCGAGGTGACCAGCGGCACCCTCTCGCCCTCGCTCGGGGTCGGGATCGGGATGGGGTACGTGCGAGCCGAGCTGGCTGAACCGGGGACCGAGCTCGAGATCGACGTCCGCGGCCGGCGGCGAGTCGCCCGGGTCGAGAAGCGGCCGCTCTACTCCAAAGACGGATAGGTTCCCGCGATGGCCGACGAGAGCTATCCCGAGGACCTCCGCTACCACCCCGAGCACGACTGGGCCCGGATCGAGGGCGACGAGGCCACCTTCGGGATCACCTGGTACGCCCAGGACGCCCTCGGAGAGGTTGTCTTCTATGAGCCCCCGGAGGTCGGCAAAGAGGTGAAGAAGGACGAATCCTACGCCGAGGTCGAGTCGGTGAAGGCGGTCTCCGACGTCTACTCGCCGCTCTCGGGGGAGGTGACCGCGCTCAACGAGGCGATCTCCGAGAACCCGGAGAGGATCAACGAGGACCCCTACGGGGACGGCTGGATGGTCAAGGTGAAGCTCTCCGACCCTTCCGAGGCCGACCAGCTGATGGATGCTGCCGCTTACAAGAAGCTGCTCGAGGAATCCGACTAGTACGCCAAGCGGCCCAAGCTCAGCCGAGCACAGCGCGGGCGCCAGCGGTGAGCGCCATCGCCACAGCCATCGCCGCGAGGATGCTTCCGTGCCGGGCAAGGACGGCTCCGGCACCGGCGACCCCCAAGGCCCGCTCGTCCACGGTCAGCTCTGAGCCCTCGCCGCGAAAGGTCTCGGTAACGACCAGCGCCGCGAGCAGCGCCGGCGCGAGCAGGGAGATCACCCTCATCGCCCGCACGGGCAGCTCGCGGCCGCCGAGCGCCACCGGGCCGGCGGCACGAATCGCCGCGGTGGTGGCGACCAGCCACGCGACCAGGGCCCACTCCTCAGCCAACCGGATCCCCCTCGATCTCGGGGTGGCGCTCGGCCCGCTCGGGGCCGGCGGCGCCTCGTTGCAGCCCGAGCAGGGCCGCGGCGCTGGCAGCGACCACCGGCACCCCTGCCGGGGTGAGCGGAGTCAGGACGAGCGCCAGCGCCGCTGCGAGCACGGCGACGAGCGCGGCGGTGCGACCGCTGCTCAGCTCGCCGCCGAGCAGCAGGGCAAGGAAGAAGGCGGGGAACAGCGCGTCGAGGCCGAGGTCGGCGGGATCGCCGACCAGGTCGCCAGCGAGCACGCCGATCACGGTTCCACCGAACCAAGCGGGATAGGAAGGGAGGGTTGCGCCGACCAGGAAGTCGGGGTCGAAGCGGCCGCCGCCGCGGCTGGCCATCGCCCAGGAGGCGTCGATCATCGCCTCCCCGTAGGCGGCGCGGCGGGGCCAGCGCCCGCGCAGGGACGGCGCCAGCGCGATCCCCATCGGCAGGTAGCGGGCGTTGAGGAGGACTGCGGCGGTGACCGCTGCCGCCAGCCCGCCGCCGGCCCCGAGCACCGCCACCGACCCGAATTGGGCCGAGCCGGCGAACACCAGCGCCGACATCGCCAGGGTCGCCTCGGCGCCGATGACCGGCTCGGCCAGCACCCCGAACGAGATCGCGAGGGCGCCGGCAGCGACCGCGAACGGAATACCGGCGCGAATCCCGGCCCTGAGCGAGTCCCGTCGCATGTCGTGGCACTCTAGGCCGGAGCCTTGACCGGGTCGTTCGGGGCCCATCGAGCGCGCTGACTACGATGGATTGCCTGTGAGCAGATACACGTCCGCCACCGATAACGACCGACGGGAGATGCTCGATCAGATCGGGGTCGGCTCGATCGACGAGCTCTTCGAGGACATTCCCGAGAAGATCCGCCTCGGGCGGCCGCTCGCACTGCCCGACGGGTTGCCCGAGACCGAGGTCTACGACCGCCTCTCGGCGCTGGCGGCTCGGAACGCCCACGCCGAGGCCGAGACCAGCTTCCTCGGCGCCGGGATGTACGACCACTACGTGCCCGCGATCGTCGACGCGATCACCAGCCGCTCGGAGTTTCTGACCCCCTACACGCCCTACCAGCCCGAGATCTCGCAGGGAGGGCTGCAGGCGATGTTCGAGTTCCAGACGGCGATGTCCGAGCTCACCGGCCTGCCCGTCTCCAACGCCGCCCTCTACGAGGGTCCCTCGGCGGTCGCCTCGGCCGCCTACCTGGCGATCGGCGCCACCGGGCGGCGGAAGCTGGTCGCCTCCCGCGGCGTTCACCCCCACAGCCGCGAATCGCTGGTCACCTACGGGGCCGGCTACGGCACCGAGCTGGTCGAGACCGGGCTCGAGGGCGGGGTCACCGACCCCGCCGCCCTCGCCGAGGCGATCGACGACGAGACCGCCGCCGTCTTCCTCCAGCAGCCGAACTTCCTCGGCGCGGTCGAGGACGTCGAGGCCCTCGGCCGAGGTCGCCAAGGAGCACGGGGCCCTGGTCGTGGTCGCCTGCGACCCGATCGCCCTCTCGGTGCTGAAGCCCCCGGGCGAGTGCGGCGCCGACCTCGCGGTCGGCGAGGGCCAGCCGCTCGGCAACCGGCTCGACTACGGCGGACCGTCCTTCGGCTTCTTCTGCGCCACCGACGAGCACCTCCGGCGGATGCCCGGTCGGATCGCGGGGGAGACGACCGACGTCGACGGGCGCCGGGGATTCGTCCTCACCCTGCAGACCCGCGAGCAGCACATCCGCCGGGAGAAGGCGACCCACAACATCTGCACCGCCCAGGCGCTCAACGCGCTCGCGGGCATGATCCACCTCGCATGGCTCGGGAAGCGAGGCTTCGTCGAGCTCGGCGAGCTGCTGGTGCGCCGCACCGCCTACGCGCGGGAGGCCCTGTCCGCTGTCGAGGGGGTTGAGCTGCTGCACGAGGCGCCGGTGGTCCGCGAGTTCGCGCTCCGCGTCGAGGCGCCAGTGTCGAAGGTGCTCGACCGCTGCGCCGCCGAGGGGATCGGCGCCGGCTACCCGCTCGGGCGCGACTACCCCGAGCACGAGGACGGCCTCCTGGTCGCCCTGACCGAGCGGCGAAGCCGCGCCGACATCGACCGCTTCGCCGAGGTGCTCGGCCGCGCGGTCGGCCGAGACCTCGGAGCGGAGCCGCAGCGAAGGTCGCCGAGGGGGTGGCGACGTGAGCGAGCTGCCGACCCCTCCGCGCAGCGTCGACGGCGGAACCCCGATGCAGCGGGATCCGGCGACGACGATCTTCGAGCGCTCGGTCGAGGGGCGCCGGGCCGCCGTCGCTTCCGAAGACCGACGTTCCCGAGAAGCCGCTGGAGGAGCTGATCCCGAAGAAGCTTCTGCGCGAGCGCCCCGCCGAGCTGCCAGAGGTCGCCGAGCCCGAGATCGTCCGCCACTACAACCGGATCTCTCGCCGCAACTTCGACCTCGACACCGGCTTCTACCCGCTCGGCTCCTGCACGATGAAGCACAACCCGCGCCTCAACGAGCGGGTCGCGGCGCTGCCGGGCCACGCCCGCCTCCACCCGGCCCAGGAGCCGAAGCGCGCCCAGGGGGCGCTGGAGCTGATGTGGCTGCTGCAGCAGTCGCTGGTGGAGATCTGCGGGCTGCCTCACGTCAGCCTCCAGCCCTCGGCCGGCTCCCACGGCGAGCTCGCCGGGCTGCTGCTGAGCCGCGCCTACCACGCCGATCGCGGCGAGGAGCGGACCAAGGTGCTCACCCCGGACACCGCCCACGGCACAAACCCGGCGACGGTGACGATGGCCGGCTACGAGACGGTGAAGCTCGCCACCAACGACCGCGGCGGGATCGAGCTCGACGACCTGCGCGCAAACGCGGACGACCAGACCGCCTGCCTGATGCTCACCAACCCGAACACGCTCGGCGCTCTTCGACGAGAACATCGGCGAGATCGCCGCGATCGTCCACGAGGCGGGGGGGACGCTCTACTACGACGGCGCCAACCTGAACGCGATCATGGGCCACTGCCGCCCGGGGGACATGGGCTTCGACATCGTCCACGTCAACCTCCACAAGTCGTTCTCCCAGCCACACGGCGGCGGCGGACCGGGGGCCGGGCCGATCGCCGTTTCCGATCGGATTGAGCCCTTCCTGCCGCGGCCGCAGGTGATCCGCCGGGAGGGGCAGAACGGCGACGAGCCCTCCTACGAGCTCGATTACGAGCGGCCGAAGTCGATCGGGCGCCTCCGGGGCTTCCAGGGCAACTTCGGCGTCTTCGTCCGCACCTACGCCTACATGCTCAGCCTCGGCGGCGATGGGCTCACCGAGGCCTCGGAGACGGCGGTACTGAACGCCAACTATCTGCTGGCGAGGCTCGGCGAGGGGGCGGCGGGCGAGCACGTCCCGGTCGCCTTCGATCGCCGCTGCATGCACGAGTTCGTCCTCTCCGGCGCGTCCCGCGGCGAAGGAGCTCGGGGTCAAGACGCTCGACATCGCCAAGCGGCTGCTCGACCACGGGATGCACCCGCCGACCGTCTACTTCCCGCTGCTGGTCGACGAGGCGCTGATGGTGGAGCCGACCGAGACCGAGACGAGGGAGACCCTTGACGCCTTCGCCGAGGCGATCGAGTCGATCCTCGAGGAGGCCGCCGACGACCCCGAGATCGCCCGCAACGCTCCCTACACGACGCCGGTGCGCCGCCTCGACGAGGCGGCCGCGGCGCGCAAGCCGGTGATCCGCCAGCCCTGATCGATCGGGTCGTGCTTGCGCACGCCCTCGGATCAGTCGCGTAGCTGCTCGTCGATAGCCGCTGTCAGCTGGGGATCGTCCGGCTCGACGGAGACGTCGAAATGCTTCACCGGCCGGCCCTGGCGGTCGAGCAGGTACTTGTTGAAGTTCCAGGTCGGGGCGCCGAGCGAGGCGTTGAGCTTCTCGAAGACGGGGTTGAGCGGCTCCTCCTTGACGTTCGACTTCTCGAACATCGGGAAGCTGACGCCGTAGTTGACCCGGCAGAACTCAGCGATCTCCTCGCCGGAACGCGGCTCCTGATGGGCGACGTCGTCGGCGGGGAAGCCGAGGATCACCAGGCCCTCGTCGCGCTTCTCCTCGTAGAGCTTCTCGAGCCCGTCGAGCTGGGGAGTGAACCCGCACTCGGTGGCGGTGTTGACCACCAGCACCACCTTGCCCTCGTATCGAGAGAGGTCGTCGGGCTCGCCGTTGAGGCGGGGGAGGGTGCCCTCGAGCACCCCGGCGTCATTGCCTGAGGATGGGTTTGCCGACTCGGAGCTCACCACTGGGAGTCTGACGACACCGGCTCGCCGGCGGAGGGTTCAGTCTTCGCTGATCGCAGTCAGCTTCGGGAGCTTCTGCCTGAGCTTCAGAACCGGCTCGAACAGGTCGCTCTCCTTCTCGACGCGCTTGATCGCCGCCGGGATCTCGAAGCGGAGATTCTCGGCATCGCCGCGCTTGGCGGCTCGCTCGACCTCCCTCCAATGGAGCGGAATCGAGGCCGTCGGCCGCTCGCGCGCCCGAAGCGAGTAGACGGCGATCGTCGTCTTCTTCTGGTGGTTCTGGCTCCAGTCGACGAAGACCTTGCCCCGCCGCTGGGCCTTCGCCATCTTCGAGACGACCTCCTTCGGCGTCTCCCGCTCGAGGAGCTGGGCGACCGCCTTCGCGAACGGGCTGGTCTGCTCGTAGCTGACCTTGGTGTTCAGGGGGACGTAGACCTGAAGGCCTTTGCCTCCCGAGACCTTCGGGAAGGCCTCGAGGCCGAGATCCGCAAAGAGCTTGCGAACCCGCAGGGCCACCTGGCAGCACTGGACGAGGCTCGCGGGGGCGCCGGGATCGAGATCGAACGCCAGAACCGTGGGCTGTTCCATCCGGGTCGCCTTGGAGAGCGAGGGGTGGAGCTCGAGCGCGGCCAGCTGTGCCATCCAGGTCAGCGTCGCGAGGTTCTCGCACATGCAGAAGTCGATCGTCCCCGCGCGCCGATCGACGTAGATCGGGGTCGTCTTCACCCACTCGGGGCGGTGCTTGGGGCAGTTCTTCTCGAAGAACGAGGTCTCGGGCTTGCCGACCCCCTCGGGGAAGCGCCGCAGGGTCAGGGGGCGGCCGCGGAGGTGGGGCAGGATCGCGTCGGCGACCCGCGCGTAGTAGTCGATCACCTCCGCCTTGGTGGTCTTCGTCTTCGGGTAGAGGACCTTGTCGAGGTTGGTCAGCTTCAGCTTCCGTCGGCCGACCGTGACCTCTTGATTCCGCTTCTTTGTCCCCCCGCCCGGCAACCGCTGGCCGCTAGGCCTTGGTCTTCTTGCGCGAGCCGCTCTGGATCCGGCGGCGGTTCTTGTGGCGGCCGAATTGTTCCTGCTGCGCGATGAAGACTTCGACTTCGAGGAAGACTTGGACTTCGAGCCTGGAGCCGGACTTCGCCTTTGATCCGGCGCTCTTTGCCGCCGCCGACTTGGTGCGGGCGCCCTTGCCGTCGCCCTTGCGGCGGCGGCGTCGTCGCTTCGGACGGCCGCGAGGCTCTCCTCGAGGGCGGCCATCAGATCCGGAGCCTTGGTCGGCTCGGGCTCCTCGCCGGGGGCGGTGACGACCTCCTTGCCCTCCGCCTTCCGCTCGAGCAGGTCGAGCAGCTCCTCGCGGTACTCGTCGCGGTACTTGTCCGCCTTGAAGTCGGTGGAGAGCGACTCGATCAGCTGCTTGGCCATCTCGACCTCGCGCTTGTCGGGCTTGGTCGGCTTCTCCTCCTCGAAGACCTCGCCGTCGAGATCCTTGGGGGAGACGACCTCGTCGTGGAAGCGCATTGTCGCCATCGTCAGGACGTCGCCCATCGGGCGGATCGCCGCCAGGTGCTCCTTGTTGCGCAGCACGAACCGGCCGATCGCGACCTTGCGCGAATCCTTCATCGCCTGGACCAGCAGGGCGTAGGCCTTGGCCGCGCCCTTGTCAGGGCCGAGGTAGTAGGGCTGCTCGAAGTAGATCGGGTCGATGTCGTCGAGGTCGACGAAGTCCTGGATCTCGATCGTCCGGGTCCTCTTCGGCTCGAGCTCGGAGAGCTCGTCACGGGTCAGGGTGACGTACTGATCCGGGGCGAACTCGTATCCCTTGACGATCTTCTCGTAGGGGACCTCCTTGCCGTCCGATTCGGCAACCCGCTTGTGGCGGACCCGCGAGCCGTCGCCCTCGCGGAGCTCACGGAAGCTGATGTTCTGCTTCGAGACTGCGCTGTACAGCTTCACCGGAACGTTCAGCAGACCAAAGCTGATCGAACCGCTCCAAATCGCTCTTGCCATGTCCTCAGATCCCTTTTCTGGTGGTGATGCGAGGGGCTCTCGAAAGGAGCCACCCGTCTAAACAAGGGTACCTTTCGACGCCCGGCCGCTCGTTGCCGGGCGCGCCCTTGCAGGGCGTTTGGCGGCGTGAGCTACTGCTCCCGCACCACCTCGCGCGGGTCCTTGTCGTCTCGCATCCCCTTGAACGCCGGCTGGCGCAAGGTGCCCTCGTTGGTCCACTGGGTCCAGGAGACCTCGCAGACCAGCTCCGGTTCGGAGAAGACCGCGAGACGCGCCTTCGGCCCCCGCGGCTCTCCGACGTCGAACGGGCTCGAGTCCCGTCGTCGGCGCTTCAGCTCCCGGGTGAGGAAGTCGAGGTCGTCCTCCTTCAGCCCGGAGCCGACGCCGCCCGCGAAGATCAGCTTCTGGCGCTCGCCCTTCTTCAGCTCGGAAGCGCGCTTGTCGTAGTAGCCGACCAGCAGCGAGCCGACCCGGTCCGCGCGCCGGCCCTCGCCCGGGATGTGGCCGCCGATCACGAACTCCTGGCGGCGCCAGACCCGCTTCTTGATCCACTCGCCGGTCCGCTTCCCCGGGCGGTAGGGGCTGTCGAGGCGCTTCCCGACCACCCCCTCGAGACCCTGGCGGCGCGCCGCCTCGAACAGCTCGGCACCACCCCCGACGTGGTGGCGGGGGGTGTGCCAGCGGGGCCCCTCGAGCCCGAGCGAGTGGAGCAGCTCGCGGCGCTGGGGGTACGGCAGCTCGCGGGTGGAGCGACCGTCGAGGTGGAGCAGGTCGAAGATCATGTAGTCGACCGGGGTCTCGTTCACCCGGGACTTGACGGCGGCTGCCGAGGCCAGGCCCATGCGCTGCTGGATCAGCTGGAAGCTCGGCCGGCCCTTCCGGTCGAGGGAGACCACCTCGCCGTCGATGACCGCGGCTCGGTCGGAGAGCTGCTCGGCGATCGCGGCCAGCTCCGGATAGCGAAAGGTGACGTCCTCGAAGCGGCGGCTCTGCATCCGCCAGTCCCCGTTGTCGGCGAATCCCAGCACCCGGACGCCGTCCCACTTGAGCTCGAAGCCCCAGTCGTCATCCGGGGCGGGTGGCAGGGGAGCCATCTTGGCGAGCATCGGGTCGATGCGGTCGGGGATCTTCTCCGCCCGAAGTCTCTCGAGGTCGATGGTCGTCCGGGAACGGGCCACGGCACCGATTATGCGGTGCCCTTAGGTGGGCGACGGATAATCGGCGGATGCTGTTCGAGCTCGAGGACGTCACCTACTCGCGGGCCGGCAAGGTCGTCCTCGACGGTGTCAGCATCCGGCTCCCGGTCGGAGCGAGCTGCGTCGCCGGACCCTCGGGCAGTGGCAAGTCGACCCTGCTGCGGCTGCTCAACCGGCTCGCCGACCCCGATGCGGGCCGAGTCGTCTACGAGGGGATCGACGTGCGCGAACGCGAGCCGCTCGCACTCCGCCGCGAGGTTGCCCTCGTTCCCCAGCTGCCGGCGCTGATCGACGGCAGCGTCCATGACAACATCGCCTACGGCCCGCGCCTCGCCGGACACAGCTTCGACACGCGCGCCTCCCTCGAGCTGGCCGGGCTCGACCCCGACTTCGAGCATCGTGACTCGGCGAAGCTCTCCGTCGGCGAGCAGCAGCGAGTGATGCTTGCCCGCGCCCTGGCCCTGCAGCCGCGGGTGCTGCTGCTCGACGAGCCGACCTCGGCGCTCGACCAGAAGGCCCGGGATGCGGTCGAGGCGACTCTGAAGCGACTGCACGCGCGCACCGCGATCGCCAGCGTCCTGGTCACCCACGACATGGACCAGGCGCGTCGCCTTGCCGAATACGTGGTCCGGCTCGACGACGGAGAGGTGGTCTCCGAGGGCCCGGTCGCTGAGGTGCTGACCGCGTGAGCTCGACGATCGACGTCAGCCTCGGTGAGGTCGCCGCCGCCCTCGTCCTGGTCGCGATCGCGGTGGTCGCCTCGCGCTGGCAACACGCCGATCTCGAGGAGGACATCGGCGTCGCCGTCGCCCGCTCCTTCGTCCAGCTGACCGCGATCGGGTTCGTGATCGACATCATCTTCGAGGAGGACGACTTCGGCCTGGTCGTGGCGTTGATCGCGGTGATGGTGATCTTCGGCGCCTTCACCGCCCGGCAGCGCGCTCCAGCGGGTCCCGGAGGCCTTCTGGCCGCTGCTCGGGGCGCTGTCGGTGGCAGCCGCCGGCACGATCGGGCTGGTGGTGGCCCTGGGGATCATCGAACCGAAGCCGCAGTTCCTCGTCCCGGTCGGGGGCATGGTGGTCGGCAACTCGATGACTGCGGCGGCGGTCGCGCTCAACCGCCTCGGCGAGGACGTCCACGACCGGGCCCGCCAGATCGAGGCGACCCTGGCGCTCGGAGCGACCTCCTCGCAGGCGGTGGCGCCGCTGGTCAGGCGCAGCCTGCGCTCGGGGATGATCACCCTGGTCGACTCGACCAAGACCACCGGGCTGATCTTCTTCCCGGGCACGATGGTGGGGATGCTGCTCGCGGGAGCCGATCCGACCGAGGCGGTCCGCCTCCAGCTGATCCTCCTCTACGTCCTCCTCGGCTCGGTCTCGATCGCCGCCCTGATGGCGACGACGCTTGCCCGCCGGAACTTCTTCACCCCGGCGCAGCAGCTCCGGGAGCCGCCGGAGCCGTAAGCGCGGTTCGGCGAGGAAGGACTGCGTAGACTCGATTGAGGGTGTCCGAGCGCCGTCGTCAGACGCTGACGCTGGTCGCGACGATCCTGGGCTCGACGATCGTCTTCCTCGACTCGACCGTGGTCAACGTCGCCCTGCCGAACCTCTCGGACGACCTCGGGGCGGGGCTCGCCGACCAGCAGTGGGTGGTCGAGGCCTACCTGCTGGCGCTGGTCTCGCTGCTTCTGGTCGGCGGCTCGCTCGGCGACCAGTTCGGCCGCCGCCGCCTGTTCATGATCGGGCTGGTCGGCTTCGGGGTCACCTCGATCCTCTGCGGCCTCGCACCCAACACCGAGGTGCTGATCGCCGGACGCGCCCTCCAGGGCTTCGCCGGAGCCCTCCTGGTCCCGGGCTCGCTCGCGATCCTCGCGGCGACCTTCGAGGGGGAGGCGCGGGGCAAGGCGGTCGGCACCTGGACGGCCTGGAGCGGGATCGCCACGGTGATCGGTCCCGCCGCGGGCGGGCTGCTGGTCGAGGCGTTCTCCTGGCGGGCGATCTTCTGGATCAACGTCCCCCTGATCGCGGTGACGCTGTGGGTCGCCCGGGACGCCGTCCAGGAGAGCTCCGACCCGCAGGCGGACCGGAGGATCGACTGGCTCGGGATCGCGATGTCGGCCGCGGGGCTGGGCGGCCCCGTCTACGCGCTGATCCAGCAGCCGACCCACGGCTGGGGCGATCCGGTCGTCTTCGTGCCGCTGATCGCCGGGATCGCCCTGTTCACCCTCTTCCTCTTCTGGGAGTCGCGGATGTCGCATCCCGTCCTCGACCTGACCCTGTTCAAGATCCGGAACTTCGCGGTCACCAACCTGGAGACCCTGATCGTCTACGCCGGGCTGATCGGGGCGCTCTTCTACGTCACCCTCTTCCTCCAGCAGACGGCGGGCTACTCGCCGCTCGAGGCCGGCCTCGCGACCACGCCCGTCTCGGTGATCCTGTTCGTGCTCTCGCCGCGGTTCGGGAAGTTCGCCTCCGGCACCGGGCCGAGGCTGCCGATGTCGATCGGGCCGATCGTCGCCGGGTGCGGCCTGCTGTTGCTGCTCCGGGTCGAAGCCGGCTCGGACTACGTGACCGATGTGCTGCCCGGCCTCCTCGTGTTCGGGCTCGGCCTCTCGGCGACCGTGGCGCCGCTGACGGCGACCGCGCTCAACTCGGTCGAGGAGCGCCACGTCGGCGTCGCCTCGGGGATCAACAACGGCGTCTCGAGGGTCGCCGGCCTGCTCGCGATCGCCGTCCTCGGCGCCCTGATCTCGGGCCAGTTCGGGAGCAAGATCGACAGCGAGCTCGCGGGCGCGAACCTGTCCGCCCAGGGGCAGCAGGCGGTCGACGACGCGAAGGCCGATCCGCTGCCCGCGCCCGACACCGGTGGGCTGCCACCGCCTGAGGCTGAGCAGATCGACTCGGCTGCGACCGTCGCCGCCGAGGAGGGCTTCCACCTCGGGATCGCCGCCGGCGGCGCCCTGATGATCATCGGCGGCATCATCGCCGGGTTCGGGATCCAGAATCCGAAGAGGAAGACCGCCTACGACGCGCCGGGGGCCGCGCCCGCCGGCGAGTGCGCCCACTGCCCCGATCATCTGGACGAGGCCGGTGGCCGCCAGCGCGAGCCCGAAGCCGAGCCGGTCGGCGCCTGAGCGCTCATCTAGGCTCCGCGCTCCATGCGCATCTTCAGCGGCATCCAGCCCACCGGGCGCAAGCACCTCGGCAACTACATCGGGGCGATCCGCCAGTACGTCGAGGGCCAGGATCGGGGCGATCCGGCGATCTACTGCATCGTCGACCTCCACGCGATCACCGTCGCCTGGGACCCCGCCGAGCTCCGCTCCAACCTCTACGACACCGCCGCGATCCTGCTCGCCGCCGGGCTCGAGCCCGAGCGCTGCATCCTCTTCCGCCAGTCCGACGTCCGCGAGCACACCGAGCTCACCTGGTACCTGGCGGCGCTCACCGCCCACGGCGACCTCAACCGGATGCACCAGTTCAAGGAGAAGTCGGCGAAGCAGCGCGAGCTGGTCTCCGCCGGCCTCTTCTTCTACCCGGTGCTGCAGGCGGCCGACGTCCTCGCCTACAAGGCGCAGGAGGTGCCGGTGGGCGAGGACCAGCGCCAGCACATCGAGCTGATGCGCGAGATCGCCCGCCGCTTCAACGAGCGCTTCGGCGAGATCCTGGTCGAGCCCGAGCACCGGATCCCCGAGGTCGGCGCCCGGATCATGGACCTCCAGGAGCCGAGCGCGAAGATGGCGACCACCGGAGGGACCGAGCAGGGGACTGTCTACGTCCTCGACGAGCCCAGGACCGTGACCAAGAAGATCAAGAGCGCGGTGACCGACTCCGGCACCGAGGTGAAGCGCGGCGAGGGCAAGGAGGGGATCGCCAACCTGATCGAGATCCTCGCGGTCGCTCGGGGGACAACAGAGGAGGAGATCGAGCGGGAGTTCGACGGCTCGGGGTACGGCGACTTCAAGGGTGCGGTTGCCGAGGCCGTGGTCGAGTTCCTCGCCCCTGTCCGCGAGCGCTACGAGGAGCTTCGTCCCGACGAGGCGGCGCTCGAGGCGACCCTGACCGCCGGGGCCGACAAGGCCCGCGCGATCGCCTCCGAGACCCTCGCCGAGGTCCGCGAGGCGATCGGCGTCGGCCCACGATAAACGGCGGCTCCTCGCCTCCGGCTCCGGGGCCGCCTTTGAGCGCTCTACTCTTCCGGCGGTGACCTCGGTCTCCGAGCTCGACCTGGACCTCGACATCTTCCAGGGGCCGTTCGACCTGCTGCTCGCGGTCCTCCTGCGGGAGGAGATCAGCCTTGCCGAGGTCGAGCTGGCCGACATCGTCCTCGCCTACGTCGACTATCTCGGCGAGGCCGGTGAGCTCGACCTTGAGTCGGTGACCGAGTTCCTGGTCCTGATCGCCGCCCTCTGCGAGCTGAAGTCGCGGTTGCTGCTGCCCCGCGACGAAGACGAGGAGGACCTGCGCCCCGAGGAGGCGGCCGACGAGCTGCTTGCGCGGATGCTCGAGTACCGCCGCTACAGCGAGGCGGGCAAGATGCTGGTGGCGAGGCTCGACGCGGAGCAGGGACACATCTACCGCTCGGCGGCACCGCCCCCGGAACTGCGCCGGGCGGCAGTGAAGGCGGCGGTCAAGGTCTATGAGCCCGAGCAGCTCGGAGTCGCTCTGGGCGACCTGCTCAGCATCCCGCCCGACCCCGACACCCGCCACATCCGGACCACGGTGACGCTGCAGCGGCGGCTTTCGGTGCTCCGCGACCTGCTCGGCAACGTCAAGGCCCTCGACTTCGACGAGGCCTTCGGCCGCGAGGATCGCTTCACCCAGGCTGTCACCCTGTTCGCGTTGCTCGAGCTCCACCGCCGCGGCGAGGCAACCTGGACCCAGAAGGACACCTTCGGGCCGATCGAGGTGAGGCCGCAGTGAGCGAGCTTGCGACCACCCTGGAGGCACTGCTCTTCCTCTCACCGGAGCCCGTCTCGGCCGCCGAGCTGGCGGAGGCCAGCGAGGCCGACGAGGAGGCGGTCGCCGAGGCGCTCGAGGCCCTGGAGGCCGAGCTGGAGTCAAATGGGCGGGGGGTGCGGGTCCGCCGCGTCGCCGGCGGCTACGCGCTCGCCGCGATCCCGGCGGCCGAGGACGCCGCCCGGCGGCTGCTGGCGAAACCGCGGACGCCGCCGCTGACCCAGGCGCAGGCCGAGGTGCTGGCGATCGTCGCCTACCTGCAGCCCGTCTCGCGGCCCGAGATCGCCCGGATCCGAGGTGTCTCCTCGGACTCCGCCGTCGGCAGCCTCACCGAGCGCGGGCTGATCGAGGAGAAGGGCAGAACCCAGTTCGGCGCGATCACCTACGCGACCGCGACCCTGTTCGAGAAGCTCTTCGGCCTCTCCGGGGTCGACGCCCTCCCCGACCCTTCCCAGTTTGATCCGACTCCGGAGGACGAGCGGGAGCTTCGCGAGCGGCTGCTGAAGGCGGGCGAGCAGCGCAGCGAGTGAGGTGGAGGTGGGGATGAAGCCCGCGGCGGGACTTGCGGCGGTCCTGCTCTGCTCGATTGCGATCGCGCTAGGGGTCGGGGTCGCGGCGAGCGCTCCGGCCGAGCCGCCGGCCTCGATTGCGGCCGAGGTCCAGGTGATCGGCCACTCCGTCCAGGGGAGGCCGATCACCGCCGTGCAGCTCGGGGATCCCGCCGCCGAGCGGGTCGCCCTCGTGGTCGGGTTGATCCATGGCGACGAGCACGCCGGGCTCCGGATCGTCGATCGGGTCGAGGGCCGAGCCAGCGAGATCCAGGGAGTGCAGCTCTGGGTGATCCCCAGCGTCAATCCCGATGGCGCTCGCGCCCATGCCCGAAAGAACGCCCATGGGGTCGACCTGAACAGAAACTTTCCCTACCGCTGGCGGGGCGGGCTGCCGCATTCGGACGGCTACTACCCCGGCCCGGAGCCGGCCTCCGAGCCCGAGACCCGGGCCGTGATCGACTTCGTCCGCCAGATCAAGCCCCAGATCTCCATCTGGTACCACCAGCCCTGGGGGGCGGTGCTCGCCTGCCACGGGCGCCCCACGCTCGCCGCCCGCTACGCGAAGCTGGTTCGGATGCGCACCTCTTGCCGGGGTAAGGGGTTACGGGGGACGGTGATCAGCTGGGAGAACGCCGGGATGCCCGGAACGTCGGCCTTCGTCGTCGAGCTGCCCGCGGGAAAGATCCGCGCCCGGGCGGCCCGCCGTCACGCGGGCGCCGCGATCGCGCTCGCGGAGGGCGGCTGATGCGCGTCCTCGCCCTGTTCACTGTTCTCGCGCTGGTGGTCGGCACCGGGGCTGTCGCCTCCGGGGCGGAGGCGCCACGCCGGCAGCGCCGCGGCGGCGAAGCCCGCGATCCAGAAGCGGCTGATCCCCTATCCGAAGAAGCGCAAGCGGGAGATGGCCGCCTACTCGAAGCGCCACTACGGCCAGTACAAATGGGCGCTGGTCGACCCGAAGCTGATCGTCATCCACTACGCGGTGGCCGGCAGCATCGGGGCGATCTACAACACCTTCGCCCCCGACCGGCCGGACGTCGAGTTCCACCAGCTGCCGGGCGTCTGCTCCCACTACGGGGTCGGCGCCGGGGGCGGCATCGCCAAGTTCGTGCCCCCCTCGATCCGGTGCCGGCACGTCGTCGGGCTCAACCACGTTGCGATCGGAATCGAGCACGTCGGCTTCAGCGACGGCGACATTCTCAACCGCCCACCGCAGCTCAGCGCCTCGCTCAAGCTCACCCAGTGGCTGCGGTGCCGCTTCGGGATCCCGATCGAGGGCGTGATCGGCCACAACGAAAGCCTCTCCTCGCCCTACTACAAGGAGCTCGACCCGCGCTTCAAGGGCCAGACCCACGGGGACTTCAACAAGGCCTCGATGGACATCTACCGGGACGAGCTCCGCAAACTGGGCGACTGCTGAGCCGCCCTCGCTTCGGCCTCCGACCGAGGTGAGAGACTGCCCCGGCTCCACCGTGGCGAGAATGGGTGGGTGCGTCTCGTCAAGTACCTCGCCCACAGCGGCGTCGCCTCGCGGCGTGCCGCCGAGGAGCTGATCGCCGGCGGGCGGGTGAGCGTCGGCGGCGAGGTGGTCACCGACCCCGCGCGGGACGTCGGCGAGGGAAGCGGGGTGGAGGTCGACGGGCGCCCCGTCGCCCCCGAGCCGCGCGAGGTCTGGGCGCTCAACAAGCCGGCCGGGGTCGTCTCCACGGCGCGCGAGCCGGGGCGGCGGCGCGCGGTCACCGACCTGGTCGAGTCTGAGCGCAGGCTCTACCCGGTCGGCCGCCTCGACGCCGACTCCACCGGGCTGATCCTGCTCACCAACGACGGCGAGCTCGCCAACCGGCTCACCCATCCCCGCTACGGCGTGCCGAAGACCTACCGGGTGAGCCTCGCCCGGCCGCCTGGCGAGGGAGAGATCGAGGAGCTGCGAGCCGGTGTCCGGCTCGACGACGGTCCCACGGCGCCCGCCGAGGTCGAGCGCTGGGGCGAGCGCGGACTCGAGATCACGATCCGGGAGGGGCGCAAGCGCCAGGTCCGGCGGATGGCCGAGGCGGTCGGCCACCGGGTCGAGGCGCTCACCAGAATCAGGATCGGGCAGCTGGAGCTGGGGGACCTGGGGCGGGGGGAGGCGCGGCTGCTGAGCCCCGACGAGGTCGACTCCCTCTGGCAAGATGCTCGCCCGATGCGAACGGCGGCGAAGAAACGGAGCGAAGAGTGACCGGCGAGGCGAATCGGCTCTGGGCGGTGCGTGGCGCGATCAAGGTCGCCAGCAACGACACCGAGGCGATCCTCAACGGCACCGAAGAGCTGATGCGCGAGCTGATCGAGCGGAACGAGCTCGAGCCCGAGCGGATCGTGAGCTGCATCTTCACCTCCACCCACGACCTGAACGCCGAGTTCCCCGCGGTGGCGGCCCGCAAGCTCGGCCTCGCCGAGGTGCCTCTGCTCTGCGCGCGAGAGATCGACGTTCCGGGGGCGATGCCCTCGGTGATCCGGGTGCTGGTCCACTACTACGCGCCGTCCGATCACGAGCCGGCCCACACCTACCTCGGCAAGGCGCAGGAGCTGCGCTCGGACCTGCACGCCGCCCAGTAGGGGCGGAAATGGTCCGGATCAGGGAGGCGTTTCCGATCGATACGGAGGCCATCGTCGAGGTGACCGCGTCGGGCTGGCGGGCGGCCTACCCCGGGATCGTCCCCGCCAGGCACCTCCGGGATCTGCCGATCTCCACCTGGCGCCACGATGTCAGGAGCGGGTTGCGGGCCCCCGAGGGAGACTCGTTCACCCGGATCGCAGACCTCGACGGCGTCGTCGCCGGCTATTGCTACGTCGCGGCACCCGCCCGGGGGGAGCCGGAGGGCTCGCGGGCGGCGGAGCTCGTCGCGATCTATGTCGAGCCGGCCTTCTGGCGGAGCGGAATCGGCCGCGAGCTCGCCCGCGCCGCGATCTCCGAGGCGCGGGAGCGCTCCTACGAGGAGATGGTCCTCTGGACCTTCGAGGACAACCGGCGGGCGCTCGCCTTCTACAAGGCGCTCGGTTGGGAACCCGATTCGGGCAGGCGGCCACATCGGGCGACCGGCGTTTCGACGCTGAAATTGAGGCGGGCGCTCGCCTGAGCCTCCCAGACGGACGGCCATGCACAATGCGACGACGATGTTGCGGGTCCGGGACGCGTTCACGCGCGTCGCCGAGGTCGACGGGGCCTTCGCTGGTTACTGCTATGTCGCCTTCTACGAGCGGCAGGGGTGGAGTCGCGACGGGGCCGAGAAGGTTCACCCTCGCGCCCAGGCGGTGGCCGTCAGATTGCAGCGCGCGGTGGCGTAGACAGCTCGCCAGGCACAATACGGCGGCGATGCCGGTCACCTTTGCCGAGAAGCTCGCGCGGATTCCGCACTACGAGCCGGGCACCTCGCTCGACGAGGCCCAGGCGCGCGCCGAGACCGCCGACGCGATCAAGCTCGCCTCGAACGAGTCGCCGTTCCCGCCCCACCCCGCGGTGATCGAGGCGATCGCCGCCGCCGCCGATGGCGTCAACCGGTATCCCGATCCGGCGGCGAGCGTGCTGCGGCGGAGGATCGCCGAGCGCTTCGACACCGATCCGGCCCGGATCGCCATCTCAAACGGCTCCTGCGAGATCCTCCTCGCGGCCGCGCTCGCCCTCTGTGAGAAGGGTGACGAGATCCTCTACGCCTGGCCCTCGTTCTCGATCTACCCGTACCTGCCGGCGCTCTCGGGCGCTCGCGAGATCCGGGTCCCGCTCACAGAGGACAACGTCCACGACCTCGACGCGATGCTGGAGGAGATCACCGCGGCGACCCAACTGCTCATCGTCTGCAATCCGAACAACCCGACCGGGACCTACATCCCCGTTGCCGAGATCGGCGCGTTCGTTGACCAGGTCCCCGACCGGGTGACGGTGATCCTCGACGAGGCCTACATCGAGTACCAGGCGAGCGACGACCCCGACTCGACCCTCGACCTGATCGCCGACCGCCCCAACTTGGTCCTCCTGCGCACCTTCAGCAAGTGCTACGGCCTCGCCGGCCTCCGGGTCGGGTTCGCGCTTTGCTCGCCCCGCTTCCGCTCCGCCGTAGACGCCGTCCGCCAGCCGTTCAGCGTCAACCACCTCGCTCAGGCTGCCGCCGCCGAGGCGATCCTCCACCAGGACGATGTCGTCGACCGGGTGGAGAAGAACCTGGTCGAGCGGCTCTTCGTCGAGGAGCGGATCGGCGAGCTCGACCTGGAAACGGCGGACTCGGAGGCGAACTTCTCCTGGATCGATCTCGGCGACAGCGACGAGGCCGAGGTGGTGGACTCGCTAGCCCGAGCGGGAGTTGCGGTGCGAGCCGGCAGCGCCCTCGGCGGCCCCGGCCACCTCCGGGTCACCTACGGAACCCGCCCCGAGAACGAGCGCTTCCTCACGGCCCTGGCCGAGGCGATCTGAGCTTGCGCAACAGGAACGGTGGGGAAGCGTTGGCCCTCTATCGCGGTCATTCGTACGCCGGGCGGCGAGCCGCCCGGAGCGGGGCGGGGATCAGGGCCGTGCCGGCGATCACCAGACAGAACGCGACCGTGCGCCCTGTGATCTCCACCACCCCCGTCCCGACCACATCACGGAAGACCAGGACGCCGCCGACGATCGCGACGAGATTGGCCGCCACCGAGGTGAGCGCGATGACCTCGACCCCCGGGCCGAGCTGCAAGCCGCGGGCCGAGGCGTAGAAGGCAACCACCGAGGCGGCCAGCGCCGCGAACGTCCATGGGCTGATCAGCTCGAGGACCCCGTCCTCGACGGCGTCGGTCAGGAACTTGATCGCGATGTCGGAGACCCCGAACAGCGCGCCTGCGGCTGCGCCGAGGAGCATGCCCTGCCCCGAGGGCTGAAGCCCCAGGCGGCCGGACATCGCGGCAAACCCGGTGGCGAGCAGAAGGACGGTGCACTCGATGGCGATCAGGGCGGCGAGCGCGTGGCCCGGAGGCCCTCCGGGTTGTGACTCCTGGGTGAGCCCGATTACGGCGAGCCCGGCCGCCGTGATGATCACGCCGATCCACTGCCGCCGACCGAGGTGGAATCCGAAGAAGCGCTCGGCGAGCACGGCGAGGAAGACCAGCCCGGCTGAGAGGACGGCCTGCACGATCGACAGCGGAGCTAGCGCAAGGGCACCTACGTGAAGTGCCCAGGCTCCGACCGCCACCAGCCAGCCCACCGCGAACCATTTGGAGCGGAAGAGCTCGGCGGCACTCCGCAGCGGATGCCGAACGCGCACGGGCGGCGCCAGGACCGCGCCCTGCTGCTTGAGCAGAAAGGAGACGCTCGTCGCGAGGGCGGAGGCCAGGGCTAGCGCGAGTCCGTAGTTCACACCGGATCAGTTTCCCTGCTCCAGGCGAAGATCGCGTCAAGACGATGCCGCCCCGGTGACAGCAGGAAAGGCGTCTGCTACAACCTGAGTCGTATGGAGCAGCACGGCGCGCACAGACTCGTTTCACCGAGCCGGTACACGGCTCGCACGCGTGCCTATTTCTACTTTTGGCGATTTAGCTAGGCGTCCGGCCCGCGGCTGCCACAGCCGCCGACGCAGAAGCATCCCGCCGCCGGGCGCCGCCTCCCAGGGACGTCGCTGCACCCAAGGACATCGCCAGACCAGTAGAAAGAGGGACCCCCGAATGAACTTTGAGATGAAGGACCTACCGAGACAGCAAGGGGAGCGCGTTCGCGACCGCCGGATCGAGCGGGCGGTCGAGCTCGTCTCCCCGGCGCAGATCCTCGACGACCTCCCGCTCGGACCGGAGCAGGAGGAGGCCGTGATCCGCCACCGCGACGAGGTCGCCGGCGTCCTCGACCGCGCCGACGACCGGCTGATGGTGGTGGTCGGGCCCTGCAGCGTTCACGACCCCGAGGCGGCGGTCGAGTACGCGCAGCGGCTCAGCGCCAGGGCGTCCGAGCTCAAGGACGACCTCTGCATCACGATGCGGGTCTACTTCGAGAAGCCCCGGACCACCACGGGCTGGAAGGGGTTGATCAACGATCCCCACCTGGACGGCTCGCGGGACGTCAACGTCGGGCTCCATACGGCCCGCCGGCTGCTCCTGGAGGTGCTCGACCTCGGCCTCCCGACCGGGTGCGAGTTCCTCGACCCGATCACCCCGCAGTACATCTCCGACGTGGTCGCCTGGGGCGCGATCGGCGCTCGCACAACCGAGAGCCAGACCCACCGCCAGCTCGCCTCCGGCCTCTCGATGCCGGTCGGCTTCAAGAACGGCACCGCCGGCAGCATCAAGCTGGCGGTGGACGCGGTCCGGGCGGCGGCGGCGCCGCACGCGTTCGCGGGGGTCGACGTCAGCGGCACCCCGGCGATCCTCTACACGAAGGGCAATCCCGACTGCCACATCATCCTCCGCGGCGGCCGCGGGGCGCCCAACTACGACGAGGGCACCGTCGGCGAGGCGCTGGCGCTGCTTCGCGACGCTGGCCTGGCGGAGCGACTTCTGATCGACGCCTCCCACGACAACAGCGGCAAGGACCACACCCGCCAGCCCCAGGTGGTGACCGAGATCGCGGATCAGGTCGCGGCGGGGAACCGGGCGATCGTCGGGGTGATGCTGGAGTCGTTCCTCGTTGCCGGCCGTCAGGACCTCGATTCCGACAGTCCGCTGGTTTATGGCCAGTCGATCACCGACGCCTGCATGGACTGGGAGACGACGGTGCTGGCGCTCGACCGCCTCGCGGCCGCGGCGCGAAGCCGACGCGACGCCGGCTGATCTGGATCCGTAGATGAGGGTTGCCGTTCTAGGGGTGGGCCTGATCGGCGGCTCGATCGGGATGGCGGCGCGCTCGCGCCTGGACGCGGAGGTTTCCGGCTTCGATCCCGACAGCGGCCTGCTCTCGCGGGCGGAGGAGCTCGGAGCGATCAGCGCCTCGGCCGGCTCGGTCGCCGAAGCGGTGGATGGGGCGGAGATCGTCTTCTGCGCGGCGCCGGTTCGGGCGCTGCCGTCGCTTGCCGGCGAGGCGCTCGCCGCCAGCTCCGATCAGACCGCGGTTACCGACGTCGGCTCGGTCAAGCGCGAGGTGCTCGTCGCCCTCGGGGACGAGGGCCGTTTCATCGGCGGGCACCCGCTGGCGGGCGCCGAGACCTCGGGGGTGGAGCACGCCCGCGCCGATCTCTTCGAGGGCGCCCGCTGGTATCTCACCCCCGGCGCGCGAACCGAGGGCGTTCTCTACGACCGCGTCCAACGGACGATCGCCGACCTCGGCGCGCGCCCCCAGGCGATCGATGCCGAGGTCCACGACCGGCTGATGGCAACGGTCAGCCACCTGCCGCACGTGCTCGCAAACGTGCTCGTCTCCCAGGCGGCCACTGCGCTCACCGAGGAGGCCGAGCGGCTGCCCGAAATCGGGCCGAGCTTCCGTGACGCGACCAGGGTCGCCGGCGCCAATCCGGCGATCTGGGGCGACATCTTCACCGGCAACCGCGAGGCGGTTGCGGGCGAGATCGACGCCGTCGCCCGCCGCCTGAGCGAGGCCGCGGAGCTGCTCCGTGGCGGTGAGCGCGATGCGGTCGCCGCCTGGCACGCGGCCGCGGGCGAGCGCCGCCGCGACTTGCTCGAGACGGAGCTGGTCGGCGGCCCGCTGCACGAGCTCCGCGTCCGGGTCCCGAACCGGCCCGGGATCGTCGCCGAGCTGGCGCTCGCCATGGGAAGAGCCGGGGTGAACATCGAAGACATGGCGCTGTACCCGGCGGCGGACATGACCTCCGGGGCGGTCTCGCTGTTCATCGCGGGCGATGTACAGGCGGAGCGCGCCGAGCACCTGGTACGCGAGCTGGGCCACGACGTCACCCGAGTCGAACGATGAAGTTCGGTCCTGCGAGCTCCCTGAAGGGAGAGCTGCGGCCGCCGCCGGACAAGTCGATCTCTCATCGCGCCGCCCTGATCGGAGCGATGGCCGATGGCCCCACCCGGATCTCGGGCTATCTCGACTCCGCCGACACCCGGGCGACGCTGGCGGCGGTGCGCTCGGTTGGCGGGGTCGTAAGCGAGGGCGAGCCGGACGGCCACGGTGGCCTCTTCGTCGAGGTCCAGGGCGCCGGATTGCGCGGCGCGGCGCCCGCCGAGATCGACGTCGGCAACGCCGGCACCCTGCTGCGGATCATGCCTGGCTGGCTGGCGGGGCAGCCCCGCGGCGAGTGGACGCTGGACGGCGACGACTCGATCCGGCGGCGACCGGTCGATCGCGTCGCCGACCCCCTGAGGCTGATGGGCGCCGACGTCGAGTGCCGCGAGGGACGCTTGCCGCCAATTCGGGTGCGCGGCGCTCCCCTCCGAGGGATCACCTATGAGCCGCCGATGGCGAGCGCCCAGGTGAAGTCCTGCCTTCTGCTCGCCGGGCTCCTGGCAGAAGGCGAGACCGTCGTCCGCGAGCCGGTCCAGACCAGGGACCACACCGAGCGGATGCTGGCCGCGGCGGGCGCCAGGATTCGCCGGAGCGGGGAGGAGCTGACGATCTCTCCGGCCGAGCGGCTCGAATCCGGCGACGTGCCGGTTCCCGCCGACTTCTCCTCGGCCGCCTTCTTCATCACCGCCGCCCTGATCGTTCCCGGCAGCGAGCTCACCCTGCGCGAGGTGGGTATCAACGCCAGCCGCATCGGCCTGCTCACCGTGTTGGCCCGAATGGGAGTCGAGATGGGTGGCGCCCACGCCGAGCGGGCCGCGATGACAGTGAACGAGATCAGCGAGCCCGGCCCCGAGCCGCGGGCGACGCTCCATGTCCGCAGCTCCGCCCTGACAGGCACCACGATCTCCCCGGAAGAGGTGCCGGCTGCGATCGACGAGCTGCCCCTGATCGCGCTGCTCGGCTGCTTCGCCGAGGGGGAAACGGTGGTCGGCGGCGCCGAGGAGCTCCGCCACAAGGAGTCGGACCGGATCGCCGGCGTGGTCGAAGGGCTCGCCGCCATTGGAGCCGAGATCGAGGCCCGGCCGGACGGCTTCGCGATCCGGGGGACGGGTGAGCTCCGCGGTGGCCGGCTCGGCGCTCGCGGCGATCACCGCCTGGCGATGCTCGGGGCGATCGCCGGACTCGCCTCCCGGGAGGGGGTGGAGGTGGATGAGTTCGACTCGGTCGCGGTCAGCTATCCGGGCTTCGAGCGGGACCTGCGGCGGCTCTCTCGGAGCGACTAGACTGCCGCGCCTGGTGGATATGAAGCTCGAACTGGTGCCGGTCCCGGTCACCGACGTCGATCGGGCGAAGGCGTTCTACACCGAGAAGGCCGGCTTCAACGCGGATCACGACCACAAGGTCAGCGACGAGCTCCGCTTCGTCCAGCTGACTCCGCCGGGGTCGGCATGCTCGATCGTGCTCGGGACCGGGATCACCGAAATGGAGCCCGGTTCGGTCAACGCCTACCAGATGGTGGTCGAGGACGCCGAGGCGGCGCGGGAGGAGCTCTCCGGCCGCGGGGTCGAGGTCTCGGACGTCCAGGAGTTCCCCTGGGGCAAGTTCGTCTTCTTCAGCGATCCCGACCGCAATCGCTGGGCCCTCCAGCAGATCACGATCCCGGCCGGCTGAGATTTCAAGTCGGCGCTACTCCCGGTCGCGGTAATACGCGATTGCGCCGGTCTTCTCCAGGTCGCCCTCGTGGATCGCCTCGATGTCGAGGACGAGCTCGATCTCGTCGCTGACGACGATCCCGCCGCCCGGCAGCTGGTCCTGCCAGGAAACGCCGAAGTCGTGCCTGTTGACCGTGGTCCTCCCCTCGAACCCGATTCGGCGCATCGTCCCGCGGTTCTCGTCCCCGTCCCACCACGGCGTCCGCCACTCGCCGAGGTAGGCGACATCGAACTCGACCTCGCGGGTGATGCCGCGGATCGTCACCTCGGCGCTCGCCTTGAAGGTGCTGGCGCCGGTTCGCCTGGTGAGCCGGCCGGAGAAGGTGATCTTGGGGTGGTTGGCGACGTCGAAGAAGTCGGCGCTGCGGAGGTGCTCGTCGCGGGTCGGCTCGCCGGTCCATAGCTTCGTCGCGTCGATCTCGCCCTCGAAGGTCGATTCGAGGCAGTGGTCCCAGTCGAACTCGATCCGGCCGTGTATGTCCTTGAACAGGCCGCGGACCCAGGTGACCATCATGTGGCGGGCGCGGAAGCCGACCTCCGTGTGGCCCGGCTCGAACATCCAGGTGGTCATAGGAGTGAGGCTAGTCGCGCGCGCTCGGATGGCCCTCGCCTGGCCAGGGTGAGAGGACCAGCAGCAACCTCGAGTCCTTGGTCGCGGTCACCTCGCGGCGCTCACGCGGGTCGAAGATCGCAAGGAGTCCCGCCGACCCTTTGATCGAGCTCCCGTCGGCGTCGGTGACCTCGATCTCACCGTCGGTGACCAGCATCCAGGCGCGCTCGTGGACCTGGTGCTCCTGGAGTTGCTCCCCGGCGGGCAGGTTGATCACGATCGCCCGCCCCTCTGCCTCTGAGTCGAGGACCTGCGGCGCGCGCGGCTCGACCTCGAGCTCGTTCAGGTTCCACGTCTCCACGGACGCGGACTCTATAACCACGCTCTTCCGAGGAGAAGCGGTCTGGATGGCCGCTGGCGTCGGCTCGCCTGCCCCGCTCTACCCTCGTGCGCGATGGTGATCGCTATCGACGGCCCCGCCGGGGCCGGCAAATCGACTGTTGCCCGCCGCGTCGCCGAGGCGCTCGGCTTCACCTACCTCGACTCGGGGGCGATGTACCGCTGCGTCGCCCTGGCGGCGCTGCGGAAGGGAGTCGAACGTGGACGACGGCGAGGCGCTCGGTGACCTCGCCTGGTCGCTCGACATCGGCTTCGAGGGTGATTCGGTGCGCCTCGATGGCAGGCCGGTCGGAGGTGAGATTCGCTCGCCCGAGGTGACGGTCGCCGCCTCCCACGTCTCGGTCCATCCGCAGGTGAGGCAGGCGATGGTGAAGCGCCAGCGCGAGCTGATCGCGACCGGGGAATATGTCGCCGAGGGCCGGGACATCGGAACTGTGGTCAGCCCGGACTCCCCACTCAAGGTCTTCCTCAACGCCAGCCCCGAGGAGCGGGCGCGGCGCCGGGCGACGGAGATCGGCGGGGACAGGGCGGCGGTGCTGAAGACGCTGGAGGATCGCGACCGTCGCGACCGCACTCGGGAGTACGGCGCCCTGCGCTCCGCCAACGACGCCGTCGAGCTCGACACCACCGATCTCTCCGTCGACCAGGTGGTCGAGCGGGTGGTCGAGCTCGCCAGGGAGAGGGGCCTTGCGTGAAAAAGGTCGCCGTGGTCGGCTTTCCCAACGTCGGCAAGAGCACCCTTGTCAACCGCCTGGCGGGAGGCAGCGAGGCGGTCACCGATGCCGAGCCCGGCGTCACCCGCGACCGGCGCGCGCTCGAGTGCGAGTGGAACGGCCTCCGCTTCGAGCTGATCGACACGGGCGGCGTCGACCTCGCCGACGCCGACGAGCTCGCCCGGGCGGTTCAGGCGCAGGCGCGAGTCGCGATCTCAGAGGCCGACCTGATCCTTCTGGTAGTCGACGCCCGTGCCGGCCTCGGCCCCGGCGACGCCGAGCTCGGCGACCTGCTCCGGCGCTCGGGCAAGCGGGTGATCGTTGCCGCCAACAAGATCGACAACGCCCAGGACGAGCCGCTCGCCGCCGAGCTCCACTCCCTTGGCCTGGGCGAGCCGATCCCGGTCTCGGCCAGCCATGGGCTCGGCACCGGCGATCTGCTCGATCGGATCGTCGCCGAGCTTCGGGCCGACGGCAGCGGCGTGGAGCCCGAGCCCGAGGAGCAGCTGCCCCGGATCGCGATCCTCGGGCGGCCGAACGTCGGAAAATCCTCGTTGCTCAACTCCCTGCTCGGTTCCGAGCGGGTGATCGTCTCCGAGCGGGCGGGGACCACCCGCGACCCGGTCGACACCGAGGCGGAGATCGACGGCAAGCGGGTCGTCCTCGTCGACACCGCTGGACTTCGCCGGCGGGGCAAGGTTGCCGGCACGATCGGCTACTACGCCCAGCTGCGCACCGAGCGCGCCGCGGAGCGTGCCGACGCGGCGATCGTCGTCTGCGATGCCTCCGAGGGCCTCACCTCCGAGGACCTCAGGGTGGCCGAGGTGGCGATGCGGGCGGGATGCGCGACCGTCCTCGCCTTCAACAAGTGGGACATCAGTCGAACGGATCTGGATGACGCCAGTGCCCGGGCCGAGCGCAAGCTCCGGCTCCGCCCGCCGGTCCTCACCTGCTCGGCGCTCAGCGGCCGCGGGGTCGGGGCGGTGGCGCGCCAGGCGATCGTTCTCGCCGAGCGCGCCGCCGATCGGATTCCCACCGGCGAGCTCAACCGCTTCATCTCCGGACTGGTCGCGGAGCGGCCACCGCCGCAGCGGCACGGCAGGCGCCTCCGTCTCTACTACGCGGCCCAGGTCGGGCGCCGGCCGCCGCGCTTCGCGATCCAGGTCAACGACCGGAAGCTGATCGTCCGCGACTGGGCCTTTCACCTCGAGAACCGGCTCCGCGAGGCCTACGGACTGCAGGGGGTGCCGCTGGTGATCGACTACGTCCCCCGCTCGGGACGGAGGCGGCGCACCGCAGAGTCGGCGTCTGTATAAGGATCCGTCGTGGAGGAGCCGCCACCCCGCAGAAGGCTTCCGCGCCTGCGCCGGCCGAGGCTGCCCCGTCGCCGGTCGCCGAAGCCCACCGAAGCGCCGAAGTCCACCGAGGCGCCGAAGCCCCCCGAGCCACCGCAATCCTCCGAACCGCCGACGGCTCCCGGCCGGCGAACGCCCTTCGAGCCACCGAAGCCCGCCGAGGCGCCGAAGCTCCCCAGGCCGCCGAAGCTCCCGAGCGATCTCTGGTTTCGCTTCACCACCCGCCTCCGGGCGATCTACTACGGGACCCGTGAGCTGGGACAGCGCGCTTGGCGCTGGCTCAAGCGGTCGGGCGAGGACTGGGTGGACTGGTGGACGGAGCGCTCCAGGGCGACCCGGAGGCGGATCCTCGCGGTCGCCGGGGTGGCCGCCCTCTACGCGCTGATCAAGTTCGCCCCGGTGCCGGGCGTGCCCTGCCAGATCTCGGCCGCCAAGGAGTGCGCTCCGCCGGACGAGACGATCGCCTTCGTGCCCGCCGACGCCGTCCTCTACGCCCATCTGACCCTTGACTCCGACAGCCACCAGCACGAGCTGACCAGCGAGCTCACAGACGAGCTTCCCGATGCGGTCAACCTGCTCCGGCAGGCGACCTCGGCGTTGCCGACGCCTTCCGGCAAGCCCGTCGACGTCAGCGCCAGCATCCTCCCATGGGCGGACGGGGATCTCGCCCTGATGCAGGTGCCCGGGCCCGGCAAGAGCTCGCCGCCCGCGTTCATCGTCGGCGTCGGCGACCGGGCCGGAGCCGATCAGTTCCTCGCCGGGATCGCGCCCGCGGGGAAGGCGAAGAGCGCCGAGCAGAACGGCTCGCCGCTGACCCTGTACCCGGGCGGGTTCGCGATTGCCTACTCCGGCGACCAGTTGCTCTTCGGCAGCGAGGCGGCGGTGCGGGTGGGACTCGACACCGAGGCGGGTCGCGCCCCGGGACTCGATGGCTCCGACGAGGACGCTGCTCGCGACGAGCTCCCCGACGTCCGCTTCGCCGAGGTCTTTCTCTCGCGCGCCGGGGTGCAGCGGACGCTGGTCGGGCGCCAGGGTGGCGCCACCCAGCTGGAGACCTTCGTCAACTACGGCGCCACAACCGGTGTAGCCGCCTCGGCCACAGCCAAGGACGACGGAATCGAGGTCAACCTGGTCAGCCAACTCGACCCGGGGCTGCTCGAGCGCAGCCCGACCTTCTTCGCCAGCCTGCCCGAGTTCGAGCCGGACCTCACCGGCGAGGCAGGCGAGCGCGCCCTCGGCTACATCGGCGTCGGCGACGTCGGGCCGACGCTCTCCACCGCGCTCGAGAGCGCCGGTGCCCAGGCCCAGGGGCTTGCCGGCTCGCTGCGGGCGCTTGCCCGGACCCTCCGGCAGGAGGCCGGGGTCGATCCGCTCAGGGAGCTGCTGCCCGCGCTCGGGGGCCAGGCGGCGGTGGTCGCCGAACCGACCGACGGGATCCCCTACGCCAGCCTGATCATCGACGACGTAGACGAGGAGAAGGCGGCGGCGGCGCTCGCCGCCCTCCAAAGGCCTCTGCTGCGGGCCGTCGGGACCCCGGCCGGCACCGCCGCGCCGAGCTTCGAGCAGAGCGAGGAGGACGGGGTGACGATCAGCTCCCTGCGGATCTCGGCCACGGTCAATCTCTCCTACGCCGTATTCGACGACAAACTGGTCGTCAGCACCGATCCCGCCGGGGTCGCCCAGGTGCGCTCCGGCGAGGGCGGCCTCGCTGGATCGAGCTCCTTCGACGCGGCGACCGATCAGCTCCCCGATCAGGTCTCGGCGCTAGTCTTCCTCAACCTCGACGAGCTCTTGGGCTTGGCGGAGCAGGCAGGCTTGGCGGAGGATCCGCTGTATGCCTCGCTCAGCGACGACCTCTCTCAAATTCGCTCGATCGGGCTGGCCGTCAACGGCGGTGACGATCAACTGAAATCCGAGCTCTTCCTGGCCACCGACTGAAAGGAACCCACGTGCCCCAGCTTTCCGAGAACGAGTACCTGTTCACCTCCGAGTCAGTCACCGAGGGCCATCCCGACAAGGTCTGCGACCAGATCTCCGACGGAGTCCTCGACGCGGTGATGGCGGACGACCCCGACGGCCGGGTCGCCTGCGAGTGCCTGGTCAACACCGGCCTGGTGGTGGTCTCCGGCGAGATCACGACCAAGACCTACGTCGACATCCCGGCGATCGCCCGCGAGACGATCCGCGGGATCGGCTACGACGACCCCCGCTACGGCTTCGACCACAAGGCCTGCGCCGTGCTCACCGCGATCGACGAGCAATCGCCCGACATCGCCCAGGGCGTCGACGTCGGCCGCGAGCAGCGCGAGGGAGCCTCGGAGGATGAAATGGACGCGGCGGGCGCCGGCGACCAGGGGATGATGTTCGGCTACGCGACCCGGGAGACAAAGGCGCTGATGCCGATGCCGATCCAGGTCGCCCACCAGCTCGCCCGGCAGCTGGCCGAGGTCCGGAAGGCGGGAGTGATTCCCTACCTCGGCCCCGACGGCAAGACCCAGGTCACCGTCCGCTACGAGAACGAGCGCCCGGTCGAGATCTGCAAGGTGCTGATCTCGACCCAGCATCGCGAGGAGGCGGGCGAGCAGATGATCCGCAACGACCTCTGGGAGCACGTCCTCGAGCCGGTGCTCCACACCGAGTACAAGGAGCTCTTCACTGAGAGCGACCTGCTCGAGAACTTCCTCGTCAACCCGACCGGCAAGTTCGTAATCGGTGGTCCCGTCGGCGACGCGGGGCTGACCGGCCGCAAGATCATCGTCGACACCTATGGCGGCGCCGCCCGCCACGGCGGCGGCTCCTTCTCCGGCAAGGACCCCTCCAAGGTCGACCGCTCGGCCGCCTACGCCGCCCGCTACGTCGCCAAGAACGTGGTCACCGCGGGGCTCGCCGACCGCTGCGAGCTCCAGGTTGCGTACGCGATCGGGGTCGCGCACCCCGTTTCGGTGATGGTGCAGACCTTCGGCACCGGGAAGCTCTCGAACACGGAGATCGGCAGGCTGATCGAGCAGCACTTCGACCTCCGTCCCGCCGCCTTCCGGCGCTATCTCGACCTCCACCGCCCGATCTTCCAGAAGACGGCGGCCTACGGTCACTTCGGCCGCGAGGACCACGACTTCACCTGGGAGCGGACCGACCGCGCGGACGACCTCCGCAAGGCCGCCGGCCTGGAGGCGAAGGCGGAGGCCCGCGCCTGCAGGTGGCGCTTGATGCTGGGTCGTCTCGGCCTCGGCCTCGCCGCCGAGGCCGGTGACGATGTGGGTGGCGCGGTCGACCTGCTCGACCACCTGCTCGGGCTGGGCGACGCCGAAGAAGGTGAAGTTCGAGTCGTCGGTCCCGGCGGTGTCGAAGTCGACGTCGCCGATCTGCATCATCCGCTCGTAGACGCCCTGGCTGTAGTTGACGTTCTGGACCCGCTGCAGGCGGGTCTCCTGGACCTTGCGGGCGATGATCCCCCGCTTGATGTTCAGGCGGCGGTCGGTGATCGTGTAGACGGTCGCCACCCGCTTGATGAAGCCGGCGAGGATCGTGATGCCGACGATCGCCGCCAGCACCACCAGGGCGAGGCCGGTGTCCGCGACCAGCATCACCAAGATCGCGATCACCACTCCCGCCAGGATCCCCTTCAGGTAGAAGCCGACGATCGCCCGCCAGGAGGGATGACCTTGGTAGATGATGGTCTCCCCGGCTTGCAGGTCCACGCCGCGGAGCCTATCGACGCGCTACCGCTTCGGCTTGACCTTGACCGGGAAGTTCGCGGGGGTCGCGTCCACGTTGCCGAGCGGGTCGATGGACCACACCGTCAAGAGGTGCCTGCCAGGCGCAGCTTCGCGGGAAAGGGCGAGAGGCACGGAATGAAGGGCTTCGAGTCGACGCTGCACTCGAATCTGGAACCGGGCTCCGTGGTGCCGAGGGCGAAGGTGATCCGCGCGCGTACCTACCGGAGACAGCGGTGTCGGGTGCAACGCAGTCCCTCAGCCCCGGGCCGACGAACTGAGGGTCTGCTTTCTGCCGAGGATCGAGAGGGCTCGTCCGTTCCTCGACCTAGCCTGGGGCAGTGGCGATCGCAAAGGTAGAGCCGCTGCTCACCACCCGCTCGGTGTCGGGGCCGTTCGACTACCGGCTGCCCGAGTCGATGGGGCAGGTCGAGGTGGGATCTGTGCTGGTGGTGCCCTTCGGAGGGCGCCGGGTGAAGGGTGTCGTGGTGGGGATCGCTGAGCGCAGCGAGCTGCCGGCGAAGCGCCTGGCGGAGCCGCTGGAGGCACTGGAGGCAGGGGTGCCGCCGGAGCTGGTCGAGCTCGGGCGCTGGGTGGGGGAGGAGTACTGCTCGACCCCGGCGCGGGGGCTGGGGCTGGTGCTGCCCCCGGGAACCGGAACCGGCGCGGACGCGCGGCGGGTGCGGCCGCTGGTCGAGCTCGAAGTCGAGGCGACCCCGGAGGGGGAGGCGGCGCTCACCGGTGGCGAGCGGCTCGGGATTCGCCAGCGGGCGGTGCTGCGGGCGGTGGCGGCTGGGCCGCGCCTGGCGCGAGAGCTGGCGGCGATCGCGGGCTCCGACCGCGCCACCCTGCGGCGGCTTGAAGGCAGGGGCCTCGTCCGCACCGCCGAGGTCGAGCGGCGGCGGAGGCCATCCTCGCCGCCGGTGGGAGCGGTCAGCGACGGCGTCAGGCTGACCGCCGACCAGCGCCGGGCGGTGGCGGCGATCACCAGGGCCCTGCCGACATCTGAGATGAAGCCGTCGGCCGCCGGCGACACGCGCTCGTTCCTGCTCCACGGCGTCACCGGCTCGGGCAAGACCGAGGTCTACCTGGAGGCGGCCCGGGAGGCGCTGGAGCGGGGCAGGGGCGCGATCGTCCTCGTCCCGGAGATCGCCCTGACCCCGCAGACGGTGGACCGGTTTCGCCGCCGCTTCGGCGAGCGGGTGGCGCTGCTCCACTCGCGGATGCCGGCTGGAGCCCGCTACGACGAGTGGCGGCGGCTGCGCTCCGGCGAGGCGCGGATCTGCGTCGGGCCCCGGTCGGCGGTCTTCGCGCCGGTCGCCGACCTGGGGCTGGTTGTGGTCGACGAGGAGAACGACCCGTCCTACAAACAGGAGGGCGACCCGCGCTACGACGCCCGCGAGGTCGCCCGGCGGCGCTGCGAGCTGACCGGGGCGGTGCTGGTCTGCGGCTCGGCGACGCCCCGGCCGGAGAGCTGGCAGCAGCTCCCCAGGCTCGAGCTTCCGCGGCGGGTGGACGGGCGCCTGCTGCCCGCGGTCGAGATCGTCGACATGCGGGGCGGAGTCCGCTGGCCCGCTCCACCCCCGGACGGTCGAGGCCTTCGCCGAGGTGGCGCGCGAGGGCGGCAAGGCGATCCTGCTGATCAACCGCCGCGGCTGGTCCACCCACCTCGCCTGCCGTTCCTGCGGGCACGCCTGGGAGTGCCCCAACTGCGACGTCTCTCTCGTCCTCCATCGCGATGGCGGCCTCCGCTGCCACCACTGCGGGCACGGGGAGCCACGGCCCGATGCCTGCCCCGAGTGCTCCTCGGTGACGATCGCCAGGGTCGGCTCCGGCACCCAGCGGGTGGAGGCCGAGCTGAGCGAGTTGCTGGCGCCCCTCGAGGTCTTCCGGCTCGACTCCGACAGCGCCGGGGGCGGCGGTCACGGAGAGGTCCTGCAGCGGTTCGAGCGGGCGAGCTCCGGAGTGCTGGTGGGAACCCAGATGGTCGCCAAGGGCCACGACTTCCCCGAAGTCACCCTCGGGGTCGTCCTCGACGCCGACGGGAGCCTGCGGCTGCCTGACTTCCGCGCCGAGGAGCGCACCTTCGCCCTGATCACCCAGCTCGCCGGGCGCAGCGGCCGCGGTGAGGCCGGCGGGAAGGTCCTGGTGCAGACCCTGGCCACCGGCGCCTCCTCCATCCGCCACGCCGCGGGCCACGACTCCGCCGGCTTCCTCGGCGAGGAGCTGGAGCGCCGCCGGGCCCTTCGCTACCCGCCCTTCTCCCACCTGATCGAGATCGGGCTCAGCTCGCCCGATGAGGAGCCGCTCGATGCGTCGGCCGAGGCGGTCCGGGCGCTGGCGGCCGGGCGGCTCGGGGCCGAGGACGAGCTGCTCGGCCCGGCGCCGCTCTTCCGGCGGCGCGGACGGCACCGCCGCCGGCTGCTGGTGAAGTCGACGGATCGCACCGCCGCGGTGGCCGCGGTCAGGGACGCGGTCTCGGCGGCGGTCGCCGCTCGGCTGTTGCGGGAGGTCTCGGTTTCGGTCGATGTCGACCCCCAGTAGCCCCGGCGGCCCGCACTACACTCGGCTCCATGGCTGAGGAAAACGGCACCACGGTCGGAGTCGCCGACGACGATCGCCCGATCGAGGTCGAGGCCCCGGAGGGCCTCGACGCCGAGGCGGCAGAGCGCCGCACGGCGGCGCTCGCCCAGGTCCGCAAGTTCGGCGACCCGGTGCTGCGCTCGGCGGCCTCGCCGGTCACCGAGTTCGATCAGGCGCTGGCCGAGGAGGCCGAGCGGATGGTCGCGCTGATGCGCGACGGGATGGGGGTGGGGCTGGCCGCCACCCAGCTCGGCATCCTCCGCCGCCTCCTCGTCTTTCAGGCGGGCGCCGACGCGGTGCCCACCGTGCTCGTCAACCCCGAGATCGAGTGGTCGTCGGCGGAGGATTTGGCCGGCGCCGAGGAGGGCTGCCTCAGCCTCCCAGGGGTGGTGGTCGAGGTCGAACGCCCACTCTTCATCCGGGTCCGCGGGGTCGATCAAACCGGCGAGGGGCTGCTGATCGAGGCCTCCGGGCTGGAGGCTCGGGTGCTCCAGCACGAGATCGACCATCTCGACGGGGTCCTGATGATCGACCGGACGACCCGGGAGCACCGGCGCGGCGCCCTCCGGGCCTTGCGCGAGGGCGGCACCTACGCGCCGCCGCGCGATGACGAGCCCGATGACAGCGAGGATGACCTAGCTTCAGCGCCGGTTTGAGGACCGCCTATCTGGGCAGCTCGGAGTTCGCCGCCGCGGTGCTCCGGCGGCTCGCCGCCAGCCCGCACGCCCCGGCGCTGGTCGTCACCCCGCCCGATCGCCCGCGAGGACGCGGGCGCCGGCTCGCCCCGCCGCCGGCGGCGGAGGCGGCCGCCGAGCTCGGCCTCGCATTGCACAAGACGGAGAGCGTCAACCGGCCCGAGTCGGTCGATGCGCTCGCCGCCGCCCGCCCCGAGGTGGTCGCGGTCTGCGCTTTCGGCCAGCTGATCAAGGAGCCGCTGCTCTCTGAGCATCTGACGCTGAACGTCCATCCCTCCCTGATTCCGCGCTGGCGCGGGGCGGCCCCGATCGAGCGCACCCTGATGGCCGGGGACGAGCGCAGCGGAGTGACGATCATGCGGGTCACCGAGGAGCTCGACGCCGGTCCGGTGGCCCTGCAGGAGGAGATCGCGGTTCGGGGCGACGACGACTACGGCTCACTTTCGGCCCGCCTCGCCGAGCTCGGCGGCGAGCATCCTGGTGCGCTCGCTCAACCGCCTGGCGGAAGGGTCCCTCGAGTTCGAAGACCAGGACGACTCGCTGGCGACCTACGCGGAGAAGGTCCGGCCCGAGGAGCGCCATCTCGACCCCGCCCGCCCGGCGGCGGAGCTGGAGCGGACGGTGCGCGCGCTCAATCCCCAGACCGGCACCCATCTCGAGCTCGACGGGGGGGAGTGGCTCGGGGTGCGGGCAGCTCGGGCGGTTGCCGAGGGACCGCCTCCGGGCGAGATCGCCGTCGAGGGCGAGCACCTGTTGCTTGGTTGTGCCGAGGGCGCCCTTCGGCTGGATCAGGTGCAGCCTTCCGGCGGGCGCCCGATGGAGGCGGCCGAGTTCTTGCGGGGGCACTCGCCCCCTTCCCGCGCCGCTATGACTCGACCGCTAGTCTCGACACATGGCTGAGCGAATCGACGGTGGCCTCGGCGGGCCGGACGCTCCCGAGGCGACGGAGGGCGCCCTGCGACGGCCGAACTGCCCTGGCTGCGGCGAGCCGTGGCTGCGCCCTGCGCAGCTGCCCGGCCGCTTCGTCTGCGTGAACTGCCTGAGCCGTTTCGAGCTCGTCTCCCAGTGCCCGAACTGCGGCGAGCACGGGACGATCAGCCGGATGAGCCGCACCGAGGACATGAAGTGCCAGCAGTGCGGTCACTCGATGCTTCGCTCCATCTGACCTTGGAAGCGGCAACCGATACCGCCTCGACGAGTCGCCGCGAGCTTTTCGAGAGCAAGCGGGTCGCTCCCTCGATTCTCTCGGCCGACTTCTCGCAGCTGGGCACCCAGGTCGCCGAGGTGATGGCGGCCGGGGCACGCCTGATCCACGTCGACGTGATGGACGGGCATTTCGTCCCCCCGATCACGATCGGCCCGCTGGTCGCGAGCTCGATCGCCGACCAGGTGCACGATGCCGGGGGAGCGATCGACGTCCACCTGATGATCGAGCGCCCCGAGGATCACATCGAGGAGTTCGCCAAGGCCGGGGCCGACTGCATCAGCTTCCACGCCGAGGCGACTCCTCACATCAACCGGACCCTGAATGCGATTCGCGACCTCGGCTGCCTCGCCGGGCTTGCGATCAACCCCGGCACCCCGGTGGGGGTGGTCGGCGAATCCACAGATGACGCCGACGTCTTCCTCTGCATGACCGTCAATCCGGGCTGGGGCGGGCAGCCGTTCATCGCCGACTCGCCCGACAAGCTGAGACGGCTCGCGGAGGTCGTCGGCAGCGGGACGATCGAGGCCGACGGAGGGATCGATCCCGGCACCGCCGGCCCGGTCGCCGCGGCTGGGGCCGGACTGTTCGTCGCCGGCTCCGCTGTCTTCGGCGCCGGCGATCCGGCGGCGGCCTACACGGCGATCGCCGAGGCCGCCGGCGCCCTCTAGGTGCCGGCCGGGGAGAACGACAGGCGTCGCCGGATGCGGGATGCCCGCGAGGCCCTGGCGCGGTTCAGCACCTTCTCCTCCCCTGGCCACAGGGGTGAGCTCGAGCCCTTCCTGAGGCGCCTGGCGGTTCTGGTCGGGGTGATCGTCGCCGTGCTCGCGGCAGGGACGGTCGGCTTCATCCTCACCGAGGACGTCTCGGCCTGGGACGGCTTCGCCTGGACCCTGGACACGATCGCGACGATCGGCTCGATCCCGGACCCCGACAGCACCGGGGGCCAGATCGTCAAGGTCCTCCTGATCGTGCTCGGCGTGGGTACGCTCTTCTACGCCTTGGTGACGATCACCGAGTTCTTCGTCGCCGGTCACCTGGGCGAGATCCTCGAGGAGCGCCGAACCCTGAACAAGATCGAAGACCTCTCCGATCACCACCTGATCTGCGGATTCGGCCGCGTCGGCAGGCAGGTCGCCCGCGACCTGAAGGCCGGCGGCTACCCCTTCGTCGTCGTCGACGATCTGTCCGAGAACAAGGAGATCGCCGACCAGATCGGCGCTCCCTTCCTCCTCGGCAGGCCCTCGGACGACGAGATGCTTCGGGAGGCCGGGATCGACCGGGCGATCTCGGTGCTCGCCTGCGTCGACTCGGACGCCGAGAACATCTTCACCTGCCTGACCGCCAGGGAGCTGCGCTCGGACATCACGATCGTCGCCCGGGCGAGCGTCGAGGACTCCGAGAAGAAGCTCCTGCGGGCCGGCGCCGACCGGGTGATCTCGCCGTACAAGTCGAGCGGGGCCGAGATGGCGAGGCTGGCGCTCCACCCGCAGGTTGCCGGGGTCGTCGACGTCGCACCCGAGTACCGGATGGAGGAGATCGAGGTCACCGAGGGCTGCGAGGCCGAGGGCAAGCGGATCGCCGACATCCGCGGCACCACCGCGGTCGCCGCCCTCCGGCGCGCCGATGGCAAGGTGCAGCCGCAGCCGCCGTCCAGCACGGTGCTGGGGGCGGGAGACGTGCTGGTGGCGATGGGAACCGTCGAGTCGCTGCAGCGCCTCGAGACCCTGTTCACCCCCCGCCGCGCCGAAACGACCAACTAGGCCCTAACTCCCCTCGTCGGCGGCCGCCAGCTGCAGCTCGACCTCCTCGCCCGAGCCCGGCTCGGGGCGGTCGGCCACCCGCGGATGGGGTTGGCGGTAGATCCAGTAGAGGAGCGCGCAGAGGGCGGTGGCCGCGCCCAGGAAGCCGACCTCGACCCGGGTGAACTCGTCGGCGACGGTCGGCAGCGCGGTCCAGAGGACGAAGGCGATCGCGCAGCCGAGCCAGCAAACGGACGCCCGCCTCACCTGTCCCTGGGCGAGGGCGGCCTGATTGAGGGTCGCCGCGGAGAGGTAGAGCCCCATCCCAGCGGTGACGATCAGCAGATCGACCCGCTCGTAGTCGAACTTGTCGCCGAAAGCGATCTGCATCAGCTCGGGCCCGGCGATCAGCATCGCGAGCCCGACCAGCCCGGCGAAGGCGGCGATCGCCCTGATCGTCACTCGGACCGAGTCCCGGAAGTCCTCGTCCTGGCCGTGCGAGCGAAGCCGGGTGAGGTGGGGGAGAAGGCTGGTGGAGACCGCCTGGAAGAGCTGCAGCGGCGCCCTCGCGATCATCAGGATGTTGAAGATGAAGCCGGCGGCCGCGGCGCCGGAGGTGGCGTTGATGATCAGCGGCCCGGCGTTGAGGAAGGTCTGCTCGCTGAGCATGATCAGGAAGACCGCCGCGGCGAACCCGCCGCCGTGAGCGAGGGTGAGCTCCGACCCGGAGGTGCGAGGGGGCTCCGCAGGCGAAGCCGAGGAGGCACCCGTTTCATCGGGGCGGCGGGCGCCTCCCCGGCGGGCGCCCGGGCGGCCCCCCGGCGGAGGAAGGCGAAGGGGACGACGATCGAGCGACAGGGTGGGGGCGGCGACGATCCCGAGGGCGACGGCGTCCTGGCCGGAGGCGATCCCAAGGGCGACCGCGAGCGGGAAGAGCGGTGCGCGAGACCGACTCCGAGATGATCAGCGCGGCGTAGAGGGTGAGCCGGTGGCTGCCGGCGAGGAAGCCGCGAGCGAAGTAGCTGGCGCCGTAGGCGGTGACCGCGCCGACGCCGATCCAGTAGAGGGTCTCGTTGCCGTCGAGGAGGCCGTCCTCGATCGGGCCGCGGAGGGCGAGCGCGACCACGTCGAAGCCGATCGCGACGCCGAGCTGGATCGTCGCCGCGACCCGAACCGTGTGGCCGATCGGCCGCTCGGTCGCCAGGCGCTCGGAGACCGTCCGCGAGAGCAGCTGTTCGACCGGGCGCTGGAGGACGGAGACGACGATGAAGACCGCCGACCAGAGCACCGCCACCTGTCCGTACTGATCGGGCGAGAGCTCGTGCGAGGCGATCGCGAAGTAGAGGTAGGTGATCAGCCCGGTGATCCCGACTCCGATCGAGAGCAGGCTGGCGCGCCTGCCGTAGCTGCGTGTCTCGCTGCCGCCCGTGCCGCTCGCCATCGGAGCGGAACAGAGTAAGGGGGCGCAAGGCCGCCCTACTTTGGAGCGAAGGCGCAGCCGTAGCGACTTAGGAGTGCGGCCGCCCGCGCCCCCGCCTGGTGGGGCGTACAATTACTGGCTGACTGACCAGTCAATCAGGAGGCCTGGCTTGGCCACCGTCGATACCGAATTGCAAGAGGGCGCATCTGCGCAGGGCGCTCGAGCTCGCCGAGGGCGGCCGAGGCAGGGTGAGCCCGAACCCGCTGGTTGGCGCGGTCCTCGCCCGCGACCAGGAGGTGATCGGCGAGGGCTTCCACGCCGAGCTTGGCGGACTGCACGCCGAGCGCGCCGCGATCGAAGACTGCCGGGCCCGGGGCAACGACCCCGCCGGCGCCGCCCTCTACGTCACCCTCGAGCCCTGCGCCCACACGGGTCGCCAACCCCCCTGCACGGAGGCGATCCTCGAGGCCGAGATCGCCCGGGTCGTCTACGCCTCCGAGGACCCGACCGAGAAGGCAGCGGGGCGAGGCCCGGGCATCCTTCGCGACGAGGGCACCGAGGTGGAGCTGGCCGAGGGGGCAGAGGCGACCTTGGCCCGGCTGCTCAACCAGCCCTTCCGCAAGCGGGCCCGAACCGGCCGCCCGCTGGTCACCTACAAGGCGGCGATGAGCCTCGACGGCCGAGTGGCGGCGCCGAGCGGAGACTCGCGCTGGATCTCGACCGCGGAGAGCCGCGAGCTGGTCCACCGCTGGCGGGCCGAGTGCGATGCGGTCGCCGTCGGGATCGGGACCGCGCTCGCGGACGACCCCCTGCTCACCGCCCGCACCGAGGACGCCGAACGGCAGCCGATCCGGGTCGTCTTCGACTCCCAGGCGCGCCTGCCTCTCGACTCCGCCCTGGTCAACTCGCTCGACGAGGCGCCGCTGTTCGTGGTCTGTTCGCCGGAGGCGCCCTCGGCGCGGCGCGACGCTCTCGCCGCCGCCGGAGCCGAGGTGATCGCCGCGCCCGGGCGCGACCGCGCCTCGCGGCTCAGCGCCGCCCTCGACGAGCTCTCCCGGCGCGAGATCCAGGACCTGCTCCTGGAGGGCGGCCCAACCCTCGCCGGGGCCCTCTTCGACGCCGGCGAGATCGACGCGATGAGGTTGTTCATCGCGCCGCTGGTGGTCGGCGCGGCCGAGGCGCGCGCGGTGCTCGAGGGCGAGGGGGCGCGGAGGATCGCCGAGGGCCTGCGGCCCCTGGCAACCACCTATGAGCCGATCGGCGAGGACCTTCTGATCAGCAGCCGCCTACGCGAGTGGTAAGCGATCCGCTGATGTTCACCGGGATCATCTCCGAGCTGGGCGATGTCGAGTCGGTCGAGACCGGGGCCGAGGGCGCCCGCATCCGGATCAAGGCGGCGCTCGCCTCAGAGCTCGCCGAGGGCGACTCGGTGGCGGTCAACGGCGCCTGTCTCACCGCGACCTCCGCCGGTGGCGGAGCTTTCGAGGCCGACGTGATGCGCCAGACCCTCGGCCTTACCACCCTGGGGGAGCTGGCGCCCTCGGCGGCGGTCAACCTGGAGCTGCCGCTTCGCCCCAGCGACAGGATCGGCGGCCACATCGTCCAGGGGCACATCGACGGGACCGCGACCGTTGCGGGCTCCGAGGAGGACGGCTTCGCCCGGCGGCTACGGTTGGAGCTGCCCGACGAGCTCCTCGAGTACGTGGTCGAGCATGGTTCGATCGCGATCGAGGGTGTCAGCCTGACGATCGCCGCCCTCGGCGACAACTGGATCGAGGTCTCGCTGATCCCGGAGACTCTCGAGCGCACCACCCTGGGCGCACTCCGGCAGGGCGACATGGTCAACATCGAGTCCGACCTGATAGCGCGGTATGTGCGGCGGATGGTGCCGAGCGTGTTTCCGCGAGGGTCCTCCGCAGGCGAAGCCGAGGAGCAACCCGTTTAATGAGAACCGAAGAGGAGCACTGATGGCGAAGCCGACCAAGGAACAGGAGATCACCGAGGAGCAGGCGAGCTCCCCGTTCTCCCCGATCGAGGAGGCGATCGAGGACGTCCGGCGGGGCCGGATGGTGGTCGTCTGCGACGACGAGAGCCGCGAGAACGAGGGTGATCTCACCCTGGCGGCTCAGTTCGCGACTCCGGAGGCGATCAACTTCATGGCCAAGCACGGGCGCGGCCTGATCTGCCTCGCGCTCACCGACGAGCGCTGCAACGAGCTCGGGCTCGACCTGATGGCCGCCAAGAACGAGGCGCCCTTCCAGACCGCCTTCACGGTCTCGGTGGAGGCGCGCGACGGCGTCACCACGGGGATCTCGGCCGCCGATCGCGCCCACACCGTGCAGGTGGCGATCGACCCTCACTCAACCCCGGACGACCTGGTCCAGCCCGGCCACGTCTTCCCGCTGAAGGCCAAGGACGGAGGGGTGCTGGAGCGCACCGGGCAGACCGAGGCCGCGGTCGACCTCGCCCGCCTCGCCGGTCTGATCCCCGCCGGGGTGATCTGCGAGATCATGAACGAAGACGGGACGATGGCGAGGGTGCCGGACCTGGCCGAGTATTGCCGCCGCCATGACCTGAAGATGATCACCGTCGCCGACCTGATCGCCTACCGGCGGCGGACCGAGAAGCTGATCGAGCGGATCGTCTCCACCAAGTTGCCGACCGCCTTCGGCGAGTTCACCGCGGTCGGCTACCGCTCGCTGATCGACGAGAAGCATCACGTCGCGATGGTCAAGGGCGAGGTCGCCGGCGCCGAGGACGTGCTGGTCCGTGTCCACTCCGAGTGCCTCACCGGCGACGTCTTCCACTCGCTGCGCTGCGACTGCGGCGAACAGCTCGAGGCCGCCCTGGCCAACATCGAGCGCGAGGGCCGCGGGGTGCTGCTCTACCTCTCCCAGGAGGGCCGAGGGATCGGCCTGCTCAACAAGCTCCGCGCCTACAAGCTCCAGGAGGAGGGGCTCGACACGGTTGACGCCAACCTGAAGCTCGGCCTCCCCGCCGACCTCCGTGACTACGGGATCGGCGCCCAGATCCTGGTCGACCTCGGCCTCAGCAGCATCCGGATCCTCACCAACAACCCGAAGAAGATCCACGGGCTCGAGGGATATGGGCTTTCGGTCACCGATCAGGTGCCGATCGAGACCGTTCCCAACCCCCACAACGAGTCCTATCTCCGGGCGAAGCGCGACCGGCTCGGCCACGGCCTCCACCATCAGGGACTGCCGCTGGACGAGCAGCTCCTCTTCGAGGAGCACCGCCGCGATGAGGAGCACCGCCGCGATGAGGAGCACCGCCGCGACGAGGAGCACCGCCGCGACGAGGAACGTGGCGAACCTGGCTGAGCTCGAGTTCGCGATCTGCGTCGCGACCTTCTATGAAGATCTCGCCGAGCGCCTCGTCAACGGCGCGGTCGAGGCCTTCGGCGAGCAGGGGGTGGCGCCGACCTCGGTGCACACCTACGAGGTTCCGGGTGCGTTCGAGCTGCCGCTGGCCGCCAAGTGGTCCGCCGAGTCGGGCCACTTCGCAGGGGTCGCCTGCCTCGGGGTCGTGATCCGGGGCGAGACCAATCACTACGACTACGTCTGCGCCGAGGCCGCCCGGGGAGTGCAGCAAGTGCAGCTCGATACCGGCGTCCCATGCGCCTTCGGCGTGATCACCTGCGATACCCGCGAGCAGGCCGAGGCGCGGGCCGGCGGCGGCAAGCGCGACCAGGGCCGCAACGCGGCGATCGCGGTGATGCGGATGGCGGAGCTCCGGCAGGCGCTGGACTGAGCTTCAGTCCTCTTTACCCCGCTACCATCCCGCGGTCCATGGCAAAGGTCTGTCACAGCTGCGGCAAGCGCCCCGCCTTCGGCAACTCGCGAAGCCACTCGATGGTGGCGACCCGCCGGCGCTTCAATCCGAACCTGCAGAAGGTGAGGATCCAGGAGGAGGGGGGACGCACCCGTCGCGTCTACGTCTGCGCCCGCTGCCTCAAGTCCAACAAGGTCACGAAAGCAGCATAAGCTTCGTCGGCGGCAGGGTCCGCAACCCAATCCCCTGCATTGGCTGATCCCTCCATAGAGCGATTCAGGCGCGTCGTCAGCGCGGCCAGCGCCTACCTCGAGGAGCGCCGCCAGGAGGTCAACGACCTGAACGTCTTCCCGGTCGCCGACGGGGACACAGGTGACAACATGGCGCTCACCCTGCGAGCGGTGAGCGACGAGCTCGACCGGCTCGACGGCCAGATGGTCGACGAGGTCGGCCGCGACGAGATCGTCAACGCGCTCGCCCGGGCGGCCCTGATGGGTGCGCGAGGGAACTCCGGTGTGATCCTCAGCCAGATTGTCCGGGGGGCCGCCGAGGAGCTCTCCAGCCGTCCCGGCGAGCTGATCGACCCCGTCCTGGTGGCGGCGTCGATGGCCCGCGCCGCCGACGCCGCCTACGATTCCGTGCGCGAGCCGGCGGAGGGGACGATGCTCACCGTCTTCAGGGAGATGGCGCACTCGGTCGCCAGGCGACTCGCCCACATGGAGCGCACCAGGCTCAACAGTGAGGCGACCCCGGAGGACCAGGACCGGATGCTCGCCGGCCTCCTCGAGGAGGTCGTCAAGGATGGGGAGCGGGCGGTGGCAAGGACGCCGGGGCAGCTCGAGGTGCTGCGCGAGGCCGGGGTCGTCGACGCCGGCGCCCACGGCCTGGTGCTGATCTTCGCCGGCGTTGTCGCCGGCCTTCGGGGCGATGTCGAGGCTCCGAGCGTGCCGCACTATGCCCCGGCCGCCCACACGAGGCCTCAGCACGAGGACAGCCGCTTCCGCTACTGCACCAACTTCATCGTCACCGGCTCGGGACTGGATGGACGGTCGTTCGTCTCAGGACTGGAGAAGCTCGGCGACTCGGTCCTGGTCGTAGGCGGCGACGCGACGCTGAAGGTCCACGTCCACACCGACGAGCCCGAGACCGCGATGGCCCTGTTCGAGGGATCCGGCGAGGTCTCCCAGCTGGATGTCGCCGACATGCGAGAGCAGATCGCCGAGCGCACCGCCCGGCTTCAGGCGGGCCGCTGCGCCGCGGTCGCCGTCGTCTCGGGCGCCGGGATGCGCGAGCTCTACGAAGGCCTCGGTGCCTTCGTGGTCGGCGCCGGGGACACCTTCAACCCCTCGATCTATGACCTCCTGGCGGCGATCCACGAGGTCCCCTCCGAGGAGGTGCTGGTGTTTCCCAACAACCCCAATGTGGTGATGGCGGCCGAGCGGGCGGCGGAGCTCTCCGACAAGGAGGCCCGGGTGGTGCCCTGCACCTCCCAGCAAGCGGGCCTCGTGGCGCTGGTCGAGCACAATCCAGAGGAGTCGATTGCGGTGAACGCTCGGCGCCTCGATGAGGCGCTGGCCGACGTCCGAGTGGGATCGGTCGCCGCCGCGGCCCGCGATGACACCAAGGGCCGCTTCGTCAAGGGCGACGCGGTCGGGTTCGTCGAGGAGGAGATCATCGCCTGGGGAGGGGCCGGCTCGACCCTGGCGGCAACCATCGCCGCGCTCGCCGAGGGCGCCGAGATCGTCACCGTGATCGGCGGCGCCGGAGCGCCGATCCCGCTCGAGGAGCTCGCCGGCCACGCCCCGCCCGAGGTCGAGTTGGAGCTTCACGAGGGCGGCCAGCAGCACTACTGGTGGCTGCTCGCCGCCCAGTGAGCCTGCCGCTGCTCTGGCAGTACAGCTTCTCCAACTTCAACGAGAAGGCGCGCTGGGCGCTCGACTTCAAGCGAATCCCTCACCGCCGGCACTCGCTGCTGCCGGGTGGGCCGAAGGCGATGGCGTTCTCGCGCGGAGATGGGACGCTGCCGGTGCTCGACCTCGACGGCGAACGGATCGTGGACTCGACCCGGATCATCGAGGAGCTGGAGCGGCGCTTCCCTGAGCGGCCGCTCTATCCGGAGGACGCCGCCGAGCGCCGCCGCGCTCTCGAGCTCGAGGACTACTTCGACGAGCACGCGGGACACGACATGCGGCGGGTCGGCTTCTGGGAGTTCCGAGACGAGAGGGCGTACGCCGGTTCGTTCCTGACCACCGATCAGGGCCGCGCGAACCGGCTGGCGGTGAAAGCCGCGATGCCCGTGATCTTCCCGGTCGCGTGGCGATACATGAACCGGCGCTACGACTTCAGCGAGGAGGGCTCCGAGCGCAGCCGCGGGGCGCTGATCGCGGCGCTCGATCGAATCGAGTCGGAGCGGGGTAGTGGCGACTACCTGGTCGGGGACGGTTTCACCGTCGCCGACCTGACCGCGGCGGCGCTGCTCTTCCCCCTCGCCTGGCCGCCGGAATACCCCTACGAGGTCCCCGAGCCGCCGCCGTCGGCGTTCTTCGATTCGCTCCGGGATCACCCCGCCGTCGCCTGGATCGGCGAGACCTACCGCCGCCACCGCGGCGAGTCCGCCGAGGTCATCGGACGCCGGCCCTAGCCTTCAACCGGATGGAGGCCGCGCTCAAGCCCGATCCGGCGCCCCTCGAGCCGTACCTGCCGCGGGCGATCGGCGGCGGTGAGCCGCTCGGCCGCGAGCGCCTGCTCGCGGCCCCGCTGCGCTCGGCGCCGCAGCCGGCGATCCTCGAGGCACCGGTGACGAAACTGCGCGGAGCGGGGCCGAAGCTGAGCGAGGCTGCCGCCGAGATCGGGATCGGGAGCCTCGGTGACCTCCTCCGTCACCTCCCCCACAGCTACCGCGACCGGGCGGACCCGGTTGGCCTCGGGGAGCTGAAGCTTGGGGAGGAGGCGACCGTCGAGGTCGAGGTGCGGAGCTCGAAGCTTCGGCCGACCCGCCGCCGCCGGCTCACCATCCTCGAGGCCGAGATCGTCGACGAGAGCGGCGGTGCGAAGGCGGTCTGGTTCAACCGCGCCTGGCTCGCCGATCGCCTCAAACCGGGCACGAGGCTGCTCCTTCGCGGCAAGCTCGAGAAGCGAGGATTCACGGTCGCCGAGCACGAGCTGCTCGACTCGGCTGCATCCAACGCCCCTGCCGGGGCTGCACACCCTCGGGATCGTCCCCGTCCACCCGGCCTCCGAGCGGCTTCGCCCCCAGCGGATCCGCGAGTGGGCCTGGCAGGCGGTGAGCATCGCGCGAAACGCGGTGGAGCCGCTGCCGGGCCCCCTGCGGGCCGAGCTGCGGATGCCGGGCGTGGCGGACGCGCTGGTCGCCTCCCACTTCCCCTCCGACCGCCACCAGGCCGAGGCCGCTCGCGAGCGGCTCGCCTTCGAGGAGCTCTTTCTCTACCAGGCGGCGCTGGCGGCGCGGCGAGGGCGGAGGCTCGAGTCCGGCCGCGGGCCGCAGCTGCCCGGGCCCGGGGTCCAGGTGGGGAAATGGCTCGACTCGCTGCCCGTTCGCCCTCACCGGCGACCAGGCCCGGGCGATCGAGGAGGTCGACGGCGACCTCGGCGGCCCCGAGCCGATGCAGCGGCTGCTGATGGGAGAAGTCGGCTCCGGCAAGACGGTAATCGCTACCTACGCGATGCTGCGGGCGCTGGAGGGGGGCCACCAGGCGGCGCTGATGGCGCCCACCGAGACGCTCGCCGAGCAGCACTTCCGGACGCTCGAGTCGCTGCTCGCCGGCGAGCCGGCGCCGCTGGCGCTGCTCACCTCGGCCACTCCGGCACCCCGGCGGGCGGAGCTGCTCGGCTCGCTGGCCGCCGGCCAGCCGGCGATCGTGGTCGGCACCCACGCCCTGATCGAGGAGACGGTCGAGTTCGGCTCGCTCGCCGTCGCCGTCGTCGACGAGCAGCACCGCTTCGGGGTGCGCCAGCGCGCGGCGCTCGACCGCAAGGGCCCCGGCTCCCTGCTGCCCCACGTCCTCCACATGACTGCGACCCCGATCCCGCGGACCCTCTCGCTGACCGCCTACGGCGATCTCGAGACCACGGCGCTGCGGGAGCTTCCCGCCGGCCGCCGCCCGATCCGCACCGAGGTGGTCGACGACGAAGGCCGGGCGGGCGCCTATGAGTTCATTCGCGAGCGCCTCCGGGAGGGCCGGCAGGCCTACGTCGTCTGCCCCCTGGTGAGCGAGTCGGCTATGACCGAGGCGCGCGCCGCTGAGGCCGAGGCCGAGCGGCTCTCTCGCGGTGAGCTCCGCGACTTCCGGATCGAGTTGCTGCACGGGCAGATGCCCTCGGAGGCGAAGGCGCGGGCGATGGACCGCTTCATCGCCGGCAAGGCCGACGTCCTGGTGGCGACCACGGTGATCGAGGTCGGGGTCGACGTCGCCAACGCCTCCGTGATGCTGGTAGAGGGGGCGGAGCGCTACGGGCTCTCCCAGCTCCACCAGCTGCGTGGAAGGGTGGGCCGGGGTGAGCACGACTCGGTTTGCATCCTCTTCGGCGATCCCGAGTCGGAGGCCGCCCGAGCGCGGCTGGAGGCAATCGCCACCGAGGGCGACGGCTTCAAGCTCGCCGAGGTCGATCTCTCGATCCGCGGCGAGGGCGAGATCCTGGGGACGCGCCAGCACGGCCTGCCCCGCTTCCGGGCCGCCACACTTCCCGAGGACATGGCGCTGCTCCTGGAGGCGCGGCGGCGGGTCCGCGAGCTGCTCGCTCGCCACGGCTCGCTGGAGGCGCCGGCGCTCGGACCGCTGATGGGCGAGGCGCGCCGGCGATTCGGCGACGAGCGGGTCGAGCAGATAGCCGCCTAGCGTGATGAGAGGGTGCAGCGGAAGCAAAGCTGAGCAGCAACCCGATTTGTGATGGCAGAGATGCGGATCACCGGGGGCGAGCTCCGCGGGCGACGCCTGTACGTCCCAAAAGCGGGAATTCGTCCGACCACCGGCCGCGTCCGGGAGGCGATCTTCTCGATGCTGGGTAGCGTTGAGGGTGCGATCGTGCTCGACCTCTTCTGCGGAAGTGGGGCACTGGGAATCGAGGCGCTCTCTCGAGGGGCCGCCGACGCCACCTTCGTCGACGTCAAGCCGGGCGCCGTGAGCCGGAATCTGGAGGAGCTTGGGATCACGGGCGGCGAGCCGGATCGAGGCCGGGTCGTGATGTCGGATGTCCTGGACTTCCTGGAACGCGAGGCTTCCCTCGGGCCGACGATCCGATACGACCTGATCCTCTGCGATCCGCCATATAGACTCGCCGCCGGTCTTGCCACGGGCCTTGACAGCCTCATCCCCGGTGTCCTGGCGGAGGGAGGCAGGGTGGTAATCGAAACAACTGCTCGAGATCCCTTGGAGCTCTCGTATCCATTGACCAAGGACCGCAGCTACGGCGACACGCTGGTCCGCGTCTACACCCCTGCGCCGGTCGACGCGGGAAAGGAGCAGACGTGAACCCCGACGGCAGGGTGGCGGTCTGCCCCGGCAGCTACGACCCGGTCACCAACGGGCACATCGACATCATCACCCGCACCGCCCGCGTGTTCGAGCGGGTGGTGGTCGGGGTGGTCAACCGGCCGGTCCGCAAGGAGAAGACCCTGTTCACGGCGGAGGAGCGGAAGGGATTCATCGAGGAGGCGACCGCCGGTCTCGGCAACGTCGATGTCGAGGTGATGTCGAACCTGCTGGTCGAGTTCGCCCGGGAGCACGGCGCCGGCGCGATCATCAAGGGCTTGCGGGCGATCTCGGACTTCGAGTACGAATTCGAGATGAATCAGCTGAACCGGAAGCTGGCGGCCGACATCGAGAGCATGTACATCTTCGCCTCGGCCAACTACAGCTTCCTCTCCTCGACCGGAGTGAAGGAGATCGCCACCTTCGGGGGAGACGTCTCCGACCTGGTGCCGGCACCGGTGGCGAAGGCGCTGGCCGAGCGTTTGGCCCGCTGAGAGGGCGCTTTTTTCCTGCGTAAGAGCTGGGCAGGAGCTTGCAGTTCGGCGCCGAAACTGAAACCGATGCCGGTCAACACGGCGACTGCGTAAGCTTTAGCGACTTCAAATGGACGTTCTAGTACTTATCGACAAGCTCGACGACCTGGTTCACAACGCGCGGCCCGTGCCGCTCACTGACCAGGTGCGCGTCGATCGCGAGGAGATCTACGACATCCTCGACCAGATGCGCGCCACGATCCCCGAGGAGATCAAGCAGGCGCGCTGGATCGTCAAGGAGCGTCAGGAGATGCTCGCCGAGGCGAAGCGCGAGGCCGAGCGGATCGTCAAGGAAGCGCGCGAGCAGCAGGCGCGGCTGGTGGCAAACGAGGAGATCACCCGGCAGGCCGAGCGGGCTGCCGAGGAGATCGTCGAGGAGGCGCGGGAGCGCGAGCGCGAGATTCGCCTCGGCGCCGAGGACTACGCCGACGACATCCTCTCGACCCTCGAGGTCAACCTCCAGAAGTTCCTGCAGGCAGTGCAGCGCGGCCGCGACCGGCTCCAGGGCCGTGAGCGCGAGCCCTCCGAGATCGGTTAGCTACTTCACGCGAAGCAGTCGCCAATAGGCTCCTCCGATGACGGAGGAGCTGGCCGTTGGCGTTGCCGAGGTGCTGGCCGAACGCACGGGCGAGCGCCCCACTGAGGTCGAGCTCAGCCAGATCCCTGGCGGTGCCTCCCGTGAGACCTGGCTCGCCGAGGCGGGCCGACCGGCGCTCGAGCATCCTCGGTGAGGCAGGATCTGGACGGCGCGGAAGCGCGCCGCTGAGGTTGCGTCGATTCGCGCGACCACTGCTCTGGCCGTCATCCGGTGCGCTGGGGCGCTCAGGTCGGTGATCCGGTCCTGGAGACGCAGACGTCGATCTCGCTCGGTCAGGGAGCTCCTCGGCGACGAGATCGAGCTGGAGGTCGCAGCCCACCGCACGGTCGAGTGCTGATGGCCTCGAGCCCGTCGGAGCGCAGCCGCTCGGCGATCGTGGCGCCGATCCCCGCCAGCGACATGCTGCTCCGCAGAGCCGGCTTAGAGCTCGGTCTCGTGGGTCCCGGCGCGGCCGGGGTCGCGCTTCTCGTAGAAGGCCTCGAGCAGCGCCCGGGTCTCTTCGGGGTCGGCGCAGGTGTAGGCGTTCCAGGCTTCGGTTCGCAGCTGCTGGTCGAGGGGCTGGCCGATCACGTCGAGGATCGTCTGCTTGGCGGAGCGGACCGCGCGCTGGGAGTTGCGGAGGATCTGCCGGGCGACCGTCTCGGCCTCCTCCATCAGCTGCTCGTGGGGGACCACCTTCGAGACCAGGTTCCACTCGAGCGCCTGGCGGGCGTCGATCGGCTCGGCGGTGAGCAGCATCTGCATCGCCACGCTGACGCCGCCGGCGTTCACCAGCCTCACCAGGCCGCCGTCGCCGTGGTGGAAGCCGCGGCGGGCCTCGAAGGAACCGAACATCGCCCGCTCGGAGGCGATCCGGACGTCGCAGGCAAGCGCCGTCTCGAATCCCCCCGCCAGAGCCCAGCCGTTCACCGCGCCGATGATCGGCTTCGGGATCCGGTGCATGCCGCGCGTGAAGCCGTTCAGTCCCAGCTCGACGATCTCGCGGATGTCGGCGGCGCTGGCGTCGACCCAGATCGGCGGGATGTACTCCTTCAGGTCGGCGCCCGCGCAGAAGGCGTCGCCGGCGCCGGTGAGGATCGCGACGTCGACCGAGTCGTCCTCGGCAAAGTCGGCCCAGGCCGCGATCATCGCCCGGTGGACCTCGGGGCTGACCGCGTTCCGGGCCTCGGGCCGGTTGATCGTCAGATAGGCGATCCGGTCGCGCTTCTCGTAGAGGACGACGCCCTCGTCGGCGCTGGGCGGCGGCCCGGGCTTCTCGGGGTTGTGATGCATCACTGTCCTCCTCGCTCAGTCGGGTCAGGTAGTGGCCCGGACCACCGCGAGGTCGTCGGCCGTCCAGGTGATCTCGCCGCCGCACCATTCGGCCAGCTCCTCGGCGGTGTCGGGGAAGTCGAAGCCAGGCTCGATCGGGGTGATTTGCTGTTCCGCCTTCGACCACGTCCCCGATCACCAGCGCCCGCGACTGCTCGCGGACCCGCCGGAACAGCAGCCGCTTCTGGTCGTCGGTCAGGTGGTGGACCGAGAGCACCGAGATCACCAGGTCCCAGGGGCCGTCGGGCAACGGGTCCTCCATCCGGGCGAGCTGGACGTCGTCGTACTCCTCCCGCAGCCGGTAGACCATGTTCGGATCCGAGTCGAGGCCGATCACCCAGGCGTCCGGGTAGGCCTCGAGCAGGTGGCGGGTCGTCTCCCCGGTCCCCATCCCCAGCTCCAGCACCCGGTCGGGGGCGAAGGGGATCGCGTTCACAGCCTGCTCCTGGAGCTCGTCGAAGCGCGGCACCTCCGCCCGGATCTCCTCCAGGTAGGTCTCGGGGTTCCAGTGGAATTGAGCGGCCAAGTCGGTGTCGCTACCCTCGGATGTCGAGGAGGAGCTGCCCGCCACGCGGGCCGCCCATCGTATTCACACCCGATCCCGAGGAAGGTGATCTTCGTGGAAGCCGGCATCGTCGACCTCGGACACCTCGCTCTCTCTCACGGCCAGGCGCGAAGGCTCGACCTTGACTTCGATCTCCAGCGGATCGCGCTCGGCGGCCAGGCCTATACGACCGAGGGCGGCCTCGCCAGGGCACGGCTCGACGTCTCCCGGACCAGCACCGGTCACGCCCTTCGGCTGCGCCTCACACCGGAGCTCTCCGGTCCCTGCGTCCGCTGCCTCGAGGACGCGAGGCTGCCGCTGGAGATAGACGTCCGCGAGGTGGACCAGCCCAGCGCGGGCGACGAGGAGCTTCGCAGCCCCTATGTCGACGAGGGAGAGCTCGACCTCGAGCGCTGGGCGAACGACGCGGTGGTCCTGGCGCTGCCCGCGCAGCCGCTCTGCAGAGCCGATTGCGCCGGCCTCTGCCCGGTCTGCGGCGAATCCCTCAACGACGCCGACCCCGAGTCCCACCGCCATGAGAAAGGGTGGCGATCCGCGCTTCGCGGAGCTGCGAGAGCTGAAGCTGGACGAGTAGCTGGGCCGCATCTCCAGCGGGTGGCGGCGCGGGGGGCCCCGCCCGAGGACATTCCCATACCGCAGGGCGGGGGGCACCGCGCCGACAGGACCCGCTGGCCGAGCGGCCTGGCTACCATGCCGATCCTCATGGCCGTTCCGAAGAAGAGACAGGCGAAGGCTCGTACGCGGAAGCGGCGCGCCAACCACAGGGCGGCGCGGCCGCGCCTCAACGAGTGCCCGCGCTGCCACAGCCCGCGGCTGCCTCACCGGGTCTGCCCGACCTGCGGCACCTACGCCGGGCGCGAAGTGATCAGCCATGAGGCCGAGACCGCCCCGAGCACCCCGCAGGCCGAACCGGAGCAGTAGTTGACCGCGGCCGGCCCCGGCGCCCCGGTGGCGCTGGACGCCTATGGGGGCGACGCGGGGCCGGAGCTGGTGATGGAGGGCGCCGCCCTGGCGGCCGCCGACGGGATCGCGGTCAGGGTCTTCGGCCCCGCCTCCCTGCGGCCACAGGCCGGCGTCGCGGTCGAGCCGTGCGATCGGTGGATCGACAACGAGTCCGATCCGGTGGCCGCGGTGCGCTCGACCCCCGAGGCATCGGTGGTCCGGGCGGCTGCCGAGGTTGGCGCCGGGCGGGCGAGCGGCCTGGTCAGCGCCGGCTCCACCGGCGCGACGATGACCGCGGCCCTGTTCGCGCTGAAGCGCCTCCAAGGGGTGCAGCGCCCGGCTCTCGCGGTGCAGGTACCGAGGCCGAACGCTGGTCGCTCCGCTCCACCTGTCCTCCTGCTCGACGCCGGGGCGAACACCGAGGCCCGCTCCCAGCACCTGATCCAGTTCGCCTACCTGGGCTCGGCCTTCAGCCGGACGGTGCTTGCGATCGCGGCGCCGCGAGTCGCCCTGCTCTCGGTCGGCGAGGAGCAGAGGAAAGGCAATCCGGAGGTGGTCGAGGCGCACGAGTCGCTCAGCGACACCAGGGAGCTTGACTTCGTCGGCAACGTCGAGGGCCGCGACCTTCTGAGCGGGGTCGCCGACGTCGTCGTCACCGACGGATTCACGGGCAACGTCGCCCTGAAGACGCTCGAAGGCACCGCCCGGGCGGTCGCCGACGCCGTCCGGGGAGCGGCCCGCTCGGGCCCGCTCGCGGCGGCTGGCGGGCTGCTGCTTCGCCCGGCGCTCGGTGGGCTCCGCAGTCAGATGGACCCGAATGCGGTCGGCGGAGCGGTGCTCCTCGGCCTCCGGGGGGTTGCGGTGGTCGCTCACGGGAGCTCGAGCGCGGAGGGGATCGCCAACGCCGTCAGGCTCGCCGACCGCGCCGTCCGCGAGCGCGCCCTGGAGCGAACCGCGGAGGCGCTGGAGCGGGCCGGTGCGACCCGCGGGGGCCTGCGTGCGTCGCGCCGGCGGGCGGGGGAGGGATAATGCCGGGGATGGAGCGCGACGAGGTGATGAAGCTGGTCAGGGAGCACCTCTCCACCGAGCTCGAGGTGAGCCCCGAGAAGATCCAGGCGGAGACCAGGTTCCGCGATGACCTGGAGGCCGACTCGCTGGACCTCTACGAGCTGGTGATGGAGCTCGAGGATCGCTACGGGATCAGGGTGAGCGAGGAGGAGGCGGCCGAGATCACCACGGTCGGCGACGCCGTCGACTTCGTCTGCGCCCGGGTCCCCGCCGGTAGCTGAGGGGAGGCGGCGACCGAGCCCCGATGGCCACCACCACCGCCTCGTTGGCGGAGCTGTTCGAGGACACCCCCGAAGAGCTGCGCCGGCAGGCCCTCACTCATTCCTCTTGGACCGACCGGCGGAGCGACGCATACGGGCGCCTCGCCTTTCTCGGCGACAGCGTCCTCGGCCTCGTCGTCGCCTCCGAGCTCTTCACGGAGCATCCCGACGCCGACATCGGCGAGCTCACCAAGATCCTCAACCAGGCGGTCAGCGGCCGGGCGTGCGCGGAGGTCGCGCGCGGCCTCGGCCTGCCCGACCTGCTCCGCGCCCAGGCGCCGGAGGCAGGCACCGGCCTGCCGGTGGAGACCCTGCTGGGCTCGGAGCGGACGATGGCCTCGGTCTGCGAGGCGGTGATCGGCGCCTGCTACCTGGTCCACGGCTACGAGGCGACGGCGACGGCCGTGACCGAGGCATTCGCGGAGGAGGTCGAAGCGGCGACGAGCCAGCGCCTCGACTTCAAGTCGGAGCTGCAGGAACGGCTCGCCAGGGACGGCGCCACCGTAAGCTACGAGGTCGTCAACGAGGCGGGACCGCCTCACGACCGCCGTTTCGAGATCCGCGCCACGGTCGCCGGCGAGGAGGTTGGCACGGGCTCGGGGCGAAGCAAGAAGGAGGCCGAGCAGTCCGCCGCACGGCGGGCGCTCGAGGGCCTGAAGCGGTAGATGAGGTCGCCGACGACGGGTTGCGTCCGGTCCGGCCGCGAGGCTTGAGTACCGCGCACGAGCTCCAACTTAGATGTATTTGAAAGCCATCAATCTGAAGGGGTTCAAGTCGTTCCCCGACCGCACCCGGCTGACCTTCTCGCCGGGCGTCAGCGTGATCGTCGGCCCGAACGGCTGCGGCAAGTCGAACATCACCGACGCCGTTCTCTGGGCGCTCGGCGAGCAGAGCCCGCTCGCCGTCCGCGGGCAGTCGATGCGGGACGTGATCTTCGCCGGGGGCAACGGGCAGTCCCGGCGCCGCTTCGCCGAGGTCGAGGTGGTGATCGACAACTCCGAGGGCCGCGCCGCCAGCGAGTTCTCCGAGATCTCGATCTCCCGCCGGATCGAGCGAAACGGCGACGGCGAGTACCGCCTGAACGGCGCCCGCTGCCGCCTCGCCGACGTCGTCGAGGCCCTTGCCGACACCAACATGGGCCGGGAGATGCACTCCGTGATCAGCCAGGGCCGGGTCGAGGCGATCGTCAACTCGAAGCCGAAGGACCGCCGGATGCTGATCGAAGAGGCCGCCGGGCTCGGCAAGCACCGCAAGCGCCGCCACCGCGCTCAGCTGAAGCTCGACCGGACGCGCGAGAACCTCGACCGGGCGTTCGACGTCGAGCGCGAGGCGCGCTCCCGGCTGCGGCCGCTGAAGCGCCAGGCTGAGGCCGCCGAGCGGACCGCGCGGCTGGTCCGCGACGAGAGCGAGCTCCGGGCGCGCCTGGTCGCCGAGGACCTCCGCGCCCAGGAGGAGCTGCTCGGCGCCGCCGAGCGGACCCTGGCCGAGGCGCGCAGCAAGCGCGACTCGGTCGAGCAGCGCCTTGAGAAGGTACGCAAGCGCCGCGCCGCGATCGAGGAGCGGATCGCCGCCGACGACGCGGAGCGCCGACGCCGCGGCGAGCGCCTCGCCGAGGCGAGGGCGGCGGTCGAGCGGGTGCGCGCCCGCGCCGAGGCGATGGAGCTCGCCGAGCGGGAGCTTCGCTCGGCGCTCGACGAGCGCCAACTGCGCCTCGACGAGCTGGGCGCCGACCCGGAGCTCGAGGCCGGAACCGCCGCCCGGATCGCCGAGCTGGAGGCGGAGCTGGCCGACCTGGAGGGCGGCACCGAGGCCACTTCGGAGGTCGCTCGCCTGCGCGAGGCCGCCGCCGAGGCCGAGCGGCGCCGCACCGAGGCCGAGGCCGCGCTCGGGCCGCTGGCCGCGGCCGAGGACGAAGCGCTGTCGGCACTCCGGAGCGCCACCCAGATGGAAGAGCGCGCCCGCGCCGAGGCGCTGAAGGCATCGGAGCGGCGGGCGGCGCTGGCAGGCGAGCTGGCGGCCGTCGAGGCGAAGCTGGCGGCAGCCGCGGTCGAGGGCGAGCACGAGGTGCTCGCCGGGATGGTCGAGACCGGCTCCGGGTTGGAGCGGGCTCTGAGCGCGGCGCTCGGCGAGCGGCTGCGCGCCTCGGTGGTCGGCTCGATCTCCGAGGGCGTCGAGCGCCTCGCCGGGGCCGAGGGCGCGGCCCGGACCCTGATCGAGGCGGGCCTCCCGCCGGGGGCAGGTACGCCTCCGGTCGAGGGCGCCAGGCGGCTCCTCGACCTGGTCGAGGCCCAGGGCGCGGCGCGGCGCGTGGTCGAGCGGTTGCTCGCCGACGCCTGGTTGGTCGACGAGCTCGAGCGGCTGCCATCGGGCTTCGCCGGTATCGCGGTCACCGTGGACGGCGAGTGCTACGACGGCGCCGCCGGAGAGCTGCGGCTGTTGCCGCGGGAGGGCACCGACCCCGCCCTGGCGGCGCGCTCTGAACGGGAGGAGCTCGCCTCGCGCCTTCGCCAGCGCGAACAGACCGAGGAGCGCGCCAAGCGAGATCTCGAGAAGGCCGACGACGCCCTGTCGGCTGCGAGGACCAATCACGACGAGGCCCACGTCGGCCGCCGCGAGGCCCGCCGCGAGCTCGATGAGGCGAGCGAGGAGGCGAGCCGTGCAACCTGGCTCGCCGAGCAGCGAGCTCAGCGGGACCAGGGGGGAGAGGGCCAGACCGCTCTTCGGCGCGCGCAGCTCGAGGCCGAGCTGGCGGCGGAGCGCCGCCACGTCGAGGCCGCCGGGCGGGCCCGCCAGGCCCGCGATCGCGACCGCGAGCGGCTCGAGCGCCGGATCACGCTCGAGCGCGAGACGCTGCCGGCGCTGGGACGCGCTCGCCGCGCCCTGGTCGGCGTCGCCGAGCGGCTTGCGGCCCGCGCCGAAGCGCTCGCCGGTCCCGCCGAGGACGGCGGTGGCGAGATCGCCGTGGAGCTCCGTGAGTGCTCGGAGCAGGAGTACGGGCTCCAGGCGGAGCTTCGCGCGGTGGGCGAGACGCTGACCACCGCCGAGGTCGAGGCCGCTCAGCTCCGCGACCGCCGGAACGAGGGGTCCGCCGAGCTGCGGCGGTTGGGAGAGGTGCTCGAGGAGGAGCTGGCGCCCGCCACTTCACCGTTGGCCGAGGAGGAGCGGGCGGAGATCGACGCGAAGCTGGCTCGTGTGGAGCGGCGCCGCGAGCAGATCGGCCCGGTCAACCCCCTCGCCGAGCGCGAGTACGCCGAGGAGCGCGAGCGCGTCACCGAGCTATCCGACCAGCGCAAGGACCTGGAGAAGGCGATCGGCGAGCTGGGGGCGCTGGTCCGCCGCACCGACAAGGAGATCGCCGCCGCCTTCGAGGAGACCTTGGAGGGGACCGCGCGCAACTTCGAGGAGATGGTCGCCGAGCTCTTCCCCGGCGGGCGCGGCAGGCTCCGCCGGGTGGAGATGGGGCCTCGGCGGCTGCCGGACCAGAACGGCGCCGCGGCCGACGGCGCGGGGGACGACGAGGAGGACGAGGGCACGCCCCCCGACGAAGATGGCGGGGTCGAGATCGAGGTCACCCCGGCCGGCAAGTCCACCCGCCGGCTCTCGCTGCTCTCCGGCGGCGAGAAGTCCCTGGTGGCGCTGGCGTTCGTCTTCGCGGTGCTGATGGCGAGGCCCTGCCCCTTCTACATCCTCGACGAGGTCGAGGCGGCCCTCGACGACATCAACCTCGACCGCTTCCTCCGCCTGGTCCGCCGGTTCGCCGAGCGCTCCCAGTTCGTGATCGTCACCCACCAGAAGCGGACGATGGACGCCGCCGACATCCTCTACGGGGTGAGCATGGGCGGCGACGGGGTCACCAAGGTCGTCTCCCGCCGCCTCCCGCGCGACCGCGACCTCTCCGACGCCGCCGAGGTCCCCGGCGCCGAGGACCCGACGGCCGAAGCTGCGCATGAAACGAGAAGGGGCGGCGCCGAAGCGCCGCCCCTTCCGATTGCAGCTCGCGCCGCCTGCGCGAGCAGTCTTCTGCTCTGCTACACGCCGCAAGCAGACCGCCACGCGAAGAGCGTGTTGCCGGCGGTGCTTGACCCTGTCACGGCGACCCAGGCGTTCGGGTTGGCAGCGAATCCGGTGCCGTCGGGAGACGAAACTGAGCGTCTCGTACCGATGGCGGCGTTAATCGCCCACGCGTAACCGCCGCCGAGCAACCGATCGGACCCCGCAGCTGGCGGTCTCGCGGTCGTGTCACGTATCGGCAGCCGGCGGTCGAACCGCCCTGACACGTGCGTCGTACGTGTTCTTGAGATCCACGCCTCCGAGGCTGCCGTTGGCGACCTGGGCGGAGCCGACCGAGTCAGCCGCCAGCCCCGACGGGTTCGGATAGGTCCCGCGTCGAGCACGCCGCCCGCCGGTCCGCTTGGTGGAAGCGTGGTCGGGATGACCGGGCGGTTCGCCTGGGCGCTGCGATCTTCTGCTCGATCGCAGCGACCCGCTGCTTGAGCTTCTTGAACTTCGCGTCGGTGACGACGCTGGCCGAAGCCTTCGGGCCGCCGCTGGTGCCCGACTGCTGCGATGCAACCGCGGTACCGGTGAGGGCGATGAATATCGCCACCAGCCCGAGGACATGCGAGCGCAGGAACTCCCGCGCGCTAGTGCTCCTCATAGCTGCTCCCCTTCTGTTCTCCCTATCCAGGACCCCGCACTTCCGGCCGGGACCCCCTTGCGCGTCCCATCCAATCACAGAGGAGGGCACCGCGCCGAGGACATTTGTCACGCAGAGAATGGGCTGTCGAAGCGCCGCCGCTACCCTGCGCCGCCATGGCCAGGAGCTGGAGAGATGCGTTCGATCACGGGGGACGGAGGGCCAGCCGAGCCCGTCGAGGACGCCGAGCCCGAGCGGGCCGGAGTCCTCAGCCGCCTGCGCCAGGGCCTCTCCCGTAGCCGCGAAGCGCTGTCGGCCGAGCTCTCGGCCAGCTTCACCGACCAGATCGACGAGTCGACCTGGGAGCGGCTCGAGGAGGCGCTGATCCTCGCCGACGTCGGCGCGAAGACCACGGCGGAGGTGGTGCAGCGGCTCGAGGACGAGGCTGCTGCCGGCGATCTCTCCGGCGGCGGGGCCCTGCGCGAGCGCCTGATCGAGGTGCTGGCCGAGGTCGCCTCGCCCCAGGGCGACGAGGGGAGCCGGATCGACGTCAGCGAGCGGCCCGCGGTGCTGATGATCGTCGGCGTCAACGGCACCGGAAAGACGACCACGATCGGCAAGATCGCCTGGCACCTGCAGAAGGAGCTCGATCTCCAGGTGATCGTCGCCGCCGCCGACACCTACCGGGCGGCGGCGGTCGAGCAGCTGACCGAGTGGGCGGAGCGGGCCGGCAGCGAGATCGTCCGCGGCTCGGAGGGCGGCGACCCGGGCGCTGTCGCCTTCGACGCGGTCGCGGCGGCTCAGGCCCGCGGCGCTGACGTGGTGATCTGCGACACCGCCGGGCGGCTCCACACCCACGGCAACCTGATGGAGGAGCTGTCGAAGGTGCGCCGGGTGATCGGCAAGCAGCTCGAGGGCGCCCCCCAAGAGACCCTCGTGGTGATCGACGCGACCACCGGTCAGAACGGGGTACGCCAGGCGGAGGAGTTCGGGAAGGCGGTGGAGGTGACCGGCGCCGTCCTCACCAAGCTCGACGGCTCGGCGAAGGGCGGTGTCGCCCTCGCGATCGCCTCCGAGCTCGGGATCCCGGTGAAGCTGATCGGGATCGGCGAGTCCCTCGAGGACCTCCGGCCGTTCGACGCCGAGCAGTTCGCCCGCGCACTGCTCGAGGAGTAGCTACACGTAGCGCTTCTTCCTCGACCGTGCGCTCGGCCCAGGGGAGGGCCTCGAGGCGCTTGTCCGGGATCGGCTTGCCGCTGACCACGGAGACGCCGTAGGTGCCGTCCTCGAGCCGCTGCTCGGCGCGCTCGATCGCGGCCAGGGTCCGCTTCAGGTCATCCCGGATCGCCGAATCGCGACCGGACTGGTCCAGCTCGGCGCCGCTGTCCCCGAAGTCCTCGGGCTCGTCGGAGCCGGGCGGCGACTCGCCGAGGTCGGCGAGCTCCCTCTCGATCCGGGTTCGTTCCTTGCTCAGTCGCGCCCGGGCGCTGTCGTGGTCCACTATCGAGATCCTAGGGCCTGTCGGGGCCGCTAGGCCGTCGCGAAGCGCTCGGCGGACGCGGGCGCGGCGCTTCGCCGCCTCGACCTCGCGGTTCTTCGGAGGCGCCTTGGTGACGAGGGCATCCAGCAGCGCCGCGGAGCTCGCCGCGACCTCGTCGACCGCGCGCTCGAAGGCCTCGGTGTTCGCCTTCGAGGGCTTGTTCGAGCCGCTGATCTTCCGCACGTACTGGAGCGCGGCCTCGTGGACCTCCTCCTGCGTCGCCGGTGGGTCGAAGTTGTGAAGGGTTCTGATGTTTCTGCACATGCGGGCAGAGTAGCGCCGGGCACGCACTAACCTGGACCGTTCATGTTCGACCAGCTCTCAGACCGTCTCCAGGGCGTGCTCTCCGATGTTCGCTCGCGCGGCAAGCTCTCCCCCGACGACGTCGACAAGGCCCTGCGCGAGGTGCGGCTGGCGCTGCTCGAGGCCGACGTCAACTTCAAGGTGGTCAAGGACTTCACCGGGTCGCTGCGCGAGCGGCTCGCCGGCGCCGAGGTCTCGGAGGCGCTCAATCCCGGCCAGACCGTGGTCCAGGCGGTGAACGACGAGCTCACCGAGCTGATGGGAGGCTCGGGTCGCGAGCTCGCCTTCAGCTCCAGCGGCCCGACGGTGATCCTGATCGCAGGCCTGCAGGGCTCGGGCAAGACCACCGCGACCGCAAAGCTCGGCAAGCTCCTGGCGAAGGACAACCGGAACGTCGCGCTGGCGGCCTGCGACCTCCAGCGGCCGGCCGCGGTCGAGCAGCTCCAGCGGCTCGGCGAGCAGGCGAAGCTCCAGGTCTACGCCCGGCCAGGGGAGACCGACGCGGTCAAGGTCGCCAAGTGGTCGCTTGAGCAGGCGAAGCAGGAGGGGCGCGACGTCTTGATCCTCGACACCGCCGGCCGCCTCCACGTCGACGAAGAGCTGATGGACGAGCTCGCCAGGGTCCGGAAAGTGACCAAGCCGCATGACGTCCTTCTGGTCCTCGACGCGATGACCGGCCAGGACGCCGTCAACGTCGCCGAGACCTTCGCCGAGGTGTCCGAGTTCGACGGCGTCCTGATCACCAAGCTGGACGGCGACGCCCGCGGCGGCGCCGCCCTCTCGGTGCGAGCGGTGACCGGGAAGCCGATCATCTACGCCTCGACCGGCGAGAAGCTCGATGAGCTCGAGCGCTTCCATCCAGACCGGATGGCGGGGCGGATCCTCGGGATGGGCGACGTGATGTCGCTGATCGAGAAGACCCAGGATGAGTTCGACACCGACCAGGCCGCCGATCTCGAGCGAAAGATCCGAAAGCAGCAGTTCACCCTGGAGGACTTCCTCGCTCAGCTGAAGCAGGTGAGGCGGATGGGCCCGCTGGGCAACCTGATGAAGATGGTGCCGGGGATGGGCAAGGCGATGCAGGGGATGGGGCAGGTCGACGAACGCGAGCTCGACCGGATCGAGGCGATCATCCTCTCGATGACTCCCTACGAGCGCGCGAACCCAGGTGAGATCAACGGCTCCCGCCGGAAGCGGATCGCCGCCGGCTCGGGGACCAACGTCCAGGCGGTCAACCGGCTGGTGAAGCAGTTCGGGCAGATGCGAAAGATGATGAAGCAGATGTCCGAGGGCAAGATGCCCTCGCCGGAGCAGCTGATGCGCGGCGCCCGCTAACCTCACCGCTCCCATGGTCCGAATCAGGCTTAGACGAGTTGGCGGGAGGAAGAACCCGATCTGGCGGATCGTGGTCAGCGACCGGCGCTCGCCGCGGGACGGCCGCACGATCGAGACGATCGGCCAGTACAACCCGCAGACGGAGCCTTCCCTGATCAAGATCGACGAGGAGCGCGCCCGCCACTGGCTCACCCACGGCGCCCGTCCCACCCGGACGGTGGCGACACTCCTGCGCACGCAGGGAATCGAGGCGACCGGCCGCTAGCGGCGGGACGGCTGCCTTGCGCGACCTGCTCGACTTCCTCGCCCGCTCCCTGGTCTCCGACCCGGATGCGGTCGAGGTCAACGAGGTCGAGGAGATCGACGGCGAGGTGGTGCTCGAGCTGGAGGTCGCCGAGGACGATCTCGGCAGGGTGATCGGTCGAGGTGGCAGGGTGGCCAACGCCCTGCGGATGGTGATGAAGGCCGCCGCCACTCGGGCCGAGAAGCGTGTCATCGTCGAGATCCTCGATTGATCATCGACCTCTTCACGCTGTTCCCGGAGCACTTCGAGTGGTTCCGCGGGCAGCGCCACGTCGCCAACGCGCTCGAGCACGGCTCCGAGCTTCGCTTCCACAACTACCGCGACACGACTCCGCTGAGCGCCGGCCAGGTCGACGACGCTCCTTACGGGGGCGGCGCCGGGATGGTCCTCCGGGTCGACGTCGTCGACGCCGCGCTCGAGGCCGCCTACGGCTCCAATCGCGCCGGGGTCAGGGTGATCGCGCTCAACCCCGGCGGTCGCCTCTTCGACGACGCGCTCGCCGAGGAGCTGGCCGCCGAGCCCCACCTCGCCCTGCTCAGCGGCCGCTACGAGGGCCTTGACGAGCGGGTGGTCGAACACCTCGCCGACGAGACGATCTCGATCGGCCGCTACGTCCTCTCCGGCGGCGAGCTGCCGGCGATGGTGATCTCCGACGCCGTCCTCCGGAAGCTGCCCGGGGCCCTCGGCGACGCCGAGAGCGCCGTCGAGGAGTCCTACAGCGCGGCGCTCGAGGGAGCGCCGGAATACCCCCACTACACCCGGCCGACCTCCTACCGCGGCTGGGAGGTGCCCGAGGTCCTGCTCTCGGGCGATCACGCGAAGGTGCAGGAATGGCGCCGCGCCCGCAGCCGCGAGCGCGCAGAGCAGGCTGGTTAGGCACACTTCTCCGCTACAGTTCTGCGCGGCGGCGCGGCCTCGGACCGCGCCCTTTGCATGAAACGGGTTGCTCCTCCGATGTAATACGGGTCGCTCCTTACGGAGCGCCCTTGCATCTACGGAGCACCCTCGCATAACCATCGCACCAATGAGCACGGTCATCGAAAGCCTCGAGCAGCGCGTTCTCAAGCAGCGCCCCAAGTTCGGCGCCGGCGACCGCGTGCGGGTCCACTTCCAGGTGGTCGAGGGCAACCGCCGCCGGACCCAGGTGTTCGAGGGCATAGTGATCAAGCGCCAGGGCAGCGGCGCCCGCGAGACCTTCACCGTCCGCAAGCACTCCTTCGGAGTCGGCGTCGAGCGGACCTTCCCGCTCCACTCGCCGAAGATCGAGAAGCTCGAGGTGGCAGCGCGCGGCGACGTCCGCCGCGCGAAGCTCTACTACCTGCGCGGGAAGGTCGGCAAGCGCGCCCGGGTTGCCGAGCGCCGCTGGGGAATCGAGGACGAGCTGGTGATCGCCGAGCCCGAGGCGGAGGCGGTCGACGCCGAGGGTGTGGCGGTCGGCGAGGCGGAGGCCGAGGTGGTCGAGCCCGAGGCGGAGGGCGCCGAGGGCGAGGCCGAGGGGGTCGAGCCCGCGGTGGAGGACCCCGAGGGAGCAGGAGAGGGAGAGGGAGAGGGAGAGGCTGGGGCAGAGACGGCCGCGAAGCCGGCCGACTCCGAAAAGGCAGAAGGCTGAGAGTCCCCAGGCCCCACAGCACGCAGGGCGCGCTCTTCGAGCTCGTCGTCATCGTCGCGCTCGCGCTGGGCCTTGCCCTCGGGATCCAGGCGTTCGTGGTGAAGCCCTACCAGATCCCCTCCGAGTCGATGGAGCCAACTCTCGACGTCGGCCAGCGGGTGCTTGTCAACCGCTTCCTCTACCGCTTCGCCGACCCCGGCATCGGCGACATCATCGTCTTCCACCCGCCCCTCGGCGCCCAGCGCGGAAACCAGTGCGGTGTGCCCAGGAGCAGCGGAGCCCCCTGCCCCGAGCCCACCCCCGAGAAGTCCGACGTCAACTTCATCAAGCGGATCGTCGCCGGGCCCGGCGACACCGTTGCGATCCAGGACGGCCATCCGGTGGTCAACGGCGTCGCCGCCGAGGAGGACTTCATCCGCCCCTGCGCGCCAGGCGGAGAATGCAATTTGCCGACTCCGATAACCATTCCGCCTGATCACTACTTCATGATGGGCGACAATCGAGGCGAAAGCGACGACAGCCGCTTCTGGGGACCAATCCCACGTGACTGGATCATCGGCAAAGCCTTCGCCACCTACTGGCCCCCCGACCGCATCGGGATCTTCTAAGAAGAGGGGCAGGCGGAAGCGGCGGACCGCCGCCCGCCTCTTCCGCTTCGATCGTTCGTTCGGCAACCGGTTCGTCGCCGGCGTGGACGAGGCCGGGAGGGGCTCGCTCGCGGGGCCGCTGGTGGCCGCCGGCGTCTGCATCGACCTCGAGCGGATCGGCCGCCGCGAGCGGCGCGCCCTCGCCCGGCTGGATGACTCCAAGCAGAAGACAGAGGAGGAGCGCGAGGAGCTCTATCCCCACGTGATCCGGGCGGCGGCCGGGGTGACGGTGGCGGTGCGCTCGGTGCGGGCGATCGACCGCAACGGCCTCCACGTCTCCAACCTGGCGGCACTCACCGACTGCCTGCGGTCCGTCTCGCCGGAGGACGCCACCTGCCTGGTCGACGGCTTTCGCCTGCCCGGCTGCGAGCGCGAGCACACCGCGGTCGTCGACGGCGACGCCCGGAGCGCGGCGATCGCCGCCGCCTCGGTGATCGCGAAGGTGACCCGGGACCGCTACATGCGCCGCGTCCACGCGCTCTACCCCGAGTGGGGCTTCGCCGAGCACGTCGGCTACTCGACCCCGGAGCACCGCGAGGCGATCGTCGAGCGCGGCATCTGCCCGCTCCATCGCCGCTCCTTCGCCTCGATCGCCTACACCCAGCTCGCCCTCGGCGAGGCGGACGCCGATCAGCTCGACGAGGCGGCCCTAGAAGGCGTTGCGGAGGTGATCGACATCCGCGAGGCCATTCGGGCCGAAGCTGACCCCGACGACATCGAAGCGATAGCCGGAGACGCCTGAGGGGCCGCGGCGCTCCGCGATCCACTCGCGCGCCAGCCGGCGCAGACGGAGCTGCTTGCGGGGGCCGACGGCATGGGCGGGACGCTCGGGCCCGAAGGCTGGAGCCCTTCCGGCCGGCCTTCACCTCGACGAAGACCAGGGTGCAACCGTCGAGGCAGATCAGGTCGATCTCGCCGCCACGGGTTCGGAAGTTGCGCTCGACCAGGCGCCAGCCAAAGCCCTGGAGCCGGGCGGCGACCAGGTCCTCGGCTCTGCGGCCCAGCCTCTGTCTGGCGCCGGTCACCCCAGCGACGCTGGAGCCGCGGAAAGCCTGCGGGGCGTGCTGATCGCAACGGGCCGGAGGCGAAATCGTGACGATTTGCGCGTCGTCGGAGCGCTGGTGCCTCCTACGGTCGCCGCGTGCTCGCAATGGCCCGCACCTTCGCCCTGGTCGGGATCGAGGCAGAGCCGATCCACGTCGAGGTGCACGTCGCGAACGGCCTCCCGAGCTTCGCGATCGTCGGCCTCCCCGACACCGCCGTAAGGGAGTCGCGAGAGCGGGTCCGCTCGGCGCTCGTCAACTCGGGGTTCGAGTTTCCGCAGCGGCGGATCACCGCAAACCTGGCGCCGGCCGATCTGCCGAAGGCGGGGCCCGCCTTCGACCTGGCGATCGCCGCGGCCCTGCTGGTCGCCACCAACCAGCTCGGCAACGGCGTGCTCGAGCGCCACGCCCTCGCCGGCGAGCTCGCCCTCGACGGCTCGATCCGGCCGGTCTCCGGCGCCCTCGCGATGGGCGAGGGGGCTCGGGATCTGGGGCTGCGAGGAATCGCGATCGCCGCCGACTCCGCCCGGGAGGCGGCGCTGGTCGAAGGGGTGGAGGTGAGGCCGCTCGAGCACATCTCACGGCTGAGCGCGCTGGCGGATGGCGTGATCCCACCGCTCGAGCGGGAGTCGGAGCCGGACCCGGCAACGGCGAGCGACGACGGGAGCCGACCTCTCGGAGCTCAAGGGCCAGCCCGGGCTGCGGCGGGCGCTCGAGGTTGCCGCCGCGGGTGGTCACAGCCTGCTCCTGGTTGGACCGCCCGGCGGCGGCAAGACTCTCGCCGCTCGACGGCTGCCTTCGCTGCTCCCTCCGCTCGGCCGCGAGGAGTTGCTCGAAGTGATCAGGATCGCGGGTGCGTGCGCGGACGGGAGCGTCAATGGCAAGGGGCATCGGCGCCCGTTTCGCTCCCCGCATCACACCGCCTCGGCCCGGGCTCTGATCGGCGGCGGCTCGCCGCCGCGGCCCGGAGAGGTCACCCGCGCCCACCGTGGCGTCCTCTTCCTCGACGAGCTCGGCGAGTTCCGGCGGGACGCTCTCGAGGCTCTCCGCCAACCCTTGGAGGAGGGCTCGGTGAGCCTCGCCCGGGCCGGCCGCAGCGTCACCCTGCCGTGCAGCTTCCAGCTCGTCGCCGCCTCCAACCCGTGTCCCTGCGGAAAGGGGCCCGAGTCCGGTGAGTGCGACTGTCCGCCGAGCGTTGTCGCCCGCTACCAGGCGAAGCTCAGCGGAGCGCTCGCCGACCGGATCGACCTCTTTCTCAACATCGGGCGTCCGAGCGCCGAGGCGCTCGCCGAGGGCCCCGGCGAGAGCTCGGCGGCCGTCCGCGAGCGGGTCGGAGGCGGCTCGGCGGCGTCAGGAGGAGCGCCTGGGGCCCGGCCGCTGCAACGCCCAGATGACTCCGATGGAGGTCCGCCGGTTCGGCCGGCTCAGCCCCGAGGCCGCGGGGAAGCTCGCATCCGGGCACGAGCTGCTCGGGCTCAGCGGCAGGGGCTGGGACAGGGTCGTGCGCGTTGCCCGCACCCTCGCCGACCTCGCGGCCAGCGAGGCGATCAGGAGCGAGCACGTCGACCAGGCGCTCCAGTTCCGCCGCCGCTCCGATCGATGAGCGCCGGCCCGAGCGCCTGCGAGGGCTGCCTGCGGAGGGCGTGGCTGATCGCCGGGCTCTCGCCCCGGATCGAGCGGGCGCTCGAGGGAGCGCCGGGGCGCCGCACCGGTGAGCTCCTCGGGCTTCGCGATTCCGAGCTGCGCGGGGCGCTCCCGGGGGGCGGTGCGAGCGAGCGACGGGAGGCGCCTTCGTTGTCGGCGATGCGCGAGGCGGTCGCTTCCGCCGACGCCTGGGGCTGTTGCCGGCACGACGACGCCTACCCGGCGCCGCTGCGAGACCTGGGGACGCAGGCGCCGGCCTGCCTCTTCGGGCGGGGCGATCCGCGCCGGCTGGAACGGCTCAGCGAAGACGGGCGCGTCACCGTGGTCGGCTCCCGTCGGCCCAGTGGGCATGGCCGCGAGACCGCGATCCTGCTCGGCCGCGAGCTGGCCGCCGCCGGGCTCGCCGTCGTCAGCGGGATGGCGCTCGGGATCGACTCCTGCGCTCACGAGGGGGCGCTCGCCGCGGATGGCGCGACGGTGGCGATCCTCGGCAGCGGGCCCGACGTCCCGCATCCCGCGCGCATGCGAAGGCTCTACGACGAGATCGTCCGCGACGGCCTGGTGCTCGCGGAGCTGCCGCCGGGGGCGCAGGCGCGTCGCTGGACCTTCCCGGCACGGAACCGGATCATGGCTGCGCTCGGGGAGCTCGTCGTCGTGGTCGAGGCCCGCCATCGCTCCGGTTCCCTGATCACCGCCGATCTGGCCCAGGAGCTGGGGCGAGAGCTGGGTGCGGTGCCCGGCAGGGTCCGAACCTCATCGGCGGCCGGGACCAACCAGCTGCTCCGCGAGGGCGCTCAGGTGATCCGCTCGGGCCAGGACGCGCTCGACTCGCTGCTCGGCGCCGGCGTTGCCGAGGCGAAGGCGTCTACCGCCCGGGCCGTCCCTCGAACCCGAGCTCGCCGAGGTCCTCGAGCTGGTCGAGGGCGGCGCCGGAAACCTCGACGCGGTCGCCCACGGAGCCGGCCTCGCAGCCGATGCCGCCGCGGTCGCCCTCACCCGGCTGGAGCTGCTCGGCTACGTCAGCGTCGACGGCTCCGGCCGCTACCAGCGCACGACGCTCGCCGTCAAGACGACCGTCTAGACCCTGGCGAGTTACGCGCTAGGGTCGGGTGCGATGGCGCGACTGATCGGGATCAACCACGTTGCGCTCGAGGTGGGCGACGTCGATGAGGCGCTTGCCTGGTATGGACGCTTCTTCGAGTTCGAGCTGCGCGGCCGGGCAGGGGCCGGGATGGCCTTCGTCGACATGGGCGATCAGTTCATCGCGCTCGCAGCAGGGCGAACCCAGCCTCCGGACCAGGCACGGCACTTCGGGCTCGTCGTCGACGACAAGGAAGGCGTTCGCGCAGCCCTCCAGCAGGCCGGCGTCGGCGTGCAAGCAGGTGGCTCACTCGACTTCTTCGATCCATGGGGCAACCACGTACAGGTCGTCGGCTACCGCGACATCCAGTTCACCAAAGCGCCACCGGTACTTCGCGCGATGGGCATCGACCGGCTCCCGAAGACCGACGAAGCGCGCGAGGAGCTCCGGCGCAAGGGCGTCAGCGACTAGAGACAGCAAGCCCCGTTCGGGCGGCTTCGAGCGCCTCGTCGCGTCGCTGAAGAGAGTCGCGCGGACATCAGCCGAACCAAGGCGAGGGCGCCACTCGATTTCCGGATCGAGGTCCCGAAGAAGCTGCACGAGGTCTGCGTGGATTAGGCGTCCACGAGGCTTCGGCGCCGCTCGACCTCCGCCTCGGTCGGCTCGTCGAATTCGAACGATCCGGGGTTGACGTCGCCCGCTCGTTCGTAGGTGTTGATCGTGACGCCGGTCGATCGTGACCTTGCTGTCGACCAGCTTCAGTCCGACGGGGATCGTGCCGTCACCGAAGAAGCGCTTGCCGGTGCCGATCACCACGGGGAAGATCCACATCCGGTACTCGTCGATGAGGTCGTGCCTCAGCAGCGTCTGGATCAGACCGACGCTGCCGTGAACCTGGATCTCGGGGCCGTCCTGGCCCTTCAGCTTCGCGACGTATTCGGGGACGTCGCCGGTGATCAGGGTGGAGTTGTTCCAATCCACCTGCTTTAGCGTCGTCGAGGCGACATGCTTGCGGGTGCTGTTGAGCTGGTCGGCGATCGGGCCCTCGTCATACGGCCAGTGGGCCGCGAAGATCTCGTAGGTCCCGCGGCCGAGCAGCAGCTCGTAGGGGTTGGCCTCGGCCATCTGCCCCATCATCTCGTCGTCGAAGTAGTTGACGCCCCAGCCGCCGTGCGTGAACCCGCCGGTCGGGTCCTCGTCCGGGCCGCCGGGCGACTGCATGACTCCATCAAGCGACGTGAACGAGTTGACAGCGAGGATTCTCATTGGGTCTCCTTGTTAGCGGATTGGCTGTTTGTCATCTACAACGAAGATCCGCGAGAAACTCATCGCTCGAATCGGGGGTCGTGTCGGGCAGGCCGCGATCGATCAGAGCGTCGGCGGAAGGCCGAACGCCGGAAACAGCCCGGGGGACACGAACGAGGTGATCTCCGCGACCTGTCCGCCTTCGATCCGAAGCACGTCGAGCGCCAGCGGCCGGTACTCCGATTCGCCCGGCCGTCGCAGGTAATGGGCGGCAGCCGGCTGGGTGTTCGCCGCCGCGGCGACGGCGCGGAGCTGGCCGAACTCGGGGTCGAATCCCTGTCCCATAGCGATCAGAATCGCCTCCCGCCCCGCGTACCAGGTGGGGTGCGGAGGCATCGTCAGGCGCGCGTCCTCCCGCAGGAGCTCGGCCAGCGCGTCGGCGTCGGCCCGTTCGTGGGCCTCCAGGTAGCGTCGCAGCAGCTCGCGCTCCTCCTCGCTCGGCTCCGAGGACGGCGCCCACTCCGTCCGCCGCTCACCCAGGCGGTCCCGAAGCGTCGCTCGGGCCCTCTGCAGCGCGCTGTTCACCGAGGCGACGCTCGCCTCGAGCAGCGAAGCCGCGTCCTTGGCCGACCATCCGAGCACGTCGCGGAGGATCAACACCGCCCGCTGTCTCGGCGGCAGGTGCTGGATCGCGGCGATGAATGCAAGCTCGATCGTCTCCCTCGCGACGACCACCGCACCGGGCTCGTCGTCCGCCGGGGCGATTGGCTCGAGCAGCCGATCGGGGTACGGCTGCAGCCACGGAAGATCAGCCGGAGGCGAGGGCGGCGCGGCCGGGTCAGCCGCGGCCGCCACCTCAGGCGGCAGGATCCGGCGCGGCCGGCTGCGAAGCACGTCGAGGCACGCGTTCGTCGCGATCCGGTAGAGCCAGGCTCGAAACGACGAGCCTTCGCGGGGGGTGAAGCTCGCGCGCTTGCGCCACGCGCGAAGAAAGGTCTCCTGGACGAGATCCTCCGAGTCCTCGAACGAGCCGAGCATCCGATAGCAGTGGACCTGAAGCTCCCGTCGGTGGCGCTCGAGAAGCGCGGCGAATGCGGACTCCTCGCGCGGGTCCGTGAGCTCCTCGGCTGAGCTCATAACCGGATTATGACCGCCGCCCTTTGCCGCCCCTGATTACGTGCAACTAGCCTTGGCGGGATGGAAGGTCTCTCCCGGATACCAGTGGCGATCACGATCGCGGGCTCCGATTCCGGCGGCGGCGCCGGGATCCAGGCCGACCTGAAGGCGTTCGCGCGCTGCGGCGTCCACGGCACCTCGGCGATCGTCGCCCTCACCGCCCAGAACACCCTCGAGGTGGTCTCCGTGGAGGCGATCCCGCGGCAGATGATCCTCGACCAGGTCAGGGCGGTGGCCTCCGATCTCGGCGTGGATGCGGTGAAGATCGGGATGCTCTTCGACCAGCCGACGATCGAGGCGGTCGCGGAGGCGCTGGAGGCGCTGGGGGAGGCCCCGATCGTCGTCGACCCGGTGATGGTCGCCGAGAGTGGCGCGGTGCTGCTCGACCCGGGCGCCAAGCAGGCCCTGATCGACCTGATCCTGGCGCGGGCGGCGGTCGCCACCCCCAACCTGAGCGAGGCGAGGGAGCTCAGCGGCCTCGGCGAGTCGGCCTCCACCGAAGAGCTCGCGCGGGCGGTGAGGGAGCTGGGGCCGCGGGCGGTGGTCGTCACCGGGGGGCACACCGTCGACGGCGCCGACGTCTTCTTCGACGGCGAGACACTGGAGGCGATCGAGGGCCCCCGGCATCCCGACGGGGCCTCGCACGGCTCCGGCTGCACCCACTCGGCGGCGCTCGCCGCGTACCTCGCCCATGGCTTCGAGCCCCTGGCGGCGGCGCGAGCGGCGCGCGATTTCGCCGCCGAGGCGGTCGCCAACGGGCTTCGGGAGCTGGGCGGGGGAACCGGGCCGGTCGACGTCCTGGGGGTGCGAGCCAGGGCCGCCGAACTGGACCAAGCGCGCGAGCAGCAATAATCAGTCCATGAAGCTGGTTCGCATGTCACCGGGGCACGGCGACGTCCTCCTCGCCGAGGGCGACCCAGAGGTTGCCGAGGAGCAGGAGCGCCTGATCGAGGAATTCCGCCGCCAACTCGATCTCGGCATGTGGGCAGCCGTTCCGCACGAGGGCACCGGCGGGCGCCGCGAGGCGACGATGGTCCGCGACTTCTCGGAGGTCCCCGATGGGGCCGACCGGGTGATCTTCTTCCCACCGGCCGCCGGGGGCTGATGAGAGCCACGTTCCTGATCGTGCCGGCGCTGGCGGCGGTCGCCGCCGTGCTCCCGATGGTCGCCCGCCAGCGTGCGCGGCGCCGCCTTTCGCGCGTTCATCCGCAGCTGGCCCGGCGCGACCGGAGCCGTGACGCCGTCGCCGAGCGCCGGGCGCGAGAGCTCCTGCGGGAGGCGGCGGGAGAGGACGCCCATGCGATGTACTCGCAGCTTGGCTTCATCGCCACCGAGGCGGGCGCCGATGATGGCTACGGCTATCTGATCTATCCCCACCGCCCGATCGTCGCCTACGACACCGACAGCGGCGAGCTGCTCAGCGAGTACTGCGTCCGGTTTCCCGACGGGAGCGACCCCGAGGCGGGGGAGTGGCTTCCGGATGCCGACGACGTGCTCGCCAAGTGGATGGCGCTGCAGGGCGACGAGCACCGCCTGATCGGCGAGGCGAACATGCACCTGCCCGGGCGCCAGCTCGACCCCGGCATGGTCCGCCGCGACCTCGAGGTTGTCCGGGCCTGGCGCGACGCGAGGGATGCGAGGGCGGCCCGCGATGGCTGACCCGCGCGCCCGCAGCAAGGTCGTCTTCGACGGACCCGACCGCGCCTTCGCCCGCGCCTACATGAAGGGGATCGGATTCGGCGACGACGATCTCTCCAAGCCCACCGTCGGGATCGCCAACACCTGGATCGAGGCGATGCCGTGCAACTTCCACCTCCGCGGCCTCGCCGAGCACGTCAAGGAGGGCGTCCGGGCGGCGGGGGGGACCCCGATGGAGTTCAACTCGATCGCAATCTCCGACGGGATCACGATGGGCACCGAGGGGATGAAGACCTCCCTGGTGAGCCGCGAGGTGATCGCCGACTCGATCGAGCTCACCGTCCGCGGCTACCAGTTCGACGCGGTGGTCGCACTGTCGGGCTGCGACAAGACGATCCCGGGCTGCGTGATGGCCCTCAGCCGGCTCGACGTGCCGTCCTTGATGCTCTACGGCGGTTCGATCCTGCCCGGCCGCTGGCGCGGCAAGGACGTGACGATCCAGGACGTCTTCGAGGCGATCGGTGCCCACGCGACCGGCGACATGTCGAACGAGGACCTCTACGAGCTCGAGGGCTGCGCCAGCCCGGGCGCGGGCGCCTGCGGCGCCCAGTTCACCGCCAACACGATGGCCTGCGCCTTCGAGGTGATGGGGATGACCCCGATGGGCTCGGGGATGGTCCCCGCCGTCGACGGAGCCCGCGAGCAGGTGGCGCGCGAGTGCGGCGAGCTGGTGATGAAGGTGCTCGCCGACGACCTCCGCCCCAGCCAGTTGATCACCCGCGACTCGCTCGAGAACGCGATCGCCACCGTCTGCGCCTCCGGGGGCTCCACCAACGGGGTCCTCCATCTGCTCGCGGTCGCCAGGGAGGCCGGGATCGAGCTGACGATCGACGACTTCGACCGGATCTCAGAGCGGACGCCCCTGGTCGGCGACCTGAAGCCCGGCGGCCGCTTCGTCGCCAAGGACCTCTACGAGGCGGGCGGCATCGGCGTCCTCGCCAAGCGCCTCGACGACGCCGGCGTCTTGCACCGCGATGCGATCACCGTCACCGGCCGGACGATCGGCGAGGAGGCGGACGCCACCGAGGAGACTCCGGGGCAGGAGGTGGTCCGCCCGGTATCGGATCCGCTCAAGCCCACCGGCGGCCTGGTGATCCTCCGCGGCAACCTCGCCCCCGACGGCTGCGTTGTCAAGGTCGCCGGCGAGGAGCGTCGCCACCACACCGGCCCCGCACGCGTCTTCGGTTCCGAGGAGGAGTGCTTCGCCGCGGTCCACGACCAGCGGATCAAGCCGGGCGACGTGGTCGTGATCCGGAACGAGGGCCCCTCGGGCGGCCCGGGGATGCGCGAGATGCTGCAGGTGACCGCGGCACTGGTGGGGGAGGGGATCGGCGACAAGGTGGCGCTGCTCACCGACGGCCGCTTCTCGGGCGCCACCCATGGGCTGATGGCCGGCCACGTCGCCCCGGAGGCGATCCGCGGCGGGCCGATCGCCGCGATCGAAGACGGCGACGAGATCACCCTCGACATCGACGCCCGCCGCCTCGACGTCGCCCTCTCGGATGACGAGATCGCCAAGCGGGTCGAGGCATACGAGCCTCCCGAGCCCCACTACAAGACCGGAGTGATGGCCAAGTACGCGGCGTCCGTCTCCAGCGCCTCTGAGGGCGCGGTTACGAGCTGAGAAACCGCTCCAGCAGCCGGTTGAAGCGGACCGGCCGCTCCATCTGGGGGACGTGGCCGCAGTGGTCGAAGATCTCGAGCTCGGCGTTGTCGCCGATCCGCTTCTTGTAGGAGAGGGCGGCCGGGACCGGGACCACCCGGTCGTTGCGGCCCCAGACGATCAGGGTCGGTACCTCGATCTCCTCCAGCCGGTGGCGGATGTCATAGCCGACCAGGTTGGTGATCGCGTCGAAGTAGCCGGGGCTGGTCATCGCCGGGGCGAAGTTCTCCCAGAGCATCTCCCGCCGCAGGGAGTTGGGGTCAAAGAAGACGCCCTGGAATGCCCGCTTGCGAAGGCCGGGCCGCTTGATCCCCGACTTCTGGAAGCGGAGCGCCAGCGGCGCCGCGGCCATCCCCACCCGGCCGATCATCGCCGCCGGCTCGCGGCGGGCCCGCGCCCAGGTGATCCCCGCCGCCGAGACGAGCACAAGCTTGTCGACTCGCTCGGGGTCGCTGATCGCCACCTCGGTGGCGATGAAGCCGCCCATCGAGTTGCCGACCAGTGCGCAGCGCTCAATACCAAGGCGCTCGCAGAAGTCGCGCAGGAACCGGCCGTAGGCGGGGATCGTGATCTTCCACGGCGGCATCGGGCTCGCCCCGAAGCCGGGGAGGTCGAGGGCGATCACCCGGTGGCGGTCGCTGAAGCCGGGGAGCTGCTCGAGCCAGTTCTGCCAGGCGCCGGAGAGGCCGTGCACGAAGACCAGCGGCGGGCCCTCGCCCATCTCCACGTAGTTGACCCGGCTTCCCACCACCTCGACCTCGCGGCGATGCTCGGCCCAATCGATCCGCAGCCATTCGGGATCCGGGTCGCCGTAGGGATCGGGCCCGTCGGACGGAGTGGGGTCAGGAAGACGGGCCCGGCCGGTCGCCAGCTTCACCGCGTAGCTGGCGTCGGAGGCGAATCGCCGGAGCTCTTCGCGGACGGGGTGAGCGCGCTCGTCCTCCCGGCTGCGTTCCTTGACGGTCATGCGTAGCCCATCCGCTCGAGGATCGGGATCTCACGGATCTGAGGTGGCTGGAGGTGATCCCAGAGGATCCCGCGAGGGCGCGGGTACTGGCGCTCGACCTCGATCACCGCGCGCGGAGTCGCGATCAGGTCGATCGGCAGGTCATGGGCGAGCGCGGGCAGATGCTCGCGAAGGATCTGGATCGGGTGCAAGGTCGTTGCCACCGTGGTGTGGTCGTCGATCCGGCCGGCCTCGATCAGGAGCCCGTACTCGAGATCCGAGTATCCGCCGCCCTTGCCCACCCGGGCGCCGCTCAGGTTGACCGCGACCGAGCCGCAGAGGACGAAGTCGATCTCGGGCATGTCCTCCTCGGCGACAACCTTGCCATGCCGCAGCGCCCCCTTGATCGTCGCCGCCTCGCGCTTCTGCTTCGCCGAGAGCTTCCGGGGGTCGAGCAGGCGAAAGGGGTGGGTGTCGCGGAGCCGCGGCACCGCGATGATCAGCGTCCGCCCTTCCTCCAGGGCGATCCGGCGGGCGTGGGTCTGCGGCGAGTCCGGGTTGACCTTGATCACCCGGGCCCGCTTCCAGAGCCGGTGCCCGGCGAGCTTCTCGGCGGCGAGCTTGGCGCCGGCGAAGTTCGGGATCCGCCCCTCGGCGCCCGGGAAGCGGGAGACCCCCTCGCGGTCCATCGCCTTCCAGACGTCGCGCCGGACCTGGTCCTTGGTCCGCATCAGGTCGGCGTGTTCCACAGAGCCATGCCGGCGCCCATCTTATGGGCGCCTCAGCAGGGCCGCCTCGGACCGCACGTCCAGATTCCAAACATCTCGGTATAACGCGCAATGCGGGTTGCGAAATGTCGAGCTCGCAGGGAACGGGGAGTTGGGAACGTAAAATTGACGTGGCCGGGAAGTCTGATCCGCCACCCTGGTATGCGAGCAAAACTGAAAATGCATCAGAAGCTGATGATCGCCATGGTCGCCGCGGTGACCATGCTCCTTCTGCTCGCGGTCGGTGTCTGGGCCTACGACAGCGCCCAGAAGGATGAGATCGCGCCGGGAATCCAGGTCGGCGGCGTCGACATCGGCGGTCGCAGCGAGGACTCGGCTCGGAAGATCATCAAGAACGAGGTGGTCGCGCCGCTGAGGCAGCCGGTGGTGGTCAGCTTCGAGGGCGAGGACTACAGAATCAGCCCGAGGCGCCTGGAGCAGACCGCCGACATCGACGGCATGGTCGACGAAGCGATCGAGGCCAGCCGTGCGGGCGGGCTGCTGGAGCGCGTCTCACGCTACGCCAGCGGCTCGGAGGTGGACACCGACCTGGACCCGAAGATCGGCTACTCGGAGTCCGAGGTGGAGGACTTCGTCGCCGAGCTCGCCGGGAGGATAGATCGCGAGGCGCAGAACGCGAGCATCGTTCCCAGCGGCGACACCCTCCGGCCGACCCCCGGCCACGAGGGGATCGAGCTGCAGCAGGACCAGATGTACGACCTGATCACCGAGCAGGTCCGGTCCCCCGGGCGTGACGCCGAGGTGCAGGCGGTGGTGGAGTCGACCGAGCCCGAGATCACCAAGAAGGAGCTCGCCAAGGCGTATCCGACCTACCTCACAATCGATCGCTCGAGCTTCACCCTGCGGCTGTTCAAGAACCTGCAGCTGACGAACAGGTACACGATCGCGGTCGGCGCGAGCGGCTACGACACGCCGACCGGGCTCTACGACCTCCAGACCAAGGAGGTGAACCCGACCTGGCATGTGCCCGAGTCGGACTGGGCGGGGTCGCTTGCGGGACAGGACATTCCTCCCGGCCCGGGCAATCCGCTCGTCGCGCGCTGGATGGGGATCTACAACGGCGCCGGGATCCACGGGACCGATGACACCGGCTCGCTCGGGTCGGCCGCCTCGCACGGCTGCATCCGGATGGCCGTCGACGACGTGATCGAGCTCTTCGACAAGGTCGAGGTCGGGGACCCCGTTTACATCCAGTAGATCCGGCGGCGGTTCTCGTGGCCGCCGGTTATGGCGAAGCCGGGTCAACAGGGGTGGGGCGTATCCGCAGCGAAGTTATGTCCCGTGGACACGGGAACTGGAGATCCCTCCCTGGGCGCGCCCTGGAGACATGCCTTAAAGGCCTTCGACCGTGACCTCAGCGTCCGCGGCGCCGCCGAGGGAACCCGGCGGGCGTACTCGAACGACGTCGGCCAGCTGGCCGCCTGGGCCGATGAGAAGGGCCTTCGCCCGGACGCTGTCGGCCACCGCGACCTGAGGCGCTACGCGGCGCACGTCTCCGGCCGCGGCGCCTCGGCGGCGACGATCGCCCGCAAGCTGGCCGCGATCCGCGCCTTCTACGGTGCCCTGCTGCGCGCCGAGATCGTCGAGGCCAACCCCGCCGAGCTCGTCGCCACCCCGAAGCGCGAATCGAAGCTCCCCCGGGTCCTCAGCCGCGAGGAGATGGGCTCGGTGCTCGACCGGATTCCCGCTCGCACCCCGCTCGAGCTTCGCGACCGGGCGATGCTCGAGCTCACCTATTCCTGCGGACTGCGCGCCGAGGAGGTCGTCGGCCTCAACACCGACTCGCCCGACTTCGAGGGGGAGCGGCTCAGGGTGGAGGGCAAGGGGGGGAGGACCCGCCTGGTGCCGATCGGCGAGCCCGCCCAGCAGGCACTGGCGCGCTACCTCGAGCGGGGCAGGCATGCTCTCGTCGGCGTCGGAGAGGAATCGGCCCTGCTGGTCTCGAAGAGCGGCCGGCGGCTTCACCCCTCCGACGTCCGCCGCCGGCTCGAGCGCTGGGTCCGCGAGGCGGCGCTCGCCGGAGGCGTCTCGCCGCACTCCCTCCGTCATTCGTTCGCCACGCACCTGCTCGAGGGAGGCGCGGACCTGCGGGCGATCCAGGAGCTGCTCGGGCACTCGAGTCTCTCGACCACCCAGGTCTACACCCGCGTTGAGTCATCATGGGTGCGCAAGCAGTACGCCCGAAGTCACCCACGCGCATAGGAGACGTGCTGCAAAACAGCTTCACTCGAAGGCCGTCCTCCGCCTTCGCTCTCGTCTGAAGACCGCTTAGCGACGCGGCCGCTTGGCAACCCTTGTCCGCGCCGATAGGGTTCGGCGCCATGGCGCACAAGCCCGCCGACCGGATTCGAAACGTTGCCCTGATCGGCCACCGCGGCAGCGGCAAGACCTCGCTGCACGAGGCGATGCTGTTCGAGGCCGGCGTCGTCAACCGGCTCGGCAAGGTCGAGGAGGGCAGCACGGTCTCCGACTTCGAGCCCGACGAGCAGGAGCGCGAGATGTCGATCGGCGCCACGGTCGCCTCCTTCGAGCACGACGGGCGCAAGATCAACCTGATCGATACACCCGGCGACCCCAGCTTCGTCGCCGACACGGTGGGGGCCCTCCGGGTAGCCGACGCCGCGGTAGTCGTGGTCAACGCGGTGATGGGAGTGGAGGTCCACACCGAGCGCCTCTGGCAGCGCGCCGACAAGGAGGGCCTGGCGCGACTGGTCTTCGTCAACATGCTCGACCGCGAGCGCGCCGACTTCTTCCGGGCGCTGGAGTCGCTGCAGAACGCCTTCGGCAATCACGTGGTCGCCACCGAGATCCCGATCGGCTCCGAGCACAACGTCACCGGGGTGATCGACCTGATCGACATGAAGGCGTTCGTCGCCCAGGGCGAGGGGCAGGGGGCCGCCGCCGAGCAGGAGATCCCCGAGGAGCTCCGCGAGCGGGCCCAGGAGTACCGCGAGAAGCTGATGGACGAGGTCGCCGAGAACTCCGACGAGCTGATGGAGCGCTACCTCGAGGGCGAGGAGATCGACCACGAGGAGATCGTCACCGTGCTCAAGCAGGGGGTGACCGCGGGCAGGATCTTCCCGGTCACCTGTGGAGTCGCAACCAAGAACCTCGGCACCAGCCGCCTGCTCCAGGCGCTGGTCGAGGACCTGCCTTCGCCGGCGATGCGCGGCTCGGTCACCGCTCTCGACCCAGAGGGCGAGGAGATCGACGTCGCCCCCGACGAGGACGGTGAGCTGGTCGCCTACGTCTTCAAGACCCTCGCCGACCCCTACGCCGGGCGGCTCAACCTCTTCCGGGTGCACCGCGGGGTGCTCAAGGGGGACTCCCAGGTGACCAACGCCAGCCGTCGCGCCAAGGAGCGAATCGGCCAGCTGCTCGTCTCCCAGGGCAAGGAGCACGAGCAGGTGAGCGAGCTGGGCGCCGGCGACATCGGCGCGGTGGCGAAGCTGAAGGAGACCCGCGCCGGCGACGTCCTCGCGAGCAAGGACGCGAAGCTCTCCTTCCCGCCGCTCGACCTGCCGGCGCCGGTGATGGCCTTTGCCTTCGAGCCGAAGGCCAAGGGCGACGAGGAGAAGGCGGTGAGCGCGATCCGCCGCCTGGAGGAGGAGGACCCGACACTCGACGTCCACCGCGACCAGCAGACCGGCGAGCAGATCATCGCCGGTCTCACTCAGGTCCACGTCGAGGTGATCGTCGACCGGATGAAGCACCGCTTCGGCGCCGAGATCCAGCTGCACCCGCCGCGGGTGCCCTACCTGGAGACGATCCGCAAGGCCGCCAAGGCCCACGGCCGCTACAAGAAGCAGACCGGCGGCCGCGGCCAATTCGGCGACTGCCATATCGAGATGGAGCCCGCCGAGCCCGGCACCGGCTTCGACTTCGTCGACGCGATCAAGGGCGGGGCGATCCCGAAGGGGTTCATCCCCGCGGTCGAGAAGGGGATCGCGGAGGCGATGCAGCACGGGGTCGTCGCCGGCTATCCGGTCAAGGACGTGCGGGTGCGGCTCTACGACGGCTCCCACCACTCGGTGGACTCATCCGAGAACGCCTTCAAGGTTGCGGGCTCGATGGCCTTCAAGCAGGCGATGGAGGATGCCGACCCGGTCCTGCTCGAGCCGATCATGCTGCTGACCGTCTCGGTGCCCGAGGACGCCGTCGGCGACGTCGTCGGCGACCTCAACTCGCGCCGGGGCCGCCCGCTGGGGATGGAGGCGAAGGGCTCGGCGACCGAGATCAAGGCCGAGGTGCCGATGGCGGAGGTGCTGGACTACGCGCCAGACCTGCGCGCGATCACCGGTGGGCGCGGCGACTACACGATGGAGTTCGCTCGCCACGAGGAGATCCCGGCTCACCTGGCGCAGCAGGTGATCTCGCAGGCGCGCTCCGAGGAGGAAGTCAGGGCCTAAGGGCCGCGACGCAGCGCATCGCCGTGCGCTCTGTCCCGGCAGGTAGCGGCCCGCCTGATGCTCAGTGCTGGGCCCACGGGCCGGCGCCGGCGATCCGGTCGACGGCGATGTGGGTGATGTAGCCGGGCGGCGGGTTCGGCATCGGCGGGAACTCGGAGTCGGAACCGAGGTAGGTGCGGGCGAGGCGCTGGAGCAGCTCCGGCGCGCCGCCCTCGGTCACCCTGGCGGTGCCATAGACGACCAGGTAGTCCTTGAGCCCGTGGTCGCCGACGCTCGCGCCCCTCGATCGAGAGCGCCACCCGCGGGTCGCGCTCGATGTTCTCGAGCTTCCGCAGCCGGGGAACGTGCCCGCAGACGATCTCATCGCCGTCGAGTCCGACCCAGACGCAGGTCACCTGCGGCGAGCCGTCCTCGTTCAGGGTCACCAGGTGGGCGAGGCGCGCCGACTCGAGGATCTCGCGGGCGCTGTCGGGGAGCTCAGCCACGGGCGGCAGCGTATCGACGGCGCCGTCCCGGCTCCCTCGCTGGGCAAGGACCCTCGCTGCTACGGTGCCGCGCGTGTCCGGGGTCAAGCGTCTGGTCGTCAACGTCGATGGCGGGGCGAGAGGCAATCCCGGCCCCGCCGCGATCGCCGCCGTGGCGAGCGGACGGGAAGGGGGAGATCCTCGCCGAGCGCAGCGAGCGGATCGGTGAGGCCACCAACAACGTCGCCGAGTACCGGGCCCTGCTTCTCGGGATCGAGCTCGCCCGCGAGCTCGGCGCCGGCGAGGTCGAGCTGGTCGGTGACTCGGAGCTGATCGTTCGCCAGGTGAAGGGCGACTACAAGGTGAAGCAGGCCGGGCTGAAGCCACTCCACGCCGAGGTCGGGAAGGCACTCGCGCGGCTGGATAAGTGGTCGATCCGGAACGTCCCCCGCGAGGAGAACGCCGAGGCCGACCGCCTCGTCAACGAGGTCCTGGACAGTTAGCGCGGGGACTCGACCCAAAATTCTGGAGGGGGAAACCGGCCGACCTCTGGCGTCGCTCGCCGAGTGATCCCCACGGCCGCGCCTATACTTTTCGGCCCGCGCGGCTGTAGCTCAGTTGGCTAGAGCGTCTGCTTGCCATGCAGAAGGTCGTGGGTTCGAATCCCATCAGCCGCTTCCCCGGAGTCCCTGCTACGGCGGGGGTTCTGCTCTTCTGGGGTCGCGGTACCTTCCGCAGGTCGGGGCTCGAAATCGGCGCTAGTGCCTAATGTGGCAAACTTTTCGTGCCCATTCAGCCGCCGTGCAAGAGCTCGTCCATCGAGGCGCCGTGGTCGGTTTTGGTGGCGATCACGGACGCGTAGATGCTGAACGTCATCTTCGGATCGGTCGCTCGAGAATTCGTGGAAGCTAGGCATGGGCCTGGGCTCCTCCGACTCGCGATGGGGTGCGGGCGGCTTCCAGATGCCGCGGCGCACATCGGCGAGTACGTTCGCCAAATCCTCCTCGGCTCGACGTCGATCAGCCGTCAGCGGTGCTGCCGAGGGTGATACACGGGCGCCCGTAACCCGGTGCGCGGAAACGGATCGCAAAGCTAGTGCCGCGCTTTGCCTTGCGTTCGATGACTTGGCCGCGGGCCGGGCGGGGCTCGCCGCCTCCCTCAACCGACGCTCACCGGAGGTATCGGGGAACCTCATTCGACGCTGCTCGTCCTCAAGCTCCTGCGTGACTTTCGCTTCCGGCAACGCACCACAGTCCGGGCAGAGATCGCATTGCCGTCACGGAGCGGCACGATCACCCACGTCAGCGCTTCGGGTGAGCTCGGCTCGGTGCCTCTCGTTTGCACGTTCACAAGTCATTTGGTCAGGTTCTCCCCTCTTGAAGTAGCCATCACACCGACCGCGGGTCGATCTGGCTGGGACGGAGCTCCGCGCCATCAGCGCTGCTCTCTTCTCAGCGGGACCCGCTCAAGCGCGAGCTGACGGAGCGGCGAAGAGACAGAGCGTCCCTCGCGCTGGGCGATCCGCTTAAGCTCCCGCCGGGTGGATGACGGCAAATAGACGATCGCGCGGTGGTCTGCTTTCTTGGTAGCCATATGGGCGCAGACTTGCACCGGGCACAGACTGGACCGCCGAACGGCAGTAATCAATTCCCCCAGTTTGGGTCCTTTTCTCATGGGTCCTCGTTGATCGGGGAGCAAGGCTGCGGCCGTACTCAGACGACGTCTGCGCGGTCGGCGACTCGGCTTCTTTGGCTCGCGCATCGCCTCAGTTGGCTCTCGTGGGAATGGACGTCTGTCGGCACGGGCTCAGCGCGGGTTGCTGGGTCGATCTAGACTCGGCGGTCATGGTGGAGACCGAGGCAGCGATAGCTGTGCAGCTCCCGATAGCGACCACGCTCGCCGGCGTGTGGATCGGCTCGCGGCTCACCAGCAAGACGGCCCGCGAGATCGCACGCGACGAGCGGGGAATGCCACGAGCGCCAGGCGGTTCGGGAGCGCCAGGAAGCCGCGGCCGAGGGACTGCGGGAGGTCGTCATCAGCGTTCAGGGGATAGCTCCCCAGAGCCTCATGGGTCCCGCTGACGCGAGAGGAGCCCGTGGCCCGCGCCCACCAAATGTTGCGGCTGGGCTGGACACGGGCAGTCTTCTGCGAGACGAGGGGATCGACCATGGCGCTCTCGCACATCGCGGGCCAAGACGCGCAAACAGCACGGTCGGAGTCGATCAACTTCGTCACCCTGAAGCCAGTCCACGTCGCGGCACGGTCTGCGCTAACGAACCCCGGGGGGCTGAGCCGGGCGTAACCTCACAGGCCCAATGGACCAGCACAAGGAGTTAAGCCTCGACGAGGCGCTGCTACTTCTCAAGGACTGGCTTAGACAGTTGTTGTTCGGCTCCTCGTTCTAATTCGGCTTGGAGCTTCGAACGAGTTGCCCCCTTGACTCGTCGGTCGGCGGATGAGATGCTCGGCCCGTGGCTCATGCGAGTCAACTGCGCGCCTGCTTCGGCGCGGTTCTGGCCGCCGGAGTCCTGCCTTTTGCTGACGCCCGGCGCCGCGGACGCCGCCAATCGCTGCGGCAATCTACCCGGGTCGGGTGCTCGTGCCGCCTTCGACATCGAAGCTCCAGGCCTGAGTTGCAAAAAAGCGAAGAAGGTCGCGCGAGCGTTACAAACGAGGCTGCGATCGGCGGGCAGGTTAAGCGAGTCGATGCCGCTGGCTTCTCGTTTCGGTGCAAGACCAAGCAGATCGGGTTTGAGACCTTCAGGACCAAGTGCACAGCCTCCACGGCCGGAGGTCCGCGTCGAAGCAGCTTCACCTGGGGCTTCTAGCTCGCTTCCTCGAAACGGAGCCGGGGTCGGGGTAGCGTTTTAGGCACTCGAGCCCTCCTAGTGCCTAAATCGGGGTGAATCGGGGTCAATCCGGGGTAATCCACGGCGGCAGACGCCGCGGCCCCCTCCGCTTGTTAGTGCGGTTTGCGGCCCTCCTGATGTCATCCCAGCTCGGCTTGCCATGCAGAAGGTCGTGGGTTCGAATCCCATCAGCCGCTTCCTCAGAACCCCTGTAGGCGGGGGTTCTGCTCTTCAGGGGACTGAAAGACACCTGGTCGCGCACCGAGAGATTGAGAAGGACGAACGGAGTTGAAGGGCGTTAGCCGGAGGGCTATGGTTTCTCGGCGCCAACGACGAGAGGAGGTCGAATGCCTCGCTCACGTTCCGCCGGACAGGATCACCCCACGCACGGCTCGCCGGTGGCGGCGCTGGCGCTTGCGACGGCGCTGCTCCTGTGCTTCCTCTGCCTTGGGCCCAAGCCGGCCGCCGCCGCCACCTTCCACAGCTGCGCCAGCCAGAAGCTGGAGAACAACGGCATCTTCAGCCTCAAGGCCAGCCACGCGAAGTGCAAGGTCGCCCGGCAGGCCGCCAATGCGCGCAGGAGCGGGGATGCGACGCCGAAGGGCTTCTCCTGTGTGACCGGCAAGGGCGGCAACCTGACGCCCTTCACCTGTTTCCGGCGGGACCAGGTCGTCAAGTTCTCCCTCGAGGGATAGCTCGACTCCCCGAAGGGCCTAGCCCGGGTCATCGGGAGAGACCGGAGGCGCTCGCCTCCGTTCGCTTGGAACGGCCGCGGCCTTCCTCGATGTGTGGGCGGGGACGATGCCCGCTTCGTCGATCGGGACCGCCGCGCTGGGCCTCGTGCTGTCCCCGAACATGGTGAGGTAGTCGACGAGCAGCACACGGGCGCTCGGGGCCTTTCTCCGCGCGCCTTCCACCACCTGGGCCAGCCCGGACGCAGCCCGCTCGGCATCGGCGGACGTGACCGTGGGGACCCCGTTCGCGCCAAGCTTGGCGCCGATGCGGCGGGTGGGACGTCGGGCCCGAGGCCAGTTGGCCCACGCGAGGCGCATCATCGACCCCGAGTAGCTCGGATCGTTGCCGCCCGCGGTGATTTTGACGAGGTCGGCACCATGGGGCACCCCCGCGAGCTGAGGTGGAACTTCCGGATCAGGACGCGTTGCGGGCGCTCGAGGATGTTCGTCGTGGTCGCACTGGACACAGTCAGATCGGTGAGCTCTGCACCCAGCCGGTCGGCGAGGAGATGCGCCTGGTTCCGACCGGACCGCATCGCGAACCTGTCGACCACCGGGGGGATGCTGGGCCGGCGGCGAACGAGCTCCCCTGGGGCTGCGAAATGGCGGTAACTCGGCATGCTGAGCAGGTCGCGCGGGAGGCCCTTCTATCCCCGCGCTGGTCGGCTAGGGCCGCTCGCGCGGCTGCTGCGATGTCAGCCTGGGTGTTGGCATGGCCGCCAAGCGAGTACTGCCTTCAGCAGACCACTGGAGATGGAACGGCCGGATGGCGAAGGTGTCGGCGAGGTTTGTCGTCCTGACGAACACGGCCTCGGGATTCCCCACAGTCTCGGCGGTCGTGACGAACCCTCTCGAGGATTCCCCACCACCGGCCTCGCCGATCGTCGCCACGTACGTGCACGCCGTGACGTTCCTCGAGAAGTCGACGTTGCATGCGCTCGACGCAGGAGGGGTGCTCGACGCGGTCGTGGCGGTCGTGCCCGGCTGGGTCGCTTCGTTCACCGTGCACCCTCCGCCCACACTCGCGGAGAGGACGTTGTTTGCCTTGTCGGCCGTAGCGGCGCTGTTGGCCCTGTTGGCGCTGGCCACGGACAGGCCCGGGGCCCTCTTCGTGATCTCGTTGTTGGCGATGTTCTTGACCTTCTTCTTGTTCAGCACCTTCGCGCCGACCGCTGTCCCGCCGAGTGCTGCGAGCAGGGCGACCATGGCAATCACCATCGCCGGCGACGGACGTCGGAATACTCGCTTCATGCTCCCTCCATCTCCCTCGGCGGAAGCGGCCTCAAACCAGCCCTCCCACGAGTAAGTTGATCGAGTCCAGTGGTTGAAACGCCACCTCGGCGCGATCATCTCCGATCCCAACTGGGCTGTCGACCTTTCGATGACGCCGCGCGGCCGGTGGGTCGCCTCCACCTGGGACGCAACGCAGCTCTTGGAGATGGGCATGAGCCACTTCGACGTGAGGGTCCAGGTTGGACATGAGGATGGCGGGGGTGCATGAGTGAGCGGAATGGCGGAGATCTTGAACACATCAGCAGCTTTGCTCGGAACCTCGCCCGATCTGCCCCGGCCGCGGAGTGATCGCGCTGATAGGGTTCCCGGCTCGCCTATGTGGGATTTGAGACGGGATCTCGGTCCTTGTGCTGGCACTGCTCGCGATCGGAGGGATCGGGGCGACGTCCGCTCTGGCGGCGCCGCCGCCGCCGGTCGACCTCACGAGCCGACACTGCGACTTCATCGGCCAGCAGAAAGGCTCGCTGTGCCTGCTGCCGTTCCCCGACGACTACTACACGGTCGCCGACCCGTCGACGGCCACCGGGCGGCGGGTCAACCTGAGGACGCGCGGCGATGCCGGCGAACTCGCGGCGTCCAGATCGACGCGGCGCCCTACAACCTCAACGACGGCTTCAGCCCCGGGCCAGACGATCGTCGTCAGGGTGCCCGGCCTCGACACGCCGGCGGCGATCGCGACGACCGACCCGGTGCCGATCAACCACCTCGGCCGGTACGCGAGCAGCGAGGAACGAGCCGATCGTCGTGATCGACGCCGAGACCGGCGAGCGCTGGCCGATCTGGGTCGAGATCGACTCCAACGCGTCGACCCCGAGCGAGACGGCGCTCCTGATCCACCCGGCGCGCAACTTCGCCGCCGAGCACCGCTACATCGTCGCCCTGCGCGAACCTGACGGACCGGCGACGGGCAAGCCGATCCCGGCCCCGGACGGGCTTCCGCTACTACCGCGACGACCTGCCCTCCGAAGCAGCGGCGATCAACGCGCAGCGCGAGCGCTTCGAGAGCATCTTCAAGACGCTGCACAAGGCCGGGATCAAGCGCGGCGAGCCTCTACCTCGCCTGGGACTTCACCGTCGCCAGCGACCAGAACATCGCCGCCCGGATGCTCCACATCCGCGACGACGCCTTCGCGCAGCTCGGCGACACGGACCTCGCCGACCGCGTGGTGGCAGGGCCCGCACCGACTTCACCGTGACCTCGGTCGAGAACTTCACTCCGGCCGAGGACCCGGAGATGGCGCGGCGGGTGCAGGGAACGTTCACGGTGCCCTGCTACCTGCAGCCGGACTGCGCGCCCCGGCGGCCGCTTCGAGCTCGACCCGGACGGGCTGCCGAGCCAGAACGGCAACTGGACGGCCAACTTCGACTGCATGATCCCGCGCGCCGCGGTCGACGCCCCGGGCGCGTCGCCCGGCCGGCCGCCGATCTACGGGCACGGCCTGCTCGGCAGCGCCGCGCGAGGCGACGTCCGGGCCGCCAGCAGACGCTGGCGCAGACGCACGACTTCGTCATCTGCGCCACCGACGAGATCGGCTTCTCCCGAGCCGACATCCCGAACGTCGTCGGGAACATCCTGCCGGACCTCTGCGAAGTTCCCCGAGCTCGCCGACCGGGTCCAGCAGGGGCTGCTCAACGAGCTGTTCCTCGGGCGGCTGATGATCCACCCCGACGGGTTCCTCGAGCGACCGGCCTTCCACGTCGACGGCACCGACTCGGCAGCGCCCCGGTGATCGACACGCTCGCCTCTACTACAACGGCAACAGCCAGGGCGGCATCCTCGGCGGCGCGCTGACCGCGGTGGCGCCCGACTTCACCCGGGCGTCGCTCGGGGTGCCGGCGATGAACTACTCGGTGCTGCTCAACCGCTCGGTCGACTTCGACAGCTCTACCGCTGATCCTCCTCGACCCCGGCCTACCCGACGAGCTCACCCACCGCTCGTCCTCTCGCTGATCCAGATGCTCTGGGATCGCGGCGAGCCGAACGGCTACGCGCACCGGATGACGACGAACCCGCTGCCGAACACGCCGCCGCACAAGGTGCTGATGAACGTCGCCTTCGGCGATCACCAGGTCACCACCTGGCAGGCCGACGTCGAGGCGCGGACGATCGGCGCGCAGGCCCACGCCCCGGTCGTCTACGCGGGCGCTGGCCGGGCGTCGACGCGCTCTGGGGCATCCCGCGGATCGGCAGCTACCCGTTCGCGGGCTCGGCGATCGTCTACTGGGACAGCGGCCCGGTGCGGGCGAACCCGACGCCGCCCCCGGCGATGATCGGCACCGACCCGCCGCCCGTCGAGAACCTGCCGAACCGCAGCGGGCGTCGATCCGCACGGCGACCCGCGCGTGGCCCCCGAGGAGATGCAGATGGTCTCCGACTTCCTGATGCCGGACGCCCAGAGCGCGATCACCGACACCTGCCTCGGCCCCTGCTTCGCGGGCGGGTACACCGGGCCCCGTAGCGCCCGTAACCTTCCCTGACACTCGGCGCCTTGGCGGAGTGGTTACGCAGCGGCCTGCAAAGCCGTTTACACCGGTTCGATTCCGGTAGGCGCCTCTCGCATAGACAAGCCAGATCCCGCCCTGCAAAGCGAAAAGCGGCGGGTCTGGCCTGCGCTCGGTTCTCCGGTTGGCGCCGGTTATCGCCGGTTGTTTCGGTGCCGCACTGGCGAACAAATGGCGAACAGGATCCGCCGCCCGCTGGGGCACAAGTGGAGTGGCAAGGGCATTCGATGCGGGGGGTATGCGCGTTGCAACGCGACAACCGCAAGGCGAAGAGCCAGCAGTCGATCAAGGTCAAGACCTTCGAGGTCTGATGGCGCTTGCCCTACTCCCGCAGCCCGGCGGCTCTGAGGGCCTCGGCCTTCTCCGGATCGTGGCGGATGCGAACGATCATGCCGCCCCGCAGCGAACAGACCGCTGCGATTCGGTTGTCATCGGGCGCGCGTCTCTGGCTGCAGCTAGTGACCCAGGTGCGGCAGCTCGCTCACGTCGTCTTGACGACCATCACCGAGCAGTCGGCCTTGTGCGTGACTGTGTTCGGGACGCTGCCGAGCACGCGACGCTTCATCCCCTTGTTCCCGATTACCAGCAGATCGGCGCCACACTCTGCCGCGAGCCGCACCAGCACGTCTGCGGGATCACCCTCGTCTGAGCGCGTCTCGCACTCGATCCCCTCTTGACGGAGGGCTCTCTCGCTCCGCCCGAGGATCGTCCTCACCCGAGCCGCCGAACTCGAGGCCCACTGAAGCTCGATGTCCTTACCCCTGTCTGCGGGCGAGCCTCGCGAGCCCGGGAAGGCGCTGAGCAAGACAAGCTTGGCCCCGAAGCGCCGAGCGAGATCAGCCGCCTGCTTGACAGCCTCCTCTGCGGTTGCAGATCCATCTGTTCCGACGGCCACGGTGGAGATCATCCGAGCGCAGTATCCACCAATCGGCCGCTCGCATCTCTCGATCTCCTGGGCCATCACTTACTCCCGCAGCCCAGCGGCTTCGAGGGCTTCCGAGCGGTCCCGGTACGCGTGCAGGGAGGCGACTCGACCGGCGTGAATCGTCAAGACGTGCGTGGTCTCCAGTTCGAACGGCGCCCCACTCGCCCCACCCTTGCCGACAAGGCGAGCGAATACGACCACTCGGTCGCCAGCATCGAGAAAGCGCTCCGGCTCCAACCGCCATTCGCCCCACACTTCCTGGAGCATCGCGCTGAGCTGGGCAGCGCCCTCCCGACCCCGAAACACCGGCTCGCCCTCGGGATAGTCGGGCGGCAGATGAACCTCGAGCTGCTCGTCGACGTAGTCGCGGAAGGCTCGATCGATCGCATCTGGGTTCGCGGTGAGGAAAAGCTCCTGCGCATAGAGGTTCCGGACCAGTTCGACGTTCTCCTCCGACATCGCCCACGCAGTATCTCGCGGCGTAGGGGAGGGTGCCGAGTCCAGAACTGCCCGCTCAGAAGACCGCCGATTGACCCGCCACACACACCCCCTGAAATTACGAAGGAGACGTAAATGGCCGCGGGAGAGTGGCGGTCAAGGCCGACTCGCACGGCCTAGACTCGCAGCGGAGCCTGAAATGAGGGCGCGGGTTGCGACACGAGCCGACCTGGACGGCGTCACTGAAACGCTCTGGGCGGCGTTCGTCGACGATCCCGTCTGGCGCTGGGCCTTCCCTGACCACGAGGACCTCAAGCCCTGGTGGCGCTTCTACATCGAGAGCGCGCTTCGCTATCCCTGGCTGTGGGTCATGGGCGAATACGCGGCGGCATCGCTCTGGATCCCACCAGAGGGACAGGAGCTCACTGATGAAGAGGAGGAGAAGCAGCTCGCCCCCCTCTTGAAAGATCTCACAGGAAGTCGCTTCCCCGAGGTGATGGAACTCCTCGAGCGGTTCGACAGGTCCCACCCCAGGGCCGAACCCCACTACTACCTTGGTCTCCTGGGGACCCATCCCAGCTACCGGGGCCGAGGAATCGGGATGGACCTTCTCGCCCAGAACCTCGCTGCGGTCGACGCGGACGGATTTGCGGCCTACCTGGAGTCCACCAACCACATCAACGACAAGCGCTACGAGCGCCTGGGCTTCGTTCGGATCGGCGAGTTCTCAACCCCTGATGGCGCCCACACAGCCGCAACTATGTGGCGAGACCCGCCAATCATTTGACGGGGATCGACCCGCTTTAGTGACGAACTGACAAGCGACCGTCGAACGGAATTGGCGGGAACGGAAGTGGGGTGGCCTACTGCCGCAGCCCGGCGGCTTCGAGGGCCTGCTCGCGGCTGTCGATCCCTTACGATGGTGGTACACATCCGCTCCGACCGGGGACTCACGGTGACGTACTCGTCGCAGGGCTCGACGAGCGATGACCGCTCGTGGAGCGCTGTGCTCGGGCGAGAGATCGGACTCGCGAGCGGGCCACTCGCGGAGTCGGCCCACCCCAAGAGCGCTCGCCCCTCGTCAGCCGAGCTCGGCCAGACGGCGCTCGAGGAAGCGTCGCTCGGCGTCGGCGTGGACGAGCTCCAGGGCTCGTTCGTAGGCCGCGCGGGCGTCGTCCGGGCGGCCGAGCCGGCGCAGCAGCTCGGCCCGGGTCGCGTGCAGGTAGTGGTACTGCTCCAGATCGAGGCGCTCGAGGGAGGCCAGGGCGGCATCGATGTCGCCCCCCTCGGCGATCGCCGCGGCCCGGTTCAGCTCCACGACCGGTGAGCCGGTGAGCCGGGAGAGCTCGCCGTAGAGGGCGGCGATCTGGGGCCAGTCCTGGGGCTCTTCGGCATGCAGCGAGGCGATCGCCGCCTGCAGCACGTAGGGACCGCGGCCGCCGAGCGCCAGCGCGCGATCGAGCGCGGTCCGTCCTTCCGCGATCTGGCCTGCGTCCCAAAGCGATCGATCCTGATCGCGGAGGAGGACCAGCGTCCCATCGGCGAATCGCGCGTCTCGCCGAGCGTCGTTGATCAGCAGCAGCGCCAGCAGCCCGTGCACCTCCGGCTCGTCGGGCATCAGCTCGGCAAGCGCGCGCCCGAGCCGGATCGCCTCGGCCGCGAGATCTCCGCGGCCGCCGTAGCCCTCGTTGAAGATCAGGTAGACGACCGCCAGCACCGCGGAGAGGCGGTCGGGGAGCAGATGAGCCGGCGGCACCCGAAACGGGATCCCGGCGGCCTTGATCTTGCCCTTCGCGCGGACCAGCCGCTTGGCCATCGTCGGCTCGGGGACGAGGAACGCGCGGGCGATCTCCTCCGTCGTCAGCCCGCCCAGGGTCCGCAGCGTGAGCGCGACCTGGGCATCGAGCGCGAGCGCCGGATGGCAGCAGGTGAAGAGCAGCTCGAGCCGCTCGTCCGGAATCGTCGTCTCGTCCATGCTCTCCTCAGCGGCTTCCGGCACGTCCAGCAGGCGGGTCTTCTCCGCGAGCGTGCGATCGCGGCGGATCCGGTCGATCGCTCTGTTGCGGGCGGTGGTCACCAACCAGGCGCGCGGGTTGTCGGGCGTCCCCTCGCGGGGCCAGCGCTCGGCGGCGATCGCGAACGCCTCCTGAGCGGCGTCCTCGGCGAGGTCGAAGTCGCCGAGGAAGCCGATCAGGCTTGCGAGGACGCGGCCCCATTCGTCGCGGAAGACCTGCTCGACGATCGCTACCGCTCCACGATCGGGCGCACCTCGATCGCGCCACCCAGGCGGGCCGCCGGAATGCGCGATGCCAGCTCGATCGCGGCGTCGAGGTCGTCCGCCTCGAACAGGAGCCAGCCGCCCAGTGCCTCCTTGATGGTGACGAACGGGCCGTCAGTGGTCAGCGTCTTGCCGTCCGCGACGCGGACGGTGGTCGCCGCTTCGGGGCCTTCCAGCTGGACGCCGGGGCTGACCCCGGGGGTCTCGTTGATCGCCTGGTAATCGGCGAAAACCGCCTTCTGCTCGTCCTCCGAGAGCTTCGCCCACGCCTCGGGGTCCCGTGGCGTCGGGGTGTCGCCTTGATGGATCAGCAGCATGTACTTCATCGCTACCTCCTGCTCAGAGTGTCTTCGGTCGACTCTAAGACGAACGGGAGGCCCGCAGATGGACACCGCGCTGAGCGCCGTCCTGCAACCGATGAGGAGCGCGCCTAGACCCGGAGGCAGTAGCCGTAGGCGGTGAGGCTGGGGGCGGGGCCGAAGAAGCCGAAGGCCGAGGCCGACCAGGTGCCCTCGTCGGTGAAGGAGCCGCCGGCGAAGAAGGTGTCCTGCGATCCGTTCGCGCTGAACCCTCCGGATGTCAGCCGGTTACCCGGCGGGCAGGCCGGGGTGGTCGCGGTCGCGAACGTTCCGGCTGGGAGGGGGGTCGAGGCCGAGACCTCGGTGAGCAGCGGGCCCTTGGTCTTGTCGCAGTACGCGATCGCGGTCAGCTCGCCGCCGTAGACGCCGAAGGCGTGCCCCGTGGCCCGCCAGGCGTTCGGTCCGATCGCCCGTGACTCGGTGACGTAGTTCCCGCCATGGCCCCGGAAGTTGGTGCGCTGGAAGCCTCCGCCGATCAGGTTCTGGCCCCGGGGACAGCGGGCGGTCACGGTCTTGGTCTCGCCGGACTTGATGAAGCGGGTCTTCCGCGGCGTGCTCGCCGGGACGAGCCCCTTGGCGCAGACGACCTGGATGGTGACCTTGCGCGGGGTCGTTATGCCGATCGAGGGGTCGAAGAGGACCGGATTGATGTGCCAGCCGTGCTGGGCGCCGAGGCGCTCGTAGGAGTGCGGGTAGGCGCCCTCGCCGTCGGCGTCGGGGGGTGGGCTGCTGGTCATCCCGCCCCCGAGCGGATAGGTCTTGCCCGGGCAGATGATGACGCCTCGCTGGGCCTCGTCCGGCTTCGTCAGCCTGAGGGTCTGGGTTGCGAGCGTCAGCGCCCTGAGCGGACCGCGCCCCCCGCGCTCCTCCTGGGGACGCAGGCTTTTTCCGAGCGGGTGGATCTCCCCGCTGACGGAGTTGAGCACCCACAGCCCGGCCTTGGCGCGGACGGCCAACAGCAGGCGGTTGCACGTAGCGCCCCGCCGGATCACGAAGACCACGTTGGGAACATGGACCGACCGGAAGCTGGCGGAGACGCCGACCCTGAGGTTCGTCCTCTTGCGGATTATCGCGGCCATCCGGGCAGGGGCCGGGTAGCAGCCGTCCGGGTCACCCGCCCGCTCGTACTGGGCGATCTTGAAGGCGGCCTCGATCTTTCTCGTCGGTCCGTTGTAGCCGGCCTTGACCGCGAGGCGCTCGCCGCGCAGACGAGGAACGCGGCGAGGATCGCGATCGCGGGTAGCGCCCGTCTCATCACAGACCCTTCAACAGCCCAGCGCACCCAACAGTTGCGGTCGAATTCGTTGGGGAAGCGTAAGGGGGAGCACGGATCCCTCGCGCGGCTGTCCAATCCGGGTTTAGAAGGGCGCCGGACGGAGAGGCTAGGGCTGCTTCACAGCAGCAGAAGCAGGGAGGTTGACCCCGCGGTTAGACCAGGTTTAGGACTCAGACCTACCTTCCTTACTTCAAGCCGAACATCTTAGGGCTGGGAAACGAGATGCCGATAGATTGTGGAACAAAAAAAACGCGGCCGGGTCTGCGGATACACAGAGACAGCATGAGGAGGTAGCGCAAGTGTTAGGTGACACAGCGCAGACGTGATGTACGGCGCCGGTTGGGTGACGGTTGAGGACCGCGACAGCCGCTGATGGAGGCGCTACGGGGGGCCGGGGCGAGTAGGCGGCGCTAGACGATTCCGGGTGTAGGACATTAGCGCTAGATAGGGCGACCGAAGTTCACGCCGATCGCACAGACCGAGAGTAATCGCACAGCAGATCTCGCTCCTAGCAGGACGCAGGGCCTGAGGGCAGCAGGTCATACAAGGACTTCGACGACTACCTCGGAGGGCATCAACGACAGGCGCAGACCAGACTCGGCTTTCCGGGGTAGGAATGGACTAACAACGACGTAGTAGCGGTGCGCGTCTTTGATAGGCGCGCAGCTTAGGCAAGGGTGGAGGTGAAGAGGCGCGGCGGGCGCAGTTACTGTAGGCGCTTCAAGCAGCGACTAGGTGACGGAGCGGGGCGCAAGGTCTTCGAACGATCTGCGCGAGCAGAACGATCAGCGAGCACTCGTCTCGGTGCAGAGGCAAGTTCAAGCTGACATACTCGGAGGAAGGCAACGGCAACGCCGTGATCAACGCCGCCAACCTCGGCTCCGCGGCCGCACAGGCCGCGGCGGCCGCACAGTCCACCAGGCCAGCGCCAGCAACGCGCTGCTCCTCGGGCGAGCGCGCTCGGAGAACGAGCACCAGCTGTTCGTGGCAGGCGCGCAGACTGGCTACACCTTCGCGGAGATTCTGCTACGAGGCAGACCTACACGGCGGGGGGATCGATGCCGCGGTGCAGCTTACCGGATCGGGACCTATGTGCAGCTCGGGCGCGAGCAGAGCTTCTCGTGGAGCGCGATCTCGTCAGGGTAGAGACATCGTCGACCAGTACGTCGAGACACTCTGCGGCGGAGCGACACGAAGTACGTGTTCAACGGCAATTGACATCGACATGACGACGTTCATCGCGGGCACCTCGGTCCGGGCTCGGCACCCAGGCCGGACCGTCACTTCAAGAGAGACGGTACACGGGCTGGTAAGCGGCTACGCGACGGTAGAACGGCGAGCGTGTGGCGATCTCGGAACAAGCGCTCGACCGCGGGCGCGAGGTGATGAGCGCGATCGGGTTCGAGGAGCTGAACAGCAACACGTCCACGACCCGGCGAGCTTTGCCAGCGCCGCCGAAAGATCGAGCTCACCTTCAACTGGTTCTACGCTGACAACGAGAACATCGCTCTGTTCTCGAGTGGCCGGGTGCCGGTTCGGGCCGCCGGGGTCAGTATCGGGCTCCCGACCGTCGGGACCGGAGGCTTCGAGTGGAACGGGTTCTACCGGGGCCAGCACCCGCAGGCGGTGAACCCGAGCGAGCGGCAGGATTCTCAACTGGAACAACAAGCCGGCGGCGGGGTGGACGGCCGCCGACGATGAGTGGGGCTACGGCTCAGTGCACCGCGCCGAGCTCCTGAGAGGAGCGGTCGCCCGCAGTGACACCCACTCGCTCGGATCGCTGGACCGCGGCGATGAACCGAGCCGCCACCCAGGACCTCCGCAACGCCGAGGTCCTGCCGGCGATCGAGGCGGTCCTCGAGGACCGGCCCTGCGCCGAGCCCCCGCGAGGAGGAGATGCTCGCTCTACTCGACCAGAGTGGCGGACGGACGGCTCGAGCCGCCTCGACCGCGACCTCGACGGGAAGATCGACGCGCCGGGAGCCGCGATCATGGACACGGCGTGGCCGAAGATCGCCGACGCGGTTATGAGTCCCGTGTTGGAGCAGCAACCAGGCGCCCCTGGCCAGCCTCATAACCCGTGACAACAAGCCCAGCAACCAGGGCTCGGCGTACGGGTCCGGCTGGTACGGCTATGTCGACAAGGCTGACGAGGCTGAGCCCCGCATAGCATCCTTGCCGCGGTGTTCCTGCTCGCGATGATCGCCCTTGCCGTGTTCGTGCTGCCGCCCTGGCTCGGATTGATCGCGGTGGTCATCGGGATCGTGGTCGAGCTGGCCGAGGTCGCCTTCTGGATCCGCTTCCTGCGCCGCTACCGGGTCCGCACCGGCTCCGAGGGTCTGGTCGGGATGGTGGCGGAGGTGGTGGAGACCTGCGATCCGGAGGGGCGGGTGCGGCTCCGGGGCGAGATCTGGCGCGCCCGCTGCCCGCCTTCCACGCCTGCCACCGTCGGCCAGCTGGTTCAGGTGACCGGCGTCGATGGCCTCACCCTCGAGGTCCGCGAGCCGGTCGACCGCTGAGCTTCAGTTCGCTCGCTCGGCCGGGCCGGCCTCTGCCCGGTCGGGAAGTCGCTCGCAGAATCCCTTCAGGATCTCGGCGAATTCCGGGGCGCAGCTCGGCTTGATCTCCACCGAGGCGGTCGCCGCGTCGGGGAAGGCGGCGACGGCGTCCTCGAAGCTCTCGGCCGTCCAAGCGATGCAGCCGCGGTGCTCGACCAGCAGCATCGGCACCCCCAGGGTCCGCAGGGTCGGCTCGAGCTGCTCGGCTTCCCTGGCGGAGAGCATGTGCTCGAGGTAGCCGAGTGCCACCTCCTGCGGGACCCGCTCCATGTAGCGGTCGGCCATCTCATCGTCGTAGGCGTGCTGGGTGAGCTGGCAGAGGGCCCGGACGAAGCTCCGGTAGTCGGTTCGGGCGACCTGGATCAGGGCATCGAAGACGTCACCGTTGAGCGCCGGGCGGGGGCCCTCTCGCTCGAAGGAGAGCGCGGGATGCCCGAGCGCCAGCGCCCTGACCGTCTCGGGCCTCGCGCCGGCGATCCGGACGGCCTGGGCAGCCCCCGCCTCGTCTCCAACGACGACGCAGTCCTCCCATCCGCGCCGCTCGATCTCGGCGAGTCCGCGCGCGACGATCGCCGCCTGGGTGGTCTCGGTGGCCGGCTCGTTCCCAACTCCTGGCGCGTCGAATGAGGCGACCTCGGCCCACTCCTCGAGCAATGGCTTGATCGCCCACTCGACCTCAGTGACCGTCGGAACCAGGAGGATGCGCGGACGCGGCATCGGTGAGCCCAAGCTAGCGGGGTGCCGGGCAGGTTTCCAGTGGTTGTGGCCTGGGTAAGCGCCGGGAACGGAAAAGGGCCCCGGTGAGGGGGCCCTTTGTTTCCGAAAGGACGTGCCGCCGGAGATGCAGCTCCCCGGCCCGTCGGTCCTTCAAGTCGCTTGGCTCAATACTCGGCCGCCTGCGCGGCGAACTTGAGCCTGTTAGAAGACACTAACACGGCTCTCGGGCGCAAGTTGCACCTGTCTACGGGAGCGGCGTAAATTGGATCAACAAAAGTGAGCGCGGCGCTCAGAACATTTGGCTGCCCGGCCAGGATAGGATGAGCCGGTGCGCTACCTGATCACAGGGGGTTCCGGCTACATCGGCGGCCGGCTGATCGACGAGCTCTCCGGCTCGCGAGGAGACCGAGCAGATCGTCGACGTCGACGTGAGGCCGCCGCCGCGCGCAGTGGCCGAAGACCGAGTTCGTCAAGGGCGACATCCGGGACCGGCGCGCGATCCAGGAGCTGCTCGAGAGGCACGAGATCGACGCGCTCGTCCACCTCGCCTTCATCCTCAACCCGATCCGCGACGAGGCGAAGATGTACGACATCGACGTCAACGGCACCCAGGCGGTGCTCCAGGCCGCCTCGGACGCCGGCGTCGAGCAGGTGATGGTCGACCTCCTCGGTGGCCGCCTACGGCGCCTTCCCGGACAACCCGAAGCCGATCGCCGAGGACTGGCCGGTCCGCGGCGCCCCGGACTTCTCCTACGCCAAGCACAAGGCCGACGCCGACCGGATCTGCCAGCTCTGGGCGTCGAGCATCCCGGACCGCGTGATGACGATCGTCCGGCCGTCGATCGTGTTCGGGCCGAACGTCGACAACTACATCGTCCGCGCCTTCGAGAACAACCCGTTCGTCCCGATCCTCGACGGGGTCGACGAGGAGTTCCAGCTCGTCCACGAGGACGACGTCGTCTCGGCGCTGATCGCCCTTCTGGACGGCAAGCACGAGCGGCGCCTTCAACCTGGCCGGCGACGGGATGCTGACCTGGCGCCGCGCCGCCGAGCTGATCGGCAAGAAGACCCGCGAGATCTCGCTGAAGAACATGAAGCGCTTGAACGGGCGATGTGGCGGCTGCACGTGCCCCGGACGGAGGCGCCGCCGGGCAACCTCGACTTCATTCGCTACCCGTGGGTGGTCTCGACCGAGAAGCTCAAGTCGACGGCGGGCTGGCAGCCGCGCTACGACACCCTCGAGACCTTCAAGATCACCATGCGCGCCAGGGGCGCGCTGCCCGAGTCGCCGACGGCCGTGAAGGCGCCGACCGCGCCGGTCGCGTAGCGCGGCGCGAAGCCGCTGCTACCTTTCGAACCCCGGGCGCATAGCTCAGTTGGGAGAGCGCCAGCTCGACAAGCTGGAGGTCACTGGTTCGAGCCCAGTTGCGCCCATCGCGGAAAGCCCCGCTAACGCGGGGTTTTCTTGTGCTCGGGGTCCGGCTCAGCGAGGAGCCGAGAAGCCCCGTTAGGGCCTCCGCTGCCCATCACTGCCCAATCAGCGGCCTTGACGAGGGCATCTAGGCGGTCGCCGGTGCTCTCCCTTGCGCTGCAAAACGGCGGCTTCGAGGGTGGCCTCTCGGCCGCCCCCTCCCAGGCTTTCATGCAGAAGCTGCTTCGGAAAGAGAAGCTTCTACCTCCTCTACTTCTTCTGCTTGCACTTCTGCGACACGCTATCCGTCAGCGTCTTGTCATTCTGGTACGTGACGGTCTCGGTGGTCGTCCACGTACGCGACTTCGAGCACCTGATGGAGATGTAGAACGTCTTCTTCACCTCGCCCGTCTTCTTGTTCTTCTTCCTTCTGGTGACGACCGGGTTGAGCGTCGTGTCGAAGTGCTCGCCCACTGAGCCGGAGACCGGCGGGATCTGCACCCTCAGGGTGTTGCCCGAAATGACACCGTGCAGGATCGGGTTGGTAAGCGACGCCTGCGACGTTGACGTGCAGGTAGAGCGACGGGTTACCGGCCGAGGGCGCCCCGTTGAACGCCGTAACCACGCCGTTCAGGGTCCGACCGTCCAGGGTCTTGTTGGCGTTGGTTCCCCCTCCGACGATCGATCGCGGGCAGGCCGCCTCGGCAGCGGCGGTGGACTTGCCAATGAGCGACCCCAGGCTGCAGTCCGGCAGGTTGCCCGGATCGAATCCGACGTCCTTCGGGAAGGTGATCAGGCTTTGCAGCGCGGGCGGATAGGCATAGCACGCCGGGTCATCGCCTCCCAGACATCCCGGCTGGCCTAGAAAGTCGCCCGCGTGCGCTTCATTGCTTTCGAAGAAGGTCTTCGCTGGTCCGCGCTTCTTCTTGACCTGCTTCGTGGGCGTCCATTGCGAGCCGATGCTCAGGCTGGTGACCTCCGCCGAGGCGAGGCTCGAGAGGGCCAAAACGCCGACCAGGCCGGCGATCATCCCGATCAGGTATTTGCGCAGTCGCATAACGGAACTCTTTTTCCTGCTTTGGCTTGGGCACCTCGGCGACGCCCTCGGGACGAGCCGCCCCACGTTGCGTTGGTAGTCGCGAAAACTTCACACCCGCTAAGACCAACTTGCTTGGTGGGAGCAGTCTGCGGCGACATCGCCCTCGCAGTATCGCGCTACGGCAGGGCGGCGCTAGCTCAGATCGACTTCTCGACCTCGCAGGCCAACGCGGAGTCGTTGGCCTTCCCCCCGATGTAGGTGTCCTTGCTCTGCCGCCCTTGAGCGTGTCCTTGCCCGCGCCCCCGCGAATAGTGTCGTTGCCCGCCAGACCGGAGACCTTGCGATCCTCTCGGCGGACTTCCTCGACCGGATCGCGGTCCCGGCGATCAACATCCACCACAGCTTCCTGCCGGCCTTCGCCGGAGCCGATCCCTATCAACGCGCTTGGCACCGTGGGGTCAAGCTGATCGGGGCGACGGCGCATTACGTCACCGAGGAGCTGGACGCGGGGCCGATCATCGAGCAGGACGTGGCGTCGGTCTCCCACCGCGACGAGGTGGACGACCTGGTCAGGATCGGGCGGGACCTCGAGCGGCTGGTCCTGGCACGCGCGGTCCGCGCCCACCTCGAGGACCGGGTGCTGGTCGACGGCGCCCGCACCGTCGTCTTCTGAGTGCGGGCCGAGGGGGCTCGGGGCCGCCGACTAGCATCCGGCCCATGGCCGCAACCAGGCTCGAGGTGAAGCTCCCCGACGGCTCCCCGCTGGAGCTGGAGCCGGGGGCGACCGGTGCCGACGCTGCCGCCGCGATCGGGCCCGGGCTCGCGAAGGCGGCCCTGGCGGTGAAGGTTGACGGCGAGCTCCGCGACCTCTCCGCGCCCCTCGCCGGCGGCGAGTCGATCGAGATCGTCACCGAGAAGAGTCCCGAGGCGCTCGAGCTGCTTCGCCACGACGCCGCCCACGTCCTCGCCGAGTCGGTGCTCGACCTCTGGCCCGAGGCGAAGATCTCGATCGGCCCGCCGATCGCCGACGGCTTCTACTACGACATCGAGTTTCCCGACTCCGAGCGACCCGGACCCGACGACCTCGCCCGGATCGAGGAGCGGATGGCCGAGCACGTCAAGGCCGACGAGCCGTTCACGCGCCGCGAGCTCCCCGCCTCCGAGGCGATCGAGCTCTTCCGTGCCCAGGGGCAGGACTACAAGGTCGAGCTGATCGAGGACCTGGTCCGCGACGAGGGCGCCGAGACGGTCTCGCTGTACCGGAACGGCCCCTTCGAGGATCTCTGCCGCGGCCCCCACGGGCCGTCCACGGGGCGGATCGGCGCCTTCAAGCTCACCTCGCTCGCGGGCGCCTACTGGCGCGGCGACGAGACCCGGCAGATGCTCACCCGGATCTACGGCACGGCCTTCCTCGACCGCAAGCAGCTCGAGGAGCACCTGGAGCGGCTCGAGCAGGCTCGGGCGCGCGACCATCGCAAGCTCGGCCCGGAGCTCGATCTGTTCATGCTCCGGGAGGAGGCCCCCGGGATGCCCTTCTGGCTGCCGCAGGGGACAGTGCTCCTTGGGCTGATCGAGGACGAGGTCCGCAAACAGCTCGCGAATCGCGGCTATCAGGAGATAAAGACGCCCCAGATCCTCGACGAGGAGCTCTGGCACCGCTCGGGCCACTGGGACAACTACAAGGAGAACATGTACTTCGTCGAGCCGGCGGAGCGCGAGGGCGGCGGAGACGAGCGCCGCTTTGCCCTGAAGCCGATGAACTGCCCCGGGGCCTGCCTGGTCTTCGGCTCCACGCGGCATTCGTACCGGGAGCTGCCGCTACGGCTGGCGGAGTTCGGGCTCGTCTCACGCTATGAGCGCGAGGGGGTGCTCCACGGGCTGCTCCGAGTCCGGGCGTTCACCCAGGACGATGCCCACGTCTTCTGCACCCTCGACCAGGTCTCCGATGAGGTGGACTCGATCTGCGAGGCGATCGACCAGCTCTACGCGCGCTTCGGGTTCGACGACGTCCGGGTCGAGCTCTCGACCCGGCCCGATAAGTCGATCGGCACCGACGAGCAGTGGGAGCGGGCGGAGAGGAGCCTCCGCGAGGTGCTCGAGCTACAGGGACGCGACTACGAGCTCAGCCCCGGCGAGGGGACCTTCTACGGGCCGAAGATCGACTTCCACATCACCGATGCGCTCGGCCGCTCCTGGCAGTGCGGGACCTGCCAGCTCGACTTCCAGATGCCGGAGCGCTTCGAGCTCACCTACACCGGCGCCGACAACGCCGAGCACACCCCGGTGCTGATTCACCGCGCCCTGCTCGGCTCGGTGGAGCGCTTCGTCGGGGTGCTGATCGAGCACTACGCCGGGCGCTTCCCGCTCTGGCTCGCCCCGACCCAGGCGATCATCCTCCCGGTCGCCGATCGCCACAACGAATACGCCGCCAAGGCGGCCGAGGAGCTGCGGGCCGCCGGCGTTCGCTGCCGGGTGGACGAGCGCTCGGAGTCGGTCGGGAAGAAGATCCGCGACGCCGAGCTCGCCCGGGCCCCCTACATGCTGGTGGTCGGCGACCGTGAGCAGGAGGCGGGCACGCTCGCGGTGCGAAGGCACGAGGAGGGCGATCTGGGGGCCCTGCCCCGCTCGGAACTGATCGAGAGGATCCGGGCGGAGGCCGGCTAGGGAAGGCCGTCTATACTGGCCCCTAATGACGGGTAACTACATCGCACCGCGCCGCTGAGCGCCCGTGCCCGTCCACTCAATCCACTCCCTCTCATCCTCGCCTGCTTGACGCCCAACCCGATGCTCCACTAGTGGCGGTCTCTCGCTTCGACCGCCGGCCGCCCGAGCGCGACACCACTCGTATCAACGAGCGAATCCGGGTGCCCGAGGTGCGCCTGATCGACGAGAACGGCGAGCAGGTCGGCGTCATCCCGACCCCCGAGGCGCTCGAGAAGGCGCGTGAGAAGGACCTCGACCTGGTCGAGGTCGCTCCAAACTCGAGGCCGCCCGTCACCCGGATCCTCGACTACTCGAAGTACAAGTACGAGCAGGAGCAGAAGGCGAAGGCGGCGCGCAAGCACCAGCAGCAGACCAACATCCGCGAGATCAAGCTGCGCCCGAAGATCGCCCAGCACGACTACGAGACGAAGCGCGGCCACGTCGAGCGCTTCCTCAGGCAGAACGACAAGGTGAAGGTGACGATCATGTTCCGCGGCCGCGAGCAGAGCCACCCCGAGCGCGGCCGGATGCTGCTCGACCGCCTCTTTCAGGACGTCTCGGAGCTGGCGACGGTCGAGCAGGAGCCCCTGCAGGAGGGGCGCAACATGCACATGCTCCTCGCCCCGACCCGCAATGCAGGCCAGGCGTCGGAGGCCAAGGCGAGCTAGCCGCGCCCGCGCCCGCGTCTGCTTCAATTGGCGCTCGCATGCCGAAGATGAAGACGCATTCGGGCTCCAAGAAGCGGTTCCGGAAGACCGCCACGGGCAAGCTGCGCGGCAAGCGCGCCAACTCGAGCCACATCCTCGAGAAGAAGTCGCCTGCCCGCAAGCGCCGCCTCGGCCGTCCGTCGGAGATCTCCGGCGCCGATCGCAAGCGGGTTCTCGCCCTGCTCGCCGGAAGGGGTCGCTGATGCCGCGCGCCAGCAACGCCGTCGCCCGCAAGCGGCGGAAGAAGAAGGTGCTCGACCGCGCCAAGGGCTACTACGGGCGCAAGCACTCGAGCTACCGCTTCGCCAACGAGCAGCTGATGCGCTCGGGCGCCTACGCCTTCCGCGACCGGCGGGCCCGGAAGCGCGACTTTCGCCGGCTCTGGATCACCCGGATCAACGCGGCCGCCCGCCGCGAGGGGATGAGCTACTCCGAGTTCATCCACGGCCTCGACCAGGCCGGTGTCGAGGTCAACCGGAAGCTGCTCGCCGACATCGCGGTCACCGACCCCGATGGCTTTCGCCGATTCGTTGAGCTCGCCCGGGAGGGTGCGGCGGCCTGAGCCAACGCATCCAGACGCAATTCTTCCCGGGCGGTCCGCACAGCGGCCGCCCTTTTTTGTGACCTTGATGAGGAAACCGGAAACTTGATCACCAGCCCCCACAACGAGAAGCTGAAGTTGATCCGCCGCCTGCAGAGGCGGCGGGCGCGGGAGCGCGATGGCCTCTTCGTCGGCGAGGGCGAGGACCTGCTCGCGGCGGCGAGGGAGGCCGGCGCCGAGCCGGTCGAGCTGCTCACCGCCGCCGGCGAGGGGCTGGGCGGGACCGAGGTCGAGCCTGCCCTGCTCGCCCGCTTCTCCGCCCTCGGCTCGGGTACCCGCGCGATCGGGGTCTGGGAGCGGCGCTGGGCGGAGCGGCCCGTCGCCCCCTGCGTCTATCTGCACGGCGTCGCCGATCCCGGCAACGTCGGCGCCGTGGTCCGGACGGCGCTCGCCCTGGTCGGCGGCTCGGTGGTGCTGGGGCCGGGCTGCGCGGACCCGTTCGGATCCCGGGCGGTGCGGGCGAGCATGGGGGCGGTCTTCGCCGAGCCCCTGCTCCAGGCGCCGATTGAGGCGACCCCGGAGCCGAGGGCGGCGCTGGTCGCCCACGGCGGCGAGGCGCCCGACGCGCTCGAGGGCGCGGCGACGACCTGCCTCGGCGCCGAGCGCGAGGGGCTCCCGGAGGAGGTCCTGGCGAGCTGCGACGTCCGGGTGACGATCCCGATCCGCGAGGGAGTGGAGTCGCTGAACGTGGCGGCGGCGGCGGCGATCGCCCTGCAGCGGATATCGTCGCCCACCTTGAGCGAATGGGGAGAAAAGGGCGAGCCCTCATGACCGCGACCGACCGGATCGAGGAGATCAGGAGCGAGGCGGCCGAGGCGATCGCCGCCGCGGGCACCACCGAGGAGCTGGAGGAGCTCCGGGTCCGCTACCTGGGGCGAAAGGCGGAGCTGACCACGATCCTGCGCGGGATCGCCGAGCTGCCGGCGGAGGAACGCGGGGCGGTCGGCAAGGCCGGCAACCAGGCCCAGGCGGCGCTCGAGCAGGCGCTCGAGGCCCGGCTCGCGGACCTCGACTCGAGCGAGCTCCAGAGCCGCCTCGCCGAGGACACGGTCGACGTCACCCTGCCGGGCTCGCCGCCGGTCACCGTTGGCGCCCGCAACCTGCTGGTGAGGACCGCTCGGGAGATCGAGGACGTCTTCGTCGGCCTCGGCTATCGGGTGATGGAGGGGCCCGAGGTCGAGCTCGACTACTACAACTTCACCGCCCTCAACCATCCACCCGGGCATCCGGCGCGGATGTCGCAGGACACCTTCTACGTCGACCCGGCGACCCTGTCGGACTCCCTGCGGATCGAGCCCGACGATGGCGGCGAGCCCGTGCCGCCGGGGCCCGAGGACGTCGTCCTCCGCACCCACACCTCGCCGATGCAGGTGCGGGCGATGGAGACCCAGGAGCCGCCGATCTTCATCGTCGTCCCGGGGCGCTGCTACCGGAGCGACCCCTTCGACGCAACCCACAGCCCCGTCTTCCACCAGGTCGAGGGCCTGGCGGTGGCCGAGGACATCACCCTCGCTGACCTCAAGGGGACCCTGGACGAGTTCGCCCGAGCGATCTTCGGGCCCCAGCGCGAGACCCGCTTCCGGCCCGACTACTTCCCCTTCACCGAGCCGAGCGTCCAGGTCGACGTCTCCTGCTTCCGCTGCGGCGGCACCGGGGAGCTGCCCGACGGCTCGCGCGATCCGCTCTGCAAGGGGATCGGCTGGATCGAGATCCTCGGCGCCGGGATGGTCGACCCGAACGTGTTCGGGTTCGTCGCCGACAACGGCTACGACCCCGAGCGGGTGCAGGGCTTTGCCTTCGGGATGGGGATCGAGCGGATCGCGATGCTCAAGTACGGGGTCCCCGACCTGCGCAAGTTCTTCGAGAACGACGTCCGAGTCCTGGAGCAGTTCAGATGAGGGCGCCGCTGAGCTGGCTTCTGTCCTACTGCGACCCGGGCCTCCCGGCGGAGGAGCTCGGCGACCGGCTGGCGATGCACAGCATCGAGCTCGAGCGGATCTCGCATGCCGGCGCACCCTCGCCCGAGGGGTACGTGGTCGGGAAGGTGCTCTCCGTCGACCGGCATCCCGACGCCGACCGGCTCAGCGTCTGCGAGGTGGACACCGGGGACGGCAAGCGGACGATCGTCTGCGGCGCCCCCAACGTCGCCGCCGGCCAGAGCGTCCCGGTGGCACTGCCCGGCGCGGTGATGCCCGACGGCACCGAACTCGGGAAGGCGAAGCTTCGCGGGGTCGAGTCGGACGGGATGATCCTCTCCGAGGCCGAGCTCCAGATCGGGGACGACGCCGCGGGAATCGTTGTGCTCGACAATTCCGCGGCGTCCTCGCCTTCGGCTGCGGGCGTATCGGATCTTTCTGCAGGGACGCCCCTGGCTGAGGTCCTTCCGGTCTCCGAGACGGTGTTGGAGCTGGAGCCGACCTCGAACCGGGTCGACTGCTTCGGGATCTACGGGGTGGCCCGCGAGGTCCACGCGGTCACCGGCGCCGCGCTGGCGGCGCCGCCCTGGGCCGAGGACGCGGAGGCGACCGGCGAGGGCACGGCCGAGGACTACGCCTCGGTCACGGTCGAGGTCCCTGAGCTCTGTCCCCGCTTCACCGCCCGCGTGTTCACCGATGTTCAGATCGGCCCCTCGCCTCTGTGGCTGAAGGGGCGGCTGATCGCTGCGGGGATGCGGCCGATCAACAACGTCGTCGACATCACCAACTACGTGATGCTGCTCACCGCCCAGCCCCTGCATGCCTTCGACCTCGCCAAGGTCCGACGGCGACGCCCTGATCGTCCGGACGGCGAAGGAGGGGGAGAAGATGACCACCCTCGACGGAGTCGAGCGCAGCTTCGACACCGACGCGGTCCTCGTCTGCGACCGCGAGGGACCCTCGGGGATCGCCGGGATCATGGGCGGCCAGATCTCCGAGGTCTCCGACCAGACCACCCGGGTCCTGCTCGAGGTCGCGACCTGGAACGGGGTCAACATCCTCCGCACCTCGCGCAAGCTCGGCCTCCGCTCCGACGCCTCCAACCGCTTCGAGAAGCAGCTCCATCCCGAGCTCGCGATCCGGGCGCAGCGGATCGCCTCGGCGCTGATGGTTGAGGTCTGCGGCGCGAAGCTGGTCCCGGGGACGATCGACGTCGCCGCCGAGATCCCCGAATCCCATGAGCTAGAGCTGCGGACGGAGAGGGTGGAGAGCCTGCTCGGGATGCCGATCGATCCGAAGCTCTGCAGGGAGTACCTGGAACGCCTCGACTTCGGCGTCGTCCGGCAGAGGAAAGACGCTGAACGCGACGGTTCCGGTGCACCGTCACTACGACGTCACCCGCGAGGTCGACCTGATCGAGGAGGTGGGCCGCCTTCACGGCTACGCCGACAACCTGCCGGCGACCCTGCCCGAGACCAGCGGTCAGGCCGGCCGCCTCACCCGCGAGCAGGCACTTCGCCGCCGCGCCGAGGACGTCATGCGCGACCTCGGCTTCGACGGCGTCGTCACCCTCAGCCTCACCGACCCAGGGATGCCCGGACGGCTGCGGATCGCCGGCGGCGATCCACGGGCAGAGCCGATCCGGGTCACCAACCCCCTCTCGGTCGAGCACTCCGAGCTCGCGCACGACAATGCTCGGCTCGCTGCTGGACGCGGCCCGGCACAACCTCGCCCACGACGCGGAGCGGGTGGCGCTGTACGAGTCCGGGCGCGCCTACCTCCGCCAGGGTTCCTCGTCCTTCGAGGGCGTCCTCGGCGGCAGCTTCGCCGGCCGCCGCCCCGCGCCCGCGTATGAGCCCCAGCGGATCGCCTGCCTCGCCACCGGTGCGTTGCGGCCGGGGGGATGGCGCAGGGAGGCCGTCGACGCGGACTTCTTCGCGATCAAGGGAGTGCTCGAGGCGCTGGCCGCCCAGCTCGGCTCGGAGGTGGGGGTGGAGCCCGCCGAGGAGCCATTCCTCCATCCGGGGCGCAGCGGCCGGATCCTGCTTGGCGGCGAGGCCGCGGGCTGGATCGGCGAGATCCATCCGCTGGTCTGCCGCGCCTGGGATCTGGAGGCCGCCGCCGGCTTCGAGCTGGAGCTGGCGGCGCTGGTGGCGCTCTCGCCCGCGGGACGATGAGCAGTTCGAGGACGTGATCTCCTATCCAGCCGTCCACCAGGACCTCGCGGTGGTGGTCCCCGACGAGACCCCCGCCGCGGCGGTGCGCGAGGCGGTCCTCGGGGCCGGCGGCGAGCTGCTCCGCTCAGCCGAGGTCTTCGACCTCTATCGCGGTGAGCAGCTGGGCGAGGGCCAGAAGAGCCTCGCCCTCCGGCTCAGCTTCCGGGCGCCCGACCGCACCCTCACCGACGAGGAGGTGGCGCCGCTGCGGGAGTCGATCCGCGAGGCGCTCGCCGGGATCGGGGGGTCGCTCCGTGAGTAGCGCCGACTCAGCCGCTCGAGGGAGACCCGGCGGCCCGGGTCGTGGTCGCAGGCGCCTCCGGCTACGCCGGGGCGCTCGCCGCCGAGCTCATCTGGAGGCACCCGCGGCTGGAGCTGGTGCGGGTTACCGCTCGGACCGACGCCGGCACGGCGCTGAACGAGCTCTACCCCCAGTACAGCGTCCCCCTGGCCCTGGAGGAGCCGAGCGAGGAGTCCGCCGACGGGGTTGATGCCGCGATCGTCGCCTACCCGCACGGGGCCGCCGCGCCGGTCGTCGCCGCCTTCCGCCGGGCCGGCGCGAAGGTGGTCGATCTCTCCGCCGACTTCCGACTCCACGACCTGGAGACCTACAGCCGCTGGTACGGCGAGCACGGCGCCCCCGAGCTCCTCGACGAGGCGGTCTACGGGCTCACCGAGCTCCACCGCGACCAGATCGCCGGCGCCGGCCTCGTCGCCAACCCGGGCTGCTATCCGACCGCCAGCCTGTTGGCGCTGGCGCCGCTGGCGGAGGCGTCGCTGATCGAGGACGTCGTGATCGACGCGAAGTCGGGGGTATCCGGGGCCGGCCGGGCGGCCGCCGAGGAGATGAAGGCGGTCGAGGAAGGTCGACGACACCCGGCCATACAAGGTCGCCGGGCACCGCCACACTCCCGAGGTCGCCCAGGAGCTCGCGCGAGTTGGCCGGCGGCAATGGAGCCCCCTCTGACCTTCGTCCCACACCTGCTCCCCTTCCACCAGGGTGAGCTCGTGAGCTGTTACGCGCGCACCTCGGAGCCCCTCGACGCCGCCCGGCTGCTGGAGCTCTACGAGGCCCGCTTCGCGGCGGAGCCCTTCGTCGAGCTCAGCGCCGATCCGCCGGGTGTTTCCGGCGTTCGCGAGACCAACCTCTGCCGGATCCACGTCTCCCTCGACGAGCCCTCCGGCCGGGTGATGAGCTTCGCCGCGATCGACAACCTCTGGAAGGGCGCCGCCTCGCAGGCGATCCAGAACCTCAACCTGATGCTGGGGCTGCCGGAGGGGGAGGGGATCTCTTGAACCCGGCGACCGAGACCTTCTTCAAGTCGAGATGGGTAAGTCCCCCGGAGGGGATCGAGGAGCTCGACCCGACCCAGCTCGCCCCGGGCTTCCGGGCCGCTGGAGTCGCCGCCGGCCTGAAGCGCGACGGCGGCACCGACGTCGGCCTGCTCGCCTGCGACGCGGAGGAGGTGCGCTCGGCGCTCGCCCTCACCCGGAACGCGGCGGCTGCCGCGCCGGTCAGGGTCTGCCGCGACGAGTGCGACGGCGCGGCGATCCGCGCGGTCGCGGTCAATTCCGGCAACGCCAACGCCGCCACCGGCGAGCAGGGCTATCGGGACGCGCTGGCGATGCGCGCTGCCGCCGCCGAGGCGCTCGGCGTGGAGCCCGCGAAGGTTGCGGTCGCCGAGACCGGCACGATCGGGGTGCCACTCGAGATCGAGGCGGTCGTCAAGGGCGTGGGGGAGGCCGCCGCGGTCGCGTCCCCGGTGGGCGGCCTCGAGTTCGCGCTCGCGATCATGACCACCGACCGAGGTCCGAAGCAGTGCACGCTGCGGGCCGACGGGGTGACGATCTCGGCCCAGGCGAAGGGCGCCGGAATGATCGAGCCGGGCTTCGCGACGATGCTCTGCTTCCTCCAGACCGACGCCGAGATCGACGACCCCGACGCGACCCTCCGCCGGGCGCTGGCCGGCTCGATGGAGCGGATCACTGTCGACGGCCAGCTCTCCACCAACGACACCGTGCTCCTCCAGTCCACGGGGGAGGCGGCCCGGCCGCTGCCCGAGGGGCTGCTGGAGGCGGTGCTGCTACAGCTGGCGCTCGAGATCGTCGCCGACGGCGAGGGGGCGACCCGGGTCGGCAGGATCGAGGTGCTGCAGGCGGCCGATCGCCGAGGAGGCCGAGCGGGTCGCCCGCGCGATCGCCAACTCGCCGCTGGTGAAGACGGCGCTCTTCGGCCGCGACTCCAACTGGGGGCGAATCGCCCAGGCGGCCGGCCAGGCGCTCGCCGGCGAGGAGCTGACCGAGCTCGGGCCGGACCGGATCGACGCCTCGGAGCTCGCCTCTGAGATGCCCGAGGCGGAGCTGTCGGTGCGCCTGGGGCGGGGCGACGCCAATGCCCACGTCTTCTTCAGCGATCTCACCCATGACTACATCCGGATCAACGCCGAATACACCACCTAGATGACTGAGTCCGTCAAGACCCTTCTCGAGGCCCTCCCGTACATCAGGGAGTTCCACGGGCGCACGATCGTGATCAAGTACGGCGGCGCCGCGATGCGCGAGGAGGAGCTCCGCGAGGCGTTCGCCACCGACGTCGTCCTGCTCAAGTACGTCGGGATGAACCCGGTGATCGTCCACGGGGGCGGCCCCGAGATCACCGACCACATGGAGCGGCTCGGGATGGAGGTCAAGTTCGTCGAGGGCCTTCGGGTCTCGGACGAGGAGACGGTCGAGGTGGCGAAGATGGTCCTGCTCGGCAAGATCAACTCCGACATCCTCACCCGGCTGAAGCGCCACGGCCAGTCCGCGGTCGGGCTCGGGGGCGAGGACGGGTCGCTGTTCGAGGTGGTCCCGGGGCCGCAGTCCGAGAAGCTCGGCTATGTCGGCAAGATCGAGCGGGTCAACGTCGACATCATCGACCACATCGCCGCGGACTACGTGCCGGTGATCGCTTCGGTCGGCACCGACCGCGAGGGGCGCTCCTACAACGTCAACGCCGACGAGGCCGCCGGCCAGGTGGCGGCGGCGATGCGGGCCCACAAGGTGATCTTCCTCACCGACGTCGACGGCTGGCTGCGCGACCCCGATGATCCCTCCTCCCGGATCTCGCAGGCCCATGTCTCGGACGTCGAGGAGGCGCTGGACGGGATCGACGGGGGGATGCGGCCGAAGCTCGCCGCCTGCGCCGAGTCGGTCAGCCGCGGCGTCAGGGCCGCCCACATCATCGACGGCCGCCAACCGCACAACCTGATGCTGGAGCTGTTCACCGACGAGGGCATCGGCACGAAGATCACGGCGAGATGACCGCGGTGAGCCTCAGCGAGCTTCAGGCCCTCGAGGCACGGTGGCTGATGCCGACCTATCGCCGGGCGCCGGTCGAGTTCGTCCGCGGCGAGGGCGCCCGCCTCTGGGACTCCGACGGAAAGGAGTACCTGGACTTCCTCGCCGGGATCTCGGTCTGCTCGGTCGGCCACTGCCACCCGGCCGTGGTCGAGGCGGTGCGCGAGCAGGTCGGGGTCCTCACCCACACCTCCAACCTCTATCTGACCGCGGGGGCGGTGCGCTTGGCCGAGCGCCTCTGCCGCTCCAGCCTCGAGGGCAAGGCGTTCCTCTGCAACTCGGGCACCGAGGCGAACGAGTGCGCGATCAAGCTGGTCCGCAAGCACGCCCACGGCCGCGGCATCACCGAGCCCGAGATCGTCGTCCTCGAGGGTGCCTTCCACGGGCGGACGATGGGCTCGCTCTCGGCGACCCCGGGGTTCTCGGACAATCCGAGCTTCGCGCCGTATCTGCCGGGGTTCGTCGCCGTGCCCCGCGACAACCCGGACGCCCTCCGAGAGGCGGTCGGTGAGCGCACCGCGGCGGTGATGCTCGAGCCGATCCAGGGCGAGACGGGGGTGCACGTAGTTCCCGATGAGCTGATCGTCGCCGCCCGGGAGGCGTGCGACGAGGCGGGCGCGCTGCTGCGTGTTCGACGAGATCCAGACCGGGATGGGGCGGACCGGCTCGCTCTGGGCGTATGAGCAGCTTCCGGCCCGGCCCGACGTCCTCACCACGGCCAAGGCGCTGGGCGGAGGCCTTCCTGTCGGCGCCTGCGTCGCCACCGAGGAGCTCGGCCTCGTGCTCGAGCCTGGCGACCATGGATCCACCTTCGCCGGGGGGCCGCTGGTCGCGGCGGCCGCTCTGGCGGCCTTCGAGGTGATCGACGACCCCGAGCTCCTTCGCCGCACCCGCGAGCTGGGCGGGCGCCTGCGCTCGGGACTTGAGGAGCTCAAGGGGATCGGCGAGGTGCGCGGCCGCGGGCTGATGCTCGGCTTCCGGGTGCCCAAGGACTGGAAGGCCGGGGACCTCGCGTGCGCGGCTGCTGGCCGAGGGCCTCATCGTCAATCCGATCGGCGCCGACACGATCCGGCTGCTGCCGCCGCTGGTGATCGGCGAGGCCGAGGTCGACGAGGCGCTCGAGATCGTCCGCCGGGTCCTGGACTAACCTCGCCGCCGATGGACACCCGCACCCGCTGGATCATCGGGCTGCTGCTCGCGCTGGTGATCGGCCTCGCCGTGGGCCTGGTCATCGTCGCCGCCGACGACTCCGACGATGGGACCACCGTCACCCTCGAGTCGACCACCGAGCCGACCCGCTCCGAGGCCACCGAGACGATCGAGACGGAGACGACCGAGACCGGCACCTCAGGCGGGACGCCGGCGCCGAGTCCGGACAAGCCCGGCACCATCGGCTCGGGTCTGTAGCTGGATCCCTCGCTAAGGGGCGGCCCAGCGGCCCTCGCCGGAGATCGCGAAGGTCTCGATCCGGGTGAGCTTCGCGAACACCGCCCAGCGCTGGGCGGCGCTGTAGAGCGGATGGCAGGCGGTGAGCACCAGCTGGTCGTAGGAGATCGGCTCGAGGATCTTGACGTCCTCGGGGTCCACGACCTCGTGCCGTGTGACCTCGTAGGTGAAGGCGGCGTAGGGCATCTCCAGGCGGATCTCATCGCCGTCCTCGATCTCGTCGATGTGGCGGAAGGGCGCGAGGTAGGTGGTCCGGTGACCGGCGATCGCCACCGTGCCCGGCTGTCCAGGCAGTGAGGTCTTCAGGTAGTGCCCAGGGCCGTACTGGAGGGTGGCGGTGTCGGTTCCCTGCAGGAAGACCATGTCGATGTCGATCCGGTCGATCTCGATCCTGCCGATCGCGTCGCCCTCCTTGATCCGCTGCTCGAAGCGGTCGGCGAGGATCCGCGCCCGTTCGGCGTCCCCGGCGATTCCGCTGACCGCCGCCAGGTCCTCCGAGCTCGGGAAGTCCGCCTCCAGCCGATCGAGGTCGTCGCGAGCCTGGCCCTGCTTGAGCGAGCCGTAGGCGGCCGATAGCGGCTCCTGCCAGACCACGGTCAGGCCGGCGTCTGCGAGGACGACGAGCCCCGCCGTGATCAGGGCCGTCGAGAGGATCCGCAGGGCCCGGTGCACGCCGCGGATTCTCGCAATCGCGGCGGTCTCCCACGCCCGGGGAGCGGAGAACGGCCTGCCAGACTTCGGCGCCACGATGGCCGACCGGGGCGACAGCGCACCGAGGATCGCCTCGTATGAGGCCGACCCCGAGGCGGTCGGGCGGGTGCTGCTGCTCTATTCCGGCGGCCTCGACACCAGCGTGATCCTGAAGTGGATCCAGGAGCGCTACGGGGTGGAGATCGTCACCCTGACCGTCAACCTCGGCCAGCCCGGCGAAGACTGGGAGGTGGTCACCCGGAAGGCCGAGCAACTCGGCGCGGTGGAGACGTTGCTGGTGGACGCGCGGGAGGAGTTCGCCCGCGACTACGTGCTCCCGGCGATCAAGGCAAACGCCCTCTACGGCGGCGGCTACCCGCTGTTCACAGCCCTCGGACGGCCGCTGATCGGCAAGCTGGCGGTCGAGGCGGCCCGCGAGCACGGCTGCGACACGATCGCCCATGGCTGCACCGGCAAGGGCAACGACCAGGTGCGGATCGAGGCGACGATTGCCACCCTCGACCCCGAGCTGAAGGTGATCGCGCCAGTGCGGGAGTGGCAGATGGGACGCGAGGAGGAGATCGCCTACGCCCGCGAGCACGGGATCCCGCTGAAGGGTGGGACCGAGGTCTCCCCGTACTCGATCGACGACAACCTCTGGGGGCGCTCCTCCGAGGGCAGGGAGATCGAGGACCTGGAGGCGCCGCCACCCGACGACGTCTTCCAGCTCGTCACCCGGCCGGAGGAGGCGCCCGATCAGCCGCAGCAGCTGCGGGTGGGCTTCGAGGCAGGCTGTCCGGTCTCGCTCGACGGCGACCGGCTCGGCCTGGTCGAGCTCCTCGAGCGGGCGGCCGAGGCCGGGGGGCGCCACGGGGTCGGGATCGTCGATCACGTCGAGGACCGGGTGGTCGGGCTCAAGGTCCGGGACCTCTACGAGGTGCCCGCGGCGGCGATCGTCCTCGCCGCCCATCGCGAGCTCGAGAAGCTCGTCTCGACCATCCACCAGAACAACTTCAAGGGGGCGCTGGAGACCCAGTGGGCCTACCTCTGCTACGCCGGCCTCTGGCTCGAGCCGCTCCGCCGCGACCTCGACGCCTACATGGACTCGGCGAACGAGTTCGTCACCGGCGAGGTCACCGTGAAGCTCTACCGCGGCTCGGTGACCCCGGTGGCGCGGAGCTCGCCCTACGCGCTCTATGACCGCTCGCTGGCGTCCTTCGGCGAGTCGGGCGGTGAGTTCTCACAGCAGGCGAGCCCCGGGTTCATCGAGCTCTTCACCCTGCAGAGCCGCCTGGCCCATAGGATTCGCGGAGTCGAAGGGTCGGGAAGAGGAGAACCGATGAGCTCTGTCTACGAATTGATCGGTCGGTGGTGGTCGCGTTGTGTGGCGGCGCTACGGCCGCCAGATCAGACGACCGCGGTGGTCGGGGCCGGGTTCACGGCGCTGGCGATCGGCGGCTACATCGCGAGCCGCAGGCGGGACGGGGAGGGCGAGGCCAGCTCCGCCGGGCCAGGGCGAGCAGGCGCCCGCCCGCGCCGGGCGGGGAGGACGGCAGCGCCGCCCGAGCACGGCCCCTGCGGTGCGGCAGCAGCCGGCGGCCCTTGCCGTTGAGCTGGCGGGCGCGCAGCTCGGGCATCGCCCCGCATGTGCGCTGGGGACGAAGGGGTTCGCCACCGAGATCACCGCTGTCGAGCGAGACGGCGCCACCAGGCGGCCCTGAATGGAGGCGCCGAGCAGACGGCCGCTCAGCGGTTGGGCGGAGTCGAGCTGGGCGAGGTGCGCGGCGCTGTCAGTGTCCTGGTCGCCGAGAAGCCTGATCGTGATCTCAGTGTCGTACGCCGTCATCGTCGCCCCTTCCTCGTCGCGCTTCCGATTCGACGAGCCAATGCTCCCGCGCGTGAGATATCAGCGCAACATGGATTCCTTCTGCCGTTGATAAGCTGCCCTTATGCTCGATGTGAAGCGACTCGGGTGCTGCGCGAGGTCGTCGCCCGCGGCTCCTTCTCGGCCGCCGCTGAGTCCCTCCATCTCTCCCAGTCGGCCGTCAGCCAGCAGGTGGCGGCGCTCGAGCGCGAGGTCGGGATGCAGCTGCTCGAGCGAACCAGCGACGGGCCCAAGCTGACCCCGGCCGGGGAGACGCTGGTCGGGCACGGGGACGCGGTGATCGCCCGGCTCGACGAGGCCGAGCGCGAGCTCGCCGAGATCGCCGGCCTCGAGGGCGGCCGTCTGCGGCTCGTGAGCTTCCCCACGCGCCAGCGCCACGCTGGTGACCCGGGCGATGTCCGAGTTCCGCCGCGCGCTTCCCGAGCGTCGAGCTGCAGTTCGCCGAGGGCGGAGCCCGAGGACTCGCTCCCGGCGCTGAGGCGGGGCGATTCGACATCGCCGTCGTCTTCGACTATCCGGCATTTCCCGCGCGATTTCGGGCGCGACACCGAGGCGGAGCTGATCCTGCGAGGAGCCGATGCGGGTCGCACTTCCGCCCGGGCCACCCCTGCGCGGCGTCCAAGACGGTGAGGGCTCAAGGACGCTGGCCGAGGAGGACTGGCTCTGCGGCAGCACGCCGAGCTCCTGCCGCGAGCACAGTCCTCGGCCTCTGCCGGCAGCGCGGGGTTCGAGCCGAGGATCTCCTTCGAGAGCGACGACTATGAGGTGCTTCAAGGGCCTGGTCGCCGCCGGCCTAGGGGTGACGCTGCTGCCGGAGCTTCGCCGGCGATCACCCCGGGGTGGAGCTGCGCGACATCGCCCCCGACGGCACCGATGCGTCGCGTCTGGGCGGTCACCCGCGGCAGCGGCCTCACGCTCGCCCGCCGCCGAGGAGATGGTGGCGATCCTGCGCTCGGTGGGGAGAGCTACGGCGAGCCGAAGCTGGAGGCGGCCTGATCGCCCTGCATGATTTCTTGCAGGGGCGTCGCTGGCGTCCAGCGGCGCGGCAGGCGGATCTTGGCTGTGTAAGCGTCCGCTAAGGTTCCCGGCTCAGTCGAGCCGAATCCCTCCGGTCCAGATCGGAGGGAGCGGGGGACCCAAAGGGCGGCGGCGGCCGCTCGGGGCGAATCGCCAGGCACTTTCGGCGTAACGCGACTCTTTCCGCGTGAGCCCGTCAGCTAACCCCGCAGGCGCTGGAGGGAGTTCGCAGCAGGTGCACTCACAACCTACGAACGGGCGGGCCCGCAGGCGGGTGCGGCGAGAGGCGCGCTACCGCCGACGCCGCTTCACTCTGGTCGCGCTCGCGGTTCTGGCAGCCGCGACGGTTGTCGGCGTCGGGCTGGCGGTCGCCGCGCCCTCACTCGGCACTCGGATCGGCTCCGCCCAGTCGGACGCCGATCAGCTCGAGCAGCGGCTGGATGAGCAGGCCGCCCAGATCGCCGACCTCGAGCAACGGGCGCGGGAGGCGGGCGCCCGGGAGATGGAGTTGACCGCCGAGATCGAGCGCACGGCCGACCGCTCGCGCGAGCTCGCCGGCGAGCTCACCGCCACCGAGGCAAAGCTCGACACCGTCCAGGCTCGCTACAAGCAGGCGATCGAGAGCCTTTCGAATCGGCTGGTCGAGATCTACAAGGAGGCCACCCCCGACTCCCTGACGGTGCTCCTCGACTCGAATGGCTACGACGAGCTCTCCACCCGGGCGCAGTACCTCGACGCTCTCCACGACGCCGACGCGCGGCTCGCGGGGCAAGTCGCTGCCCTGCAGGACGAGGTGAAGGCCGACTACGAGCAGATCGCCGGGTTGAAGGCGGAGATCGACGACCAGGCCCGCCAGCTCGACGCCTCTCGTTCCGAGCTCGCCTCAACCCGCGCCGAGTCCGAGCAGCGGGCGGGCGAGATCGCCGACGCCAAGGCCGCCACCGAGTCCGACCTCGCCGAGGTGGAGAGCCGGGTGGCGGAGCTGGTCGCGGAGCAGCAGGAGGCCTCGGCGGGGCCCGCGTACTCCGGTGGTCCCTACGCGATCCCGACCTACATCGTCATCTGCGAGTCGGGTGGCAACTACGCCGCGCTCAACCCATCCAGCGGAGCGGGGGGCGCCTACCAGATCCTCCCCTCGACCTGGCGCGCCTACGGCGGCCAGGGCCTGCCGCACCAGGCCCCGAAGGAAGAGCAGGACCGGATCGCGGCCCAGATCTGGGCCGACTCGGGCCCCAGCGCCTGGTCCTGCGCCTAGGACTCGCGCCCCCGCCCGGTTTGGAAGGCCCTCGCGGCGGGTAGGAGCAGCGACTCGAACCGCGAACCGACAAGGAGGTCGGCTTTGCTCGGCAGGAAGCTCGGGTTCTTGGCCGCCGCATCTGCCGCGGCTCTTCTCCTTCTCACCCCGTCTGCGTTGGCGCAGAGAGTACGTCGACGGGGTCGGACGGCTCAGGTGATCCCTTCTTCCCCAAGGCCGGAAACGGCGGCTACGACGTCGAGCACTACTCGCTGACCCTCGACTACGACCAGCCGGCCAATCAACTTCCTTGAGGGCAGGGCGGTGATCGAGGCCACCGCGACACAGAACCTGAAGCGGTTCAACCTCGACCTGCGGGACTTCTACACGGTCTCGAGCGTCACGGTGAACGGCGCGCCCGCCGAAGCTCGCCCGCCGCGGGGTGCAGGAGCTCGAGATCACCCCGGAGCCCCGCCTGGACGCCGGCACCGACTTCACGGTGGAGGTCGTCTACGCCGGCAAGCCGAAGCCGATCAAGGACCCGGACAAGTCGATCGAGGGCTGGATCCCGACCGACGACGGCGCCTTCGTCGTCAACGAGCCGCAGGGCTCCCCGGGCTGGTACCCGGTCAACGACACCCCGCGGGACAAGGCGACCTTCGACTTCACGATCAGCGTGCCGGCGGGGCGCGAGGCGGTCGCGAACGGGATCCTCGCAGGGCCCGCCGACCACCGCGGACGGGAAGACGACCTGGCGCTGGGCGGAGGACAGCCCGATGGCCCCCTATCTGGCCACGGCGACCAACGGCGAGTTCCTGACCGAGACACTACAGCGCCAACGGCCTGTTCATGTTCGACGCGGTCGATCCGAACACCCGCCGGCTGCGCGACCGATCCGCCGAATCCGGCGCTAGCCTTCGAGCGGCTCGACCCCCAGCCGGAGATCATCGCCTTCTTCTCCGAGCCTCTACGGCCCCTACCCGTTCACCAGCGGCGGCGGGATCATCGACTGGGCGCCGGACGTCGGCTACGCGCTGGAGGCGCAGACGCGGGCGAACTACCACCGCATCCCGCTCCCGACGACCGTCGTCCACGAGATCGCCCACCAGTGGTTCGGCAACGCCGTCACCCCCGAGACCTGGCCCGACATCTGGCTCAACGAGGGCTTCGCCACCTTCTCGGAGTGGATCTACGACGAGAGGCACGGCGGGCACGCCGGCGGCGGATACCTTCGACGAGCTCTACGCGATCCCCGAGGACGACCCCGCCTTCGAGGACCTCTGGTTCCCGGCGCCGGCGGCCCTCCACCACCCGAGCGAGCTCTTCCACACGCCGGTCTACGACCGCGGCGGGATGACACTGCAGGCGCTGCGGGAGAAGGTCGGCGACCCGATCTTCTTCGGCATCCTGCGCGACTGGTACGCGGAGAACAGAATACGGCAACGTCGAGCACCGCCGACTTCATCGCTCTCGCCGAGGGAGAGAGCGAGCAGGACCTGGACGACTTCTTCCAGGTCTGGCTCTACGAGGAGGGCCGGCCGGCGGCCTGGTGAGGGGCGGAGGCCTCGTGAGCGTTCAGCCGCTGGCCGCAGGACGCCAGCGACCCCCGGAGGGGTCGCTGACATCCGCCGCCTTCTGAGCTGGCCGGTCGCTACGGGCAGCGCCGCAGGGTGTCCTGACCAGGACCGCCCTTGCAGCTGTCGGTGCCCCGGCCGCCGTTGAGGACGTCGTTGCCGAAATTGCCTCGCAGGCGATCTCGGCCGCTCTTCCCCCTCAGCAGGTCACCGCCGGTGTTGCCGACCAGCCTGTCGGGGCCGCCGCCACCGATCACGGTGTCGCTCTTGGGGCCGCCGCTGACCAGATCGGCGCCGAGGTCGGCGCAGATCAGGTCCCTGCCGCCGCCGGCGAACACCTGGTCATCGCCCGAGAAGGCGCGAATCACGTCGGCTCTGGTAGTACCGACCAGAACGTCGTTCCCGGGCGTTCCGCTGATCGTCGGCGCAGCACAGCTGGCCTTCACCTTCTTCGCCTTGCCCTTGCCCTTGTTCAGGATCGTGGTCGTCTCGGTGTCCTGGTTGTTGGCCGCATTGGCGTCGATCTGCGAAGTCGTCACCGTGGCGACGTTCGAGGCGGTTCCCTGCCTGTCCGCCTTCACCGTGATCGTCACGGTCGCGGTCGTTCCGGCGAGGACTGTGCCCAGGCTGCAGGTGACCGTCTTCGCCTGCTGCTGGCAGGTGCCGCTCGATGCGGTCGCCGAGACGAAATCGACCTGCGTCGGCAGCGGGTCGACCACGGTGACGTCGGTCGCGTCGTTCGTGGCATCCAGGTTCCTCACCTGGATCGTGTAGCTGAAGTTGCTACCCCTCACCACCGGGTCGGCGCTGTCGTTCTTGGTCAGCGAAAGATCGGCCGGCCCAGGCGCCGCCGAAGCGCCGGGCAATCCGATCAGGGCCACGGCCAGCGCTGCCAGCCCACCCAGGATCAGCAGGCGAGGGCCCCAGTTGCCGGCTCTCGCCAGTCTTCGAGCTTTCATGATTCCTCCCTGTCGCTTGCTTCAGTCTCGCTTCAGTTCAGTAAGCGCTGCATACCCGCAGACGGTTACGGTGAGGCACGGGCCGCCCTCTAGCGCAATCGCCTCAGGCGATCGCGGCTAGGTCCTTCGGCCGGTAGAGAGCATGGAGGAGGTGGTCGTCGATCGCGGCGATCCCGCCCTTCTTCATCTTCACCCGTGAGCCGGTGGCGAGGGCGACGGCGCCGGAGAAGTCCGGCTCGTGGCCGACCATCATCACCTCGCCGCGTCCGGCCGCCAGCTCCAGCGGGTCGAAGTCGCCACCGGCGAGGCGCTCGTCCTCCTCGACCTTCACCCCCAGCTCCTTGCAGGCGAGCTCCGCCGTCTGCTTGGCGCGGACCTTGGGGCTGGTCAGGCAGACGTCGAGCTTCACCCCGAGCTCCTTCAGAGCACGGCCGGCGTCACGGGCCTGGCGCTCGCCCTTCTTGGTCAGCTCGCGCTCCGCGTCGGCCTTCCCCTCGACGTGCTCGGCGTCGCCGTGTCGCAGAAGCCAGATCACTTTGTTCAACACTAGACGCAAAGAGCGCAGTCACTAAGACGTCGCACTCTCGCGCGTTTGAGTTCTTTCCGATGCCCTTGTCACGATGGCTAGGTGAGCGACTCGGCAGTCCACCTGCACGTGCACAGCGAGTACTCGCTGCTCGACGGCGCCTGCAAGATCGACCGGCTGGCGGAGCGGGCGGCGGAGCTGGGGATGCCCGCCCTCGGGCTCACCGACCACGGGGTGATGAACGGCGCGGTCGAGCACTACAAGGCCTGCCGGGCCGCCGGGATCAAGCCGATCATCGGGCTCGAGGCCTACCTCGTCGACGACCGCAAGCTCAGCCCGCAGACGCCGCGCTACGAGCGCAACCACATCACCCTGCTGGCGGCCGACAACCGCGGCTTCCGCAACCTCGTCGAGCTGAGCTCGGCAGGGTTCCTCGAGGGCTTCTCGCGGGGAAAGGCCAACATCGACATGGAGCTGCTCGCGACTCACTCCGAGGGAGTGATCGCGCTCACCGGCTGCCTCCAGTCGCGCTTCTGCCGGCGGTTGGTCGAGGACCGTCCCGACGACGCCAGGGCTCACATCGACGACCTGGTCCAGTCCTTCGGCCCCGAGCAGGTCTACTTCGAGGTCCAGCGCAACGGGGTCGCCGAGCAGGAGAAGGCGAACGAGGGGATCGTCCGGGTGGCGCGCGAGCTCGGCCGGCCGCTGGTCGCCACCGCCGACGTCCACTACCTGCGCCGTGAGGACTACGACAGCCATGCGGCCCTCCTCTGCGTGCAGACCAAGTCGACGATCGAACAGCCAAAGCTGAGCTTCGACACCAACGAGTTCTATTTGAAGAGCCCGGAGGAGCTGGCCGACTCGTTCAAGCAGATGCCGGAGGCGGTGGCGAGCACCCTGGAGATCGCCGAGCGCTGCGAGGTCGAGATGGAGCTGGGCAACCTCCTCCTGCCGCGCTTCCCGACGCCCGAGGGCACCGAGCCGGGCGAGATGCTGCGGGGGCTCGCCGAGGAGGGCCTCGCCCGGCGTTACGGCGACCCCGTGCCGGCCGACGCCCGGGAGCGGCTCGAGTTCGAGCTCGGGGTGATCTCGGAAATGGGCTTCGAGTCCTACTTCCTGATCGTCTGGGACTTCGTCAAGTACGCGAAGGAGAACGGGATCGCGGTCGGGCCCGGCCGCGGCTCGGCCGCCGGCTCGATCGTCGCCTACGCGCTCGAGATCACCGACATCGATCCACTCGCCAACGACCTGCTCTTCGAGCGCTTCCTCAACCCGGGCCGGAAGTCGATGCCCGACATCGACATCGACTTCTCGGTGCGCGGCCGCGAGCAGGTGATCCGCTACGTCGCCGACAAGTACGGGCGCGAGTGCGTCGCCCAGATCATCACCTTCGGCAAGATGGCGCCGCGGGCGGCGACCCGCGACGCCGCCCGGGTGCTCGGCTACGACTACGGAACCGGCGACCGGCTGGCGAAGCAGATCCCCGAGCCGATCCTCGGCCGGAGCCCCAGCTTCGAGGATTGCCTGAAGCCCGGGGAGGAGCTGAAGCGCACCTATGACGCCGATGCGGACGCGAAGAAGATCATCGACACGGCGAAGGGGCTGGAGGGGATCGTCCGCAACCACTCGATCCACGCCGCCGCGGTGGTGATCGCCGACCGTCCTCTCCAGGAGATCGTCCCCCTGCAGCTCGCCGAGGACCGCGGTGCCGCCGCCGGGAACGGGAACGGGAACGGCAAGGTCGAGCGCGCCTACAAGACCGTCACCCAGTACTCGATGGGGCCGATCGAGGAGATCGGCCTGCTGAAGATGGACTTCCTCGGCCTCCGCAACCTCGACGTGATCGAGGACGCGGTGGCGATCGTCGAGCGCTCCCGGGGTGAGCGGATCGAGATCAAGGACATCCCCCTCGACGACCCGGCGACCTACGAGATGCTGTCCGAAGGGCGACTCGATCGGCGTCTTCCAGTTCGAGTCCGACGGGATGCGCGACGCCCTGCGAACGGTGAAGCCGACCGAGTTCCAGGACCTGGTCGCGCTGGTCGCCCTCTACCGGCCCGGGGCGATGCGCTACATCGGCGACTACGCGAAGGGCAAGCGCGACCCGTCATCGGTCAGCTATCCCGACCCGCGGCTGCGGCCGATCACCGAGTCCACCTACGGCTGCGTCATCTACCAGGAGCAGCTGATGGAGATCGCCAAGCAGATGGCGGGCTTCAGCCCCGCCGAGGCCGACGACCTGCGGAAGGCGGTGGGGAAGAAGAAGCGAGACCTGATGGCGACGATGGAGGACAAGTTCGAGGCCGGCCTGGCTCAGTCCGGGACCAAGCCGGCGCTCGCCAAGAACCTCTGGTCGCTGATGGAGGCGGCCGCCGACTACTCCTTCAACCGCAGCCACGCCGCCTGCTACGCGCTGATCGCGTACCGCACCGGCTGGCTGCGGGCCAACTACCCGGCGGAGTACATGGCCGCCCTGATCTCGACCGTGATGCGGACCAAGGACAAGGTCCCGTTCTTCGTCAACCGCTGCGACGAGATGGGGATCGAGGTGCTGCCCCCGGACGTAAACGTCTCCGACCACGGCTTCGTCGTCTTCGGCAAGAGCATCCGCTTCGGCCTCGACGCGGTCAAGAACGTCGGCCACGCCGCGGTTCAGGCGATCCTGGACGCGCGGGCGAAGGGCGGCGAGTTCACCTCGCTCTGGGACTTCTGCGAGCGAGTCGACACCCGGGCGGTGAACAAGCGGGCGGTCGAGTGCCTGGTCAAGTGCGGCGCCCTCGACTCGACCGGGGCTTCGCGCCTGGGAATGCTGGGAGCGCTCCCCGCGGCTGCATCCTCTCGGCCAGAAGTCGCAGGAGGACTCGCGGATGGGCCAGTCCTCGATCTTCGACCTCGGCGGAGGAGGGGGAGGGGAGAGCGCCCCCGGCTCCTCGCACCATCCGCCGATCGCCGCCGAGGAGTTCGACAAGCGCGAGCTGCTGCGGCTGGAGAAGGAGACGCTCGGCACCTTCCTCTCATCGCACCCGCTCGCCGAGGTCAAGGACGCCCTCCGAGCGAAGGTCGACTGCTCGCTGTCGGAGCTCGAGTCGAAGGCGGACGGCTCGCTCGTCACCGTCGGGGGAATCGTCACCGAGCTGAAGCGGATCAAGACGAAGCGCGGCGACCCGATGATGTTCGCCACCCTCGACGACGTCGAGGGCCAGGTCGAGATGCTGATCCTGGGGAAGGCCTACGAGGAGGGCGGCGACTCGGTCAATGTCGACAGCGTTCTGGTGGTGCGGGGCCGCCTCGATCACAAGGAGCGCGGGCAGACAAAGCTGATGGTCCAGGAGCTGGAGACCTTCGAGCCGAGCGACGACGAGCTCGCCCGGGCGCGGGCGGCGCGGGCGCCCGGCCCACTCGTGCTCCGGATCCATGCCGCGGATTTCGGCGCCTCGTTGGTAGACGAGTTGAAGAGCGTCTTCGAGAGCTTCCCCGGCGACTCCGAGGTGCAGCTGGAGATGGAGACCCGCGAGGGGATGCGCCGGCTCAAGTTCGGTCACGGCTACCGGGTCACCCAGTCGGCGGCGCTTGATGCCGAGCTCGACCTCGTGCTCGGCTCGGGCGCCCGCGCGGCCTAGCGGACCCTTACCACCTCCGCCCCTCGAGCGCAACCGCTTTCGGTCGAGCCCCTCGAAGACGGGGAAAGCTGGTCGTAGACTCAGGGCATGCCGATCGGCAGAACCGAGGAGAGACGAAGCGCCACCGGCGAGTGCCGCAAGTGCCAGTCGTTCTGCGACAAGCTGATCGAGCCGAGCGGCTGCCTCGAGATCGGCTGCCGCTACCTCTACACCTACGAGGACTCCCGGACCGGCGCCCGGTTCATGGGCTGTCTCAACAAGGTGTTCAGCGCCGAGATCGATCTCGACCTCTTCCTGATCGCCGAGCGCACCGGCGGCTACGGCGGGATCAAGATGACCGGCGACCCGCTGCCGCAGTGCCAGTTCACGGTCGAGAAGGCCTACGAGGGCGAGGGCCCGGCGTACGAGTGCGTCAACCGGACCTTCTTCGACGCCAACCATCAGGGCGCCGAGTCGATCCGCGCCTTCGACCTCCGCAACGCGCTCAGCTGAACCCGCCGTCAGGCGTTCGGCAGGGAGGAGCCGGCGAAGAAGAAGAACCAGACCTCGAAGGCGAGGGCGGCGGCGACCACGCTGATCACGACCACCCGCTCGACCGCGCTGATCCCGTGCTTGCGCCGGATATCGGTCTCCCGCTCGCCCCGCATGCTCCGCAGCCAGGGAGATGTCTGGTGGGCGGCCGGCGCCCTGCCGGTGAGCTCGTCGTAGCGGCCGTTCAGCCAGGCGAGGACCCAGGCGAGCGCGAAGACCGTCACCCCCAGGGTGACGACGACCGCGAGCAGGGCGGTCATGCTCAGTCGGTCCTGTGCGGCTTGCACCTGGGAGCCGACCCAGACGGCGAGCAGCGGCGCCCCGGTCCAGATGTTGATCGAGGTCAGCGCGCTCGCGATCACCAGCCCTAGCCGCTTCAGCCTGAGGTGACTCGGGGCGTCGGCCGGCGCGGTTGTCTCGGTGGGCACGGCGGGATTATCTCGCTGCTCAACGCTTTCGGGTGGCCTCGCGCCAGAGCCGCCGGGTGAGGAGGACATCCTTGCGGTCGGGGGCGTGCCCGTCCCGTCCTGTCTCCAGCACCGCCGGGAGCTTCTGCACCCTCGGCTCGCCAAGGAAGGCGCGGAGACCGCGGCGCCCGATCGTGCCCTCGCCGATCGCCGCGTGCCGATCGCGATTGGAGCCACGTGGGTCGCGGGCGTCGTTCACGTGCAGGACCTTGAGCTGCTTCAAGCCGACCTTGGCGTCGATCTCGTCGACCAGGTCCTTCATGCCCTCGCGGGTGGCGACGTCATACCCGGTGGCGTACAGGTGGCAGGAGTCGATGCAGAGGCCGAGCCGCTTCGGACCGCCGGTCATCTCGATCAGCTCGGCGGTCTCGTCGAAGTCGCGCCCGAGGAGCTGAGGCGAGCCGGCGGTGTTCTCGTAGATGATCGGGCACGACTCGGTCCGGGCGAGCGCCTCCTTGATCAGCTTCACCGCCCGCTTCCGGGCGTTGGTCCGGGTGTCGTCCTTGAGCGCCCCCGGGTGGACGACGACCCCGAGCGCCCCGATCCCCTCCCCGACCTGGAGGGCATGGGTGAGCGAGTCGAGGGACTTCTTGCGCATCTCGCGATCCTTGGCCGCCGGGTTGATCAGGTAGATCATGTGGATCATCACCGCCTTGACCCTCGAGGCGGCGATCGCCTCCCGAAAGGCGGCGAAGTCCTCCTCGGTGTAGCGGGTCGGGCGCCACATCCGGGGGCTCTGGTTGAAGATCTGGATTGCGTCGCAGCGCCTCTCCTCGGCGCGCTCGACCGCCTTGGAGAGGCCACCCGCTGTGGAAACATGGGCGCCGATCAGCACCGTGAGCTCCGATTCATCAAGTCAGGTTCGAGTCCGCTTCGCGCCGTCGCCGACGGGCGCCCTGCACATCGGCGGAGCGCGGACCGCACTGTACAACTGGCTCTTCGCCCGGGGCCAGGGAGGAGCATTGGTGCTGCGGATCGAGGACACCGACCGCGAGCGCTCCACCCCGGAGAACGTCGAGCAGATCCTCGACGCCCTCCGCTGGCTGGAGCTCGACTGGGACGAGGGGCCGTTGAGCCAGCACGAGCGCGCCGAGCGCCACCGCGAGCGGCTCGGCGAGCTGCTCGAGTCCGGCCGCGCCTACCGCGACCCGGCGACCGCCGAGGACGTCCGCGCCTGGAAGGAGGAGCACGGCAAGGAGCACGGCTACCGCGGCGAGCCCAGCGACGACCCGGGGGCGGCGGTGCGGCTGCGGGTCCCGGACGAGGGGGACACGGTGGTCATCGACGAGATCCGCGGGGAGGTCCGCTTCCCGAACGCCAGCAGCGACGACTTCGTGATCGCCCGCGGTGACGGCTCCACCCTCTACAACTTCGCCGTCGCCGTGGACGACGCCGACATGCGGATCACCCACGTGATCCGCGGTGACGATCACCTCTCCAACACCCCCAAGCAGCTGCTGGTGATGGAGGCCCTCGGGGTCGAGCCGCCCCGCTACGCGCACCTGCCGCTGCTCCACGGGCCCGACGGGAAGAAGCTCTCGAAGCGCCACGGGGCCGCCAGCGTCCAGGAGCTACGGGAGCGGGGCTACCTGCCCGCGGCGGTGCGCAACTACCTGGCGCTTCTCGGCTGGGGGACCGAGGACGACACCACCCTGATGAGCACCGAGGAGCTGATCGAGCGCTTCCAGCTTGACCGGGTGAGGCGGGCGAGCGCGATCTTCGACGAGGGGAAGCTGCGCTGGATGAACGGGCGCTTCATGCGCGAGCTGCCGCTGGATCAGTACACGGAGGCGGTCGCCTCCTATCTGGGCCGCGAGCCCGACGAGCGGCTGCGCGCCGCCTGCGCGATCGCCCAGGAGAAGGCCCAGACCCTGGCCGAGGTCTGGCCGTTGATCGGCTTTCTCCTCGAGGAGCCCGAGACCGACGAGAAGGCCTGGGGCAAGGTGATGGGCGACGGCGCCCTCCCGCTGCTCGAGGACTCGCTGGAGGCCCTGCGGGGCGTCGAGCGGTTCGAGCCCGAGCCGATCGAGGCGGCGCTCAGCCCGATCCTCGAGCGGCGCGAGGTGAAGCCGGGACGCCTCTACCAGCCGATCCGGGTGGCGATCTCGGGCGGGTCGGTGTCTCCGGGGATCTTCGACTCCCTCGCCACCCTGGGCAGGGAGCGCTCTCTGGAGCGGATCGAGCGCGCTGTGGAACGGCTGAAAAGCTCAGCCGACAGCTAGCCGTTGAGGCTAAACCTTTGTCGGCTGCTTGCCGATAAATCACCCATGGCGACGGCAGCCGCCATGACCAGGCTCTCGAGCTGGTCGCGCGGGCGATCGCCTCCCTCACGTACCTGATTCGTACGCTCGCTTCGGCGATCGCCCTCCGTCCTTGAACTGCTTGGTTTTCGCCGCCTGTAGTTTCAGATTGATTGCCAGAACGGCGAGGGCGATCCCGATCGCGTCGACGGCGACGTCGACCGCGGAGCCGTTGCGGGTGTCGACGAAGCTCTGGTGGTACTCGTCGGTGGCGGCGTAGGCGAACGTGATCGCGGCGGCCACCGGCAGCGGGCGCCGCACGGTCCCGGCGAGCGCCCAGGTCCAGAGCGCGGTCAGGGTCGCGTAGCCGCCGACGTGCCCAAGCTTGCGGAGCACCACCGTCCACCAGGCGTGGTCCGGATCCGCGGGCTGCGATGAGAAGTAGAAGATCGCGCCCATCAGCGCCAGGGGCGCCAGGGAACGCAGCAGAACCCGTCGCCTCGGCGTCCTCACACGCTCATTGTGAGGCGCCTTGCCCCCGGGTGGGCGGCGATCGAGTAAAAGGGTGTCGTGATCTCGGTCACCTCGAAGTCACGTTACGCGGTGGTGGCGCTGGCGGAGCTGGCGCGCTCGGGGCAGAACCCGATGCCGATCGGCCAGGTGGCCGAACGCCGCCGGATCCCGGTTCAGTTCCTCGAGCAGCTCTTCTCGACCCTGCGTCGCGCCGGCATCCTGGTCAGCCACCGCGGCGCGAAGGGCGGCTACACGCTCGCCCGGCCGCCGGAGGAGATCTCGGTGCTCGAGGTGGTGCAGGCGCTCGACGGCGTGGTCGGCCAGGAGGGGAAGGAGGCCGGCGGCATCTGGGAGGAGGGGGTCGAGGCTCTGCGCGCGACCTTCCGCGCCACCTCGATCGCCGACATCGCCCGCCGCGAGGCGGAGGAGGTCGGCACCGGCATGTACCACATCTAAGACGGGCCGCACTCCCATGCGGAAAACCGCATAGGCAAGCCGAATCCGCTCCGATTAGCACCGGTTGATTCCGGTTGTTTCGGGGTCTGACTGGCGAACAAATGGCGAACACATCCGCCGCTGTGGACACGCGCTCAGGGACGCTCAGGGCGCTGACCGGCCCGACGGCGAGCTTGCGAGGCTCCTCCGCGATGACTGAGCGCTGGGGAATCCGGGCGGAGTCAGCTCGATCAAGCGAGCTTCGCCCCGCCCGGACCCAGTGCCTACCAGGGCAGGCGGGGCCCGTCCTCCACGCACAGTTGTGAGCGCCGAGTGTGGAGACGCCGAGGTTTGGCTGGTTTGAATGCCCGTCGGATTCGAGCACCGCCGCAACCGCTTGGGAGCGGTTGGCCGCACAGCCGGGCCGGACAAATGTGATCATTGGATCGTAAAGCGGAAGTGTCCGGCGCAATCATCGCAGCGGCTGCGAGGCTGCGCGATGAGTGAGGTCCGGAGCCTGACTACGACTGTCTACGGGCGTAGCGCGCCAGCCCGTACTGGATCGCGACGAGCGCGAATAGACCACGACCAGCACCCACCCGGTACTGGTGACAACTGGACGATGATCACCGCGATGATCAGCGCGCTCAAGATCAGCAGCCACGTTCGCCAAGGCTGCGGATACCCCTTGAACATCGGCCAAGGCTACTTGCGATGAGCGAGGCCTACTGCCGGCACGGATATCGCAAGGGTCGGCGCTGCCCGCACTGCATTGCAATGCAGGATCGCCGCGGCGGCGATCTTGCTCCCAGGAGGCCCGCCGCGGGCGCCGCGCCCGCGACAGTGACCATGTCGACACCGGCTGCCGCGCTGTCGCGAGGACCTGCGCTCTGAGCGGAACCGATCCCGCTGACCGGGCAGCGGTCGTCGCTCTAGTTCCGGCGACGGCCTGACTAGGCTCTAGATACCTCGTGGCGAGCTGGCGTGGGGTAAAGCATCAACGCTCCGAGGGATAACCGGTCATGCGAGCGCCGCCGCTACCCGCCCGCCGCCTGTTCGTCGATAAGCCATTCCACCTCCTCAGCTGCTCGGTTGGCCCGGCCGAGCGAACGGCTGAGTCGAACCTGCTCGCCGCGATCGGCCTGGAGCCAGTCGGCGTATAGGTAACGCTGGGCTTCACCTTGACCTTGCCCGTCTCGATGTAGGCAACTCCTCTGTTGTCGGGCATGATCTCCCTCCTCGGCTAGAAGGCCGCGACGCCGGCTTCGGCGACCTCGTGATCCTGCTCGATCGAGCCGCCGCTGACCCCGATCGCCCCGACCACCTCGTCACCCGACGTCAGCGGGATGCCGCCGGCGAAGATGATCAGACGCCCCTGGTTCGAGGCATGGATCCCAAACAGGGGCTGATTCGGCTGGCAGAGCGGCGCCAGTTCCTTCGTCGACATGTCGAAGGACCGCGCGGTATAGGCCTTGTTCTGGGCGATGTCGATTGAGCCAAGCCAGGCGTTGTCCATCCGCGCGAATGCGGTCAGGTTGTTGCCGTCGTTAACGACCGCGATGTTCATCGGCACTCCGATTTCGTCCGCCTTCGCGACCGCCGCGTCCACCACGGCCTGGGCTGAGCTCAAGGTCACCTTGTCCGCCACTTTCTCTCTCCTTGCTCGCTGGGTACGACCGGATCGACGCTAACAGCCTTCACGCGCGAGAGGACACGCGAGATCGGGAGTACCAATTTCCCTAGCAAGCTCCAGGATCACCGATGTGTCGCCTCGGCTGAAGGCCTCGTAGCCGCGCTTGAGGGTCGCGAGCGTCTCCTTCGACATCGCCCACCCAGGATCGCGCGCACGGCGTCGCCACCCCCGGCGCGGACCTGTCTTCCCGACGAATGGATAGGCTGCGCGCGCCAGCCGACTCTCGGGAAAGGACACCCCATGTTCCTCCTCGCCGACTACACGTTTGGGCAAGGACTGCTGACGGTGCTCGCCGTGTTTCTCTTTGCGGCATGGATCGTGGTCCTGTTCACCATCCTCAGCGACCTGTTCAGCGATCACGGACTCTCGGGCTGGGCGAAGGCAGCGTGGGTCCTCTTTCTGGTCTTCATCCCCTTCCTGGCGGCCCTGGTGTACCTGATCGCGCGAGGCCAGGGCATGAGCGAGCGGGCACTCAAGCAGGAGGAGGAGGCCAAGCAGCAACTGGACACCTACGTACGCGAGACCGCCGGCGCCGGTTCGACCGCTGACGAGCTGGCGAAGCTCGGGGAGCTGCGTGACAAGGGGACGATCTCTGCCGAGGACTTCGAGCGCGCGAAGGCCAAGCTGCTCGCCTAGAGTTTCGACCAGGGCGCTTGCGGGGCTGGCCTGGTGTGGGCCCGCCAGATCCAAGCATGCCGAGGCCCTCGAAGCCGGGCCACGGGAGTAGCTGCGGGCTACTACTTCGGACGGAAAGCAGGAACCTGGGGACCTAGACTCGGCCAGGTGAAAGGAGTCGTCGCGTACAAGGCCGCGTGCCGCCGTTGCGGGACTGCGGTGGAGCCATTGCACCGATGTCCAAAGTGTGGGCGGCGCTCAATCCTCGCGTTCTTCCTTCCACGCTCATGGATCAACTGGTAATCCTCGGCCAGACGCCTGCTGGCGACCTACTCGGGCGCACCGTTAATCACCCGAAAGCTGACCCGCTTCTAGTACTTTGGGTCGATGGAATCGTCGGTAAGCACTCTGCGGGTGGGGGCGGAGACATCCGCGGTGGTCGGCAACACGCCGCTCGTCTCCCTGCCGCGCCTGGGGGCCGATGTCGCCGGCGAGGTCGTCGCCAAGGTCGAGTACTTCAACCCCGGCGGCTCGGTCAAGGACCGGATCGGGGTGGCGATGATCGACAGCGCCGAGCGCGACGGCCTGATCGAGCGGGGGCGCTCGGTGATCGTCGAGCCGACCAGCGGCAACACCGGGATCGCCCTGGCGCTTGTCTCCGCGGCACGTGACTACCGGTTGATCCTCACCCTGCCGGAGGGGATGAGCAGGGAGCGCACCGCCCTGCTTCGCACCTACGGCGCCGAGGTCCACGAGACGCCGTCCCTCGGGGGCATGCACGAGGCGGTCCAGCTCGCCGAGGACCTGGTCCGCGAACACGACGGCTTCATGCCCCAGCAGTTCTCGAACCCCGCCAACCCCGAGATCCACCGCCGGACCACCGCGGAGGAGATCTGGCGCGACCTCGACGGCCAGGTCGACGCCTTCGTCTCCGGCGTCGGCACCGGGGGGACGATCACCGGCGTCGGCCAGGTGCTGAAGGAGCGGCGCCCCGAGATCCAGGTGTTCGCGGTTGAGCCGTCCGCCTCTCCCGTTCTCTCCGGAGGGAAGGCCGGGCCGCACAGGATCCAGGGAATCGGGGCCGGCTTCGTCCCCGACGTGCTCGACCGATCGGTGATCGACGAGGTGATCGGGGTCAGCGACGAGGACGCGCTGAGGACCGCCCGCGAGTCCGCCCAGCGGGAGGGCCTCCTGGTTGGGATCTCCGCCGGGGCGGCGATCCACGCGGCGCTCGAGGTCGCCGGCCGCGAGGGGATGGCCGGCAAGCGCGTGGTCGTGGTCGTCCCCGACAGCGGTGAGCGCTATATGTCGCTTCCCTTTTTCGCGCCGGAGTAGCTTTCTATTCAATGCTTGGACTCGGAACGCTCAGACGAGTGATCGGCGAGGTGACCTCCGACGTCACCTCCGCCCGCGACCGCGACCCCGCCGCGCAGGGAATCGGCGCGCTCGAGATCCTCTCCGGATGGGCCGGCGTCCAGGCGCTCCTCGCCCATCGGGTCGCCCACGCGCTCTGGGAAAGCGAGGTGCCGTTCGCCCCCCGGGCGATCGCCTACACCAGCCGGGCGGTGACCGGGGTCGAGATCCATCCCGCCGCCAAGATCGGCTCGGACTTCTTCATCGACCACGGCTCCGGCGTGGTGATCGGCGAGACCGCCGAGATCGGCGACCGGGTGACGCTCTACCAGGGGGTGACCCTCGGGGGCACCGGGTTCGCCCGCGGCAAGCGCCACCCGACGCTGGAGGACGACGTCACCGTCGGCTCCGGCGCGAAGCTGCTCGGCCCGGTGACGGTGGGCCGGAACGCCAAGGTCGGCGCGAACACGGTGGTGATCGAGGACGTGCCGGCCGAGACCACCGTGGTCGGCAACCCCGGCCATCCGGTGCGGGTCGAGGGCCGCCGGGTGGAGGGCCCCGACACCGACTGGATTCACCTTCCCGACCCGATCCAGGAGGCGATCAAGGAGCTCTCGGACCGGATCGCCGAGCTCGAGAAGCGGCTCGGCGAGGCGACCCGGGAGGAGGGCGGCACCGCCGAGGTCACCGAGCTCCGCCCGAAGAAGGGCCCCTCCTCCGCGGGCGGCTGAACCGCGGGACCCGTGGTTATGCTCGGTTGGTGGCCCGAGCCGAGCAAGACCAAGAGATCGCAACGCCTGAGAACGGCTCGATAGACGAGCGCCGCCCTCGGCGCGCCGATCGAGGTCGGCGCCGACCAGGTCGAGCGCCTGCTCGCCGATCTCAACCCACCGCAGCGCGAGGCGGTCACCCACGGCGAGGGGCCGCTGCTGGTGCTGGCCGGCGCGGGTTCGGGCAAGACCCGGGTGCTCACCCACCGGGTCGCCTGGCTGCTGGCGACCGGGCAGGCCCGGCCGAACGAGATCCTCGCGATCACCTTCACCAACAAGGCCGCCGAGGAGATGCGCGAGCGGGTCGCCTCGCTGGTCGGCGGGGTCTCGCGTCGGATGTGGGTGATGACCTTCCACGCCGCCTGCGCCCGGCTGCTGCGGATCGAGGCCGAGCGGCTCGGCTACACCAGCCGGTTCACGATCTACGACGAGGCGGACTCGCTGCGGATGCTGAAGCGCTGCCTCGAGGAGCTCGAGGTCGACACCAAGCGCTATCCGCCGCGCGCGGTCCGCGCCCGGATCTCGGACGCGAAGAACCAGCTGATCGACGCCGAGACCTACCAGGAGGCGGCGGCGGGCCGTTCGAGGAGATGGTCGGCCAGGCCTACCGCCTCTACGAGCGGCGGATGCTCGAAGCCAACGCGATGGACTTCGACGACCTGCTGATGCGGACGGTGAACGTCCTCGAGCTGTTCGAGGACGTCCGCCGCCGCTACCGCGAGCGCTTCCGCTGGGTCCTCGTCGACGAGTACCAGGACACCAACCACGCCCAGTACCGGCTGCTGCAGCTGCTCTGCCGGCGCAGGACGGGAACCTGACCGTCGTCGGCGACGAGGACCAGGCGGTCTACGGCTTCCGCGGCGCCGAGGTCCGCAACATCCTCGAGTTCGAGGACGACTTCCCGGACGCCGCGGTCGTGAAGCTCGAGCAGAACTACCGCTCCACCCAGACGATCCTCTCGGCCGCGAACGCGGTGATCTCGCACAACCGCGGCCGGCTCGGCAAGCACCTCTGGTCGGACCTCGGCGAGGGCGAGAAGATCCACGTCACCGAGCTCGAGGACGAGCATGCGGAGGCGCGGTTCGTCGCCGGCGAGATCGAGGAGCTGGTCGATCGAGAGCGAGCATCGACCGGCGAGCGAGATCGCGGTCTTCTACCGGACCAACGCCCACAGCCGGGTGCTGGAGGACATCCTCGTCCGCTACGAGCTCCCCTACCAGGTGATCGGCGGGACGAAGTTCTACGAGCGCGCCGAGATCAAGGACGCGATCGCCTACCTCCAGCTCCTGCGTCAACCCCGCGGACGAGGTCAGCTTCTCGCGGGTGGTCAACTCGCCCGCGCCGCGGGATCGGCGACACCAGCCAGGGCCGGCTCCGCGCCCACGCGAACACGACCGGGCGGACGATCTGGGAGGTCGCGCGCGAGCCCGAGGCGGTCCCCGGGCTCGGGGCCGCCGCGATCAAGTCGATCTCGCCGCTTCTCGGAGCTGATCGAGGGGCTGCGGGCCGAGTTCGAGGGCGGGCCCGGTCGCCGAGCTGCTCGAGGCGCCCTGCTCGAGCGCTCGGGCTATCTCGACACGCTCCGCGCCGAGCGGACGATCGAGGCCGAGGGGCGGATCGAGAACCTCGAGGAGCTCGTCGGGGTGGCCGCCGAGTTCGACGCGAACCGCGCGGTCGAGGGGCAGTCGGAGCTCTCGCCGCTGGAGGAGTTCCTCCAGGCGATCTCGCTCTACACCGACCAGGACGACCTCGACCGGGACGAGAGCAAGATCACGCTGATGACGCTCCACAACGCCAAGGGGCTCGAGTACGACGCGGTCTTCATCATCGGCTGCGAGGAGGGCGTCTTCCCGCACTCGCGCTCCCTCGAGGAGGGGAACGAGGAGGAGGAGCGCCGCCTCTGCTACGTCGGGATCACGCGCGCGCGAAAGCGGCTCTGGCTGACCCACGCCCGCAGCCGGCGGATGTTCGCCGGGCGGGAGACCGGCTTCCCCTCGCGGTTCCTCTCCGAGCTTCCGGAGGAGCTGGTCGAGCGCGAGGGCACCGAGGAGCAGGCGCTCACCGGCTGGGCGCTGGGCGGCCAGGCGGCGCCGGAACCGCGGGCCGACGCTGCCAGTTCGCCACCGGGGACGACGTCGTCCATGCCAGCTTCGGCGAGGGCGTGGTCACGGCGGTCGAGCCGGGCGGGGTGATCGTCGTCCGCTTCGCCGGCGAGGGTGCCGAGCGCAAGCTGATGGCCGACTACGCCCCCCTGCGGAAGGCGGGCTGAGGTGGCAGCGCCAAGGTGATCGACGGCAAGGCGGTTGCCGCGGCGGTCCGCGAGCGGGTTCGCGGCCGAGGTCGAGGAGCTCGCGGCGACGCTCGGCCGGCCGCCGGGGCTCGCCACGGTGCTGGTCGGCGACGATCCCGGCGTCGGAGATCTACGTGCGGCGCAAGCACGAGGCCTGCGAGGAGGTCGGGATCCGCTCGTTCGACCACGAGCCGGATGCCTCGATCACGCAGGAGCGACCTGCTCGAGCTGGTCGCGGAGCTGAACGACGAACGACGAGGTCGACGGGATCCTCGTCCAGCTCCCGCTCCCGGACGGCCTCGACGCGGCCACCGTGATCGCCGCGCTCGATCCCCGGCGAAGGACGTCGACGGCCTGACGCCGACCAGCGCCGGCCTCCTCGCCCGGGGCGAGCCGGGGCTGGTCCCGGCCACGCCGCAGGGGGTCATGGAGCTGATCGCATCGGCGGGGGTGGATCCCGAGGGCAAGGAGGCGGTGATCGTCGGCCGCTCCAACCTGGTCGGCCGGCCGCTGTTCTCGCTGCTGCTCGGCGCCAACGCGACCGTCACGTCTGCCACAGCCGCACGCGGGACCTCGGCGAGGTCTGCCGGCGCGGCGAGATCCTGGTCGCCGCCGCGGGTCGGCCGAAGCTGGTCACCGCCGAGATGGTCCGTCCGGGCGCCACGGTGATCGACGTCGGCATCAATCGAGACCGACGACGGGCTGGTCGGCGACGTCGACTTCGAGGCGGTCCGGGAGGTGGCGGGCGCGATCACCCCGGTGCCCGGCGGCGTCGGCCCGATGACGATCGCGATGCTGCTGGCCAACACGGTCCAGGCGGCCCGGGAGCGCGCCACCAAGGCCGCCGCGTCCGGCTGAATCACGCCGCGGGCGTGCTTGAATCCGGGCCGTCCACTCTGCGAGTCCGTCTCGTAGCTCGCACCCGATAACGGAGGATCATTTGGACTTCTCAAGGCTTCGGAACGGGGAGATCGTCGCCGGAATCGGCGGCCTCGCACTGTTCATCTTCATGTTCTTCGACTGGTTCGGCGGTGGGATCGAGGTCTCGACCGGCGGCACCCAGGACGTCCCGGGAATCGGGGAGATCCCGAGCGAGCCCTCGATCGAGGAGACCGGGGTCAGCGGCTGGGACTCCCTCGCCGACTTCTCCGGCTTCCTGATCGCGCTCGCTGCGGTCTCCGGCGTGGCCCTCGGGGCGCTCGCGGTGGCGGGCAGACGGATCAACTTGCCGTTCCGCGGGGCGTCGGAACGCTGGTCCTCGGCAACGCTTGCGGTGCTGCTGATCCTCTGGCGGATCCTCGCCAATCCGGGCGACCTCAAGATCGGGATCTTCCTCGGCCTGATCGCGGCGGTCGCGATCGCGGTCGGCGCCTGGGTGGCGCTGCGCGAGGACGGCTTCGAGCCGCTCGTGAAGGTCCCGGGGGACGGACCAAGGCCGCCTCCGCGAGCGCACCGGCGGCGACCCCAACGCCACGCCCCGCCACGGCGCCCAGCGGCGGCCCCAGCTCTGGCGGGAGCGCGCCGCGACGTCACGCTCGCAGGTGGGAGCGCCGCGAAGAAGACTCGCTCGAGTGGCGAGCACCGCGACGAAGCGTCGCTCGGGTGGGAGCGCCGCGAAGCAGTCCCAGTCCGGGGGAAGCAAGACCACGACCAAGCGCAGTACCGCCTCCCGCCCCAAATCCAGCGGGTCCTCGCGGTCGAAGAGCTCGGGCTCGTCTCGCTCGAAGTCGGGCGGCTCTCGTTCGCGCCCCAAGGCGAGCGCGACGCGCCGTAGCTCCTCCGGCGGGCGCAAGAAGTAGCGACCCTCGCCGGATCCGGCCATCGTTGCCGCGCCGACGCTTGGCCGTGGCGACGACGGGCCCGTATAGGGTGTTCGCCCAGGTCACACGACCCATGCCGGGCGCCAGACACGCGCCGCGCGTCAACAGTCACGGCGGAAGGAGAGTGGATGGATACAGCCAACGTCGGGAGGGGAACGCTGATCGCAGGTGTATCGGGCGTCCTTCTCTTCATCTTCATGTTCTTTTCCTGGTTCGGGGTCGACGTCGAGAGCGCCATCCCCGCCGGCATCCCCGAGGACATCGCCAACCAGGCGATCGAGGAGAGCGGTGTGGACACCACCGCCAACGCCTGGCAGGCGTTCGACGTCATCGACCTGATCCTGCTGCTGGCGGTGATCGCTTCCGTCGGCTTCGCGATCATCGACATGAGCGGCGCCTCCGTGAGCCTGCCGGTGGCCGGCAGCGCCATTACCACCGGGATCGGCGCGCTCGCCTTCCTGCTGGTGCTCTATCGGCTGATCGATCCACCCGATGACCTCGGGCGCGAGATCGGCATCTGGTTGGGTCTGCTCGCGACCGCCGGGATCACCTATGGCGGCTACGAAGGGATGCAAGAGGAGGGAGCGTCGTTCGGGGACGTCGCGCCCCGCTGACCTCCCGTAAGAGCCGGTCGCTGTGAGCGGCCGCCCGAATGGGCGGCCGTTTCTTTTCTTAACAGGTGGTCTGGGGGGGCGTGTAGGTTTCCGGGCATGTCGGGGATGACACTGGGCCAGAGGATCGCCGCCGTTTCCGCGGTGGCACTCGTGATCTCGCTGTTCCTGGCGTGGGGCGGCGCGGCCGACTCAGCCACGCTGACCGGCTGGGAGAGCCAGAACACCCTCGACATCTACCTGGCGATCGTCGCCGGGCTGGTCCTGATCGGGGCGGTGATGACGATCAGCGGATCCCCGGGGGGCCTCCCCTTCGCCCCCGCGGCAGCGACCTTCCTGCTCGGCGTGATCGGGACGATCCTGACGGCCTATGTGTTGATCGACGTGCCCGAAGGGGCCGAGCGGAAGATCGGCATCTACGTTGCGACCGCGGCGATCATCGGGGTAACGGTGGGCTCGTACCTACAGCTCCGCGACGAGGTGGCCGAGAGCTATCAGTGAGGCGGGCGGCGATCCCGCCGGCCACTCGCAGCGAGCAGGCGATGATCGTCATCATCGGGTTGACCCCGACCGAGGTCGGCAGCAGGCAGGCGTCGGCGACGTAGAGGCCGTCGGTGCCGCGCACGGCGCCGCCGGGGTCGGTGACGCTGGTCTCGGGCTCGGCGCCCATCCGGGCGGTGCTCATCGGGTGGAAGGCTTCGAGGCGCAGGTCGGGGGGCCGGAGCGCCATCGCTTCGAATTGCTCCAGGCGCCCGCGCGGGATCACCCTTACCGGCCCTACGTTGGGATAGACCTCGGTGGCGCCGGCGGCGAAGTGGATCTCGGCCGCGCGGGCGATCCCGAACTGGATCCGGCGCGCCTCCTCCTTCGTCAGCCCGTAGGAGAGGCGCAGGGAGCCGTTGGAGCTCAGGCCCACCCGACCCTCTGACTCGTCGTGGAGATGGACGCCGATCGAGGCGACGTGGTCGAAGTGGTGAACGCGGTCGGCGAACTCCGCGCCGACGCCCGGGAGCCACTGGGCGCCGAAGGAGAGCGGGGTGAAGGTCGCCTCCAGGAGGATCCGCTGCGGTGCCCACTGGTCGACGTAGTAGCTCTGCATGATCCCCTCCCAGCCGCGCACCTCCTCCGGGTAGCGGGCGCCGATCCAGGCGGCCGGATGGATGTGCAGGTGGTGCCCGAGGGCGGGGTGGGTGATCCCCGAGCGAAGCAGCAGCTCCGGGGTGCCGAAGGCGCCTCCGGCGCTGATCACGGTATTTGCCCGCACCTGCCAGTCGCGGCCGGCCGCGGTATATCCGGCCGCGGTTTTTGTGGCGGCCGATTGTGCTTGGGAGGCCTCCTCCGCGGCCGTGGTCGGCAGCCCCGCCCGGCAGGCGAGCCCGGTGACCCGGGAGCCCTCGGTGAGCACCCGCTGGACCTTGACCCCGGCGCGGACCCGGGCGCCGGCCGCGACCGCCCGGGGCAGGTAGGAGACGTGGGCGGCGCGCTTCGCGTCGATCCGGCAGCCGAGCGGGCAGGAGCTGCACTGGACGCAGGCTCCGGCGTTGCGGGCGATCGGTCCGCCGCTGGCGCCGAGGGCGGCGGCTCCCTCCATGCAGAGCTGGCCGTTTCGTCCCATCCGCTCGGGGTCGACCGGGGTGACCGCCAGCACCTCCTCCGCCTGCTCGTAGAGGGGGTCGAGATCGGTCGCCCAGGAAACCCCGGAGTCGCGCCATTCGCGCAGGACCTCCGCGGGAGCGCGGAAGCAGGTGCCCGAGTTGATCACCGTGGTCCCGCCGACAGTGCGCCCGACGGGGACAGGGATCGCCGGCCTCCCGGAGGCGATCGTCATCCCGCCGTCGCGGTAGAGGAGCGGCAGGCCCTCGAGCGGATCGGTCGGATAGCTCCTGTGGTCGACGTGGGGCCCCGACTCCAGGACCAGGACGTCGAGCCCCGCCTCCGCCAGCACGGCTGCCGCGGCGGCGCCGCCGGCACCCGAGCCGACGATCGCGACGTCGCAGTCCTCGCCCTCGCCGCGGGGCCCCATCTCGCCCAGCGGCATGATCCGGGAGGCGGGTACCCTCGCGAACGGCGCACCGGGACTCGAAGCCGACCACAGTCCGGACGCGCTCGTCGCGGGCCGAGCCCATAATCGTGAGCAGCTTCGCGAGCAGGAGCAGGTCCCCGTAGAGGGAGAAGCGCGAGCGCTCCATGTTTCTCCATTTACTCCGAGCCGGTGTTCACCCTCGAGCCGGCTGAACCGCCAGGGGAAGGGAAGCCACTCGAAAGGCGAAAGCGCGAGGCGAACGAGCCGCACGGTGCGGGCGGGCAGGCGGGGCGAGGAAGCGGGCGACCGCCCCTTGACTGGGACTCCGCGTCCTCGGCCGCCGGCAGCCCGTTGTCGGCTGGGGCGATCGCCTCGGCGATCGCTCGCAGCTCGCCTCCCAAGCTCGGCGGCCCCGAGCCCCTGCGGGCGCTCCTTCAGCCGGGGGCGCCTCGCCGGAGCCCCGATCCGGCCGGCGAGGGCGTAGAGGAGCAGCGAGGCGCCGACCAGGGAGCCGTCGACGATCCCGTGTCCAGGAGGTAGACGAAGACGTCGTCCTCGATGAAGGAGATCATCAAGCGCCACCTAGGAGGCCGCCTTGCCCGCCGCAAGCGCCAGCAGCATCGGACGGTGGCGGACCGGATCGGGTCCCAGGCGATCCGGCAGGCGAGCGCGGTGATCACCACCATGTAGGCGAAGCCGAGGAGAAGCCAGAGGCGCTCGTCGGTCTCCGGCGCCGGGGTGAAGTCGCCGAAGTTGTTCACAAACTCGGTCAGCCGCGCCAGGGTCCGTCGGTGGGAGGCCATGAAGAAGAAGCCGGTAACGGCGAAGCCGATCGCCATCAGTCGTAGGTTCAGGACGACGAAGCGCTCGGCCTTCCCCCCACCAGCATGACTCAGATTCGCGCCCCCGCGTGCGCCGGCGGCATCCTAACTGGCCGCTGGCCAGGGGCGCGACCTAAATCCGGCGCGTGATCGACCGGGAGCAGGTGCTGCACGTCGCGCGGCTCGCGCGGCTGAAGCTGAGCGAGGACGAGGTGGAGAAGATGTCCTGCGAGCTCTCGGGGATCCTCGATCACGTCGAGCGGATCTCCGAGCTCGACCTCGACGGGGTGGAGCCGACCTCGCACGTGATCGAGCTGGAGAACGTGCTGCGGCCCGACGAGCCACGGCCGAGCTGGCCGCGCGAGCGATCTGAGACCGCGCCCGACCCGGCCGACGGCGCCTTCCGCGTTCCCTCGCCCGCAGGCGTGAGGGGGTCGTAATGTCCGAGCTGATTGAGCTCACGGTCGCCCAGGCGACCGAGCGGATCCGCCGGGGAGCTCTTTGCCCAGGAGTACGCCGACGCCTACCGCGAGGCGGCCTCGGGCGAGGCGCTCAACGCCTTCCTGGGACGGACCGGAGCGGGGCCGACGGGCGGGCAAGGGCGAGCTGGCCGGGGTCCCGTCGCTGTCAAGGACATCTTCTGCACGGAGGGCGTCGCCGACCACCGCCGGGTCGAAGATCTCGAGGGCTACGTGCCGCCCTACACGCCACCGCCGTACGCGGCCGACCGAGGCGGGGGCGAGCGTCCTCGGCAAGACGAACATGGACGAGTTCGCGATGGGCTCCTGAACGAGAACTCCGCCTAGGGCGACGTGCTCGACCCGTGGGACCAGCCCGCGTGCCTGGCGGTCCTCGGGCGGCTCCGCCGCCGCGGTGGCCCCGGCTGGCCCCCTGCGCGATCGGCACCGACACCGGCGGCTCCATCCGCCAGCCGGCGGCGCTCTGCGGCGTGGTCGGCCTGAAGCCCACCTATAGCGCCATCTCGCGCTACGGGATGATCGCCTTCGCCTCGTCGCTCGACCAGTGCGGCCCGCTCACCCGCGATGTCACCGATGCCGCTCTCCTGCTGGCGGGTGTTCGAGGGGCACGACCAGGGGGCGACTCGACCTCGGTCGGGA
>CAWFRG010000018.1:0-14931 GCA_963818205.1 uncultured Solirubrobacterales bacterium
CAAGCTCCAGGATCACCGATGTGTCGCCTCGGCTGAAGGCCTCGTAGCCGCGCTTGAGTGTCGCGAGCGTCTCCTTCGACATCGCCCACCCAGGTCGCGCGCACGGCGTCGCCACCCCCGGCGCGGACCTGTCTTCCCGACGAATGGATAGGCTGCGCGCGCCAGCCGACTCTCGGGAAAGGACACTCCATGTTCCTCCTCGCCGACTACACGTTTGGGCAAGGACTGCTGACGGTGCTCGCCGTGTTTCTCTTTGCGGCATGGATCGCGGTCCTGTTCACCATCCTCAGCGACCTGTTCAGCGATCACGGACTCTCGGGCTGGGCGAAGGCAGCGTGGGTCCTCTTTCTGGTCTTCATCCCCTTCCTGGCGGCCCTGGTGTACCTGATCGCGCGAGGCCAGGGCATGAGCGAGCGGACTCAAGCAGGAGGAGGAGGCCAAGCAGCAACTGGACAGCTACGTACTCGAGACCGCCGGCGCCGGTTCGACCGCTGACGAGCTGGCGAGCTCGGGGAGCTGCGCGAAAGGGGACGATCTCTGCCGAGGACTTCGAGCGCGCGAAGGCCAAGCTGCTCGCCTAGAGTTTCGACCAGGACGCTTGCGGGGCTGGCCTGGCGTGGGCCCGCCAGTATCCAAGCCATGCCGAGGCCATCGAAGCCGGGCCACGGGAGCAGCTGCGGCGACTACTTCGGACAGAAAGCAGGAACCTGGGGACCTAGACTCGGCCAGGTGAAAGGAGTCGTCGCGTACAAGGCCGCGTGCCGCCGTTGCGGGACTGCGGTGGAGCCATTGCACCGATGTCCAAAGTGTGGGCGGCGCTCAATCCTCGCGTTCTTCCTTCCCCGCTCATGGATCAACTGGTAATCCTCGGCCAGACGCCTGCTGGTCCCGACCTGCTCTGGGCGCACCGTTAATCACCCGAAAGTTGACCCGCTTCTAGTACTTTGGGTCGATGGAATCGTCGGTAGACACGCTGCGGGTGGGGGCGGAGAGATTCGCGGTGGTCGGCAACACACCCCTCGTCTCCCTGCCGCGCCTGGGGGCCGATGTCGCCGGCGAGGTCGTCGCCAAGGTCGAGTACTTCAACCCCGGCGGCTCGGTCAAGGACCGGATCGGGGTGGCGATGATCGACAGCGCCGAGCGCGACGGCCTGATCGAGCGGGGGCGCTCGGTGATCGTCGAGCCGACCAGCGGCAACACCGGGATCGCGCTGGCGCTGGTCTGCGCGGCCCGTGACTACCGGTTGATCCTCACCCTGCCGGAGGGGATGAGCAGGGAGCGCACCGCCCTGCTTCGCACCTACGGCGCCGAGGTCCACGAGACGCCGTCCCTCGGGGGCATGCACGAGGCGGTCCAGCTCGCCGAGGACCTGGTCCGCGAACACGACGGCTACATGCCCCAGCAGTTCTCAACCCCGCCAACCCAGAGATCCACCGCCGGACCACCGCGGAGGAGATCTGGCGCGACCTCGACGGCCAGGTCGACGCCTTCGTCTCCGGCGTCGGCACCGGGGGGACGATCACCGGCGTCGGCCAGGTGCTGAAGGAGCGGCGCCCCGAGATCCAGGTGTTCGCGGTTGAGCCGTCCGCCTCTCCCGTTCTCTCCGGAGGGAAGGCTGGGCCGCACAGGATCCAGGGAATCGGGGCCGGCTTCGTCCCCGACGTGCTCGACCGATCGGTGATCGACGAGGTGATCGGGGTCAGCGACGAGGACGCGCTGAGGACCGCCCGCGAGTCCGCCCAGCGGGAGGGCCTCCTGGTCGGGATCTCCGCCGGGGCGGCGATCCACACGGCGCTCGAGGTCGCCGGCGCGCGAGGGGATGGCCGGCAAGCGCGTGGTCGTGGTCGTCCCCGACAGCGGTGAGCGCTATATGTCGCTTCCCTTTTTCGCGCCGGAGTAGCTTTCTACTTCAATGCTTGGACTCGGAACGCTCAGACGGGTGATCGGCGAGGTGACCTCCGACGTCACCTCTGCCCGCGACCGCGACCCCGCCGCGCAGGGAATCGGCGCGCTCGAGATCCTCTCCGGATGGCCGGCGTCCAGGCGCTCCTCGCCCATCGGGTCGCCCACGCGCTCTGGGAAAGCGAGGTGCCGTTCGCCCCCCGGGCGATCGCCTACACCAGCCGGGCGGTGACCGGGGTCGAGATCCATCCCGCCGCCAAGATCGGCTCGGACTTCTTCATCGACCACGGCTCCGGCGTGGTGATCGGCGAGACCGCCGAGATCGGCGACCGGGTGACGCTCTACCAGGGGGTGACCCTCGGGGGCACCGGGTTCGCCCGCGGCAAGCGCCACCCGACGCTGGAGGACAACGTCACCGTCGGCTCCGGCGCGAAGCTGCTCGGCCCGGTGACGGTGGGCCGGAACGCCAAGGTCGGCGCGAACACGGTGGTGATCGAGGACGTGCCGGCCGAGACCACCGTGGTCGGCAACCCCGGCCATCCGGTGCGGGTGGAGGGCCGCCGGGTGGAGGGCCCCGACACCGACTGGATTCACCTCCCCGACCCGATCTCAGGAGGCGATCAAGGAGCTCTCCGACCGAATCGCCGAGCTCGAGAAGCGGCTCGGCGAGGCGACCCGGGAGGAAGGCGGCACCGCCGAGGTCACCGAGCTCCGCCCGAAGAAGGGCCCCTCCTCCGCGGGCGGCTGAACCGGCGGGACCCGTGGTTATGCTCGGTTGGTGGCCCGAGCCGAGCAAGACCAAGAGATCGCAACGCCTGAGAACGGCGCGATAGACGAGCCCGCCCTCGGCGCGCCGATCGAGGTCGGCGCCGACCAGGTCGAGCGCCTGCTCGCCGATCTCAACCCACCGCAGCGCGAGGCGGTCACCCACGGCGAGGGGCCGCTGCTGGTGCTGGCGGGGGCGGGTTCGGGCAAGACCAGGGTGCTCACCCACCGGGTCGCCTGGCTCCTGGCGACCGGGCAGGCGCGGCCGAACGAGATCCTCGCGATCACCTTCACCAACAAGGCCGCCGAGGAGATGCGCGAGCGGGTCGCCTCGCTGGTGGGCGGAGTGTCCCGTCGGATGTGGGTGATGACCTTTCACGCCGCCTGCGCCCGGCTGCTCCGAATCGAGGCCGAGCGGCTCGGCTACACCAGCCGGTTCACGATCTACGACGAGGCCGACTCGCTGCGGATGCTGAAGCGCTGCCTCGACGAGCTCGAGGTCGACACCAAGCGCTATCCGCCGCGGGCGGTCCGCGCCCGGATCTCGGACGCGAAGAACCAGCTGATCGACGCCGAGACATACCAGGAGACCGGGGGCGGGCCGTTCGAGGAGATGGTCGGCCAGGTCTACCGCCTCTACGAGCGCCGGATGCTCGAGTCGAACGCGATGGACTTCGACGACCTCCTGATGCGGACGGTGAACGTCCTCGAGCTGTTCGAGGACGTCCGCCGCCGCTACCGCGAGCGCTTCCGCTGGGTCCTCGTCGACGAGTACCAGGACACCAACCACGCCCAGTACCGGCTGCTCCAGCTGCTCTGCGGCGAGGACGGGAACTTGACCGTGGTCGGCGACGACAGCCAGTGCGTCCTCGAAGGGACTCAGATCACGATGGCTGACGGTTCCACGAAGGCAGTAGAGGACATCTCGATCGGCGAGGAGGTGTTGTCGAACTACGGGAGTGGCGACTTCCGGTCTGCACGCGTTCTGCGCACTCATCGCAGTGAACGAAAGGGTGGTGTGCAGATCAGGACTGTTGGGGGCCGAGAGCTAACAACCTCGTATGAACACACGCACTTCGCGGGATACCGCGCGGGATTGACGCGACAGAAGCACTTGACCTACTTGATGTGGAGACGGGCAAAGGGGTTCCGAGTAGGGACGACCTCCGTGTACACCAACGCGCGCACACGCCACAAGTCCCGAATTGGTTTGGCCACCCGATGCATGCAAGAAGGTGCTGATGCAGCTTGGGTCATCTCTGACCACGAAAGCGAGTCCGAGGCCAGGAAGGAAGAGACCATTCTTTCCACTTACTACGGCCTGCCGCTTATCCCGTTCAACGCAAGAAAAAGCGCAACAGCAAACGGGGTGGTTGCCAACCAGGAACTGATCGACGAGGTCTTCAGGCGAGTCAATACGGAGCGAGCAGGCCATCAGCTGCTGTTCGATCAAGGACTGGACCTGAGGCACCCACACCACACCGCCCAGGCAGCAAGCGGGTTTAGGCGAAAGCTGAACGTCTGCCTCTGTGGCGACAGGCGCGGCAAGACACCAATGCATCGCATCTCGATCTTCGGAGACGATGAAGTGGCTGCGGCCATCCTGCGGGACCTGGGCCTCAGCGTTCGTCCGGCGAGGACGGGCGCAAAGGGATGGCGACACGAGTCGGCTTTCTCTGAATTGGATGAGCTGCAAGAGCGGCTCAAGCAGATAGTGAACGCGTTGGATCCGCAAGTTCGCTGGACTGCCCGCCTGGGTCGGAAGGAGCCGGGGCAGGGGAACTCGTTGCCATTCACCCCCGCTGCCTCAGTCAAGCCAGGAATGGCGATGTTCGCCGGTGACGGGAGCTTCGATGTTGTGGAGTCCGTCGAAACCCTGCCATTTGACCGCCCTCTCTACGACCTGGACGTCGAGCACACGCACAACTTCATCGCCAATGGCTTGATCACGCACAACTCGATCTACGGCTTCCGCGGCGCCGACGTCCGCAACATCCTCGAGTTCGAGGACGACTTTCCGGAGGCCGCGGTCGTGAAGCTGGAGCAGAACTACCGCTCCACCCAGACGATCCTCTCGGCGGCGAACGCGGTGATCTCCCACAACCGCAGCGTCCGCGAGAAGCACCTCTGGACCGACCTCGGCGAGGGCGAGAAGATCAAGATCGCCGAGCTCGAGGACGAGCATGCCGAGGCGCGCTACGTCGCCGGCGAGATCGAGGGCCTGGTGGGGGAGGGCGAGCTCGACCGGGAGCAGATCGCGGTCTTCTACCGGACCAACGCCCACAGCCGGGTGCTGGAGGACATCCTGGTCCGCTACGAGCTCCCCTACCAGGTGATCGGGGGGACGAAGTTCTACGAGCGGGCCGAGATCAAGGACGCGGTCGCCTACCTCAATCTCCTGGTCAACCCCGCTGACGAGGTCAGCTTCTCGCGGGTGATCAACTCGCCGCGGCGGGGGATCGGCGACACCAGCCAGGGGCGGCTTCGGGCCCACGCGAACACCACCGGGCGGTCGATCTGGGAGGTCGCCCGGGAGCCCGAGAGCGTCCCCGGGCTGGGGGCGGCGGCGATCAAGTCGGTTCGCCTCTTCGTCGAGCTGATCGAGGGGCTGCGGGCCGAGTTCTCGACGGGCCCGGTCGCCGAGCTGCTGCGGCGCCCTGCTCGAGCGCTCGGGCTATCTCGACACGCTCCGCGCCGAGCGGACGATCGAGGCCGAGGGGCGGATCGAGAACCTCGAGGAGCTGGTCGGGGTGGCGGGGGAGTTCGACGCGAACCGCCAAGTAGAGGGGGAGTCCGAGCTGGCTCCGCTGGAGGAGTTCCTTCAGGCGATCTCGCTCTACACCGACCAGGACGACCTCGACCGGGACGAGAGCAAGATCACCCTGATGACCCTCCACAACGCCAAGGGCCTCGAGTACGAGGCGGTCTTCATCATCGGCCTCGAGGAGGGCGTCTTCCCCCACTCGCGCTCACTCGAGGAGGGAAACGAGGAGGAGGAGCGCCGCCTCTGCTACGTCGGGATCACCCGGGCGAAGCGGCGGCTCTGGCTCACCTACGCGCGCAGCCGGCGCCTCTTCGGCGGCCGCGAGACCAGCTTCCCCTCGCGATTCCTCTCCGAGATCCCCGAGGAGCTGGTGGAGCGGAGGGGACCGAGGAGCAGGCGCTGACCGGCTGGTCGCTGGGAGGCCAAGGGGCGGCGGCCTCCGGGCCCGCACCCAGCTTTGCCACCGGCGACGACGTCGTCCATGCCAGCTTCGGCGAGGGGGTGGTCACCTCGGTCGAGCCCGGCGGGGTGATCGTCGTCCGATTCGCCGGCGAGGGCGTCGAGCGCAAGCTGATGGCCGACTACGCCCCCCTGCGGAAGGCGGGCTGATGGCCGCCCAGGTGATCGACGGCAAGGCGGTGGCCGAGGGCGTCCGGGAGCGGGTTCGCGACCAGGTCGGCGAGCTCGCGAGCGAGCTTGGCCGCCCGCCGGGGCTCGCCACGGTGCTGGTCGGCGACGACCCGGCTTCGGCGATCTACGTGAGGCGCAAGCGCGAGGCTTGCGAGCAGGTCGGGATTCGCTCGATCCACCACGAGCCAGATGCCTCGATCCCGGAAAGCGAGCTGCTCGAGCTGGTCGCGGCGCTCAACGACTCCGACGAGGTCGACGGGATCCTGGTGCAGCTCCCGCTCCCGGCGGCGATCGACGCGGCCGCGGTGGTTGCCTCGATCTCGCCGGAGAAGGACGTGGACGGGCTGACGCCCGTGAGCGCCGGCCTCCTCGCCCGGGGCGAGCCGGGGCTGGTCCCGGCCACGCCTCGCGGAGTCATGGAGCTGATCGCAGCGGCGGGAACCGACCCCTCGGGCAAGGAAGCGGTGATCGTCGGGCGCTCCAACCTGGTCGGCCGGCCGCTCGCCTCCCTGCTGCTCGGCGCTGACGCCACCGTGACGATCTGCCACAGCCGCACTCCGGACCTCGGTGAGGTCTGCCGGCGGGCGGAGATCCTGGTCGCCGCCGCGGGTCGAGCGAAGCTCGTCACCGCGGAGATGGTCCGGCCCGGCGCCACGGTGATCGACGTCGGCACAAATCGAGGCGAGGATGGGTTGGTTGGCGACGTCGACTTCGAGGCGGTCCGGGAGGTGGCGGGCGCGATCACCCCGGTGCCCGGTGGAGTCGGCCCGATGACGATCGCGATGCTGCTCGCCAACACGGTCCAGGCGGCCCGGGAGCGCGCCACCAAGGCCCCCGCGTCCGGCTGAATCACGCCCGAGGGCGTGCTTGAATCCGGGCCGTCCACTCTGCGAGTCCGTCTCGTAGCTCGTACCCGATAACGGAGGATCGCCTTGGACTTCTCACGGCTTCGGAACGGGGAAATCGTCGCTGCAATCAGCGGCCTCGCCCTCTTCATCTTCATGTTCTTCAACTGGTTCGGCGGTGGGATCGAGATCTCGACCGGCGGCACCCAGGACGTCCCGGGAATCGGGGAGATCCCGAGCGAGCCCTCGATCGAGGAGACCGGGGTCAGCGGCTGGGACTCCCTCGCCGACTTCTCCGGCTTCCTGATCGCGCTCGCGGCGGTCTCAGGAGTGACCCTTGGGGCGCTGGCGGTGGCGGGCCGACGGATCAACTTGCCGTTCCAGCGGGGCGTCGGAACGCTGGTCCTCGGCAAGCTCGCGGTGCTGCTGATCCTCTGGCGGATGCTCGCCAATCCGGGCGACCTCGAGATCGGGATCTTCCTCGGCCTGATCGCGGCGGTCGGGATCGCGATCGGCGCCTGGGTGGCCCTGCGCGAAGACGGTTTCGAGCCGCTCCTGAAGGTGCCCGGGGGACGGACCAAGGTCGCCTCCGCGAGCGCGCCGGCGGCGACCCCAACGCCACGCCCCGCCACGGCGCCCAGCGGCGGCCCCAGCTCTGGCGGGAGCGCCGCGACGTCACGCTCGAGTGGGAGCGCCGCGAAGAAGACTCGCTCGAGTGGGAGCACCGCGACGAAGCGTCGCTCGGGTGGGAGCGCCGCGAAGCAGTCCCAGTCCGGGGGAAGCAAGACCACGACCAAGCGCAGTACCGCCTCCCGCCCCAAATCCAGCGGGTCCTCGCGGTCGAAGAGCTCGGGCTCGTCTCGCTCGAAGTCGGGCGGCTCTCGTTCGCGCCCCAAGGCGAGCGCGACGCGCCGTAGCTCCTCCGGCGGGCGCAAGAAGTAGCGACCCTCGCAGGATCCGGCCATCGTTGCCGCGCCGACCGCTTGGCCGTGGCGACGACGGGCCCGTATAGGGTGTTCGCGCAGGTCACACGACCCATGCCGGGCGCCAGACGCGCGCCGCGCGTCGACAGTCACGGCGGAAGGAGAGTGGATGGATACAGCTAACGTCGGGAGGGGAACGCTGATCGCAGGTGTATCGGGCGTCCTTCTCTTCATCTTCATGTTCTTTTCCTGGTTCGGGGTCGACGTCGAGAGCGCCATCCCCGCCGGCATCCCCGAGGACATCGCCAACCAGGCGATCGAGGAGAGCGGTGTGGACACCACCGCCAACGCCTGGCAGGCGTTCGACGTCATCGACCTGATCCTGCTGCTGGCGGTGATCGCTTCCGTCGGCTTCGCGATCATCGACATGAGCGGCGCCTCCGTGAGCCTGCCGGTGGCCGGCAGCGCCATTACCACCGGGATCGGCGCGCTCGCCTTCCTGCTGGTGCTCTATCGGCTGATCAATCCACCCGATGACCTCGGGCGCGAGATCGGCATCTGGTTGGGTCTGCTCGCGACCGCCGGGATCACCTATGGCGGCTACGAAGGGATGCAAGAGGAGGGAGCGTCGTTCGGGGACGTCGCGCCCCGCTGACCTCCCGTAAGAGCCGGTCGCTGTGAGCGGCCGCCCGAATGGGCGGCCGTTTCTTTTCTTAACAGGTGGTCTGGGGGGGCGTGTAGGTTTCCGGGCATGTCGGGGATGACACTGGGCCAGAGGATCGCCGCCATTTCCGCGGTGGCACTCGTGATCTCGCTGTTCCTGGCGTGGGGCGGCGCGGCCGACTCAGCCACGCTGACCGGCTGGGAGAGCCAGAACACCCTCGACATCTACCTTGCGATCGTCGCCGGGCTGGTCCTGATCGGGGCGGTGCTGACGATCAGCGGATCCCCGGAGGGCCTTCCGTTCGCCCCCGCAGCAGCGACGTTCCTGCTCGGCGTGATCGGGACGATCCTGACGGTCTATGTGTTGATCGATGTGCCCGAAGGTGCCGAGCGGAAGATCGGCATCTACCTCGCGACCGCGGCGATCATCGGGGTAACGGTTGGCTCGTACCTACAGCTCCGCGACGAGGTGGCCGAGAGCTATCAGTGAGGCGGGCGGCGATCCCGCCGGCCACTCGCAGCGAGCAAGCGATGATCGTCATCATCGGGTTGACCCCGACCGAGGTCGGCAGCAGGCAGGCATCGGCGACGTAGAGGCCGTCGGTGCCGCGCACGGCGCCGCCGGGGTCGGTGACGCTGGTGTCGGGGTCGGCGCCCATCCGGGCGGTGCTCATCGGGTGGAAGGCCTCGAGTCGCAGGTCGGAGGGCTTGAGCGGCGTCGCTTCGAACTCCTCGAGGCGCCCCCGCGGCATAACCGGCACCGGGCCGACGTTCGGATAGACCTCGGTGGCGCCGGCGGCGAAGTGGATCTCGGCCGCGCGGGCGATCCCGAACTGGATCCGGCGCGCCTCCTCCTTCGTCAGCCCGTAGGAGAGGCGCAGGGAGCCGTTGGAGCTCAGGCCGACCCGACCCTCTGACTCGTCGTGGAGATGGACGCCGATCGAGGCGACGTGGTCGAAGTGGTGAACGCGGTCGGTGAACTCCGCGCCGACGCCCGGGAGCCACTGGGCGCCGAAGGAGAGCGGGGTGAAGGTCGCCTCCAGGAGGATCCGCTGCGGTGCCCACTGGTCGACGTAGTAGCTCTGCATGATCCCCTCCCAGCCGCGCACCTCCTCCGGGTAGCGGGCGCCGATCCAGGCGGCCGGATGGATGTGCAGGTGGTGCCCGAGGGCGGGGTGGGCGATCCCCGAGCGAAGCAGCAGCTCCGGGGTGCCGAAGGCGCCTCCGGCGCTGATCACGGTATTTGCCCGCACCTGCCAGTCGCGGCCGGCCGCGGTATATCCGGCCGCGGTTTTTGTGGCGGCCGATTGTGCTTGGGAGGCCTCCTCCGCGGCCGTGGTCGGCAGCCCCGCCCGGCAGGCGAGCCCGCTGACCCGGGAGCCCTCGGTGAGCACCCGCTGGACCTTGACCCCGGCGCGGACCCGGGCGCCGGCCGCGACCGCGCGGGGCAGGTAGGAGACGTGGGCGGCGCGCTTCGCGTCGATCCGGCAGCCGAGCGGGCAGGAGCTGCACTGGACGCAGGCACCGGCGTTGCGGGCGATCGGCCCACCGCTCGCGCCGAGTGCCGCGGCTCCCTCCATGCAGAGCTGGCCGTTTCGTCCCATCCGCTCGGGGTCGACCGGGGTGACCGCCAGCACCTCCTCCGCCTCCCTCGTAGAGCGGGTCGAGATCGGTCGCCCAGGGAACCCCGGCGTCACGCCATTCGCGCAGGACCTCCGCGGGAGCGCGGAAGCAGGTGCCCGAATTGATCACCGTGGTCCCGCCGACGGTGCGCCCGACGGGGACAGGGATCGCCGGCTTCCCCGAGGCGATCGTCATCCCGCCGTCGCGGTAGAGGAGCGGCAGGCCCTCGAGCGGATCGGTCGGATAGCTCCTGTGGTCGACGTGGGGCCCCGACTCCAAGACGAGGACGTCGAGCCCCGCCGCCGCCAGCACCGCCGCCGCGGCGGCCCCGCCGGCACCCGAGCCGACGATCGCGACGTCGCAGTCCTCACCATCGCCACGCGGCTGCAGGTCGCCCAGCGGCGGGGTCTCGGGCGGCGGGGTCCCCTCGCGAACGGCGCACCGGGACTCGTAGCCGACCACAGTCCGGACGCGCTCGTCCCGGGCCCAGCCGATCATCGCGAGCAGCTTTGCCAGCAGGAGGAGGTCGCGGTAGGGGGCGAAGCGCGAGCGCTCCATGCTCGCCAGGTACTCCGAGCGGGCGTCGACCCCGAGCCGGCTGAAGCGCCAGGGGAAGGGAAGCCACTCGAACAGGCGGAGGGCGAGGCGAACGAGCTGCACGGTGCGGGCGGGCAGGCGGGCGAGGAAGCGGGCGACCGGCTCCGCCACCGGGACCTCCGCCTCGGCCGCCGGCAGCCCGTTGTCGGCTGGGGCGATCGCCTCGGCGATCGCTCGTAGCGTCCGAAGCTCGGCGGCCCCGAGCCCCGGCGCGCTCCTTCAGCCGGGTGCGGCCGGAGCCCCGATCCGGCCGGCGAGGGCGTAGAGGAGCAGCGAGGCGCCGACCAAGGAGCCGTCGACGATCCCGTTCAGGAGGTAGACGAAGACGTCGTCCTCGATGAAGAAGATCAGCGAGGTCGCCGAGGAGGCCGCCTTGCCCGCCGCGAGCGCCAGCAGCATCGGACGGTGGCGGACCGGATCGGTTGAGGCGATCCAGGCGAGCGCGGTGATCACCACCATGTAGGCGAAGCCGAGGGAGAGCCAGAGGCGCTCGTCGGTCTCCGGCGCCGGGGTGAAGTCGCCGAAGTTGTCGCCGAACTCGGTCAGCCGGGCGAGGGTTCCGTCCGGCCAGGCGATGAAGAAGAAGCCGGTAACGGCGAAGCCGATCGCCATCAGCCGTAGGTTGAGGACGACGAAGCGCTCGGCTCTCTCCCCGACCAGCATGACTCAGATTCGCGCTCCGGCTGTCGCGCTCACGCGGCGGCATCCTAACTGGCCGGCTGGCCAAGGGGCGCGCACCTAGAATCGGCGCATGATCGATCGAGAGCAGGTGCTGCACGTGGCGCGGCTCGCTCGGCTGAAGCTGAGCGACGAGGAGGTCGAGCGGATGTCCGGCGAGCTGTCCGGGATCCTCGATCACGTCGAGCGGATCTCCCAGCTCGACCTGGAAGGGGTGGAGCCGACCTCGCACGTGATCGAGCTGGAGAACGTGCTCCGGCCCGACGAGCCACGGCCCAGCTGGCCGCGCGAGTACGATCCTCGAGCCCGCCCCGATCCCGCCGACGGCGCGTTTCGCGTTCCCTCGCCGCAGGCGTAGAGGCGGGTTCGGTGATGTCGGAGCTGCTCGAGCTGACGGTCGCCGCAGGCGATCGACGAAGTTCCGCTCCGGCGAGCTTGGCGCCGGCGAGTACTTCGACGCCTACCGCGAGGCGGCCGAGGGCGACTCGCTCAACGCCTTCCTCGGGATCGCCGAGAACCGGATCGAGGACGGTGAGGTGCCGGAGGGCGAGCTCGGCGGGATCCCGGTCGCGGTCAAGGACATCTTCTGCACCGAGGGCACCCAGACCACGGCGGGGTCGAAGATCCTCGAGGGCTATGTCCCGCCCTACACGGCGACCGCCGTCAGGCGGCTCGACCAGGCCGGCGCCCTGGTCCTCGGCAAGACGAACATGGACGAGTTCGCGATGGGCTCCTCGAACGAGAACTCGGCCTACGGCGACGTCCTCAATCCGTGGGACACCTGCCGCGTCCCGGCGGCTCCTCGGGCGGCTCCGCCGCCGCGGTGGCCGGGCGACTGGCGCCGTGCGCGATCGGCACCGACACCGGCGGCTCGATCCGCCAGCCGGCCTCGCTCTGCGGGATCGTCGGGATGAAGCCCACCTATGGCGCCGTCTCCCGCTACGGGATGATCGCCTTCGCCTCGTCGCTCGACCAGTGCGGCCCGCTCACCCGCGATGTCACCGATGCCGCTCTCCTGCTGCGGGTGCTCGAGGGGCACGACCACTGCGACTCGACCTCGGTCGGGATCGATGGCGGCGTGGAGCTGCCCGGGCGCGAGGACCTGAAGGGGCTGAGCTTCGGGGTGCCGCGGGAGCTCGCCGGCGAGGCCGAGGGGATCGAGCCGGGGGTGAAGCAGGTGTTCGAGGCGACGGTGAAGCTGATCGAGGAGCTCGGGGGAGAGGTCGCCGAGACCGAGCTGCCCCATGCGACCCACGGGATCTCGGCCTACTACGTGATCGCCCCCGCCGAGGCCTCCTCCAACCTCGCCCGCTACGACGGGGTCCGGTATGGGCAGCGCACGGACGCCGAGGACCTCACCGAGATGTACGAGCGCACCCGCCACGACGGCTTCGGCGCCGAGGTGAAGCGCCGGATCATGCTCGGCACCTACGCGCTCTCCTCGGGCTACTACGAGGCCTACTACGGCCAGGCGCAGCGGGTGCGGACCAGGATCAGCGAGGACTTCGCCAAGGCCTTCGACCGCTTCGACTTCGTCGTCACTCCGACCTCTCCGAGCGTTGCCTTCGGGCTCGGCGAGCGCACCGATGATCCGCTGGCGATGTACCTCTCCGACTACTGCACGGTGCCGATGCCGCTCGCGGGGATCCCCGCGATCTCGATCCCCGCCGGCCTCGCCCAGCCGCAGGGCGGCGGCCCCGATCTGCCGGTGGGTTTCCAGATCGCCGGGCCCGCCTTCAGCGAGAGCGGCATGCTCGACGCCGCCTACGCGCTCGAGCGGGCGATCGGCTTCGAGGCGAAGCCGCCTGGCCTCGATGGGAGGTCATCGTGAAGGCCACCCATCTCACCGACGAGGAGTTCCGGGAGGCGGTGATGGACGCGCTCGACTCGCTCCCGCCCGAGATCGCCGCCAGGCTCGACAACGTCGCGGTGATCGTCGAGGACCGCCACCCCTCCGAGAGGCTGCTCGGCCTGTTCGATCCGAGGGGCGGGCTGCAGCGGATCGTCATCTACCGGGAGCTGCATCCGAGCGCGGAGGAGGTCAAGCGGACCGTCCTCCACGAGGTCGGCCACTACTTCGGGATGGACGAGCGGCAGGTGAGGGGCTGGGGCCTGTGATGGCAGAGAATGGCTGGGAGCCGGTGATCGGGCTCGAGATCCACGTCCAGCTCTCGACGAAGACGAAGATGTTCTGCGGCTGCTCGCTCTCCTTCGGCGACGAGCCCAACGTCCACACCTGCCCGGTTTGCCTCGGGCACCCGGGGACGCTGCCGACGATCAACGAGCAGGCGATCCGCTACGGGCTGATGATCGCCGCGGCGCTCGAATGCGAGGTGCCGCCGCGCTCGATCTTCCACCGAAAGAACTACTTCTATCCCGACCTGCCGAAGGGCTACCAGATCAGCCAGTACGACGAGCCCCTCGCCGTCAACGGCCGGCTCGGCGAGGTCCGGATCCACCGCGCCCACCTCGAGGAGGACGCGGCGAAGCTGATCCACACCGGCGGCGAGGCGGGCCGCATCCACGGGTCGGGGGTCTCGCTCGTCGACTTCAACCGCGGCGGCACCCCGCTGGTGGAGATCGTCACCGAGCCCGACATCCGCTCCGCCTCCCAGGCGCGCGAATGGGCGCAGCTGCTGCGGACGACGATCCGCCAGCTCGGCGTCTCCGACGTCAACATGGAGGAGGGGAGCCTGCGGGTGGACGGCAACATCTCGCTGCGGCCCGCCGGCTCCGATCAGCTCGGGGTGAAGACCGAGCTCAAGAACATGAACAGCTTCCGCTTCCTCGAGCGAGGAATCGAGGCCGAGCTCGAGCGCCAGCGGGGGATGCTCGAGTCCGGGGAGGAGGTCACACAGGACACGCTCCACTTCCACCCCGAGGACGGCTCGCTGACCGCGCTGCGCTCGAAGGAGTACGCGCACGACTATCGCTACTTCCCTGAGCCCGACCTGGTCCCGGTGGCGCCGACCGAGGAGATGCTGAAGGAAGCTCGGGAGTCGCTCCCCGAGCTGCCCGCCGCGAGGCGGGAGCGCTACGTCTCCGAGATCGGGCTCCCCGAGGAGGCCGCGGCGACCCTCGCCTTCCAGTCCGAGTACGCCGAGTACTTCGAGCGGGCGATCGCGGCCGCCGACGGCGCGTCCGCGAAGGCGATCGCCAACTGGGTCACCGGTGAGCTGGTCGCGAGCCTGCGCCAGGCGGGGGCCGAGGAGGACCCGCTCACCTCGAAGGCGACCCCCGAGTCGGTGGCGGCGCTCGCCGGGCTGGTCGAAGGAAAGACGATCTCGCACGGCGCCGGCAAGCAGGTGCTGACGAAGCTGGTCGCCGAGGGCGGCGACCCGGCGAAGATCGTCGAGAGCGAGGGCCTCGCCCAGATCTCCGATTCGAGCGAGCTGGATGGGATCGTCGATCGGGCGATCGAGGCCGAGCCGGAGGCGGCCGAGCAGGTCAGGAGCGGCAACGAGAAGGCGATCGGCAGGATCGTCGGCGCGGCGATGAAGGAGAGCAAGGGCCGCGCCGACGGCGGCGCGGTCACCAAGCT